>NZ_CP051230.1:2552668-3829003 GCF_017792385.1 Hyphomonas sp. | reverse complement strand
GATCTCGATTTCTCCGCTGCCTATGACACCGGCATCGGCGAGTGGGACAAGGTGGCCACGATGTGGCTGTACCGCCAGTATCCGGACGGGACGGATGAGGATGCTGCGGGAGATGCGCTGCTGGAATCGGCGCGGGCCGGCGGGCTGCGTTTTATCGATGATCCGCAGGGGCGCGGCGTGGGGACGGCGCACCCGCATGCCAGCGTCTGGGACAATGGCGCCGATCCCGTGGCTGCGCTGACGGAAGTAATGCAGGTGCGACAGGTGGCGCTGGACCGGTTCGGCGCAGATGTGTTGCGGACGGGTCAGCCGAGTTCGGGCCTGCGGGCGGTGATCGTGCCGATCTATCTGTATCACCGTTATCAGGTGAATGCCGCAGCCAAGATGATTGGCGGTTATGATTTCCATTATGCCGAGACGGGCGAAGCCGATCTGGCCGGGACGGCGGTTCCTGCGGCGCGACAGAAGGCGGCACTGGATGCGCTGGTGGCAACCCTGGACCCGGCGGCTCTGGACCTGCCGGATGACACGCTGAACCTGCTGACCCCGCCCATGGTGTCGTTTCGCGGGGCAAATGCCGGTGCGGAATATTTCCCCGGCGAGACCGGCGCGATGTTCGATTTGCTGGCCGCAGCGGATACAGCCGCCTCCATGACGCTGAGCGCGGTGCTGCATCCGCAGCGTGTGGCGCGACTGATCGAGACCCGGCGGCGGGACACCTCTGCGCTGGGCTATGATGACGTGCTTCAGGCATTGGAGGGCGCGGTGTTCCGCACGGTCTCCAGCCCGCGCCAGGCCGGGATCCTGCACCGGGAACAGGTGCGTTATGTCTCCACCCTGATCGATTTGTCCGGGAACGGGCAGGCGACGCCGGAAGTGGTGATGCAGACCAATGCCTATCTGGCGGGATTGGAGGGACGTCTGTCGAAGCGGCAACGCCGCATGCCGGACAGCGACGCAGCGGTGCGCATGGAGCTGGCCCGGCGCATAGGGGCGCATCTCGACCGACCATCACCGGCCGCGCCACCGTCTTCCAGCGCGATCGACATTCCGCCCGGCAGCCCGATCGGGGCGGGCAGCGCGGAAGCGTGCTGGCATTGCGATACGGATTGGCTATCGCGCTAGGTGTTCTCCCTTGCGCTGCGGGCTTGATCCCGACTGCGACCCCTGTAGGGGTATGGCCGTAAAAGTGAGACCGGCCCGGGCCGGCGGAGACAAAGGGATAGAACATGTCGAATGAGGTATCGGTCGAGGTCCATCGCGGTGTGGGCCGCATCACGCTGACCCGTCCGAAGGCGCTGCACGCGCTGAATGCGCCGATGTGCGACACGATTCTGGCGGCGCTGGAGCGTTGGGCCGAGGATCCCACCGTCTACCTGGTCATGATTGATCATGAGGACGGCACGCGGGGGTTCTGTGCCGGGGGGGACATTCGCATGCTGGCCGAAAGTGGCGCAGGCGATGCCGGCGAGGCGCGGGCCTTCTTCCGTGTCGAATACCGCATGAATGCCGCGCTGAAGACTTTTCCCAAGCCGGTGCTGGCCATCATGGACGGTGTGACGATGGGCGGCGGGGTCGGCTTGTCGGTGCACGGCTCCCATCGCGTTGCGACTGAGCGCACCCTGTTCGCCATGCCGGAAACCGGGATCGGCCTGTTCCCGGATGTCGGCGGTGGCTGGTTCCTGCCGCGACTGTCCGGCGAACTTGGTACCTGGCTCGCCCTGACCGGTGCGCGCCTGAAGGGTGTGGACGTGGCGGCTGCGCGCGTGGCGACCCATTATCTGCCGTCCGAACTGATCCCGAATTTGAAGAAGCAGGTGGAAAGTGCCGACTTCTCCGTTGGCGCGGCCGAGATGCTGAACGAGATCCTGCGGGGTCTGACCCATGCTGTCCCGCCGGGCAGTTTCGAGGCTCATCGCGAGGTGATCGATGCGTGCTTTGCCCGGGAGACGGCCGAGGAGATTGTCGCGGCATTGGAGGCTTCCGGCGATGACTGGGCCGTGGAGCAGGCGGCTACCCTTCGCACCAAGTCGCCGGAGACGGTGAAGGTGGCGCTGCGCCAGGTGCGTGAAGGCGCAAAGATGGAAACCTTCGAGGACAATATGCGGATGGAGTACCGCATTGGCTGGCGCAAGGTGCAGAGCCATGACTTCCTCGAAGGCGTGCGCGCCGTGATCATCGACAAGGACAATGACCCGAAATGGCAGCCCGCGACGCTGGAGGAGGTCAGCGAGGCAGATGTCGCGGCATATTTCGAGCAGCTTGGGGCCGATGAATTGACCTTTGGGGATTGAGCCCCGCTGCCTGTCTTGAAATAGTGCCGCCAGTTTTGATGGGGCGATTCAGGAGCAGGCATGCGCGGACAGGTTTTGAAGGCGGATTCCGCCGAGGGGCTCGGCATCATTCTTGGGGATGATGGCGCACGCTACAAATTCTCTCAGGCGCAGGTGCGCGATGACAACCGGCTGGTGCAGGGCCATGAAGTTGATTTCGTGGCCATGGGCGATGAAGCGCGTGACATCTACCTGCTTCAGCCGCGCGGGGCGCAAGCGGCAGCGGCTGCTCCGGCGCAGGCGCCCATGGCTGCTGCGGCGGCGCCGGCCTATGCCCGAATCCCGGCAGTGAAGAGTGACGGCATCTGGACCTATTTTCTCCGGTGCCTGTCCTCCAATTACTTCCAGTTCCATGGCCGCGCGCGCCGACAGGAGTATTGGGGCTTTATCCTGTTCTACATTCTGACGTTCTTTGTTGCGCTCATACTGGACACCATTCTGACACTGGCAGTATTCGGCGTGGATGACTCCGATGGATACTTCCTGCCGATCTTCACGGTCCTCTGGTGGCTTTACACCATCATTCCCGGCATCGCGGTCACCGTACGTCGGTTCCACGACCAGGACCTGTCCGGCTGGATGTATCTGCTGAACCTGATCCCCTATATCGGCGGCCTGATCGTGCTGGTCTTCATGTTCATCGACAGCCGGCCAGAAGAGAATGTGCATGGCCCGAGTCCGAAATACGGGGCCCGGAGCATGGCCGACACGTTTGCCTGACCTGCAATCGAATATTTGAATTCACGAAAGGCTGCGGTCCACTAAATCGTTACGCAATAGTAACGGTTAATGTATTCGGCCGTTTGTTAACCTTCTAGTCTTCCGAAAAGGGTATGCTTATCAATTCATTAGGAATGATGCTGTACTTCTACTCAAACTACAACAAAAGTTGAGTAAAATAAATTGAGTGGTGGTGAGTATGATGATTGCAGAAACGCAGGAAACTGCGAACAATAGTCTTGGTGAATCCTTCCTGAAGTCTTTGTCTTTGCTTGAGCAGGCGCACCGTCGTCTTCACGATGTTGTCAAAGACGATCTGGAGCGCGGCGGCGAACGGTCCCTGACCGGTGTTCAGGCCCTGCTGCTTTATGAAATTGGTGAAGGCGAGGCCCCGGCGTCTGTTCTGCGTGCTCGCGGCGCCTTTGCCGGCACCAGCCTGTCCTACAACGTCAAGAAACTGCAGGAAGGCGGCTATCTCATTCAGACGCGTTCCGAGGATGACAAGCGCACCGTCACGCTCAGCCTGACCGAGCGCGGCCTCAAAGTCCGCAAGCGGGTCGAAGCCCTGTTCGAAAAGCAGGCCGGTGCCCTGGAGCCGACCGCCAGCGTCCGTCCGGATGACCTGTCCCAGCTTAACAAGACCATCTCGCGCCTTGAGCGTTTCTGGTCAGACCAGATCCGTTTCCGTCTCTAGGAGCCACGCTTCACGCGTCTTGCAAAAGCCCCCGCCTGGTCAGGTGGGGGCTTTTTCGTGCGTGCGACATGCGATCTTTGCGGCACGCCGGGAGCGGAAATGAGTTTTCAACCCTGGATTTCGTGATTAGGTTGCGATGCCATGAGGGGTTCGGGATGTTTCTTGCTGGCGATGGCCGTGACGGGCCCGGCATGGGCGGGTCCGTGGGCCCAGCCGGAAGGCGGCTGGTATGCGCAGGCTGTGCTAACTGCGGAAGAACTGGAAGGCATTCGCGGAAACCGCGTGGAACTCTATGGCGAATATGGGCTGGCCCCCGGCTGGTCTGTGACGGCGAAATCGGAAGCGGTGGCCTACGAAACGGCGGGCAGCCAGTTCGACCGCACGGCCTGGCGCGCCACGCTGCGCCGCCAATTGGTGGATCACAAGGGCTGGGCCATCGGGGTTGAGGCCGGCCTTCTGGAAGGCAATTCGGTGGGCGGCGTGTTCGGCTGTGACAGCTGGGGTGGGGAAATCCGTGTGAGTGGTGGCCTGTCCGGCTTGCGCGGAGGACGGAATTTCCATGCCTTCGCGGACGCGGTGTCGGTGCGCTACGAGGACGGGTGCGTCCGTCACCGGGCAGAGATCGGCTATGGCGTCGATCTCTGGCAGAATCTGTTCCTCGGCCAGCAGTTATGGATCGAGCGCGGTAGCGACACGGCCGATTCCAGCAAGTACGAGACCAAGCTGGGCTATCATTTCGACTGGGCCGATCTGGCCGTGGGGTACCGTCAGGAGTTTGCCGGGGAGTTCGACGAGCAGGCCGTGCTGCTCGCCGTCAGTTTCCGGCACTGAAGCCGGAGGCCTATTCCTCCGCCGTGTCCGGCATCGCGGCGGCGTCATATCCGGTTTCGCTCATCAGATAGGCGACAACCGCGATCCGGTCTTCAGGCTTGCGGACGCCCGCAAAGGTCATGCGGTTGCCGGGCAGGAAGGTGCGCGGATTTTCGAGCCAATGATCGACCTGTTCCGGGGTCCAGACGAAATCGGCTTCCTGCAGGGCCGGAGAATAGGCAAAACCGTCCAGCGTACCGGCTTCGCGACCGAACAGGCCATGCAGGTTTGGGCCGACCAGATTGCCGGCGCCTTCGGCGGTCAGGTGGCAGGACTGGCAGAGTTTCCATGTCCGGCGGCCGCGCGCATAGTCTGCCGTGTTGTAGGGTGCAGGCAGGGCCGCGAAGGGCGATGGGGCGTCCGTTGCAGGCGCCGCGGGTGCGGGCGTGGCGGCCGGGGTGGCCGCGGCCGGAGCGGGCTCAGCAGGCGTTTCATTTGCGGGGGCATCCGAGCCGCCACAGGCAGCAAGCCCCACAAGGGCGGCGATTGCGATGGAGGAAATCATCTTCATGTCAGGTCAGGCTCCGAAAGGTCTGGCCGCACTTTGTGAGGTAACCGGGCGGAAGGCAACCGGCCTGCGTCAAGTGGCCGCCGCGTACACTGGCGTGCCGGGCCTGCGGGCAGGCAGGGACAAGCACGCCGCATCGCGATATGCTGGAGGAATGGCTGATTCCGTCCGATCCCGCCCCGAAATACGCAAGCTGCCCCCCGATGTCGTGAACCGGATTGCGGCCGGTGAAGTGGTCGAACGCCCGGCTGCGGCGGTCAAGGAACTGGTCGAGAACGCCCTTGATGCGGGGGCGCGGCGCATTTCGGTATCGATCGAGGCCGGCGGCCTGAAGCGGATCATCATCGAGGATGATGGTTGTGGCATGTCTGCCGATGACCTGCTGGTCGCTCTGGAGCGGCACGCCACGTCAAAACTCGTCCCGGATGATGGCGGACGGGTTGATCTGCTCAACATCCATACGATGGGGTTTCGCGGCGAAGCGTTGCCGTCGATTGCCTCCGTCAGCCGGTGCAGCATTTCCTCGCGTGCCGCAGGCGAGGATGCTGCGGAAGTGTTTGTCGAGGCCGGACGGATGGAAGGCCCCCGCCCGGCAGCGTTTACCGGGCGCGGCGAGACCGGAACGCGGATCGAAGTGCGGGACCTGTTCTATGCAACGCCCGCCCGGCTGAAATTCATGAAGGGCGAACGCGCCGAAGCGATGGCCGTGACCGACACGGTGAAACGGCTGGCCATGGCCAATCCGCATGTGGCGATCTCGCTGGAGAACAATGGCCGCAACTCCCTGAGATATGCCGCCGAAGCGGAAGGTGCGGCCGGGCAATTGGCAAGGCTGGGCGCAATCATGGGGCGGGACTTCCGTGAGAACGCCCTTGAAATCGATGCGGAACGCGAAGGCGTGCGCCTCAGCGGATTTGCCGGGCTGCCGACGCTGAACCGCGGCAATGCGCAGATGCAGTTCCTGTTCGTCAATGGCCGGCCGGTGAAGGACCGGATGCTGAATGGTGTCATCCGGGCGGCGTATCAGGATTTCCTGGCGCGGGACCGTCACCCGCTGGCCGCCCTGTTCGTGGATCTGGATCCGGAATATGTCGATGTGAACGTGCATCCGGCGAAGACGGAAGTCCGCTTCCGGGACGCAGGGAATGTGCGAGGGCTGATGATTGGTGCGCTGCGCCATGCCTTAGCAGCGGCCGGGCACCGGGCCTCCACCACCGTAGCAAACTACGCCCTCGGCAAGGTGAAGATCGAGGAGGCGACTTCTCCGAATCTCTGGTCCGTGCCGCCGGCACCAGAACGCCAGGCTTCGCCCTCGTCCTATTATCGCCAACCCGTCGGGCCGGATCTGGACCAGCCCCTGCCGCCGTCCGCTGCGGCCCTGCACGGGCTGAGCGAAGCCCCGCCCCCTGTCTTTCGCCACGATGGGGCCCCCTCGGCGCGTGTGGAGCCCGGGGCCACGCCCGCGCAGGGCGTGCCTGGCGACTTTCCGCTTGGCGTGGCCCGCGCGCAATTGCACGAAACCTATGTCGTGGCGCAGACGGCGGACGGGATCGTCATTGTCGATCAGCACGCCGCACATGAGCGCCTCGTCTATGAAGACATGAAGCGGCAGATGGCGGCTGGCGGCGTGAAACGGCAGGCGCTGTTGATTCCGGACGTGGTGGAACTCTCCGAAGACGAAGCCGCCCGTGTGCTGGAGCGTGCAGACGAACTGGCTGAACTCGGTTTGGAGATTGAACCCTTTGGCGCTGGTGCGATCTGCGTGCGGGCGACCCCGGCCCTGTTCGGCGAAATGGATGCGATGGGACTGATCCGCGACCTTGCCGATGATTTTGCCGAATATGATGCCGGGCTTGCCCTGAAGGAGCGGTTCGAGGAAGTGATGGGCAATATGGCATGCCGCGGTTCGGTTCGGGCCGGTCGTCGCCTCAATGGCGAGGAGATGAACGCGTTGCTGCGCCAGATGGAGGCCACGCCGCACTCAGGCCAGTGCAATCACGGCCGGCCGACCTATGTGGAACTGAAACTGGCCGACATAGAACGCCTGTTCGGGCGGCGAGGCTGACCTGCGTCACGCGCCGGGGAAAACGTCCCGCAAGATGGCCCAGTCTGCTTCATGCGATGCGGCGTGGTTTGGCATTCCGGGGGAAGTCAGCCGTCCCCTCGGCTTTGTGTAGCTGTCGATCTGCCGGACAGGATTTTCCCGCCATTGTATGTTCACGGCCCAGAGCTTTGGGAAGAAATACAGCGTCGAATACGGCAGATGGTCGTGGATCCACCAGGCCAGCTTCTGCCAGTCCCCTTCTCCGGAGAAGGCGTCATGAAAAGCCGGGATGACGATACAGGCCGTCGCGCCCATATTGCCCTCTGCGTCGCGCCTGTCCCAGATGTGGTGAGCGTGGTTGCTCTCGTTTGACGCGCAATTGTATCCGGCCTTGCCGGCTTTCTGCATCTGGTTGCCAAAGCCGTTGACTTCCGGTGACCGGTAGGCCGATCGGATGGCGACCCGGCCGAACACATCCTGGAGCGGTTCGAGCAGTTCGGTACACAGCCGGGTTCCGGCGGCGATGGCCAGATCTGGATCCCCGGGAATGTTTGCAAAGCCGTGCAGGGCGGCAATGTCGGAAAACAGGAAGTCCCGCATGAAGAACGATTTCGAGAGGCGGGCCCGGCCAAAGTCCGACAGTGTGCTGACCGAGGTGGGAGGTTTCATGACGCGGCCCTGCGCAATGTGGTGATCAGTCGGCGTCGCTGCTGTCCGGATCGATGACGGAAAAGATTTCCGGTGTGCAGGTGCCCTCCACAATGCGATCCAGGCGCAGGGTCAGTGTGTCGCCGACCTTGGGCGGTGTGCCCAGATAGGATGCGGAGACCCAGAACTCACCTTCCGGACCGTTGAAGACCGCGCCGTCTTCCTCGACTTCGGCAACTGTGGCCGTGATGATCGAGGATTCATAGCTGCACGGACCGCCAACCATCGGCGAGTCCGGTGCGCATGCCGCAAGCAAGGTCATCAGGCCGAAGCCCAGCGCGAAAGTCCGCATGTCTCTTCTCCCACCACTCTGGCGACAAGGCTAACGTCATACCGCCCGAAGGCAAGGCCCCGCAGGGTCAAGTCTTGATGACGCGGCCCGGATTCATCAGGTTTTCCGGATCAAGCGCCCGCTTGATGGCGCGCATCGTGGCCGTGGCCGCGGGCGGACGGATGCGTTCCAGCTCATCGCGCTTGAGACGGCCGACACCATGCTCGGCGCTGATGGAGCCATCAAACGCCATGACCTGATCGTAGATGATCCGGAACACGGCCTCGTCCTGACCTTTCAGGACCGGGTGTTCGGCGCCCGCCGGTTCGCAGACGGAATAATGCAGATTGCCATCGCCGACATGGCCAAAAATGACGAATTCAGCTGTCGGGTATTTTTCAAGCACAGCGGCATTGCACGCCTCGATGAAGTCCGGGATGCGGCTGACAGGGACGGAGATGTCCTGGTTCAGGGCCGTGCCATAGGCGCGTTTGGACAGCGGGATCGTCTCGCGAATATGCCAGAAGCTTTCCGCCTGCGCGACGCTCTCGGCCAGGATCGCGTCCCGGATCAGGCCATCCTCATAGGCAGCGGCCAGCGCATCCTCCAGCAGGTCGCGGGCATGCGCCGTGCGCGACATGGAGATTTCCATCAGCACCCGCCAAGGCAGGTCCGACGGCAGCGGATCGCGCGTGCCCGGCACATCTGCCTGTACCATGGCGATGGCATTGGCTGGAATGATTTCGAAACTGGTCACCGTGTCGCCGGCATGGTCCCGGACCAGCGACAGGAGCTTCACGACATCGTCCGGGGTTTCGCAGGTCACCCAGGCGCTGGCGCGCTGGACCTTCGGGAACAGTTTCAGCGTCGCCGCCGTGATGATGCCGAGCGTGCCCTCTGCGCCGGCGAACAGGTGTTTCAAATCATAACCGGTATTGTTCTTGCGCAGGCCGGACAGGCCGTTCAGGACTTCCCCGGTCGGCAACACGACTTCAAGGCCGAGGATCAGGTCCCGCATCATGCCATAGCGCAGAACCGCCACGCCGCCGGCATTGGTAGAGATCAGGCCGCCGATCGTGGCTGTGCCTTCCGATCCGAGCGAGAGCGGAAACAGCCGCCGCGCCTCGTCCGCCGCCTGCTGTGCGGTGACCAGCGGCGCGCCTGCCTCGATGACCAGCGAATTGTTGAAGGCATCCACCGAGCGGATCGCCGTCATGCGCTGCAGAGAGATGCAGATCTCGCCATGCGGCGTGCCGGCATCGACCAGACCCGTATTGCCGCCCTGGGGCGTCATGGCGACGCCGTGCCGGTTGCACAAGCTGACCAGCGCGGCGGTCTCCTCGGTCGTGGCCGGCTTGGCGAGGAAGGGTGTGTTGCCCTTGTAGGTGCCGCGCCACGGGCTCGTCACCCTGTCGAGGTCCTCTGAATCCATGCTCCATCCGGCGGAGCCGAGCAGGTCCTTGGCGGCGGTGAGGAAGTCCGGGCTGAGCTGTGTCATGGCGCAAGCCTAGTCTTTTTCGCGCGAAAATTCGATGGGGCGATCTGGCAAGCCGGTCTCATTCCCGGTGCGCAGCGCGGGCGAGACGGTCATTGATCGCTTCACCAAGGCCGTCTTCGGGAATGCGTGCCACGGCGATGCGGTCCGCTCGCGAGTCGAGTTCACGCAGCAAGGCAAACAGATTGGCGGCCGCTTCGGTCAGGCTGCCGGTGGGCGAGAGGTTTGCGCCGCCATGCACATCCGGCCCGAAGCCCAGCCAGGCCTCCCCTGCTTCCGGGGCGTCGGCGTTGAGGCGAAGCCTGGCGTTCGGGGCATAGTGGCTTTTCAACTGGCCGGGCGCAGAAATTCCATCGGCGCTGCCGGGACGCTGGAGGGGAACACCGAGGAAGTCTTCCAGCGTCGGCGTGTCCACCGCGCCCGCGCGCAGCAGGACGGGCTGTTTGCTGACCAGGGACATGATGGTGGACTCGATCCCCTGTGTGCAGGGGCCGCCATCGAGGATCAGGTCCAGCTTGCCATCAAGGTCTGCCTTGACGTGTTCGGCGCGGGTCGGGCTGACATGGCCGGACCGGTTTGCCGACGGAGCGACGACCGGGCGGCCGAAGGCGGCGATCAGCTGGCGCGCGCCGGGATGGGCGGGCATGCGGATGGCGATCGTGTCGAGACCGGATCGCGCCAGGTCACACACAGTGCCACTCTCGGCGACCGGCAGGACGAGGGTGAGCGGGCCGGGCCAGAAACGTTCGGCAAGGGCCAGAGCGGTCTCCGAAAAGACGGCTTCGCGCCGGGCCATGTCCAGGGTGGCGACATGTGCGATCAGCGGATTGAAGTGCGGACGCCCCTTGGCAGCATAGAGCCGGGCCACCGCGTCCGGATTGGCAGCGTCGCAGGCCAGCCCGTAGACGGTTTCTGTCGGCATGGCCACAAGCCCGCCCTTGCGCAGGAAACTTGCGGCAAGATCGATCGGACCGGGCTGAAGAGGCGCGATGGCAGTCATGCGGGCGCCCTTAGCACCCGCGCGCGCTGCCCGGAAGTCGCTGCATCACCTAATTGCGGCTGGCCGTACCGGTGACCGTCACGGTGACATCCTCACCCACCCATGTGCCGGCAGGGTCCGAGGCCTGACCAAGATCGAACGCCTTCCGGTTCATGACCGTGGTTGCGTTCAGCGTGGCGATGTCGCCATCGATGTCGAGTGTAAAGTCGAGCGGGACGGTGACGAGTTCGGTCTTGAGAGAAATGGTTGCGTCCGCAGTGTAGCCGGTGTCGGTCTCACGGAAATTGTCCAGCCTGATACGGGCTTCCGGGAACGTGTTCGTGTCAAACCATTCCTGGCCCTTCAGGCTGTCATTGTAGAGCTTCTTGCCGGCATCTGCGGTGGCGGTGCGGACCGTGACGAGGGCTTCAGAGCCCGCAAGGTCGTCCGGATGGAATTCGATGTCTGCCGTCCAGTCGCCGAATGTGCCGGTAAACCCGGCTCCGTCATACTCCCCGGTAAAGCGGATTTCCGACTGCTCGTAATTGACGGTCCAGTTGGGGGACAGATTGTCGGCCTCCCCTTCTGCGACGGGGGCGGATTCCGCAGGGGCGGCGTCGGACGGGCCGGATCCGGCAATCGGAATGAGTGCGATCAGCGCAAAGGCAATGATGGCTGTGCCGAAGGCGCGAAGATATCCGCGCGCCGTTTTCGGCGGGGCGACCTTGCCAAACAGGCCGGGCAGCATCTTCTTCAGCACGCCCTCCTCGCCGCCAATCTCGTGTTTCACCGCGCCGGCCACATGCAGGCCGAGCAGGATGATCAGGACCCAGGCACCTTTCGAATGGATGTTTTCCAGAATGGCATGGGCAAGATCGCCGCGCAGGAAATCCGGCGCGGGCAGGTGGGGCCAGCTGATCGTGCCGAACAGAACGGTCGGCACCTTGAATTTCGAGGTTGAGACCAGCAACCAGCCGGCCAGCGGCAGAAGGATCATGAGGCCGTAGAACGCCATATGCACCAGATGCGAGGCCAGCTTCTCATGGGCCGGCATCTCTTCAGGCAATGGGGGTGGCGGGTTCATGGCCCGCCAGATCACCCGCACCACGGTCAGGAACAGCAAGAGGATGCCGACCGATTTGTGCAGCTGATAGCGTGCTTCGTGATCGTCCATGTTCCAGCCCAGCCAGATCATGAACAGAAGCAGGGCTGCCATCACCCAGTGCAGGGTGATGGCGATGAGGGCGTATCTGGAGGTTTCAGCCTTCATGATGTCCTGTCGTCCGGATTATTCGGCGTCTGTGGCGGGCGTCGCCATGACGAATTCCGTCTCGATGGTGAGTTCAATCTCGTCTCCGAGATTCGGCACCATCTTGTCGAGGCCGAACTCCGACCGGGTCAGGGATCCCGTGGCCGAAAAACCGATCTTCGGCTGTTCGGGCGCCCAGGGGAACGTGGCCGTGCCGTTGTAGATGACGTCGAGGGTGACCGGTTTGGTCACGCCCAGGAAAGTGAGGTCCCCGGTGACGGTGCCGGTCGACGGGCCTGTCTGGGTGACTTCGGTCGAGGTGAAGGTAATTTCCGGATACTCGCCGGCATTGAAATAGGTCGGGTCCTGAGCCAGCTGGGCGTTCCAGGATTCGTACGGGGAATCGGCATGGCTGGCCTTGTAATCGCCCGGATAGTCGGTCTCCACGGAGGCCGGATCAACGGTGACGGTCAGGGACGTGGCGCTGGCATCGTCCGGATTGAATTCCAGGGTGGCGTCCATCTTGGTGAAGCGGGCTGTGTAGCTGGACAGGCCGAAATGGTCGACGGTCCAGGTAAGGGAGGCGTGAGTCGGATCCAGCACATAGGTGCCGGCCGGGCCGATTTCCGGGGCCGGCTCTGCGGTTTCTGCAGGCGCCGCGGTGGTTTCAGCGGTTTCGGTCGCCGGGGTTTCCGCTTCGGCGGCCGGGGCGGTGGTCTCGGCCGCGCCGCAGGCGGCGAGGGCGAGCAGGGATACGGATAGAAGGGTGGTGCGCATGAT
This sequence comes from Hyphomonas sp., assembly GCF_017792385.1. Lineage (NCBI taxonomy): Bacteria > Pseudomonadati > Pseudomonadota > Alphaproteobacteria > Hyphomonadales > Hyphomonadaceae > Hyphomonas > Hyphomonas sp. The sequence goes on along the minus strand of NZ_CP051230.1, from coordinate 3,816,352 downwards.
GAGTCTCCTGGAGTGCTGCTTGAAACGTCCCAGTGATTATAGGGCGCAGTTGGCGCCGGGCCATCCCCGCGCTAGACGTCACGCAGGATATAACTTATTCAGATTCTAGGAGTAATCCATGGCATATGATGCCCCGCTGAGCGATATGGCATTCGCCCTTCAATCCGTCGCTGGCGTCTCGCGGCTGGAAGGGCTCGCGCCCTTTGCGAATTATGACCCGGACCTGATTTCTCCCATCCTGGAAGAAGCGAACAAGCTGGCGCGGGACGTTCTGGCCCCGTTGAACATGGTCGGAGATGCCCATGGCGCCCAACTGACCGAAGACGGGGTGAAGGCGGCGCCGGGCTTTGCAGACGCCTATGCCCAGTTCCGCGACGGCGGCTGGATGGGCCTGTCGGCGCCGGAAGAATGGGGCGGCCAGGGCCTGCCCAAGGCGCTGGCCCTGGCCGTGATGGAAATGTTCCACGCTGCGAACATGTCGTTCGGTCTCTGCCCGATGCTGAGCTTCGGCGCGATCGAGGCCCTGCTCGCACATGGCACCGATGACCAGAAACAGACCTATCTTCCAAATCTCGTCGCCGGCACCTGGACCGGCACGATGAATCTGACCGAGCCGCAGGCCGGTTCGGATGTCGGCGCGCTGAAGACCAAGGCGGTGCCGAATGATGATGGCAGCTATGCCATCAGCGGGCAGAAAATCTACATTACCTGGGGCGATCATGACATCGCCGAGAACATCATCCATCTCGTGCTCGCGCGTCTGCCGGATGCGCCGGCCGGGTCTCGCGGCATCTCCCTGTTCATCGTCCCGAAAGTGATGGTGAACCCGGATGGCAGCCTGGGCGACCGGAATGCCGTGAAATGCATCGGTCTGGAAAAGAAGATGGGCATCCACGCTTCGCCGACCTGTGTCATGGAATATGATGGCGCCACGGGCTGGCTGATCGGGCAGGAGAACAAGGGGCTTGCCTGCATGTTCACGATGATGAACTCGGCGCGCCTGAATGTCGGCCTTGAAGGAGTCGCCGTCGGTGAAGCGGCCTATCAGACGGCTTTCGAATACGCTCAGGAACGCAAGCAGGGCAAGGTGTCCGGTGTGGACGGGCCTGCCCCGATCCTGCACCATGCCGATGTGCGCCGTACCCTGACTACCATGCGGGCCCGCGTCGCTGCCGCTCGGTCAATTTGCTATGCGTGCGGCGTGGCGGCAGATCTGGCCGAGGCGGCTGTAGACGAGGAAACCCGCAAGGCTGCGAAGATGCGCGAAGACCTGCTGACGCCGATCGCGAAGGCCTGGTGTACGGACATGGGAGTCGATGTGGCCAGCCTGGGGGTCCAGATCCATGGCGGCATGGGCTTCATGAATGAGACGCTGGCTGGTCAATTGTATCGCGACTCCCGGATTGCGCCGATTTACGAGGGCACGAATGGTATTCAGGCCATCGACCTGGTCGGCCGCAAGCTGACCGGTACCAATGGCGAGTCGATGCGGGTCATGCTGGGCGAGGTGGAGGCAACCGCCGCCGATGCGCGCGCCACGAACGATCCGCAACTGGTCCAGATTGCGGACCGTCTTCGCGCCGGGGCAGATGCCCTGCGCGAGGCAAGCGACTGGATGCTGGAGGCGATGAAGGATCGTGATCAGGCCAAGGCGCTTGCCGGGGCAACCGCCTATCTGGCGCTGGCGGGGGATGTGATTGGCGGCCACTTCCTGACGCGGGCCGCAGTGGCGGCGCGCAGCGAAGATGGCAGCTTCCGGGCCCGTCAACTGGCGCTGGCCGGGTTCTTTGCAGAGACGGTTCTGGCCACCGCGCCGGGGCGTGTGTCCGGCATCACTGATGGCGGCTCCCCCTTCCTCGAGAACAGCGAAGCCCTGTTCGGCATCGCCTGACCGGGCCTCAGGCCTCCAGTTTCGGCAGGGCCAGAAGGCAGAGCACCGAGGCACACGAGACCGCAGCGGCGACGGCCGCCAGCGGGGCTGCGCCAAGTGTCACGACCGGGGCGGCAAGGGCCGTTCCGACAGCCGCCGTGACCAGAATGGCCACCAGTACCAGGGCGGATCCACGCGCATCGTCTCCGCGGGCCGCAATGACGGCGCGGAAGAATCCCGGGGGTCCCCGAAAGCCGAGGCCGAGGTTAACCGGGACGAACAGCGCTGCCAGCACAAGCGGTTCCGCGCCGCCGAGCAGGGCGAAGGCCAGAACGCTGATCAGTCCGCAGGCGGACAGGATCGAGCCGAACAGGATCATGGTTTCCGGACCGAAGCGCTGGGTCAGTTTGCCGGCCAGGTTTGACCCGATGATGAAAAAGGTAATGCCTGCCACCTGCATGATGATGAAGTCATTGAGGCTGCCGTTCATGCCCTTTGTGATCATGGCAGGGGCGCCGAACACGAAGATCAGCAGCCCGCCAAGAGTGAAGGCCTGGCTGAGCGCGTAGCGCAGGAAGACGGGATTGGTGAGATGCCGGACATAGCTGCCCGGCGCACGCGTGGAGGGCGGTGGCGGCATCCGGTGGCGCAGCAGGGCGACCGACGCGGCCACTGCGAGGCTGAGCCCACCGAGCGCGAGGAAGGAGCTTTTCCATCCGAAGGCCATCAGCAGCCAGACGCCGAGCACGGGCGCGAGGGCGGGGATGAGGGATTCGATGCTGGCCATGAAACCCAGTGCCCCCACGGCCTTGTCTTCCGGAAACATGGCCCGGATCATGCCGGGCGCGAAGACGGCGGCTGCCGATCCGGCGAGGCCCTGAACGAAGCGCAGACCGACCAGGACCGGCAGGCTGGGCGCGATCATGCAGGCCAGGGAGACCAGCGCATAGGCGACCAGGGAGCCCACCAGAAGGGATCGCTGGTCGATGCGGGCGCCCAGTTCTCCAAAGGCCAGCAGGCCGATGCAGCCCCCCGCCACGAAGGCCGCCAGCACAAGCTGGGCCATTGCCTGGGTGCCGCCCAGCGTATCCGGCAATGACGGCACCGCCGGCAGAACGAGGTCGGTTCCGGCCAGGCCGAGGATCGTGCCCAGAACGATCAGGGCAAAGGCAATTCCGGGGGTGGCAGCGCGGGGATCAGACATCGGACAGGCTCTTCGAACGGGGCGCCCGCCTATGCCGCAAATGCGCCAGCCTGTCGACCGCGAGTTGCGAGCAGCGCGCCACGCCGATAAGACGGGCCGCAACAGTGCAGGAGGCGCCCCGTCATGGCGTGGACCAAGACCTATACCGGCGATGAGCCCTTGCGGATCAACAAATGGCTGGCGCTTGAAGGCGTGTGCTCGCGCCGCGAGGCGGATGCCCTGATCGAACAGGGCCTCGTCAAGGTGAACGGCGAGACTGCGATTTCCGGCCAGAAGATCGAGACCGGCCAGACGCTGGACTTGGCGCAGAAGGCCTCCCGCCGGCTCGACAATCAATTGTCCATCCTCTTCCACAAGCCGGTGGGCATTGTGTCCGGCACGCCGGAAGGTGACGAGATCCCGGCGGTGCGCCTGATCACGTCTGAGTCCTTGTCTGGGAAGAGTCATGCCATTCCGGGCCGCTACAACAAGCTGGCGCCGCTGGGCCGGCTCGACAAGGATTCACGCGGCCTGCTCATCCTGTCGGAGGATGGTGTTCTGGCGAAGGCCGTGATCGGCCCCGAAAGCCAGCTCGACAAGGAGTATATCGTCAAGGTCAAGGGCGAGGTCACGCCCGAACGGCTGGCGAAATTGCGCCACGGCCTGGAACTGGATGGGCGCAAGCTGAAGCCCGCCATTGTCGAGCAACTGAAACCGCAGGAGCTGAAATTCGTCTTGCGGGAAGGTCGCAACCGACAGATCCGGCGCATGTGCCAGCTGGTCGATCTGCGCGTGGTGGACCTGATGCGGGTGCGGGTCGGACCGCTGGAACTGGCAGGCCTGCCCGAGGGCAAATGGCGGCCGATCAGTGGCCGGGAACGCGCCGCCCTGCTGAAGGGCGAGGCGCCACGGGCCCGCAAGCCCCGGACGGACCGGCCTGATCGGCCCGGACGGCCCGAGCAAGCGGACAGGTCAGACCGGGATGCCCGGCTGGACCGGCCTGCGCGCGGCGAACGCTCGTCCCGTCCCGGCAAGCCCGGCGCACGCAGCAGCGGCAAACTGGCCTCCGCCCCTGCACCGGACCGGAAGGTGTCGCCCCTGAAAGGCGAGAAGTTCAAGCGTACGAAGCTGAAACCGCGCAAGCGCACGCCCATCAAATGACGGACCTCGTCATCATCATGGGCGTGGCCGGCAGCGGCAAATCGTCGATCGCCGAAGCGCTCGCTGCGGCCGGAGGATGGCCGTTTACCGAGGCAGACGACCATCATTCCGCGGCCAACAAGCAGAAGATGGCCTCTGGCACGCCGCTCACCGATGCTGACCGGGCAGACTGGGTCGGCAGCCTGTGCCGGGCCGTCTCCGCGCGACCGGAGGCACGGGTCATCCTCGCCTGTTCGGCGCTGACCCCCTACGTCCAGGACGGGTTGCGCGCTGGAGCCGGACGGGCCTGCCGGTTTGTCCTGCTGGACGTGCCGAGAGAGGAACTGGCGCGGCGTATCGCGGCCCGCCAGGATCATTTCATGCCCGTCTCGCTGCTCGACAGCCAGTTGGAGGCGTTGCAACCCCCGGATGACGTTCTGGCGGTCGACGGCACAGGCCGTCCGGACGTCCTGTTGGCGCAGATACAGGCAATTCTTGCAGAGGCATGACCTTGCGGTACGGCTCGACGGTGGAGAAAAGCTGCGTATCCTCCTGATATGGACGGTACAGAACTCAGCAAGCCGAAACGGCCGCGCCTCGAATATCCGCTTGGCCAGACGGTGCCGGCAATCGGAGAAATGAAGGAGGTCGCCCCCGGCCTGCACTGGGTGGCCATGCCGCTGCATTTCTCGCTCAAATCCATCAATGTCTGGCTGATCGACGATGGCGACGGCTGGACGATCGTGGATACCGGCATTCCATATGATGAAACGCGCGATGCCTGGCGGAGCCTGCTGACGGACCGCATCAGCGAGGCGAAACCGCTCAAGCGCGTGATCGTGACCCACATGCATCCTGACCATGTCGGAACCGCCGGTTGGCTGTGCCACAAATGGGGTGCCGAATTGTGGATGACCCGGCTGGAATACACGACCTGCCGCATGCTGGTGTCGGATACGGGCCGCAGCGCGCCCAAGGCCGGCCTGGACTTCTATCTGAAGGCTGGCTGGAACAAGGCCCAGATCGACCAGTACAAGGAGCGTTTTGGCGGATTTGGACGCGGTGTGATGCCGTTGCCGGATTCGTTCCGGCGCCTCGTCGATGGCGATACGTTCGAGATGGCCGGACAGGTCTGGGAAGTCGTCACCGGCAGCGGCCATTCGCCGGAACATGCCAGCCTGTTCTGCCCGTCCCTGAACATCGTGATCTCGGGGGACCAGTTGCTTCCGAGAATCTCCTCCAATGTGTCGGTGCACCCGACCGAGCCCGCGGCCAACCCGCTGCTCGACTGGCTGGAGAGTTGTGAAAAGCTGAAGGCGCGCCTGCCGGAGGACGTGCTCGTCCTGCCGGCCCATAATGAGCCCTTCACCGGCGCCCACAAACGCCTGCAGCACCTGATTGACGGGCACCATGTGGCGCTGGACCGGCTGCTGCAACGGCTTGGCCGGGGGCCGATGAAAGCGGTCGACACCTTCACCACCCTGTTCGGACGGTCGATTGCCGATGACGAGGTGTCCATGGCGACCGGCGAAGCGCTGGCGCATCTGAATTACCTGATCTATCGCGGCGATGTTTCGGTGAACCGCAGCGAGACCGGCGTGGACCTGTACAGCCTGAACTGACCATGACGGTCTCACCCGGCCAGCTTTTGCAGCGCCGGGCGTGTTTTGGTGTTCGCAATCGCCTATCCTTTCGTCTAAGACAGGGCGCACGTCCAAACGGCGATGAATGAGGGTCCCATGGCATCAGACAGCAATTCTGCGGCAGAAAACGGCGTGTCTGAAAAGCCGAGCCTGGGAGCCAAGCTGAAACAGGAATTGCGGGAATGGGGCGCCACGCTGGCCGTCTTCGTGCCGGTGTTCCTGCTGTTCTCCGGTCTCGCCTACGAGCAACGTGTGATTCCGTCCGAGAGCATGGTGCCGACCCTGCAGGTGACCGACCGTGTGGCAGTGGCGAAGTTCGCCTATGGCTATGACCGCTACTCGCTGCCCTTCTCGATGGGCCGGTTCATCCCTCTGCCGCCGGGCCGCATCTTTGCCAGCCAGCCCAAGCGCGGTGATGTGGTGGTCTTCGAGCACCCGCATACCGGCCGGGTCATGATCAAGCGCCTGATCGGCCTGCCCGGGGATCAGGTCCAGCTGATCGGCGAACAATTGTTCCTGAATGGCGAGCCGGTGGAAACCGAATATGAGCGCACCGTACGCTTCGTGCCGCACCGCGGTGTCGCCATTGAGGCGTCGCATGAATGGCGCGAAACCATCGGCGACAAGAGCTGGTCGACCTATCGTCAGGAAAAGGGCGGCCGGGGCGACAATACCGACCTGTTCATCGTGCCCGAAGGCCATGTCTTCATGATGGGCGACAATCGCGACAATTCCCTCGACAGCCGGTTTCCGAGCGGGCACTGCCCTGCCATTGACGGCGTGATCGACCGCGCCGGCTGCCAGCCGCGCGTTCCAGCGGTTGAGGCCTCCATCGGCTTTGTTCCGATGGACCATCTGATCGGGCGGGCGGAAACCGTTCTGGTCAGCTTCCACAAATGCAAGCTGCAGGACGATGAGCCCTGCCGCAAGCGGGTGTGGAAAGGGCTGTAGTCCGCTTGGCCCGATGGAGACGCCGCGCCGGTTGAGGTGAAACGCGCCTTGCCCGGCCGCACCAACCCCGTTAGGGCATTTTGGAACGAGTGGTCACTGGGGGCCCGCAAGTCTGCCCGCTGGCGGATGACCAGGACGCGCCGGATGCGCTGAAACAGGTCGTGGCCGATGCGGACATCGTGTTCGCTTCCGCCCGCCTGCGCGCCCAGCAGACCGCCGCCAAGGCAGCCCCGCACCTTCAGGCGCTGTATGATCCGGTGTTCAACGAGGCGCCGCTGCCGCCGCCTTTGCTGCCGGGGGTGCGCTATCTGCCGAAGACATGGAATGTGCTGGCCCGGGCCGTGTGGCTGAACGGCCATGCGCTTGACGGGGAAAGCGTAAAGGAAGCGCGCCTGCGCGCGGCATCTGCCGCCGCCAAGCTGGATGAGGCCTCCAGCGAGGGAAAGGTCTATCTGGCCGCACATGGCTGGTTCAATCGCATGATCCGGCCGGAGATGAAGAAGCTGGGCTGGAAATGCACCTTTGATGGCGGCGATGCCTATTGGAGCTTCCGGGTCTACGAGTTCAAATAATTCTGCCCCTAAAATGGTTGTGGACCACAGGTGGGCGAATTAGTGTCACGGAAATTTCAGGAAGGATGAGGCGGCAGAATGGCTGACGCGAAAGAGAAACCAGTCGACAAACTCAGCTTCGAGGAAGCCCTGGCGGAGCTGGAAGTCATTGTGCGTCAGCTGGAAGCCGGTGAGGTCGAACTGGAAAAATCGATCGCGATCTATGAGCGCGGTGCGGCCCTGAAGGCGCATTGTGAATCGCGCCTGAAATCCGCCGAACTGAAAGTCGAACAGATCGTGCAGGGGGCCAAGGGGCCGACCACTGAAACCGCCAGTTTCGACTAGAGGGGCGTCGACATGGGCGATGCCCAGGAATTCGAGCAGCGCCTGAAAGAGGTCGCCGACCGGGTCACCGTGGCCCTCGACCAGTTGATCCCGCCGGCCAGCGGGCCCGAGGCCAATCTGATGCGCGCCATGCGCCATGCCGCCCTGGCCAATGGCAAGCGGATGCGGCCTTTCTTTCTTCTCGAGACCGGGGCCATGTTCGAGGCCCCGGAAAAGACCTTGCTGAGGGCGGCTGCGGCGCTTGAATGCGTGCATTGCTATTCGCTGGTGCATGATGACCTGCCCTGCATGGATGATGATGATTTCCGGCGCGGCCAACCGACCGTGCACAAGGCCTTTGACGAGGCCACGGCGGTCCTGGCGGGTGATGCGTTGCTGACGCTGGCATTCAAGATTCTTGCATCCTCGGAAACGCATGAGGATGCCGGTATTCGCGCGATGCTGATCGAGCGCCTGGCCGACGCGTCCGGCGCACGGGGCATGGTGGGCGGCCAGATGATTGACATGCTGGAGACCGACAGCCCCCGTGATCTGAACACGATTACCCGGATGCAGCGCCTGAAGACAGGCGCGCTGATTTCCTATGCGACCGAGGCCGCTGCCATTGTCGGGCGGGCCCGTGAAGCCGAGCGCAATGCGCTGGCCGGCTTTTCGAACGATCTCGGGCTGGCCTACCAGATTGCCGACGACCTTCTGGATGCGACCGGCGATGAAGACCGGGCCGGCAAGCCGCTTCGCACTGATGAAGCTGCAGGAAAGGCCAATTTCGTGACCATTCTGGGGATTGAGGGCGCCCGCCAAAGGGTGCGTATTTTGGCCTCACAGGCGAAGGAACACCTCGCAATCTTTCATGAAAAGGCCCATATACTGCTGCAATCGGTCGATTTTGTGCTCGATAGAACGCATTAAGACCTGGTCAGAACAAGAATTCGAACCGAGCAAAGACTGGAATGACCGACGCCCGCCCCAACAGACTGCTGGATTCCATCCAATCGCCGGATGACCTGAAAGGCCGGTCGCGGGCGGAGCTGAAGCAGATTGCCGACGAGGTGCGGGACGAAGTCATTGATGTCGTGTCGGTCACCGGCGGGCATCTCGGATCCGGTCTTGGCGTAGTGGAACTGACCCTGGCCATCCATGCCGTGTTCGACACGCCGGATGACAAGCTGATCTTTGACGTCGGCCACCAATGCTATCCCCACAAGATCCTGACCGGACGCCGCGACCAGATGCGCACGCTGCGCCAGGCGGGCGGCCTGTCCGGGTTCACGAAACGGTCGGAAAGCGAATACGACCCCTTCGGCGCGGCGCATGCCTCCACCTCGATCTCGGCCGGCCATGGCTTTGCCAAGGCGCGGGACTTGCAGGGGGGCAAGAATCACGTCGTCTGCGTGATCGGCGACGGGTCGATGTCTGCCGGCATGGCCTATGAGGCCATGAACAATGCCGGGGCCAACAAGTCGCGCCTGATCGTGATCCTCAACGACAATGACATGTCCATCGCGCCGCCGGTCGGTGCGATGAGCAACTATCTGTCGAAGCTCGTCTCGTCGCGGCCGTATCGGGGGCTGCGCCGGATTGCCAAGAAGGTGGTCTCGCCAATGGGGTTGGAAAGCCCGGCGCGCCGGGCGGAAGAATATCTGCGCGGCTTTGCGATGGGCGGCACGCTGTTCGAGGAACTCGGTTTCTATTATGTCGGCCCGATTGACGGGCATGATCTCGATACGCTGCTGCCGGTGCTGGAAAACGTGAAGGCCATGCGCGATGGGCCGATCCTGATCCATGCGGTGACCCAAAAGGGCAAGGGATACGCCCCGGCAGAGAATTCCGCCGACAAGTATCATGGCGTGTCGAAATTCTCGGTGATCACGGGTGAGCAATCCAAGCCCCAGCCGAAGGCGCCGAATTATCAGAAAGTGTTCGGCCGGACGCTGGCCCAGCTGGCAGAAACCGACGACCGGATTTGCGCCATTACGGCCGCCATGCCGTCCGGCACCTCGACGGATATTTTTGCAAAACAATTCCCGGACCGCCATTTTGACGTCGGCATTGCCGAACAGCATGCGGTGACGTTTGCGGCCGGACTTGCGGCGGACGGCATGAAGCCATTTGCGGCGATTTATTCGACCTTCCTTCAGCGCGGCTATGACCAGGTCGTCCATGATGTGGCGATCCAGAAGCTGCCGGTTCGTTTTGCCATCGACCGGGCCGGCCTGGTAGGCGCCGATGGGGCCACCCATGCCGGAAGTTTCGATATCGGCTATCTCGGCGCGCTTCCGGGCATGGTCTGCATGGCCGCCGCGGACGAGGCCGAACTGGCGCGTATGGTGGTGACGGCAGCCGGGATCGATGATGGTCCGTCTGCGTTCCGTTATCCCCGCGGAGAAGGCACCGGCGTGACCGTGCCGGACAATCCGCAACCTCTCGAAATCGGCAAGGGCCGCATCGTCCGTGAGGGAACGAGTGTCGCAATCCTGTCCTACGGCACACGCCTCGGCGAAGCCGTGAAGGCCGCGGAAATGCTCGCCGCGCAGGGCCTGTCCGCCTCGGTGGCCGATGCGCGTTTTGCCAAGCCGCTGGACGCGGATCTTGTTGAACGCCTTGCGCGTGAGCATGAAGTCCTGATCACGGTCGAAGAAGGTGCCATGGGTGGTTTTGGAAGTTTCGTGCTGGAACACCTGGCCCGCGCCGGCGCATTGGATGGCGGGCTGAAAATCCGCCCGATGACCCTGCCGGACACGTTCCAGGACCAGGACAGCCCGTATCAGATGTACGAGACAGCGGGGTTGAACGCCCGCCATATTGCGGCGCAGGCAATCGAAGCGCTGGGGCGCGGTGACCTTGCCGAACTGGAGCGCGTGGCCAGCGCCTGACTATCTTGCTGAAAAGCAATTTGCGGCTGCGCGCGAACCGGTCTTATGTGCCGCCCCATGAGACGTCTTCAAACCAGTACACTACTTGCCGCCGCGCTGTTTCTGGCCGCCTGCGCCACCGCGCCGGATCCGGTCGATCCCGGTCTGCCGCCGGAAACTGTGATCGCGCAGGCCCTGTCGGAACAAAACCCCTATACTGCCGAGCGCCAGCTAAGCGGTCTCCTCAATCGTGACACGCTGACGACGGAGCAGAAGGTCCAGGCTTTGTACCATCGGGGCAGCCTGCGTCGCCAGTCGGCCGACAATCGGCGCGGCGCCGTTGAGGATTTCGAGGCGATGCTGGCCCTGGCTCCCGACCATGCGCTGGCCGCCAATGCCCGCACCGAACTGGACTATGCGCGTACCGATGTGGAACGGATTGAAACGTCCATGAACCGGTTTTTGAACCTGCCGGACTGGTTTGACGGCATGTGGGTGCTGGGCGAGCATGAGGCGGCCGTGGCCCGGTTTCGCGACTCCGGTCTCGCGCCGACCCCGGAACAGGTCGAAAAACTGGTCGCCGCCGGCTATGTCTGCGATGCGGATGATCCCGATGCCCGTCTGCACACCTATGGCGACGATCGCGACGATCTGAAGGGCCTCGACTGGTGCGCGGCACTGACCGGATAAAGATCACATAAAATCCACAATACCGCCCTGTCCGCGCGCAGGTTGGCAGATTAGGACTGGTGGTCGACCCCTTTCACTTCCTGCTGGAGACGCCCCATGATTCGTATCAGCCTTCTTGCTGCTGCTTCCGCCCTGGCCCTTGCGGCCTGTTCCTCGACGCCTGCGCCGGCTGGCCCGGATGCGACAGCGCCGTCCGTCGCAGACGCCCCGACCGGGTACACGCTGGCCATGATGACCGTGGAGGGCCTGCAGGAGGCTGGCAACACACAGACCGCGATTGACCGCCTTACCCAGCTGACCGGCGACCCCAAACTGTCGCGCGAGGAACTTGCCGAGGCGCTGGTTCGCCGCGGCGAGCTGCGTATGGGCGCTTCAGGCTATGATGTCATGGGCGCCGTGGACGATTTCGAGGAAGTCGTGAACACGCTCGACGACACGCCTGCCTACAACCGCGCCCTGCCGCTGCTCGAAACGGCGCGCGGAAAGGCGGATTCGCTGATGACGCTGCTCAATCAGCCGGAGACGACCCGCCAGCAGAAATTCGACATCCTTATGCAGCTGGGCCGGCATGAGGACGCCATCGACCTGATGATCGCCAGTGACCTGACACCCGACAATCAGACGCTGATCGCCATGTACCAGATCGGCTATCTCTGTGATGGCGACGAGCTGACCGGACGGGCCTATGATGCGGTCGAGCCGGATGGAACCGAGCACGCGCTGCGATTCTGCGATTTCGGGAAATAAACCGAGACTTTTTCAGGTCCTGGACCGGAAACGCTGCGGGCACCGTCAAACCGGCGGTGTCCGTATTTTGCCTGTGGCGACGGGCGGCGGAATTCGCTCTTCCTCGCGAAAAATTGTCGGCTGAACGGACAGTTTTTCCTTCAACAGTCGGGTCCGGCGTGATTGTGTGGAGGAAACACACATTCAGAGGAAACCCATGCCCGCAGACACCTTGCCGAACTGGCCCGCCATGTCCATCGCCCAGGCGAACGACCTCCTGGCCGGACCAGGCTCTCCGCTTGAACTGGTTGATGGCGTCGTCGATGGCGTCGAGATGAAGCTCTACAAGAACGCGCCGCCTTCCGTGCCGCTGATCCTGCAACTGGCGAGCGTCCAGTACGCCGACCGTGACTATATCGTCTATGAGGATGAGCGCGTCACGTTCAGCGCACTGGCCAAGGCGGTGGTGAAACTGGCCGGGGTCATGCAGGAAACCTATGGCATCCAGAAGGGCGACCGTGTCGCGATCATCATGCGGAACTATCCGCAATGGCCCGTGGCGTTTTTCGCTGCATCCATGATCGGCGCCATCGCAACGCCGATGAATTCCTGGTGGACCGGCGAGGAGCTGGAATACGGCCTCTCCTTTGCCGGCGTGAAGCTGGCGGTTGTGGACCCGCAGATCTATGAGCGCATCCGGGCGGCATGGGAAAACCTGCCGGACCTGAAAAATGTGATCATCGCGCGCGACCCTGAAGGCGAATATGGCGATCCGCGTGTGGCCCAGATGGAAACCCATATTGGCGGAGCGAATGACTGGGCAGGCCTGCCCGACGTGTCCTGGCCGGCGATCAATGTCGGGCCCGATGACGACGCCACGATCATGTACACGTCCGGGACGACCGGAAAGCCGAAAGGGGCGCTCGCCACCCATCGGGCGGTGGTGTCCAACATGTTCAATTCGATGACGTGTCAGGCCCGCATGTTCCTGCGCAAGGGAGAGCCGGTGCCGGAGCCCGATCCGAACGAGCAGCGTGCGACGCTTCTGGCCATTCCATTCTTCCATGCGACCGGCGCGTTCGCGATCATGATCCCGTCCCTGATGCGCGGTGACAAGATTGTGTCCATGTACAAATGGGACGCCGGCAAGGCCCTGCCGATCATCGAGCAGGAAAAGGTCACGGCGGTCGGAGGAGTGCCGGCAATCGCCTGGCAGCTTCTCGAACATCCGGACCGGGACAAGTATGACCTGTCCTCGATTGCCGCCATTTCCTATGGGGGCGCGCCATCCGCACCGGAACTCGTCTCCACGATCAAGAAGCGCTTCCCGGATGCGGCGCCCGGCAATGGCTGGGGCATGACGGAGACCTGCGCCACGGCCACGCTGAATATCGGCGAAGACTATGTGAACCGGCCCGGCAGCGCCGGGGCGCCGCCCAAGGCGGTCGAACTGAAAATCTGCGATTCGGATGGCAATGAGCTGCCCCAGGGCGAGGTCGGCGAACTCTGGTGCAAGGGTGCAATGAACTGCAAGCTGTACTGGAACCGTCCGGACGCCACGGCGGAAACCTTCCGGGATGGCTGGGTCGTGACCGGAGATCTTGCGCGTCTGGACGAAGAGGGCTTCCTGTATCTGGTTGACCGGGCAAAGGACATGCTGATCCGCGGTGGGGAGAATGTCTACTGTATCGAGGTTGAAAACGCCCTGTACGAACATTCCGCCGTTATGGACGCAGCCGTCGTCGGCATCCCGCACAAGGTGCTGGGCGAGGAAGTTGGCGCGGTGGTGCAACTGAAGCCGGGTACGTCGGTGACCGAGGATGAGTTGCGCGCTCACGCCGCTGGTCATCTGGCCGCGTTCAAGGTGCCGGTGAAGATCATTTTCATGGAGGAGCCGCTGCCGCGCAATGCAAACGGCAAGATCCTGAAGCCGGTCCTGCGCGAGCTGTTCCAGAAACCGGAGCCGGCCTGATGGCGCCGGTACGGCAGGTTGGCGGCCGGGATGTCTTTCCGGTCGGCCTGGGCTGCATGAACATCACGCACGCCTATGGTCCGCCCATGGACGAGGGCGCGGCCAAGGCATTGCTCGTGCGTGCGCTCGATCTCGGCTATGATTTTCTGGACACGGCGACACTGTACGGTTTTGGCCGCAGCGAAGAACTGATCGGCGAAGCGCTTAGGGACCGCCGCAGCGAATACCTGCTCGCCAGCAAATGCGTGCTTGGCTTCAAGGACGGCCAGCGCACGCTGGATGCCCGCCCGGAATCCATCAAGGCGGCCTGCGAAGCCAGTCTCAAACGTCTCCAGACCGATGTGATCGATCTCTATTACATGCACCGGCCCGACCCGAACGTGCCCATCGAGGATTCTGTCGGTGCGCTTGCCGATCTCGTGCAGGAAGGAAAGATCCGCATGATCGGTCTGTCGGAAATGGGGGAGGCGGATCTGCGCCGGGCCCATGCCGTCCACCCCATCGCTGCCATGCAGAGCGAATACTCCCTATGGGTGCGCAATCCGGAAATCGCCATTCTGCAGGCATGCCAGGAACTGGGCGTGGCACTGGTGGCCTTTTCGCCGGTTGGGCGGGGCTTTCTGGCAGACCCTCCAGTCGATCCGGCCAAGTTCCACGCATCGGATTTGCGCGGCTCGATCTTTCCACGCTTCTCCCCGAAAAATTATGCAGGGAATTTGCCATTGCTGGACGTTGCGCGCGAATGTGCCGGAGATGTGGGGTGCAGCGTCGCTCAACTCGCGCTCGCCTGGACGTTGGCAAAGGGCGACCACGTGGTTCCAATACCGGGCACGACGAACTTGCAGCATCTCGAGGAGAACTGGCGGGCAGGGCAAATTGAACTTTCAGGCGACATCGTCGCAAGGCTTGATGCGCACTTCCTGCCGGAGAAGGCCGTTGGCCCGCGCTACAATACGATGGGCCAGTCAGTGGTGACCACGGAAATGTATCCGTTCGAGCAGACGCAATGAACGGCGATCCGGATCAGGCCTACCCGAAATCTGAAAATGGCAAGCCGGTCGCCCTCGAGGCGCGCGGCGCGGAAATGGATGGCCGCCGCTTCTCGCCGTCCGTCGCCCGCAACCGTGACCCGATCCTGAAAGTATTCCGGGAGCATGTGTGTACGGATGGTCATGTCCTGGAGGTGGCATCCGGCACCGGCGAGCACGGCGCCTATCTGACGGAAGCGCTGACGGACCTCCACTGGACCTATTCCGACATCGACCCGGAAAGCCGGACCAGTCAGGCTGCGTGGCGGAAAAGCGCGGCGCATGACCGTCTTTCGGGCCCCCTGATCCTGGATGCCAGCAAAAGCGATTGGGGCGAAGCCGAGCGACCGGGGCACTGGGATGCGATCGTGTCGGTCAACATGATCCACATTGCGCCTTTCGAAGCCGCGCTCGGCCTCATCGCAGGCGCGGGCCGCCTGTTGAAGCCCGGTGGCCGCCTGTTCCTGTACGGACCCTTTGCGCGCGATGGTGACATCGCGCCGTCAAACGCGGCGTTCAGTGAAAATCTTCAGGCGCGTGATCCCGCCTGGGGCGTCCGGGATCTGGATCGCCAGATTGTTCCAATGGCAGAAGAAGTGGGGCTGTCAGTGGCGGGCATTCTGGAGATGCCCGCCAACAATTTCAGCGTGGTGTTCCGGCGTCAGGCCTGATCACCACCACCGAAGCGTTCGGTCCACTCCGCGACCTGGGTATCCTCGATTTTCTGGAACAGGACGTCCGGCGGCGAAATCTCCATTCCGTGGGGTAGGCTGTCGAGCAGTCCGGCAATGTCGCGGAACCCGAAAGTGCGATGCTCTTCCGGAATGCCGAGAGCGTCCAGAATCTTCTTTCCGGCCTCGGGAATGATCGGCAGAGCGAGAATGCCAAACAGCGCAGCGAGGTTTAGGCCGGTGCGCACGCCGACCGCGGCGGCATCGACATCCGATTTGTACTTCACCCAGGGTTCGGCCTTGGTCAGGTATTCATTGCCTGCGGCCCAGATGGCGCGGGTCTCGGCGGCGGCCTTGCGGAATTCCATCGCTTCATAATGCTCGATCAGGCGCGGCAGCCGGTCTTTCAGTTCGGCGACCATCCAGGCTTCTGCCTCACCGGCCTGTCCGGCTTCCGGCACCTTGCCGTCGAACTTGGACACGGTGTATTTGGTGATCCGGTTGACGAAATTGCCGAGCACGTTTGCGAGGTCGGAATTGATGGCAGCCTGGAAGCCTTCCCAGGTGAAAGCAGCGTCGGAGCCTTCAGGCGCATTGGCGATCAGGTACCAGCGCCAATAATCGGCCGGCAGCAGGTCCAGTGCCTGATCCATGAACACGCCGCGCTTGTTCGAGGTCGAGAACTTTCCGCCATACCATGTGACCCAGTTAAAGGCCTTTAGCTTGTCGACCGTCTTCCACGGCTCGCCGGAGCCCAGCAGCGTGACCGGGAAACTGACCGTATGGAAGGCGACATTGTCCTTGCCCATGAACTGGACATATTCGGTCTCGTCTGCGCCCTTGTCGGTGCGCCACAGGGCTTCCCAGTCATTGCCCGTGGCTTCGGCCCATTCCTGGGTTGCCGCGATATATTCAATCGGCGCATCGAACCAGACATAGAAGACTTTGTCTTCGAATCCTTCGCGGGGGGCGCCGTCTTTTCCGACGACCGGGACACCCCAGCTGAGGTCCCGCGTGATGGCCCGGGCGATCAGGCCCTCATCCAGCCATTTGTTGGCGATGGAGACGGCGAGGCTGGGCCATTTGGCGCCCTTGCTGTTGACCCAGTCGCGGATCCTGTCCTGCATCCGGCCCTGAAGCAGGTAGAGGTGATTGGTGTCGCGGATTTCGATATTGCGGCTGCCGGAGACCGAGGAATACGGGTCGATCAGGTCGACCGGGTCGAGCAGGCGTCCGCAATTGTCACACTGATCGCCGCGCGCTTTTTCGAACCCGCAGGTCGGGCACGTCCCTTCGACATACCGGTCCGGCAGGAAACGGCCGTCATCAATCGAATAGACCTGTTTGGAGGTACGCTCCTCGATCAGCCCGTTCTGTTCCAGAACTTGTGCAAAATGCTGTGTCAGCACGCTGTTTGCCGGGCGTGAGGAGCGGCCGAACCAGTCATAGGACAGGTGAAAGCCTTCGCCCGCCTTGCGCTGGATTTCGTATTGCTCGTCGCAATAGGCCTGTACGCTCATTCCTGCCGCCTGGGCGGCCAGTTCGGCCGGCGTACCGTGCTCGTCAGTGGCGCAGATATAGGTCACGTCATGGCCCATCAGCCGCATCACCCGGGCATACACATCGGCTGGCAACATCGAGCCGGCCAGATTGCCGAGATGCTTGATGCCGTTGATGTAGGGCAGGGCGGAGGTGACGAGGATGCGCCGGGTTTGCGTCATGGAGATGCGGTCTTTCCCAAATAGCGTTACAGGCAGAGCCGGGCCGGGTGCCCGACAGCCCAGCACGTTTTAGCGGCGCGCGCAGGAAAGGAAAGAATGCCCGGCTGTGAAATGTCAGGCATTTCCGGGGAAAAGAACGCCCCGAACGGGCTGCAATCCATTCGGGGCGAGGCAGCTCCGGGATGCGGTGACGTGTCCGGAGCCTGTGGGAGGAAGCTTGATGGCTACAGTCCGTAGCTGGTCGACGCCTTGACGGTCAGGTCCACACGGCGCGCCATGGGGACGGTGAGGTCCTCCGACGGATTCGCCAGATGGGCCGGTACAAAATCGGTGTGGATGTCACGGGCACGGATGCCGCGGGCGTTCAGCGCTTCGAGCACCACGGCAGCGCGCGCTTCGGACAAATTGGCCGCTTCGGAATTATCGGCCGCATCGGCGGAGACAACCCGCGCCTGGATATCGGTCACGGCGCATCCGGCCAACTCGTCCCCGGCGGTATTGAGCGACCGGACAGCATAGGAAGAGAGGATCGATTCGTATTTCGAGAAATAGACGGTGATCTGCCTGTCCTGGCATGTCTTTTCGTACGGCACATGCACCGGCTCGGAGGGGGGCGCCTTGGGCGCATCCGACATGGCGGGAAATGCCAGGGCGATGGCGGCGATGCTGAATCCGGCGAGGAGTTGCGCGCGTTTCATGTGCAGTCTTCCTTCAGGCTTGTTGTGTCGGCTGACACCCATCCACGCCACATCTGTCGTGTGGCCTCATGACAAACTGGATAGACGTTCAATGGGGCGGAAATGTGCGGCTGGCAGGGCGATTGGGGCAAACTGGCGGTTTTAGGAAGGATTCTGCGCGCTGCTGCAGGAAGCGTGATAACGGACTGGCGCTTTCACTTGCGCCGGCTGCACGATCGAAGTAGTGACAGCGGTTCCAGCGGTGGCCGGCTTAGCTCAGCTGGTAGAGCATCTGATTTGTAATCAGAGGGTCGGGGGTTCGAGTCCCTCAGCCGGCACCATCAGACAGTCATCAGCTGCAAAATCCTGCATCAGCTGGTGTCGTGTCATTGTAAAACCCCGCCTGTCAGGTAGTATTTTCTTGTAAACACCGTATTCGCCTGTGGCGAAGCAAGTTCTTTGCGTGAATGCTGGGCTCATTCCTCGAAGTTACTTGCCCTAAGCTGGATGCAACATGACGAACCTTCGCATCGATTGGGACAAGCTGCGTGTCTTCAAGGCCGTGGCCGAGATCGGCAGCATGACGTCTGCGGCGGCCAGACTGAAGGAATCGCCTCCGACGGTGAGCCGCAAGATCGATGAACTCGAGGAATTCCTGAACAGCAAATTGTTCACGCGATCGACGCGCGGGGTGGAACTGACAGAAACCGGCAAGGTGGTGTTGCGCTATGCCCAGTTGATGGAAGACGCCGCCAATGAAGTGCTCAGCCAGGCCATCGGGAAAAGCAGCGGCCTGGAAGGGCGGATCCGGATTGGCACGGGCGATGGTGTCGGCCCTTACTGGATTGCGCCGCGCCTGAAGGAGTTCCAGGAAGCTCATCCCAGCGCACAGATACGTATGCATATCGATGAGCACGAACCGGACCTGTTGAACGACGAGGCGGACATATCCATCCAGTTTTCCGAACCGCGCGATCCGGAAATCATCAGCCACAAGCTGGGAACGCTGCATTATATCGGCTTTGCCTCGCAGGAGTATCTCAACTCACGCGACAGTCAGCCGTCCAGCCTGTTCGAATACCATCATCACCGCTGCATCCTGCACGAATCATACGTCCAGCAGGTCGAGCGTTGGGCGCCAAAGGCCGAAGAATTGAAGAAGATGATCGATTTTGCCTTCGTCACCAATTCGGCCAGCGCCATGATCGAGCTTTGTCGGCAGGGCGGGGGAATCGCCTTGTTGCCGACCTATCAGCAGGACGTCTTTCCGGACCTTGTTGCGCTCGACATGTCGGAAGTCGCGCCGATCCAGTTCTGGATGGCGTATACCGAGCAAACGCGGCGGTCATTACGGATGACTTCATTCATCCCAAACAGGTCGCAAAACTGCGGCGGCAAACGGGCGGCAGCGCCGCCCGGCTCACGGCATTCTGAAGGACCGGGAGCCTAGTCTGCCGACATTGCCCGAAGGACACGCGCCATCATGCTGAGGCGTTCCTTCGACGGCGTCCGGTCAATCCAGGAATGGCATTCGGCGCGCACCTTGGCAGAAGGGTCTACCTTCTTGCCATCGTTTGCATTTTCGTCCTCAAACAGGCTCGCAATGGAGACGCGCAATACCTCCGCGACATTGGCCAGCATGCCGGCGCTCAGGCGGTTGGTGCCGGTCTCGTACTTCTGAAGTTGCTGGTGGCTGATGCCCAGCTCCGATCCCAGTTCGGCAAGCGTGAGATTACGGTCAAGACGAAGTTTTCGGATCTTCTCGCCAACCATTTGATCGACCGCGGTCGGGGCTCTGGAAGTAGATTGCTTCATGTCTCTGTCGCTCCGTATCTCCATCAGAGGTAAACAATTTTCGCGCAAAGGGTGTTATGGCAAGATCACCAATACCCAAGAAAACGGAATGCAGCGCGGAATCTGTATTACATCCTGATATCCGTTCCGATATTGGACTAATTTTTTCGGCCAAAAAACCCAAAAAAAGCAGCGTCTTGTGTAATTGGCTGATTTAGATCAACTTAACCGGCATCCCACTTTTGGTGGATGCGCCTGAGCGAAATTTAATAATCCTTCTTCCACTCTACGGAGAGCTTTGCCTCGCCATCTGTAGTAGTTTCTGAAGTAACAGAGACTTGAGGTCTTGGTTCCCACTCAACTTCAACGGAGCTTCCTGCAGCTCCTGCGGAGTTCAACTCGAGATATACATCCTCTGCGATGTATTGTCCGACACCTACTTGTGCCGTTCCTTCTTCGGATGTGCCAAAAGACAGCCGGTCGACCCCCAAAGCCGCCTGAATCTGCGAAGTCGGATCGAATCCCGAGCCATTGCCACTGAGTCGCGCAATGGAATTGGCGAGTTGGGCGGCCTCCAGCGCCGACAGGTCAACCGAGGATCGCCCGAACAGGAGTCGCGAAAGAATCTCGTCTTCCGGCAGATCGGGCGAACTGCTCAATTCGATGCTCGGATTGGTGGGCGAGCCAGTCAGGTTCACCTTGGCTTCGAAGCCATTCACCGTGCGGTCGGCTTCGATATCCAGCCGGGCCCGCTGAATCGGGCCGTCAAAGGTGATGGTTCCCGAATCAAACACGAACGGGCGTCCGGCCAGGTCCAGCGTACCGCGCCGCATCGTGGCTGTTCCATTCAGGCGGGGGCTGGCGGCCGTGCCGGACAGTTTCAGGTCTGCTCCCCATTCGCTCTCCAGGCCGCGCCCGTCGACATATACGCGCCGGTCGGCCGTGATCTTGATGTCGAGCGTCAGGGACTGTCTCAAGGCACTTTGAGCGGAGGGTTCATCGCCATTTTCCTTCCAGTGCACATCAATGGCCTGGGCCCGTGAGGAAGGCAGATTGTCCAGGTTGAAGCGTGCCGATTGCACGGTCACCGTTCCGGACACGTCACGTCCGGTCGGCGTTCCGGTGATCGTCACCTCGCCGCCGGCCACCAGGCTGTCACCGTCGCGATCATAGACCAGGAGGTCGGTGAAGTCCGTTCTCAAGTCTGTCGATTCGCCTGACACCTTGCCGGAAACACGCGCTGTGCCGCCTTCCGCGCCTTTCCCCGTCCCGTTCACGGTGAGGACCTGATCTGCGTATCGGGTCGCAAGGTCGAGATCGACAAGGCGGAGACTCGTGGCGCCGAATTCGTAAATACCGTCCGTCACGTCCGCACTGGCGTCCAGACGCGGTTGCCGCAAGGAACCGGACAGGCTGGCCGACGCGTCGATTGTTCCGCCAAGATCGTGCCCGTAGGCCAGCGCCAGTGATCGCAGGTCCGACAGGTCTCCGGCGAGGCGGGCAGTGCCCGAAACCGGCTGGTCCAGATCGAGCCGGGCCATGCGATCCGGTTGGGCCCTCACCGGCAGGACGGCGGTGCCGTCAAGATGCAGGGCGCCATAGTCGCCGTCGCCCGTGACCCGCAGCGCGCCATCGCGCAGCCGCCCGGTGACATCCACGGCCAGGGTCCGTTCCAGCCCCGGCAGAGGGCCCGCCACCACAAGGTCGAACTGGCCGGTCGGGTTCGCGCCAAACAGATCGAATTCGCCTTGGCCGTTGACCATGACCTGCCGGGTCGCCAGTCCGGCCGACGCAAACAATGGCGCGAGATCGACCTCATCCACGCTGAGCCCCAGCCGGGGATTGCGGTCGTCTTCCGATATGTCTGCGCGGATGGTTCCCCCGAACAGCGCGAGATGGGCCTCGATGGCGGGCGTGTCGCCCAGTTGCCAGTTGACCGGCTGGATGGACCGGACCTGTTCCCCGAGCAGCGTCCCGTCGAGTTCGATTTGGCCGCCCGTATACTCAGCCGAGAAGCTGGCCTCGCCCATCAGGCTTAGGTCGGTGGGGCGCGTGTCATGGGACCGTTTCAACTGTACGGTAAAATTGTAGCCTTCCGGCGCATTGCGAACCTGACCGTCCACGGAATCAAACCGCAGGGACGGCGACAGCCATATGTCTGCCACCTGCCCGGAGGCGATGATGGACACATCCGTGTCCGGAGCGCGGTCAACGGCCAGACGTATGTCAAACGCTCCGATACGGCGATCCCCGAAAGCGAAGCGGTCGCCCGCCAGGTCAATATCCAGGTCGAGGCCGGTGTCTCCGCCATAGGAAAGTTCGCCGGACAATTGGGCGGACTCGTAGTCGGACCGGATATCGCGAAGGGCAAAGATCCCCGATTGCCAGGAAGCGCCGGCGGTTATCTGAACCGGCTGGGTGTCCATCAGTCCTGCCACGGCAATTGGCCCGGCCCACCCATCCTCTCGGCGTGACAGGGATACATCCGTCGTCAGGGCATCGATATCTATTCCGCTGCGCTGGAAGTTGCCGTCATCCGAGGTCAGGCGGATCTCGTGCATGCCGTTCGAGCCGGACACATCGAAGCTGCCACCAGACAGATCGATTTCCGTGCCGGACAATGTGACTTCGCGCGCCTGAGTGAACCGGCCGCGGATCGCGACCGGGCCGCTCGGTGTGTACTGTCCGGACGCGGTTGCGGACACAACCTCTCCCTCAAGTGTGGCGGAAAGGATGCGAAAAGCGTCGCCTGATTTCTCCGCGGTCGCTTTCAGACGGGGGGCGCTGCCAAGCAATTCGGCCAGGGTCGTGTTCAGGGTTTCAAGATTCCGGATCGTCAGGTCGGTTACTGCGCCCGGTGCGGAGAAGTTCCCCGCCAGGCGAACACTTCCGGATGCGGAAACAGATGGCGCCGACGCGACAAACCCGGAGACCCCGTCCAGCCGTGCGACCAGATTCAGGGTGCGCGCGCGTGTGTCGACCGTTCCGTTTGCAGCGATGGCCCCGCGGGCAAGGCGCGCGGTTGACGGGGACAGTGTGAGCAGGCCGCTGTCGCGATTGTATCTGGCCGCGATGTCCGCGCGTGGTGTGGATCCCAGAATGCGCCGCGCCGTCGAGTTGGATTTCAG
Source organism: Hyphomonas sp. (assembly GCF_017792385.1). Classification (NCBI taxonomy): domain Bacteria; kingdom Pseudomonadati; phylum Pseudomonadota; class Alphaproteobacteria; order Hyphomonadales; family Hyphomonadaceae; genus Hyphomonas; species Hyphomonas sp. Next base: position 3,793,410 of record NZ_CP051230.1, on the reverse strand, counting down.
AAGACCGGCGGCGGCGAGCGAGGCCGTCAGGTCTACATCCGAACCGTCAGTCTGGACGGTTACGGGTCCTTCAAGCCGCTCAAAGGGAAGTCCGGAGTCCGCGGCGGCGGCCAGGCTGGCAGTGCCAGCCAGCACGGGACTCCCTATCGGACCGTCCACTGTCCCCTGGAAGGAAATGCGGGCATCGACGTCTGACAACTCCTTGAGGCCGTCGAAGGCGACATCAAGGGAAACGGGGCCGTCAAAGTCTGATGTACGGCGTCGATAAGTGCCGCCGGCGGCGACGGTTCCGGCCTGTCCTGCGGCAGACACGTCAAAGGGAATGTTCCGCTTTCCGATTGTTGCGTCGAGCGTCATGCTGGCTTGAGGGCCAATCAGTTTCGTCAGATTGTCTGGCAGCGGCAATCGACTCCCGTTGACATTCGCACTGGCCCGCAAATCGCTGTCGCTGATCTTGCCGGTAATTTCGCCCACGGTCTCACCGGACAGGCTGACTTCGGCAAAGCCGTCGCCCTCCCGCAATGTGCCACTGGCGCGGGCAATGATTTGCGCGCTTTCTCCTTCGGGAAGCCCGGCCAGAGAAGCCAGCGTGCCGCCGGCTGGGGCCTTAATCTCCGTATCGAGACGGTAGGCGCCGGAAACCGCGCGCTTCAGCGTTGCGTCGATCCGGTCGCCTACGCCCTCAAGAGGCAGGGCGGTAACCGACAGGTCGAACGTCTTTTCCTTGGGCAGGCGGAACCGGCCGTCTATCGTGAACACGGCGCGCGGCCCGGCGACTCCCTCCTGCAACAGCAATTCGTCAATCTTCAACTGGTCGAGCGACACGGCCCAGTCGCCGGAAGAGCCATCAGTCTGCTTGTCGCGTGTTTCCGTGACGGGGCGCCGGCGGATGTCCACCTTTCCGGCGCTGACAAGGTCGAGCTTTACCGTTCGCGACATCAGCCGGGCGGGTGACCAGGCCAGATCAACATCCTCGATGGACAGCCAGACCCCTTCGGCATCTGTCAGGGTGATCCGCGCGGCGCCGAACCGATCAAGTGGGTCGCCTGACAAGCCTTCTATGTCGATCCGTCCGAAGCTTCCCGCCTTGCGTCCGTCGATCTGCGATTCGATGAAGGCGCGTCCGCCGCTGGACCCGATCCAGAGGCGCGCTGCGGCCAGGCAGGCCAGCACGACCATCAGGACCGACAGGCTCACCACCAGCCAGGGGCGACGACGAACCATTCCAAGGAGCGGCGAGAGGACTGACATCAGAATGCCTGCCCGATCGACACATAGATCTGAACCGGATCTTCACCCTCCTGCCGGTCCAGCGGCGTCGCAATGTCGAACCGGATCGGACCGAACCCCGGATAGAAGCGAATGCCGAAGCCAGCAGACATGCGCATCTCGCTGATGGCCTCATCAATCGAGCCAGCGGCGTAACCCGAATCCACGAAGGCGACGTATCCCCAGCGGTCGGAGTGCCGGAACCGGAGTTCCGCGGACGCTGCAAACATCGCATCGCCGCCAATGATGTTGCCGTCGGTATCGGTGGGAGACAGGGATTGATATTCGAAGCCACGGACAGAGCCGCCGCCTCCGGCGTAGAATTTCCGGTCCACCGGCACATCATCATCGCCAAGGAAAGTGCCGGCCTCGGCGCGGACAGCCGCCACAAGCCGGTCGGTAATCTTTCTGTAGGTCGATGCCGATGTCGTAATGCGTGTGAAGGGCGCCTCGCTGTCGCCAACTGAGACGCCCGGCTCTACACCCAGTGCGATACGATTGCCGGCCTGCGGGTCCAGCGGCTGTTTCACCGTGTCGTAGGTCGCGCCCAACGGGAACGAAAAGGTGACCTGTTCGACATATTCATCCTGGCCGGCGGATCGCAATTCATAGTCGGTTGACCGCGTCGCGTCGATTGTTGCGCCTGCGGACAATGTGAAGTGATCATTGAAGGGTTGCGACAGGCTGGCTGTGGCACTGACGCCCTGCAGGTCGTAGGCATCCGTTTCTTCCGCACGAATGCCGGTCTCGGCTGAGAAATCGCGGCCATATCTGCCGATGTTCGGGCGTTCATAGCTCAGTGTCAGTTCGCTGGTCAGGGTGGCGATCTGGGCGTCCACGCCCAGCGTGTCGCCGACACCGGTCAGGTTGCGGCGTTCCCAGCTGGCCGTGGCGCCCGCGCCTTCCGAAGTGGACACGCTGAGACCTGCGCTGATCGACCGGCGTTTGCCTTCCGAGAGCTGCAGCTCAACGGAGTGATACCCGTCAGTTCCCGGATTTTCAGCAATCTTGACCCCGATCCCGTCGAACAGGTCCGTGCTGCGCAGGCGCGTGCGCAGTGTTTCCATTGTGTCCGGCTTGTAGAAGTCTCCGGGTTGCCAGTTGCGCAGGGTGCGGATGGCGCCCGGACGCGTTTTCAAGTCCACCGGAACAATCAGGTCTCCCAGGCGGACGCGCGGTCCGGGGGAGAGCGAATAGGTCAGCTCCAGTGTCGAATCCGCCCGGGATGCCAGCGCATCAATCCCTTCGCTTTCGGCAAAGGCATAGCCGGCCTTGCGCAATGTGGTGACCAGGCGCTTGTCGAGACTTTCGATGTCTTCGGTCACGGCCCAGGTGCCGATGCCCAGCTCATCTGAGACAAGCTCAAGTCGGGTCAGCACCTCCTCCGGCAGGTCGCCGGTGCCAGCAAGAGTGACCGATGCGATGGTGAAACGCTCACCGGGATCAACATCCAGCCGGGGCGTCATGTCCATGTCTTCGACCAGATCAGGCGTGACGACCGCAGCGAAATAGCCTTCGGATGCGAGGTATTCCTGAAGGGTGTCTGCGGCCTGATTGGCTCTCCGGCGAACGTCCAGAAGACTGGTGGGGGCACCCGCCCGGATCGATACGGCATCGCGTGCGCCGTCTTCCAGGGAGTTTGGTACACCGTCGAAGGTTACGGGCATATATGCCGAACCGGAGGTGGCAGACTCGCCAGTTCCGTTTCCGCGCAGATACGCACAAGCTGGCAACAGGCCGAGCGCCACGCAGCACACAGCCATTCTGCCAAGTTGCAGGCGGCGCGTGTCGGTCAGGCGTTCTGCCCGGTTTACCATGTCGACGTCAGTCCCTGAATATTCACGGCGAATTGTGCGCCATTGAGCTGAGTGTACGGTGAACAAGTTTGCTGAAATTTGTCGCTTCCAACCCGATAGCTGTTTTTTTTGCGGCTTTGCGACGCCAACCGTTCCCGCAGAAATACTTGGCAAGGGCCTGATTGCGGCGCGTCGCGCATCCCCCCATATTTGCACTTCAACTTTTTCCCACGGGGATTTTCATGACATATCTGATGGTTCTTGGCGGCCTCGTCCTCCTGTTTGTCGGGGGCGAAGGGCTTGTCCGGGGATCGGTGAGTGTTGCGCGCAAGCTCAATATCTCCGAACTGGTGATTGGTCTGACACTCGTCGGCTTCGGAACTTCGGTGCCGGAACTGGTGACCAGCCTCAATGCCATCAACGCCGATGCCGTTGGTATAGCGGTCGGAAACGTGGTCGGTTCCAATATTGCCAACATCCTGCTGGTACTAGGTGTGGCGGCCGTAATTCATCCGATCATCACCAACCCTCGCGCCCTCATGCGGGACACGCTTCTGATGTTGTTGGCCACGCTGTTGCTTTGCACGATGATCTGGTTCGATCTTTTCTCGCGGCTCGGTGGTGCGCTGCTCGTTACTGCTCTAGCGATCTATATTGTGTTTTCGCTGATGGCAGACCGGGCCAGCCAGGGCGCGGTGGCCGAAATGCATGCTGGGGAAGGGGAGACGGTCGAGGCGAATTACGGCGTTGCGCTGGGCGCGCTGATTGCGTTGGCCGGTCTTGCGGGTGTTGTGCTTGGCGCCAAATTTCTGGTAGATGGCGGCGTCGTCATCGCGCGGGAATTCGGTGTCAGCGAAACCGTGATCGGCCTGTCGATTGTTGCAGTCGGCACCAGCCTGCCGGAACTCGCGACGTCGGCCATCGCCGCTTTCCGGGGCAAGGCAGACGTCGCGCTGGGCAACATCATCGGCTCGAACATCTTCAACATTCTCGGCATTCTGGGGCTGACCGCCCTTGTGCACCCGTTCAGCGTGCGCCGCGAACCGAGTGGCGATGTCACCGCCGATGCAATGGCCTCCGGCATCGGCAACAGCCTGATCAGTGTGGGCGATATTGCGGCGCTGGTCCTGTCGGTCGCGCTGATGGTGGTGTTTGCGATTACGGGCAAGCTGGTGGCGCGCTGGGAGGGAGCGGTTCTCCTTTTCGCCTATGCGCTCTATATGGGGCTCACCTTCAACCTCATTCCCGTACCGGCGATCCTCTAATATGGCTGACAATCCGATTTATCAGGGGCTGGGCCAACTCGGCCAGCAGACCCACCAACCGCAGAGTCCTGAAGAGGCCCGGCTTGAACGTGTGGCCAATCCCCATGCGGACACATTGTACCTGACCCGGTTCGTGGCTCCGGAATTCACATCGCTGTGTCCCGTGACCGGCCAGCCTGATTTTGCCCATCTGGTGATCGACTATGCGCCCGGAGAGTGGCTGGTCGAGTCCAAAAGCCTGAAGCTCTACCTCACCAGCTTCCGGAATCACGGAGCCTTCCATGAGGAATGCACTGTATCCATCGGCAAGAAGATCTTCGACTTCACCGAAGCGAACTGGCTGCGCATCTCCGGATACTGGTATCCGCGCGGCGGGATCCCGATCGATGTGTTCTGGCAGTCGGGTGATGTGCCGGCAGGACTCTATGTGCCCGAGACCGGCGTCGCGTCCTATCGTGGCCGGGGCTAGCGCGACCAGCGTGTGACGATGTCTGACATGCAGGCGCGTCCGCGTTCGGGCGGGGCGACCCTGGATGTGCCGAGATAGATGAAGCCGGCCACGCGCTCCGTGCCCTCCAGGCCGAGTGCGTCGGCAACTTGCGAGTCAAAGGCCGGCCACTCGCTGAGCCATGCGCCCGCCCAGCCGCTGGCATTGGCCGCCAGCAGAAGATTGTAGCAGACGGCACCGGCAGACAGCTCCTGTTCCCAGACAGGTGTTCGCCCGTCATCTTTCGGCGAGGAGATGACGGCGACGACAGTGGGGGCGCGCAGGAACAGGCCGGCGGCTTCCATCAAGTCCCGGGATTCTGCATCTTCAAGCGTTTCGCCGCGAATGCGGGCGAGTTCCTGACCGAAATCCGCGCGGGCCTCGCCCTCGAACACAATGAAACGCCATGGAGTCAGTTTGCGATGATCTGGCACGCGGGCGGCGATTTCCAGCAACTCGTCGAGCGCGTCCGGTGATGGGCCTGGTTCGTTGATGAAGTGCTTTCCAGCAGACCGGCGGCGGGCCAGGAGCTGGCGTGCCTCGGCGCTGGGACGGGTGGCCAGCATGGGCGTACCAATGGCGGGGGCGGGGGGGAATCGCTTTGTCATTGCCGCAACATAGGTGCCGCCGCGATGATCTTGAAGGCGGCCATTAACGAATTGCGTGTTGTGATTTCAGGTGGATGGGAGTACAAGAGTGAACAGTGTTCACTTTCTGAACACTCTGCTTGAGCGCTGGATCAAATGGAAACAGACAACGCCCCCGAGGTAACGCCGGCTGACCGCCGCCGCCTGCGCGTGCGGGAGTCGATCATCTCGGCTGCCGAGCGCGTTTTTGCGCGGGAAGGCGAGACAGGGCTGTCGATCCGGCGTCTGGCCGACGAAATCGATTATTCACCGGCAGCGATCTACAAGTATTTCGGTTCCAAGGAGGAATTGATCGACGAATTGAAGGAGGCGTTCTTCGAACGGCTGCTCGAGAAGGTCGACAACAGTTCCAGCGCTGACCGACCATTTCTGGAGCGCGCGAAAGCGTGTGTCGCGACCTATGTTGAAACGGCCGTGACGCGTCCTTTCCATTATGCTGCGGCCTTTTCCAGCATCCAGCATGACCTTCCCGAGAACGGAGCCGGTATCCTGTCCTGGGAGGGCTTCGTCGCATCCCAGAAAGGGCAGGCATTCGGCGTGCTGATCAGCATGGTCAGAGAGGGACAGGAACTGGGCGTGTTCGATCCCGTACTGGACCCGGTCATGGCGGCAAAGTCCCTCTGGGCGGGGTCCCACGGGCTCGCCCAGCTGCTTATTCACGTGCCGAAATTCCACCAACTCGTCCCGGACGAGAACCCGATTTCGGCAAGCGATTTCATCGAGTTTCATGCAAGCCTCCAGATCCGCAGCCTGTTGAAGCCTGCGGTGACGGACACCAATGGCGACCTTCCAGGACATACTTCATGACAGAGACTGATCCCCACACCGGAGACGTGTCGCGCGACAAGCGGCCGACAGCCCTGAAAGGGTTGTTCTTCATGATCGTTCTGGCGTTGGTCTGCGCCGGTCTCGTCTTTGCTGCGACCCGTCTGCGCAGCGAGGAGGGGCCGAAGATTGCCAAGGCGGCCCCGGCGCCCATGACGGTTCAGGTTGCGCCCGTCGAACTGGTCACAGCCTTCACGCTGAACGAGACCTATTCCGGTCTCGCGGAAGCCAGACGCAGCAGCGCGCTGGGATTCTCCAGTGGCGGGCGGATCGAGACCATTGCGGTAGATGTCGGCGACCGGGTCAAGCGCGGCAGCGTGCTGGCCAGCCTGGATACGCGTGGTCTGCGGGCCCAGCTTGCGTCAGCAGACGCGGTGATCGAGGAAGCTCGCGCGGCGCATTCTCTTGCCCTCAGCACAGTTGAACGGCAGCGGAAGCTGAAAATGCAGGGACATGTGTCCCAGCAGGCGGTCGACGAAGCCGAAGCGCAGGCTGATACCGCTCTGGCTCGAGTGGAAGCCGCGAAGGCGCAGGCCGACATTTTCCGGGTCCAGATTGACCTCTCCCGTATCACAGCCCCCTTCGACGGAGTGGTGACAGCCCGCCTGGCCGACGAGGGCACGATTGCCGGAGCAGGCCAGCCCGTGCTGGACCTTGTGGAAGCCGCGCATCTGGAAGCGCGCATCGGCTTGCCGGCCGGGAGTGCAGCGCGCCTGAGCCCTGGCGAAACCTATCAGCTGCAGGCAGACACCGGTCCGGTGGAAGCCGTTCTACGCAGCGTGACCGGTGTCATCGATCCGGCGCAGCGAACCGTGGCCGCCGTGTTTGAAATCGACAATACCGGCGCTGTGGCCTCTGGCGCCGTCGTGCGCCTGACCATGCAGCGTGACATCGATGAGCCGGGCTTCTGGGTGCCAGTGAAATCATTGTCGACCGCTTCCCGCGGCCTGTGGACGATTTATGTTGCCGAGCCGGCCGGATCCGGCTGGACCGTTGCCACACGGCCCGTGGAAATGGTGCACACCGACGGGGACAGGGCCTTTGTACGCGGCGCAGTCGAGGCCGGAGAAAGAGTCATCACGGACGGCCTGCAGCGGATTGTGCCTGGCTTGCCGGTGGAACCGCGCGACGTTCATCGCGCGGCGGCTGTGAACGGCGGCTGAAGGTCATGTCGACGCTGTTCTTCAAGTTGCCGCGCCTGGCCATTCTCGCCATCCTGGTGGTCCTGATTGGCGGTCTCGGGGCCATGCTGACTCTGGGGCGCCAGGAGGATCCGACCCTGATCGAGCGCTACGGCTTCGTGCTGACGCCGTATCCCGGCGCAGATGCGGAACGCGTCGAGGCGCTGGTCACCGAGCCGGTCGAGGCCGCCTTGATGGAGCTTGCCGAGATCGAGGAAGTCACGTCCACCAGCCGGGCCGGTTTTTCGCAGGTCCGCATCCAGATCCGCGAAGACCTGTCGGAGGGCGAAGTGGACGATACCTGGACGCTGATCCGGGGGCAGGTCGAGGAGGCGCAGGCGCAGTTTCCCGCAGGCGTCGGATCGCCGGAAGTGGAGCGGCTTTATGTGGGCGCGGCGACGCTGGTCGTCGGACTGACCTGGACGGGCGAAGGCGATCCGCCCCTCACCGTCATGCGCCGATTGGTGCTGGATCTCGAGGACAAGTTCCAGCGCCTGCCCGGCACGGAGGAAACCGAAACCTACGGCCTGCCCGAAGAAGAAGTGCGTGTGGTGGTCGACCCGCAGGCGCTATCGGCAGCCGGCCTGTCCTTCCGCGACGCGGCGGGACTGATCGCATCGGCGGACAGCAAGACTCCGGCCGGGCGTCTGCGCGGGCAAGGCGGTACAATCGGCCTGGAAGTCGGCGGTGAATTTGATGGCATATCCCGGGTCCGTCAGGTGCCGCTTCTGCAGCGCGCCGACGGATCGGCCGTGCGCGTTGGCGATGTTGCCCGGGTCGAGAAAGGCTATGCGGACCCGGCGACGAAACAGGCCTATGAGAACAATCTGAGGACGGTGCTGGTGGGTGTGTACATTTCACCCGGGCAGCGTGTGGACAGATGGGCGGAAAGCGCGCGGGCGATCGCGGACGAGTTTGCAGCCTCTGCACCGCCGGGGCTGAAGGTCGAGACCGTGTTCGACCAGAGCCGCTACACCAATGACCGGTTGAACGGCCTTGCGCAAAGCCTGCTGTTCTCGGCCTTCATCGTCGTGCTTGTCCTGTTCGTCACGATGGGGTGGCGCTCGGCCATCGTGGTCGGCATGGCCATCCCGCTGACGATCAGCCTCGTGCTGATCCTGTTCAGCGTGTTCGGTCATCCGCTCCACCAGATGTCGGTGACCGGCCTCGTCATTTCGCTTGGACTTCTTATCGACAATGCGATTGTCGTGGTTGACGAGTTCGACCAGTTGCGGGCCAAGGGGAAGAACCGGTTCGAGGCCATCCGGCAGAGCCTTGGCCATCTGGCTGCGCCGCTGGCGGCGTCCACACTGACCACAGCCCTGGCGTTTGCGCCGATTGCCCTGCTTCCCGGCGGCGCCGGAGAATTTGTGGGCATGATCGGCCTGTCGGTTGTGTTCTCGATTTCGGCTTCCTTCATCGTCTCCATCACCGTGATCCCCGCCATGGCCGGCTGGTTTGACCGCAAGCGCGGCTGGGAAACCGGACAGGCGAAACGCCCGCGCCGCTGGTGGCGGGACGGCGTGATGAACGATTTCATCTCGGATGGCTATCGGGCCTCCATCGAAGCGACGCTGCGATTCCCGCTGCTCGGCATCGCCATCGGCGTGGCGCCGGCAATCTTCGGGTTCTGGCTGGTGGGTCAGTTGCCCTCTCAGTTCTTTCCGCAGACGGAGCGCGACCAGTTTCAGGTGACGTTCCAGCTGTCACCTGAAGCGGACATACATGACACGGTCGATGTGGCGCACCGCGCAACGGACATGATCAGTGCCATCGAGGGGGTGGAGGATGTGACCTGGGTGCTCGGCCAGCCATCTCCGCGTGTCTATTACAATGTCCTCAACAATACCGAAGGCGTTGAAGGGTTCGCCACCGGCTGGATTCAGCTGGATTCGAATGAGCGCACGCACGAGATCGTCGGCGAAGTGCAGCGCATGGTGCGTGAGGAGTTTCCAAGCGCGCGCTTCCTGGCCCTGCCATTCGAACAGGGACCTCCAGCGGATGCGCCGATCGAGTTGCGCATCATGGGCAATGATTTCGATACGCTGGACAGGATCGGCGACGAGATCCGCGGCGTGCTCGGCCAGACGCCGGGGATCACCTACACGGTTGCCTCGCTCGAGCTTGGCGCGCCGACCATGCGCCTGCAGGCCGATGAGGCCGCTTCTGCCATGGCGGGCGAGCGTCTGACGGATATTGCTGCAGATCTGAGCGCGGAGCTGGAAGGCGTCCGGGCCGGCTCCGTTCTGGAGGGCACCGAGGAACTGCCGGTGAAGGTGATTGCCCCCATGTCGCGTCGATCCGGCATGGCGGATCTGCGCTCCGCCACGGTTGGCACCGGTGCCGGCACGCCCATTTCGGCCCTGGGCGATGTCACGCTCGTCCCGGAGACTGCCGTGATCACGCGGCGCAATGGCCAGCGCATGAACCAGATCCTGGCCTATCTCGATCCCTATACCTTGCCGGCGCCTGTGCTGGCGGATTATCAGGCGCGCTTCGCGGACACCGGATTCCACATCCCGGCGGGCTATGACGTCGTGATTGGCGGGGAGGCGGAGAATTCCAGCGACGCCCTCGGCAATCTCGCCGCTGTTGGCGTGCCGCTGGTGATGGTGATGGCAGGGGCGATCATGCTGGTGTTCAATTCCTTCCGCATGATGCTGCTGGTGCTGGCCTCCGGGTTCCTGTCGCTGGGCTATGCCTTTTTCGGCGTGTGGCTGTTCAACCTGCCATTCGGGTTCAATGCGATCATCGGCGGGCTGGGCCTGTTCGGCATTGCGATCAATGGCTCCATTGTCGTTCTGTCATTGTTGAGGGCCAATCCCGGCGCCATGGCGGATGATGTGATCGCCCAGCGCGAAGTTGTGGTGGATGCCACACGGCATATCGTGGCGACCACGTTGACCACGATGGGCGGTTTCGTGCCGATCCTGCTGACCGGGGATTCTTTCTGGATGCCTTTGGCGGCGGGCATTTCCGGCGGGGTCGGCGGCTCGGCACTGCTGGCATTGTACTTCACGCCGGCCATCTTCCGGATCACGACGATGAAACCGGTGCGGAAGGCCCTGCGCCATATGTTCGGCGGCCGCGAAGTGCCAGCAGAGTAAACCGGCAACAGGGGTTGCACTCGGGCCAAAACGGCCCATTTCGATAGATCAGGGACCGGAAGGAAGAGACATGCCAGAGAACCCGGATATCGGCGCCCCGGCGCCCGCCTGGAACCGCCTCAGATTCGAGGCCCGCGCCGCTGCGGCAGATGAGCCGACCCTGGCGAGCTATCTGAATTCGGCCATCCTGGCCCATGCCACACTGTGTCAGGCGCTTTCATTTCATCTCGCGGAGAAGCTGAAAAGTCCGGTGATGAGCACCCAGCAGGTGCGTCAGATCCTGGGCGAGACCTATGACACCCATCGCTCGCTGGTCGATGCGGCGGAAGCCGACATGCAGGCCGTGCTGGAGCGGGATCCGGCCTGCCGTGGCATGTTGCAGCCCTTTCTCTATTTCAAGGGCTTCCTCGCCCTGCAGACCTATCGCGTGGCCAACCTCCTGTGGCGCGAAGGGCGGGAGACACTGGCCTTCCATTTTCAGAGCCGCGCTTCGGAACTGTTCGGAGTGGACATCCATCCGGCCGCCCGCATCGGCACCGGCGTCATGCTCGACCACGCGTCCGGCATCACGATTGGTGAAACGGCGGTCGTGGGCGATGGCTGTTCGCTGCTGCATGGCGTCACGCTGGGCGGCACCGGCAAGGAAGTCGGCGATCGCCATCCGAAGATCGGCAAGGGCGTGCTGCTCTCGGTCGGTGCCAAGGTGCTGGGCAACATCCAGATCGGCGACGAGGCCAAGGTGGCGGCCGGCAGCGTTGTGCTGAAGGATGTACCGGCGAAATGCACGGTGGCCGGTGTTCCGGCGCGCATTGTCAGCGGCCCGTCCTGCTGTCATCCGGCAGAAACCATGGACCAGACGATTCCCGACGACATCGGCAAGTAAAGCCCCGGTTCGCGTGACAGGCGTTTGCCTTGATTACAACTCTCGCCCCGGCTGAATCCCAAGAAGAATTGTCAGCAATATTGTCTTCGCGGACGTTTCATTTCGGGATCGGAATGTTGTTGGAGCCCTTTGTTTCGGCTAGTGTTTGACGCAATTCCCGAAATCGGGTGGGGCGTGGATAACAGGCGTGATGAGGGTTGCAGTTTGAGTGACAGCACCGGCACCGGGGGACGGTTCCTGCAAACGCGCAAGGTGCGGCGGGCATCCGGCGAGCCTGTGCCATTCTTTCCATTGGGCGGCATTCCGCTGATTGCGCTGGGGCTGTTGTTGCTGTTCGCGCTCTGGCCGTTCGCCTTTGGCGTTGTGCAGTCGACCGCCGGGCGGACAGCTGCCGAAGCCCTGATCGAGGCAGATGCCGCGTGGGCCCGGGCCAATGTTTCGGGACAATGGATCACGCTGGAAGGGCGCCCACCCAGCCGGGAGGCTGCCGAAGCGGCCGTCGCCGCCGTGCGGCGGGCTCGCGCACCGACCCTGTTCGGATCTGCGCGCCCGGTCACGCGTGTGCGGGACGCGTTCGATTATTCAAACCTGGGCGAGGGCACTCCGGCCACGGCAATCGACTGGTCGTTCCGTGTCGCCAACGGCGTGCTGACGCTGGACGGGGACATGCCGGACAATTCCGTCCGACAGCAAATCGTCTCCGCAGCCCGGGCGAAAATCGATCCGCCGCGTATCCTCTCGATTCAGGACAGTCTGTCGATCACCCAGGATGCGGCGCCGTCCGGATTCTTCGAAGTGGCGCAGCGCGGCCTGAACACGGTGACGCGGTGTGACCGGGGCGTGGCGGGGTTCAATGACAACCGGTTCTCGTTGAGCTGTGAACTGCCGGGGGCCGAGGCTGCCGCGGTTCGCGAGATGGCAATTGCGCCGATCCCGCTGGGAGAAGTTGGCGCGGTGGACATCATCGCGCACGAGGCCGTGGCGACTTGCGAATCCTCTCTCGCCGATCTGCTGGGGGACACGCGGATCGAGTTCCAGTCCTCGAGCGCCGTGATCGGTGCATCCAGTGCGGGCCTGCTGGACAGCGTGGCGGAAGCCGTGCGGTCCTGTCCGGGGACTCTGCGTATTGCGGGCTATACGGACAGTACCGGATTGCCGGACATGAACCGCGCGCTGAGCCAGGCGCGTGCAGAGGCAGTGCGCAATGCGCTGATTGCGCGGGGGGTGCCTCCCGGCCGGCTTGTGGCCACGGGCTATGGGGATGCCAGCCCGGTTGCCTCCAACACCACACCGCAAGGGCGGGCCCAGAACCGCCGAATTGAAATACGGGTGATCCGTGTTTCCGAATGATTTCCTCCTGATACGTCGAAAGTAAACATCATGTGGTTCCTTCTCATCCAGATCTTCCTGCTGATGCTGCTTGCCGCCCTGGCAGGCGCTGCGCTGGCCTATTGGTGGTTCCGGAACCGCTATGAGGATGTCACCGAAACCTACGAAACGCTGATGGATGAGAGCGCCGAAGCCGACGCCCTGCCGGCCGTGTCACGCGACGAAATCGCGTCGTATTTCTCCATGATCGAGGAGCGCATTTCGGCGCTGCCATCGCCGGTCACGCGCGATGAGTTCCATGCCAATATTCACAGTATCGGTGACCGGCTGACCAGCCTGCCGCTTCCGGACATTTCGCCCCTGCATGCACGTCTTGATGCGATCGAGGCCCGGCTGACCGACAGCGGTGCCGGCTTCGACCCGGTCCTGTCGCGCCTGTCCGACCTGGACCTGGCCGTGGGCCAGCTGAAGAACACCGACCTAGAGGATATCGAAGGCCGTCTGTCCCGGATCGAGGACAATGTGAATGTTCTGGTCAATTCGGAACCGGCGCAGATGCCGGAACCGGACCTCGGCCCGATTCACAGCGGGCTGGCGCGGCTGGAACTGGCCATCGAGAATCTCGACCTGCCGATGACCGACCTCGAGCCGATCCGCAGCGATTTCGGCCAGATGGAATCCCGGCTGGCCGAGTTTGCCGAACGGCTCGACGCGCAGCGCAAGGCGGACAATGAAAGCATGACCATTCGTCTGCAGACCCTGTCATCCTCGCTTGCCTCCCTGCGCGTGCCGGATGTCGACAGTCTTCGCGACCGCCTGGCCAAGCTGGAAACCGCCATTGGCGAGCTGTCACTTCCGGAGCCGGATTTCGGGCCGATCACGGAAACGCTGCGTCAGATCGAGCGCGATTTGAAAACGGCGCCAGACCACGTGCGGGTCACCAACAACAAGCTGGCGGATCTGGAAGGCGGCACGGCGGCGCTGCATTCCAAACTGGCCTCGCTGGAGGCTCATGTCTCGACGCTGGATCGCACGCCGGTCGATTTCTCGCCCCTTCAGGCGCGTCTGGCAAATCTCGAATCCTCGCTGGCAACCCTGCGCATCGACATGCAGGCGCTGCCGGATGTGGCACCGCTGGAGCGCCGTCTGGCCGCCCTGCAGGAAACGGTGGTCACGCTGCAGGACCCGGACCTGTCGAGCATCACCAATTCCCTGCGCAAGATGGAAGCGCGCCTGAACATGGGCGCCGTGGAAGACCGGCTGACCTCCATCGAGTACGGCATGGCGGCGATGCATCACATGGTGCGCACGCTGCAGGAAACGGCGTATGCCCGCACGGATATCGATATCAGCCAGCGTGTGCCCCTGTCGCAGGCGCGGTTCACCCAGACGACCGTGAACGAAACCCCGGCCGCCCCGCCGCCGCCTCCACCGCCTCCACCCCCGCCAGCGCCGCAACCCACGACCACAGTGCGCAGCGTGGAGATCCTGCGGGGGCAGGACCCTGTGCGTCAGGCCATGCGGCCGGATGACAAGGCCAACCTGCTGGTCGAAGCGGCCTTCGGGCAGGAGGACGATCTGGAACGGGTCAACGGCATCGGCCCGATGCTGGCCGAATTGCTGAACGAGATCGGCGTCTATTATTTCTGGCAGATTGCCGAATGGGGGCCAGACGAAATCCAGTGGGTCGACGACAAACTGGAACACTTCAAGGGCCGGATCCTGCGGGACGACTGGGTCGGGCAGGCGAAACTGCTCGCTGCCCAGCCCGATGTTGCCCAGCGCCCCGGCGCGGCCTGACCCCCTGGCCCGGACGGGCCGATCCAACTGACCCCTTTTCTCGTGCCGGGAATTGGGGTTAGTTAACGCAGCGCGCTGGGGAGGGATGTCGCGACTTGCGGAAGGGGACGCCCGCCATGCTTCGGACCATTGTTTCAGCCCTGTTTTGCCTGATGCTGGGGCCACTCGCCCTGTCGCAACCGGCTGACGCGCCGCGCTATGCGCTGGTCATCGGCAATTCCAACTATCAGCAAACCGGCTGGCAATTGCCCAATCCGGCCCGCGATGCCCAATTGATGGCGGACACGTTGAGCACGGTCGGCTTCACGGTGGACCTCGTGATCGACGGTACCGAAGACGAGATGGAAACGGCCTTTGCCGCGCACGGGGCCCGTTTGAAAGCGGCCGGGGCGAGTGCGGTGGGGCTGATCTATTATGCGGGACATGGGGTGCAGTCACAGGGGCTGAACTATCTGGTGCCGGTCGATGCGAATGCCCGCTCCGAACAGGATATCTGGCGACAGGCACCGCGCCTGGGCGATGCGCTGCGCTATGTCGAGCATGCCGGGAATGCCGTCAATTTCGTGATCCTGGACGCATGCCGGGACAATCCGCTGCCCAGCGCCACACGCAGTGCGGCCGGGGGGCTTGCGGAGGTGAAGCCGGCGCGTGGCCTGTTGATCTCCTATTCCACAGCGCCCGGCTATGTCGCCTATGATGGGGAAGGCCGCCACTCCACATTTGCCGTCGCCCTGTCCGACACGATCCAGCAGCAGAATCTGATCGCCGAACAGGTGTTCAAACGGGTTGCCGACCGTGTGAACCAGTCGACCAATGGCCTGCAGACGCCTTTCTACAATTCCGGCCTGACCGGCGCCGATTTCTGCTTTGCCGGCTGCAATGGCGGCGCGGCGCCCCAGCCCGTACCGGTCACCTCAACTTCGCGGCTGCCGCCGCACGGCGCTCGCACGTCCGCTGCCCGCAGCGCGGGAGATACGCCCGGCACGCCCGCCAGTGAAGACATTGCGCCGGGATTTACCGAGGTGTCGACCCTGCTGCGCCGCGCCGCTTTCACCGCGGCCGCGGCTGGCGGATCCATTGAGGAGCGCACATTCCGCGACTGTACCGATTGTCCGGAAATGGTGGCCATTCCAGGCGGTGAGTTCCTGATGGGATCGCCCGAGAGTGAGGCCGAACGCAAGGACAATGAAGGTCCGCAATGGCGGGCCACCCTTGCGCCCTTTGCCGCTTCGGCGACGGAGATTACCTGGGCCCAGCTGGACGCCTGCATCGCGGATGGAGGCTGCGCAGGCAACAAGGCCGCCCAGGAAACCCGCAGCCAGCAATGGCAGCAACCGGGCCTGCCCGTGATCAACATTACCTGGGTCGAGGCGATGGCCTATGTTGACTGGCTGAACACTCGCGTGGAGGGCGAACCCTATCGCCTGCTGAGCGAGGCGGAATGGGAATATGCGGCCCGCGCGGGAACCCGCACGCCGTTTCACACCGGAGAGACGCTGAGTGACCAGCAGGCAAACTTCAATGCCGGGCGCATCTACAACAATGGCCCCAAGGGCAGTTGGCCCCGGCGGCCCATGCCGGCCGGCTATTATCCCGCGAATGGATTCGGCCTGCATGAGATGCATGGCAACGTCGCGGAATGGGTCGCGGACTGCAGCGTGCGGAGTTATCTCGGCCGGTTCGGTGCGGCGAGCGTGTATGACGAGCAGGGCTGTCGCAGCCGGGCTGTGCGGGGTGGCAGCTGGGAGAAAATTCCCTCCTATGTCCGTTCGGCCTTCCGGGACGCCTTCCCGGATACCGGGCGCGATGACGGAATTGGCTTCCGGGTCGCGCGGGATGGGGAGTAGGGCATGAAGACGATCAGCCCCCTGATCAGCCACCACCGGGCCGAGCTCAAATCGGAAGCCCGGCTCAACAGGTACTTGCTGCTGGGGGCCATCTTCATGGCGCTGGTTTCGTTCAGCGTCTTCGTGTCGACCCTGCTGGGCCATTATCCATTGCCGGTGGGGGAAGACCTGTTCGCCGACAATCCCGAGCGCATGATCGGCGCGTCCAATTTCTTCGTGGCCACGGCCATCGGCGCCGCCCTGCGGATGTGGCGCAAGC
Source organism: Hyphomonas sp. (assembly GCF_017792385.1). NCBI lineage: Bacteria > Pseudomonadati > Pseudomonadota > Alphaproteobacteria > Hyphomonadales > Hyphomonadaceae > Hyphomonas > Hyphomonas sp. Next base: position 3,776,715 of record NZ_CP051230.1, on the reverse strand, counting down.
GCCAGATGCGCATCAAGCTGCTGATTGCGGAAGCCTTCATCCGCGAGGAGGATTCCGACACGGGACTGCGCCTCCTGCTGGAGCCGGTGTTCGGCCCCTCGGTCTGGGACGGCAGCGACCGGCCCATCCTGTCAGAAAGGCCTGTCGCATGAGCCCCGTTTCCGACTCCGCCCAGAGCCCGGTCACCTCTCTTGATCTGCTGCGGGAATTGCAGGGAGAGCAGAAGGCGTTCCGTTTCCTGATCCGCGCGCTTGCCGTGCTTCTGGTAACTGCGGCCGTCATCGCTGTCGGCAGCGTGATCTATTTCTACATGGCCCTGCAGGGACTGAAATCGGAATATGCCCATCAGGCCCGTCTCAACGAGATCAATCTGCGCATCGTCGCCGGAGAGGCGAGCCGCCAGCGCGAATCGACCCAGGCGCAACTGGTCGCGATCCGCGAGGAGAACGAGGCGGCGCGTCGCCAGGCCGAACTGTCGCGCGAATTGCAGCAGGCGGGCTCGGCCCGGCAGATCGCGGCCTACAAGGACCGCGCAGTCAACATTGCCCGCAGTCACGTATTGGGCAAGCCGATGAATGATGTCACCTCCCAGGTGGTGAGCATGGTGTTACGCGCCGATGATGGCGATGTCCGTTTGTTGAGGGATGAGGAACACCTGTTGCTGCAGGCGGCCCTGAACGATTGGGGCGGGGAAGTTGAATCCAGCGATGTGCGCGCGGCATTCCAGCAATTGATGGCGGCGGACGCGCTGCCCGACCAGGCGATGGGCGCAGCCGGTCTGGCCATGCTGGAATATCGCGAAGCCAATGACGCGTCCCTGATCTGGAACCGCGGATGCTCGACCGTCGTGGACTATGTGAACCAGGCCACGGCGCGGGATCTGGACGCGCCGATGCTGCTGCTCTGGAAGGGGCAGTGCCTGCGCAAGCGCGGGGATGCGCTGCTGGCCTATCGCGCCTTCAGCGAAGCGGCGCACCTGATCGGGGCGGACCCCGAAGACATCACTCTGGAGCAGGAGCAGATGGCCCACCATGGCGTCGGCACGACGCTGGTGGCGCTGGCGGCGCAAAGGCAATTGCCGGAAGGCCGCTTGTATGAAGAGGCGCTGCAGGAAGCCCTGTCGGAGCTGCGCACGGCGGCACGTATCCGGGCCGAGCGCGGCGCAACGCAGGTCGGTGTGGCCTACACGGAAGAGAATATCGGGTTCATCCATGTGCTGGACGAAGACTGGCCGGCCGCGCTGGAACACACGCAGCGCATTGATGACATCCTGCCGCTGGCGTGGAACCTGACAGTACGCCACATCGCGGCGCGGGAGAATGCCGCCGCCTTGATGCAGGCCGGCGCCAGCCGGGAAGCGCTGGATGCCATGCAGACCATTCAGGACGAGACCGCCATGGTCCTGTCCCTGATGGCGTGTGACCAGATCGACAAGGCGGAGCTGCAGCGCCTGTTGCCGGCCCGGTTCGAAACCGTGCTGGAGGACTTGTCGGCGCACTGCACGGTGGAGACCGGGCGCACCTGAGCGGCGCGTGACTCGCTAGATCGACTTCAGAAGGCCATCCAGACGGCGATAGGTGAGGATCAGGTCTTCCTCTGCCGCCGGGTCGATCGAGGTCACGCCATGCTCCATCCCCAGCACGCCGCGATAGCCCTTCTTCCAGACATGCTGCAGCACATTGGCATAATTGGTCTCGCCCGTATGCGGCTTGTTCCGGCCAGGATGATCGCCGAGCTGGAAGTAGGCGATCTCCGACCAGCACGCATCCATGTCCCGGATGATGTTCCCGTCCATGATCTGCTGGTGGTAGATGTCGAACAGCAGCTTGCACTCCGGCCGGTCGACGGCCTTGCTGATCAGGAAGCCGTCCGACGTCCGATTGAGAAACACACCTGGAAAATCGACATTGTTGATCGGTTCAACGACCATGGTCAGCCCGTGCGGCGCAATGCGGTCGCAGGCCTCGCGCAGGGCATCGACGATATGGGCCATCTGGTACTGGCGCCGCAATCCGGGCGTGGCAAGGCCCGGCAGCACGGTCATCCGGGTGGCGCCGGTCCGCTCGGCCACGCCAATCGCATTGTCGACCTGGGCCATGAAGTTCCTGCGGGCCTGCGCATCGCCGGATGTGAGGGTCGGGCTTTGCCAGCCTTGCCTGTCTCCCAGAACGAAGACGCCCATTTCGATGCCAAGCTCGCGCATTGCGTTGCCCAGCCGGATCTGGTCGGCGAGCGGGCGCACGGCCATGCTGTTGTCTTCCCAGGCACGGAACCCCTGATCATGGGCGAATTTCAGCTGGTCCACGAAGTCTGGACCGGCCAGGCCCTCGAACATGCCGAAATGCGGTGCGAACCTGGCCGTGAACGGGCCGGTGGAAGGTGGGATGTCCTGAAGGGTGCCAACCGGACGGTATGCCCCCTCGCCGACGCTGAATCGGTCAAGCAGCGGCTCGGCGGTCTCGTCACGCCGGGAACAGGCGGCGAGCGACAGGGCCGGAATGAGGCCGCCCAGCAACGTGCGCCTCGACAGGCGGCGGGTGATGGGCAAGGGGCGATCAGGCATGGGCGTGTGGCCATTTCTGCAGGCCCGGGAATCTCGCCAGTCGGGCAGACTGGCCATATGCCGGGTCAAGTCACTGATTTCGTTCAATAGTCGTGATGAACGATGCGAGATTTGTGCCATATCGGGAAGCTTCGTCCCCCGAACTGCAGATGCCCGCAGCGAAAGCCTGGACGGGGTCATCCGACCCCTGTGACGGGACGCAAGGAGGGTGCGGGCACGCGCAGCTGATTTGCAGGCTTTGCGGTTGCAACGCCGGTCAAAATCTCTAGGTTCGCGGCGAACCCGAAGCCCCAGAGGAGCCCGATTTATGGAGCGCGAAGAAACGCTGCGCCTTGAAGCCTATCTCAAGGAAAAACTGCACCCGGGCCTGCGCCTGGTTGCGCGCGACAAAACCGATGATTCCGTCGAGTGCTATCTCGGCGCGGAATTCCTGGCCGTGGTCTACAAGGATGTGGACGAGGGCGAGACATCCTACCAGTTCCAGATGACGGTTCTGTCGGAAGACATCAGCTAGGCTGTCTCCGCCTCGACAGATGCACAGGAAAAAGGCCGGCGCTCCTTTCTGGAGGCCGGCCTTTCGCTTTTTGAAGCGCTGTCGTGTTAGTCGATTTTCTGTCGGACGGTCACGGCAGTCTCGGGATAGTCGGTCCAGATGCCGTCGACGCCGGCTTCGATCAGGACGGTCAGCTCCTGCTCAGCCGTTTCAAACCCTTCGGCCGGGTCGTCATCGCGCACGGTGTAGACGTGTACAAGTTTTCCGAGGGCGTGGGCGCGCTCCACGAAGTCTGTCGTCCCGCCTTCCGGCGTCAGGATCATCGCCTTGTGGGCACCGACGCCTGGTGTCGGAATATCCTCCAGCTTCATGTCCAGGCCGAGCAGGGCAGCATAGGGCGGACCAACGAGGTTCTGCACGAGGGGCAGATCGCTTTTGGCGGCGACCTTGGCGAGGAAGTCCGGTTCGAAACACTGGATGAAGATCGGGAACCCGGCTTCGACGAGACCGCGCTCTTCAATCGTGTTCAGGATGGGGTCCACCATGTCGAGACCGGCCGCCGAGAAATTGGATGGCCATTTGGCTTCGATATGGAGGCCGACCTTCCGGCCTTGCGCCGCATTCTCCTCGACGAGGTCAATGATCTCGTCAAAGGTCGCGATCCGGAACTGGTCATTAAAGTCCTGCGGACGGCCCTCTACGCGCTGAATGGCGTTCAGCGTCTTCAATTCGGCGAGCGTAAAATCGTCAGACCACCAGTCTTCCTTGTCGCCAAGGGGTGTCTGGCGGACGCTCTTGCGGTCTGCGAATTCTTCGTGATCGGCAATGTCGGTTGTATCGGAGAGATAGCCGTCATGATTGGCGATCAGCACACCATCCCTTGTCATCACCAGATCGGGCTCGATGAAATCGGCGCCCTGGTCGATGGCGACCTGATAGGCTTTCAGCGTGTGTTCGGGATAGAGCCCGCTGGCACCGCGATGGGCGATGATGATGGGCGGGGCGCCGGTCAGCGTCTTGAATGCGGCTTCGGTGTCGCTTGCATCGGCCGGGGCTGTCTCTGCTGGCGCTTCAGCTGCGGGCGCCGCGGGTGCGACCGTTTCGGCTGCGGGATTGCAGGCCGCCAGCAACACGCCGCCGAGGATGAGATATTTCTTCATGGATCAGGATCCTGTCTGGAAATGACGGGGCGAGCTCAGACCCGCCCCGATAGGACATCAGCCTAGAACTTGATGTAGGCACCGGCTTTCAGCATTTGCGGCTTGCCGCGAATGATGGTGTGCAGGCCAAAAGCACCGCCAGTGTTGCCCACATCGATCAGATATTCCTCATCGAAGAGGTTCTCACCCAGGAAATAGACCCCCCACTGATCGTCTGCGCTGTCGAATCCGATGCGGAGATTGGCGATGCCATAGGCGTCCTGCTCTTCCTCGACAAAGGTGCCGTCCGGATAGGCCTCACGGACCCGGACAAACCCACCATTTCCGTCAGCGGCATAATTGTAGCCATTGTCGTCTTCGAAATAGTGATGATCCTTCCACACATAGCTCGGCACGATCGAAAAGTCGCCACGTTCGCCAGCCGGGATCGTGATGTCAGCCGCCAGCGAAAAGCTGTGCTCCGGGCTGATCCGGAAGCTGTTGCCGGCAAATTGGAGCGGGTTTCCATTGTCGTCTTCATCGTCATATTCCGAATGCGTGTAGGCATAGGTGCCGAGCAGGCGGACATTGTCGGTGATGAGGGCCTGGCCGTCGAATTCGAAGCCGTACTGGGTGGCGTTGCCGGAATTCTCCGTGATGAACACACCATTGATCGGGTCGAAACGCGTGGTCTGGAAGTCCTTGTATTCGCCATAGTAGATCGAGCTGGTCATCTGGACACGGTCTTCCCAGAGTCGGGCAAAGACCCCCGCTTCCACATTGTCCAGTGTTTCGGCGTCGATGACATTGTAGGTCGCACCGGAGGCCGACAGCACTTCGGGACGGCGGCCCCGGCCATAGGCGACCCAGGTGTTCACATTGTCGGACACGCGATAGGCGGCATTCAGTCGCCAGGTGAAGGCCCCGTCGGTTTCTTCCGATGCGGAGGCCTTGTTGTTCAGCGTTTCAGAGCTGAGCAGCAGGGTTGGCGCCAGGGTGACGCCGTTCAGGCCGCCGAGATACGGATTGGACTTCAGCACATAGCCGACCGAGCTGGCCGCAAGGTCTTCCTTTGTATAGCGCAGACCGCCGGTCAGTTCGATTCGGTCGGTCAGTTGGTAGGTCACGTCGCCGAACAGGTCATATGTATCGCGATCATTGGTCGATATCTGCTGTTCCAGATGCTCGTCATAGAGCGGTACGAGAGCGCCCTGCAGCAGGGCGGCAAGGGCGGAATACTGGAGCGGATCGTCGAAGCTGCCGAAGTTTGCACCGCCCGGAACGCCTGCCAGGGTGAGTGCGCCCTGGACCTGTCCGACTGTCAGTCCGGCGGCGCCTGCAAGGTTGGGCGCGAACAGGGACTGGGCATAGGCCTCATCGGTGGAGAAGCGCAGTTCGTCCTTGCCGTTGACGGTGAAATAATTGCCGCCGAAGAAGGCAGACAGCTTGCCGCCGGCATCATAGTTCAGGCGCAATTCCTGGCTGAACGTATTGGCCTGACGTCCCTGGTAGAATTGCAGCAGGTTGAAGGCGGCGCCATCAGAATCCCATGCCTCGTTCGAGAACAGGTTGCGATAGTCGGTCAGGGAAGTCAGCGACCAGTCATCGTTCAGGTCATACTCCACATTGGCGGTGACATAGAACAGTTCACGGTCATTGCCGAGCTTGCCGCGGACCTGATCGTCATTCACGTTCATGGCGGTGGCACCATACGGATCGACCTTGCCGTTCACTTCGAAATAGCCGGAAGTGAACTGGGTGCCGGTGGAGTCGTCGTCCTGATAGTTGATGAACAGGTCGGCGCGCAGCTGGGGGCTCGGCTCCCAGTGCAGGGCGGTGCGCAGGGCAAGCGTGTCCTGTCCCATCAGGTCCGGCGAGTTGGCCGTATTCGGCACATAGCCGTCCATGTTCTTCAACTGGCCGGCCACGCGCAGGGCGAGCGTGTCATTGATGACATAGTTGTAGTGGCTTTCCGCGCGGACGAAGCTGTAGTCGCCGCCTTCGATGGAGGCTGCGCCGGAATTGCCGGACAGGGAGGCGCGGTTCTGGATGAAGTTCACGCCGCCAACCAGTGCGCCCTGACCGAACAGGGTGGCCTGCGGGCCTTTGACGATTTCGACGCGCTCCATGTCGTAGATGGCGAGATTGGTGGCGAAGGAGACGTTGCCGATGGCGACACCGTTCTGGAACATGGCGACGCGGGGCGTGCCGCCATCGGAGACGACGCCGCGCAGGGAATAGCTGGGCGCATTGAGGCTCTGGGCCTGAACCTGAAGGCCTGGCACGAAATTGCCGAGGTCCTCGAAATCATCGGCCGCGAGCAGGTCGATCAGGGCCTGGTCGGCCACAGACACGTTGATCGGAACGTCGATGAGCGCCTGCTGCTGCTTCTGCGTCGTCACGGTGACGACGTCCAGATGGCGTGCCTTCTCGGCCCCCGCTTCCTGTGCGTGAGCGGACAATTGTCCAAAGAGCCCAAGCGCTGCAATTGCCGTTGCGGTGAGATAGGAATGTTTCATGATTTGACCCGTTAACTAGGCGCACTGTGCGCAGTCGGGCGCTGCCTACTCAGCGGTTCAGAGTGGCTCAAATCAAAGTTTTACAACAAGAAATTCGAGAACATTTCAGATTTCCCAATGTGATGGGCTTTCGTCGAAAACATCACAAAACCTTGTTGAAGATGCTCTTTTTCGTACGGGGTGAGTGTATACGGATGAAGGAAATCAGACATTCGACCGAATGTCGAAAGTCTTGTATTTTTTCCGTATGTGCAGCGTTGATCAAATAGCGTGCACATTGCGAAGAACGATGGGATGAACCTTCCGTAGGGGGAGGTCAGGGGTGCCGATTTCCTGATTCTCCCTAGAACAGGGAGCCCTGGTCCGTTTTCGGCTTGGCCGGTTTTGCTGCTTTGGGTGCTGCAGGCGCAGGCGGGGGAGGCGGCGCCTCTCCGTCCGGACGGGCCATGACATCGCCATCGCCAAAGCTGACCTTGAAGCTGGGGGCGCCTGCAGCCGTACTGGCAGAGCGAATGAGATTGCCTGCCGGATCCCGCACGATGGCGTAGCCCCGCTTCAGCGTGGACTGGTAGGACAGCGTCTCCAGCAGCTTGCCTTGCGCGGCAAGCGTATTCCGGCGCGCCTCGATCAGGCGGGTGAGGGCCGGACGCGCGCGGACGGCAGTGTCACGCAGGCGCTGTTTCGAGGCCCGTATCTCGGCGTTGAGGCTGGCCGGACTGATGGCCAACCGGGAGACGCGCAGGCGGGCCTTCTGAACGAGCGCGAGCGCGGCCTTGGGCAGGCTGGCGCTGGCATAGTCGAGCCGCTGGCGTTTGGCCTGCAGCAGGGATTCCGGCCGGGGCAGGCGGGCCGCCGCCAGCTTGTCACGAGACTGGCCGGTGCGCCGGGCAAGGGCGCGTTTCAGGCGCTCGCCATGCTCTCCCGTCATCAGCAGCAATTCGGAGCGAACGGGCACCGCGATTTCGGCCGCGCCGGTCGGGGTTGGCGCGCGGGCATCAGACACATAGTCGATCAGGGTCGTGTCGGTTTCATGCCCCACGGCAGAGATCAGCGGAATCTCGCTGTTGAAGGCTGCGCGGACGACATTTTCCTCATTGAAGGGCCAGAGATCTTCAATCGAGCCACCGCCGCGGGCGACGATCAGCACGTCGGGGCGGTCTGCGCCGGTCATGGCGTTGAACCCTTCGATGCCTGCCGTGATCTGGCCTGCCGCGCTGTCGCCCTGGACCAGCGCCGGCCAGACGATGACGCGCACCGGGAACCGGTCGCTGATACGGTGCAGGATGTCACGGATGACGGCGCCGGTGGGGCTGGTGACCACGCCGATGGTGCGGGGCAGGTAGGGCAGCTTTTTCTTGTGGACAGGATCAAACAGCCCTTCCGCCGCCAGCTTCTTCTTGCGCTCTTCCAGCAGCGCCATCAGAGCGCCGGCACCGGCCGGGCGCATGGAGGCGGCAATCATCTGGTAGTTTGATCGGCCCTCATAGATGGACAGGCGGCCGGTGGCGATCACTTCAAGCCCTTCCTCCGGCTTGAACGGCAGGCGATTGACCTGACCTTTCCACATCACCGTGTTCAGCACGGCCTTGTCGTCCTTGAGGTCACAATACATGTGGCCGGACCGGGCAATGGTCACCCGGCCAAGCTCGCCTCTCACCACAACATGATCGTAATTTGTCTCGACGGTTCGCTTCAGGCTGGCTGACAGCTCCGAAACGGACAGGGCAGCATCGTTTGGCGTGGGGGAATCCTGCGGCATTGCCCCAGTCATAAGGCGCGCGCGCCGGAGGGCAAGAGCTGCTTTGCGGCCTGGTCCGGTCATACGGGGTTAACGTCTGTCCGGAATGATCCTGGAAGCTTGAGTCGAGGACAGACGCATCATGGATGAAGAGTCAGCCAAAGCCGAAACGCGGGCGGATCTGAGGTTCCGGCAGGTCGCAGACCAATGGTCCCTGCCGCTGATGGCGCTGGATCGGGACCTGCGCTTTGTCTATGCGAACCATGCCTATATGGAAACGACCAATACGGACTGGGCGACTCTGAAGCACCAGTTCATCTTCGATGTCTTTCCGGATGTGCCGGAACGCAGGGATCCGGTGGAAGCCAAGTTCCGCAGGGTATTTGCCGGCGAGCAGACTCGTCTCGACGCCCAGCCCTATGAGCTGAAAATGCCGGACGGCAGCATCTCCACCCGCGTCTGGCAGACCATTCAGGACCCGCTGTGTGACGAGACCGGCAGGGTCACCCACATGATCCAGCGGGCGGAAGATATTACGGCGCAGATGGAACTGAAGCGCCAGAACGAATTCATGGAAAGCGAACTGGCGCACCGGATTCGCAACATGTTCGCGGTGATCATGGCAACCTCCCGCATTTCCGGTGCGGTGGCGGAGGACACGAAGACCTTCATTCACGACTTCAACGACCGGCTGGCTTCCATGAGCCGGGTCTATACGAAGCTGACCGAGAATGACTGGCGCGGCCTGGACCTGCGACAGGTGATGCAGGATGAGCTGGACGCCGTCACCCGCCGGAGCCGGCATCGCTACACGCTGGAAGGCAGGAGCGTGATCCTGACAGTGAAAGCCAGCAAGGACGCGGCGATGATCATTCACGAACTGGCAGCGAACGCCCGCAAATATGGTGCGTTCCGGTATCCGAACGGGCATGTGACGGTGAAATGGGAGGTCTCGGATCAGGTGTTGACGGCGGTCTGGACCGAGAGTGGAGTGGGTGTAGTGCCTGAGCCTGAACGCAAGGGGTTCGGCACGATGCTGTTCGACATGTTCCCAAAACTGACGATGAAGCGCGAGTTCGGGCCGGACGGGGTACAGGTCACCATCCGGGTCCCGCTGCTGAAATCCCCGATCGATCCGCCGGTCAGCTGACCGATGCCGCAGGCGCCGGCACGAGCTGGTCAAGCTTTGCCAGAAGCTTGCTGGTGATGATCGGCTTGGACAGGAACGGGCTCTGGCTGAATTCGTCGCCGGTGGATTCCGGAGTGTTGCCCGAAACCGTGACGAAGGGAATGCCGTCTGCAAGCAGGCGGCTGGCCACCGGAGCCGAGGTTTCGCCGGCCAGATTGATGTCCAGCACCGCGCAATCGCAGGGTTTCTCGTCGAGCAGCTGCATGGCCTCGAACACTGAGCCCACCGGGCCGATGACGCTGAAGCCGGCATCTTCGAGGGCGGCGGCCATGTCGATGGCGATGATGGCTTCGTCTTCGACCACAAGCACCCGGCGCTGCCCGGACGCCGGCGCCGGTGCCGGGGCGCTCGGCCGGGCGGGCGCAGACAGGTCTGCCGGTGAACTACTGGCTTCCTCGGCCACGAAATCGGATTCGAAGACGCGGTCATCGACGCTGATCAGATGCCAGTGCAGGCCTTCCGGTGCGAAGTCCAGTTTCACGGGGTAGCCGAATGCGATGCGGGTCATGCGCTCGATAACGGTGGAGCCGAAGCCGCGCCGGTCCGGAACGGTAACGGGCGGGCCGCCGCTTTCGGTCCAGCAGATTTCGAACCGGTTCACGCCTTCGTCCTGACGGACATTCCAGCGGATATCCACCTTGCCGGTATCATTCGACAGGGCCCCGTACTTGCCGGCATTGGTGGCCAGCTCGTGCAGGGCCATGCCGAGCGATTGCGCGGCGGCGGAATTCAGGCGGACATGCGGGCCCTCCAGGACAATCCGCGTGCCGATGAAGTCATCCAGATGGGAGAGCTGGGACTTCATGATGTCTTCGACGCGGGCGCCGCGCCATCCGGAGCTGACCAGGAGGTCCTGGCTGGAGGCGAGGGACCGCATGCGTTCGGTGAACCGGCCCATGAAATTCTCGCCGCTCGCCATGGTCTGGCGGGCGATGGCCTGTACGAGGGTCAGCATGTTCTTGGCGCGGTGATTGACCTCGCCCATCAGAAGCTGGATCCGCTCCTCGCGTTGTTTCTGGTCCGTGATGTCGGTATTGGTGCCGAACCACATCTGGATGTTGCCATCCTGCCCGCGGATCGGATGGGCGCGGGACAGGAACCAGCGGAACTTGCCATTCCTGCCGCGCAGCGGGAACGTGTCTTCCCAGACTTCGCCGGCCTTCAGGGATTTCAGAAAGTGCTGCGTGGCGCGTTCTTCATGTTCCGGATGGTGCACCGAGCGCCAGCCATGTCCGAGCGTCGAGGCTTCGTCGGCGCCTGTGTATTCATACCAGCGCTTGTTGTACCAGAAGATGTGCCCTTCCGGATCCGACATCCAGGCGAGCTGGGGGATGTTGTCGGCAAGGGCCTTGAACTGAGCCTCGCTCTGGCGGAGGCGTTCCTGGTTCTCGTGTTCGCGCGAGATGTCCCTCACGATCTTGGACGCGCCGACAATCCGGCCATCGGCGTCGTGGATCGGGGAGACGGTGACCATGATGTGCAGTTCAGACCCGTCCTTGCGCAGGCGGACCGTTTCGAAGTTGGAAATGGTCTTGCCGGCCTGAATGGTGGCGAGGATTTCATCCTCTTCCTGCTGGCGGTCCGCCGGGATCAGGAGCCGAATGGACTTGCCGATCATTTCCTGGGGGGTGTAGCCGAAGACACGCTCGGCCGCCGGATTCCAGCTGGCGATGATGCCGTCGAGGGTCTTGGAGATGATGGCATCCGTTGAGGATGTGATGATGGCGCTCAGCCATGAGCTTTCCGCCGCCGAGAGCGCAGGGGCGTGGGCCACCGGCGAGGGAGCGCTGGACGTTTCATCCCGTTTCATGACGGGGCTCCCGACAAAAGTGTGTGCAGCGCCGTTTGCGCTGATTTCACCGTCAACTATGTCGGAATGATGCGACTTGTCCACAACTCAGATCAGGGTTCTGGCCGGAACGGCCGCTTTCAGGGCGTATTGAAACACCTATGCCTGAAGACCTGATAAGGTTCCCGGAAATCGCGAAAATATTCAGGAAAGTAGCTGGCAGCGATGCCGGGGCACCGCTGCCAGCCTGAAATCAGTAGCGAATGCGCAGGTCCGAGATGGACTGGGCAATCTTCGTGTAGGCTTCCTTCAGTTCCTCGGAGCTTTCCGGTGTGAAGGCAAAATCGTCTCCGGAGGCGCAATAGGCGAGGATCTGCTGACCGGCCTTCGGCGCGTTGAAGGCGACCGTATATACCTTGATGTCTTCTGCCTTGATGGCGTCGCACATCTTCTGGGACTGTTCGAAGGAGTTGCCTTCGGAAGAGTCATACTGGGTGTTGAACTCACCATCGGTCATGATGATCATGGCCTTGGCCGAATCCGGCTCGTCATAGGGGTAGGGGTCGGACCCCGCCGGCCAGACCGTGTCCCAGTCCGGCGCGATCAGGTACCAGCCCCAGGCGATGCCCAGATGGCCTGCCGTGCCACCCGTCGCGTTCAGATCATCGATATAGTCGAACAGCTTGTCACGGTTGCTGGTCATCGGAAGCGGACCGATCGGGTTGCAGGTTTCCTCATACCATTTGACTCTGCCGTTCTGCATGTAGCCATAGGCTTCGGCGGCCTCGATCCAGGCATAGGCGCCCGGATCTTCGTCCGTGAACTGTTCGTCGCCAATGCGTTCCTTCACGCAGGTATTGTTGATGGTCTTGGACTCCGTCACCTCGACATCATCATAGACGTCGCGCGTACCCCACCGGCGGCAGGTTCCGTTGCGGCGATACCGGCGGCAATAGGTCTCTTCACCGACTTTCTGGCGGTCCGTATAGGTATAGTAATAGGTCCGGCTCGGGTTCAGATTGGTGACCTTCTTGAAATAGTCGTCTCCGGCATCGACCATGGAGGAATAGGACGCCATGCTGATCCGGACTTCACCGGTCGTGCCATCATCATCTTCCGGAATCAGAACGTCGATGGCCGTGTCGGCGGCGTCCTTCAGCGCGCTCATCTTGCTGCCATACATGGAGCCCGAGACGTCGAACACAAAGGCGATGTCGACCTTGCCGATACCATAGGTGGAGGCCGAGGTGACGCCGAAGGCGATCTCGCGCGTGCCCATCAAATGCATGATGGAGGTCGGCTGATCACATTTCACAGTGACCGAAATGTCCTGCGAGTCGCTCACGATGGTCGAAACCGGATCGGCGCAGTCGACATTGTTGCCCTGCGCTTTCATGGCGGATTCGAAATAGTTCTTGATGTATTTCTTGATCTTCTCGTCGCTCTTGCCGGCCTGCATCTCACGCGCACCGGCGATCACGGCGCTGTCGAGAATATACTGGACCCGGTTCTTCGACGTGTTGACCTGTTGCAGGTCGACCGCGAAGCCCATCAAGAGGAAAAGCGGAATGGTCAGCAGCGCGAAAATGATCGCGATGTTGCCTTCGGTTTCTGATTTCCAGCGGCCGATCATTGCAAGGGCCTGTTTGGCGTTTCGTTCTGGTTTCATGGTTCCCACCCCTGAGCAGGCCGCACCCGGCCGTGAAGGTTATCCCCGGGAATGTCGCACATCGGGATAACTTCTGAGTGAAGACCAGGGGGGAAATTGATCTGTCACCGGAAAGAAAGATTTAACCACGAGCCGTGTCGCGGATACCGCCTGGCACCGCGCAAAAACAGCCATGTTTTAAGGGCTGGTCAGGATGTATCCGGAGCGCTGAAACTCCGCGTCGCAGCATGGAGTTGGCGGGCGCTTTCCTGTTGCAAATGCCTCAGTTTGCGCGATCGGAAGATGGGTGGCATGGCCGGGCGCAGGACGGGCGAGGCCATACCGAGACACTGGCGCATTTTTTTGATGTAGCGGTCTGGAAAATCCAGCGCGTGGTTAATGGCGAGGAGCCGGCGCACCAGTTTTCCGCATGGGAGAATGTCTACCGGATGTGCAGAATAGTCCCGCAGATCTACCGGGTGGGGCGCGTCCAGAAAGCGGATTCGCGGACCTGTCCGGAATTTCCGTGGCGGCGGCGTGGCTTGCACGGGGCGGGCGCATTCACGAAGCCGGAAGATGGGGGCGGCCGGCGGCCAGGCAGCGCGGGTGGGAGTTTGTGCGGGCGTGCGGGACGTGCCCGATCCGGCTGGTGCGACGGGACCGGGCTGTGTGCCGGCCGGCAAGGCGCCGAGCCCGGCGGCCTCCAGCCAGAACAGACGCCGGAGCACGGCTTCGAGAAAGGTGATAAGCGCTTTCAAGGATTCCTGCTCGGCCCGGGGCAGGAACGGCTTGACCGGAATGGGCCAGAGGCCAAGCCGCCGACGCGCCTGCGATGCAAGATAGCCGGCCGCTGACCACCAAAACCAGGTCAGGCCGCGCAGGCGAGGAGAAAGATCAGCGTCCATGCCGTGACCCTGACAGACACGCTGCCGCGCCGGATTTAGTCACGAGAATGTTGTGGCGTTTTGTTCGTAGCGCATTGAAAAAACATATGTTCTGGATTGCGGGCGCTGCCGCCTGCTGGGCATAGCGGCGCCGCCATCCCCGCTTTTCGATCGGGTGGGCGCATTCGGGCTTGAACTCGGACACGTCCCAGCCTAGAAAGTGATCGTTCACAAACAGAGGTTCGATCATGCCATTTGTTCCCGAGACCTTGGTGGAGTCGGTCATTCTGGCGGCCCGATTGCCGATTGCAGCCTGGCTCTGGGCAGCCACTGTCGTCCTCGTGCAATTGCTGGCAGGCTGGATGTTGGCGGATTTCGGCAGCGGCGTGATCCATTGGGCGCAGGACCGGTATGGTTCACCGCGCTGGCGATGGGTGGGCCCGATTGTGCGCGACACGATCCGGCACCATCGCAAACCGCGCGGTTTTCTGAGCCAGCCCGTACTGGTGCGCAGCGGGCGCATGATCGGACTGGCTGTGTTCATGGGCGGGGTATTCCTGTTGGCCGGTATGCCCGCCGCCTTCACCCTGTCGCTGGTGACGGGGATTGCGCTGTCGAACGAGATTCATGCAGCGGCCCATGCGCGGGCGAGCGATTTGCCGGCCTGGGTGCGGGGATTGCAGGCACGAGGGCTCATCCAGTCTCCGCAGCACCATGCCGCCCATCACCGCGCCCTGAAGAATGTCCATTTCTGCACGCTGACCGACTGGACCAATCCGGCGCTGGAACGGGTGCGGTTCTGGCGGCGGCTGGAGGCCTTGATGCGGATGGGCGGAGGCATTCGCACGCGGCGGGACCCGGTGGTGCGGCGCCAGCAGAGGCGGCGATGGCGCACGGCCTGAGGCGCCACGGCCCGGCGGGGCTTGATTCCGGTCGCCAACCCGCGCAATGAGCGCGGCCATGAACATTCTTCTGATCGGATCGGGCGGGCGTGAACACGCCCTGGCGTGGAAAATGGCTCAGTCGCCATTGGTGGACAGGGTTCACTCGACCCCGGGCAATCCCGGCATGGACGAGGAAGGCCCGTGTTTCGACGTGGCCGTCACCGACATCGACAAGCTGGTGCAGTTGACCCTGCAGGTGGAGCCGGACCTTGTGGTCATCGGGCCGGAAGCGCCCTTGGCCGAGGGGCTGGCGGACAATTTGCGGGCGCGCGGCTTCGACGTGTTCGGGCCGAGCCGGGAGGCCGCGCAGCTGGAAAGCTCCAAGGCGTTCTCCAAGGCGCGCATGGTGCAGTATGGCGTGCCGACGGCGGCCTATGGCGAGTTCACCGACCCGGTGCTGGCCAAGTCCTATCTGCGTACGCTGGAAGCGCCTTATGTGCTGAAGGCCGATGGCCTGGCCGCCGGCAAGGGCGTGGTCATTGCCGAAACGCTGGAGCAGGCCGACGCCGAGATCGACGAGATGCTGTCCGGCAAGTTCGGCGATGCGTCCGCAACGCTGGTGATCGAGGAATTCATGCATGGCGAGGAAGCCAGCATTTTTGTCATCACCGACGGGACGGGCGCGGTCTATCTGCCCGCCGCACAGGACCACAAGCGCGCGGGCGATGGCGATACCGGCCCAAATACGGGCGGCATGGGCGCGTATGCCCCGGCGCCGGTGGTGACCGATGACATCCTGGCGCGCGTGAAGACCGAGATCGTGCAGCCCATGCTGAAAGGCATGAAGGCCGACGGCATGCCGTATCAGGGCGTGCTCTATGTCGGCATCATGGTGACGGAAACCGGGCCAAGGGTTGTCGAGTTCAATGCCCGCTTCGGAGACCCCGAATGCCAGGTGCTGATGAAGGGCCTGAAAGGCGATATCGTGCCCGCCATTCTGGGCGCGGCGACGGGCGGCCTTGAGGGCAATGAAGACGCCTTCGAGGCGCTGCTGGAGCTGGACGGATTCGAGCCGACCGCGACGGTGGTGCTGGCCACGCAGGGCTATCCGGGCAGCTATGCCAAGGGGTCGATCATTCGCGGCGTGAAGCCGGCCAATGAATTGCCGGGCGTTACCGTGTTCCATGCCGGCACCGACATGGACGACAGCGGCGCGCTGGTGGCGAATGGCGGACGTGTGCTGAATGTGACAGCGAGCGGCGAGACGCTGAAAGAGGCGGTCGAGCGTGCCTATGCCGGAGTCGACCTGATCGACTGGCCGGAAGGCTTCTGCCGCCGCGACATTGGCTGGCGCGCGCTGGGCTAGCGCCGCTGGTTCCGATACGTGTTTTCACCAACAGTCTGGTTCCAGCCTCCTGTCCGGTTATAGTCTGACCGACTTGGCATCGGGCAGGGAGACGGACATGAGGCAATTCGGGATATGGGGCGGTGCGGCGCTCTGCGCGCTGGTTGCGGCGTGCGCCTCGCCGGGGCCGGAGACGCAGCCCCTGCAGGGCGACCTGCTGATCTCGAATGTGCGGGTCATCGACTTTTCAGGCGAGGCGCCGGATGTGCGCGACGATGCGTTCGTGCTGATCGGGGCGGGCGGGATTCTTGCCGTGGCCGATACAGGTGAGGGGCTGATCGCGCCGGAGGAGCGGGAGGCCGGCGGGCTGACCCTGATCCCCGGCCTGACGGACATGCATGTCCATCTCTGGGACGAGGCGGAGCTCGGCGCCTATCTCTCCTGGGGGGTGACGCGGGTGCGCAACATGTCGGGCCTGCCGTTTCACCTGACACTGGCCGAGCAGATCGAGGCGGGCGCCATTATGGGCCCGGACCTGATCACGACCGGGCCGATCCTGAACAGCGCCGGGCCGAATGCGCAGCTGAACCATCAATTGGTCGAGACCGACGCCGAAGCCCGCGCCGCGATTGCGTGGCAAGTGGAACAGGGCTTCACGCGGCTGAAAGTCTATTCGAATTTGACGCGTGACGCCTATGAGGCGGCTCTGGACGAGGCCGCAGCGCGGGGCCTGACCGTGAGCGGCCACACGCCGGAAGGCGTGCGCGGACCGGGCGTGCCATGGGAGGCGCCGTTCGATATCCAGTTCAGCGAAATCCTGGATGATGGCTTCGAGACGATCGAGCATGTCGAGTCGATTGTCTGGCACGGCCTGAACGACCGGGAGGATGATGCGGCCGCTCAGGCCCTGGCGGAGCAGATTGCGGAGGCCGGAGTGACGGTGACACCGACGCTGCTGGCCTTTCACAATCTGTGGCGCGTGGCGGACACGCAGGGCACGGCGCTGACCCGGCCGGGCACCGAGATGCTGAACCCGCTGGTGCAGGCAACCGAGCAGGACATGTATGACTACTGGGCGGGGGCCCCGGCGGGGCCCGCCGCGCAACGGGACGCGTTTCACATGCGCATGACGAATTGGCTGCACGAGGCCGGCGTGACGCTGGTGGCGGGGTCCGATGCGGGGATTTTCGTCAATGTGCCCGGCCTGTCGCTGGTCGAGGAAGTGAGCCTGCTGGGCGCGGCCGGGCTGGGGCCGTTCGAGGCGATCAAGGCCGCGACGGACACGCCGGCCCGTGTGCTGGGACTGGACGAGACCGAGGGCTGCGCGCGTGCCGGCTGCGTCGCCGATCTGGTGCTGTATGCCTGTGATCCGCTGGAAGACCTGGCATGCCTGGAGCAGCCGGAGGCGCTGGTGCGCGCCGGGACCTGGCTCGGCCATGCGGATTTGATGGCGCTGCGCGAGGCGGCCCGGCATCCGGACCTGGCGCGGACAGAGGAAAACGTGCTGGGCGGACTGGCGGCGCAGGGCGTGGACCTGTCACTGCTGGAATAGGCGTGCCGGTCAGGGCCCGATGTCGTCGACATAGGCCTGCAGCGTGCTGCCCAGCCGGCTGGCGACGATGTCGATATGTTCCGGATCGAGCGAGGACAGGCCGGCGACGCGGCGCAGCATGTCGAAGCCGATGATTTCCGATGCGATCAGCGCCGCGCGCTGTTGCCGGTTCTCGCCCTCCAGCCAGTCGGCAATCGGTGTCACCACACGGTCTTCGAGCGCCTGTTTGAGGTGCGATCCGACGGTCGGGCTGGCGATCGAACGTACGAAGACCAGGGTCTGGTCCAGCGTATCCGGCGCCAGATCCTTGGTGCCCATATAGCGCGCCATGCGTTCCCCGAAGCCGTCCCGGCCTTCATCCAGCAGATGGGTGACGGTCACCTGTTCGATCACGGCCTCCTCGAACAGGGCTTCCTTGGATCCGAAATAGCGGTTGACGAGCGCGACATTGATGCCGACCTCGCCGGCTATGTCGCGGACGCCGGTGGCGTCGAACCCCTTTTCGGTGAACAGCCGACGGGCTGCGGCCAGAATGTCTTCGCGCGTCGAAGCAGCTTCGCGTTTTCGCGAGGGCGTCTGTGTCATGAGGCGAAAGGCTCCCCGAATTCCGCATCGTTTCATTTGACGGCCCATCCGGTCACGAAGTAAACATGCGTTTACTCGATTTGGTATGTCCCCCCGGACGACCTGTCCGATTTGTTACAGGGATTTGTGTCAGATGAGCAAGACCGCACGGATCACCGGCGCCTGAGGGCATCTGTGCCCGGCCTGCTGGCACCAAATGAAATGATCCGAAATTGCAGGAAATCCGATGCTTACCCCGGCAGCTTGTCCGGATTGCGCATGGCGTAGAGCCAGGCGATGCGGCCGTCTGGATCCGGGGCGAGGGTGAGGACGAGATCGATCTTTCCATTCAGCCTGCGGATCAGGGCGGGTGCGCCATTGGCGAGGGCGGGATCCATCGTCCAGTCTTCGCTGTCGCGGACGGATTTCATCATCACGCCCATCAGCACCTGGACAATGTCGGCCGGGCCGCGCAGGGGACGCAGCGCCGCGCGGGCCTTGCGTCCGCCATCGGTATAGGCGGTGGCCTCCGGTGACAGCAGATCGAGCACGGCGGCGTGGTCCTGTGCCGCGGCGGCGGCCATGAAACGCTGGAGCAAATCCGCCACTTCAGACGGGGCGGCGTCAAAGCGCGGGCCGGTTTCCTGCAGGCGCTTGTGGGCGCGGCTGACCAATTGGCGGCAGGCCGCCTCGGACTTGCCCGTGACGGCGGCGATTTCGTCATAGCCCGCATCAAAGGCTTCGCGCAGGATGAAGGCGGCGCGTTCGGTTTCCGACAGACGCTCCATGGCCCAGAGCAGAGCCAGTTCGCATTCCTGAGCGAGGGCGAAGCGATCCTCGACGGTCAGGCTGGGGGAGTCCACAATGGGCTCCGGCAGCCATGGGCCGGGATAGGTTTCGCGGCGGGCGCGGGCCGAGCGGAGCGCGTCAATGGCGATGCGGGCGGCGGTGCGGCGCAGCCAGGCGCGAGGGTTCTCGATGCGCGTGCGGTCTGTCCGCTGCCAGCGCAGCCAGGTGTCCTGCACGGCGTCTTCCGCGCCGGCCCGCTCGCCCAGCATGCGATAGCACAGGGCCGTCAGGCCGGGGCGTTCGGCCTCGAAGATGGCGGTGTCGGCGCTCATGCGGCGAGTGTCACAATCGTATCGCCAAAGTCCAGCCTCTGGCAGGCTTGCCCGTAGCCCATGCCGCGTTTCAGCACCGGATAGATGCGGCCGGACGCAGCGGCGAAGGCGCAGGACAGGGCGCATGTTTCGCCGAACTCGCTGATGATCTCGCTGCGGAGCTTGTCGGCGACCGGATCAGCCCTGATGGCGGCCTCGGCAAAGCGGAAGCCGAGCCCCATCGCGCCGGCCGTGTCGGCCCGGCCCTGGGCGCACAGGCGCAGGGATTCACGGTCTGCGCCGGCCGCCAGCGCCATGTCGATGACCAGCTGCGCGCACGGCCCGCAATCCCCCTCCAGCGTCGAGGCCAGCAGCGCGCCGGTCCACACCGTCTGGCCCAGCGCCGGGCCGCGATAGCGATAGAAGTCCGGCAGCTTCAGCAGGCGGTAGACCGCGCCGGGCGAGACGGCGCAGATTTCGTGCATGTAGCTGGTGTCATAATTGAAGCGCCGCCCGAACTTGCGGATCTGGGCATTGAGAAAGGAACGGATCATGGACGTGTCTCCTGCAGGGTTCAGAGACAGGACGAGACAGGGGCTGGTTTTGTGACATGGGGCGCGTTGAAGGGCCCTCACCTCCCATCGCCTCAGGCGTGGGAGGTGAGGGTAGTCAGGAGCCTGCTGCTTCCAGTTTTTCCGAGGCGTCCAGCCAGTCCAGTTCGGCGGCTTCGGCGATGTCGGCGTGTTTCGCGCGGTCTTTCAGGAGTTTCTCCAGTTCGTCCGCTGGCGGATTGCCTCCTGCGAGTTTGGCGTCGATTTTCGCGATGGCGGCGTTTGCCTTTTCCAGTCGCTCCTCGGCGTCACGCGCTGTCTTCTTCAGGGCGCTGAGGCGTTTCCTGTCTTCCTGGGAAGGCGCAGGCTTGGGCTCGGTCCTGGCGGGCTTGGCGGCTTTGGTGTCATCGCGGTCAGCCTTCATGACGAGGGCGCGATAGTCGGCCAGGTCGCCCTCATAGGGCGCGGCGCGGCCATTGTTGACGAGCCAGAGCCGGTCGGCGGTGGCTTCGGCCAGATAGACATCGTGGGTGATCAGCAGGACCGCGCCGGGAAAGTCGTTGAGCGCGTAGATCAGTGCTTCGCGGCTGTCGATATCGAGGTGAGAGGTTGGTTCGTCAAGGATCAGGATGTGCGGCGCGGCCGAGGACATCAGGCCGAGCAGGAGGCGCACTTTCTCGCCGCCGGACAGTTTCTCGACATTTGTCTCGACCTTTTCGTGGCTGAATCCCATCGCGGCGGCAGCGGCGCGCACCTTGGCCGGGGGTGTGCCGGGCGGCATGATGCGCTGGACGTGCAGCAGGACGCTGTCGCCTTCGGAGAGTTCATCCAGCTGGTCCTGGGAGAAATAGCCGATGCGTACGGCCTTTGGCACGACACGCTCCCCACCCAGAAGGGAGAGTCGCTCGCCAATGGATTTGACCAGCGTTGTCTTGCCCTGTCCGTTGGCGCCGACAATGGCGATCCGGTCATCCGGGTCCAGACGGAGATTCACCTTGTCGAGGATGACCGCGTCCTCGCCATAGCCGAGCGTCGCATTGCGCAGTTCCAGCATGGGCGGGGCGAGCTTGTCCTTTGGCGGGGCGAAATGGAACGGCGTGGTGCGGTCTTCCACCGGGATGGAGATGTCCTGCATCTTTTCCAGCATCTTGATGCGGGACTGGGCCTGGCGCGCCTTCGAAGCCTTGGCGCGGAACCGGTCGACAAATGCCTGCAGGTGCTGGCGGTCCTTGTCCTGCTTGGCTTTCTGGGATTCGAGTTGGGCAAGTTTGGCGGCGCGCAGTTTCAGCCAGTCATCATAGCCGCCCGGCGTAATGGAGAGCTTGCGGTGCTCCAGCGCCATTGTGTGCGTGACGCAGCGGTTCAGCAATTCCCGATCATGGCTGACAATCAGGACCGTATACGGATACTTCTTGATATAGGATTCCAGCCAGGCGGCGCCTTCAAGGTCCAGATAGTTGGTCGGCTCGTCCAGCAGCAGGAAGTCAGGCTGCGAGAACAGGACGCCCGCAATGGCCGCGCGCATGCGCCAGCCGCCGGAGAATTCCTTTGTTGCGCGGCCAAGGTCTTCGGTGGTGAAGCCGAGCCCGTTGAGCACTTCAGCGGCGCGCGCTTCGGCGGTCCAGGCGTCGATGTCGAGCAGACGCTCATGGATTTCTCCGATCCGGTCCGGGTCGGTCGCGGTCTCGGATTCCTGCATCAGCGCGTGGCGCTCCGTGTCTGCGGCTAGGACCACGTCCAGAATGGTGTCGTCTGTCGCGGCGACTTCCTGCGCCACCCAGCCGAGCCGGGCGCCGGAATTCAGGCGGATGGCGCTGTCTGCGCGGGGATTTTCGACGTCCTCACGGATCAGGCGCAGCAGCGTTGACTTGCCGGTGCCGTTGCGGCCGACCAGGCCGACCTTCCAGCCTGCAGAGATTTGCGCCGTGGCAGATTCGAACAGCGGCCGGGCTTCGATCTGGAAGTCGAGATTTGAAATCGTGAGCATGCGCGGCGGTCTACTAGAGACCACCGCGAACGCAAGGGGGTGGGTGCGCGCTACCGGATGACGATGTGGATCAGGGCGAAATCCGCGCCGTGCGCGTGCCCATGGGGGCGTGCGGTCCGGTGGTAATAGCCGTGATGGCCAACATGAATGGTACGGGGGCCCGTATACACCATCTTGCGCGGCACGCGCTCGCCGCGGCTGGGCACATAGGTCCAGGCCGAGGCGGGACAACTGACCTGGCGCATGTCGCGGATGTCCTCGCGCCGGTCTGCGCGGCCATAATCAACGCGCCGGTCGATCCGGTCTTCACGCAAGTCCGGGCAGCGGGCCGGGTCGAGCCGCCATTCACCCGCTGAGGCGGTGCCGGCTGCGGCGAGGGCCAGGGCGCCCAACAGGGCGATGCGGACGGGAGACAGGGCAGGCATGGTGTTTCTCCTCTGTTGGTCTGTCAGGGGTGAAACGGACGCGGCGCGAAAATCCGTCGGTGTTTCGAAAGTTTCATGCAGCGATTGGTCAGCAGCTGGCAGGTGCGGGCGAGGGTGAAGGCGCACCTTCGAACAGGGCGTAGAGCGAGGCCCCTGCATGGGTGCGGGGCTCGGTGCTGCAGGCGAGGAACTGCTGGAAGGCGGGAGAGAAGGCGACATAGCGGTTCGGCCACCAGCCGTCTTTCACGCCCGGGCTATGGTAGAAGCGCAGGATCGAGCTTTCCCAGCCCTTCCACTGGTCGCCATCCAGCGCGTCGGCCTGATGCTGGTACCAGGCCTGCTCACAGAGCTTGAAGAAGGAAAACAGGAAATAGTGGGCAAGGATGCGCTCGTCCCGGGTGGCGGTGGACCAGTCCCGGCAGGCTGATGCAAGGGCCAGGCCCATGTCGGGCGCGGCCATGCCCGGCACGTTTATCGCGGCAATGGCTGCGGTCAGCGACTGGACCGATGCAGTGCGCTGGGCCCGCGTGTTCTGGCGAATGGAGATGATCACCGCGATCAGCGACAGGATGACGGCGACCGAGGCAATGATCTGGGAGACGAGATAGGCGTCATTCAGGGTCATGAGGGCCCCGCCCGGCCTGCGGGTGGCCGGTGCCCGAAACCATGTGACGGGCTTGACGGACAGAACACGGACAGCCTCGCGCCAAGGGATGACGGCGCAGATTATCATGTCGGCGCAGCGAAGTCTCGCAGATGTTGTGGCGGGGGCGGTCGGGGAGTGCCCGTCATGCCATCAGTAGGGGGGACTGTTGAATGGCATGACGGGCGGTTCGTTGTGTGCCTGGGTTGGGGGGACGGTGCACACAGCGAACGGGTGTCTCTTCGACACCGAGGATGTAGGTATGCAGCGAGCCGGGGCAACGGGCTTCACGCCTTCGTGAAGGATGTCAGATTGGTAATGTGGCTGGGGACGTGGGAGGCACGTGGCGGTGCAGAGACCCTGTTGCTGCCCCAAATGCAGATTCTACCGGGTCTGGTCCTCCGCCCCGGCAAGGTTCTTCAGGATAATCGACCAGTGATCGAGCCCGCCATAGAAGCTCGCGACGGGCAGGCGTTCGTTCAGGCCATGGGCGAATGTGTCGTTCTGTTTCGCAGCGGCCGCCGAAATGCCGACCGTGTCATAGCCGAGATTGCGATAATGCATTCCGTCTGTGCCGCCCGATGACATGTGTGGCAGGATCGGCACATCGACACCACGCTCTGCAAGCGAGGCCTTGATTGCGTTGGTCACGTCTTCGCGCAGAATGGATTCCGGGCTTTCAACAAGGTCGGAGATCAATTTGAACTTCACGCCTTCATTGTCGATGACGTCTTTTAATGTGGCCTCGGTCGCCTCGATGCCGACCCCCGGGAAGATGCGGCAGTTGACGGTGACGGTGGCGGATTGCGGTAGTGCGTTTTCGGCATGTCCACCGCGCAGCATGGTCGCCACGCATGTGGTGCCGATGGTCCCGACGGTTGCCGGGTTGGCGCGCAGAATCGCTATCGCGTCTTCATTGGACGGGTCGTCGGCAAAGTCCCGCATTGCCTGGCCGAGCTTGTCGAGCCGCTGGCGCCCGCCGATGCGGAGCGATGCGCGTGTCAGTTCGCTCGACATGACCGGGAAAGTGTGGTCCCGAATTTTCAGGATCGCTTCGGAAAGCTCATAGATTGCATTGTCCGCGCGCGGAGCAGAGGAGTGGCCTCCCGGATTAGTCACGGTCAGTTCCCAGGTTGCGTAGGTCTTTTCAGCGCCCTGCACACCGTAATAAAGTGGCTGGCCATTTGGTCCGAGCGCCAGACCGCCCGCATCGGCGTTCAGCACGAATTCCGGCTTGATATGCTCATGGACATATTGGGCCTGGCCGCGGGTCGAGACCATGCCAGTCTCTTCGTCACCGGACAGCACCATGACGATGTCACGGTTCGGCTTCCAGCCTTCGTTTTTCAGGCGAATGAAGGTCTGCACAAGATTGGTCACGCCATACTTGTTGTCAGCCGTTCCGCGCCCGAAGAAATAGCCGTCTTCCTCGATCAGTTCATAAGGTGCCCGAACCCAATCCTCGGCCAGCGCGTCGACCACATCCGCATGGGCGAGCAGGACGATGGGCGCCTTCACCGGGTCTTCGGCCCGGTACCAGACCATGAGGCCCTGCGTGGCCTCGCCATTGTTTTCGTAGTCCGTGATCTTCATGTCTTCGTCGGCAAACCCGGCGGCAGACAGTTCGCTCATCAGGTATTCGAAGACTTCCGGCACATTTTCCTGTCCACGGGCAGATCGGATCGAGACGACCTTGGCATAGATCTCGCGCGCTTTCAGCTCGTCTGCAGTACGCTCCTGCGCGGCCGCGACGGGGGTCAGGCAGCTTGCTCCCAGCAGTGCAGAAAGGGCGAAAAGCGATTGTCTCGTGGTCATGGTCACTCCTTGGTGTCGAGGCGCGGGCAGTCCGCGGATTCAGTTTTGTTCGTACCTTAGTCATATGCTGACGGGAGTCAGTAGCGATATCGGGCAATGTCGGGTCAGCATCCGTTCGGATCGGCGTTGGAGGATCATCGCGTTGCCTCCAGATCAGACACCAGCGACGCGGCTTGTCGATCAAGGTAATCAAGAAATGACGGCAGCCAGGCAAGTTTGCTCAGCTGGAAATTCAGCTGCAATCGGAGCGCCTCGGACTCCCGGAGATTTTCGGCTGAGTGCGAGACGAGAGAAAAATCTTCTGGCGGCGGACAGTTTTCGTAGAATGAATCCGGATTTGCACCCGGTTGGCTGGGTTCGGGACTGGCTGCCGAGGAGAGACAGTCACCAATGACCATACCGACGCGGCCTTCGATCAATTGGCGCGACAGGTCGCGATACCCCGACTGGAATATCGTCAGCGTTTCAATCTCGTTGACCGAGTCTTCATAATAGTCGCGCAGTCGGCGCTGCATCGATCCGCTGGCAATGAGGTCGAGATCACCAGAATTCTGAAGTTCCCTGTAAATCTGCGCCGACGGCTCGAACGGCCATTCGCCGCCGGCAATCCAGCTGTCCAGGACAAATCCCCACGTTTCGTCAATCGTTTCGGGCGGATCGGACCGCAGCGCCTCATCCACGCGCAGAGCGGCTTCCTGGACCTCCGCGTACCATTGCCGACGAACCGCAAAGGCATCCAGATCAGCATGGAGATCCGCAATCAGTCGCTCACGCGAGGTCTCGGCCTCAAGACGATCCTTCCGCGCCTCGTTCCAGTTGTTCACCTGCAGACCGATGAAGACGCCGAAAACGACAATCAGCGTTTCGATCACCACGGTGACCCAGTCCTGCTTGCGGATGGAGGTGGCGAGGCGCTGGAGGATCACTGGCGGCGCTCCAGTTCGGCTTCGATTACTTCCAGGGCGATTTCTGCTGTCTGGTTCTGGACTATGAGATCAGCTGGAGTAGCGGTGTGGAGGCCGACCCATTCAGTGAGAAGGAGCGGGATGTCAGGCGTGTCGGCAATTCTTCCGACAGCGCGCTCGGCGGCTTTGTCGCTGATGCCTTTCGCGCAATCGAGAATGTAGGTCTCGGCACCGTCGTTCAGGATGTAACAGTTATCCCAGTAGAATTCCTGTGCGTCGAACGGGATGAGCTGGCGTACGCGGGAGCGATAGGCAGGCAGCTCGTTGGTGATTGACAGGGTGGCATTCTGGGCAAGGTAGCCTTCGACCACGTCAACGATGTCGCGAGAGCGAGGAAAGCCCTGCCGGCGCATTTCGTCATAGGTGGACCGGTCGACCTCGATAGATTGCCACTGCGAGGCGTGAAAGAAATCGACCAGCACAATCCAGCACCCATCACCGCAGCTTTCGTCTGACTCAAGGAAATCAAGCGAGCGCTTGCCGGCAGCGACCACCTGCTGGATGGCATCGACTTTCTGATCGGTGAGGCGGATGGATGTCTCGATTTCCTGATGCAGTGCGCGGAGGAGTTCGGTTTCCTGCGCCCGCTCGGCGCGAGCCTCGTTCCAGTTGCCGAGCTGGAGGCCGAGGAACACGCCGAGCACGACGATCAGTGTCTCGATGAAGACAGTGAACCAGTCCTGTTTGCGGATGGAGGTGGCGAGGCGCTGGAGGATCATGGGGCGACCCCATCATTGCTACCCTCCGGGGCAGCACCAAGTAATTCCAGGGCCGAGCTGACAAGCGAGGAGTTCCCCTGCAGATTGTTGACCGCAGTCGTTGCTTCGGCAAATTGTAACCTCAGATGCTCACGAATAGCAGGGTCGGCCCGGATGGCATCGGCGACGGCCTGCAGGGTTTCAGGGTCCGCCTCAATCCCGCATTCCTCCTTGAAACCCAGCAAAATACTCTGTTCATCCAGCAGGTCGCTGCATCCCACCCGAATGGCTTGCTGAACCGGTATCGGGATTTTCGACCGCAAGGCCCTGCGATACGGCGTTTGTTCGAGGGCGTCATAACTCACCTTCATCGCATCGAATGCATAATATGTGGAAAGTCCGCCTTCGACAGCCCCTTCGGGCAACAATCCAAGATGCCCGGAAGAGACGATCTGGTCCCATGTTGCGCGCTCCGGTGGCAGCTGGTTTATCTCCGTCGCCCGATAAGCCATCTGGATCAGTTCTTTTGCATCGGGGGCATCGGCGGACAGCAGCTCGCCTGTTCTCACAACAGCGGCCAATACCTGCTCATGGTATTCTGTCAGCAGACGTGAATTGGCGAGGTCTGTGCGAAGGTCCGTTTCGAGACGTTTGACATAGTCCTTTGCCAGCTGACGCTCCACCCGCGCCTCGTTCCAGTTGTTCACCTGCAGACCGATGAACACGCCAAAGACGACGATCAGCGTCTCAATCACGACGGTGAACCAGTCCTGTTTGCGCAGCGCGGTGGTGAGGCGGCGGAGGATCATTGTGCCGCCTCCAACGCCTCAAGCACCTCGCGCACGGCGGCGAGGTCTTTCTGGTGGCGGTCCAGCGCCTGAAAAAAGTTGATCGCGACCAGCGCCAGAGCCGGTCGCGCCTCTTTCAGCGCTTCCCAGTCATAATCGACCGTCTCCACCGGATCAGAAACCTCCATGAAGCCGCCTCGCAAAACGATCGCCTCGACCAGCGGCGAGGTCGGGTCCCGGACCGCTTGCGAGCGACCTTCGACATAGCTCCACAGCGCATTTGTCTGCCCATACCGGGCGAGTGCATCCCGCACGGCAAGATCGCTCAGCTGGGAGAACCCGCCTGACGCAGCCAGCTCTTCATAGCTCGCTGGCGGGGCCTCACGGGAGCTTGCGCCGAACACTTCCACGATCAGGGCCTTCACGCGCGAGCGGTCTTCCGGCTCTTCTCCGGCGATGATGAGATTCTGCAGGTCGTTGACGAACCCAATGTTCGCCTGCGTCATCTCGATCCGGTCCAGCAGTATCGCTTCCTGTTTTTTAAAATCCTCACTGAGGCGCTCGATTGTGCGCGCCTCGTCTGCCCTCGCCTGCCTGGCGTCATTCCAATTGCCGAGCTGCAGACCAAGAAAAACACCGAACACGACGATCAGCGTTTCGATGACGACCGTGAACCAGTCCTGTTTACGGATGGAGGTGGTCAGGCGGCGAAGGATCATGCTCAGTCTACTCCACAGCCTGCAACTGGTCCCACAGATCAATCGGGGGCACGTCTTGCACCATGCCGTCGACCATGTCCGCGAACCCGGTATTGAAATAGCCCCGGCAGAGCTGCCACAGGGCGCGGCCGCGTGGCGTGCCGAGGACGAAGTAGATCACGCCCCGATAGGTTTCCCACGACTCTTTCGTGATCGCGCCGTTCTGGTATTGCAGCCACTCATACTCGCGCGCCCGCATCTGGCCGATCATCCAGAAAAACAGCTTGGTCTTCTCCTCAAAGCTCGGCGTTTCGGTCTGCGAGAAGATGCGGCCCAGTTCCGGGAAATCGACGAATTTGTAGACGCCGGTCTGGTCATAGGTGAGCTGCGCCTGGCGGCTTTCGGAGCGCATCTGCTGCGCGCCCTGATGCACTTGCAGGGCGAGATAGATGAGCGTCGCCGCCACGACGACGACGCCGATGATCTGTGCAATGAGGGCGGCTTGTTCGAGGGTCATTGTGGCATCTCCGGGTCTGGGGTCCGTTGCTCGGAGGCGGACAGTTTCAGTTTGTCGAGATAGTCGGCGAGGAAGCTTTCATCGACCACTTCCATCATCGGCGTGCCTTTCCCGCCGAGGGTCAGCCAGCGATTGAGCCGCTCCAGCGGGGCGGGTCGGGGCGTGGCGGGTGGCATGGTGGGGGATGTCGCGACGGGCGGTGGGGACTGTGTATCAACACGCGCCGGTTTGCGCCGCAGACGGGACAAGACAGATGGAGGTTTCACGAGGCGTCTGGCCTCGTACAATTCGCCCAAAGATGATCAGACGCCTCGTCTGCCAGCATATTTTCGTCCCCCAACTGGGCACTTTAGGCCGGGAATGGGGGGTGACAAGCATTTTCCGAAAAGCTTAGCGCCCGACATAGATCAGCGTGCCCTGGGGGACGAGGGTCATGAAGGTGTCGAGGTCGGCGCTGGAGACCGCGATGCAGCCCAGAGAGCGGCCGAGCTTGCCCTGGGCCCGTATCATCGAGGGTTCGGCATAGGCGGCGGCGTGGATGACAATGGCGCGGCGGCGGGCATTGGCATTGGTCGGGTCCAGCCCGTCAAGGCGCAGGGACCGGCCATGCTTGCCGTAGTATTCCTCCGCCGTGAGATAGGCGCCCCTAGGGCTGGCCCCGGAGCCGGGCACATCCGAGAAGCGGTCGAGATACCCGTCATGATCCCGGTCGGAGCCCCGGCCATGAGTCGTGCGGTAGGCGCTGACCTGGCCCGTCTCCAGATTGACGACGAAGAGGCGCTTTTTCGAGGAGTGGAGGCTGTAGTCCACCACGACCAGGTGGTGGGGATTGGCATGGGCGGCATGCCGGCTCATCGCCTTCACCGCCTTGCCCAGCAATTCAGGCCGGATCAGGCGATCCGGATCGATCTCTGCGGCGTGTGACAGGTGCGGCAGGCAGAAGAGGTAGAGCAGGGTCAGGAAGCGGCGCATGGACAATCGGGCTTTCGAGTGTGCGGACCGTGTACCGGGAAGCCGGGCGGCCGGACCGGTCAAGGACGCGTTTCAGATATCGGAGCCCCGGAACGAGTTCCCGCACAAGCACGACGTTCAGCACGGCGATGAGGGTGAGCAGCGCTATCGTCAGATAGGCAAGGGTTCGGGCAAGGGTCTCCATGTTTCGCACGATGCGAACCTTTCTTTCCAAGTGGCGGATGCGGACGTCGCGGAAGGCCTTGGCGTCGCGTAAGCCGTGAGTATGGTGTGGCAGGAAAAATTGTAGAAAAGAGGGCGAAAAATGGCCGAGGGAGAAACCGCTGCGGAAATGTTCACAGGCACCAAGCCTGTCGCGGACACTCACAAGTTCGATGAGGCAAAGCTCGCCGCCTGGATGGAAGCGAATGTCGAAGGCTATCAGGGGCCGCTCGAAGTGCGCCAGTTCAAGGGTGGCCAGTCCAACCCGACCTATCAGCTGGTGACGCCGAACAAGAAATACGTCATGCGCCGCAAGCCGCCCGGCAAGCTGTTGCCCAGCGCCCACGCGGTCGACCGGGAATATCGCGTGATTTCCGCGCTCTACCCGCTCGGCTATCCGGTGGCGCGGCCCTATGGCCTGTGCACCGATGAGAGTGTGGTCGGCACGATGTTCTATGTCATGGACATGGTGGAAGGCCGCATCCTGTGGGATGGCACGCTGCCGGATTACGAGCCGGCCGAGCGCCGCGCGATCTATGAGGCGAAGGTGAAGACCTTTGCGGACCTGCACAATGTTGACTGGCGCGCGGCGGGCCTCGAAGGCTTCGGCAAGGAGGGCGACTATGTGGCCCGCCAGATTCATCGCTGGACGAAACAGTACAAGGCCTCCGAGACCCAGCACATCCCGGAGATGGAACAGCTGATCGAATGGCTGCCCAACAACATTCCGCCGGGCGACAAGACCACCATCGTGCACGGCGACTATCGCCTGGACAATATGGTGCTGCACCCGACCGAGCCGCGCGTGATCGCCGTGCTGGACTGGGAGCTCTGCACGCTGGGCGACCCGCTGGCGGACTTCTCCTATCATTTGATGAACTGGGTGATGCCGCCGGGCGATTCCTCGCGTGGATCGATCATGGCGATTGACGACCTCAAGGCCTGGGGCATTCCGACGATGGACGAATATGTCGATCTCTATTGCAAGCATACGGGCCGCGATGGCCTGCCGGAGCTCGACTATTACTTCGCCTACAATGGCTTCCGTCTTGCGGGCATCCTGCAGGGCATTATCGGCCGGGTGCGTGATGGCACGGCCAACAGCGCGAATGCCGAATCGAATGCAGCGCGCGTCGTGCCGCTGGCGAAGTTTGCCGCCGAATATGCGCGCCGAGCCGGGATGCCCGGGTGAGCTCTGCGCCGCCCGGCCCGCCGGGCAGCGAGGCCGAGTACCGAGCATTGAGCGGCCGCGATCTGTGGCTGCTGACGCTTGCCTGCGCGGTGGTGACGGCAAATGCCTACTACATCCACCCGATCATCGCGCTGGTGGCGGATGATTTCGGCGTATCGGCCTCGGAGATCGGGCTTGTCCCGGCGCTGAACCAGATTGCGCTGGCCCTTGGCATCTTCCTGCTGCTGCCTCTGGGGGACCGGTTCAGCAACCGGACGCTGGCGACGGTGTTTGCCGCAGGCCAGTTCCTGGGCATGGCGATGATGGCGTTTGCGACCGATTTCCGGGTCTTCGTGGCGGGATCCACCTTTCTCGGATTCTCGACCATCACGCCCTATCTGCTGCCGGCCTATGCGTCGAAACGCGTGTCGCTGGCGCGGCTGGGGCATACCACGGCCACGCTGACGACGGGCGTGATCAGCGGGATCCTCGTCGCGCGCGTGGGCGGCGGCTGGCTGGGCGAGCATTATGGCTGGCGCAGCGTGTACTATGTTGCCACGGCGCTGATGGCGGCCGTGACCCTGTTGCTGCCCCGGATCATGGATGCACGCCAGACGCGCGGCGGCGCGGGCGAACGCCAGGGCTATGTCTCTCTGATCCTGTCCCTGTTCCCGGTCGTGCGGCGGCACCCCGAAGTGGTGCTGTCCGGCATGATGCAGGGGCTGGCCTTCGGCATCTTCCTGGCTGTCTGGCTGGGTCTGGGCCTGTACCTGACGAGTCCGGAAATGGGCTATGGCGCCGATGTGGTCGGCTATCTGGCGGCGCTGGGCCTGATCAACATGTTCACGACTCCCATCCTTGGCAGATGGGCGGACCGGATCGGGCCCCGCAGATTGCGGGCGATCGTTGCGCTGGTGCAGTTTACCGGCGTCTGTCTGCTGGGCGTTGCGGGCCAGAATGTCTGGACGCTGCTTGTCCCGCTGATGCTGATGAATGTCGTGGGGCCGCTGATCGATGTGACGGGGCGGATGACCTTTCTCAACCAGCCGCCGGATGTGCGCACCCGCCTGATGACGGCCTATATCATCCTCATGTTCATCGGCGGCGGACTGGGCAGCTGGCTGGGCACGAGCGTCTACGAGATCTGGGGCTGGACCGGCACGGCCAGCATGGCGCTGGGTATGTCTGCCGCGCTGCTCGTTCTGGCGATCATCGCAACGCGTCTGGACCCGAAACGGAGATCGACGCAAAGGGAGACCAATGATGGCTGACGGCGATCACGCACCGGGCGCATTCTGGGTGCCCACTCAATCGGCGACGGACCGGGACAGGTTCACCTATACGGTGCCGCAGGCGGCGTGTGTCGGCCCCTATGAGAGCCAGTTCCTGATGGGCGGCGTGTCCATGGCGGCCTGTATCCATGCGCTGGAGACAGCAACCGGATTGCCGCTTCTCTGGGCGACCGTGCAGTTTGCGGGCGCCACGGGGCTGGGCTCCGACCTGGACATTGCCGTCACACGGCTGGCGGAAGGCCGGTCCGCGACGCAGGCGGTGGCGGACCTGACGGCCGGGACGCGCGTGGTTGTGCACATGGCGGCCGCGTTGGGCGGCGTTCCGGAGGCAGAAGGTCACCAGTTTGCGCAGATGCCGGACGTGCCCGCACCGATGGAGTGCGCGCCGAGCCACGACATTCCCTTTGCCCGGCCCGACAATCTGGCTGGACGCATTGAACGGCGCGAAGCGTATCAGAATGACGAAACCGGCGAGGAGCATGTCTGGGTGCGGGTGAGGGATGCCGGCATTCCGGACGCGCCCTTGCTGGCGCTGATGTCGGATTTCTTCCTGGGCGCGCATTCCAAGACGCGCGGCGGCCGCAGCCTGGACAATACGGTGCGCATGCATGCCCCGGCAGGCTCGGACTGGGTGCTGAATGTCACCCGCATGTCGGGCTTTTCGTCCGGTGTGGCGCACGGAACGCTGCATCAGTTCGACCAGAACGGAACCCTGCTGACCACGGCCAGCCAGACCGGGTTCATGGCACGCCCGCACACCTTGCCCGCAGGCACGAGATAAGAGACGATGAAAACCGGAGGAAACATGACAGAGACGATCAAGGGGCCGTTGCGCGCGCCCGCACAGATGCTGCAGGACCAGTCCTATGACGGGCACAAGAGCCTGCATGATGACAGCGAGGCCGAACGCCTGGGCATCAAGGCCGGACCGATTGAAGGGCCGACGCATTTCTCGCAATTCGTGCCTTATCTCGTCGAAATCTGGGGAGATGCCTGGCTGGAGCGGGGCTGTTTTTCCAGCCACTTCCTGAACATGGTGTTCGAAGGCGAGAAGGTACGGGTCGAGGTCGACCGTCCGGAGGCGGGCGCGACACGGACGATGTGCCGGGCGTTCAAGGAGGACGGCACACCGGTGCTGGAGGCGAGCGCATCGATCGGGCCCGATCATGGCGAGACCCTGCTGGAAGGGCGGATGGCGAAACTGCGGCCGGCAGGGGATTTGGTCATCCTGGCGGATCTGCATGTCGGCATGACGGGCGCGGCCGATGAAGTGGTCACAATGGGGCCGGACCAGCATATGGGTAATCTCTATCCCTTCTCGCTGGCGGACAAGCTGAAGGTGATCACCGAGCCGATGGACATCTATCATGATGCAGCGGCGTCGAAATGGGGCAAGCCGGTCGTGCCGCTGGAAATGGTCAGTGTGCTGGGCAATTATTCCAACCGGAATTCGAAGTTTCCGGTCAAGCAACCGGCCATCGGACTGTTCGCCGATCTGGAAATCCGCATGATCGACGGACCGCTCCTGGTGGGAGAAACCTATATGCTGCGCCGTGAAGTCGTGGCGCTGTCGGAAAGCCGCCGGGTGGAAAATTACTGGATCCGCACGCGCTTCCTTGATGCAGCGGGCGAGAAACAGGTGGCCGAGATGCTGTTGAATCACGGGGTGATGAAAGCGAGTTATCCGCATTATCCTGCCGACCGCCTGCCGGCCTGAGGAGACGCATCATGAAGGGATTGCTGTATCAGGGGACGCGCGACATTGCCTATGGCGATGCGCCGGAGCTGAAACCGGAAGACACGCGCAGCGCGATTGTGAAAGTGACCGCTTGCGGCATCTGCGGATCGGATCTGCACATCTATCAGGGGCATGGCTTCAGCGAGGAGACCGGCTATTGCGTCGGGCATGAAGCCGTTGGCGAAGTGGTTGAGACCGGTAGCGGCGTGTCGCGCTTCAAGGCGGGCGACAAGGTGATGATCTCGGCCGCCGTGGGATGTGGCAGCTGCGTGCCGTGCATGTCCGGCAACATGAATGCGTGCGCGAACCATGCGGGCCGCTGCTATGGTCTGGGGCCGGGCCTGCAGGGTGTTCAGGCCGAATATGCGATGGTGCCGGTGGCTGATTTCGGGCTGGCGCACATACCGGACGGTATCAGTGATGACCAGGCCGTTCTGCTGACGGACAATCTGCCGACGGCCTGGCACGGGCTGAAAGGCGCGGACATCCACCCCGGCGCGACCGTGGCCATAGTGGGCTGTGGCCCGATTGGCCTGATGGCGGTGGAAGGCGCGTACCTGATGGGCGCGGCGAAAGTCTATGCCGTTGACCTGGTGCCGGAGCGGCGCGCCATGGCTGAGGCGCTTGGCGCAACCGCGCTGGATGCGGGCGAGGCCGCAGCGATCATTCAGGAACAGACCAAGGGGCGCATGTGCGACAGCGTGGTGGAATGCGTTGGTGCGGACCCGGCGATCCATCTGTCCCTGAAACTGGCCAAGGCGGCGGGCACGGTGTCCTGTATTGGCGTGAACCAGACGATGGATTTCAAATTCCCGATGGCGCTGGCCTTCATCAAGAATCTGACCTTCCGGACGGGGACCTGCTCTGTGCCCGAGCACTGGCCGGAATTGATTCCGCTGGTTCAGGCAGGCAAGCTGACCCCCGAGACGACGATTTCGCATCATATGCCCCTGTCAGAAGGGGCGGAGGCCTATCGCATGTTTGACGCGCGCGAAAATGGCGCGATGAAGATGATCCTGACACCCTGACGGAGACCGATCCCATGACAAAGACGATGACGAGACTCGCTGCCGGTGCAGCCCTGGCGGGGCTGATGGCCGCTCCCGCGCTGGCAGAGACCAAGGTGATTCATGCCGGGCATGTGCTGGCGGAACCGGGCGAGGGATATTTGACGCGTCAGACCATCACCGTGGAGGACGGCAAGATCGTGTCCGTTGAGGCGGGCTATAAGCGCGCCCCGCGCGGGGCGGAGCTGATCGACCTGAAAGACGCCTATGTGCTGCCCGGCCTGATCGACAGCCATGTGCACATTACCGGCGAGAATGGGCCGAATGAGCGGATCACGGCCTTCGAGGAAACGGATGTGGATGCGGCCTTTGACGGTGCGGGTTTCGCTTATGTCACGCTGTTGTCCGGTTTCACGACGGTTCAGGATGTTGGCGCGTCGAACAATGCGATTTTCGGCCTGCGCGATGC
This sequence comes from Hyphomonas sp., assembly GCF_017792385.1. NCBI lineage: Bacteria > Pseudomonadati > Pseudomonadota > Alphaproteobacteria > Hyphomonadales > Hyphomonadaceae > Hyphomonas > Hyphomonas sp. The sequence continues at coordinate 3,741,371 of NZ_CP051230.1, read as the reverse complement.
CATTGCAAAGGGCAATGTCCCGGGGCCGCGAATCCGGGCGTCCGGTCAGGCGATCAGCGTGACGGGCGGGCATGGCGACATCAACGGCTATTCGCCCGAAGTCATGGCCATGTTCACCGGAAAGAATATCTGCAATGGCGCGGATGATTGCCGCCGGGCCGTGCGCCAGCAGATCAAGGAAGGGGCCGACGTCATCAAGATTACCGCGACAGGCGGCGTGCTGTCGAATACGCGCGCGGGCCTGGAACAACAGTTCACGGATGATGAGCTGGCGGCAATTGTCGAGACGGCGCATTCCATGGGACGCAAGGTGACCGCGCACGCCCATGGCAAGGGCGGTATCGTGGCAGCGTTGAAGGCGGGCATCGATTCCATCGAACACGGCACCTATACCGATGAAGAGACCGTGGCCCTTTTCAAGGAGCATGGCGCTGTGCTTGTGCCGACCGTTCTGGCGGGGGCGACGGTGACCGGATGGGTGGATGAGCCATGGCTGCCGGCCCCGAGCCGGGAAAAGGCCGCCATTATCGGACCGATGATGATCGAAACCCTGCGCCGGGCGCGCGAGGGCGGCGTGACCGTGGCCTTCGGCACCGATACGGGCGTTTCCAAGCATGGGGACAATGCCGGCGAGTTCGATCTGATGGTTGAGGCCGGGTACACGCCCGAAGAGGCCATCCGCACGGCCACAGTGGTCGCATCGGAACATGTGGAAATGGCCGACATGATCGGCACCATCACGGCCGGAAAGCATGCCGATATCATTGCCGTGACCGGTGATCCGCTGAAAGATATCGGTGAATTGCACGATATCGACTTCGTGATGAAGGGTGGGACGGTCTACAAGCAGGCGCAGTAGGGGCTGCGGACTTCGCCTCTGCCGCGAAGCATTTTGACAATCCGGGGCATTCGCCCGAGACTTGGCGGATTGGTTGAGTGCGCGGCTGGTGGGCCGCGAATGAGAGGGATGGCCGGATGAGACCTGAGCGTTTGCTGGCAGTTGGCATGGCGGGCGCGGCGTTGCTGGGGATGGCGGCGTGCGGCAGCACAAAGGAAGAGGCGCCGGCCGAGGCCGCCGCGACCGGATCGGTTCAGTGTGTGCCGCTGGCGGAGGGCCAGTATTACTGGGACGGCACCGCCTTTGTGGTGGCGAGCAGCCGCCCCGTTCCCGCCCCCGCTCCTGAGCCGGAACCGGACATGGATGCTGCGGACCAGCCCGAACCGGTTGCGACGACCTGGGTGAGCGCTCTGGAGCGGACCTTTCCCGATGCGGGCTATCCTTGGATGGGCCTGCATGTGAACGGACCCGTGGCCGTGCTGACCGGCCTGGCCCCGGACCCGGCTGCCAAGGAACAGGGGTTTGCCGCAGGACAGGCAGCGCTGGAGGACAATCCGGAATATGCGTCCGGCATCACGCTGGTGGTGGATGGCATTTCCGTTGAAGGCGGCGATCGCGGCGCCGGGGAGGCCCTGGCCCAACTGGCCGATGGCGAACCGAGCCTGCGCCGGTGTCAGACTGCATTCGACATGACGATGCAGGAGCGGTCGATCCTGTTCCAGAGCAATCTGGCGATTGTGTCGGCGACGAGCCACCGGCTTCTGGATGCGCTGACCGGCGTGGCGCTGCTGTGCGATTCCCATGCGATCGAGATCGGCGCCCATACCGATTCCCGCGGCTCCAACGAGTATAATGAAGTCATCTCGCAGCAGCGTTCAGATGCCGTGCGGGACTACATGACCGAACGCGGCGTGGATGCGTCAGCGCTGACGCCGGTGGGTTATGGCGAATCCCGTCCGATTGACCGGGCGGAGAATTACGATGCCTGGGCGAAGAACCGGCGGATGGAGTTCAAGGTCTCGGAGCGCCAATAGAGCGCTTCAGGTGTGCGACCTGCCCCCGCTGTTTGGCCGCAGCGGGGGCTTTTGTCATATGCCGTCAGAGTGACAGGATCAGGCCTTCCGACGGGCTGACCCTGGCGTCGACCGTCTTGTCCCATGCTTTCGTGATGGCGCTGGCGCCCTTGGCATGTTTCGGTGTCACGAAGGATTTCGAGGCCGTGTAGAAACTCTTCAGGGCGGCGCCGAGGCGGCGATTGATTTCCGCTCCTCCCAGCGTGGCAGCCCGTTCGGCTGCATAGGTTGGCACGAAGAAGAATTCGGGCTGGGGGTCGGGCAGGGCCACGGGCGTGCGGTCGCCTTCCCAATCGGTTGCACCGATGATGAGGCTGCGGATCAACCGGTCCTTCAGGGCGTTGTGTACATCCGATGTCAGGGTGGGCCGACCCAGAAAATCGACGAAGGCGGTCAGCCCGCGCGCGTGCAATTCATCAGCCTCGTCATAGGTCTGGATTCGGCCATACAGGCCGGTCTTCTTCAGGAAGCCGACATTGCCGGGCGAGGTCAGGGCCACCGTGTCGACACCACCGCGCAGTTTCAGGCAATGTGCCAGCGCCATGGCCGTCTTGGAGGAGGCCGACGAGATGACCACGGTTTCCGGCACCGGGTCGCCCGTCTCCATCAGGCAGTCATCAATCATCCAGCCTGTGGTGAACAGCGGCCGGAACAGCATCTGCTGGTCTTCCAGTTCAGCATCATAGGACGGGTCGCCCTCTGTGTTGATATAGGTGTTGTAGATCGGCGCGAGGCCCTGGCGATGCGCGGCGCCATCGAGGAAGCCATGCTTGCCGACATTGACCGGCTGGACATCGAAATATTCGGAAATCGGCAGGTACCCATAAAAGCGGTCGCCGGTTTTCACATGTTCGGCCTTTGACTCGACGACGTCGGCAAAGCCCCAGACTGGCACACGACCGTCGGCCGGATCGGCCGTGGGGAAGAAATCCCAATACTTCATCGCCTCGCCAAACGTGGCGTAGGTGACATTGTTGGCGGTCAGGGCGAACCTGTCGACTTTCAGACGGACGGCGCCTTCCGGCAGGGTGGGCAGGTCAGCCGGCGCCCAGCGTGTTGCGCGCAGATCGTCCCGGCGGATCAGGAAATCACTCATGTCTTCGCTTTCTTGCTCCTGTTCGTGAAGGCCGCGATCCGGTCCTGCATGTCCGGACCGGTGCCTTCACAATTGAGTACCTCCCATTGCAGGCCGCTGTCCATGTCACGTGCATCGGTGGCGTCGAGCAGGCGCTTGTTGGCGGCATGGGAAAAGGGCGAGTTTTCAAGAATGCGGCGGGCGAGATGCTGGCAGGCCGCGTCGAAGTCTGCGTCCGCGACCACCTGCTCGACCAGGCCGATCCTAAACGCCTCATCCGCGCCGATCATGTCGGCGGTGAACATCAGACGCTTGGCCGTTGCCACACCGACGCGGCGCGGCAGGCGCTGGCTCATCCCCCAGATCGGTGTCAGCGCCCATTTGGCATGCGTGTCGCCGAACCGGGCGCTTTCGGCGGCGATGATGAAGTCTGCCGCAAGCGCGACTTCCAGCGCGCCCGTATAGCAATGGCCATGCACGGCGGCGATCACCGGTTTGGGCAACCGCTCCATCAGGCGAAGGGTTTCGGAATGCCAGCCCGGCGACGGGACGCTCTCGCCTTCGGCGATATCGCCAAGGTCATGCCCGGCAGAGAAACATTTTCCGGCGCCTCTCAGAATGACGCACCCAATCGACTCGTCGGCCTGGAGGTCCAGCACGTGTCGGCGCAGGTCGCGAAACATGCCGACAGTCAGCGAATTCAGCTTGTCCGGCCGGTTGAGTGTCAGCAGGGCGAGTCCGTCCTGGTCCTGACGGGTGACGAGCGGCGTGGTCATGTGCCGAGGTCCACCATCAGGCTGGAAATGGCGTGCACGAAATTGCTGGGGGCAAGGGTTTGCTCACCTGTCCAGCGGATATCCGGATACCGGCGCAGAATGTTACGATAGGCGGTTTCCAGCTGCATGTTGGCGACGCGCTGGCCGAGGCAGACATGCGGCCCGTGACCGAAGGCGAGATGTTCCTTGGCGTTTGCGCGGGTGATGTCGAACTGGTGCGGGTCCGGGAATTTGTCCGGGTCGCGATTGGCGGCGGCATAGTACATGACCACCTTGTCGCCCTCGGCGATCTGCTGCGCGCCAAGCTGCGTGTCCGTCGTGGCGGTGCGGCGCATATAGGTGACCGGGCTGACCATACGGATGGATTCGTGCACGAAGTTCGGAAACAGCGTGTCATCCGCCAACAGCCTTGCCTTCTGGTCCGGGAATTCGGTCAGCAGGCGCATCGTGCCGGACAGGGAATTGCGGGTCGTGTCATTGCCGGCGAAGACGATCAGCAGCCAGGATCCATCGAGGAATTCCGGGCTGAGCGGCTGGCCGTCGATTTCCACATTGGCGATGGCGGAGAGGAGGTCTTCCTTGGGATCCGCGCGCCGTTTCGCCAGCATGTGACGGCCGTATTCGAACATGGCCTGGATCTCGGACATGAAGGTCATGACCTGTTCCTGGGTGACATTGCCGAGGCCTTCCTGCTGGGCCTGGTATTGCGAGTTCTCGAGGAAGTGCATCCAGTGGACGAGCTTGGGCCGGTCCTCTGCCGGTACGCCGAGAATTTCACACAGGGTGAAGAGCGGCAGTTCTGCCGAGAAGCTCTCCACCATATCGACGACCGGTCCCTGTTTCTCCATGTCGTCGAGGAGGGCATTGACCTGGACGTCGACACGTTTTCTGAGTTCGGCGACATAGCCTGGGCGGAAGAACTGCATGTGCTCCATGCGGAGCGTGGTGTGATAGGGGCGGTCAAGATTGATCAGGCTGTTCAGGCTGGAGGCATGGAGCAGCGGGTGGCGCGGTGTGTCCGGCAGGCCATAGCTCATCAGGATGCCGCCGCGCTGGGAGGAATAGGTCACCGGGTCCAGTTCGACCTGCTTGACGAGGTCATAGGAGGTCACGGCCCAGAAGCCCGCACCGACCTGTTCGGGATGCCACATGACCGGCGCCTGTTCGCGCATCCGGGTGAAGGCATCATGCGTGTAGCCGCCACGGGATGAGAAGACGCTCGGGTCCGTGAGGTCGACCGGCGGGACGAGGTCCTGAGCCGGTTTGTACTTCGGTGCGTGGGGCGGGGTTTCGACCTGATAGGTCTCGGTCACATTGCGGAGTGGCATGGAAAGTCCTCACAGCGTCTGTTCGATGGGGCGGATGGTGATCTCGTTGACCGCCATGTTGCGCGGGCTGGCGATGGCGAAGTGGACGGCTTCGGCGATGTCGCCGGCGGCGAGCGGCGTGTAGTTGAACCGGTCGCGCAGGCCGGCCAACACGTCCGGATCCCTGATCGACTGCCCCAGTTCGGTGGCGACCGCGCCGGGATAAATGGTGGTGACACGGATTTTTCCGGCCGTCTCCTTGCGCAGGCCCTCGGAAATCGCCTTCACTGCATGCTTGGTGCCGCTATAGACTGCGGATGTCGGATTGGTGACGAGACCGGCGACGGACGAGACATTGAGGACATGCCCCTCACCGCGCTCCAGCATGTGGGCGAGCACGGCGTCGATGCCGTAGAGGACGCCCTTGATGTTGACGTCAATCATCTGGTCCCATTCCGCGACGCGGCGATTGGCCAGCGGAGACAGGGGCATGATGCCGGCATTGTTGACGATGGCATCGACCTGTCCAAAGGCGGCAATCGTATCTTCGCCGAGCTTCAGCATGTCGGCATGGTCCGTCACGTCGGTGACCCGGTACCGGACCTTGGGGCCGAGTTCTTCTGTCAGGGCTTTCAGGCGATCTTCGCGCCGGGCGGCCAGCATGAGATTCGCGCCGGCATCGGCGAGACGCCGGGCCGTGGCCGCGCCGATCCCGCTGGAGGCGCCGGTGATGATGACGGTTTTTCCTTCGGCTGACATGCAGGTCTCCTAGAATTTGTACCTCACGGGAATGGATTTCGGGCCGCCGACAAAATTCGCCTTGATGAAGCTCGGCTCTCCGGCAAGTTCGATCGATTTCAGGCGGGAGAAAAGCTCTTCATAGATTGCCTGCATTTCGAGCCGGGCCAGATGCATGCCGAGGCACATGTGGCCGCCATGTCCGAACGAGATCAGCTTGTTGGGAGATCTTGTGATGTCGAACGTGAACGGATCATCGAAAACGTCTTCGTCGCGATTACCCGACGGGTAGCACAATAGCAGGCTTTCGCCGGCCAGGATCTTGCGGCCGCGCAATTCGTAGTCCTCATGGGCCGTGCGCATGAAATGCTTGACCGGCGTCGTCCAGCGAATGGCCTCATCGGTTGCCGTGCGCGAGACGGCGCGCGGATCGGCCATCATTTTCCTGAGTTCGCCCGGATTCTGGAGCATGCCCAGTACGCCGCCGCCGGTTGAGGCGCTGGTCGTGTCATGCCCGGCCGCTGCCACGATGATGTAATAACTCATTGCTTCGAGCTGTCCGATCGGATCACCATCCACCGTGCCGTTTGCGATGACCGTCGAGACGTCATCGCGTGGGGTTGCCCGGCGGTCTGCCGTCATGCTGGTGAAATACATGAAGAATTCGGCAAGTGTGGCATTAATCGAGGCCAGCCCCTTTTCGACATCACCGTCTTCGGTGACCGACTTGTCCCGCATCAGGTCTTCATCCTGCGCGCCAAAGATTTCCTGCGTCAGCTTCAGCATCATGGGCTCGTCGGATTCCGGCACGCCGAGAATCTGCATGATGACGCGCAGTGGATAATAGAGGGCGACATCGCGCTGAAAGTCGCACTCGCCGCCCAGATCCTCCATCCGGTCGACATATTCCTTCGCAATCTGACGGATCGCGTCTTCCCGCTTCTTCACATTCTGCGGCATGAACCATTCCTGGGTCAGATGGCGCAGCTTGTAGTGAAGCGGATCGTCAAGCTGGACGAGCGTTTTCAGGAGGTGCGGGCCACCGGTCTGGGCGTACACGCGCTTTTCCGTCTCCGTATAGGACAGCATTTCCCGTTCGCCATTGGTGAACAGCTTGTTCTGGCGGCTGACTTCCATGATGTCCGCGTGCCGGGTCACGGCCCAGAAGGGGCGGAACCCGTTCGGTTCGCACCACGCGACCGGGTCTTCGGCGCGCAACCTCGCAAAGGCGGCGTCCAGCTGTGCCTGATCGGCATAGACATTGGGATCGGTAATGAGGTTGCTGGTCGCGGCCGCCGCCTCACTCATCCTCCGCCCCGGGTCCATCTTGGTCTCGGGCGGCGCAGTCAGGGCGGCTTCGGCCATGATCCTCTCCGTGTTTTATTTTTTGTTTTTGCGTTTCCTCACGGGGACTCTAGCCGATGACGGGCCCTTGCCAAGGCGTGACTTCGGGGCAGGCCGCTTGCCTGACGGCGGCGGAGTGTCAGTCTTGATGGCGTGTTCGGTGTTCATCAGGTGGCCAATGGCCTGTTGCAGCAGGTCGGCCGGCACTTCCTCGACGGCGCCAGGACGCAGATCGTCCAACAGGAAGGGGCCATACTGGACCCGGATCAGGCGATTGACCTTCAGATCAAGGGATTCCAGCGCACGACGCACCTCGCGTTTCTTGCCTTCGGACAGGGTCACGGTAAGCCAGTTGTTCGCCCCGGTCTCGCGGTCCAGAACGGCCGTGATCGGCTTGTAGTCGATCCCGTCCACCGTGATGCCCTTGGCGAGTTCGGCAATCTTTTCCGGGGTCACGGTGCCGTGCGCACGCACGCGATAGGTCCGTTCAAGCTCATTCTTCGGAAGTTCCAGGGCACGGGCGAGGGCGCCGTCATTGGTCAGCAGGAGCAGGCCCTCCGTGGTCAGGTCGAGCCGGCCAACCGTCACCACCCGGGGAAGCGATTTCGGCAGTTCCTCGAACACGGTGCGCCGACCTTCAGGGTCCTGCGTCGTGGTGATCAGGCCGGACGGCTTATGATAGCGCCACAGGCGGGTGACGTCCGGCGCCTGGACAGTCTTGCGACCGACCCGGATCTGCTCGCGGCCGGTCACCTTGAAGGCCGGGGAGGTCAGCTTCACGCCGTCCACCGTGACCTTGCCTTCCTCGATCATGCGCTCGACTTCGCGGCGCGAGGCGATGCCGGCACGGGCGAGGTATTTGGCGATACGCTCACCTTCGCTCCAGTCCTTATCGGGCGCTGGCTTGCGGGATTTGGGGGCAGGGCGCGGCTTGCGCGGTCCGGAAGGTTTCCGGCGCGAGCGGCCCGTCTCTCGACGCTCCGTCATGGGATGTTCTTTCGTTTGGCTCTAGAAGAGGGATTGGATGAAGGGCGCGGCAATGGCAAGGCCGAAGATGAGTTCGAAGGCGATCCAGACCGGGATCATGCCGGGCTCGCGATTCTTGCGCCGGTCTGCAATGCGCGACATCAGGCGGCCGACCCCGGCGCCGACCCAGCCTGCAGCCAGTGGCAGAACCACCAGAGAAGTCAGGATTTCCGGGTCTGAATTGCCGAGATTGACGACAAGTATCGCCGTCATCAGGTGGGAAAACAGGAACAGGCCGCCATAGGTGGCGCGGAATTCGGAGTATCCACCCGGCCGCAGCGGGTCCGGGTCCTCGACAAGGCGCACGATGCGGCTCGCCCATGCTGGTGAGAACATTGCAGAAAGGCCGAGAACAGCCCCGGCCAGCAGCGTGATGAGGGATATGATTTCACCGACAGTCATGAAAGGCAGTCTCCTGGATGATCCCTAACATCTAGGCTGCTTCGCCGGAAAAAACAGCCGGTCGGGCAGTCAGGAGGCCTCGCTGAACAGGTCCAGGGTCCGGACGATTTGCGGGGCAGGCCGCCCGAGCAGATAGCCCTGGCCCCGGCGGACACCGAGCAGTTTCAGCGTGTCGAGTTCCGCTTCGGTCTCGATGCCTTCGGCGATGATGTGGGCTGAGGTCTCGCGAGTGTAGAACAGGAGCGCGCCGATCAGGGCCCGTCGGGCCAGGTCGGAATCGACATTACGGGTCAGGCTCATGTCGACCTTCACATAATCCGGATTGAGCTGGACGATGTGGCGGAGCGAGGAATGGCCTGCGCCGGCATCATCAACCGCCAGCCGGAGGCCGGCATGGCGCAACGGGCGCAGCACCTTGGTAAAGGCGTCATAATCGTCAATCACGGCATGCTCGGTGATCTCGAGCAGGATGCGGTCGAGCGGCAGGGACAGAAAGCTCTGTGCAAACTGGTCGCTCATCACGGTCGAGGGGGACGCATTGACCGAAATATACTGGTCCGGTCCGATTTCCGGGATGCGGCGAACGGCCTGGCGGATCGAGGCCAGTTCCAGTTCGACCGACAGACCGACGGCTGCCGCCTCATCGAACCAGACATCCGGAGAGCGATAGGGCTCGGCCGAGAAGCGGCAGAGCGCCTCATAGCCGGACGGACGCATCTGGCCGAGATCGACAATGGGCTGATAGGCGATGGCGAACGCGCTGGTGTCGAGCGTGTCGAGGATGCGGGCACGCATTTCCTGCAGACGCCGCCGCTGCTCATGATCCTTGTCGATATGCTGGGCCGCCAGATTGGCGAACAGGCGCATGGTCTCGAGATCGCGCTCATTCAGGCTGGTGTTCGGCTCCGGCCCGAGGCAGCAGAACATGCCATACGGCGTTCCATCCTCCAGATGGATCGGAATGCTCATATGGGCGCCGATGGGAATTTCCCGCGTAATGGGCATCGCAAGCGCCAGAGGGTTTTGCGACGTATCCGGAATGAGTTCCGGGAGGCGTCCTTCAAGGATGTGCAGGCAATAGACTTCCGTCAGGTCGCGGCTGTCACCGGGCTTGATGAGATGTTCGAGCCCCGGCGCATCGACATAGCGGAATACCGAATCCCCATCCACGAATTCGGAAACGTAGGCGATCGGCATGCCGAGATGCTGTCGAATGGCGCTGAGGGCAGAGTTGATCGCCTGCCGCGAGGACTCCGCGTGCTTGTCCAGTATGGATGTGGGGAGTGAGAATCCCGTCATGACTTAGGCCCCTGAACCCGCATTTCCCGGCCAGTTGGAGTGCGGCCGCAGCATGCCACCCTAACGGCTTGTTCCTGCAAGACCGTTCCCATCATTGATGAAGCCGCACAGGCTTTCTTCGGACTTTCGTAATAAATGCTGCACAAGTCGCGCCTGGGTTGCGGGGGTGGCGGGCAGCGACAATTTTACCGCTTTTCGCCTTGTGGGACGCGGGTGTAGGCAAGCGGGGCGAGTGCAGGAGTGGCGCGGGCGCGTCAGGGCGCGGATGACACCGAAGATACTCACCACATTGCAAACCTATTCCGGGCCGCTCTTCCTGGCCGATCTGTTTGCCGGCGTAACTGTTGCCCTGGTGGCCATTCCGCTTAGCCTGGCGATTGCCATAGCCTCCGGGGCTGATCCGGCGGCCGGTCTCGTGACGGCCATCATCGCAGGTTTCCTGATCTCTGCGCTGGGCGGTAGCCGGGTGCAGATCGGCGGGCCGACGGGCGCCTTCATCGTGGTCGTGTTCGGCGTGATCGCCGCGCACGGGTATGATGGGCTTGTGCTGGCCACGTTCATGGCAGGGATCATCCTTGTGCTGGCGGGCCTGATGCGGGCCGGCAATCTGATCAGCTTCGTTCCGGAAGCCGTGGTGAACGGATTCACCATTGGCATTGCCATCATCATCGCGGCGAGTCAGGTGCGGGACCTGTTCGGGCTGCAGGTGGAACACCTGCCCGCCGAATTCGTGGGCAAGGTCGAAGCCCTGTGGGCGGCGCGGTCGAGTGTCAATTGGCACGCTCTGGGCATCGGCGCGGCGACCATGGCCCTGATTGCCGGACTGCGCCGGATCGCGCCCAGATTTCCAGGACTGATCGTGGCGGTGGGCCTGACATCAGCAGCCGTGGCGTTACTAGACCTGCCGGTCGAGACGATCGGCAGCCGGTTTGGCGCCTTGCCGAGTCAGCTGCCGGCCCCCCGTCTGCCGGGGGTGGGGCTGGACCGGATCGTGGAATTGCTGCCCTCGGCCTTCGTGATTGCTTTTCTGGCCGGGGTGGAGTCCCTGTTGTCGGCGATGGTGGCGGACCGGATGACCGGCGGGCAATACCGGCGTAATGCGGAAGTGATGGCGCAGGGGGCGGCCAATATCGGATCGGCGCTGTTTGGTGGCCTGCCTGCCACCGGTGCAATCGCCCGGACGGCGACCAATGTGCGCGCCGGTGGCAAGACCCCGATTGCCGGCATTGTCCACGCATTCACCATTTTGCTGGCCGTGCTGTTTGCAGCCCCGCTTGCCGGATACCTGGCCATGCCGGCCCTGGCAGGCCTGCTGATGCTGACCGCCTGGAACATGAGCGAACCGCACAAATGGCGCGGCTATCTGAGTGAAGAGGCAGCGAATATTGTCCTGCTGCTGATCACGCTTGTGCTGACGGTCGTCGCGGACCTGACCATTGCGATTGGGGTGGGCGTTTCCCTTGGCCTGGCCATCCGGCTGCGCCGGCGCCATGTGCCGCCTGCGGACTGGAACACGCCGGACCGCTAGGCCGAATTTCAGGAAATGCCGGCCGCCTTCCAGGCCTCCTTGGGCCAGCGGCGATGTTGCCAGAACCACTGGCCGGGATTGGCGCGTATCTGTGCCTCTATGAAATCCGTGATGCGCTGAACGCTGCGGCGGATATCGGCGGTTTCGTCACCGGTTGTTTCCGGCACGAACGGCTCGTGAAAGGTGATGCGGAAGCGGGCCGGTCCGGTGCGGACGGTGGAGACCGGGACGATGGGAACGCCATATTTCATGGCGAGCCGGGTCGGGCCGGGCGCAGTCATGGCTTCGTGGCCGAAGAACGGGACGGCAATCCCCTCATTGAATTTCTGGTCGTTCATCAGCGCGATGGGGTGGCCTTTGGAAAGGGCGCGCATGAGTTCGCGCGTGCCGATGCCCTTGGGCGCGTTGACCTGTGTGCCATAGGCGGCGCGCAGATCCGAGATGCGCCGGTCGATATGGGGGTTGTTGAGCGCACGATAGGTCATGACGGCTTCGGGCAGGCGCTGGGTGATCGTGGCCGGCATGATCTCCCAATTTGCGAAATGGCCGGAAATGAACACCGCGCCTGCATCGCTGCTCTTGATGCGATCGAGGATGTCGAGGCCGATGATCTCTACCCGTCCCGATGTGTACGGATCGATGGAGGGCAGGTGTGGCAGTTCACCCGCCACACGGCCGGCGCTTTCCCAGGCGGCCAGGGCCGTCTCATCGATCCGGGCCTCAGACCAGTCCGGGAAGGCGAGTTTGAGATTGCGCTTGACGGTTTTGTGCTGGGACAGCCGGGGGCCGATCTTCTTCATCAGCCAGCCGCCGAAATCCGACGCACGATCCGGCCCGAGCAGTTTCATCGGTCCCCAATAGATGAAATCCCAGGCCACGGTCTCCAGCCGCCACTGGACGCGCTGCCAGAAGCTGGCGCGGTTATCGATATCCTTGGGGCGGACGTATTTCGGCGCGGTCTGGGTCATGAGTCCTGCGGATAGAGGATCGGGTTGAGCAAGGCGTCAAGCTGGTGGCTGTCTTCGAATTCGGCCTTGACGGGGAAATGCAGAATGTCCGCGCGATCGCCGGGCTGCAGCCTGACATGGTCCTTGCTGGTGGTGATCAGCCGGGCGCCATGATCTTCGGCGAGGCGCCGCAGGTGGGTGAGGTCCCCCTTGGAGAAGACATGATGATCGGGAAAGTCGACGGTGTCCCGCACATCGCCGCCACTGGCCGCGAGACTGTCAAAGAATTTCTGCGGCCGGCCGATGCCGGCAAACGCCACAAGCGGGCCTTCCGGCGGCGGCGCGGCGGGCACGATCCGCGCACGCAGGACAGGCAGCCCGCTGCGCCGGACATGCTGGGGCACGTCACCTTCGCCCATCAGGATCACTGCATCGGCCCGGGCCAGGCCGTCTGTGACGGGCTCTCTCAGCGGGCCTTTTGGCAGGACGTGGCCATTGCCGAAGGGCGCGGCCGCATCAATGACGACCAGTGACAGATCCTTGTGCACGCCGGGATTCTGGTGGCCATCATCCATGACCACCACATCAACGCCATTTGAGGACATGAGCTGGACCCCGGCAAACCGGTCCCGGCCGATCCAGCTTTCGCCCGTCTGCGCGAGAAGCAGGGGTTCGTCGCCGCACATATCTGCCGTATGCCAGTCCGGATAGACTTTCTGGGGACTGATCTCGGAGCCGCCATAGCCGCGCGACAGGCTGGCGGCCTGCAGGTCTTTCTCGTCGATATGTTGCCGAAGGGCTTGCACAATGGGGGTCTTGCCGACGCCGCCGACCGTCAGGTTGCCGACACAGATGACCGGAATTGAGGCGCGCGGCGGTTCGGCCCGCGCCAGCTTGAGCCGGATCCCCCAAGTGTAGAGGGCGGCCAGCGGCGTGAGCAGGGCGCGGGTCAGGGGGGCGGCTTCCCGTGATCTCGGATCAAGTCCGGCGGACCAGAAATAGGGTGGCTTCATTGCAGCAGGCCCGGTTCGGGCAGAAGCGGCAGTAATGCCTCGAGCGTCAGCGTCATTGGCGCGTCCGCTTCCTGTGCCAGTGCAGACAGCGCATCTTCCGTCGGCGCCGCCATGGTCATCAGCGCCTTGCCGATCGCCTTTGGCGTCTTGAGCCGGCGGATCAGGCCCTGTTTTTCCAGACTGTCCATCATTGTGGCGAAGTTGAAGACGTCCGGACCGGTCACGACAGGACGGCCGAGCCGGACCGGCTCGAGCGGATTGTGACCGCCGACACCCGGCGTGTGGCCGCCGCCAAGGAAAACGGAATCGGCGAGCCGGTACCAGAGGCCCATCTCCCCCATCGTGTCTGCCAGCAGGACCCGTGTGCGTGGCGTCGGCACTTCACCGCGCGAGCGACGCGCGAAGGGCAGGCCACGGGCGCGCAACAGGGCTTCGACGTCATCCCCCCGATCCGGATGGCGGGGAGCGATGATCAGCGCCGTGTCGTCCGCGCCCTTTAGGGCGTCGAGGAAGAGGGCTTCTTCGCCTGCGTGCGTGGATGCCGCCAGGATGCAGCGCCGATCCCCCAGAAAGCCTTCCCGCAGGCGGCGGGTTTCGACTTCGCTGGCCGAAGGGGGCGGCAGGGCCGATTTCATGTTGCCGGTCGATGGCACCGGTCGTCCGAGCAGGGATTCCAGCCGGCGGGCGGTGTCTGTATCCGCAGCGAGAACGACATCGAAGCGTCCGACCAGGCGCTGGAACGCGCCGCTCAGTTTCTGCCAGCCTGTCGCGGAGGAATCGGTCATGCGGCCATTGACCAAGGCGCGCCGCGCGCCTGCCCGCTCTGCTTCCAGGATCAGATTGGGCCAGAATTCGCCCTCCCCGAAGATGCAGAGGTCCGGCTGCCAGTGTCGGATGAACCGGCGCGCAATGCCCGGCGTATCGAGCGGGGCCATCAGATGAATGGCGCGATCCGGCAGGGCCGGCCCGATCAGGCGGGCCGAAGTCTGGGTCTGGCTGGTGAACAGAAGCAGGAGGTCGGGACGAATGTCCAGAAGACGCTGACCAAGTTCGAGCAGCAACTGGCTTTCACCGACACTGGCCCCATGCAGCCAGACCAGCGTGCCGCCCGGCATGCGGCGCGGCAGGTTGCGGGCGAGGCGCTCATTGATGCGGCCATAGTCTTCCTTGCCGGCGCGGGCACGGTGCTTCAGCACGCCTCCCAGAAAGGGAGCGGCTGCCCGCGTGAGATTGCGATAGAGATGGATCGCTGCAGTCATTGCCGTGTGGTGTCCGTCATCGTCCCGGAATCATAGCCTGCCAGCATGTCGGCCCTGGCTGTGGCCGCATCAAGCCGTTTTTGCAATTCCGCCTGCAAGTCCACCGGATCGAGGTCGCGTCTGGTCTCGAGCGGCGGACCGAAGACGATGGCGCCGCGGGTGAAGGGCCAGGGGAAGATCAACCGGTCCCAGGTCGACAGGCGTGTGGCCGATTTGACCGACAAGGCATAGGGCAGGATCGGCACGCTGGCCCGCTGGGCGATCATGATGGCGCCGGGACTGACAATCTCTGCGGGCCCGCGCGGACCGTCGGGCGTGATGCAGACGGCAGTGCCGGATTTGAGCAGGCGCACAGCTTCGGCAATGGCGCGCACGCCGCCCTTGTCCTTCTTGCCCTTCTTCTTGTTGGCGGCAGACCCCCGGACCGGGTGCAGGCCGAGATGACCGATGGCGCGGGTCACGGCTTCGCCGTCCGGAGACAGGGATACCAGCATGGCCCCGCCCTCGATCCGGCCGGGCCAGCGTCTCATCAGACGGTGCCAGCCGCTCGGCAGGACCATGATGCGGGAATGCCAGGCTGCCACCACCATGCCGGAATGGCGGGCCCATTCGGCCTGGGCAGCCTCATCCCCCTCCACCGTCCACCGGACCGTGCGGGCAATCAGCGCCATCCAGCTCCAGATCAGGAGGCCAAGCAGGATGGTCATGGGTTTGGAGCGGAACAGGGATTTCATCGCACAGTCTTATACTGCGGTTCGGGAATGGAACCATGGTTAAGATGCTGCTGGCGTGGGCTGTGCTGTCCGGAAACGGGAATGGTGGGCGATAGTGGGTTCGAACCACTGACCCCTGCCGTGTGAAGGCAGTGCTCTACCACTGAGCTAATCGCCCGATTCAAGGAAGCCGATCCCGTAATCCGGGTGCGAGTCGAGGTCAAGAGGGGATGTCTGTTGGAGGTGATTCTCCCGAATCCCGCGAAAATTGTCATGCAAAAAAGCATTCCTAGCATGCGATACAATCGTTTGCGCATGCATCCTTGACGGGAAGAAGCTGCGAAATTTCAGCCCGAAACGGGTTTGTACCCAAATCGGGTTACAAGTATTTAGGGGTTATTTGAGTTTTTTCTAACTTTGGCGGGAATTTCCTTGCGCGTGACACGAATATGAACAGATGTTCAGTATGAACAACTGTTCATCGAAAAACCTTACACTAGTTTCATTCGAAATTAGCCTTGAGAAAACCGCAAAAGGCCGTCATGTTCCGGTCACACAAGGACGGCCCGGCCAACGGGCTGCGTGTAGTAAATAAGAAGGACAGGCGGGGGCCAAAGGCCTCAATAACAGTAAAGCCTGGAGAGAGAGAAAACATGAAAGACTGGTGTGACGAAGAAGGCGCAAAGCGCCTGCGTGAGAAGATTAGTGCCTACTGGGCCGAGCGTGGCTATGAAGTGGATGTCGACCTGATCGACGCCGGTTTCGTTCCCGCCATGCGCTCTGCCCGCACTGATGTGCGCAGCAATATGGTGAACGGCATGCCCCGCCGCCGCATTGCAAACGAGTCGGGCTCTGCCCGTCCGAGCTACCGTCCGCGCGAACAGCGCGAAGCGACGGCTTAGCTGACCCAATCTTCCAGTACGGAAACAAGCTCTGAATAGTGCGTCAGCACGACATCCGGCTTGAGCTGATCTGGAGATTCCTCCTCGTACCCGAACGGGACGAAAATGAAGGGCAGTCCGGCATTCCGGGCTGCCCTTTCGTCTGTCCGGGAGTCCCCGATCATGACAGTTCGGGCTGGCTCGCCGCCCGCCGCCCGCACCGTGCGCAGGATATGGTCCCCATCCGGCTTGCGGCGCGGCACGCTGTCGGCGCCGACAATCGTGGCGAAATGGTGGGAGAGGCCAAGCGCCTGGAGCAGCCGGTCGGTCAGGGCCTGGGTCTTGTTGGTGCAGACGGCCAGGATTGCCCCTTTCGCTGCGAGCGCCTCGAGCGCCGGCACCGCCTCGTCAAAGGGGTGGGAATTGTCCGCGAGATGGTCTGCATAATAGGCGATGAACTGATCAAAGAAGGCGTCCAGATCGGCGTCTGACGGTATGATACCGTGGGTCTGCAGCCCCTGGACGATCATTGCGCGCGCGCCCCGGCCGATCATGGTCTCGATTGTGTCGAGTGTCACCGGAGACAGGTCGGCATGGGCCAGGACATGGTTCAACGCGTCCAGCAGGTCCGGTGCGGTGTTCACCAGGGTGCCGTCGAGATCAAAGACAATGGTCCATCCGTTCAGGGTTTTCGACATGCCCGCCACACTTCCTTTTCGGTCTCGCCTTTGATCGGCCTTTGGTCTAGGCGAAAGGAAACGCGAAATCGAGAGGGCAAGACCTGTGGACACACCGACCAGACAGCGCGCCGCCGTAATCCTCGCCGCGGGCAAGGGCACGCGGATGAAGTCGAGCCTGCCGAAGGTGATGCACAAGGTGGCCGGACGTCCCATGATCGACTGGTCGGTTGACCTGGCCCGGGGCGTTGGGTGCTCTCGCATCGTGGTGGTCGGCCATCCTTCACAGGATGTGCTGATCGAACATGTCAGCAGCACGCTTGGCGAAGGCAGCCTTGCCTATCAGGACCCGCCAATGGGCACGGGCCATGCTGTCCGGTGCGCCGAGGACGCGCTGGACGGTTTCGAAGGCGATCTCGTCGTGTTGTATGGCGACAGCCCGCTGGTGCCAGCTTCTGCCATCGAGCACTTGTTCGAAAGCCTGGCCGAAGGCGCCGCCATTGGCGTGCTGGGCTTCGACGCGGCAGAGCCCGGTCTCTACGGTCGGCTGATCACGTCGGGCGCAGGTGATCTGGAAGCCATTGTGGAAGCCAGGGAAGCGACCCCGGAACAGCTTGACGTGACGCTGTGCAATTCCGGCGTCATGGCTGGCGAGGCGGCCACCATGTTCCGCCTCCTGCGGAACGTGACCAATGACAATGCCAAGGGCGAATACTATCTGACCGACCTTGTCGCGCTGGCGCGGTCAGAAGATCTGACGTGCAGGGCGGTCCGTTGCGATGAGGACGATCTGATCGGGTGCGATTCAAAGGCGGATCTGGCCGAAGCCGAGGCCATCTTCCAGAGTCGGCGCCGGTCGGCCGCGATGGCCGACGGGGTCTCCCTGATTGCGCCGGAGACGGTCTGGTTCTCTCACGATACCGTGGTCGAGGCAGACGTCGTGATCGAGCCGAATGTCGTATTCGGCCCCGGCGTGACGGTGCGCACAGGCGCGATGATCCGGGCATTCAGTCATCTGGAAGGGGCCGAAATCGGGACCGGCTGTTCGGTCGGCCCGTTTGCGCGGCTGCGGCCTGGAACGGTGATGGCGAAAGATGCCTTTGTCGGGAATTTCGTTGAAGTGAAGAATACGCGGATGGGTGAAGGCGCCAAGGCGAGCCACCTGTCCTATCTGGGCGATGGCGAGATCGGCGCGGACGTGAACATCGGGGCCGGGACGATCTTCTGCAATTATGATGGCTTTCTGAAATACGAGACGAAGATTGGCGACGGGGCCTTCATCGGGTCCAACAGCGCCCTGGTGGCTCCGGTCTCGATTGGACGCGGGGCGATTATCGGCTCCGGCAGTGTGATCACGAAGCCGGTGGACGAGGATGCCCTGGCTGTGGCGCGGGGGCGGCAAAAGCAGATGGATGGATGGGCAAAGGGCTTCCGGGACCGCAAGGCCGCGGAAAAGGCAGACGGGAAAAAGGGCTGAGGTGATGGCGAACGAACACGAGAAGGAAAACGCGGCGATCGCAGCGATGGAATATGTCGAGGACGGCATGACCATCGGGCTCGGCACCGGATCGACGGCGAAATACTTTGTCGAATTGCTGGCCGAGGAGGTTGCCGATGGCCTGGTCGTGCGGTGCATCGAGACCAGTGAACAGACCCGCCGCCTGGCGAGCAGCCTGGGCGTTCCACTGATCCCGTTCGAGCAGGTGGAGCGCATTCACCTGACCGTGGACGGGGCCGATGAAGTCGACCCCCAGGGACAGCTGATCAAGGGCGGCGGGGCCGCGCTGTTGCGAGAAAAGATCATCGCCAATGCCAGCGATCACATGGTCGTGATTGCCGATCCGTCGAAACAGGTGGAGCGACTGGGCAAGTTTCCGCTGCCGGTGGAGGTTACGCCGTTCGGCTACACGATCACTGCCAAGCTGGTGTACGACGTGCTGGCGGCCTCGGGGATTGACCGGCCGCGGGTTGAATTGCGGTCACTTTCCAATGGCGAACTGGTCGTGACAGATGGCGGCAATCACATTCTCGATTGCCATTGCGGACGGATCCCCGATGCCGAGGCGCTGGCGGCGCGCCTGTCCAATGTGCCGGGAGTTGTCGAGCATGGCTTGTTCATCGGTCTGGCGCGGACCGTGATCATCGGCAATGAGAATGGGGCCACGGTGTTTGAATTCTCATGATCGCGCCTCATATGGGGGTGCGAAACCTGTAGAGATCCAAGGACCCTCCCATGACTGATGTGACCTATGACTTCGACCTATTCGTGATTGGCGGAGGGTCGGGCGGAGTCCGGGCCGGGCGTCTGGCGGCGCTCTCGGGCGCGAAAGTGGGTCTGGCGGAAGAGTACCGGATGGGCGGCACCTGCGTGATCCGTGGCTGCGTTCCGAAGAAGTTCATGGTCTATGCCAGCCGATACGGCAAGGACATCAGGAAGGCGGATGGCTATGGCTGGTCGACAGGAGACGTGTCCTACGATCACGCGAAGTTCGCGACGGCGATGCATGCCGAAGTCGATCGCCTTTCCGGCATCTATTTCCGAAACCTGAAGAATGCCGGAGTCGAGATTTTCGAGGACCGGGCCGAGTTTGTCGACCGGCATACGCTGCGCCTGAAAAACAGTGGCAAGACGATTACCGCCAGGAAGATCCTTGTCGCCGTGGGTGGTCGCCCGTGGCGCCCATCGGAACAGGAATTGCCGGGCGTGGAACATACGATCACGTCTGACGAAATCTTCCATCTCGACGGCTTGCCGAAACATCTGGTCATCGCCGGGGGCGGATACATTGCCGTTGAGTTCGCGCATGTCTTTGCCGGGCTGGGCGTGCCGACCTGCCTTGTCTATCGCGGCGAGGAAGTCCTGCGCGGGTTTGATGCCGATGTGCGGACGGAAGTTCATGAGGGCCTGAAAGAGGCGGGGGTGCAGGTGATCACCGGCACAGTGTTCGAGACAATCGAGAAACGCGACGGGGCGGACCTGCCCCTGCGCCTGACCCTGAAGAACGGCCACAGCCTGGACTGTGATGTGGTCATGATGGGGGTGGGGCGCCGTCCGAATACGGAAGGACTTGGCTGCGAGAATGCAGGCATCACGCTTGACGGGAAGGGCGCGATTCCAGTGGATGAATGGTCCCGGACAGAAGTCGACAATATCTGGGCCGTGGGAGATGTCACGGACCGCGTGGCGCTGACGCCGGTCGCGATCCGGGAGGGGCATGCCTTCGCGGAGACCGAATTCTATGACAAGCCCTGGCACTTCGATCACAGCGACATCCCGACCGCCGTTTTCACGCAGCCCGAAGTCGGCACAGTCGGCATGACGGAAGCGGATGCGCGCAAGGAATTCGGCGAGATCGATATCTACAAGACAAGGTTCCGGCCGATGAAGAACGCATTGAATGGCGATCAGTCCCGCACGCTGATGAAGCTCGTTGTCCGGGCATCCGACGAACGTGTTCTCGGCGTGCACATTGTCGGCGACGATGCGGCCGAGATGATCCAGATTGCCGGCATCGCGGTGAAGATGGGCGCCACCAAGCCGGACTTTGACCGGACCTGTGCGCTGCACCCTTCATCCGCCGAGGAGCTGGTCACCATGCGACAGAAATGGGTGCCCGACGTTCAGGCCGTTTAGGGGGTCAGGGACGCCCTCCGGTGGCCTCGTTCCCGAGCGGAAGATAGGCGCCGGAGGCCGCATCATAGGCATGGACCTCATCTGAATCGCAAACCAGCAGAGATAGCCCGTCCTTGCGGGCCGCCAGGATGCCTAGGCGCTTGCAGGATGTGTCCACGGGTATTGCCGTATTCGTGCCGGTGAGGGTCACCTCGCATGCTGTCAGACGGCCCCAGCGGGACCAGAACGCGCAGGAAAGCGTGTCGGCGGTGCCATCATCATCGATATCGAACTGGATCGACTGGACGGCGTCGGCGCCTGCATCCGCGTCGAACATGCTGGAGCGCAATTCCGCCAGGGCGGTCGCTTCCCGTTTGAAGGTTTTCAGTACGAGTTCAGGCGTATCGCCTTTCAGGGCGTAGAGATGGATGTCCTGTTTGTAGTCATCCGTGTTCATGCCTTCATTGGCAGAGACAAATCTCGCCACCCAGCGCCCTTCGTGGAGTTCGGCCGTTGGCGGATCCCAGGCGTGAATGTCCTCGATCTTGCTGACCAGGAAATGGCCATTGCCCATATCAGCAACGAAATAATAGTCCGCCGGGCAGCAATTCCCGCCACCATGCAGTGAAACCACAGCATCGAGTGTGCCGTCGGAATTGAAATCCTTCAGCAATTCGACCTTCGGGGCGCCATATCCGAATTCGAGAATGGTGTATTCCAGTCCGTTCACCGTTGCCTTCAGCACGGCATTTTCCTGAAACAGCGAAAACTCCGTATCTTCCGTGAACCAGTAGTCAGCCTTGCGCGCCGGTTCCGGGGGTTCAGCCGGCTGGGCAGATCCGGTGGAGCAGCCGGCAAAGCACAGGCCGCGGGGAAGTTTTCCGGGGGCCATGAAGGGGCGGCTGGAGGCCTTGCGTTTGTCGGAAACCTCGGCGAGCGCCTGATAGAAGGCGACGACGGCATCCTGGCCCGGTCGCCGGATTTCCTCTGCAAGTGTGGCCGCGAACAATCCGTCATCCGGCGTCGTCTCGCCGGCAGCGGTTGCGAAAGCAACCAGCATGCCCGGGCGCTGGGACACGCGGGTCATGCCCTTTTCGGCCACCGATTTCGAGAAGGCGAATTTCAGTTCGTTCCGGCACGCATCGGACACGACGAAGACGGCCTTGGCCTGCGTCGCCTGAAGGCTGGCCAGCACGTCTTCCAGTTCGACGCCCTTGCGGAAAATCTGGCTGGCCGACCTGATCGTCTCGCGGGCCGGGATCAGGAAGTTGCGCGCCTCGCGGTCATCATAGGCGGCGGCACCGTGTCCGGAATAATAAAAGAAGGCGACAACATCATGCCCGGCATCAGCCTGCTCCGTGATGCGCATCTCGAAGGCGTCAAACGCATCTTCCATGCCGTCTTCATCCAGGTCGAAATGAGGCAGGGTCTCGAAGCCGACATCGCGCAGGGCCGCTTCCATGGTCCGCACATCCCGGTGCGTGTTCGACAGCGCGCCAACTTCTGCCGGATAGTCCTGATTGCCGATGAGCAGGGCGATCCGCCTCTCCTCAGCGCGGACCGCGGAGGCGATTGCCAGCGAGAGTGCCAGAAGCAGAATGTACCGGAAGGCTGCCATGCCGAACGTCCCCTTGTTCCACATCGGGAATACTAGGGCGCAGGCGGAGTGTTGTCATTACCCGTCAGGATTCGACCAGTGTTTTCAATTCGAGGGCGACCGTCTTCAGGCTTTCCCGCATGTGCTTGAGGCCGCCGCCACGACCCGAATGGATCAGCAATTGTTTCCAGGCGGGTTCGCCTTCCTGCGGCGCGCGGACCTGGAGATGGCCGGAGCGGGGCAGGGCGGAGCGCAGCAGGGCCGAGGCCAGATCAAACCCCGCAGCCGCATTGTAGGTGCCATTGCGGGCATCGGCCTCGAAAGTGGACTGTTCCGAGCGGGCCACGAAATTGAACAGGACGGACAGGTCGGGCCGGCTGTCGGCCGCGATCTGGTCGCGGATGACCTGGTTCAGCAAGCGCACACCGCGCAGGGAATAGATATCTGCCTGCATCGGCGCCAGCACGCGGTCGGCCGCCTCGAGCGCACACCGTGTCAGGAAGGTGGCGTTCGGATTGGTGTCGAAGACAATCAGGTCATAGTCGCTGCGATAGCGCTCAATGGACTGGAGAAAATGCTCCTTGATCAGGTCCAGAGACCGGGCGTCGGATGCGAATGCGTATTTCGAGATTTCGAACTGGCCGGTAATCAGGTCCAGCCGCCCGCCCGGGCTGGCTTCCCCCATCAACTCGTGCACGATCTTTTCCTTCGGCACGGGCGCGAACGGATCGGTCGACAGGCTCAGCCAGGATTCTGCAGGGCTGGTCGCGTCGCGGGCGTGGATGCGTGATTTCTCGAACAGGGATATGACTGATCGGTCGGCCCCGGCGCTGGCATCGGCCAAATCCATTTCGAAGAAGGTCTGGGTCAGATTGTACTGGGGATCGAGATCCACGAGCAGGATCCGCCCGCCAAGCGCGCCTTGCCAGGCGCCGAACACCTGGCTGGAGACGGTGGTTTTCCCCACACCCCCTTTCAGGTTCATGACGGCCAGGACGGGGCATTTGCGCTTGTAGGCCTGACGGGTTTCGGCCACGAGCTGCTGCAGGCCGTCCGGCGTGGTCGAGGACAGGCGCAGATGCGGCAGGACTTCGTGCTTGAAGAAGCCGTTCAGGCGGGCCTTGTCGATCTGGTAGGGGATCAGCTTCAACCCACGGGCCCTGGCCCGCTCGACATCCTGGCGGACCGCCTTCGAGCGGACCGAGGCCGCCGAGACGAGCACGATCATGGCAAAGGCATCATCGATCGACTGATTGGCCATGTCGCGGGACGCACCGTCATTCGGAACGTACCAGTCCGGGATCGAGGCGGCCCGGAGCGCTTCATGCAGCTCCAGCAGGGCGTCGAAGTCTTTCGCGGAGTGGCTGATATAGACGTGCGACATGATGGGTCGGGCGATCCTGTGGTGACGACAAGCCTGAAGGATTACTAAAGGGCCAAATCATGATTCCGCCAGCAATCTGCTGTGAAATTATGGTGAAACTTGAGCGTCTGCCTGCCATGTGATTAATGCGGCTCATAATTGGAGTGACCGAAATGACCTGGACCCCCTCAGACTGGCGCCAACTGCCGGCAATGCATATTCCGGAAGACTATCCGGATTCTGCTGCGCTCGCTGCAGTGGAGGAAAAGCTGAAGAGCTTTCCGCCGCTGGTGTTTGCTGGGGAAGCCCGCCGCCTGAAGCAGCGCCTGGGTGAAGTGGCAGCCGGGGAGGCCTTCCTGCTGCAGGGCGGCGACTGTGCCGAAAGCTTCAAGGAGTTCCACCCGGACAATATCCGGGACACGTTCCGCGTGATCCTGCAGATGGCGGTCGTCCTGACATTCGCCGCTGCAAAACCGGTGGTGAAAGTCGGCCGGATCGCTGGACAGTTCGGCAAACCGCGGTCCTCGCCGGTCGAAACCATCGATGGCGTGACGCTGCCATCCTATCGCGGCGACAACATCAATGGCATGGATTTCACGCCGGAGAGCCGCTTGCCGGATCCCGAGCGCCTGACGCAGGCCTATTCGCAATCCGCGGCGACGCTGAACCTTCTGCGGGCCTTCAGTCAGGGCGGCTACGCCAACCTGTCCAATGTGCATCGCTGGATGCTGGGTTTTGTCGATCGCAGTCCACAAGGCGAGCGGTATGAGCAACTTGCTGACCAGATTTCGAAATCCCTGGACTTCATGAAGGCTTGCGGGGTCACGCCGGACAGCGTGCCGCAAATGTCCCAGGTGGAGTTCTATACCAGCCATGAAGCGCTTCTGCTGGGATATGAGGAAGCCCTGACCCGCATCGATTCCACGTCTGGCGAATGGTACGACACCTCCGCCCACATGTTGTGGATTGGCCACCGCACCCGTCAGCTCGACCATGCGCATGTCAATTTCTGCAAGGGTGTCCGCAATCCGATTGGCGTGAAATGCGGCCCTGGCCTGGAGGCCGAGGAATTGCTGCGCCTGATCGACACGCTGAACCCGAATGACGAACCAGGCCGGATCACGCTGATCTCGCGCTTTGGCTCCGATGGCGTCGCGAAGGGCCTGCCACCTCTGGCGCGGGCCGTGAAGAAGAGTGGACGTACCGTTGTCTGGTCATGCGACCCGATGCACGGCAACACGCTGAAGACCGAGAGTGGCTTCAAGACTCGTCCGGTGGACCGGATCCTGTCGGAAGTGCGCCAGTTCGTGGATGTGTTGTCGGCCGAGGGCTGCTATCCGGGCGGCGTGCATTTCGAAATGACCGGGCAGAATGTCACCGAGTGCATCGGCGGCGCGCAGGCCATTTCCGAAGAGGACCTGTCATCGCGATACCACACCCATTGCGATCCTCGCCTCAATGGCGAACAGGCCCTTGAACTGGCCTTCCTGATCGCCGAGAAGCTCCAGTCCGTCGGAGCCTCCGGCGCTGCCGCCCTGAAAGCGGGCTAAGAAAGACAGTTCCATGCGCACGCATCGCCTGGGCTGGACCGCCTGGGCGCGGCCAGCCGACATCGCAGACCTGTTGCGGCTATCTGTGCCGATTGCGTTTTCGCGCATGTCGCAGATGCTGATGGCTGTCACGGACGCCATTGTGCTCGGCCAGCACGCGCCGGGCGAGCTGCCCTATATCCTGAATTCCTGGCTGCCCATGGGCGTGTCGCTTGGCCTCGGCCTTGGTGTCTTGCTGGGTGTTCAGGTGCTGACCTCGGAATTGCTCGGTGTCGGCCGGGAGCACGAGAGCGGCCGCATCTTCCGGCGCGGCCTGCGCACCAGCATCTGGCTGGGTTTCTTGCTGATGGCCGTGGTCTATTTCTCGGCCGATGCCTTGTTCAGCTGGCTTTTTGTCGAGATCGCCCCCCCGGCTGATGTGGTCGATCAGGTGTCGCCGGAAGCCGTTGCGGCTTCGGTGGCCGATGTGACCCAGGTCCTGTCCTTTGGTCTGGTCGGATTCATGATTTCCACAGTTTGCGGATACTATCTGGAGGCCCTGCGGCGGCCGTTGCTTGTGTCCTGTGTGATGTATCTGGGCGTGTTCGTGAATGCCGGCATCGACCTTGCCTTGGTCGGCGGCTATTGGGGTTTCGAGCGCATGGGCGCTGAGGGCGTCGCCTGGGCGACGACCGGTTCGCGCTGGTTTATCACATTGCTCTTGCTCGGCGCGGTCCTGTTGCTGACACCGGCCCTGAAGAATGCACCGGCTGGCCCTGCCGATGAGGCCGGGCGGCAATTGTCCGTCGGGACGGGAACCGCGATCAGCAATGTGGCCGAGTGGGGCGGGTTCAACCTGACCTTTGTGATCGCCACCTGGATCAGCCTCGCGGCCAATTCGGTCTATGGCTATGCCATCCAGATCATGGGGCTTTGCTTCATGTTCTATCTGGGCATCGCCACGGCGACGAGCGTGCGCGTGGCGGAAGCGTTCGGACGCCGAAATCTCGAGGAAATGCGCGACGCGGGCCGTCTGGGCGTGGCGGCGACCATCTTGATGGGCGTGGGCCTCGGCATTGTCCTGATCGTGTTCAACGACACGCTGGCCGGGTTCCTCGTCAAGGAAGACGCCGTGATCAATGGGGTGCACCTCGCATCCGGCATCGCGGCTCTCCTGGTCATGGCATCTGTGGTCACGGTGTTTGACGGACTACAGGCCACGGCATCCTTCGCCCTGAGGGCGCAGGAGATTGTCTGGTCGCCGAGCCTGATCCATATCGGATCCTTCTTCCTGGTGATGCTGCCGGCCTGCTACTGGCTCGGCATTGTGGAAAGCCGGGGCGCGCGGGGCATGATGGAAGGCGTGTTTATCGGCGTGTTTACCGCCGGTGTGTTGCAGACGGTTCTGCTGGAATGGAAAACGGCGCGTCAGCCGAGCCGACGCGCCGTCTGAATTCCGGGATCAGGACCAACGGTCCTGACGGAATCCTAGAGGTCTTTCAGAGCCGAAGCCGGCTTGAAAGCAGCCGATGTCTTTTCCGGGATCTTGATTTCTTCGCCCGTGGCCGGGTTGCGGCCCGTACGCGCATTCCGGGTCTTGGCCGAGAATGTGCCGAAGCCGGCGATCGCCACTTGCTGGCGGTCTTTCACGGCGCCTGCAATTGCGTCGAAAACAGCGTCAACGGCCTTGCCGGCATCGCTTTGCGACAGTCCGGATTCGGCTGCGACAGCCTTCGTAAGTTCGCCCTTATTCATAGGGGTTCTCCTCTAAAGTTAAACGGCGATCCCCCGCCGTTGCAGCGACTTACCCACGATTCGTATGGCGTGAATATGTCGAAACCCCAATAAAGACGGGCTATGCGCCCAGAATCCAGCCCTCTTCTGACTGAATTTGCGATATTTTTCCCTCGTCAAGGGAGTTATTTGTGGAAATTCCCCCCTTGAGCAGGCCTTTTTCGTCAAGGTCCGAATAGTAACGGGCGATTTCACGGACCTGCGCGGCGTCCGGAATCTCGCCTTTTTCCGGTTTTGCCTTGACCAGAGACGGGTAGATTTCGGCGAAAACGACCTGCACGCCTTCCAGGCTCTCCTCGGTCATGTCGCCTGCCTCGAACTCGAATGGCCAGACGCGCGAGGCCGGCAGAGCCTGGCGCAGGGCGTGCACGTGCGGAATGCCGGTCAGCGACTGGCTGCCGACACTGCCGGTATAGGCCAGTTGCCAGACGGATTTCGGCTGGGCCCGGCCGGATTCACGTAGATGCATTTCCGCGAGACGGTATTCGGCGAGATCCCGGCCTTCGAAATCCGGCTTCTTGTCGGACAGCGTCGACACGACATCCCGGGCCGGGGCGCCCCAGAACGGAAACGGCCCCTTCGAGATCGCGTAATTCATTCCTGCAGCGATGGCGTAACGCGGATTGGAGTTGTCCGCCCTGTCCTTCATTTTCGAGGCCAGATGCGCGTGCATGGCCTGCCACGGCGCCATGCCGTCGCGTTTGAGGCCCAGCGCATCTGCTGTCCCGGCCGGATAGCCGAGAGAAAAATCGAAACCGATCAGGACGCGGTCGCCGCGCCCTGTCAGTTTCGCGATGATGCCTTCCAGGAAGGTGCGTGCCTTCAGCCGCGTCTCGATGTTGACGGACTGGTATTGCAGCTTCAGCCGGGCATCCTTGGCCAGGATTCCGATCCAGATGGAGTTCTTCCCCGTCACAGGCTTGGACGCGGCACTCCAGTCCACCATCACATAGGCATCAAACAGGCGCGACATGACTAGCCCAGCTTGACCAGCATCTTGCCGGTATTGGCGCCTTCGAACAGTCCGAGAAAGGCTTCCGGTGCCTTGTCGATCCCGTCCTTGACGGTTTCCTCATATTTCATCTGGCCGGACGAAATCCATTTCGCCATGTCCTGGAAGAAGGCTGGCTGCATGTCAGCATGGCTGGACACGATGAAGCCCTGGATCTTGAGCTGCTTGCCGACGACCTGAATGATATTGTGCGGACCGACCGGCGTGCCGGTTTCATTGTACTGGGCAATCATCCCGCATTCCGCAAAGCGCGCCATCGGGCGGGCGCATTCGATTGCTGCGGCCAGATGATCTCCGCCCACATTGTCGAAATAGACATCAATGCCTTTGGGTGCCGCCGACTTCAGCGCCTTGACCAGGCCTTCAAACCCGCCGGCGGCCTTGTAGTCGATCACATGGTCTGCGCCGAGGGATTTCACGAAGTCGCACTTCTCCGCGCCACCCGCCGAGCCGATGACCGTGCAATTGTTGATCTTGGCGATCTGGACGACGGTGGAACCGACCGCGCCAGCGGCGCCGGAAACGAAGACCGTGTCGCCTTCCTTCAGTTCGGCAACGCGCAGGATTCCGGCATAGGCGGTCAGGCCTGGCATGCCGGCCACGCCCAGAAAGGCGCTTTCCGGAAGGCCGACATCCGGAAGCTTCTGCGCCATGGCCATTTCCGGTTTCCCGACCCAGGCGGTGCGCCAGCCGGCCATGGACGAGACGAGATCGCCTTCCTTGTAGTCCGGATGATTGGAAACGGTGACGCGGCCTACCGCGCCGCCCTGCATGGTCTCGCCGATCTGGAAGGGCGGGACATAGCTTTCACGGTCATACATGCGGCCTCGCATGTAGGGGTCCACTGACATCCACTCATTCTTCACCTGGATTTCCCCGGCCCCGGGCGGGGCAATGTCGACGGTCTTCTTCTGGAAATCGGATAGTTTCGGCATGCCCACCGGGCGAGCGGCCAGGGCCCATTCGGTTGAAACAAGTGCAGTCATGGCGGTTCCTTCCTCTGATTTGTTGAGGGTTAAGTGGACCTGCGGACCTCGGGTGTGAAGGGGGCCGCGGCAAGAATCTGCAAAACTCTTTGTCAGTCCGGTCTGACCGCAAGACTTGCAGCAGACGGCGATGCGGTGTCTTTAGAGTGGCAAGAGGGCCAATCTGTTATGACTACACTGAAAGTCGGCGTGGCAGGCGCCGGGGTTTTTGGAAACTACCACGCCCAGAAGGCGGCCGCCTCCGTGCGCACAGAGCTCGTCGGAATCTATGACATCGACCTCGAACGCGCCTCTCGGATTGCCTCCCAGTTCGGTGCGAAGGGCTATGATGATTACGAGGCATTCCTGCGGGATTGTGATGCCGTCGTCATTGCGGTTCCGGCAGTCTGGCACGAGACACTGGCCCGGCAGGCCATCGAGGCACATTGCCATGTTCTTGTCGAGAAGCCGCTGGCCCTGACCGGAAAGGCTGCGCGCGACCTGGCCGATGAAGCTGCCGCGCGCGGGCGCATCCTGCAGGTTGGCCATCAGGAGCGGTTTGTTGCGCGCGCCATGGGTGTGCTTGCGATTGAAGAGACACCCTTGCTGATCGAATCCGTTCGGGCCGGGCCACCCGCGCCGGACAATCGGGCCGGGGACGTGTCAGTGATCTGGGATTTGATGATCCACGATCTCGACCTGGCGGCCATGATGATGGGCAATGAGTTCACAGGTGTCATGGCCAGCGGCAAGCGCGTGCATTCGGATCATATCGATGAGGCCAGCGCCCAGTTCACCTATGCCAGCGGCGGCGTTGCCAGGCTGATGGCCAGCCGCGCGGCCGAGGCCCGGCAGCGCACCATGCATGTCGTGTATCCGTCCGGCGAGATCTCCATCGACTTCCTGACGCGCCAGCTGGAGAATACGACGCCGTATGAGGTGCGCGTCGACATTGCCGCCGACCTGCCGGATCCGTTGGGGGCAGCAGACGAAGGGTTCTACGCGGCCTGTCTGGGGCTTGCCCGCAGCCCTGTGCCCGCCCATGGCACGGTCGGGGCGGTTGCGATGGCCGAGGCGGCCGAGAAGGCCGTGCTTGCCAAGCTGGACGCCTAGCGCGCCTGTTTCGGATCGTGCTTCGGCGCCGGCGCGAGACGCATCACTTCTGTCTGGAAACGCTCGTCATTGCCTTCGGCCAGAAATGGCAGGGCGTCCGAAATGGCCCGGCTCAGAGGATCGAACCAGTCATGGTCTGCCTTTGAAAAGTCCGACAGGACATAGGGCATCACGCGCGATTTGTCGCCAGGATGGCCGACCCCGATGCGCACGCGGCGGATGTTCTCGCCCAGATGGGCGATCATCGACCGGATGCCATTGTTCCCGGAATGCCCGCCGCCCTGCTTGACCCGCAGGCGTCCGGGCGCAAGGTCAATCTCGTCGTGCAGGACGACGACGTCTTCCGGGGCCAGTTTGTAGAACTGGGCGACCTTGGAGAGGGCGCGGCCGGTTTCATTGTAGAAGGTCTGCGGCTTGACCAGCAGTGTCTTGATCCGGTTCGGGCCGACAAAGCCCTCCGCGATCTCACTTTCGAATTTTGAGCGCCAGGGCTGGAATCCGTGCGCGGCATGGATCTCGTCCAGAACAAGAAAACCGGCATTGTGCCGGTTCTTTGCGTATTTCTCGCCTGGATTTCCCTGACCGGAAAGAATGAGCACGATGTGGCCTCCCTCTTCCGGCATGGCAGGGTTTGGCTGTGTGCCCAGCCCCAAAAGGCTGGACACACGAGACCAGAAAGTTCCGATCAGTCTTCCGACTCGGCTTCGGCGGCTTCGCCTTCGTCACCTTCTTCCTCGTCGGCGTCGGCGGCCGGTTCGGCAGCGGCGGTACGGCCGGCAATGGTTGCGATGGTGAAGTCACGATCGGTGATGGTCGGCTCGGCATCGCCCGGCAGGGAGATGTCGGAGATTTTCACATTGTCGCCGATTTCCAGCGTGGAGACGTCGGCATCGAGCGATTCCGGAATGTTGCCGGCCGGCACGAGCAGTTCCACCGTGTGGCGCACCACGTTGAGCGTGCCGCCCTTCTTCAGGCCCGGAGACACTTCCTCGCCCTTGAAGTGAACCTGGACTTCCACCTTGATCTTCTGGTCGCGGCTGACGCGGAACAGGTCGACATGCATCGGCTGATCGGTGACCGGGTGCATCTGGATTGCCTGCGGGATGACGAGCTGCTTTTCACCCTTGTGGACGAGCGTCGCGGTCGAGGACAGGAAGTGGCCGGTTTCAATGGCCTTCTGCACTTCATTGCGCTTCAGCGAGATCGCGACCGGATCTTCACCACCGCCATACAGGACGCCGGGCACGAAGCCGTCGCGGCGCGCTGCGCGTGAACCACCGGTGCCGGTGCGCTCGCGCAATTCGACATTGAACGTAATCTGGGATTTGGACATCTTGTTTCCTTTCGCCCTCGACTCCGCCTCTCATGTTTGCCTGGAGAGGTAAGAAGCTGACACGTACGGCCTTGCGCCGCCGTTTCTGAAGGCGCGCGGATACCCCATCCCGCCAGCCATGGCAAGGGTATGGCGGCAGGCCCGCCTACGACCAAAGTCCACCCTGTCAGCCAGGCGCAGTGGGTGTATGCTCGGTCATGGAGGAATCTGCCCGTGAAACATCACATCATGCTGGCGCTCGGCATTCTGTTGGGGCTCGTGTTTGCGGTCCGGCTGGCCGTGGCCATTCTTGAGCCCGGGCTTGGGTTTCATGAACTCTATCTTGTCGGCGGACTGGCGCTGGCAGCCTGGCTGATGCTGGGCGGATTGGCGGAGTGGCGTCATGCCCGCGCCATCGGCAAGGCGGCCCCCTCCCGGGAAGACTGAGACCTTTGCGCCAGTCCCTGCGCATGTCCGCCTTAGACCAAAGTTCATCTTTTCCATTCCGCCTGCTTCCGGCAGCCTGCAAGCTGCGGAACCCCGCACAGACAAAAATGTCAGGGAGGAAAAAGTGTCGGAACCAAGCAAGGAAATTGATGCGAAAGGGTATTGGCGAGACGTGATCCGCTTGACTCTGAGCCTGCTCGTCATCTGGTTTGCAGTGTCATACGGGGCGGGCATCCTGTTCCGCGACCTGCTGGACAATCTCTCGATTGGCGGTGCGCCGCTCGGCTTCTGGTTTGCGCAGAATGGATCGATCTATGTCTTCGTCGGACTGATCTTCTACTACTGCCGCGCCATGAATCGTCTCGAGAAGAAATACGGCGTGGAGGCCTGAGACGATGGGACAGGAATTCTGGACATATTTCTGGGTCGTCGGCACGTTCGGCACCTATATCGCGATTGCGCTCTGGGCGCGGGCCTCGTCTACGGATGATTTCTATGTGGCCGGCCATGATGTGCACCCCACGGTCAACGGCATGGCCACGGCAGCGGACTGGATGTCGGCGGCGTCGTTTCTGTCGATGGCAGGTCTGATTGCGTTCTTGGGCTATGGCGGCTCGGTCTATCTCATGGGCTGGACCGGCGGCTATGTGCTGCTTGCGCTTCTGCTGGCACCATTCCTGCGGGAATTCGGCAAGTTTACGGTGCCGGATTTCGTAGGCGACCGGTACTATTCGACCACGGCCCGCCTGATTGCCGTGATCTGCGCCCTGTTTGTCTCGTTTACCTATATCGCCGGCCAGATGAAGGGCGTCGGCGTGGCCTTCTCCGGCTTTCTGGGCGTCGAGTTCAATACGGGCATCATGGTGGGCATGGGGATCGTCTTCGTCTATGCGGTCCTGGGCGGCATGAAGGGCATCACCTACACCCAGGTGGCGCAGTATTGCGTGCTGATCTTTGCCTACACCGTTCCGGCAATCTTCATTTCACTGATCATTACCGGAAATCCGATCCCGCAGCTCGGCTTCATCTCGAATGTGCGCGGCGAGGATGTGGCAATGCTCGAAAAGCTGAACACGGTCGTGCAGGATCTGGGCTTCCTGGAATACACACAGACCAACAAGTCCATGTTTGACGTGTTCGCGATCACCGGTGCGCTGATGTTCGGTACGGCAGGGCTGCCGCACGTGATCATCCGCTTCTTCACCGTGTCGAGCCCGGGCGCCGCCCGTGTGTCGGCGGGCTGGGCGCTGGTCTTCATCGCATTGCTCTACACAACGGCACCCGCGGTGGCCTCCTTCGCCCGACTGAACTTCATCGATACGGTGAACGAGTCGACCTATATCGCAGACGATGCGGACTATGATGCCGAGGCTGCGGCGATCCTTGCTGCAGGTGGCAAGCCGACTCCCAAATGGTTCAAGGACTGGGAGAAGACCGGCCTGCTTGGCGTCGAGGACAAGAATGGCGACGGCATCATCCAGTATCGTGCTGGTGACGAGAATGAAGTCACCAAGCTGGACCGGGACATCTTCGTGATGGCCAATCCGTCGATTGCCAATCTGCCGGCCTGGGTGATCGGGCTTGTGGTGGCAGGCGGGCTCGCGGCTGCGCTTTCCACAGCGGCGGGTTTGCTGATGGTGATCTCGTCTTCCATCTCTCACGACCTCTGCCGGCGAACCTTCTTTACCGGCATGTCCGACAAGGACGAATTGCGAGTCGCCCGGGCCTCGGCCGCCGGAGCTGTGATCCTGGCCGGGATCATGGGGATGAACACCGCCAAGCTCGGCTTCGTGGCACAGGTCGTGGCCTTTGCCTTTGGTCTGGCGGCGGCGTCGCTGTTCCCCGTGATCGTTCTGGGCATCTTCTGGAAACGGATGAACCGGGAAGGCGCGATTGCGTCCATGTTGACCGGTCTCGTCTCGACTTTCAGCTACATCTACTACTTCAAGTTCGTGGATACCGATCCTGCGAACTGGTGGTTCGGCGTGTCGCCTGAAGGCATCGGCTTCCTGTTCATGTTCCTGTCCCTGGCTGTGGGGATCGTGGTGGCCCTTGTCACGGCCCCGCCACCGCAGGACATCCAGGACCTGGTCGAGGACATCCGTGTTCCCGGACAGCGCTCGCCGCATGGCATCGCCGATCAGGACATGGCGCCGATCCCGGCAGAGTAGCGCGCCACTTCCCGGTGATTGCTGCGGGCGGCCTCCCTCTCCGGGCCGCCCGCTTTTTCATGCCCGCAGCGGAGGCTTTAGACAAAGGGCGCATTTGCCGGGGCGTCAGGACGTGTATGCTGGGGGAAGACGCATAGAGAGGTGTTCATGCCGGTCTGGCTGATCCTGGGCGCAACGACGCTCTACATGCTTGGATTGTTCCTGATCGCCTGGCAGGGCGACCGGCAAGCCACGCGGCCGGGCTTTGTCCAGCATCCGCTCGTCTATGCGCTGGCATTGGCCGTCTACTGTACCTCCTGGACGTATTTCGGCGCGGTTGGCACTGCGGCGCAAAGCGGATGGGACTATCTGACCATCTATCTTGGCCCGACGCTCGTCTTTGTGGCGTTTCCCGGCATTGTGCGGCGGATCGGAGATGTCACACAGCGCGAAGGCATATCCTCCCTGTCCGATTTCCTGTCGGCCCGGTACGGAAAGAGCCGCGCGGTCGCTGCTGCCGCGACGCTCGCCGCCGTGGCAGGAAGTCTGCCCTATATCGCGCTGCAGCTGAAATCCATCGGAATGAGCTTTCAGGCGCTTGCCTATGGCGCCGACGGCACGATCAGCACGCCGGCCAATGAAACGGTTCTTCTGACGGCCATTGCGCTCGCGATTTTCGCCATTCTGTTCGGCACACGACAATCGGATGCCACACGGCATAATTCCGGGCTCATGCGTGTCCTGGCACTGGAAGCCGTGCTGAAGCTGGCTGCGCTTGTGGCCGTTGCGGTCCTGTCCGTCTTTCTCCTGGCGCAGGGCGGCGTGCCGGAAGGCGGCGTGGCCACCCGGCCTTTCGAGCACTTTTCCATTTCGGAACGCTTCCTGACCATGACCCTGTTGTCGGCGGCGGCCATCATCTGTCTGCCCCGCCAGTTTCATGTCGCCATGATCGAGCGTCAGGCGCAGAAGGATCTCGATACGGCCAGATGGGTATTTCCCCTCTACATGCTGCTGACGAGCCTGGTTGTGGTTCCCATCACAATGGCTGGCCTCAGCCTGTTCGGTGCCGCTGCGCAGCCGGACCTGTTCGTTCTCGACCTACCTCTGGAACAGGGGAACGGGCTTCTGGCGACGCTCGTTTTCCTGGGCGGATTTTCAGCGGCGACCGGCATGGTGATCATCTCGACGGTTGCGTTGTCCACCATGGTCACGAATGATCTGGTGGTGCCGGCCATCATGCAATCGGGACGGTTTGCCAGTCTCAGCGGCGATGCCGGCTCGCGCATCGTGTCGGCCCGCCGCATCGTCATCGTGGTCCTGCTGCTGCTGGCCTATGCCTATTACCGGGAAGCCGGAACGGGGGCGCTGGCCCAGATCGGCCTGTTGTCCTTCGCTGCGGCAGCACAATTTTCCCCGGCGCTGATTGGGGCGGTTACCTGGCGCGGGGGGCGCCGTTCCGGCGTGCTGGCGGGCCTGATCGCCGGCATGGGGCTCTGGGTCTATACGCTCTTCCTGCCTGCAATTTTCGGCTATGAGGCAATGGCCGCGCTTGTGCCGACAATCCTGGATCCGCACGCGCTGTTCGGCCTGCGGATAGAGGACAGCCTGACACATGGCGTCCTGTGGAGCCTTGGAACCAATCTGGCGCTGTTCGTGATCTTTTCGGTGCGGACGCGGGAGCGGTTGCGGGACCGTGTGCAGGCATCCGCCTTTGTCAGCGGCGATGAAGTGATCGAGATCGCGGAAGGCGCCGTGGACAGCCATGCCTTCCAGGTGTCGCCCAATGGACTGAAGACCCTGGCGTCGCGCTTTCTCACACCGGAAGCGGTTGATCATGCGTTTCATCAGTTCGAGGCGGAAACCGGCATTGTCGCGACCGGTGATGCGCCCGCAGACTGGCGGCTGGTTCAGCGCACGGAAAAATTGCTGGCCAGTGCCCTCGGATCCTCCTCGGCGAGGGTCGTGCTGTCCTCGGCCATTGGCGGCAGCGATGTGGCCCTGCCAGACGTTCTGTCCATGCTGGATCACAAGACCCAGGCCGCCCGGTTCGAGCGGCACATGCTGCAATCCATGCTTGAAAACATCCCGCAGGGGATCAGCGTGGTGGATTCCGATCAGAGGCTTGTGGCGTGGAACACGGCCTATGTGGAATTATTCGACTATCCGGCGGAAATGGTCGGCGTCGGTGTGCCTGTGGCCGATCTGATCGAGCACAATATCCGCACCGGCTGGATCGATGGAGATCCGGTTGAGGAAGCGCGCCGGCGCGTCGGTCATATGCGGTCGGGAAGTCCTTACACATATGAACGCCGAAACCCGGACGGGCGGTTCCTGCGCATCAGTGGCAATCCCATGCCGGGCGGTGGCTATGTCACCACATTTGCCGATATCACGGACGACAAATTGCGGGAGCGTGCCCTCGTCGAGGCCAATGAATTGCTCGAAAGCCGCGTCAAGACGCGAACCAGAGAGCTTGAGCAGATGGCTGATGATCTCACCCTTGCCCGCAAGGAAGCTGAAGGTGCCAACGCCTCCAAGACGCGCTTTCTCGCGGCAGCCAGTCATGACTTGTTGCAGCCGCTGAATGCCGCGCGTCTTTATCTTGGCTCTCTGATGAGCAGAGATGCCGAAAGTGACCTGGCCGCGCGGGCCGACCGATCCATTCAGTCTGCAGATGAACTGCTCAAGGGATTGCTGGACATCTCCCGTCTCGATCACAGCCAGGTCGAAGCGGTTCCCGTGCGTCTGCCGCTTGGACCATTGCTGGAAGACCTGGTCGATGAAGCCCTTCCGATGTCCCAGGCTGCGGGATTGGCGCTGAGGCTCGCGCCGACACGGCTTGCCGTTTACGCAGACCCGGATTTCCTGAAGAGCATCCTGCGCAACTTCATTTCCAATGCCCGCCGATACACGCAGTCCGGCGGGGTCCTTGTCGGAGCGCGGCGGCGCGGGGATGCCGTCAGGATCGAGGTGCACGATACAGGCCCCGGCATACCGGCAGACCGTCTGGAACTGATCTTCGAGGAGTTCCGGCGATATGCGGATTCCGACAATGCCGGCATTCGCGGGGCAGGGCTGGGCCTGTCAGTCGTGCGGCGTCTGGCCGGGTTGATGGGGGCGGCCATTGACGTGCGGTCCACACCCGGTCGGGGCAGCGTGTTTTCCGTCACCTTACCCATGGCGGAACTCCATCAACGCCCGCGCCCGAAGCCACCGATACCGTTGGAGCCGGAAGACCGGGACCTGGTGGGCCTGCGTGTCCTGTTCGTGGATGACGAGCCGGCCATTGTGGACGGGATGAGCCGGTTGCTGGAAGGATGGGGGTGTCGGGCGCATTGTGTGAGAACCCCGAACGAGGCTCTGGCCGCGATGCGCTCTGCACAGTTTGACGCCGTGATCGCAGATCTCAATCTCGGCGAAGGGCAGAACGGACTGGACCTGCTCCTGACGCTTCGCAAGCGCCTGACCCATGACGGCAATGTATTGTTGCTGACCGCTGCCACATCGGCTGAGGACTTGTCGCCGGCCAGGACCGCCGGCGTGACCATCCTGCACAAGCCGAGCAATCCGTCGGATATTCGTCAATTCCTGAAGGCATGTGCGATGGCCGGGAGTGCGCAAGAGATGGCTCAGTCGGCGAGCGACGTTGCTTCCTGATAGACGAGCAGGGCCTGTGTGCGATTGTTCGCCCCGAGCTTGCGGAAGATCGCCGTCATGTGCGCCTTCACTGTTGCCACCGAAATATCCATCTCGAAGGCGATCTGCTTGTTGAGAAGGCCGTCGGACAAACCGGCAAGCACGCGCCGCTGGGCGGGAGTGAGACTGGCGATCCGTTCGGCGGCGCTGTTGGACGGCAGCGCCTTGCCGACACATTCCGGGAACCAATGGCCGCCATCCAGTGTCGTGGCGAGCGCGGCGGACAGATCGTCAAGCGACATGCTCTTGGGAAGGTATCCTGCAGCGCCGAGCGTCCGGGCCGTTTCGAAGGCCTGCGGTGTTTCCGTTGCCGACACGACGACGATGGGGCAATCCGGCTTTGCGGCCTTCAGCCGGGTAAGACCCTCGAATTCTGCTGAATCGCCGAGATTGAGGTCCAGCAGGACCAGATCCACAGTATCGGACTGCAGGCCGTTCAGGGCATCGGAAAGGCTTGACGCATGCAAAGCCGTTGCGCCGGCGGGATAGGCGCATACGAGTGCGGTTTCCAGCGCGTCGCGAAACAATGGATGGTCATCCACGATCAGCACGCGCGGTGCCTGTGTCACCTTATTCCTCCCCGAATCCGTGCCGCTTTTGCAGTCTGTGGATGTAACCAGAACCCGGCCAATATGCCATGGATCGGACCGCAGCGCACTACGACTTTTGTCGTAGCACCAATGGCTAATGGCGGCCTGGCCGGATGCGGCGGATACTTCCTCACATAATCGAAAATGAGGGAGGAATGCATGTCTCGTACTTTCAAGGCCCTGCTGTTGTCTTCGGCGGCACTTACGATCAGCCTCGGTGCAGTTGCGGAAACGGACGATCTCGAGGCACGCATTGCTGCGCTCGAGGCCATGGTCTCCGACCTGAAGTCCGAATTGGCCGCTACGCGCGCTGAACAGGAAGAGATCGTCCGCATCCAGCCGGCCGCCGCCCAGCCAGAGGCCGCGCCTCCTCCTCCGGCAGATGGGTTCAGGGTTGGTGACACGACCCTGAAATTCGGCGGCTTTGTGGATGCGGACGTGCATGTCACCTCACTGAGTGATGGTGCCATCGCCGGCAGTTCGATTGCGCGGGACTTCTACATCCCCGGCGCCACGCCCATCGGCGGGGACAGCATGACGTTCACGGACTTCACGGCCGAGTCCTCCCGCTTCTTCCTGGCCGCCTCGCGGCCGGTCGGCGACAAGACGCTGAGCGCGCATATAGAGATGGACTTCCTTGGCTCGGGCCAGGGCAATGAACTGGTCTCGAATTCCTATTCGCCACGCCTGCGCCGGGCCTTCATGAAGTACGGAAACTGGCTGGTCGGGCAGGAATGGTCGACCTTCCAGAACACGTCTGCCATTCCCGAAAGCGCCAGCTTCCTGATCCTGTCCGACGGCATGGTGTTCGTGCGCCAGCCGCAGATACGCTACACGCATGGCAACTGGATGTTTGCGGTCGAGAACCCGAACACGACGACCCTGAACTCGGGATCACGCGACGAAAACATCATTCCGGACGTTGTGGCCCGCTACAATATGAGCGGCGAGTTCGGCAATGTCTCGATTGCGGGCATCGCGCGCCAACTGCGCGCCGATTTCGGCACCGCCGAAGACGAGGCGTTCGGATATGGCCTCAGCGTTTCAGGCCGATTGAATGTCGGTGAAAAGGACGATGTCCGCTTCAATCTGGTGGGGGGTGAGGGCATTGGACGCTATGTCGGCCTTGCTGCCAGCCGGTCGACAGCGCTTGACCCGAACGGGGATCTGGAAGCCGTGCCGTCCTATGGCGGTTTGATTGCCTGGCGACATCCCTTCGGGGAAACCGCGCGTTTCAGCGGCGGCTATTCCGGCCTCTTCATCGATAATCCGGATTACCTCCCCGACACGGTGACCTCGTCGGTCCAGTCGGTGTTCGGGGCCATTCTGTGGGACGTTGCGCCGAATGTGACGCTGGGGACCGAGTTGATGCATGGCATCCGCGAGATCGAAAGTGGAGCTGATGGCTCGATCACCCGGTTCACCTTCTCGACAAAGTATGCATTCTGAAATGAGGACGGAAACATGCCAGATGGAGAGTCATTGATGACCGAGACAGCCAAGACCTATCCGGTTCCGGCGGATTTTGCGGCGAAGGCGAATCTCACCCCGGAAAAATATCGTGAAATGTATGCGGCCTCGATCGCAGACCCTGAAGCGTTCTGGGGCGAGCAGGGACAGCGGCTGGACTGGATCACCCCCTATACAGTGGTGAAGGACGTGTCCTGGGAAACCGGGGACCTGCACGTCAAATGGTATTCCGATGGCGTCCTCAATGTTTCTGCCAATTGCATTGACCGTCACCTGGAGTCGCGCGGCGACAAGGTGGCCCTGATCTGGGAAGGTGACGAACCCGGCCAGTCGCACAAGCTGACCTATCGTGAATTGCACACGGCCGTGTGCAAGTTCGCCAATGTCCTCAAACAGCTGGGCGTAAAGAAGGGGGACCGGGTCACCATCTACATGCCGATGATCCTGGAAGCCGCCTATGCGATGCTGGCCTGCGCGCGGATCGGGGCGGTGCATTCGGTCGTGTTTGGCGGGTTCAGCCCGGAAGCCCTTGCCGGACGTATCACCGATTGCGAGTCGAAATTCCTCATCACGGCAGACGAGGGTGTTCGCGGTGGCCGGAAAGTGCCCTTGAAGGTGAATGCAGACAGAGCAGCTGACATTGCCGGCGGCATGGTTGAAAAGATGCTGGTGGTGAAGCGTACCGGTGCGGACATCTCCATGCAGGACGGCCGGGACCACTGGCTGCATGAGGCGGCCGAAGGTATTTCCGCCGACTGCCCGCCCGAGCCAATGAATGCCGAGGATCCGCTGTTCATCCTTTACACGTCCGGGTCGACCGGCAAGCCGAAAGGCGTGCTGCACACGACCGGCGGGTATCTCGTCTGGGCGTCCATGACGCACGAATATGTCTTCGACCTGAAAGATGATGATGTGTTCTGGTGCTCGGCAGATGTCGGCTGGGTCACCGGGCATACATATATCGTGTACGGACCTTTGGCGAATGGCGCCACCAGCCTCATGTTCGAGGGCGTTCCGACCTATCCGGATGCCTCGCGTTTCTGGAAAGTGTGCGACGAACACCTGGTGACCATCTTCTACACGGCGCCCACCGCGATCCGGGCGCTGATGCGGGAAGGTGAGGGGCCGGTCAATCAGGCATCCCGCAAGTCGATCCGGCTGCTCGGCACGGTGGGAGAACCGATCAATCCGGAGGCCTGGGAATGGTATTTCCACGTCGTCGGCGAAGGCCGGTGTCCCATTGTCGACACCTGGTGGCAGACTGAGACCGGGGGCACAATGATCGTGCCCCTGCCGGGCACCACGGAAATGAAGCCGGGCGCGGGAAGCCATCCCTTCTTCGGCATCAAGCCGGTCCTGGTGGATGCCGACGGCAATGAACTGGATGGGGCGACCGAAGGCAATTTGCTGATCACCGACAGCTGGCCCGGCCAGATGCGGACGGTGTATGGCGACCATCAGCGCTTCGTCGAGACCTATTTCACGGCCTATCCGGGCAACTACTTTACCGGCGACGGCTGCCGCCGCGACGAGGACGGATTTTACTGGATCACCGGCCGGGTGGATGACGTGATCAACGTCTCCGGTCACCGCATGGGGACGGCAGAGGTCGAGAGCGCCCTGGTCAGTCATGACGCCGTCGCCGAAGCGGCCGTGGTCGGCTATCCGCATGATGTGAAAGGGCAGGGCATCTATGCCTATGTCACTCTGCGTCAGGGAGTCGATGTGGATGACGCTCTGGTCAAGAACCTTGTCCAGCACGTGCGTCAGGAGATCGGGCCGATTGCCAGCCCGGACCTGATCCAGATTGCCCCCGGCCTGCCCAAGACGCGGTCCGGCAAGATCATGCGCCGGATCTTGCGCAAGATCGCCGAAAACGAGTATTCGAATCTTGGCGACACTTCCACATTGGCCGAGCCGGAAGTGGTCAATGACTTGATCGAGAACCGCCAGAACCGCTGACACAAAATCACGGCTTTCGTCCTTCCGATTCAGAAGCCGCGCCCTTCTTCGGCGCGGCTTTTTTATCGTGCTCGTTGATTGGTCGCCGCCGGTTTCTCGCCCACGGGGACTGTGATTGACGTTTTTCACCGGTGTTTTAAGGCGGTATGCGTAGAAGTACGGGTGAAGCAGGCAGCGTTTGGTGCTGTCTCGCCGGACAATCGGGGAGGTCTTGCATGACCAGGTACGGAATGATGCTGTTGATGGCGCTGAGTGTCGCACTGCCGGCAAGTGCCTATATCGGACCGGGTGTGGGACTGGGCACGATCGCCATCATTGTGGCCATCGGCGTAGCCGTTGTGTTGTTGCTGGTGGGATTTGTCTGGTACCCGCTGAAGCGCCTGATGCGCCGCGGCAAAGACCAGGACTGACGTGACCGCCGACGCAGCGGCTCTTCTCGTCAGCATTGGCTGCGTCGCTGCCTTTGCGATCGCGTTTCTGCTGCTGAGAATCATGCCGGCAGCGAATGCGGCCATCGGGGTCACCACCGAAGGCGTGGCTGCGCTGACCAGCAAGACCCTGTCCGAACGTGAAAAGGAAGCCGCGGTCCAGAAGGCCGGCCTGCGCCTGATTGCCCACGCTTTTGGCCTGTTCCTCAGATTTGCAGGCTGTGCGGCCGCCGCTGCCGTTCCGGCCTATCTGGCAGACCGCTCCGGCTTTGTGCCGGCCTCCGCCACGATTGCGCGCCTGTCAGATCCCGTTTTCCTGATCGTCACCACTGTTGTGGCCCTTGCCCTTGTCTGGCTTGTATCGAAGCTGCGTGGACGCGGAAAGGCGGGCGGGGCCAACTCGCAGGCTGAGCAGATCGTGCACATGGTTGCATTCGTGCCCTCCATTCAGAAAGTCCTGTTTACCTTCGACAATGCCATGCACCGACTGTTTGGTCGCAAGCCGGGAACGGTGCAGCATGTTTTCATCACATCCCTTGCGCGGGGTGGCACAACTGCCTGTCTGAATGCGATCTACAGCCAGGACGGGATTGCCACCAACACCTATCGTGACATGCCCTTCATCACGGCGCCCGTGGTCTGGAACGGCGTTTCCGGCGTCATGGCCCGCAAGACGGAGCGGCATGAGCGGGCACATGGGGATGGCATGGAAATCGATCTCGACAGCCCGGAAGCCTTCGACGAGGTCTATTGGAAGCTGTGGTGGCCCGGCAAGTACACGGATGCCGGAATCGCCCTGTGGGGCGCTGGCGACCGGACCGCGAAACAGGCCCGCAATCTGGGCAAGGCCT
The DNA here is from genome assembly GCF_017792385.1 of Hyphomonas sp. NCBI lineage: Bacteria > Pseudomonadati > Pseudomonadota > Alphaproteobacteria > Hyphomonadales > Hyphomonadaceae > Hyphomonas > Hyphomonas sp. Next base: position 3,698,583 of record NZ_CP051230.1, on the reverse strand, counting down.
ATGAGAAGATCGTGGCCGTGCGGGGCGGACATGCCCGTGTCTATGTCTCGAAGAACAATGCAAACATTGCGCGCTTGCCGCTGTTGAAGGACATGTTTCCTGACAGCGTGATCCTCGTGCCGCTGAGACGACCGGCGCCCCATGCGGCCTCCCTGCTGCGTCAGCACCGCAATTTCGTTCGCCAGCAAACGGAAGACCGATTCGTCGAACGCTACATGCGCGACATCGGCCATTACGAATTCGGCCTTGCGCACAAGCCGATACGGTTCCCGGGATTTGATCCGGAGCGGTATGACCCGGACAGTCCGGACTATTGGCTGCATTACTGGATATGCGCCTTCGAGGAAGTGCAGCGCAATGCAGGAACAGTTGACCTTGTGTTGCAGGACGATTTGCGCGTCTCGCCTGACGCCGTGATGAAGGCCGTACTGCAGCGGCACGACATCCCGCATGATCCGGCGGCGGATTTCTCGGCGTTCTTCCGCCAGGCAGAGGATATCACTGACGAGACGGTGTTTGATCCAGCACTTCTGGCGCAGGCGAACCGGCTCTACGACGCGCTGAGATCAGGGCAGGGAGAAGGCTGACCATCAACTGGTCGGGACCAGTCGGGACCTATTCGGTTGCAGCACAGGTCGGAATTTCCGTCAGGAAATCGTCCGGATACCATTTTGCATTGGCGACATCCTCATTCCATTGAGGGTCTTTGGCCAGGACATTGTTGATTTCCAGAACTACGTCGCCATCACGGGTCAGTTCGAAGATCTGGCCCTGCTCGGGAATGGTCAGCAGCATGTTGCCATTGGGCAGGTGCTCATGCTTGCCGCGGAACTCCGATTTGAACGGGAAGTCCTGACGGTTCAGATAGGGTGATATCTCGCCGGTAGCCGGATCGATGGCGAGAATCTCGGAATGATCGCGGCGGAAAGCATTGTTGTAGATCGTGATCGTGCCATCCGGATGAAAATCCGGATCGTGCTGTTTCAGCCAGGGGCCGAACCGGGCCCATTTCACGGTGCCGTCCTGACCCAGCACGGCAACCATGCTGAGGGTCCTCAGCGAGATCAGCAGGTCGCCGGTCTCGAACATCGGAAATGCGTCGGCCTTGTCCGAGGTCAGCTCTTCCAGATCGTTCGGGTGGAACACGTCATGCGGACCTTCCTCGAAGGTCCGGAAATCCGCATCCTGCCAGTAGGCAAAATAGCTGGCATTTTCCTTCGACGTGCGGATCACGTCCTCGATCAGGCCTATACGCTTGGTTTCCTTGCCCGTTTCGGGATCGAATTTCACCATGTACTGGTATTCGACAACGGATGATCCTTCGCCATACCAGGTCCAGATGCCTCCATCTTCTGCCGGCGCGAGGGAGTGATGGTAGAAGCCATCCTGAATCCAGATCGGCTCACCACATGCGTCCAGTCGCGCCATGAAGCCCAATTGGTCATAGGTGATGATAACGGAGCCGTCCGGCAGCATCTCCATGCCGTGCGGGCCCTGCGATTTCGCGTTCCCGGAATTCTTCAGGCGGTTCCCGTCAACATTGCGTGCATTCAGCAGATTGCCGTCGGAATCCAGCACCCAGACGGCAAAGCCGTCAAAATCCTCGCTATAGCCGGATATGGCATAATATCCCGATCCGACGGTCTTTTCGGGCGCGTGAACATGAGTGCGTTTCCGCACGGCGCCGTCCGGCGGCATGTGGCGGCGGCCCTCCGGAATGACTTCGCCATAAGTGGCGAGGGTCGAGAAGACGGTCTTGATCTCCTTGCCATAGCCCGTGCGCCAGGTGTGACTTTCGCCCACGGCGATGCCCAATGTCAGGATCGCCCCACCCGCAAGCAGCAGGGCGGACAGCTGGAAGATTTGCTTCTCAGACAGTTTGATCATGTTTTGCCTTGTTGAAGTCACACCACACCGCTGGACTATAGGTCCGTCCAGTACCGCTACAAACAATTATTATACCACAACGCAGTATTAGCTGCAGATGACTACATTTTTATGCAGATGAGCACATGTTGGATGTTTGGTCATATGTGCGGCATCTGAAATGTATATTGCAGAAAGCAAATCTGTTCCGTTAGATCGCGGGAAGGTCCACAATGAAGCGCGCACCCCCTTCTGCGCGATTTTCCGCCCAGACTTTCCCCCGATGCGTGCTGACGATCTGTTGCACGATGGACAATCCCAGTCCGGAATTGTTTCCAAAGGCCGTCCCGGACGGGCGATCCGTGTAGAAGCGGCTGAAGATCTTTTCCAGCTTGTCTTCCGGGATGCCGGGTCCGTGATCCTCCACCATGATACGGGCGATGGTCTGCGGTCCGTCATTTGACTGGTCGATGATCACGTCCACCCGTCCCCCCTGAGGCGAGAAGGAACGCGCATTGTCTATCAGGTTCCGGACCACCTGGCCGAGCGGGCCATCGCGGCCGCGTACCAGAAGCCGCGCGCCCATAGTGTCGTCGCGAAACCCGACCTGTACCGCGCCCTCTTCCCGGCTGAAGGCCTCATAGGTCTGCACCACATCGCTGACGAAGCTGGCAATGTCCATCTGTTCGGTTGGCACGCGCGTCATTTCCGCTTCCAGACGGGACGCATTCGAAATGTCCGTGATGAGACGGTCCAGCCGCTTGACGTCCTGTGCGATCAGCTCGCGCAGCCGGTTGCTGGCGACGGGATCATTCTGTACCCGCTCTGCAGTTTCGACGGCTGAGCGGATGGAGGTCAGGGGGTTCTTCAGTTCGTGCGCGACATCTGCCGCGAATTGTTCATTTGCCTGGATGCGGTCCAGCAGGGCTTCGGTCATGCTCTGCATGGAGACGGCCAGGTCGCCGATCTCGTCCTTGCGATGGGTCAGTGCCGGAATGTCCAGCCGGTCGGATGTGCCGGCGCGTATCCTGTCTGCCGCAACGGACAGGCGCCGCAACGGGCGGGCGATGCCAAGGGTCAGGAGTACCGAGGTGACAAAAGCCACCAGGACGGCAACGCCGATGAAGGGAACCAGCGCGGCCCGCTCTGCGCGGATGATCTCGTCGATATCGTTCGATTCGAGGGTCAGAACGCCGACAACTGCGGAAACCCGCTGCACCGGCATGGAGACCGATATGACTCGCTGCCCGCGGTCGGAGAAGCGCTGGCTGGCCGCTTCCTGTCCGCGTACGGCAATTTCGAACTCTTCCTCGAAGCTCTGGGCCACCAACGCGTCGGAACTGCGCCGCGGCATGATGGGGCCAAGGGTCCGGCTGGCCCATTCCGACAGGCTCGCGCCGAGGCGGGCAAAGCTGCTCGGTTCCTGCAGGGGCGGCAGGGCGTCAATGTCGACGCGTTCCGACAGATAGAAGCTGTCGCCGACCAGGTCGCCATCGGGAAGATAGATGCGGGCGCGCACACGTTCCGGCAGGTTCAGGCGGACAATGGTCTGGCGCGCGGCTTCCTCGTCCAGGCGTGGCTCGGGCGTTGTCGCATCATCGCCCAGAAGGCTGGTGAAGATCTGGGCCTGTGCAACAAGGTCCTGCTTCTTTGAGACCACAAAACCGGCGCGCATCTCGTTCAGGACCATGGCGCCGATGATGAGAATGGCCAGGCCGGCAAGGTTGGACGCAAAGATCAGTCGGGCGATGCGCGAGCCGAATATCTTCGACCCGTGCCGCGTGAATGCTTTTCGCCTGATCTTGTGGTCTGACATGCTGGCCTGGCTATGTGCCGCCGATCAGGCGTCGGCAGCCACTTTCATGCTGACAATGCGGTCGGGATTGCGCGGCGGTTCTCCCTTGGCCAGCTGGTCCACCACATCCATGCCCTCGGTCACCTGGCCCCAGACCGTGTATTGCCGGTCGAGGAAGCGGGCATCGTCGAAACAGATGAAGAACTGGCTGTTGGCCGAGTGCGGCGCCGAAGTGCGGGCCATCGAGCAGGTGCCGCGCACGTGCGGTTCGGCATTGAACTCGGCCTTCAGGTCCGGCTTGGACGAGCCGCCCATGCCGGTACCCTGCGGGCAGCCGACCTGCGCCATGAAGCCGTCAATCACGCGATGGAAGACGATGCCGTCATAAAACCCTTCGCGGGCGAGTTCCTTGATGCGGTCGACATGTCCCGGCGCCAGGTCCGGGCGCAGTTCGATCGTGACCGACCCCTTCGAGGTTTCGAGAAGCAGCGTGTTTTCCGGATCTGCCATGAAGTTTTCCTATTCCTTGTGCTAGTCTTGTGTCTGGCTATTGAATGATGGCGAAAACAGCAAGTGGGCGGTGCATTTTCGCTGGCCGCCCGGCTGCCGGAGTGAAGTCATGATTGCGCAGATCATATCTCCCATCCTGGTAAGCGTCCTCGTGATCGTGGGCGGATTGTACACGCTCTGGGCGTTTGGCAGCCATTTTCCCTGTGCCAATGAACAGGCGCTGGCGCGGGCCGTGATCGGCCGGCGGGGCATCACCCGGATGCCGTCCCTGCGGTCCTGCCTGCTGAACGCCTTCTGGCTGTTTGCTGCGGCGGTTCTGGCGGCCTGGCTGGGCGGATATTTCACGCTGCCTCTGCCGGATTTTCCGCGAAAGGTGCTGATGGCCCTGATGGGGTTTGCCGCCGGTATCGCATTTCTGGGGCGCGGCATCATCGGTGTGCTCCCGGCCTTCGAGCGCGCGACTCCCGAATTGCCCTTCCTGACGCTCAATCGCCGGGTGTATTCACCGCTCAGCTTCCTGGTCGGGCTCGGGTTCATCCTGCTCGTCCTCAGCCTGCCAAACTGGTCCTGGCGGCTGGGCCTGGCCTGACCTGTCCGATCCGGTCGATGAGATCCGCCGCGGACACGCCGTCCTCGCCGGGCATGTGCATCATCTGGGCGAAGGCGAAATGATTGAGGTCCACAATGATCCGCATATCGGCCCCGGACAGGCGCCGGTGCAGCGTGCCGCCAACCCATTGGCCCATATCCTTGATCCGGTCCGACCGGTTGGGCAGGCGCGGCCGGGCATCGACATGGATGATCCGCGCGGCATTTCTTGGCGCCGGAGGCGGGTTGAGGCGTGATTTCGGCACCGGGTCCACACAGACAAGTAGATCGACCGGGCGCGGATGCAGCGCCCGCAATACACGCAGCGCCGTATCCCCACCCCAGCTGTGCCCGGTCAGCACGATCAGGTGCCCCATGTCTGCCCGCTGGCGGGCGAGACGCAGAATGCGGCGTGGTGCGTAATGCGGAAAATACCGGGCGTCGCGAAACGCATCCTGCGCGAACCGGCGCTGGCGTTCCTCTGCATAGGTGGCGACGAGGCGGGTTTTTGTATCGGCCGCCCCGCCGACATAGATTTCCGTGACGTGTTGTCTATTCGGTGTAGCGATAGCCGACACCATACAGCGTCTCGATTGCGTCGAATTCATCCGTCACTTCGCGGAACTTCTTGCGAAGCCGCTTGATGTGGCTGTCGATGGTGCGATCGTCGACATAGATCTGGTCGTCATAGGCGGCGTCCATCAGCTGGTCGCGGCTCTTCACATAGCCAGGGCGTTGCGCCAAGGCCTGCAGGATCAGGAATTCGGTCACGGTCAGCCTGACCGGATGGCCATCCCAGGTGCAGGCATGGCGGTTCGGGTCGAGCGTCAGCTTGCCGCGCACGATCGGCTTCTGGTCGCCTTCCTCTGTCCCGGAGGCGCCGCCACGGGCGCGGCGCAGCACGGCCTTGACGCGTTCCGCCAGCAGGCGATTGGAACAGGGTTTCCGCACGAAATCATCCGCGCCGATATTGAAGCCGATGACTTCGTCGATCTCTTCGTCCTTGGACGTCAGGAAGATGACCGGCAGTTCCGATGTCTGGCGCAACCGGCGCAGCAATTCCATGCCGTCCATCCGGGGCATCTTCACATCCAGGATGGCAATGTCCGGCGGGGTTTCGGTCAGGGCGGGCAGGGCGGCTTCACCATCATGATAGGTGCGCACATTGTAGCCTTCAGCCTCGAAGAAGATCTTCAGGGACGCCACGATGTTCTCGTCATCATCCACCAGTGCCAAAGTCGTCATCGCTCTATCCTTTTCAGCCACAGCATATCCGTGCACGGGATCCGGCCGCCTTGTCATACGGTGTTCAAACATGGTTCGCGTCACGGCAAAAGCCCTCCTTCATCGCAATTGCAATGAAATCAAGGGATCAAGGCACCCGCACGCTCACATTACGGCAATTTAAGGGAGATTGGCGGCAGCCTGCTCAATCTGCAAACACGTGCTCTTCGCCCCATGCCTTCAGGGCGTTCAGGATGGGGCGCAGCGTCTGGCCCTTCTCGGTCAGGCTGTATTCGACCTTTGGCGGGACCACGGGATAGACCTCACGGTGCACCAAGCCAGCCTCTTCCAGTTCGCGCAATTGCTTGGTCAGCATGCGCTGGGTGACGTTGCCGACATCGCGTTGCAATTCATTGAAGCGCTTCACGCCGTCCATCAAATGGAACAGCGTGACGCCCTTCCACTTTCCGCCGATCACTTCCAGGGCCGCCTCCACGGGGCAGCCAGCGGAACAGTCATATTTCTCGAAGCGGGTCATGTCTTACAGTATACTTTCTGTGCGTATAGGCCAAAATTGTGCGTACTTGTGCATTCAGTTTGTATGAATAAATCGGGGGGCGTCAACTGATGGAACCCATCTGGCGTGCCGTACGCCAAGATCAACCCGCCCCATGGAAGGATTACTCATGCCGCTGAACTCATTCGCTTCATTCAGAGATGCCGTCTCAGGATTTGGTTGCGCAGCGGTGCTCGCCGCGATGATGGGGGCATGCGCCACTGCCCAGCAGGTTCAGGATGGGCCTTCGCCCTCCAAAATCGTTCCGGCCTCGGATGTGGACTGGGGCCCTCTCAATCCCGCAAGGGGAGATGCGAGCCCGAGAGCCGGAACGCTTTGGGGAGATCGTGCAGCCGCCGGGGCTTCCGGATTTCTGGTTCAGTTCAAGCAAGGGTTTTCCTCGCCACCCCACATTCACAATGTGACCTACCGAGGTGTCGTGATCGAGGGACGGATTCACAATGACGATCCGGCTGCGGCCAATATGTGGCTGCCAGCGGGGTCGTTCTGGACCCAGCCCGCTGGAGAAGCTCACATCACGTCCGCTGAGGGTGAATTCAACATGGCCTATATCGAGATCGATGAAGGCCCGTATCTCGTTCAGCCAACCGAAAACGCATTCGACAATGGCGAACGTCCGGTAAATCTGGACCGGTCAAACCTTGTCTGGCTCGACGCGTCCGACATCGCCTGGATCGAGCGGGACGGCGGCGCTGAAGTCGCATTTCTCTGGGGCGGTGAAGCCGATACCGGTGCGCGCGGCACCTTGGTGAAACTACCCGCCGGACAATCTGTTCGTCTTTCCGGTGACCGGGCCGACCTGAAGATCGTCTCGATCTCCGGAGAGCCCGAAGTCCAACTGGGCGGCGCAAATGCAAAGCACGTGCTCATGCCCGGCAGTTTTGTGGCAAGCGCGCCGAACGCTGCAGATGTGTTCGTTTGCAACGTGAAAACAGATTGCCTGCTCTATGTCCGCAGCGAAGGACATTTCGAGATCACCTCCACCCGGAACTGATCCAGACTTCCCGCAACTTCCTCCAATTAATATCCTTGAAAGGACTATCTCATGGAACATGATATCACTTACTATGCCAAGAAACGCCATACGACCAAGGCGTATGACCCGAACCGTCGCATTCCGGACGAAACGGTCGATAAGCTGAAAGAATTGCTACGCTTCAGCCCGTCCAGCACAAACATCCAGCCTTGGCATTTTGTCATCGCCTCCACGCAGGAGGGCAAGGAGCGGGTTGCCAAGGCGACGGAGAAGTATCCGTTCAATCGTCCATCCATTCTCAACGCCTCGCATGTCGTGGTGTTCGCCAGCCGACTTGCCGTGGATGAAGACTATCTGCAGCACGTGCTGGAGCAGGAAGACAAGGATGGCCGCTTCGATACGGACAGGGAAACCCACAAGCCGGCCATGCATGGCGGGCGCTCCCTTTTCGTGAATTTGCACAAGCAGGATTTCAAGGATGTCCAGCACTGGATGGACAAGCAGGTCTATCTCAACCTCGGACAATTCCTTCTGGGCGCCGCCGCGCTCGGTGTGGACGCAACGCCCATGGAAGGGATCGAGATACCGGTTCTGGATGCAGAGTTCGGCCTGCGCGAGAAAGGCTATTCCGCCCTGTTCGTTGTACCGCTCGGCTATCACGATCCGGAGCAGGACTATAACGCCTCCCTCCCGAAATCCCGCCTTCCGTATTCAGACATCCTGACGGAAGTTTAGTCCAGTAGCCGTCCCGGCCACTCGTCTGCGCCGGGGCGGCCCCTAAACTTTCTGGGCTAGTGCGCTTCGGCCCAATTGCTGGCGGCGCGCGCGTCGACCACCAGAGGCACGGAAAGCTGAAGCGCCGGACCGGCGGCACCCTGCATGGTTGTCTTGACCGTGTCGATCAGCGCGTCGGCCTCCTTTTCCGGACACTCGAAGACCAGTTCGTCGTGGACCTGCAACAGCATGCGCGCCGACAGCCCGGCCCTGGCAAGCGCGTCCGGCATGCGGATCATGGCGCGTTTGATGATGTCGGCGGCAGAGCCCTGGATCGGCGCGTTGATGGCCTGACGTTCCGCGAAGGAGCGTTGAGGGCCCTTTGACTTGATACCGGACAAATTGATCTTCCGTCCGTAGGCGGTCGTCACAAAGCCATTCTCCTTCGCGAAGGCCTTGGTTTCGTCCATATAGGCGCGGATGCCGGGAAAGCGTTTGAAATAGGTCTTGATGTACTCGCTGGCTTCGCTCTGCGGGATGCCCAGCTGGCGTGCCAGGCCAAACCCGGAAATGCCATATATGATGCCGAAATTGATGGCCTTGGCCTGACGGCGCACCATCGGGTCCATGCCCTCGATCGGCACCCCGAACATTTCGCTGGCCGTCATGGCATGAATGTCGAGCCCGTCCCGGAAGGCGGTCTTCAGCGCGTCGATGTCGGCAATGTGCGCCAGGATGCGCAGCTCGATCTGGCTATAGTCTGCGCTGACCAGGACATTGCCCTTGTCGGCCACGAAGGCCTCGCGGATCTTGCGGCCTTCCTCGGTGCGGACCGGTATGTTCTGAAGGTTGGGGTCGGTCGAGGACAGGCGGCCTGTCTGGGCCACCGCCATCGAGAAGCTGGTATGCACGCGGCCTGTCTTCGGATTGATCGCCGCCTGCAGCGCCTCGGTATAGGTCGAGCGCAGTTTCGACAGGGCCCGCCAGTCGACAATGGTGCGGGGCAGGGCATGGCCCTCTGCGGCAAGCCCTTCCAGCACATCGGCGTCGGTTTGCCACGCGCCGGTCTTGGTTTTCTTGCCGCCTTCAAGCGCCATCTCGTCAAACAGGATTTCGCCCAGCTGTTTCGGGCTGCCGATATTGAATTCGCGGCCGGCCTGCTCATAAGCATCTGCTTCGAGCGCGGCCATGCGTTGAGAGAAGTCGGAAGACAGTCGAGACAGGTGATCGCGGTCTACCTTGATCCCTTCCTGTTCCATGCGCGCAAGCACCGGGACGAGCGGTCGTTCCAAAGTCTCGTAGACTGTCGTCACTTTCTCGGTCCGTAGCTGCGGCTTGAAGACCTGCCACAGGCGCAGCGTGATATCGGCATCTTCGGCGGCGTACTCGGTTGCCTTGTCCAGGGCAATCTGGTCGAACGTCTTCTGCGATTTGCCGGTTCCGGCAATCTCCTTGAACGGAATGGTCTTGTGCTCGAGATACCGTTCGGACAGCGTATCCATGCCGTGATTGTGTTTGCCGGCATTCAGCACATAAGACAGCAGCATCGTGTCATCGATGGGGCCGACCTTGATCTTGTGCGTCGCGAAGATCGACAGATCATACTTAATGTTCTGCCCGATCTTGAGCACGGCCGGGTCTTCCAGCATCGGCTTCAGCGCGCGCAGGGCATCTTCCATGCGGATCTGCCGCGGCGGGTCGGCGCCGAACATGTCGCCGTCGCCGGCATTGTCCGGGTCCACATGGGCCAGCGGAACATAGCAGGCCTCATTCGGGGACAGCGCCAGCGATACGCCCACCAGGTTCGCCGCAATGGAATCGAGACTGTCGGTTTCCGTATCGACCGCGACAAAGCCCTGCATCGTGGCGCGGGCGACCCATTCTTCCAGCTCTCCGAAGTCGCGGATGCAGATATATTTGCTCCGGTCGATCGGATCGGCGGCCGGCTGGGCCGTTTCGATCGCGCCTTCCAGTTCCATCATTTCGCGCACGCGGCGCGTGATGGTGCGAAACTCCATCTCTTCCAGGAAATTGATCAGTGTCTCTGGATCCGGGTCCTGTACGGCCAGGTCTTCCAGCGGCACGTCCAGCGGCACATCATCCTTCAGCGTGACAAGCTGTTTCGAGATACGGATCAGGTCCGCATTGTCGATCAGGGTCTGGCGGCGCTTGGGCTGCTTGATCTCCTCGGCCCGCTCCAGCAGGGTTTCGAGGTCGCCATAGGTCTCCAGCAATTGCGCGGCGGTCTTCACGCCAATGCCGGGCGCGCCGGGCACATTGTCGACGCTGTCCCCGGCCAGGGACTGGATATCGACGACCTTTTCCGGGCCGACGCCGAACTTCTCGAACACGGCATCGCGCCCCAGCGTCCTGTTCTTCATCGTGTCCAGCATCACGACTTGGTCGGACACCAATTGCATCAGATCCTTGTCGGACGAGACAATCGTCACGCGCGCGCCCCTGGCTTCGGCCTGGCGGGCATAGGTGGCGATCAGGTCATCTGCCTCGAAACCTTCCTTCTCGATGGCATGAGCGGCAAAGGCTTCGGCCGCACGGCGCACTAGGGGAAATTGCGGCCGCAACTCTTCCGGCGGCTCGGACCGGTTCGCCTTGTACTGGTCGTAGAGGTCATTGCGGAAGGTGATGGAGGATTTGTCGAAGATGCAGGCGAAATGCGTCGGGCGTTCGTCCCCTTTCAGATCTTCCAGCAGCTTGAACAGCATGTTGCAGAATCCGCTGACAGCGCCGATGGGCAGGTCGTCGCTGGCCCGGGTCAGCGGAGGCAGGGCGTGGAAGGCGCGGAAGATATAGGCGCTCGCATCCACCAGATAGAGATGACTGTCATTGTCGACGGGGGCTGTGGCCATGAGACGGGAATCCTTTTCTGGCCAATTGTGTAGCCCGCCTTCAGGGCGGCGTCACCCATTGAGCGCGTAGGATTGCAGGCGCATGGGCGCGGAATTGCCCAGTGGCGCTACGCCGCGTAAACTCGTGCGATAATCCTGGGAGGGAAGCATGAACGAGACACTGAAAACGCAATCAGTCGGTACGCCCTGGCACCTTTGGGTGGTGGGAGTAATGGCCACTATTTGGAATGGTTTTGGCGCGTTTGATTTCACAGCAACGGTGACACGCTGGGCGCCTTACATGTCAAATTACACCGAAGAGCAGCAAGCCTTTTTCTACTCATTCCCGGCCTGGCAATACGTCATCTGGGCGCTTGGAGTCTGGGGCGCTCTGATTGGGTCGATACTTCTGCTGATGCGCAGCCGATACGCGGTTTGGGCATTTGCTGTCTCGCTGGCCGGGGCAGCGATATCCATGATCTACAGCCTATCCCTGAAAGACGTCCCCGAAAGCGCGTCAAACCCTGCATTTGCAGCTTTCATCATTCTGATAGCCGTCCTGCTGTTGATTTATGCGTGGCGGATGACGCGGCGGGGCATCTTGCGCTAGCGCGGTTTTGGCCTAGCCTTCTTTTCAAAGCATGGGAGGAAAGAATGGCCGAAGTGAATAAAAGCTGGATCCTGCGCCAGCGCCCGGTGGGCGATCTGAAGGAGGGGGACCTCGAACTCGTCGAGTCGCCGCTGGAGCCCCTCAAGGACGGCGAGGTCCGCACCCGCCTGATCTATCTCTCGCTGGACCCGACCAACCGGATCTGGATGAGCGATGTGGATGGCTACCTGCCGCCGGTCGGGATCGGCGATGCGATGCGGGGAGGTGGCCTCGCGGAAGTGGTCGAGAGCCGTTGCGACGGATTGAAACCCGGTGACATCGTCAATACCGGCCTTGCCACCTGGTCGCTCTATTCGAACCTGCCGGGCGAGGCGCTGAACGCGCTGCCGCGCCTGCCGGGCGTACCGTTGACCGCCTTCATGGGGCCCCTCGGGGCAACTGGCATGACCGCCTATTTCGGCCTGATGGACATCGCCAAGCCGAAAGCGGGCGAGACCGTCGTGGTCTCTGCCGCCGCCGGCGCTGTCGGATCGATGGTCGGCCAGATCGCCAAGATCCAGGGCTGCCGCGTCGTCGGAATCGCCGGCAGCGACGAGAAGTGCCGATGGCTCACCGAAACGGCCGGGTTCGACGCCGCGATCAATTACAAGTCGGAAGACGTCGGCGCCGCGCTGGACAGGCACTGCCCGGACGGCATCGACATCAATTTCGAGAATGTCGGCGGCAAGATCATGGATCAGGTGATCGCCCGCCTGAACGATTTCTCCCGCATGCCGCTCTGCGGCCTGATCAGCACCTACAACGCGACAGAGCCGGTGCCGGGCCCCTACAATTTCTCCAATCTGCTGATGCGCCGCACCCTGCTCAAGGGCTTCATCGTTATCGACTATTTCCCGCGTTTCCCGGAAGGCATCCAGCAGATGGCCCAATGGCTGATGGCCGGCAAGATCAAGTTCGAAGCCGATATTGTCGATGGGCTCGAAAATGCGCCGGCGAGCCTGTCCCGCCTGTTCGAAGGCAAGAATCTCGGCAAGCTCATGGTCAAGGTCAGCGAACCGCCTGCGGCCTGAATTAACCTAAGTTCAGGTGGCGTTCAGCTTGGTCCTGTATGCCTGAGTGCAGACGGGGCTGGGTGAGGGACGCAGCTTGCCGACAGTGGAGGAATTTGGCGCCGTGTTGCGCCGGGTTCCTCTACAGCACCATCGGCGCGATCCAGTATCCGATCGCCGCGATGATCACGATCCCTGCCAGATTGATGAAAAAGCCCTTCCGGATCATTTGCTGGATGGTCACATGACCGGACCCGTAGACAATGGCATTGGGCGCCGTCGCCACCGGCAACATGAATGCGCAGGACGCAGCCACCGCTGCCGGGGCCAGCAGGCTCTCGGGCGCTGCGCCAAGGGCGATGGCGAGTGACCCCAGCACAGGGGCCAGCGTGGTCATTGTGGCTACGTTCGATGTGACTTCCGTCAGGAAAATGACCAGCGCCACCACGATCAGGATGAACACCAACGCCGGCAATACGTCGAGAACGCGCAGGCTTTCCCCGATCCATTCCGACAGGCCGGTCCGGGAAATGGCCTTGCCCATGGCAATGCCGCCACCAAACAACAGCAGGACGCCCCACGGGATCCGCTCGGCTTCCGGCCAGTCGAGCAGGCCGCGATGATGCCCGCCGCCGGCCGGCACAAGGAACATGAGCAGGGCGCCGAAAATCGCGATCATCATGTCGATTTCCGCGCCGCCATACTTTGCCAGAAGATCGATCCCCGCCGATTCCAGGCCCAGTTCCAACGGCAGGCGCAACAACCACAGGCCCGCCGTGATGCCGAACACGATGGCCACGCGGGTTTCCTGAACACTCATCTTCCCGATATCCGCCAGCTGTGTGCGCACATGCTGCGAGACGATCTCGGCATTTTCGGATTTCACCGGCATGCCGCGCGTGACATTCCACCAGGCCACAGGCAGCAGCAGCGCCATGGCGGGCAGGCCGAAGGCCATCCATTGCGCAAACCCGATATGGGCACCGGCCTCTGTCTGCAGCCAGCTGATGGCGATCAGATTGGTCGGCGTGCCGATCGGCGTGGCCACGCCGCCAATCGAGGCCGCATAGCAGATGCCCAGCATGAGGGCGGTGGTGAAATGCCGGGAGACATTGCCCAGAACGGCGCTGGCAGACAGGGCGATGGGCACCATCATCAGCGTGGAGGCGGTGTTGGAAATCCACATCGACAAAACGGCAGTTGCCAGCATGAATCCAAACACAAGCGCGCCGGGCGATGTACCCACGCGGCTGATGACATTCAGGGCAATGCGCTTGTGCAGGTCCCATCGCTCTATGCCGATGGCCACAATGAATCCGCCCAGCAACAGGATCACGATGTGATTGGCATAATCGCTGCCGGTCTGTGCGGGGGAGCCCGCACCAAACAGCGGCAGGAATACCAGCGGCATCAGCGACGTGGCCGGAATGGGGATCGCTTCCGTGGCCCACCAGACCGCCATCAGCACCATCAGGGCGGCCGTGCCCCAGGCTGCGTCACTCAATCCTTCGGGCGCCCCGGCGAACAGTATCAGTCCCGCCAGGGCAGGCCCCAATACAAGGCCGATGCGGCGCGCGTCAGGTTTCACCTATCCAGCTCCCATCGCCGCAAAGCCGGCATCGAGATCGGCAATCAAATCATCCACATCTTCCAGTCCGACATGAATGCGCAGCAGCGGACCGTCCTTGTCTTCGCTCCAATGGCCCTTCATCCGCTTCAATTGCGGATCGCAGGGAATAACCAGGCTTTCAAAGCCGCCCCAGGAAAAGCCCATCGAGAACAGGTCGAGGGCCTCGAAAAAGCGCGCCAAGGCTGCGGTTGGCGTTTCGCGCAGGATGAAGGAAAACAGGCCGTTCGACCCGCGGAAATCCCGTTTCCACAAAGCGTGATCGGGATGCTGCGGCAGTGCCGGATGCAGCACCCGGGAAACTTCGTCGCGTCCGTCCAGCCAGTTTGCGATGGTCAGACCGGCCCGCTCATGCGCGGCCATGCGTGTCTGCAGGCTGCGCAGGCCGCGCAGGGCCGTATAGGCATCATCCGGCGCGAGGCTGATGCCCCAGTCATCGCCGCAATCTGCCACGTCCTGTGCTACCCATTTCTCGCGGCACATGACGGCGCCGCCAAATATGTCGGCATGGCCCACCACATATTTGGTCAGCGCCTGAACCGATATGTCGACGCCCAGGTCAAGCGGCCTGTGGAGCAGGCCGACGCCCCAGGTATTGTCCATGATGGTGCGGATGTTCCGCTGCTTCGCAACATCGACAATGGCCGGCGTGTCACTGATCTCGAAGGTCAGGGACCCGGGGGATTCCAGATAGATAACGCGTGTATTGGGGCGAACCAGGTCTGCGATCCCGGCACCCACCCGTGGATCGAAACGGGTGGCCTCGACCCCCATCATGGCAAGCCGTCGCTCCAGGTAGCGGGCCGTTGGTCCGTAGGCGGAGTCCGTGAACAGGACATGGTCTCCGGTTTTCACCTGGCTGCCGATTGCCAGGGCGCAGGCCTGCAGCCCGTTCGCAGCCAGCTTGGCATGGCTGGCGTTTTCCAGCGTGCAGAGCGCGGCTTCGAGTTCCCGGTGAACCGACAGGCCCATGCGGCCATAGCCGGGCGAGGCCCCATACAGATCAGACGATGTGTCGAACAGAACGGTGGATGCGCGCTCGATGGGGGGATTGACCGTATTCTGATCCATACGGCGTCCACGCGTGTGGATCAGGCGCGTTGAGGTCTTTCTTGTCATGCCTTGCCCGTGGCGATCGGCCGGGACGGGTCGGAGGCCCATTCGGTCCACGATCCGTCATAGACGGCGACGTCCCAGTTCCCGAGACGTGCAAGGGCCAGTGCGGTCACAGCGGCGGAGACCCCCGAACCGCAGGTCGTGATGGTCGGAGCGCTGGGATTGTCGAACAGTTTCGCGAGGTCCTCGGCGGATTTCATTCTTCCATCGGCGGTGCGGAGTTCAGACGAAGGAAGGCAAACGCTTCCCGGAATGTGTCCGGACATCAGGCCCTCCCGAGGTTCGGGAGCCTCTCCCGAAAACCGCTCGGCCGAGCGGGAGTCGATGATTGTGTGCGTGCCGCCTTGTGACGCGGTCAGCACCTGGCTGGCATCCTTCAGCAGGTCGGAGCGGACCCGGGCGGTGAAATGCCGTTCCACGGGGACGGGCGGCAAGTCTTCCGTCTCGCCGCCTGCTTCAATCCAGGCCTGCAGGCCGCCATCCAGAACCTTCACGTCTTTCTGGCCCATCACGCGCAACATCCACCAGACGCGGGCAGATGCGAAGAAATTGAACTGGTCGTAGACAATGATCCGGTTGCCGTCCCCAAGCCCCAGCTTGCGGGCCCGCGACGAAAACATCACGGGATCAGGCAGCATGTGGGGCAGGTCGGTGCCGCCGGCCTTGATGGCGTCAATGTCAAAATAGACAGACCCCGGAATATGGCTTTCGGCCCAGGCCTGACGGCCCGTCCGCTCCATGTTCAGGAAGGGCGGGAACCAGGTGGCATCCACAACGCGGACATCCGGCGCCGATACATGTTCCTTCAGCCATTCAGCGGTGACGAGCGGGTCTCCGGACTCCATGTTCAGGCCTCCATCCAGCTGGGGACCGGCAGGTCCTTGGATCTCAGGAAATCGGGATTGTACAGTTTGGACTGGTAGCGATTGCCATAGTCGCACAGCATGGTCACGATCGTGTGGCCGGGGCCGAGATCGCGCGCCATCTGGACGGCCCCTGCGATATTGATCCCGGCGGACCCGCCAAGGCAAAGGCCTTCATTCTGGACAAGGTCGAACAGGATGTTCAAAGCCTCTTCATCGCTGCAGCGATAGGCGCGGTCCACTTCGATGCCTTCCAGATTGGCGGTGATCCGCCCCTGGCCGATGCCTTCCGTGATGGAGGTGCCTTCGGATTTGAGTTCGCCGGACGTATAGTATTCGTAGAGGGCCGCACCACCGGGATCGGCAATGCCGATCTGAACGTCGCTGTTCTTCTCCTTCAACGCCATGGAGACGCCCCCCAATGTGCCGCCGGACCCTACGGCGCAGATGAACGCGTCCAGCTTGCCGCCGGTCTGCGTCCAGATTTCCTGCCCGGTCGTGTCATAGTGCGCCTTCCTGTTCGAGACATTGTCAAACTGGTTGGCCCAGATGGCGCCATTCGGTTCGCTCTTGGCAAGATCCTCGGCCAGGCGACGGGAGAAGTGCTGGTAATTGTTCGGATTCTTGTAAGGCACCGCGTCCACTTCGATCAGCTCGGCGCCGAGCAGGCGGATCGCGTCCTTCTTCTCCTGGCTCTGGGTACGCGGCATCACGATGACAACCCGGTATCCCAGTGCCGCGCCGACAAGCGCCAGCCCGATGCCGGTGTTTCCGGCGGTACCTTCCACAATCGTGCCACCGGGCTTCAGTTCACCCGCCGCTTCGGCGTCCCGGACAATGCCAAGGGCCGGACGGTCTTTCACCGACTGTCCGGGATTCAGGAATTCGCACTTGCCGAGAATTTCGCAGCCCGTTTCGTCGGAGACGCGGTTGAGGCGGAGCAGGGGGGTGTTGCCGATAAGGTCGATCACCGAGCGATGAAATTTCATCAATTTGGGTCCGATTCTGGTCGTTCTTCGTTGCTGCGAAGCTAGTGCGGCGAGCCGGTTTTCACAACCGCTGTGCGCGGCCTGCCGGGCGCAGTGATCCAGAGGCGCACATGCCTCGTAGACACGATGACACCAAACTATCCACCGGACGACCCGATTGACCCTTTCTGACACCTATATCGCGTTCATGATGGACCACGCTGCGGGGAACCACCCGGACTCCTTTGCGCTGGCTGCGGACCTGCACGTTTCACTCAGCCCGGACGGTGCCGAGACGGCCAGTCTCTGGTCAATGATTGGCGGCGTTCTGCTGGAGGAAAGCCTGCCCGCTCCCCGCCCGGCCGCGACGCGGCGTGCCTGGAATCGTACCGGCAACAGGCCGCACGTATCGGCCAGCGAGTTGCTGGCGCGGGCAGAAGGTCCCCTCAGCTGGCGCCGGGGGCTTTCCGGGGTCCACTATGCCCCAGCCGGCGCGCCGGGCACCAAATTCATGAAACTGGAAGCCGGGCAAAGTGCACCGATGCACGGCCATGGCGGTCTGGAAGCAACTGTTGTGCTTTCCGGGCGTTTCTCGGACGGGCACGGCACCTATTGCCGCGGCGATCTCGTACTCGGGGAACCCGGCATGCGCCACAAACCGGCTGCGGTTGGCGATGAGAGCTGTGTCTGTTTCGTGGCCCACAGGCCGAACAGGTTCTGGAGATACTTCAAATGACCCGGATGATTGCGCTCTCGCTCATGACTGCCACCCTGCTGGCAACCCCTGCTCAGGCCAAGACGGAAAACTCGCAATGGTCGCCCAGGCCCGGAGACGTGATCGCCTTCGACGTGTTGCGCAAGGGCAAGCCCTTCGGGTCCCATACCGTGACTTTCGGGCAGGATGATAATGGTCGTCTGACCGCTCGCACCGATGTCAGCCTCAAGGCAGGCCTCGGGCCGATCACTGTCTTCAAGTACGAATTGTCGGCAACGGAAACCTGGCAGGACGGGCAACTGGTTGCCCTGAATGGATCCGTCAATGATGACGGCAAGAAAGGGCAGGTCCAGGCCACGCGCCGGGGCGCGGAACTCGCTGTCGATGGCTCTGAATTCGAGGGCACGGTGCCGGCATCGATCATTCCGTCAAGCCATTGGAATGCAGCTGCGACGGAGGCCTCCCGGCTGCTCTCCACGGAAGATGGCGAAGTTCTCGACGTCGCTGTGTCTGAACAGGGGCAGGAAACGATTGTCGCCGCCGGAAAGGAAGTGGAAGCCACGCGGTTCCTGCTGGACTCCGATATCGACGTCACTCTCTGGTATGATGATGCCGGACGGTGGCTGAAACTGGCCTTCGAGGCTCGCGGCCAGGACATCGAATACGTGCTCGCCAAGCCTTACTGACCCTGTGGCAGTCCTGCGACTCATACTCGGCGACCAGTTGTCGCCCGCGATGTCGTCCCTGACCGATATCGACCGGTCTGAAGATGTCGTGCTGATGGCCGAAGTGATGGAAGAGGCCTCCTATGTGGGCCATCACAAGAAGAAGCTGGCCTTTGTCTTTTCCGCAATGCGCCATTTTGCCGATGAGCTTCGCGAAGACGGTGTGACCGTCCGCTATGTCGCGCTGGACGAGTCCGGCAATCAGGGCTCCCTGCGTGCGGAAGTCTCCCGGGCGCTGGATGAGTGCGGTCCATTTGACCGGGTCGTCGTGACGAAACCGGGAGAATGGCGGCTCCTGTCCGACATGGAAGACTGGGCCAACCTGTTCGGCGTGCCGGTCGACCTGCGAGATGATGACCGGTTCATTGCCAGTCTCGAAGAGTTCTCCGACTGGGCCGAGGGACGAAAGCAGTTGCGGATGGAATATTTCTACCGCGAGATGCGCCGCAAGACCGGCCTGCTGATGGAGGGAGATGACCCGGCGGGCGGTGAGTGGAACTATGATCAGGAAAACCGCAAACGCCTGCCGAAATCAAAACAGACTCCGCAGAGATGGTTTTGCGAACCGGATGAAACCACACGAGACGTTCTGAAACTGGTTGAAACCCGTTTTGCGGACAATTTCGGTGATCTGAGGCCGTTTGAATTCGGCGTAACGCGACAGCACGCCGAGGCGGCGCGGGACGCATTCCTGCAGGACATCCTTCCGGGCTTCGGCGATTATCAGGACGCCATGGCCCGGGATGAACCCTGGATGTGGCACTCGATCCTGTCGCTGTATCTGAATGTAGGCCTGCTGGACCCGCTCGACCTGTGCGCGCGCGCCGAAACGGCGTGGAAGGCGGGTCAGGCGCCCTTGAACGCCGTCGAAGGGTTCATCCGCCAGATCCTCGGCTGGCGGGAGTATGTGCGCGGCCTGTACTGGTGGAAGGGCCCGGAATACGGCCGCAGCAATTTCCTCGACGCGCACAGGCCCCTGCCGGAATTCTACTGGACAGGCGACACCGACATGGCCTGCCTCGCCGATGCGATCGGCCAGACCATCCGGCACGCCTATGCACATCACATCCAGCGCCTGATGATCTCCGGAAATTTCGCCTTGTTGGCCGGCCTCTCGCCCGACGAGGTGAATGACTGGTACATGCGGGTCTATGCCGACGCCTATGAATGGGTCGAACTGCCAAACACGCACGGCATGGCCCTGTTTGCCGATGGTGGGGTGATCGCCTCGAAACCCTATGCGGCCAGCGCAAACTATATCAACAAGATGTCGGACTATTGCGGGGGTTGCCGGTATGATCCGAAGACGCGAACCGGCGAGGACAGCTGTCCGTTCAACGCCCTCTATTGGGATTTCATCTTCCGCAACGAAGCCAGGCTGAAAGACAATTCCCGCATGTCGCTGGTGTTCCGGAATGCCGAGCGGATAGACGGCACGGAGCGCGAGGCCATCCAGGACCGGGCACAGGAAATCCTGTCGAACCTGTAGCAGCTTTCAGTTCCGGATCCGGTCTGGTTGACACTTCGTAAGCGAAATCCTTCGTTTTTTCTGGTTTCGCTACACCGGCTTTCATCTTCTTGACGTATCAGTTTCACCCACAGCGGTTCTGGGGAATCGGAGGGAAACCGGGGTGGACGCATGAATTTGGCGTGCTTGAAGACGGGTGAGATACAGCCGGCGGACGGTCAGGCTGACGCGTTCAGCCTGACGGAGAAAACCGAGTCGGCCTGGCGGACCCGTCAGCTGAAAATCATCAGCGCGATGATCGGACCGCTCATCCTGTCGAACCTTGTCAATGCCTGTGTAATCTGGCTGTCGTTCCGGGACACAGCGGCATCCGGCCCCCTGTTGATCTGGCTCGGCGCGATTTGCCTGGTTTGCCTGACAGGATACGTGGCCAGCAAGCGGCCCGCAAAGCGGACCCGCAATCCCGTCGTGCTGACCAAGCGGATAGAGGTGTTCACCTGGGGGGTGGCAGCCGCAGGTGCACTCTGGGCGATTGCACCGCTGTTGGTGCTGAATGTCGCGGACAGTTACGGACAGCTGATTATCGGCGTGATCCTGACGGGCGTCATGTTTACAGGCGCCTTTCTCATGTCCCGAATTCCGCGGGCGGCGCTCGCCTTTATCGTGCCCATCGCTGTCGGGCTGGTACTCGAAATGCAGCTTCAGCAGGATCCGAAGCACGTGTATGCGTCGATCCTCACAGCCGTCTACGTATTCATTCTGGCCTTCGCGGTGAGATGGTCACACACCCAATTCGTCAAGCAGATCCTCAATGAATCGGCCGTCAGGGAGCAGTCCCAGCTGATCGGGTTGCTGTTGCGCGATTTCGAGGAGAGTACGTCCGACTGGCTCTGGCAGACCGACGCGCAAGGTGTGCTCGTCGACATTCCTGCCGTGTTCGAAGGGGCCGAGCACCAGCCGGGAGATTTCGAAGTGGGCGAGACCCTTGTGGGTCAGTTCGAGGTGAACGATGCCGCCAAGGTTCTCAAGACCAGCATGATGCGGCGTCAGAGTTTTCGCGATCTGTCAATGAAGCTCGCGAATGGCACGGAGGACCGCTGGTTGTCCCTGACCGGCAAGCCGATCTTCGAGGACCGCGTGTTCAAGGGCTTCCGCGGCGTTGCATCTGATATCACCCAATCGAAGGAGATCGAGGATCGCATCGCATTCATGGCCCACTATGACGGCCTGACCGGACTGCCGAACCGGATGAACATGCAGGAGCACCTTGAAAAGGCCCTTCGCCAGCCGGTGCAGGAGCCGGAAGCGCGCGCGCTGGTCTGGCTCGATCTGGACAATTTCAAATGGGTCAATGACACGCTTGGACATCCGGCCGGCGATGAATTGCTGCAGCATGTGGCTGGGCGCCTGAACGAATCCAGCGCCGAGAAGGACACGGTGGCCCGCATCAGCGGAGATGAGTTCGCGATGATCGTGCAACGAGACTCGCTCTCCGACCTCGAGCTATTTCTGGATGAACTGACCGAACGCCTCAGCATTCCATACGATCTGCGCGGCTCGACGGCGAATTGCTCCGCTTCCGTCGGTGTGCGGCTGTTCGATGCAGAGACACGCGATGCCCGTACCATGCTCAAACATGCGGATCTTGCCCTGTATCAGGCCAAGAAGCTCGGCAAGTCCACATGGTGCATGTTCACGCCGGCTCTGGACGAGCGGGCCCGGGCCCAGTTGCAGATCGAGGCTGACCTGCAGTCGGCGCTCGAGCGCAACGAGTTTCGACTTCACTTCCAGCCTCAGGTCGATGCTCACAGCCATGAAATGGTGGGATGCGAGGCCCTGCTTCGCTGGATGCATCCCGAACGCGGACTGGTGTATCCCGGTGACTTCATCGAGCATGCCGAAGACAATGGCCTGATCACGCGTATCGGCGACTGGGTGATCCGCGCGGCGCTTGCCGAAGCCCGTCGCCTGCCCGAGCATGTGAAAGTGTCGGTGAACATTTCGCCGCTCCAGATCCATTCTGCCAATCTGATGTCGACCATCGTCAATGCGATTGCGGCCAACAATATTGATCCTCGCCGGCTGGAACTGGAGATCACGGAATCGGTTCTGATGTCCGATACGCACTTCACACTGAAGCGGCTGCACAAGCTGAAACAGATCGGCGTCGGGATCGCGCTGGACGATTTCGGTACCGGCTATTCTTCACTGTCCTACCTGCGGAGTTTTCCGTTCGACAAGATCAAGATCGACAAGAGCTTCGTCCGCGACATCGAGAGCCGTTCAGACAGCCGGGCGATCACACAGGCGACAATTTCCCTGGCCCATTCCCTGGGCATGCGCTGCACCGCAGAAGGGGTCGAGACCCAATTCCAGGCCGAATTCCTGCGAGATATCGGCTGTCAGGAATTGCAGGGCTTCTTCATCAGCCGCGCCAAACCCCTGGATGACCTGACTCATGTTGTGAACCTTCGTCCGCGCGAAGACGTCCAGCCGAAGGCCGAAATCGTACGCGCCGCACGGGCTGAAGCCGAGGCGCCGGAGCCGTCACTTGCCAAGTCGGCACAGGCCTGACCTCTACCGGATCAGTTATCTCCCGACGGTTTGTCCTCTTTCTTGCGGGTGCCGAGCAGGCCGCCCAATGCATTGATCGCAGTCTCCTCGGCTGAGGGGGCTTGCGTCGCTTCGCCTGTTTCATCTTCCGGCTCTGCCGGGCGCTCAATACCCAGCAGGCCTCCGATGACGTCTTCGGCGCTGCCGGATCCGCTCGCGCTTGAGCCGCCGAGTTCGTTGAGAAGGCGTGTCCCGAGTTCTGCCTTCAGCGCTGACGTGACACCGCTCATGTCCGGTGTGACTTTCGGCTTGCTCCAGGGCCCCGAAATGCGCACCGGCACCGGAATGCCGTTCAGCTGCACGACACTGCCCTGACCCTGGGCCGCCTTGTCGATGCTCGTGGCGAGGCGTAAATCCATGGACTGTCCGGCCAGGTTGATCTTCCCGGACCCGTCCACCCCCACCACCGGGCTGAGCAGCTTCATCAAATCGACGTTTGCCACACCGTCATTGATGGTCAGGACCGTGTTGAAGCTCGAGAAATCCGTCTCAGCATTTTCCGACAGGGCTTCGCTGAAGTTCAGATTTTCCAGCGAGCCGGTGGCCACGGCTTGTTTCAGGGTCGACGCGCTGCGCACCAGCGCGGCGACATTCAAGCCCCGAATGATGCCATCGGAAAGGTCCGTGGATACGGTGCCGTCGAGCGCCTGCATGATGTCGTCCAGGCTGGCGCCGCTGGAACTCGCCGACACCTTGAAATTGCCTGTGCCCGTCAGGCTGTCAAAGCCCGCAAGTGTGCCAAGGAGATTCGCGATCGCCACCTGCTGGCCCTGCATGTCGAAGCCGACCTTTGGCGTAGCGGTCCGCGCATCGACCGACAGCTTGCCCTGCCAGGTGCCGTTGAAGGCGTTGAAACGCGTCAGGTCCGCCGTCAATACGCCGCCGGTCAGGTTCACGGCGGTCACGGTATCGGTCAGCACAACATCACCCACAACCAGCCGGGCAACATCGAGGTCGAGCTGCGCGTTGACGGCTTTCAATCCGGCGAGGTCCAGCGGCTCCTTGCTCCAGGGCTGGATGCCTTGGGATGCACTGGAGCCTTCGTCTGCCGGTTCTCCCATGAAGGCGGTCAGGTCGAGTTCCGGCATCGCCATGTCACCGACAATGCGCGGCGTGGCTGCGGACAGGTCCAGACCGGCTTGACCGGTTGCCGAGAGGTCGTCGAGTTTCAGGGTCAGCCCATTCAGCATGACCGACTTGAAGGATCCGTCAGCCTGACCGGTTGCGGAAAACGTCTGCAGCGTTTCGCCCGGTGCCAGTGCCACGTTGGCGGTGGCCAGCAGATCGCGCATCCGGTCGCTGGCAACCGAGACATTGCCATTCAGTTTCCCGTCGCCGCCGAGCGAGACATCTCCCGCATAGGAGGCCGTGAGCAGGGCGCTGTCATGGGAGGCCTCCAGACCGGTCAGCGCGAGCGCGTCCAGCGGACCCTTCGCTGTGCCTTTCGCGCGCACGCGCCCGAGGGCTGCCGAGGCAGGCAGGGTGAGATCGAACTGGCGTGCCAGAGCTGGTGTGTCCGGAATGTTCGCCGTGAAGGCACCGTCGAAAACGGGCGAGCCCGAGAGCTGCAGCGAGCCGGTATAGTCGAGGCTGGCGAGATCGGATGACAGGTCGAGTTCAAGTCCTGCCGGCTGATTTCCGGTCAGGGCGGCGGGCGTGTCGACTTTCAGGGACATGTTGAAGGCCTGGCTCTGAAACTTGCCGGCGGCTTCCGCGACCAGCGGCTGGTCCATGCCGCGCATCGAGGCCCGCAGGTCCAGTTCCGTCAGTTCATAGGAGGTGCCGGCGACATCGTCCCGGAAGGTCAGGGATGCGTTTTCCAGCACGGCCGACTCGATGCCGGCTTCAAACCCGCCGGAGGCGCC
The DNA here is from genome assembly GCF_017792385.1 of Hyphomonas sp. Lineage (NCBI taxonomy): Bacteria > Pseudomonadati > Pseudomonadota > Alphaproteobacteria > Hyphomonadales > Hyphomonadaceae > Hyphomonas > Hyphomonas sp. Next base: position 3,673,868 of record NZ_CP051230.1, on the reverse strand, counting down.
GCCCTCGTTTTCTGCGGGCGCAGGATCGGCCTCGGCGAACTCCCAATTGGTGCGCCCATCCTCGCGTTTCTGCAGCAGCACTTGCGCATCGATGAAGGCGAGTTCCTGAACGTCCACGCGCTGCGACAGCAGAGGCATCCATTTGACCGATCCGCGCAATTCGCCAGCCTCGATCATGTTTGGCGTTGCAAAGCCTTCGGGATTGGCAACGCTCACCTGCCTGACCGTCGCCGAAATGCGCGGAAACACAGAGATGTCGACCTCGCCTGCCAGAGTGACATCGCGCTGCAGCGCATTGGTCGCCGCCTTCTCGATTTGCGCCTTGTAGACCGATTTGGGAATGAAGAACGGCACGGACAGTGCGGCGATGACCAGCAACGCAAGAATGCCTGTACCGATGAGAAGAAAGCGTTTCATGGGAGCCCCTCGAATCTGGATTTCCATACTTGTTCGCGAATATGGCCGGGGAATGACAGTTTAATACAGAAAAGTGCAAATTCGCGTGAAGTTCCCCGCTTGACCGGCCATCCGGGGTCTAATAGAGAAGCGGCTCGCCGAGTTTCGGCAAGGAAATGCGCGGGTGTAGCTCAGCTGGTTAGAGTGCCGGCCTGTCACGCCGGAGGTCGCGGGTTCGAGCCCCGTCACTCGCGCCATTTCTCTCGAAATGGTCTCCGCTTAAAGGGTTGAAAGCAAACGGAATTTTCGGTTCCGTTTGCATCGCCTTGCATAGAATGGCCGGAATCTGTGGACCAAATTGGGACCAGATTGTGGACCAATGGTCGGCGTCATGAAGCGCGTCGACGACAACTCCTACCTCGAACAGCGAGGCCGCGTCTGGTGGTACAACCGACGTGTGCCGAGCAAGTTCGCTCACCTTGATTGCCGCAAGCGCATCAAGGAATCGCTCGGCACGACGTCGATTGACCAGGCCCGCTACAAGCGTGACCTGCTGGCCGAAGCCGACGACCATTACTGGGCCTCGCTCAAGATCGCCGAAGAGGCCCACCCCTCGTCCAATCGGGAAACCTCTGAGGCGGTTCGCCGTCGCTACCGCATGGCGACGGTCAAGGCGCTGGCGAGTGGTTTCACCTATCAGCCAATCGATCATCTCGCGACGGTCGCCCCCCTTGAGGAAGCCTTGGCCAGATTGCTGGCGGTTCATCAGAACGCAGGGCCTGCCGAAATCCCCAGGGAGCGAGATGCCGAAGCGCTGCTTGGCGGGGCGCCGAAGCCGACCATCAGCGTCTCCGAAGCCTTCGAGGTCTATGTCGGCGAGATCGCGTACAACGCGCAGCTCTACAAATCACCGAACCAGCGCGCTTCCTGGGAGAAGACCAAGCGGACCTCGATCCAGTATTTCATCGACTTCGCCGGCGACATTGCGCTTGAGGAGATCACCCGCGAACTTGCCCTCGACTATCAGAAACACTGGGCAAAGCAGGTCAAACCGAAGGACGAGACGACGACGCCGATCGCGCCAAACACCGCCAACCGGCACATCGGCAATATCCGCTCCCTTTACGCAGACTATTTCAAGCATATCGGCGAGGAGGAGCGACCGAACCCGTTCCGCAACATGCACTTCAAGGCGAAGGCCCGGACTGAGGTGCCGCCCTTCTCATCCGACTGGGTACGAGAGAAAATTCTGGCGCCCGGCGCGACACGCAAATGGCGGCCGGAATTGCAGCTCATCACGTTGATGCTGATCGAATCAGGGTGCCGCCCGAGCGAGATCATAAATCTTCGTGTCGATGATTTTCATATCGATGAACCGGTGCCCTACATCTCGATCCGCGCGCGGACTGACCGCGAAGTGAAGACCGACACCTCCGAGCGGGACATTCCGCTGGTCGGCATCGCACTCGAAGCGGCAAAGCGCGCTGCACCGCGCGCTTTCGCCCATTATTACGACAAGGGTGAGCTCTTCTCCGCAAACATGATGAAGAACTTTCGCAATCGCGGCCTCTTGGAGTCGCCGGACCACAAGATCTACTCATTCCGACACGCCTTCGAGAAGCGCATGCAGGAAGCCAATATCGATTACGGCCTGCGCTGCCTGCTCATGGGCCACAAGACGACAAGACCCGTCTATGGCGACGGCGGCTCACTCGAATATCGGCGCGAAGAGCTGTTGAAGATCGCGCATCCTTTTGATGCGCGGATCATGGAGCTGTTTGATCGGGAGAATCCGGAATGGGCGGCTTAGTTTGCAAAGGGCGCAAAATCAACAAGACGGGCAATTCCGGTCAGAATAGTGCCGGAGGACCTTTTTTTTGGCTATTCATCTGCATCCGTAAGGGGCTCGCCATAGTCGAGCCGTCGCAGAGCGATCTCTTCCTGAGCACGCCGGTTTTCCGCAGCCACTCTACGTTCCAGAGAGCGGATTTCCTTTTCGGCAAACGCCCTGACGCGCCCAGAAGCGTCATCAAGCCACGACCTGATCGAATCCGCCTTCGCCTGATAGGTCTCTGCCGCGCCAAACTCTCCGGTCATCATTCCGGTTTCTTGAAAGACAAGCGAAACTGTCTTTTCGATGTCGTCGGTCGCCGCATCGGAAGCGAGGATAGCGCGCAGGATCGGCAGCAGCGTTTCGCGTCCTTCAAATCCCTCCAGGAGCGATATGACAAAGGCCAGCGTATCGCCATCAGCACCGTTGATCAGCGCGGTGAGCGTTTCCGGCAGAGGCGATTCAAATTCTGGATAGACCCGGCTCAGAAAATGCGACAGCTGCCACCGCGCGTTGACGCCGTCCGCATCGTTCCAGCGGCGCAGAGCATTGAGCACGTCTTTCGGGTGAGACTGAAGCGCCTTGTTGACCTCGTGAAAGGAGAAGGGAACGGCGTCGAAGAGTTCACGACCTTCTTCCTCCGCGCTGGCGATCCGCCGGCCGAAATACTCCAGAACGGCGATATGATCCTGACGGGCGAGAGGGAGGAGAATGGCTTCAGCGTGATAGTCGATTGTCGGCGCGTCCGCCATGGCGTCAAGCAGGGCCGCGCGCTGCGCGGCGCTGAGGTCCGCAAACAACGAATCTCCCTGAGCCGAAAACCATGTGTAATCGATCCATCGGTGGTTTCCCGCAGCATGAAGCGTGGAGAGGCACGGAAAGAAAACCTTGTCTCGCCAAAACGCCTTGTCATCGACGAAACGGCGGGTTGCCGCTTCCAGCAGCATGACGCAGGCGTGTTGGTCCGTCTTGTCTCTTGAGATTTCCACAACGCGCAGGACGAGCTCGCGATCAACCGTCTTAGTGAACCTCGCCGTCGATGCGATCTCCGGCAGGAACTCACCTTTTTCTGCCCAGGCGAGCAACGCGGCCTTCGCGTCCACACGCGCGTCAGTTTCTAAGAGTGCGACCGCCAGAGGGGCAAGGGTCCAGTATGGGAGCAAATCACGATCATTTAGCAGGTTCATGCCGAAGGTAGGGTGGCGCCTCGCGATCTGTTCAAAAAACCGGACTAGAGGCGGAAAGGTTGCGAGATCATTCGACTGGACCGCTGCGGCGCGACCCAGACGCTGCTTCCAGTTTCCCCAAGTCTCCTCCGATATGCTGTCGAGCAGTTCATCCTGGCGCTGATCGCGTATGCGCTGATCCTTTCTGAAATCGAATCCGTTATCCTCCCACATATGTGGAAACACAGATCTGAAACCGACGAGAGTTTTGAAGATAACAAACTCCTCGTCTACATTGAGCGCATCGCGTAGCGCAAAAATGGTGTCGATCAATTGCGTCCGCGCCTTGGCGACTTTCGCGTCGCGCATAAGGTCGTCCGACAACGAACGATAACGCCGCCACAAATGCAAGATTCGCTGTTCGTAATCCTGTCGCACATCCATGGGCTTTTGTGTCAGGATCGGTTGAAGCGCGTGCAGCAGATGGGCGCTGTCGTCCAAGATCATCGCCATCACGTCATTGCTGTAGGCCCCGTGTTGCGGGCCGGAGCCGGCGATAAACAGATTGGAGATGGCGAGGCGCTGATCGTCTTCCGATGGGGCGGCCACCGCCAATAGAATGAGCACGTCGAGGGCGTTGCGGCGAGCGGCCGCAAGGGCATCGCTATAGATGATCGCGCCGGTGTGAAACGTGACCGTGTTGGAGCTTGAGGACGTCCCGGTGATGTCCGGCTTCAGAATTTCGCCGCAAATCGTTGCTGCAATCGGCGCCATGGCATCAAGATTCTCTTCCGCCTTGAGAGCGTTGGCGAGGCGCGTTTGCGCGATCGGTCCATATTTTTCCCAGACCTGCAATGTGTGTGCAGACAGCTTTTCCGCGAGACCTATCAAATGCTTGCGAGAGTCTGGATTGTTCGTTTGAACAAACAAGTCGCGGATTGCAGCGTAAGTCGCTTCAGGATCGAGATATCGATATCGTTCGAGAATATCGGCAATGACTTTTGCAACGTCATGTGGCTCTGCGCCGGGATAATTCCCAAATGGGGTTTCACGGGATTTCGTGGCGGTGTCGTGAGCCGCTAGCCAAGCCTGTTTCAGTTTTTCCCTTATGTCCGGAAACTCGGTCTGCGGATCGTCATAGTAGGGCAGAATATCGTCGCGCAGACGTTCGGCCGCATCCTTGCGTTCATTATTGTCGGGCGCGCTCAAGATCGCATCCACCGCGCCGAGATCGAACAGCGCTTTCCCTTCCATGAGTCGTTGAACATCGCTTGCGATTTTCTGAAAGACATAGCCCGCCGGCAGAAGGTGATTGCGCATAACCTCGCCGAGTCGGCGCTCAATCATTGCAAAATCACGGTCGCCGAACCCTTTGATCTCTGGCCGTTTGTAGATGATGTCGTGGGCCATTTCCGCCCAGGCGTGATTCAGCGTCGTTTGAACCTGGACTTCGCACCAGAGGCCTTTGAACCGGTCATATTCTACGAGCGTCGTGCGGTCGTCTTTTAGCCGGACGACATAATTGTAAGACTGAAAGAGCTTTTCGGCGTCCTCAGCGCCCGGTCCGGGTTGATGGAATTTCGAGCGATCCCAATCGATCTCGAAGAGGTCTCCCAAAAGGCCCGAGGTTGCGAAGCGATTGACGTCATTGTTAGTGTAAAAAACAATACGGCACCCGGCTAGGTCTTTGCGTACAGTTTCGATTTCCTCTGACTCAATTGCACCTGCCTGCTTGAGCCTTGCCCGCAAAGATATCGGATCCTTTGCACGGGACTGAATTTGTTGAAGTCTGAACCCTTGAGCATTCTGAATTGCGCGATCCAGCAATTCCGCAACGACGTCGCAAAGCTCTGCGTAGAGTGCTCGTCCGCTCGATTCATACTCGTCAATATTCATTGGTTCGACGGAACCTCCCAATCGATAGTCCGCATTCGCGCATCGGCATCCCAGGAAGTGGCTGGTATGCTGAATTTCTCTCCCCGAAATTCGCAGATCGCATGCACGCCCGCCTTGTTGAACCAGAGCCGCCAGGTCTGGTTCTGAGTGGGGGCATTGGCGGCGAAGGCGGCGCAGGTGAGGATGGCGGAGTTGGGCCGGTGCTGAGGGTCGCGGACAGAGGCATAGCGGATCAGCTGGATGCTTTCGGTACGCGCGACTTCTTCGAGTTGCTGGCACGCTTCGTAGTCGTTGGGATGCATCCAGAGGTCGGCAGCGTCGCTGAACGGCTTTGACATAAGATCGATCGCGGCATCGGTGCGGACCGGCACGTCGAATGCGGTGTGCTCGCTAGGGCGAGCTGGAAATGGCGTGCCCGGAGAGTCCGCATAGAAGATCAGTAGATGAAACGCGGTTTCGATGATCGCGGTCGCCGGTTCTTCGGACACATAGTAGACGCCGGGCGTCGGTCCGGCACGGCGGAACCGCGAACCGTTCGGATAGAGGCCGTAGCGGAACGGCGTCATGTAGAGATAGTGAAGACCCGCGCAGTCGGGCGGCACCGGCGGCTTGGTTGCTTCGAGCATGTCTTCGAGCAGGCGCTGCTCATCCAGCGTATCAACAAGCTGAAGCGTGGAGACGATGTGTTGCGCCTCCACGCAGCGCCAGAAGACGCGGGAAACGCTTTTCCGTTCAGAGCGGAGCGCGTCTGGAATCCAGATAGGCAAGGCCATGGGTCAGTCCTGATATCGTCTTGATCTGATCGAGTGGACGACCGCCAAGCGCCCGGTTTTCATTGCGCAGCCAGGCATTGGCCACCTTGCCGTCGCCGCCGGTGATCGCATCAAGCGACCGAAACAGGCGAACAAACAGGGCGCCGAGTTCGAACGGCTTGGTGCCTTCTTCCAGCCGGTACTCGTCCTTGCGCATCCGGGAGACGGTCGGTTCCGAAACTCCCAGAATCAGGGCCATGTCCTTGCCAGAAAGGCCAAGCTTTTCCCCAGCCCGGACCACGGCCATGGTCATCACCCGCGCCCGTTCCTGAGCATCTATCGCTGCCGTTTGAGACATGTCGGTATCCTTTCCTTGGAAACAATACATATCAATCCTTTCTGTAGAAATCAAGGGCGACGTCTCTTTCCGGGCTTGGCAGGGGTTTCGCCACCGAGCGCGGCCTCGATCCGGTCAACAGCCGAGGCGCGTTCCCTGACTTCCCGGTCGAACCTGTCGAACAGGGGAAAATACTTCTCGCCGCAATGGCGCACGACGAGCGCCGCGATGCGGCGGCCTTTCTCCAGATCGTTCAGGCTCAGGCTCATCGGAGGTTCTGCTTTCCCGATCAGCCGGCTTTCGCCCGGTTCCACACCATGACGCCTGTGCCGTCCTTCTCGTTCTCGAAGAAGGCCGCGCGCATGGGGCTGGCAAAGCTCGGATCATCGAGCTTCACGGCGAGATACGGGGTTTCGCCGTCCTTGCTTTCCTGACGCCAGGCCGCGCCGAGTTCGGCGCCGCCGGCATAGAGCCGGAAGTCTGGCGCGCCGTCTGAGACCTTGTCCGCATTGGGAACAAGCTGGGCTTTGACATTGATGGTCATGGTGCGGATGGTGCCGGTATAGCTGCCATCTTTCAGGGTGAACGTGCCGATCTGTGCCATTGTAAGGTTACCTTTCGTTGCTGGCATTGGCGTGAAGGGCGCGGCGCGCCCGCTTGAACCCGGCGTCGGACGCCAGGAAGCTTTCGATCATGGCGGGGATGAGCGCTTCGGGCTTTTCCTCCGCGCCATAGGTCTGTCGGTAGATTTCGGCATAGTCGCTGAGCGCGCTGGCGAGGTCGGGATCGACCGAAAGGCTCATTCGCACCGGCGTGCGGTCAGGTAATTGTCCAAGACGAAGGGTCATCGTGTGGCTCCTTGGGGGTGGGGTCTGAGAATGAGGTCGCGGGTGACGACCACGCGCACGGGCCAGCCGGGCCGCACGCGGATGGTTGGCTGGATGCCAAGATTACGCTCGACGACGCGCTGACCGGCCTGGTTGACCGTGTCCGTCGTGCCGCGGCGGATAGCGCGCTCAAGGTCGCCGTCACCGTCCGCGCCAAGCTCGGCCCCGACGCCCAGAATGGTCGCCAATCCGGCTGCCACGAACACACGGTCCCAGTGATGGTCGGTGCGGTCAGACAGACCCGCAAAGCCCTGGGCATCAGCACCCGGCGCGGAGATGACGATGGAGGATCCGTCCGGGAAGATGATCCTGTCCCAGGTCACGAGCGCGCGGTCCTGACCGAACGAGACTTCCGACTGGTAGCGCCCGATCAGCCGCGAGCCTTGCGGGATAAGCAAATACTGCCCGGTGACCGTGTCATAGACGGGCTGGGTGACCTGCGCGACGATCGTGCCGGGGAGGTCCGAGTTGATGCCGGTGACCAGCGAGGCCGGGATCAGCGTGCCCGCCATGACCTGATAAGGTGAGGCCGGGTCCTCGACGCCGTGCGGATTGTAGATCTCGCTTTCCATACCTTCCGCGGCAAAGGCGAGCTTGCGCGACTGGAGATTGGTATCGTTTGGCTGACCGAACGCGGACGGCGCGCCTTGCGGCAGGGCGGCGAGCGCGAGCAGTTCCGAACCAAGATCAAGCGCGGGGTCGCGATAGGCTGGGCGCGTGTCGGTGGCGCTTGCCGTGCCGCTCTGAGAATCGAGCCGGAAGAAGACCGGTGCGCGGGCCGCTTCATCGGCAAGCGCCGCCTCGCGCATGCGTCTTGCGCGTTCGGCCTCATCGGCGGGGTTCGGGCGGAAATCGTCCTCGAACCGGGTGACGTATTCCGGTTCGATCCCCAGTTCGCGTTCAGCCCGCAGCATGGTCGCGCCGAGATCGCCGGAGAGTGGCGGGCCAAGGCGCGCAATGCGATCCTCCAATGGCGCGATGTCGCTATAGCTTGCCGGAAGCGTGGAGAGGCCTTCGGGCTTGCGCGTGTTGGTCGTGTTGTAGAGCTCGCGCCGGGAGTCCGGATCGACGGCTGTCGGCGGTTTGAGCGCAATGCTCATCGCCGCGAACAGGGCGAGCACGCCAAGGCCTGCGCCGACCATCAGGACCTTGCGGTTGACCCGCGTGACCGGCTTCGGGCTGGAGCGGATCTTCAGCCGCTCGGCATGCTCGTCAAAGGGAATGGGCTCGGACATCTTCCTCAGTCCCCGAAGATCGCGGCCAGCGGCGAGCGGCGCTCATTGCGCGAGATGCGGACAACCGTCTGGTTCCGCTCGCCGAGGCGCAGTTCCGCCGCGCGGAACAGCCGGTCGACGACATAATAATTGCCGCGCACCCGGTAGTTCACGAGTTCGGCGTCGCCGTCCGCGCCCAGCACGAACAGAGGCGGCATGTCGGTGGTGGCAATGTCCTCAGGCATCTGGATGAACACCTGCCGTCCATCATCGAAGACGCGCACCGGCTTCCAGTCGGGGCTGTCGCCGGAGAGTCGGTAGTCGAAGTTGAGGCCCTCAAGTGTCAGGCCGCGCTCAATGCTGCCCGCGTCTCTGGCGATGGCGCGTTCGTTGCGGGCGGTCAGGCCTGCCAGTTCATCGGCCGGGTAGCGCCAGGAGAGCGCGGCCATATAACCGCCGTCGGTGCTTTCGAGTTCGAGGTGATAGGTACGCCGGTCAGTGGCGATCATCAGGTTTGTGCGGATGCCGGAGCTGATCGGCTTGACCAGCACATGCGCGCGGGCCGTTGCGCCCGATCCTGAAATCGTGTCGCCGACGACCCAGCGGACCGTGTCGCCCGCCGAAACCGAGACCAGTTCCTCTCCGGGCTGCAGGGCAATGTCCGATACCTGGCCGGGGCTCGCATAGAGCCGGTAGAGCGCGCCCTCGGTATAGGGATAGACTTGGATCGCGTTCACATAGCCATCGACCGAAGGCTCAATGAGAGCGCTGGTGCGGCCCTGCTGGATGGCTTCGGCGGGGGAGACCGATGGAGCGCTGACGGTTCTCGTATAAGTCCGTGTCACGCTGCCATCGGGAGAGGTGGTGACCCGCGCGCCGACCGGCATCATCTGGCCGGGCAGCGGAAGCGCCACGGCGGTCTCTACGATTTCGACCGGATAGTCGGCGCGATCTTCGACCGGCGTCGCGGCGACAAAGGCGCTGGCGTCGATGGGCTCAAGCTCAGTCGTGGCGCAGGCTGACAATAGCGCCATGGCGGAAGCGGCGGTGAGGATACGAAGCATGGGGATCATTCTCCTGTAACGAGGTCCTGACCCCAGTTCAGGGCATGGACATAAAGGCCGAGCGGATTGGCGCGCAGGGTCTCGGCGTCCGTCGGCGGCTGGGTGATGAGGGTGAAATTGCCGGTGAACCGCTGGGCGCGGACCAGCGCGCCATTCTCATAGGTCTTCTCGATCCAGCGGGCCTGGAAACTGTCATCGGACACGCGCACGACGCTGACCACATCCACGGTGCGGGATTTGCGGCCGACATCGGCAAAGGGATCGTTGGCCGAAGCGTATTCGTTGAGCGTGGTCGCAGCACGGTCTGTCACGAAATCATAGGCCCTCAGCCAGTTCTCGCGAACGACGACAGGGTCAACGGAAAGGCCCCGCACATGGGTGATGAAGTTGGCCAGGTGATGGGCGATCTGGGCGTCTGTCGGGGTGTAGCGCTCCGTTGCCGGAGCAATGGCTCTTGCCGCGCCTGTCTCATCGACTTCCACGACATAGGGCGTGACGGTCGATTGCATACTCCGCCAGACCAGCGCGCCGGAGGTGACAAAACAAAGCCCGAGACAGCCGAGCGCCATGAGCCGCCAGTTCTTCGCCTGCACGCGGGCGGAACCGATACGCTCGTCCCAGATTTGACCCGCCTTCTGGTAAGGCGTTTCGGGGAACGGGCTTGGCCCATAGCTTGCGGAGGATCGCTTGAAAGCCATCGTCTAGTCGTCCTTGTCTTTGAGGGTGGGGTTCGCGCCGGAAGCGCCGCGATCACCGTCGCGGATCGAATGGGCGGCCATCTGGCCTGCCTGACCCATGCGCTGGCTGGTCTGCATGCGCCGCGCCCAGCCGGGGCTTTGGGATGAGGATGATCCGGAGGCAGAGTTTTGCATGGACGCGGTCTCAGACCCGCCGGTGGCGCGCCAGGCCCCCTGACTGCCGCGTTGGTAGGCCTCGCGCATCGACTGCGCGGGACGGCTTGCGGCGCGGCGCATGGCGTCGCCGCCTGCACGGGCGACACCGGCAAGGCCGGCCGCGACGCCCGCTGCGCCTGATGCGCCAGAGGCGACCGATCCCAGAGTGTAGGAGGTGCGCGCCGCGCCCGCCATGCTGGCGCCGGCCTTGACGGCGCTTGAAGCGCCGCCTGCCACAGCGCCAACAGCAGCGCGGCCGCCCATACCGGCGACATAGGTCCCGGCGGCGACACCGGCCGCCGCGCCTGCGGCAGAGCCTGCACCGAGCTGCGGCGCACCGGTGATGAGGCCGCTTGCAATGCCGGGCGCAAAGATGCCCATCCAGAAGAAGACGATCGCGGCGAGCACCGTGCCCATGACCTGGGCGAGCGTCACATCATCCCCGGTGCGGAACGCGTCGGTCACCGACGAGAACAGCGTCGAGCCAATGCCAATAATGACGGCGAGCACCATGAGCTTGATGCCCGAGGTGATGACATTGCCGAGCACGCGTTCGGCCAGGAACGTCGTCTTGTTCCAGAGGGCGAAGGGCACGAGCACGAACCCGGCGAGCGTCGTCAGCTTGAACTCCAGGATGGTGATGAAGAGCTGCACGGCCAGCACGAAGAAGGCGACCATGATGATCGCCCAGGCGACGAACATGACGGCGATCATGATGAAGTTGTGGAAGAACGAAATCGGCCCCAGCATGTCGCCGATCTCTTCGAGCAGCGGCTGACCGGCATCGAGGCCGACGCTGGCGATGAAGCCGGGGCGGAGCAGGTCATCAGCCGTCATCGCGCCGCCGCCAGCGGTCACACCCAGCTGCGCGAAACTGTCAAAGACGATCCCGGCGAGCAGCGAGAAATTGCCGATGAGATAAGCGAAGAAGCCGACATAGAGCACCTTCTTGAGGAGCCCGGCGATGACGTCCGTATTCTGGCTGAGCGCCCAGAACAGGCCCGCCAGCGTGATGTCGATGGCGATGAGCGTGGTCGACAAATAGGCGACATCGCCCGCCAGCAGGCCGAACCCGCTGTCAATGTAGGCGATAAAGGTCGCGAGAAATGTGTCGATCACGTCCATGGCCCGCTACTCTCCGAGAAAGGCCCGGGTGCGGGCGCGGCCACGTTCGGCCTCGGCGAGCTGGCGGGCGCGCTCCAGTGCTTCGGCGCGGTAATGGGCCGCCATCATGGCTTCCATCTGCATGAGCTGCTCGGTCTGCAGCGCCGCGATCTGGTTGCCGGCCTGCGCCACCTGGAGATTGCCCACGGCGGACTGGCTGTCCGCGATCAGCCGGTCGAGGCTGTCACTGTCAGCCCGCGCTGTGGAGACGACCTGCGCTGTGACGGTCAGGCTCTCGCGATAAGCCGTGCGAGACTGGCGCCAGCGGGCGCGGGCCTCTTCGACGAGCACGGCCTGTCGCGGCGGTTCACTGCCATAGTCTTCCGGGTAGATCTCTTCATAGTCGCGCTCGATCTCCTCGACGCGGTAGCCGATGCCTTCGGCCTCGCGCATCAGGTCTTCGATGCGGCGCATACGGCGCAATATGTCGTCGGCAATGCTATCGGGCAGTGCTTCGAGATCGCGCGCCATATTCTCCAGCATTTCGATCTCATGGGTGAGCTGCTGGATTTGCTGGTTCACTTCCTGAAGAGAGCGGATGGCCTGGTAGATGTTCTGGATGTGGTTGGCCGGGTCATAGACCGTCCATTGGGCGGCGGCGGGCGGCACGATGAGGATGGAAAGCGGCGCGGCGCAGATCAGGGCGGAGGCAAGGAAACGTTTCATCGGGGGCTCCTATTCGGCGGCAAGGAATTGGGCGGGATGGAAGGAAGTGTGCGCTTCGGACTCCGGCGCATGGCCGGGCCAGCGGGTCAGAAGTTCCGCCGCCCAGGGCAGACCCTTTTCGATGAGCCAGCAGGCCGCGAACCCGTCCCCTTCCGTCTCGGCCCAGATACGATCCAGGCGGGCCTGATCTTCCGGCGAGGATGCGCCGCAGACTGAGAGGGCGATCGGCCCGAGGCCGAGATCGAACACGCGGGCGCCCAGCGGCGACTGGTAGTAATAGTCACGCTTCGGTGTCGCCCGGCTGATCAGTTCGATCTGGCGGGCGTTAAGCCCGAACCGCTGATAGGTCTCGCGGGACTGCGGTTCCTGTGCGCGCTCATTCGGCAGGAATATCCGTGTGGGGCAGGACTCGACGAGGGCTGGCGCAATGCTTGAGTTCGCAATGTCGGCAAGGCTTTGCGTCGCGAACACGACAGACACGTTCTTCTTGCGCAAGGTCTTGAGCCATTCGCGAATGCGTGCCGCGAACATGGGATCATCAAGGAACAGCCAGGCCTCATCGAGGATCAGGAGTGTTGGCTTGCCGTCAAACCGCGCTTCAAGCCGGTGGAACAGGCAAGTGATGACCGGGGCCACCGCGCCCTTTACGTGCATCAGCTCTTCCATCTCGAAGGTGGCGGTGTCCGCGAGGCTGAGGCTTTCATGATCGGCATCGAGAAGCCGCCCATGCGGACCTTCGAGCGTGAACGGATGCAGCGCCGATTTGAGCGTGTCGTCCTGCAGCATCAGGCTGAGGCCTGTCAGCGTGCGCTCGGGTTCAGGCGCTGAGCTAAGAGACTGGATCGCTTCCCACAGCCGGGCCTTGAGGTCCGGCGTCATCGCGACGCCTTCATTGGTGCAGAGGCCTGCCAGCCAGTCTGCGGCAAAGCTCGCGCCGTGTTCGGTGTCGATGTCTTTCAGCGGCTGGAGGCTCGGAGCATGACTGCCGCCGAGATCAATATGCGCGCCGCCCATGCAAAGCGTCGCCGCGCGGGCCGAGCGCCCCTTGTCGAAGATAAAGACCTGCGCCCCCTTATAGCGCTTCCATTGCAGCGCGAGCAGCGAGAGCAGCACGGACTTGCCCGCGCCGGTCGGGCCGACGACCAGCGTATGCCCGACATCACCGATATGCAGGTTCAGGCGGAACGGCGTCGTGCCATCGGTCTGCGCCTGAATGAGCGCGGGGGCTTGCAATTGGTGATTGGTTTCTTTGCCGGCCCAGACCGCCGAGAGCGGCACCATATGGGCAAGGTTCAGCGTGTGCAGGATCGGCTGGCGGACATTGGCATAGGGGTGACCGGGCAGGCTTCCAAGCCAGGCATCGACGGCGTTCAGCGTCTCGCGGATCGCGGTGAAGCCGCGCCCATTCACGATGCGCTCGGCCACGCTGATATGTTCGTCCACGGTGCGCCTGTCCGGATCAGCAACCGTAATCGTGGTTGTGACGTATCCGTAGGACACAAGATCACTGCCAAGCTCCTGCAGGGCGGCATCGGCATCGACGGCCTTGTTGTCGGCATCATTGTCGACGAGCGCCGCCTGTTCATTGAACATGGTCTCGCGCAGGACCGCGCCGATGGATTTGCGCTTGGCGAACCAGTGCCGGCGCTTCTTGCCGAGGACCTTTTCGGCCTCGGCCTTGTCCATGGCAATGAACCGCGTCGCCCAGCGATAGGCAAAGCCCTGCCGGTTGAGCTCATCAAGGATGCCGGGCAGGGTCGAGGCCGGAAACCCGAGAATGGTCAGGGTGCGGAGGTGCGCCGCCCCGATCATGGGTTCCAGACCGCCCGCGAAGGGCTCATCAGCCAGCACCGCGTCGAGGAAGACGGGGAGCTCGGGCGTGACGACCGGATGGCGCTTCGTCGAGATGGTCGAGTGTAGGTAGGTCAGCGTCTCATCGTCTGAGAGCTTTGCGATCTCCGCGAGGCAGGTGGAGAGGAGGTCGAAGACGCGGCCTGCGTGCTGCTCGAACGTTTCCAGCCGGTGACGCCAGGTCGCGGCGTCTTCGGTTTCGGCACGTTGGATCAGAGCTTTCTCGGCGCGGCCCGTGGCATCGGCGGGCGGCAGCCAGAGCAGGGTCAGATAATAGGCACTCTCGAAGCGGGCGCTGGCTTCCTCCGCTTGCAGCGCGCGTTCCTGATCGACGAGCCAGGACAGCGCATCGGAAAAGTCCGTCTCCGGGTAGTCATGCACTTCATGGCGCTGCGCTTCGAAGAAGAGCGCCCAGCCGGATCCGAACCGGCGCAGCACATTATTGACCCGAGCCGTGACCGAAACGAGTTCTTCCTCGGTGGAGCTTTCGAGGTCAGGGCCGCGATATTTGAATGTCGTCTGGAAACTGCCATCCTTGTTGAGGACGACGCCCGGCGCGACGAGACAGGCCCATGGGAGATAGTCGGCCAGCAAGACTGGTGTTTCTGCATATTCTCTGAGGTTCAACATGTCAGATGCTCCTTGTGGCGCGTCGAGCGGCCTGCGACGGCCATGAAATCCGGATCGCTTCTGGCCATGAACACAGCCGCCGAATGCCCCACCGCCCAGAGGACGAGGCCCGGTATCCAGAGCTGGAGGCCGAGGCCGACAGCAGCCGCGAGCGTGCCGATGGCGATAGCGGCCGTGCGCGGCGCGCCCGCCATCAGGATCGGCTCGGTCAGGGACCGGTGGAGGGGGATTTCATAGCCGTCGGCCATCAGACGAGCGCTCCGCCGCCGAATGAGAAGAAGGTCAGGAAAAACGAGGTCGCGGCGAAGGCGATGGAGAGGCCGAACACGATCTGGATCAGCTTGCGCATGCCGCCGCTTGTCTCACCAAAGGCCAGCGTGAGCCCCGTAATGGTGATGATGATGACCGCGACGATGCGCGCGACCGGGCCTTCAATCGAGGTCAGGATCTGGTCGAGCGGGCCTTCCCACGGCATGCCGGAGCCGGCCGCATGGGCGGGCCCTGCGATAAGAATGCCGATGCCGATACAGGCCGCGACCTGGACCGTTCGGTTCACGGTCTGGAGGTGATTGCAGAGCGTCATTGGGTTTCTCCATGTTGGACGAGGGACAAGGAACGGGAGACGAGCGGGGCGGTCTGATACCCCTCGCTGTCAAAGCCGGTGACGCGCAGCGCTTCTTCAACGCGGCGCTGACCGCCGGCGCGGCTCATGAAAACGACGACATCGATCGCCTCAGCGATGAGATCGAAGGGTGCGCGGGGCGTGGCCTCCAGCGTCAACTGTTCAAGCCGGGTGAGCGCGCCGTGGGCGGAGTTCGCATGGAGCGTCGTGATCCCGCCGGGATGGCCCGTGTTCCAGGCCTTCAACAGATCGAGGGCTTCAGCCCCGCGTACCTCGCCGACAATGATCCGGTCAGGACGCATACGGAGCGTTGATCGCACGAGATCCTGAAGGGTCGCGGCCTCGCGATGGGTTCGCAACTGGACGACATTGGGTGCAGCGCATCTCAGCTCGCGTGTGTCTTCGAGAATGACGATGCGGTCGTCGTGAAGTGAGGACTCTGCCAGCAGCGCATTCGTGAAGGTCGTCTTGCCCGAGGATGTTCCGCCGGCAATCAGGATGTTTGTGCGCGCTGCAATTGAGTGTTTGAGTGCCGCTGCGAGCGCCGGTGCCAGCGCGCCCTGAGCAACATAATCGCCGAGTTGAAAGGGTGTCGACGCGGGTTTGCGGATGGCGAAACATGGCGCTGTCGAAACAGGTGGGAGAAGCCCTTCGAACCGCTCGCCGCTGCCGGGGAGTTCTGCAGAGACGATCGGGGAGGTGCGGCCTGCAGCCTCTCCCACCCCGGAGGCGACCAGGCGGATGACGCGCTCGCGGTCTGAAGGGGCAAGTGTGTGTTTGGAAACGATTAGACCGATGCCGGCCTTCTCGATCCACACCGAACCGTCCGGATTGGCCATGATCTCGATCGTATCAGGCGCTTCCAAGGCCTCGCGCACCACCGGGCAGAATGCCGTGCGCAGCATCGCTGTGCGACGGGTTTCTGTCTCCAGTTGGTGCGGTGAAGGTGACATGGAACGGGGCCTTTCGTGGACCCTTCAATCATCCCAGCAACACCGCCGTCGCATCAGTTCGAATGCGGGCCAATGAAAGCAAAATGCAGCAAGCCGCCGCAAACCCCTGCAAAGCGCGTCGTAAATGGACGCGCAAATGCTGAGCTCATCCAGAGCGAATACAGTCCGATTGGATAAGCGGTTATCCTTAAGTTGGGCGCGCGCCGAATGAATCGCGCAAAAGTGGAACGAATTTTGCTCTCTCCTCTGCAAGTGGAGGAGAGAGCATGAAGACCTTTGCGCTTGAAACCAATGCGGAAACAGCCGCTTACGACTATCTCTCGCGTCTTTCATCGGACCGCTGGGCCTGGGAATATGTGCGTCGCAATGACGACTTTCGCGACGATGCGGCAAGTCGCACAGACGACGACATTTCCGAAAAGAAAGCCGATTGCGCCGACATCCGCATCCTGCGTTCGCGCGTGCCTCAGACCCTGGCTGAGCGCTGGGGCCTTGTTTTCATGCCCGATCCGGACCTGAACGGCTTCGACGCGGACGCCGTGTGGAGCCACTATGTCTTCCCCGACCAGGTCGAGGTGAACTGCACGCCGCGCAAGCCGGGCCAGAGCTGCGATATCTGGGATCGCACCGTGCCCCATTGCAGCATCACGCACATCACGGACCGCTCCGCCCGCGAATATCTTCTGCTACGCGGCAATGATTGTGTCGTGCAGGTGCACTGCACGGGCCAGACGTTGCTGGGACTGGAACCCGTGCGTATGAAGCTGCAAATTTCGGATATGAAGGCCTATGAGCGCAAGCTGAAGCTCCAGAAGGAAGCCTTCCGGCTTTATGGAAAGGGGCCGAACACATCGGCAGCGCGCTGGACGAAGACCACGCAAATCCTGCGCAATGGCGTCATCGCGCTTGATTGCCTGAAGGCCGGGATGAGCCAGAGAGAAATCGCTTCACTGCTCCACGGGCCGAAAACGGTCGCCGAGGAATGGGGCGTCGATGGCAGTTCGCTGCGGGCATCCATCCGCTATGTCATCTCCAAAGCCGAAGGCCTGCGCGATGGCGGCTATCTCGTGGAGCTCCTGGGAGCGCGCCTCGGCGGAGATCGTCAGGCAGCCTGAGTCCTTTGCGGCCTGCCCACGCCAAAGGCGCGGGGCTGTTCGCCCGGCTGGATGGGCCGTTGAGAGGCATCATGGCGGTCCTGGGTGATCGCCGACCTTCGCCCGGCGCTCGCCCCGGAGCCGCGAGAGCCATCCTGCGCCGACCGGCCCGGCGAGGCTCAATGAGGGTCCGGTTGTTTGTTCGAAAATCGTGGCTCTGGGTCTCGCCGGCTGGCCGCGCGCCCGCGCTTCCCACTGGCCTGACGGCCAGAGGGGTCGCGGGCGCTAAGGGACGGCGTCACAACACATCAAATTTGCCGCTCGGCCATGAGCTCCGCTTGCCGGATGACCAATTGGGTTGCAGCTTCCTGCGCATCCGGAGGATATCCATACTTCGCCAGTAGTCGCCGGACCGTGCGTCTCATGTCAGCCCGAACGGCATCGCGCTGCGTCCAGTCAAGCGTTGCCTTGCGCTTGATGCTTTCTGCGAGCTCTCTCGCGATCAGCTTGAGCGTTTCATCCTGCATTACGTCCTTGGCCGACGCATTGTCAGCGAGCGCTTGATAGAAGGCCACCTCATCTTCCCCGAGGCCGGTTTCTTCGCCTTCGGCAATTGCTGTGGATATTGTTTTTGCAAGGCCGATCAGCTCTTCAATGACCTGAGCTGTAGAGATTGCCCGGTTCGAATATCGGACAAGCACGCTTTCCAGCGACTCCCGGAAACCTCGGGATTGGACGATGTTAATCCTCTCTCGCGTGCGAATCTGATCGCCGAGCAGTTTCTTCAGCGTTTCCAGCGCGAGGTTCTTTTGTGGCAAGGCAGCGAGGCGATCCAGGAAGTCGTTTGAGAGGATGCCTACATTTGTGTCAGGTATACCGGCGACTTCGAAGAGGTCTATGACGCCATCTGTGCGGATCGCGCCGGAAATGACCTGCTTTACGGCCGACGATGTCGTGTTTGAAGACTTTCCATTGCCATCATCGAAGCGCTTTTTGATCGCGGCACGGACGTTCTGGTAGAATGACAGGTGATCGCGGACATTATGCGTTTCCGGCCTCGGAACCGATAATGCGAATGCCCTTGAGAGACTGGCCGTCATATCGTTGAAGCGCTTCTTGCCGTTCTCCTGTTTAAGCACAAAATTCGCGCCGTCGATGATTGCGCCCAGCTGATCTGCTTCGGTGCCCTGAACCAGTGCCATGTAGTCAAACTCGCCGAAGAAGGTGGCGAGTTCCTCTGCGTGACGCATCATGAGCGGCACAGCCTGATCCTGAATCCGCTCGACAGGTTTCCCTTCGCCGCCTGCCTGTGTATACGTCTGGATCGCGTCGCGGAGCTGGTCCGCGATACCGAGATAGTCGACCACAACCCCGCCGGGCTTGTCGCCGAACACGCGGTTAACCCTAGCAATCGCCTGCATGAGATTGTGCCCGGCCAAAGGCTTGTCCAAATACATCGTATGCAGCGACGGGCAGTCGAAACCTGTCAGCCACATGTCGCAAACGATCACCAGTCGAAGCGGGTCGGCATTGTCTTTAATGCGGGCTGCAAGTTTTTCACGGCGAACCTTCGTTCGTCCGTGATATTTCGTTCGTTCTTTTCGCGCCTCGAAGGCCTCTTTGGTTTCACCTTTTCGCGGCGTCTTGCCGACATTGGCGTCCATAACAACCTTGATCGCGCCCGCGTCATCCGCGTCCGCGTGCCAGTTCGGACGCAGGGCGGTGATCTCGTCATAGAGGTCCATGCAGATGTCGCGGCTCATGCAGACGATCATCGCCTTGCCGTCGATCACCTCTGAGCGGTTCTCATAGTGTGAGACGATATTCGCCGCGAGGGTTTCCAGCCGCGCCTTTGCGCCTGCGAGCTCTTCCAATGGGACGGCAATATCACTTTCCTCAGCCGTTCCAGCATCTTCCGCGTCCGCCGCCTCAGAGATCAAACGCTCAGCTTCTGCGATGCCGGCATCGTCGGGCAGCAATTTGATGAGCTGCATCTCATAGAAGATCGGGACGGTCGCATTGTCGTCGATCGCCTGCTTGATGTCGTAGATATCAACATCGGAGCCAAAGACGCCGCGCGTTGAGCGGTCATCGCCCTCAACGGGCGTCCCCGTAAAGCCAACAAAAGTCGCGTTCGGCAGGTTTTCGCGCATCCAGCGCGCGCCGCCTTTGAGGAAGCCATACTGGCTGCGATGGGCTTCATCGGCGAGGACGACAATGTTGCTGCGCTCGCTGATCGGGTCGTTGCGCTCTTCGAATTTCTGGATCGTGGTAAAGATCACGCCGCCGGACGCGCGGGTGAGTTTGGCGGTCAGGTCATCGCGGTCTTCGGCTTGCTCAGGGTCCTGACGCAGCAAGGCGCGCCCTTCCGCAAAGGTGGCAAACAGCTGGCCGTCAAGGTCGTTGCGGTCGGTCACAACGATGATGGTCGGGTTCTCCAGCGCCGCGTCAGCCACCAAAGCGCCGGACAGCATCAGCATGGTCAGGCTCTTGCCGGAGCCTTGCGTGTGCCAGACGACGCCGCCTCTGCCGTCGCCTGCTGGCTTCAGGGCAGATTTCACACGCTCGCGGGCTTTGCGCACGGCGCGGAACTGATGATAGCCGCCAATCTTCTTGATGATGCGCCCGGTGCGCTCGTCTTCCTCGAACACGACGCAGTGGGCGAGATAGTCAACAAGCGCCCGAGGCCAGAACAGGCCGGTGATGACATTTTCCAGCGTCGGTTCGCCGGGATAGCGGTCATCCTTGATGGAGCGCCAGGGCGTGAACCGGTCCTGATCGGCGGTCAGTGAGCCGACGCGCGACTGGTCGCCATCGCTGATGACCATGATTTCGTTGTAGGCGAACAGAGCTGGGATGGCTGCCTTATAGTCCTGCAACTGATCATAAGCCGTCCAGAGCGTTGCATCCTCATTACTCGGATCTTTCAGCTCGATCACCGCGACCGGAAGGCCGTTTAGGAAGACAGTGAGGTCCGGGCGGCGGCGGGTTTCACCGTTGACCACGGTCAGCTGGTAGACCACGAGAAAGTCGTTCAAGGATGGATCGCGCCAGTTAAACAACCGCGCCTTGTCGCCGCGTGTTTCGCCAGCGGCGTTTCGATACTCGACATCGACGCCATCAGTCAGCAGGCGATGGAACCAGCGATTATTCTGCTCCAGTGTCGGTTCTGGCGGGCGGGAAACCGTCGTGGCCGCCGCGTGGATGGCGTCTTCGTCAAAATCGGGATTGAGCCGCCGCAGCGCCGCCATCAGGCGCGGCATCAGGACGACATTTTCGTAACTATCGCGCAACGGCCTGTCTCCGCCGGGGGAAATATCCGCGCCGCGCGCCACGTCATAGCCTTGGGCCTCAAACCAGCCGAGGGCGGCCTTTTCGACAATGTCTTCGTTCATGCGTCGGCCTCCCTTGTTTCTGTGTCGGCTGTTTCGGCTTCAAGAATTTTTTGCTCTTCGATAAACGCGTTAAAGGCGGTTTGATAACCAGTTGGATCTTGTTCGAATAGTGCTTTGCTTAAGAGCACAGGTGTATCGATGATTGCGATTGTGTTTCTGCCTATATCAACCCACGCTTCCAAGTTTTCATCGATCCACGTATTCAAATCTAAATAGTCGCTATACCTCAAACGTGATAATTGTTTTCCCCGCGACGAATTTAGATGAGACTTGAATAACAGCCCAACTACAGCGTCCGTGGCGCGGGCTAGGATTTCGGCGTAGCGTGCATCCAGCATAGGCGCATAAGCATCTGAGCCATGTGCTGCCGTTCCATGAGCGTTTCGAATCTCGACAATGCCATCGATGATTGAATTGACCCCGCGAACCAGTTTTTCTGAGCCACTTTTCAGTTTGGCATCTGTGTGCCCGTTATCATGAACGCCGAGATGCAGGAATTTGGTTGTTTCCGAGATCAGCTTCGGCGCTTCCCATGCATCGTCGGGCGTTTGCCCCCGGTCAATCAGGATCGTTTTGCAGGTCGTTTCAATCAGCGTCCGGCAAAAGGAAACAGCGATGCCCGGCCTGTCAGGCATCGCTTCTTCGAGGGCTTCGACCTGCTGTCGCAGCACAAGCGACTCCGGATGGCTGTCCATCAGCTCCCGGCAGGCGGTCAGGCGGAAGGCGTAGGTCTCATCCGCCATCGCTTGCCTCCACTGGTTCGGTGGGGGTCAGGCCGAGGGCTTCAAGGTCCGGGGCGGGCAGTTCGCCGGAAATGAGCTTGGGGAGCAGTGTGTCGCGCAGGTCGGCTAGCACGGCCATCTCGTCGCGATTGGCCGAAATGCGATAGAATAACGGCGCGGCCATTCGCCCAAAGCTATTCAGAAAATCCGCAGGCGGCTTCGCTAATCCATAGCTGGATATGGACTCGTGGCTAACGCGTTGCCGACCACTGGTGCCCGTCATGTTTTTGATTGCGTACTCGCGAAATTTTTCGTTGCGCGCCAGACAATAGATGAACTCTTTGGTCGTCGCATTTTTCGGACCAAGGACCATAAACTCCGTCGATCCCCAGCCGACCTCTCGGTCAGCCAGAAAATCAACAAGAGCGGTTTTGCCGTTTTCAAGGCAGGGCGTAATGCGGGCGAGCAGGGTGTCGCCGTTTTGGAAGCGCATGCCCGATGTGAAGTCTCTAAGCGCCCAACTCTCTGCCGTGGGGCCAGAAGTCGGAACGTCGGACATGCCGAGATAAGTAGACGTGGTGCCCTTCTTGAGTGATCTCGTCGGGTTTACATCTATGAGTTCTGATAGCTCTCCCACCGTCCACCCGGTCGGGATGTCGCCGAGGTCGGAGGGGGTGAAGCTGTCGGGGAGCTGGTCGAAGAGGGCTTGCGGCATGCCGCGGAAGCTGGTCGCGCCAGCGGCCTTGGCGCGGACGGGCTCGAAATCGACAAACCACGCCCGGAACACCGCCCGCGCGATCTCCTCCAGCGTGCGGTTCATCTCCCGCAAGAGATCGATCTTCTTATCGAATGCCGAAGAAACAATGCCGCGCGCTACTTGCTCGTAAAAATCAATGTCAGGGAACGGAAGGTTTCTCAAAAAATCTGTATCAAACTTTCCAGCCCCGATACCTGTTGTCCCAATGTTTTCGTTGAAATCCTGCCGAAGAGACTCGATCCAGAAATGGAGAAAAGTAGGGTCGATGCCCTTCTTGGGTACGAGCGCCTTAACATCTTGATTGAAGGCGACATCCTTCTGGGCGAAGCAGATCGGTACAAAATTGAATAGTCCGCTTCCACGGACCAGTATCAATGTCGAGCCTGCAGGAGCAATTCTCGATCCCGAATTTAGCCCCTCAGGTGTAATTGTAACGTCGGTGTCTCCGAGATATCGGGAGTCCATATTTGAGGCGGAATACCAAGGAATACTCCCGCCCCAATAAACTGGATTGGATTTTCTTGGCGTGCCTCCCGAGAGAAAATCAGCTGCGTCATCAAGAGTTTTCATAGCCAAACTCCTTGAGGACTTCAGCGATGAGGCTATCGAGCTTGGTTGCCCTTTGCACCTGTCTGCGATGATCCTTGGCAAGCCGCTCCATCTTGTCCTCGAACGGCTCATCATCGGCCTTGCGCGCGGCGCTGCCGACATAGGTACCGGGGGTGAGGACGTGATTATACTTGGCGATCTCCGCCAGCGTTGCGGCCTTGCAGAAGCCTTTGACGTCTTCGTAGTCGCCCGCATCGGCTTCGCCGCGCCAGGCATGATAGGTGCGCACAATGCGGCCAATTTCCGTATCGGCTGGCGGCGGGGAAAGCTTGCTGTCGCGCCCGGTGAGGAAGCGCAGGGTGCGCGAGCCATCCTCCATCTGGCCGAAATCGCGGGCATCGATGAACAGCGTCTCGCCGGAACGGTTGCGCGCATTGCGCTTGGTTCCGTCCGGCCCGCGATCAATATATTTTCCGCTCTTGTCGCGCGTGACAAACCAGAGGCAGACCGGAATACCCGTCGTCAAGAACAGCTGCGGCGGCATGGCGATGATGCAGTCCACAAGGTCGGCCTCGATAATCGCCTTGCGGATATCGCCTTCGCCACCCGTGGTCGTAGAGAGCGACCCGTTCGCCATGACGAAGGCCGCAATACCGCCGCCCTTGCCATTGGGCGGGGAGAGGTGGTGGATGAAATGTTGTATCCACGCATAATTGGCATTGCCGACGGGCGGCGGGCCGTATTTCCAGCGCGTATCCTTTCGAAGCAACTCGCCCGACCAGTCGGAGATGTTGAAGGGCGGGTTGGCGAGGATGTAATCGGCTTTCAGGTCCGGGTGCAGGTCGCGCGTGAAACTGTCGGCGGGCTGCTCGCCAAGGTTCGCCTCGATCCCGCGAATGGCGAGGTTCATATGCGCCAGCCGCCAAGTGGTGGGGTTGGATTCCTGCCCGAAGACGGAAAGGTCACGCCGTGAGCCACCATGGGCTTCCGCGAAGCGTTCGGACTGCACGAACATGCCGCCTGAACCACACGCCGGGTCATAGACGCGCCCTTCATAGGGCTCGATCATTTCGACTGGTCTGCCCCCACGAAAGTGGTCCATTATTTGAGTTAGTTCCGGCTTCAGATATGGAGCTGAGACATGGGCAAGAGATCAACGCCTGAAGAGATCATAGCGAAGCTGCGGGAGGTGGAGGTCCGCCTCGCGCGGGGTGAGACGACGGGTCAGGCCGTGCGTTCGATCGGGGTGACGGAACAGACATACTATCGGTGGCGCAAGGAGTATGGCGGGCTGCAGGTTGGCCAGGCCAAACGGCTGAAGGAGATCGAGAAGGAGAATGCGCGGCTGCGTCGCGCCATTTCTGATCTGACCCTCGACAACCAGATCCTGCAGGAAGTCATCAAGGGAAAGTTCTGAGCCTTTCACGCAAGCGCGAGGCGGTCGATCATGTGGTGGAGACACTCGGCGCAACCGAGCGCCGGGCCTGCCGCGTGATCGGCCAGCACCGTTCCACCCAGCGCAAGCCGCGTGTGCCACGCCAGGACGAGGATGTGCTGACAGCGGCCATCATCGCCCTGGCTGAACGGTTCGGCCGGTATGGCTACCGCCGGATCACGGCCCTGCTGAGACGGGATGGCTGGCATGTGAACGAGAAGCGGGTGTATCGCATCTGGCGGCGTGAAGGGCTGAAAGTGCCAATGAAACAACCAAAGAGAGGCCGTCTCTGGCTGAATGACGGCTCCTGCATCCGGCTGAGGCCGATGCACAAGGGCCATGTCTGGTCCTATGACTTCGTTCAGGACCGCACGCATGACGGCAAGGTGTTCCGCATGCTGTGTGTGATTGATGAGTTCACTCGCGAATGCCTCGCCATTCGTGTCGAACGCAAGCTCAACTCCCGCGATGTCCTAGACACGCTGGGCGAACTGTTCGTGCATCATGGCCCGCCGGAGCATATCCGTTCCGACAATGGCCCCGAGTTCATCGCCACGGCCCTGCGCGAGTGGCTTGGCCGGATCGGCGTGAAGACGCTCTATATCGAACCCGGTTCGCCTTGGGAGAATGGATACTGCGAGAGCTTCAACTCCAAGCTCAGAGACGAGTTGTTGGCGAGGGAAATCTTCTATGATCTCAGGGAGGCGAAAGTCCTGATCGAGACCTGGCGGTGGCATTACAACACCGCGCGTCCGCACTCTTCTCTGGGCTACCGACCGCCCGCGCCACAAGCCATCTTGCCCGCGGCGTTCATACCGCCTTACTGTGGGGAGGTAGCGGCATGAACGCCGCTACGTGGAAACCGCCGGGCTAATAAATCTGGTGGACCACTCCGGTGGGGCAGACCAAGTTTCGCGCCCAAGGAATTCACCCGAACGAAGATCTCTGTGACTTCCTCATAGGATTTATCGCGCTCGAGCACATGAACCCGATATCCGTAGTCGCGAATAGCGCGCAGTTGCTTCAGGCGCGATGTGTATTTGTCATAGCGCGGATCGTCCATTGAGGTGACGCCGGCGGCTTTTAAGAAAGGTGTATCGCTGCTTTCCTTAAACACGCCTGTTACTGAGACCCAATGCGGCTTTGCCGCGAGTTTTTTGGAATGAACAACGAAGGCCATTTTGTCGAAGCGCTGGAGGAGTTCGTCTTCCGACGCGTCGGCTGAGTCCTCGGTGTCATCGTCATCTGTATCGTCGTTTTCATTGACTTCTGTGATGAATTGAAGATCGTCCGGGTGGTCCAGATTGAAGAGAATATCTATAGGACGCTTCCTTCCGCGAACATGGACAGGTTGTCCTCGCAGGATTGCCGATAGGGACGTCAGACGCTGTTGACCATCGAGCAACAATTGAAACCGACCCGTATCGGTAGTGGCCTGATCAACTGCAAACTCACGCGTCGCGACACCTTCATCAGTTTCCCAGGTCAAGATCGTACCTGACGGATAGCCCCTATAAAGAGAATCCAGCAGGTCTCGGACGCGAGTAGATTGCCAAACATATTGACGCTGCATTTCCGGCAAACGGATTTCGCCTCGCTCAATCTTTGCGACGAGCTCCTTTATTGGAATGTCCTGCTGCGCCATTTGCTCCCCATTTAGCTTTCTTTACCCGAGGATTTCTGGCCCTCGATCCACTCATCAATCTCACCCTTGCGGAACCGCCAGGAGCCGCCGACCTTGAAGCCCGGTATCTTGCGCTCGGAGGCCAGCCGGTAGGCGGTTTTCTCCGTAATGCGCAGATATTCCGCCACTTCCTTGATGGTCAGAATGTCGGTTTCCATGACCGCCCCTTGAGCCGAAATCAGCCTGTTTGAGAAAATTAGGCAGAATCGGGAAATAGCACAACCGGGAAACGGCGTTGGGGTGTCGCTCGCGTTCAGCATGCTCGCCCGACCACTCCAGCCTCCCTCCGCCTCAATATCTCTCCCATCAGTCAGGTGGGCGGACGGTGCGTCTGCCAGAGCGCGGTCGCCGCGCAAGGGGGCGGGTCCTTGTGATCTATGATCGTCTTTAGGCGTCCTACCTACAGCTTCCCCTTGCGCGCCGCCCTGGTGCGCTCCGGCTGAGCACCTCCTCGCCGCCCACCCGACTGTCGGGAAAAGAACGCGGGCGGGAGAGGAGACTGACATGACTGACCAGATTTGCACCCACGCGCACGCGGCAACGCCTGCACCCGCGCGAACCGACAGACCGCGCATCTATGTGGCTTGCCTTGCAGCCTACAATTCCGGCTGCCTGCATGGCCGATGGATCGACGCGACCACCCCAGACGAGATTTGGGAACAGGTTCGCGCCATGCTGGCGGACTCGCCGGAGTCCGACGCCGAGGAATGGGCGATCCACGATTATGAAGGCTTCGAGGGCGCGAACCTGTCGGAATATGCGAGCTTCGAGACGGTTTGCGAGCTTGCCGATTTTATCGAGGAGCATGGCGAGCTAGGCGGCAAGGTGTTGAGCCATTTCGGCGACGACCTCGCCGAGGCGCGCGCCGCCTTCGAGGACTATGCGGGCGAATATCGCAGCGCGGCGGACTTTGCCGAGAGCCTGCACGAGGACACCGGAACGCAGATACCGGAGAGCCTTCGCTATTACATCGACTGGCAGGCCCTTGCCCGCGACATGGCGCTGAATGGCGAGATCATGGTGTTCCAGACGGGCTTCGATGAAGTCCATATCTTCTGGTCGCGGTAAGGGAGGGCTTTGACATGACTCCCGAAACCACCCGCTATCGTTTCACGCTCGAAGAATTGCAGCAGGCTGACGACTGGTCAGAAGGCTTCTGCCTTGCCTGCCGTGCCCCACGCGAGTGCTGCGAACCCGATGCGAGCGCCTACCGTTGCGATGAATGCGGCGAACATGCCGTGTACGGCCCGCACTGGATCGCGATTGCAGGCCTCTTTTCGGAGGGCGCGGCATGACGTTCACGCAGCGCTTTCAGACCTTCGTTTGGGAGGGCGACAGCATCTCTTGCGAGGTTGCAGGCATCGAAATCACTGCGCGGATTGTGCGCGATGATTGCCCCGATGCACCGGATGAGCGCCAGGACGGATTCTGGCCTTCGCTCTACAAGGACGCGCCGGGATTTATCGGCCCCGGACCAAACCACCGACAGCGCTTCGCCGAGGCGCAGGCCAA
This sequence comes from Hyphomonas sp., assembly GCF_017792385.1. Classification (NCBI taxonomy): domain Bacteria; kingdom Pseudomonadati; phylum Pseudomonadota; class Alphaproteobacteria; order Hyphomonadales; family Hyphomonadaceae; genus Hyphomonas; species Hyphomonas sp. The sequence continues at coordinate 3,646,398 of NZ_CP051230.1, read as the reverse complement.
GGCCGAAGCGGTCATGGAGGCATGGCGCAGGGACGAATGGTTCTATTGCGGGATCGTCCTGTCCGTGGCGCTGGAAGGCGTCACTTTGGACGCCCATGCGGCGAGCCTTTGGGGCATCGAGGCGAACTATCCCGGCAGCGACAACGCTTATCTGACGCAGGTCGCGCAGGAGCTTCTATCCGAGGCGCTGGACGCAGGCCGCGCCGCCGCCCGCCGCCTTTGTGCGGCGCTGGAAATCAGCGGGGCGCGCGCCTGACGGCGCGCCCCCAATCTCAAAACCCCTCAATCAAAAAGGAGCCAGATCATGGCCCAGCCCATTCTCAAAATCATCCCCCTGTCCGAGCTTCGGATTTCAAAACTCAATATGCGCCACAGCCGCAAGAAGCCGGACGTGTCCGACATCCTGCCATCCATCCGCGAGAGCGGAATCCGGCAGACTTTGCTGGTCCGCAAGGAAGGCGATCACTATGGCGTTGTCGCCGGACGGCGGCGTTATTTTGCCCTGAAAGAGATCGAGAAGGAGACGGGGCAGACGCCTCATGTCCCCTGCGCGATCATGAAGGAGGAGGATGCCGCGAGCGCCATTGCCGCCTCCGTCATCGAGAATGTCGGACGCCTGCCAGCATCTGAAATGGAGCAGTACACCGCCTTCAAACGCCTGCACGATGAGGGGCGAGGCGTGGACGATATCGCAGGTTTCTTTGGCGTCACCGAGCTTCTGGTGCGCCGCGTTCTGGCGCTGGCCTCGCTCGCTGAACCGATCCGAAAACTCTATGCCGAGGACGAGATCGACCGCGAGACGATCCGCGCCCTGACGCTCGCCACGCCAGACCAGCAGGCCGAATGGCTGCGGCTCTATGAAAGCGAGGATGAACGGGCCCCGCGAGGGCGCAACTGCAAGGCATGGATCACCGGCGGCGCGATCATCACCACCGACAAAGCGCTGTTCGACATCGCCGACTATGATGGCCAGATCACAGCCGACCTTTTCGGCGAGCATGGCGTGTTCGCCGATACCGAAGCCTTCTGGACGGCGCAGTCCGCCGCCGTGGCGCAGCGCATCGAGGCTTACATTGCAGAAGGCTGGAAGGACGTTGTCTGCCTTGAACGAGGGGCGTTCTTCCATCGCTGGGACCATCAGACCCGCACGAAGAAGCAAGGCGGAAAGGTGTGCGTCGAGCTACGCCATGACGGCACCGTGACCTTCCATGAGGGCTACATCTCGCAGGCGGAGGCGCGGCGGGAGCAAACGGCGAAGGCTGGCAAGGACGATGTGCCTGCCGCGCCCGTCAAACCGGAAATGTCCGGCCCGCTGGCCGAATACATTCTCCTGCATCGCCATGGCGCAGCGTCGGCAAGCCTTGCGGGCCAGCCTGCCATCGCGCTGCGTCTGATGGTCGCCCATGCCATGACCGGCAGCGCCTTGTGGCAGGTTCGCGCCCATGAATGCACAAGCCGCAAGGAGGAGACGCGCGCCAGCCTTGAAGGCTCGAAAGCCGCCGCCGAGATAGAGGAAAAGCGCGCCCGCATCGCTTCCCTGTTTGAGACGCTGAGCGTGTCCGCTGAGGCGCGGCGCAATACTGATGCCTACCGGCTCTGCGAAATCTTCGCCGCCTTGCTCGCCATGTCGGACGAGGAAGTCATGGAGGTTCTGGCCTTCACCATGGCGCAGACACTCGAAGCAGGCGGGCCGGTCGTTGAGGCCGTGTTGCATGTCTGCGAGACAGATTTGCCTGCGTACTGGAAGCCGAACGCGGCCTTCTTCGACCTGTTGCGAGACAAGCGCGCGATCAACGCGATGGTCGCCGAAATCGCATCGAAATCGCTGGCGGACGGCTGCGCTTGCGACACCGCCAAGGTCCAGAAACAGATCATCGGCAACCGGATCATGGGCCATGGATGCGAGCCCCATCCTGACTGGCGGCCCGCATGGATGCAGGTGCCGCCCGCCCGCCTTGTCGAGGGTGCAGGTTCCCCGCCCGCCGATGCATGGGCGCGAATTGCGGGGCTGTTCGAGGGACGTGAAGACACCGATGCGCCCGACGCCGAAGCCTTCGATCAACCACACGCCGCCTGACCTTTCAGTCTCCTCGTCAGGCGGATGACGGAGCCGCCCGGTGACAGTCGCCGGGCGGTTTTTCGCGCGCTGATGGATGCAGTCTGTGCGCAGGCAGAGGGTTCATTGATTGAACCGCGCCAAAAAAAATCGCCCCGTCTTTGGGTCTCGCTTGGCTTTCCGAAATGTCGGCTAACGTGGGTTCATCTGTTTCCAACCGATGCGCTCCGAACCCCTTGTTCCCGTCTCATGCCGTGTGACCTGGACGACGCCTGTCGGGCCTTGAAACCGGCCCATGCGAAGAATTTTCCCCGCCGCTTTGCGGCTCCTCGCGGATCAAAATTCTTCTTCGGGCCGGTGCTCCGCTGCGCTACGCCCGCGAGCGGTTCAGACCCGTCCGGCCCCGTCCTTTCGGTCCGGCGTCGACGGGGACAAGGGGTCCCCGGGACGACATGGAAACGAAAGGAACCAAACCATGGCCAACGCACTCGGATACGTCAGCGAAACCAAGACCGGCTTCGAAGGCGCTCTTGCAATGATGAACCTCTCGGCTGCCATCCGCATCGAGAAGAATGCGGAGAAAGCCGCCGACGGACAGCCCGACTACCGCATCTTCGCCGGAGAAACCTCGACTGAAATCGGCGGTGGATGGCTTCGCAAAGCCAAGGCATCGGGGCGCGAATATGTCTCGATCACCCTCGCTGACCCGCAGATCGGCCCGCGCAAGATCTACGCGAACCTCGCCCCCGTGAAAGGCAAAAAGGGGCGTCACGTCATCCTCTGGAACCCGCGGGACTAGGGGGCCGATCCATCGCCAATGAGCCGCTCCGGAGATCGTCTTCGGAGCGGCTTTTTTGTGCTCAGGAAGGGGGGAGAAAATGCGCGGGCGCGATTTTATCCCTCCAGACCGGCGCAGTTCGCGGCAAGTCTTTGCCAAGCCTGCAGGAAGAAAAGGAGCGGCTGCAATGACACGAAACAGACGACATGACGATGACTGGCCGGAGCTTCTCACCGTGACCGAGGCGGCAGAATTCCTGCGCCTGACACGCTCCACACTCGATCATTATCGCTGCGAAGGACGGGGGCCCATCTATCGCAAACATGGCGCACGGGTCTTCTATCCGAAACCCGATCTCATCGCCTGGTCGGAGCGCAACGCCTATGCCTCCACGTCCGAGAAGATCAGGAACACCAAATGAAACGCCGCGCGCTTTTGATGACGGGCGCGGGCATCGGCCTTGCTCTGTTCGGCCTGATCTTCTCCCCCATGGACAGGCTGATCTGGAACCGGACCGGCAGCGCGCCGCAAGGGCTGTACTGGCTGAGCGACGAGCCATTCACCCCTGGCCGATGGGTCGTCGTCTCAGCCAGGAGCGTTGAAGCGCAGTGGGCTGAAGACCACGGATTTGTTGGCCGGAACTGGCCGCTCTTGAAGCAGATTGCGGGGCTTCCCGGCGATGAAATCTGCCGATCTGGTGTTGACGTTTCGATCAATGGAAAGCCCGTCGCGACGGCCAGGGAAGGCGATTCCATGGGCCGCGCCTTGCCGGTCTGGCAGGGCTGCGTGCGCCTGAATGAAGGGCAGGTCTTCCTTCTTTCGCCGCATCCGGACTCTCTCGACGGGCGCTATTTCGGGGCCATGCAGCGCTCCGATCTCGTCGGCGTGGCGCGCCCGCTCATGACTTCGCAATAGTGACGGGACTGCAAGCAGATGCAAAGCGATGCAAGGCGGTGCAGCGAACAGATAAGCGAACCCGGTAGGGCAAGATTGAAGCTATGGCACCACATGGCGCCTAACCCCTTGTCTGCACATCTGTTTTTTGGCGCCCTTTGCACAGCATTGTGGTGCATGCGTTTCTCGAAACGCGTTGAAATTACTGAATATTCCTTGGTGCACGGATTGAGTGACCTCCGATGAGCGAGGAAAGACCCTTCACGCCGCGGCTCGGACGTATACGCGATCAAGGCGCGCCCGCAGGCAAGCGCTTGTCACGCCAGCTGAATAAGGCCGGAGCGAGACTTTCCAAAGCCTCTCGCAAGTCTGCCTTTACAGGCGCGCGTTATGGCACGGGCGGCGCGGCCCGAACCGGTGGTTCTCGCCATAGGCATTTGTCTCGCCAACACATGCGCCGCGTCATTGTCAAAGTGCATATCGCAAGAGCGCGCGGCGCAGGTCCCGGACTCTTTCGCGCCCATGTCAGCTATCTGCAGCGCGACGGTGTCGATCGCGAGGGAGAAGGAGGCATTCTTTATGATCGCGATCAGGAGGGGATCAGCCCCCGCGAATTTCTGGAGCGTAGCGAGCATGACCTCCACCAGTTTCGGATCATCGTCTCGCCGGAAGATGGCGCACGTATGGGGGACCTCAAACAGGCCACGCGCGAACTGATGGCGAGAATGGAAAGGGATGTCGGGCGGCGTCTCGATTGGGTCGCCGTTGATCACCACAATACAGGCCATCCGCATACCCATATTGTTGTGCGGGGTCGCGACGCCCGGATGAAGGATGTCGTCATCGCGCGGGACTATCTCACAAAGGGCCTCCGAGAAGCTGCCGAAGAACTCGCCACGCAACGGCTCGGACCGAGGCGAACATTGGAGATCGCGGGTGCGCGTCAGAAGCAGGTGGATCAGGACCGCTGGACAGGGCTCGATTCCGAGATCGAAACGCGATTGGAGAACGGCGCATTCAGGCTAGGTGATGCAAGCTCGAGCAAAGAGCGGTTTGATCGGTCCTTGCGCTTCGCGCGCATCAGGCACCTTGAATCTCTTGGCCTGGCTGAACAGGACGGCACGCTCTCCTGGCGAATGAAACAGGACTGGCAAGAGCAGCTAAAACGCAGAGCACGGCGCGGCGATATCATCCGCACACTTGCCGCTGAATTCGGCGAACGAGAGTCCGACATTCGATTTGTTCAGGACCGCGCGAAAGACGCCGCCCCCATTCGCGGGGTCGTGAAGGCTTATGGCCCGGAGGATGAACTTCGCGATACGCGCTATCTGCTTATTGAAGATTTTGACGGTGGCATCTGGCATGTGCCTTCTGCAGCGGTCGATGTTCACGCCCGCCCGCCGCAAGGCGCAGTGGTGGAGCTCTCCCGCGCGCGAGCCGTGGCGCGTTCCTCGGACAAGGCCATTGCTGAGGTCGCAGAGCAAACCGGCGATATCTGGTCGGAAGCCCTGCACGCCCGCCACGATCCCGGATCAAAACCAGCCTATCATCTGACACTGAAGCGGCGGCTCGAAGCTTTGCGGCGTGTGGGTATTGGGGAGCGCCTTGCGACCGGTGAATGGCACATTGGCGAAGACTTTCTGGAGCGCGCAGCGGCATATGAGGCGGGCCGATCCGGCGGCGTCAAATTGAGTGTCCTGTCCTGGCTTTCACCGAAGATGCAGATCGACCGCCTCGGCGAAACATGGATCGACGACCTGTCAGAGGATGCAGCAGCGCAGCAGCAAACCTTGAAGGACTTGAAAGCAAGTCGGCAGATCTGGCTCCGCGAACAAGGCTATCTGGGTGCGGGCCAATCAGAACTCATGGAAGAGCAGAAAAGCAAGCTGCGCGCTCTGGAACTGAAGCGTGAGCGGGACACCATCGCAGTCGCTTCAGGCCGAACCTCTGTTCAGCTGGCGAAAGGGGATCGGTTTGAGGGCAAGCTCGAAGGGCATGTCGACCTTGCAGCCGGGCGTATGGCGATCATTGGCAACGCAAAGGAATTCGCGCTGGTGCCATGGCGTGGCAGTCTTGGTCGGCAAATGGGACGAGAACTGACCATAAAACGCACCGCGTCGGGTATTGGCTGGAGCATGGATATGGGGCGTTCCAGAGGGCTGTCTCGCTAGACGGCTTGGATGGCTTTGCAAGGCGCTGCGGGAATTGGCGCAGAATCCCGCTGGTCCAAGACCAGTCTCAGCAATCATTCTTGGGAGACGACAAATTGCTCTTTCAAGGAGGCACGCCATGACCGGCACAAAGATACTCATTGGCCAGATCATGGTGGTGTTCGCGCTGATCATCGGAGCGGTCTGGCTCGCCACACAAATGACCGCTGACGCGCTTGGCCATCAGGCAGCGCTTGGCGCGCCCTGGTTCATCGCAGGCGAAACACCAATCTATAAACCGTGGCGGCTGTTCCAATGGTGGTACGCCTATGAAGCCTATGCGCCGGAAGTGTTCGCACGTGGCGGGCTGATCGCGGTCTCCGGTTCGGCGCTCGGCTTTCTGGCGGCGATCATTGGTTCTGTCTTGCGCAGTCGCCACGAGCGCCATGTCACCACTTACGGCTCGGCGCGATGGGCCAGCGCACCCGATTTGAAACGCGCCGGATTGTTTGCGGATAAAGGCGTGTTCCTGGGGCGTTGGCAAAAGCGCTATCTGCGTCATGACGGCCCTGAACATGTCATGGCGTTTGCACCAACGCGTTCAGGCAAGGGCGTGGGGCTGGTTGTACCAACCCTGTTGTCCTGGACCGGCAGCGCCGTCATCCACGACATCAAGGGCGAGAATTGGGAGCTCACGTCTGGCTGGCGATCCGGATTTTCCCGATGCGTGCGGTTTGATCCAACCGACCGGCGATCCCCGAAATATAATCCACTTATGGGCGTGCGCCGCGGCGAGCATGAAGTACGCGATGTTCAGAACATCGCTGACATACTGGTTGACCCTGAAGGCTCGCTGGAGCGCCGAAACCACTGGGAGAAGACCGGACATGCCTTGCTCGTCGGTGTCATCCTGCACGTGCTTTATGCAGAAGCAGACAAGACACTCAGCGGCTGCGTGCGGTTCCTGTCCGATCCGAAACGCTCCTTCGCCGTCACACTCCGTATCATGATGACAACGCCTCATCTGGGGGAGAGAGGGGTGCATCCGATAGTTGCGCAGGCCGCTCGAGAACTTCTCAACAAATCAGAGAATGAGCGCTCCGGGGTTCTGTCCACGGCTATGAGTTTCCTGTCGCTTTATCGTGACCCCGTGATCGCAGAAATCACCAGCCGGTCGGACTGGCGCATCGAGGACCTGGTTGAAGGGGAGAGCCCGCTTTCGCTCTATCTGGTCGTCCCGCCATCCGACCTGTCTCGGACGAAGCCGCTGATCCGGCTGATCCTTAACCAGATTGGACGCAGGCTGACGGAAGATTTGCCCGAAAAGAACCGCCGGAAACTGCTCTTCATGCTGGATGAGTTTCCTGCGCTCGGGCGGCTGGACTTCTTTGAAAGTGCACTCGCCTTCATGGCAGGCTATGGCATCCGCGCCTATCTGATCGCTCAATCCCTGAACCAGATCGAAAAGGCTTACGGGCCCAATAATTCGATCCTGGATAATTGTCATGTGCGCATTGCTTTCGCGACCAATGATGAACGCACCGCCAAGCGCGTCTCTGATGCGCTCGGAACAACAACGGAACTCCGCTCGCAGAAGAACTATACCGGTCACCGGCTTGCGCCCTGGCTCTCTCACTTGATGGTTTCACGCCAGGAAACTCAGCGCGCGCTTATAACGCCCGGCGAGGTCATGCAACTTTCTGCCAGTGATGAAATTATCATGGTGTCCGGAGCGCCGCCCGTGCTCGCCAGGAAGCTTTGTTATTTCAAAGACGCAAATTTTACGAAACGAGTCTTGTCACCAGCGCCCGTCGAATGGAGCGGCCAAGCATGTGACGCCGAATGGACATCCATTGTTGCGGCCCCGCCGTTCCAGGAGCCGGAGGCTAAGAAAGATATCGGACAACCCGATAGTGTGTCACTGAAACGGACGAGAGAACCTGAGTACACGAATGATGATACGCGTGAAAAATGCGTACGCGAGCCAAGTGCTGACGCCAACATAGACGATGAGATTGATCCGACCAGCGATCAAAATCTGGAAACCGTAAGACGCGCCGTAGCGGCAGATCGCGGCGATCCTGACGTCCTTCCGGGGTTCTGAGTGGATGGGAAAGCCGCGCGTCAACATACGGATTTCGACAAAGCTCTATGCGCAACTGTGTGAGGCAGCTGACAAGCCAGGGGTGACAAAAACGGCGATCGTTGAAGACGCACTGAGAGCATGGTTCGATCCAGAAGCGCGTTCAGTGCTGGAAGAGCGTTTGCTCGCCCGCATGGACGCCTTCGATCAGCATCAGGCGGATATGGAAAAGGACCTGGCCTACACTTACGCCACGCTGTCGCACTTTGTGTACTATTGGCTTACGCGGACCGAACCTATTCCTGAGGGGGAGCGTGATATCGCGCATGCGCTGGGGCAGAGGCGATTGGAGTATTTCAATGAGCAGGTGAGCAGCAAAATGTCTGCCGCGCCTGAGCCGGCCGCCTAGACGGGAGAAATGGACCCATCATAATTCTCGGTTCAGAAGTCTTGATTCGGAAGTATGGATACATTTCACACGAGCAGGCGCTGGCTCGATGGTTTCGTTGCGGTGCGAGTTCCGTACATGCCCACCAACCGAGACAACAATATTACCGTATACAGAACACCAATGACCGCCTCGAACGCGGCGGCGGCTTGAGGGTAATGCCCTTGAGGGGTGATATCGCCATATCCGAGTGACCTAGCCCCCTGAACTGCAGCCATGTTTTAGTTATAGAACTAGGCTGTTCAGGGGGCTAGGTCATCTGGTCGGACGATCGCGGATGTCGGGCATGGAAGGATTTGAGCAGGATAAGGCCCTCTCGTATCGCGGAATGACGATCTGTTGGCGTGAACTGGTATGACTCTAACAGAGCCATCTTTCACCAGAGTTCATAATCTACTTTCGCGTCCTTGTGCATCATAGCGGGAACGGAAACACGGAGCACAAAAGGGCTCTTGGGAGGATATATATGAACCAGAAGTTTAGACTCAATTTGAGCGGCGCAGCAATTTTGCCGATCGCCATTGCCCTTGCCACGCCGGCCTATGGGCAAGTGGCAGATGTCCCTGCCGAAACAGAAGCGGAGCGGGAAGCAAGACTGACAACAGTGACTGTTACGGCACGTAAACGGGACGAGACGCTGATCAATGCGCCGGTGGCCGTGACCGCCGTTTCCGGAGCAGAGCTGGAAGCGCAAGGGGTCACGAACCTTGAGCAGATTTCCGCGCGCGTGCCGGGCCTGCAGGTCGGTCGGGGAGCGCAAACCTCGAACATCTTTATCCGAGGTGTCGGATCTGGTATCAACAAGGGATTCGAGCAATCGGTTGGCCTTTATGTGGATGGCGTTTATCAGCCGCGCAGCCGCCAATTCTCACAGTCCCAGTTCGACCTGCAGCAAGTCGAGGTTCTGCGTGGGCCCCAAGGCGTTCTATTCGGTAAGAACACGGTTGCTGGCGCGATCAAGCTTGAAACGGCCTCGCCAGAAGTCGGAGAGGAACTCAATGGTTGGGTCGGTGTCACCTGGGAACCAGAATTCAATACGCAAAGCTACTCGGGCGTCTTTTCCGCGGGCTTGGCGGATAATTTGGCAGGCCGGTTGGCAATTCGTTATACGACAACTGACGGATATGTTGAGAACCGTGTCTTTGATCGCGACGAAGCCGAGCGCGAAGACATGTTCGCCCGGGCGACGCTCGCCTGGCAACCAACGGAGAGTTTAAACGTTGAGACGAAACTGAGCTATCTTGAAATGGACGGGGTCGGTAAGGAGCTTACCATTAATGCGATTGATGATCGCCTGCCGACGCCTAGCACGATAGCGCTCTCACAAATGCTTCATCCAGACTTTGGAGTTTCTACTGGCGATACCGCTTATGTCAGCTTCAGCGGCAATCCCGCATTCCGTGTCGGCGATCCTCCAATCTCCGACACGGAGACAACCGAATCATTGAGCGGATCTGTGAAGGCAGAATGGGAGTTCGATAACTTTACCCTCACTTCGATTACTGGCTACTCCTCTTTCGATTTCGCTCAACATCACGATGTGGATTTTCTGCCTGTCAGCTTCATTCAAAATCTTGATGAAGAAGAACTGGACATGTTTAGCCAGGAACTTCGCATTGCCACAGACTGGGATGGGCGCATAAATTTCTTGGGCGGGCTGTATTATGAAAACCAGGATGCTTATATTGAAGAGACAACGGCGTTCAATGGCACATTTGGCGTTTTGCCAACATCGATTTTGCCCGGCGGTATTGTTAACGTTGCTCAACGCACTTTCTTCGATCAACAAGCCGAAACGATTGCGCTTTTTGGCGAGCTTGGCATTGACCTGACCGACAGCGTCACACTTGAACTAGGTTTGCGTTACTCCGAAGATGAGAAGAGCATCGATAAGAGTGTTGTTGTTGGAGCCGGCACACCCCGAGACTTCGTTGGCCTTGTCACACCCGCAGACACGATCGGGTCTGCCGATCTAACCGAATATCTAACCGCCGCCGCTACTGTTGGGGGTGCAGATGGATTGAACTCTGCAGCGACTTTTGCCGCATTGCTCAACCGCTTTGCTGCTGACCTCAACGATACGCGAACAGAAGATCATCTTGATCCATCTGTAAAACTGCGCTGGCAGTATGCTGACAACGGGTCGGCCTATATTTCCTATTCCACTGGCTATAAATCTGGTGGTTACAATTTCAGTCCTGACACGGCGGAACCGGATGGGAGCCCGCGTCCGGGTCATGAATTTGAGGATGAGAAAGTCACGGCTTGGGAAGCTGGTATCAAGCACCAGTTCATGGGTGACCGTGCTCGCATCGGGGCAATCATTTTCCGAAGCGAGTTAGAAGACCTGCAGGTAACCTCGTGGAGTGGGACAAGCTTCGTGGTTGGGAACGCGGCTGAACTTCAAGTGCAGGGGCTGGAACTTGATGGCCAGTTCCTTCTCAGCGACGAAATCGAGATTGGCGGTGCGTTCGCCTATCTCGATCACGAATTCCAGTCCTTCCCAGGGGCAGGGTGTTCAGTGATCGAAACGGGCTTGGGCACATGCCCGGATTCTGCAGGTGTGGGTACCAAGGACCTTGCCGGCGAACGCGGGGCCTTTGCGCCCGAGTTCAGTGGTAACGTCTATCTCGCCTTCAATCGCAGTTTCGAGAATTTCGATCTGAATGCCCGGATTGGAGCCAACTTCAAGGACGAGATGTTCCTGGATGGCGACCTCGACCCGAACGCGTTTCAGGAAGGATATACGAAATTCGATGCTCATGTCGGGGTGGAGTTTGGCCGCTACGAATTCCGTGTATTCGGTCGCAACCTAACCGATGAAGCCACCTATACCGCCTCGGTCGACGCGCCACTCAGCCCGGGCGTGTATGTTGGCTGGATCGAAGAGCCGCGCGTGATTGGTGCCGAAGGCCGTATAAATTTCTGATCGTCTTGTAGCAGCCTCCTTTCCATCGAAGGGAGGCTGCTCCAGACTTGAGCAGTTGAAAGCTGACAATAGCAGGTCAGGAGCTTGCGAACATGAAACTCGATGGAAAAGTCGCTGTGGTTACAGGTGGTGCCTCTGGACTAGGCGCTGCTGCGGCGCGCAGTTTTGTTGAGCAGGGCGCACGCGTCGCGCTCTTCGATCTGAGCGAAGTCGCAGGAAACGCGCTCTGTGGCGAACTTGGAAACAAGGTCTGCCAGTTCTTCAAGGTCGATGTGACCGATGATCAATCGGTTGCGGATGCGGTGACAAATACCGTCGAGAAATTCGGGGCCATTCAGATTGCTGTCAACGCGGCAGGCATTCCGGCACCGACCAAAATTCTCGACCGGGACGGCAACCCTTGTCAGCTCGACAAGTTCACCAAGGTGATCATGGTCAACCTCGTCGGCACGTTCAACGTCATGAGTAAATGCGTCGCCGTCATGGCGAGGAACGCACCAGACGATCTGGGCGAGCGGGGAGTCGTTATCAATGTGTCATCCGGTGCCGCCTATGAAGGGCAAATAGGTCAGGCCGGCTATTCAGCGTCCAAGGCGGGTGTGATCGGTATGAACATGCCGGCGGCGCGGGAACTCGGAGCCGTCGGCGTCCGTGTCAACGCGATCGCACCGGGGCTGTTTTTGACACAGATGGTGAAGAGTCTGGGTGAGAAGGTGGTCGTTTCACTGGTCGACACTGTCGAGGCGCCACGCCGCGCCGGAGACCCCATGGAATTTGCACACGCATGCCAGTTCATCGTCGAGAATGGATACTTGAATGGTGAAACAATTCGCCTCGATGCGGCAACACGTTTGAGGGCGAGATAGTGGGGATTGAAACCGGCATCACCGAGCTTGAGAGGATATTCACCCTGCAGCGTTCCCTCACGCGAGAGCAGGTGTCCTGCAGCTATGAAACCCGGATGGACCTGCTGGCTCGTCTTGGGAAAATGTTCGAGACGCATGAAGACGAACTCATTAACGCGGTTACGGCTGATTTCGGAATACGCAGCCGGTATGAAACCATCCTGACAGACATCATGCTGGTTCTGTCGGATGTGAAATTTGCACGGCGCCATTTAAAACACTGGATGAAGCCGCGCAGTGTCAAAACTGACACGTTTGGATTGCCGGGATCTTCGCGGCTAATTCCGCAACCCCTTGGTGTCGTCGGCATTCTCGGAACCTGGAACTATCCCTATGGCACAGTATTCGCCGGTGCGGCGGGTGCGTTGGCGGCTGGCAACCGGATTATTGCCAAGCCAAGTGAAATTTCGGCTCATTCAGCTGAAATTTCGCAGCGTCTTGTTCGCAAGTATTTTTCAGAAGAAGAGATGGCAGTGGTAATCGGCGGCCCGGATGTCGCGCAGCAGATGACGTCTCTTCCATTCGATCATATTCTCTTCACCGGTTCGCCCAATACAGGTAAAAAAGTCGCCCAGTCGGCCGCAGCCAATTTGACACCAGTGACGCTTGAGCTTGGCGGCAAGTGCCCCATTATCATTGATAAAAGTGCTCATTTTCCAGAAGTCGCGCAGAGCCTTGTTTTCGGCAAGCTCCTCAACGCAGGACAAACGTGCATCGGTGTCGACTACGCATTCGTTCCAGAAGGGAGTGTAGAAGACTTTGTGTCAGCGCTCGCCAGGCAGGTGCACAAGTGTTTTGGCGAGATCGAAGCCAATCAGGACTATACAAGCATTATAAATCACCGGCAGTTTGACCGTTTGCGGGGACTGGTTGAAGACGCCCGCGCAAAAGGTGCCGGAGTGACCAATCTCGCAGGCAGTGGCGATGGCATGTTCGAGGCTGCTCATCGAATAGCCCCGCTGGCTGTGACCAATGTTGCAAGCGATATGGGGCTGATGCAGGAAGAGATTTTCGGGCCGATTCTGCCGATCCTGACCTATCGTACGGAAGACGAAGTAATCGAGTACATCAATGCTGGCGAGCGGCCACTGGCACTTTACTATTTCGGTAAAGACAGTGCAGGTCGACGAAAAATCCTTGGCGAAACCCATGCTGGCGGCGTGACCCTGAACGGCACGGTGATGCACGTCTTCCAGCGCCGTCTTCCATTTGGCGGCATCGGGCAAAGCGGGATCGGATCCTATTTGGGGCCGGGAAGTTTCGAGCGGTTCAGTCATTTGAAGCCGGTGTTCTCACAATCGAAGATCAGTGTGCTTAGCCAATTGCTGCCTCCCTATTCTTCGAAGACGGGCTGGTTGCTGAATCTATTTAAAAAGCTGCTTTAAATCGATCCTGTACGCAGCAATCTTAGGGTGGTGTAGACAAAAGGGAGGACAGTCTCTGTGTTCGGAATTTTCTCAAAAAAGCGCAATGACCGTGAACTGATGCCTGTTGACGTCGCTCCAAGTTCTGCTGCAGCATTGGTTTCGACAGAAGGCGGGCGGGTAAATTACAGCCGTGTCATGCAAGGGCTCGCGGAATCCTTCGGAGATCGTGAGGCGATTGTGAATCTTGAGCGTGGCCGCCGGCTGAGTTTTCGTGACTATCACATCATAACCAATCAGATTGCACATATTCTCAATGGAAACCTGAATCTCGGCGCGGGCGACCGATATGTCTGTATGCTGCAAAATGACAATCTCTCCCTGTTCCATTGGGGGTCAGCTGCAAAAGCTTATGCAACATGTTGTCATGCCAACTACCTCGACAGCCTGGAAACGCATCTTGGCCAGATCGACATCGTCAAGCCCAAAGTCGCGTTCATCGAGAATGACCTCCTAGCCTCCCATGCTGGCCCGCTTACCGAACGCGGCATTCAGATTGTTGTGATGGATGCTCTGGTCAAGCCATATTCAGGCGTGTTGGCCCTTCCCGATCTTTTGGCGAACGCGTCGACAGAGAACACAGATATTGAAATCGATGATCGAACGCACGTCGTGCTCATGCGCTTTACAGGAGGCACGACTGGTGACAGCAAGTGCGCGAAGTATTCAATCGACAACATTCTGGGGTGCCGCGATAGTTTCCTGACACTTCCAGACCCGGATTTCTTCGATGGCTGCCGCATGCTGCATATAGCTCCCATTAGCCATGGCAGCGGTATGATGCTTTTGCCGGTTCTGTTCAGCGGTGGTTGCACGGTCACAATGAACGAGCCCAGTCTGGAGAACTGGTGCCGCTATATCCAGCAAGAGAAGATTTCTCACGCCTTCATCGTACCGACTCTGGCGTACCGCCTTTTGGAAATGCCCGAAGCACGAGAGTATGACCTATCCTCATTGCGCACGGTGTTGTATGGCGCGGCCCCCATGAGCCCGGCCAAGGCCAAGCTCCTGGTTGAGCGATTCGGTTCAATATTCACACAAGTGTACGGCTCCACGGAACATCTGGCGGCAACCCTCTGCCTGAGCAAGAAAGATCATATCGTGGACGCCGAGACTGAAGGCCGACTCGCGTCCGCGGGTCGACGCTCAACCGGGATCGAACTGTCGGTTTGCGATGATGACGGTAATCCAGTTCCTGTAGGCGAACTCGGCGAGTTCTATTTGCGATCGCGCTCAACCTGTCTTGGCTATGAAGGCAATCCAGAGAAGACGAAGGAGGAATTCGTCAACGGATACTGGAAGTCAGGGGATATCGGATATACGGACGAAAACGGATATTGCTACCTGGTTGATCGGAAGAAGGACATGATCATCACGGGTGGTTTCAATGTCTATGCGACTGAGGTTGAGGCCGCAGTCAACTCCCATCCTGGCGTTTTGATGTCAGCGGTTGTCGGTGTTCCCCACGAAGAATGGGGCGAGGCTGTACATGCGGAAGTCATCCTTAACGACTCTGTTGAGGTGGCCGAATCTGACCTGATTGCCTATGTAAAAGAGCAGATCGGATCTTTCAAAACACCAAAATCCGTGTTGTTCGTGGAGGAACTGCCTCTGAGCGTCGTTGGTAAGGTGTTGCGAAAGGATGTACGTAAGAAATACTGGGGCGGCCAGGTCCGCAGTATTGGCTGAAGCGTGTACAATCCTGTTCAAAAATTGGACAAACCGTCATGAACCGATAAAGCTTGTCATCGAAGACGGTCGTACAGGACAATCGATATTTGAACCACACATCATCAGGTAAGGCGCAACCAGAATTGAGTGAGACGCGGTCAGTCATTGCATCCTGGCTCATACAGATTGTGGCCATATTGGACGAATTTGACTTTTCCATTGATGTACCAGATCTACTGCGGCGTGCGGAAGTTGATCCTGATATTCTCCAGGACCCGAATGCCAGGGTGCGGTCTAGACGATTCAGTCGCTTCATTGAGCTCATCGTAGAGGCGACAGGTGATGAGACGATCGGGCTGAAGCTGGCCGAGCGAAATACGCCCGGCTCAATGCATGCGCTTGGGTATTCATTGTTCTCAAGCCGAACGCTGGAAACATTCTTCCACCGGTTTGATCGTTTTTTCAGGCTAATTTCTCATTCTGCTGAGACAAGGTCTGAAATCAGGAAGGGGTGCCTCATTCATTCCATTGAACTCAAGGAAGACGTGCCGCCGGTCCGCCAGGATGTTTTTTTGGCGACGGTGCTTCGCTTCGTCAGAATGGTTTACCGAGCGGACTATTCTCCTGTTTTGGTAAGAATGCGTCGTCCGAAACCTGGTAAGGTCGCGATGGATGAATTTGATGCCTTTTTCTGTTGTCCGATCGAATATGGTCACGACAGTCTAGAGCTGCATGTGGCCGAGAAGGACTATACGCGCGTGCTGCGCGGCGCGAATTCCGACATTGTTCGAAGGAATGACCAGATTGCGATGGAATACATTGCCCGGTTCGATGAACAACAAATTATTCCGCGGATCCGGGCGGCGATTGTCGAAATGCTACCGGATGGAGCTGTCTCCCTGGAGTCGGTTTCAAGAGAGCTAAATACAAGTAACCGAAGTCTTCAGCGCCAATTGCAGGATGAGGGCACAACCTTCAACACCGTGCTCGACGATGTTCGCCAGCATCTCGCTATCGGCTATTTGCGGACAGGTCGTCGGTCCATCAAGGAGATATCGTATCTGTTGGGATACAAGGACCCCAGCAATTTCTCCCGTGCGTTTCGCCGGTTAACGGGGCAGTCCCCGCAGGAATTCCTCGAGAATGAGCGCCAGCTGGACGATAGCTGACATCGCTAGAGCTCTGCATTGCCTTGGGCGGCTCGACTGACGACGCTTTGGCGCACGGTGACATGCGTCTGATGTTCAATAAGTTTTCTGGCCCGATAAAGTGAAGCCTCATCTGGAACGGGCCAAGTTTTGGAGCGAACGCGGCCCAATGCTTGGAATTGGACAATTGTCGTTTGAAACCCTGAAATTTGAGGCGGAAGATTCGTGTGCACGAATTACCCTGACGCGTCCGAGCAGCATGAATGCACTGTCCGCTCTAATGGTGAATGAACTTGCGCAATGTGTGAAAGATGTTGCCGAGCGCGATGAGATTCGAGTGCTGACTATCACTGGGAGCGGGCGCGCCTTTTGCTGCGGTGCTGACCTGAAGGGCGTTTTGGGGGAAGTTCAGGCTGGTGACAATACCGGGTTTCTTGGCTTCCTTCGCGACATTCAGAACGTGTTTTTGGCTATTCGTGCTTTGCCGAAGCCGACAATTGCAGCGCTCAATGGATTGACTTTGGCCGGCGGACTGGAGCTAGCCATGACCTGCGATGTCGTGATGGCGGCGCGCAGTGCGCGGCTGGGCGACGCCCATTCCAATTTTGGTGTTCTGCCGGGCGGCGGGGGATCTCTCTTGCCGAGGTATGTTGGCGAAAAGAAAGCGAATTATCTCCTATTCTCCGGCGATCATTGGTCGGCGGAAGCGTTTCGTGAAGCCGGATTTGTAAGCCAAGTTGTTGAGGATGACGACTTGTCATCGGTTGCAGAGGCGCTTGCTGCAAAGCTGGCGGAGAAAAGCCCGCTTGTACTTCAGCGTATGAAGGAGATGGTTGCCGGAAGCGCACACTTGTCCGCGCGCGAAGCCATCGCGTTGGAAATGCGCCATCTCGAAGCGCATGCAAAATCCGCTGACTTCCTCGAAGGGCTTTCAGCCTTCAGTGAGAAACGAACACCGAAATATTCAGGCCAGTAGCTGCCATCTGTAGATGGGGAGAGAGTCTTGTCGGATAGTAAGATTTATATTGTAGGCGTCGGCATGACGCATTTCGGGCGGCATCTGGAAGCAAGTATTTCTGAATTGCTGGACACCGCCATTTTGCGTGCGGCGGATGATGCAGGCTGCACCAAGGCCGCCGTGGAGGCAGTTTACCATTCCAGTGCGACCCAAGGGTTCTTGCAGGGACAAACCTTTGTTCCTGGCCAGGTTGCGCTCAGCAAGATCGGGCTGACAGGTATTCCCGCATTCAATATTGAAAACGCCTGTGCGTCCAGTTCATCCTCCTTTCACCTTGCTGTTCAGGCGCTTAAGGCTGGTATGCAGGACGTTGTCCTGGCGGCGGGTGTCGAGAAAATGAACGTGCCTGACAAGGCGAGGATGTTCGCTGTGTTCGATGGCGGTTGGGATGTTGAGACACCTGAGGAGAATGCCAAAAGGCTTCTCCAGTTGGGCGAAGGTGTTGCCGAACCGGAGGGATCGGAATCTGAACGCCCTTATAGCGTATTCATGAAAATCTACGCAGCGTTCGGCCGGAACCATATGAAGCGCTATGGCACGACTCAGCGCCAGATTGCTGCGATAGCCGCGAAAAATCATCAGCATTCAGAGCACAATGAGTATTCGCAATACCGTCAGCCTTACACGATTGATGAAATTCTTTCAGCACCTCCCATCACTTACCCTTTGACGCTGCCAATGTGCTCACCGATCTCGGATGGTGCTGCAGCGGTCATCCTTTGCAATGAGGAAGGCTTGAGGAAGATTGGTGCCACTACGTCACGAGCCGTCCAGGTTATGGCCAGCGCCGTTGCAAGTGGAAACCCCGCGCGCAGCGCCGATGCACCGGAACGCCATGTTGCGCGAATTGCCGCTGAGAGGGCGTATGAAATGGCCTGCCTTTCACCAGAAGACATGGACGTTGCCGAGGTGCACGATGCAACCGCGATTGGTGAGTTGATGCACGCCGAGAACTTGATGTTAGTTCCGATCGGTGAAGCAGGCCCGGCAGCGGAACGCGGGGACTTCACGATTGGCGGCTCAATCCCGATCAATCCGTCTGGCGGGCTGGAGTCCAAAGGCCACCCCATCGGCGCAACCGGGCTGGGGCAAATTCATGAGCTTGTCACCCAATTACGCGGCGAAGCTGGAAAGCGCCAGGTTGATGGTGCCCGACACGCTATCCACGAAAACAGCGGCGGCCTAATTGGCATTGAGGAGGGTGTTGCTGTGGTCAACATTTTCAAGAGGGCAAATGCATGATTGGGGGATTAG
The DNA here is from genome assembly GCF_017792385.1 of Hyphomonas sp. Taxonomy (NCBI): domain Bacteria; kingdom Pseudomonadati; phylum Pseudomonadota; class Alphaproteobacteria; order Hyphomonadales; family Hyphomonadaceae; genus Hyphomonas; species Hyphomonas sp. The sequence goes on along the minus strand of NZ_CP051230.1, from coordinate 3,627,640 downwards.
ATATTTTCTTTGACAAGGCTGAGCTCGCCGCAATCGAAAGCCTGCGTCGCTATCTTGATGAGCAGCTGGAGCCGGAACTGGCTGCGCATGGGGAAGACTTCGTTCCAAAGGACAAAATGCAAAGCTGGACGCAAAAGCTGGCAGAATTTGGTCTCGTCAACGCCCCACAGCCGGAATCTGCCGGCGGGCTGGGGTTGTCCTGGAAGCTGCACGTTCAACTAATTGAAGAGCTTGCCTATAGTTCGGGAGACTTGGCGATAGCCGCACTTGTTAATGGCAGCGCAGCGTCGATGCTGGTCAAACTCGCGCCGGAGCACATCAAGACACGTTACCTGCCTAGATTGTTGGCGGGGGAACTTTTTGCGTCTGTCGGCATTTCCGAGCCGGATGTCGGTTCGGATGTCGCGGCGGCGAAAACCAGGGCTGTGCGAGATGGTGACCATTGGGTGATTTCTGGTGAGAAAACATGGATCACCAATGGTGAGTACTCAGATTTTTTCATCTGCACCTGCCGAACTGGCGAGAACGAACTGACCCATATCCTGCTCGATCGCAATGAGCATCCTTATGAAGTCCGCGGTATTCCAAAGATCGCGCTCAATCGACAATCAACATCACAGGTTTTTCTCGATGATGTGCGCGTTCCGGTCGAGAATACTATCGGTGAAATAGGCTCGGGTCTGAAGAACACGCTCACCCTGTTCGAACGCGCGCGAGTTCACGTCGGGTCGTGGGGCTATGGCATGGCGCGGCGCGCGCTTGATGAGTCAATAAAATATGCAATCGACCGTTCGCAGCATGGCAAACCAATTGCCGGCCACCAGCTCATTGCAGAAAAGTTAGCTGTAATGGCCACAGAGATCGATGCAGCGCGCCTGTTGTCTTTGCGCGCAGCGGGCATGATTGACGCCGGACAGCGCTGCGACAAGGAGTGCGCAATGGCAAAATGGTACGGTACCGAAATCGCTGTCAGTGCAACGCGCCAGGCAGTACAGATTCACGGCGGTAATGGCGTCACGAAGGAGTTCATTGTCGAGCGCCTCGCCCGCGAAGCGATGATCGCACCCATTCCGGATGGAACGACTGAGATCCAGAAACTCCTTATCGGGCGGAGCCTGACGGGCGTCTCGGCGTTCAGGTGACGTCCCGTGTCTAAAGGGCCTCTGCAGGGCATTCGGATTGTCGAAATCGAGGGCATTGGGCCGGCGCCCTTTTGTGGCATGCATCTGGCCGATCTGGGCGCGGATGTCGTTCTCATAGAGCGAAAGACCAAGGGCTCCGATCCGGGATCGACTTTGCCTGTCGGCATTCTGAAAAGAGGCAAGCGCTCGATCGCTCTGGACCTGAAAGACTCTGAAGACCGCGCGGTCGCGCTGGATCTGATTGCGACGGCGGACGCCCTGATCGAGGGCATGCGGCCGGGAGTGATGGAACGCCTGGGCCTTGGTCCGGAAGTTTGTCTGGGGCGGAACCCACAGCTTGTCTTTGGTCGCATGACGGGCTGGGGGCAGGCGGGACCGCTCGCCCAGGCGGCTGGACATGATATCAATTATGTATCCGTCAGTTCAGCTGCCTGGTTTGCAAGCCCAACTGGAACGCGATCACTGCCGCCACCAGGCTTGGTCGGGGACATTGGCGGCGGTGCGAACTATCTGACGATTGGCATTCTCGCGGGCATTCTAAAGGCCAGAGCCACCGGTGAGGGCGATGTGATTGATGCAGCGATTGTCGATGGGTCGGCGCATATGATGAACCTCATCTTCGATTTGCTGCCCAGCGGCATGATGCAAGCCGAGCGCGGGCGCGGCTTTCTGGATGATTCCCCTTGGTACAGTTCCTATCGCTGTGCAGACGGGCGTGACATCACGCTTGGCGCGCTAGAACCGAAATTTTACGCAGAACTTCTACAGCGCCTCGGTCTTACAGGCGATCCCGACTTCGAAGACCAGTATGATCGTGATAGCTGGTCGAAGCAGTCAGAGAAGTTTCGTGCTCTTTTCGCAACCGAACCATCTGCATACTGGCAAGACTTACTAGAGGGGACCGATGCATGCTTTGGCCTTGTGGAAAGTCCGATCAGTGCACCTTTGCACCCTCATAATCTGGCGCGCGGAATCTTTGAAAACAGCCAGGGTTATGTTCAGGCTGTTCCGGCCCCGCGTTTCCAATCGAACGTGCAGGCAATCCCCGGTCCAGCACCTGAGCATGGTCAGCACCAGCAAGAGCTGCTCAAGGAGTTGAAAACCCGCAACTAGATCCGTTGCAAGTAGGTGTCCCAGGCTTTGTCGCTGGCACAAAATGACGGAACATTGGCGTTGCGCGGGGCTTGAGAAACTTCGCCGTTCCAGTGCAATCTTGCTTGGTATGAGAAAAAATCCAGAACCTCATCCACTGGGGTGTCCGGGAGGACAAAATGAACGGCAAAAAAATGCCCGCTACAGCGCTGAAAGTCATTCTGACGGGCGCTACGATCGGTCTTCTGGCTGCCTGTGGAGGGGCGGTCGACTCTGGCGACGCTTCCACACAAGCCTCCCAGGGGATCAATGAGGAACGTTTGCTCAATGCCGCAGGCGAACCACATAACTGGCTTACTCATGGTGGCACGTTTTCAGAAACGCGGTTTAGCGCGCTTGACGCCATTAATCTGGAAACAATCGACCAGCTGGATCTTGCCTGGGCGGCACCGCTTGGCAGCTATCGTGGCGTAGAGGCAACCCCGATCATTGTTGATGGTGTCATGTACACTACGGGTTCGTGGAGCGAAGTGCTGGCGCTTAATGCTGCCACAGGAGAAATTCTTTGGCGCTACGATCCGGAGGTTCCCCGATCAAAGGGCGCACATGCTTGTTGCGATGTCGTCAATCGCGGCGTGGCTGTCTATAACGACAAGGTCATATTCGGGTCGCTGGATGGTCGTCTGATCGCTCTTGATTCAAAGTCAGGCGAACAGATCTGGGAGACCCGTACTGTACCGCTCGAAGAACCCTATACGATCACAGGGGCGCCTCGCATTGTGAAAGGCAAGGTCATCATCGGAAATGGCGGTGGTGAGTTCGGCGTTCGCGGATTTGTTGCAGCCTATGATGCTGAAACAGGTGAACAGGCCTGGAAGTTCTACACTGTGCCGGGAAATCCGGATAATGGATTCGAAAACGAAGCCATCGAGATGGCTGCTGAGACCTGGACAGGCGAATGGTGGAAGCTGGGCGGTGGCGGGACTGTCTGGGACAGCATGGCATTCGATCCTGAACTGGACCTCCTCTATATCGGCGTTGGAAACGGCTCGCCCTGGAATCAGAAAGTACGAAGCCCGGACGGCGGCGACAATCTGTTCCTGTCATCAATCGTCGCGTTACGTCCAGACACAGGAGAATATGTCTGGCACTATCAGACGACGCCGGGCGAAACTTGGGACTACACAGCTACGCAGAATATCATTCTAGCTGATCTTGAGATCGAGGGAGAGCTTCGTCAGGTGCTGATGCAAGCGCCGAAAAACGGCTTCTTTTATGTCATCGACCGAATAAGCGGCGAACTTATTTCCGCAGAGCCATTTGTTCCCATTAACTGGGCCACACATATCGATATGGAGACCGGGCGTCCTGTTGAAAACCCCGAGGCGCGCTATCTGTCTGGTGGACCTGCGCTCGTCAAACCCAGCCCATTTGGTGCCCACAACTGGCACCCCATGTCATTCAATCCGGAAACAGGGCTGGTATATATTCCCGCACAAGATGTTCCTTTCCTCTATTCCGATCAGATCGAGGGCGAGATTGCCCGCTTTGACCGAGACGCATTCAATATCGGTGTCAGCCTGACAGACGCATTACCGGAAACAGAAGAAGCACGTCGCACACTTCTGCGCCAACTTGTCCAAGCACATCTTGCTGCCTGGGATCCGGTAGCTCAGAAAGAAGTCTGGCGTGTTCAGCATGAGCGAATGTGGAATGGAGGTACGCTGACAACGTCTGGAGATCTGGTATTCCAAGGCACGACGAGCGGCGTTTTCAATGCTTACAACGCCAAAACAGGCGAAGAACTGTGGTCGTATCCGGTTGGTGTCGCAATGGTCGGTGGACCTGTGGCGTATGAGGTCAATGGCGAGCAGTATGTTGCTGTATCAGCTGGTTGGGGCAGTGGTGCCAATTTGCTCGCCGGCTTCTATGTCGGGCAGACAGGAGGCCCGGTTGAAGGCCATGTACTTGCCTTCAAACTTGGCGGAGAGGGCGAGCTAAACGTCGCCGCGCTTCCGCAGAAGGCAACGCCTGAGCCAGCGCGACAGCCGCATTCGGCTGAAGCGGTTGTACGGGGCACAGACCTCTACGGTCGATTCTGCGGTGTCTGCCATGGCGGCGCGGCCATTTCGTCCGGAACGCTCCCCGATCTGAGGCAGTCAGCGACTCTCGGGATAGACACTTTTGATGCTTTCCTCCTTCAAGGGGCCGGCGAAGCGATTGGCATGCCCAACTTCGCCGGCCGCCTAAGCCAACAGGAAGTCGATGATATTGAGGATTTCATCCTCTCTCGAGCCTGGATGGCGTTTCAAGACGAGCAACAGTCGACGTCTCAAGCTGAATAGTATTCTGACAATTCGCTAAACCAGTACAAATCTGTCACTCTGGGAGACAACAAATGAAACCTCATATCGCTGCTGCTGCAGTCGCAATCGTAGCCGTGCTTGGTGCATGCTCCACTATCCCAGTCTTTGATGCGTCGGGTCCGGAGTTTCCTCCAATGAACCCAAATCTGGTGGACAGCGAGCTTGCCACCACGCATTTTAATCCGGCTCAACAGGATTCCCTTCCGTTTGCTGGGCCGGTCGGTATTCACGAGATTGATGATGAGGGTATTCAAAGGGTCCCGGCAGGGTTGGTGAACCTCACGCTTATGCAATTACCAACTTATCCTTCAGGTGAGCAGGTGGCCATCTCCGCCAACAATAATCGTATCTCCAAAATCCTGATTAGCGATGGCAAGTTTCAACTGATCAATGCTCTGCCTGTGGAAGGTCAACCCTTCATGTCTGTCGAGGATGCTGAACGTATCGCCGTCGAAATGGATAGTACGGCCTCAGAAGCTGAACTGCTTGGCTATCTCAATCGGAACTATCCACGTTATGTTGAGCGGGTCGTCGCCAGAGCAGCAATCTATAATGTCGTCGACCGCAATGGTGACTTCTACACTGTCGTCAACAACGATGTCGTCGTTTATGGTGATGCCGAACCCGGCAATCCGCTGTCACCACTGGTGGAAAAGCGCCGCTTTCAGCTGCCGCGCGAATATTTCAATCCAACACTGGAAGACCCTGATGCTGTGTTCGGATTGAATCTGACTTATGATGGCATGCTGGCGCTGGTGACGATGGGCGGCGTTGTCGTCATCGTAGACCGAAATTTTGAACAGGCACCGATCATTCATGAGTTGGCTGACGATGAGCAGGTTACGAACTCGATCGCCATTGATGAGGGTGGTGGCATTTATGTTCTCTCAAATAGGAGGCTCCATAAACTGGTTTGGGACGGGGAAACACTTCACTCTAGAGGGTATGGCGCGTGGTCATCAGAATACGATTCCTTCACCGGCAAACTTGGCGGCGTGAGTCTCGGCAACGGATCAGGCTCTACGCCCTCACTTATGGGCTTCGGAGACGAGGAAGACAAACTTGTTGTCATCACGGACGGAGAGTTGATTATGAATGTCGTCGCCTTCTGGCGCGACGATATTCCAGAGGATTTCGTCCAGAAGCCAGGGACCAAATCGCGTCGAATTGCCGACCAGATTCAGGTTAGTTTCGGAAAGTCTGACCTTGAGCGCGCCCAGTCTGAGCAATCCGTTGCGGTATATGGCTACGGTGCCTTGGTGGTAAACAACACATTGCCATCGCCATTGCCAACAATGCTGGAGAATGTTGTCATGTCTGGTAGACTACGCAAAGGACCGACGGGTGCTGAAAAGTTTGAATGGGACGTTGAAGCTGACCGCTGGGTGCGTGCCTGGGCAAATCCCACTGTATCGAGCCCATCAACCGTCCCCATGATTTCTGGCGGCGCCCAACAGGTCTATGTCAATGGTTTCGTAGACGGAAAATGGGAGGTCACAGGTCTTGATTGGGAGACGGGTGAAGCCGTTACACGGCTTCGCCTTGGTGATAGCCACATTTACAATGGCGCTTACTCTGTCATTCACCTCCTGCCGGGCGGCGATATCGTTCTTGGAGGATTGCTGGGCATGATGCGGATATCGGTCGAGCGCTAGGTGTTGACTTTAGTATGATGTGTTGAGTTTCGGCGCTCTGTGCATTGTAGTTAGCGGTGAAATCTAGTTCTATAGATCAAGCTTGATTTGGCAGGGAGTACAATCCGCGTTAACTATGGCTATCGGTGCCGGTGAGCGGCGTCGAACTCAAGCGGTCTACAAAACTGTGGACCAAAATCAGACCGAGCTGAGGACCAAGAATCGATTACACTTCCCGTAAGTGATTGAAAAATATGGATAAAAAATATGGAATGTGGCACGTCACTCGCGCCATTTCTCTTCAGATCGGCTCTGCCAAACCCCTGAAAACCTGCAGGAAATGTGACCGCGCAGCGGGGCATGCTCGCGCATCGCGACAAGCGCATGCCGCACCATGTGCGTACAAATGCACCGCCCTTCAGAACCATCCGGAATAAATGGAACAGCGCGGTCCGGGCCGGACGGCGCTGTTCATCTGGTCTCAACGGTGTTCAGATCGTTTCAGGCGGGCCCAGCTGCAGGGGGGCTGTGATCTCACGGCGTCTCGCCAGTGCGCGCACAGCTCCCGCTTCGTGCCGGACCCTAGAACGGCTTCACCGCGCCAAAGAATGCGGTCATCAGAATGCCGAACCAGTAGAGATAGGCCACACCGCGTCCCAGCCGGATCGAGCGCTTCAGCTTTTCCTCGACTTCGGTATTGGGGCCCTGGGCGAGAATCGGGAACAGGTGCCGCCATTCATGCATGATCAGCCTGAGGATCACCCCGATGATCAACAGGAGCCCGAACGTCAGCAGTTTTGCCGAATACCAGCGTTGCCCCTCGCCGGCTTCAAAAGGGCCATGGCCCAGAAGGGATGAAATCGAGACGATGATGAGCGTGGGGATCAGGATGTAGCGGGACCAGTCCTCGATCAGGGACAGGGTTTCTCCCAGACGGGTGCCGCGATTGGCAAAAGCCCCCCAGGTGACGGCCATCCACACCGCCCAGACAATCCACATGGCAACCAGCCACATCCCGCCGAGCGGCTGCAAGCCCCAGAGATGGCCCATATGCAATCCGAGCGGCAGCAGCGAGATGATCCCGGTCCGCGCCATGATGTCGATGCGATAGGCGGTGTCCATGTGACGGCCGCGCTCCTCCAGGGACAGGGCTGGGTTCACCACCTTGTAGGACGTCTGGAACACGCCCCATTCCCCGCCGAGCCAGTAGACCATGGCGACAATGTGCAACCATCTGAGGATCGCCAGTTCGTGCATTGCCAGAAAATCGAGCATCTCATCCCTCCCGAGCGCTATCATTCATAAAAGATATATCATTTAAGCGGGCGCGGGATGTCAAATGCAAAAATGTCGCTGGCATCGTGCGCCGCAGACGGGTGCGGCTTAGAGGCGGGGAGGCCGGTGAAGGCGTTCTTGTGGGTGCGCTACTTCCCGAGAGCGATGAGGCGGCCATTCAGGCTTGTTCCGGCTCAAGCAATGGAGCCGGTCCTTCAGCCTCGATCAGCGACCATCGCCGAGGCGTCTATAGAGCGATAGCGGGTTATGCCAGGGCGGCCTGAATTGTCGGCAGGCCGTGTATCCGGCATGCCAGACCTCCGTTCCTGCTACTCGACCGGAAAGGAAAGGCCGACAAAGGCTTTCACTGGTGTCTCACGTCTCGCACGGCTTCCCTGGAAGCAATTCCGACGTATTCCAAGACGCCGGGCCGCCAGGCGTGCCTCGATGTCTCACAAGGTCCGCATACCACCGAATTGGTCTGCCGCGAGAATCGAATTGATGAAAGAAAATGAACGGTTCGTTAGGCCGTTCGGTTGAGCCTTTCACGAACATTGTTGGAAAAGGAAATCTGGAATGTCAAACAAACTGAAACTCGGTGTCGCTGCTCTGGCTGCGACGGTCGCCCTTGGCTTTTCTGCTCCGGCCTCGGCTGAGGATTATGGAAGCATTGAAGTGAAAAACTGCGGCAAGGTCTCTCTGGACATCGCGCTGCTCCAGCCGTCCGACCCCCTGTCCGGAACGCTGATACCGGAGGAAATCAAGGCCGGAGAATCGTTCAAGGCGAAACTGACTGTGCCGCATCATCCGCTTTTCGTCGGCGTCTCTCATGTGAAGCCGCGGATGTTCCGCGGTGTCGAGGCAGGTACCTATGGTGCCGCAGCCGGAGAAGTGGATGGCAAGTGGCGCATCGGTCTGGAAAAGTCTGAAGACGGATCTTGCCCGGAATTCAAGAAGAAAGATCACGAGAAGCCGACGAAGTAATCGGCGGAGAACAGTCGGGCTGAATAGCAATTCCGTCTGGATACTTGTTGCCCGCTCACGCTGGTTGTGGGCGGGCAATTTTCAAACTGTCCGCGACTTGCGGTTGTGACTTGAAGACGGTGAAGCGCGATCATCTGTGCCGGCAGGGATGCAAGTGTTCGAGCACATTCCGTGCGGGGTCTTGTTAATCAGTGAAATAGGGATTGGAGTATCTGCATGTTCAGGCTGACCAAGGTCTCATGGGTTCTGTTTGTAGCAGTATTGTTGTCGCAGGCATCGGTAGCGTCCGCGTGTGTCAGCGTCAAAGTCAAGAATGAATCGCGCGTCAGCGTTACGGCGTTCTGGGGGGCGCTGGGCTGTGCCGGCGCCTACGACAAGCAGATGCCCTACCTCTACGAGTTGTGTACCCATCATGAATTGTCGCCTGGCAGTGAGAGAACCTATGACTACAAATGGGGCACGACCGCGCTCACCGTGTGGCTGACGTTTAACGTCAATACAGACTACGGAGGTTTCCGGCAGGCGCGGAGGTCCATCTATCGGCATGGTGGGTTCCAGTACAATGACACCTCCATTCCGGGAACTCCCTCAAGCTGTCACAGGCACTATTCCGTGACGTTCACCCAAGCTGATTTCGAAGAGGATTCATCCCAATGAGATTCTGGAAGGTGGTTGGCATCGGCCTGGTTGCCTGGGGCGGCGCGGCAGGAAGCGCGCATGCGTGTTACCAAGTGGCATTGAGCAATGAGTCAAACCGGACGGTTGAGGTCATCTGGGCTGCGCTGGGATGCGCCAAAGTTTACTCAAAGACGGATTACTCCTTCAATCTCGTGTGTGGCCACAAGAGTGTGGCAGCCGGAAGCGGCGCACGCCTCATATATTCCTGGGGAACAACGCTTCCATATTTGAATGTTCTCGTGAAATCGGATTCCGGGAAGTACGAAACCGTTGAGTATCTTTATCACGATCACAAGTTCAGGCAGATGGACACGCATCCTGAAACGGTCCCCTATTGCGGGAAGCACTATACGGTGACGTTCACCCAGAGTGATCTCGACAAGCTTCTGTAGTCCGGACCCTTCCTCGCATTCCTCCGGTTTGTGTATCGAAGCCGGCCCTCGGCAGAGTCCGGTGCGGTGTGATATCAAGCGCACATGAGCGACTCGATTCCGGCCATCGACGCGGCTTCAGGATTCGCGGGCGAAATTGCAGATACATGATCATGGATGAATAATGTGATTTATCCGGCCTGTAGCGTGTCACTTGTGTGAAGTTTATTCGTCATCCAACGGAATATAAACCTTTGCTTCCGAACAGGCCTGCGTTGCAAGGAGTTGGCGCCTCATTTCCATTCAGCGGGCAAGCCTGCTCTGGTTCCCCGGGGGATACAGTCAAATCCGAGTTCGGGTTTCGGCTTCGCCGCAAAAACCATCAATGTTTTCAAAGATAAATCAGGATTTTTCCGAGCGCCTTTAAAAGGGACGTATGCGGTTTAAGTCCTGGCGGCATGCGATTTGGGGTAGGGGTATTTGCATGTTGCCCTGTCTGATCGTCTGACTGCACTGACCAATTCGTCAGGACCGGCGAGCCTGTCGGCCGGGGCCCGGATTTGGTGTGTCATTCGCGTGTTACAATTCAGGTCTAGAGGCGGCCCCGATTGCAGGATTTGCGATCTACGCGTTTTGCACACCAATTAAGGGGTTGGATTATGAGATTGAAACTTGCCGCGAGCGCCCTGGCGCTTGCCCTCGCTGCGTGTTCACAGGGAGGCGACATTGCATCGCCGGGGACGACCACGCCAACCACCCCTCCGGGTGGCGGAAGCGGTGGCGGCAATGGCGGCGGCGGATCGGGGTCCGCTGAATGCCCGGCCAGCTTCACCGAAGGAACCGCTGTTGCTGGTCTGACGACCTGTAATGTCTCCGGCACGTATCTCGCCAATGTCACCCTCGAAGCGATTGACGGTCTGGCCTATCGTCTGGATGGCCGCGTCGACATCGGCTCCGACACGGGTGCAGACGGCAATCTCGCAGGCGGGCAGTCCGTCACGCTGACGATCGAGCCGGGTGTCACGATCTTTGGTGAATCAGGCTCCGACTATCTTGTTGTGAACCGTGGTTCCCAGATTGTTGCTGACGGCGAACTGGCCGCGCCGATCGTCATGACCAGCGCCGACGACCTCGAGCGTCAGGCCGACACGGACCCGTCGAATGATGATGGCGGCGACAATATCTCCGAATGGGGCGGCCTTGTGATTCTCGGCCAGGCGCCGATCAACCGCTGCCGCGATGCTGCAACCCCCGGCACGGCAGACTGTGAGAACATCGTTGAAGGTGTGACCAATCCGGAAGCCGTCTATGGTGGCGCCGACGCCAACGACAATAGCGGCATCCTGCGCTACCTGCAGGTTCGCTTCGCTGGCTTTGCGATCAACACGCAGGGCAATGAACTGAACGGCATCACCTTCGCCGGCGTGGGCAATGGCACGACCGTTGACTATGTGCAGGTCCACAACAATTCCGATGATGGCGTGGAATTCTTCGGCGGCAACGTCAATGTCCGCCACCTGGTCCTGACCGGCAATGATGATGACTCCATCGACACCGACAATGGCTACCAGGGTTCCATCCAGTACGCCCTCGTCACTCAGCGCGAGAATGGCGGTGACAACATTGTGGAAGCGTCCAGCGCCGGCAATGGCGTGACGCCGCTGTCCAATGCGTACATCTCGAACTTCACCTTCGTCGGAAACCGCACGAACGCCTTCCGCCTGAACACGGGTACGGTGGGCCGCTATGTGAATGGTGTCGTGAATTACGGCAAGGAATGCATGCGCTGGCAGGACAGTGCAGGTGACGGTACGGCCGGCTTCACCGCCGGAGCCGACCCGGCCTTCGATTCGGTCCTGTTCGACTGTGATCTCGGCCTGACCACTGCCAATTCCGAAACCGCCACGGCAGAGGCCTCTGTGGCAGCCGGCACCAACAACTCCACGGACGTGTCCGACTCGCTGGCATCGCAATTCTTTCCGGGACCGAACGAACTGGCCGTCACGCCGTTCGACCCGACATCTCTGTCGAGCTTCTTCGAGCCGGTTACCTATATCGGAGCCTTCGGTCCCGATGAGTCGGTGACGGAGAACTGGGCGGCTGGCTGGTCCTTCGCCGTGTTCCCGGATCCGGAATGCCCGGTCGGCACGACCGATAGCGGCTTCGATCTCGACGGTCAGAATGTCTGTCAGCTGTCCGGCACGATCACCGAGAATGTGCGCCTCAGCCGGGGCAACATCTACGAAATCGTTGGCCGCATCGATGTGGGCGTTGATGTTGGCGCAGACGGTACGGACGCTGCTGGCGATCCGGCTTCCCTGACCATTGAATCGGGCGTGACGCTGTTCGGTGACGAAGGCGAAGACTATATCGTCGTGAACCGCGGTTCGCAGATCTTCTCCAACGGTACGGCCGAAAACCCGGTCATCATGACATCTGAAGCCGACCTCACGGACAGCCAGATCGATCCGGACAACGCCATTGGCGAGTGGGGCGGTGTGGTCATCCTCGGCCGCGCGCCGATCAATCGGTGCCGTGACGCGGCGACGCCGGGTACGGTCGATTGTGAAAACATCGTTGAAGGCGTCACCAATCCGGAAGCCGTTTATGGCGGTGACGTGTCCGACGATGACAGCGGCGCAATCCGCTACACCCAAGTCCGCCACGCCGGCTTTGCGATCAACACGCAGGGCAACGAGCTGAACGGCATCACCTTCGCAGGTGTCGGGTCCGGCACCGAAGTCGAGTACATCCAGGTGCACAACAATGCGGATGACGGCGTCGAGTTCTTCGGCGGCAGCGTCAATGTGAAGTACCTGGTCCTGACCGGAAACGATGACGACTCCATCGACACCGACAATGGCTATAGCGGCTCGATCCAGTACGCCATTGTGGTTCAGCGTGAAGATGGCGGCGACAACATTGTGGAAGCGTCCAGCGCCGGCAATGGCGTGACGCCGCTGTCCGATGCCAAGATCTCCAACTTCACCTTTGTGGGGAACCGCACCAATGCCTTCCGCCTGAACACGGGCACGGTCGGTCACTACGTCAACGGTGTTGTGAACTACGGCAAGGAGTGCATGCGCTGGGAAGACAGTGCGGGTGACGGCACGGCCGGATACACGGCTGCGGCAGATCCGTCCTTCGACTCGATCCTGTTCGACTGCGACCTTGGCCTGACCACGTCGAATTCCGACACGGCCACTGCCGAAGCCGCGGTCTCCGGCGGTACCAACAACTCCACGACGACCGCATCGACGCTGTCCTCCACCTTCGTCAACGGTTCGGCAGAATCCGCTGTCACGCCGTTCGATGTGACGACGATCTCCTCCGATCTCGATCCGGTGGACTATGTCGGCGCCGTCAAGGACAGCTCCGACACCTGGTGGCAGGGCTGGTCCTGCGGACTGGAAGCCGGCGACGCCTGCTAGTCGCTGCAACAGGCCGGGTGCGGGCGATGAGGGTCGTCCGCACCCGGCACCTATTTCAGCTTTGATTTCCCGACGGTTCGAGGGGCGCTTCAGCGGCGAACGATTGGGTAGAAATTCACAAGGACAGTCTCATGAGACACCAATTGCTAAGAGGGACCTTGCTGCTCGGGACAGCAATCGCCCTGGCCACTTCACTTCCCGCGATCGCACAGGACGCCTCTGTCGAGCAGGAAACTGCCGAAGAGGCTCGTGAGCTTGAAACGGTTGTTGTGCGCGGCGAGTACATTCCGGCTCCGCAGCGCGAAACCTCACAGGTTGCCTCCTTCCTCGCGCCGGAGGATCTCGCGCGCCAGGGCGACTCCAACGCTGCTTTGGCGCTGACCCGCCTGTCGGGCCTCAGCATCGTGTCCGACCGTTTTGCCTATGTCCGCGGCCTCGGTGACCGGTATTCCGCCGCGCTGCTCAACGGGTCACCATTGCCGAGCCCGGAGCCGCTGCGCCGGACCGTGCCGCTGGACCTTTTTCCGTCCAACGCCCTTGATGGCGCTACGGTGCAGAAGACGTTCTCCGTGAATTATCCGGGCGAGTTCGGGGGCGGCATCATCGACCTGCGCACGCTGCGCCAGCCCAGCGAGAATTTCTTCAATCTGAAGATCGGCGCCAGCGCCAACACGGTCACGACGTTCGACCGCGGCATTTTCGTGCGCGGGTCCGACACGGATGCCACCGGCTATGATGACGGGCTGCGTGACCTTCCGCAGCCGCTCGGCCTGGTGCTCAGCCTCGACCAGAGCCTCAACAGCCTGGATGACGACGCCATCGAAGCGGTTGGCGAGAGCCTTGTGAACACGCCGCTCAGCGTGATCCAGGAAGAAGACCTTGCGCCGAACTATAATGGTTCTGTGGAATTCGGCCGGATTGTCGAAGGCAAGGATTTCGATGTCGGAATCATCGGCATTGCCGGCTTCGACTCCGGCTGGTCGACAAAGAACGCCACGCGCCAGTTTGTGCAGGGCAACGTGCTGGGAAATGACCTGCGCACGTTCGAAACCACCTATGAGGCCACGGTCAACGCGCTCGGCTCGGCGACCATCAACTGGTATTCCGGACATGAAGTCCAAGCGACGGTCTTCTATGTCCACGACACGTCCAAGGAAGCCCAGATCGATACCGGTACGGACTTCAACGCCCAGGGCAGCTCGGGCGAAATCTTCGACGAGTCGACCGGCTGGTATGAGCGCGGCCTGCTCTTCGGTCAGCTGCGCGGCGAACACGAGTTCGACCAGCTTGTCCTGTCCTGGCGTGGCTCGCTCGCACAGTCGACCCGCGATGCGCCCTATGAGCGTTCGCTGCGCCGTTTCATCAATGATGATGGCGTGCCGGCCTATCTTGTGGCCAACAGCTACGACATCCGCTTTTCCGACCTGACCGACGACATTGCCGGCTTCGGAGGAGACGCGGAATACACGTTCGAACTGAATGATACGCGCGAAGCCGTGCTGTCTGCCGGCTTCGACGTGTCGTCCACGGATCGCGAGTACAATTTCTATGCGTTCCGGTTTGCCGGCGGCAACTCGATCTCGGAAGACATCCAGATCCAGCGTCCGGATTTCCTGTTCAGCCCGGACAATATCGATCCGGCCCGCTTCGTGCTTCAGGAGGTCACCACCCCGAACGATTCCTATGAAGGGCAGCTGGACGTGTATGCCGCCTATGTTGAAGGCGACATCGAATGGACCGACTTCATCCAGACCACTGCCGGTCTGCGCTATGAGGAAGCCGAACAGAAGGTTCGCACCTTTGACCGGTTCGGGAATGAGGGCGCCGGCGCCGTCAATCTCGAGAATGACTATCTCCTGCCGTCGCTGACCTTCACCTGGAACTTCGCGGAAGACCTCCAGCTTCGCCTGGGTTATTCGCAGACCATTGCACGGCCGCAGTTCCGCGAACTGGCCCTGTCGAACTATTTCGATCCGGAAAGCGAGCGCTCCTATCGGGGCAATAATGGCCTCGTCGACACCGAACTGACCAATTATGATGCGCGCCTTGAATACTATCTGGACCCGAACGAATTCATCACGCTGGCCGGCTTCTACAAGGAACTCGAAAACCCGATCGAGGAAGTGCAGTTCTCCACCTCGACCTTCGTGTTCGAGTCCACTTTCATCAACTCGCCGAAGGCCGAGCTGTTCGGGGGCGAATTCGAATATCGCACTCTGTTCGACATTCCGCTCGACACTGCCTTCTTCAATGACCGCGATGGCCGGTTCTCGATCAACTACACCTACACGTCTTCCGAAGTTCAGGCGGATGAAGGCGACCAGGTGTTCGACCCGATCTCGCGCACGCTGCGGGATGCCAGCTTCTTCGGTCTTGATGGGTCCGACCTGCAGGGCACGCCTGAGAACATCCTCAACGTCCAACTGGGCTGGGAATCGGATGTCGAGCAGCTGACCCTGCTGTTCGGCTGGGTCGACGAGCGCATTCTTCAGCGCGGCATCGACCAGCCGGGATCTGCCCTGCCGGACATTATCGAGGATCCGGGCATGCAGCTTGACCTCGTCTATAACCGCGACTTCCTGGTCAGCGGCCGTGAGTTCACCCTGGGCCTCAGCGGGCGCAACCTGCTGGATGAGGCGCACGAGGAATTCCAGCTGAATGAGGGCGAGCTCGGCCGGACTGAGTTCAACACTTATGATCGCGGCCAGAGCTTCTCGGTCAGCCTGACAGCAAAGTTCTAGAACAGAACCAGCTCTTCTCGTCCCGCACCCCGTCTGTTCGATACAGGCAGGGGTGCGGGATATTTTTTACGCGACGCATCCGGTCCGCGCCGTCGGTGGGATGGGCTGCGGTGATCGCGCTCACAATCAGTGAGTGTCCGGTCATTTTGCAATCTCGGGTAATCGAAAGAATCTCGACAGGATGCAGTGGACGCGACTTCGAATCCTCGCCTATAGTTTTATGTATGATCGGTGATGATGGCCGTGTGGGGCATGGGTGGTCGGTCCGACAACTTTCCGGAGCCGTGAGGCGATGAACCGGAAGCGTGGCGAAATCAGGAGCGGGTGTCGGCGTGTCCGAACTGGGGCCGGGCGATTCCCGGCGGAATTCACAGCGGCCTCTTGCGGGGACACTGCTGGACCGGCTCTACCGGGACCACTCGGTGTCGCTGGTCGCCTGGTTGCGCCGCCGGTTCGGTGAAGGTCCTCCGGAGCCCGAAGACATTGCGCAGGCGGCTTTCACGAAGTTTTCAAGCCTTGATTCCGTGGAAGACATTCAGAACCATCGTGCGTTTCTGTTCACGATTGCGTCGAACTTGGCGGTATCGGCCATTCGGTCGAATGTTCGTGCAAGAGCATTTCTTGACGCGGAAATGGCAGAATCTGCAAATGGAACTGAAAATATTACACCCCTGCGCGTCTATGAAGCGAAGGAAGATGTTGCGCGCCTCAATAAGCTCTTTGAAAAGCTGACCGCGCGACAGAAGGAGATCGTGGTGCGCAGCCGGCTGCTCGGACAGACATATACCCAGATCAAGGCCGACAAGGGGTGGAGTCTCGGGACGATTGCATCGGACATGAAAGCTGCGCTGCTCGTGCTGGCTGAAGTGAATGAGGATGAGGGAGGTGGATCCCGATGACCGATGACATCGACATGCTCGCTCCCCCGGTAGCGGATGGCTCCCTGCCACCTGCGGAGATTGCAGCGGAATGGATCGCCTATCTGAATTCCGGCCTCGCGACCGATGCGGATTTCGCTCAGCTGGAGGCGTGGTTGGCGCAGTCGCCGGACCACAAGGCCGCCTTCCGGAAGATGGCCGACGTCTGGGGCGGCGTGGCGCTTCCGGCGATGCAGGCAGAACTTGATGGCCTTGAAGCGGAAAACCAGGCAGATACGCGTCGCGGCGCGGAAATTCACGTTCTGCGGCCGGTCCGGCGCTGGGTAACTGGCGCCGCGATTGCGGCCAGCTTCGTGTTTGCCGGGCTTGTCGGAATCTGGACCCTGCAGCCACCCGCCGCGACGGAATTCCACTATACGACGTCTGTCGGGCAAAGCCGCACCGTCCAGCTCGCTGACGGGTCCGAGGTCACGCTGGGCGGGGCCAGCACGCTGAGCGGGCGGTTTACCCGGAAGGCTCGCAATGTGACCTTGGATCGCGGACGTGCCTATTTCGATGTGACCCATGATGAGGCGCGCCCCTTCGAAGTCGCTGCGCATACTGCCAGGGTTCGCGTCGTGGGAACAGCGTTTGACGTCCTGCACCGTCCCGACGACATCCTGATCTCTGTAGCACGGGGACAGGTGGACGTGCGCGCGGGCGAGGACGTTGACAGCGGTCCGGCCGTTCGGCTGGAAAAATCCATGCAGGTAAGTGCCTCGCACACCGGTGAGATATCGGAACCGGTGGCATTTGATACGGATGCCCTGTCTTGGCGGGAGGGGCAGTTGGCTTATGTCGATGCGCGCCTGATCGACGTGATTTCGGAGATCAATCGCTATCGGACGCGCAAGATTACCCTGTCTGATCCGGCTCTCCACGAGTTGCGGGTGAGCTTCAGTGTGCCTTCCGGGCAGACCGATGCGCTATTGACCGGACTGGAGGCAACCCTGCCGGTTCAAGTCATCCGGTCAACCACAGGGTACGAGATTATCCCCACGTCAAACGAGTAGGGGCTTGTCCTGATCGTTCAAGCAGGCCACTCTTTGCGCGATTGAGGAACGTATCGATTTCATTGAGAGACTGTCGTCACCCGATCCTGTTGGTCGGAGTTGGGGGGCTTGTGAGCCTTGTTGGGAGAGGGCGCGCGGACTTTTGCTGAATTCGTGGCAGATTTAGGGGATTTGCCGTGTCAGACGAAGAAGAACGGGGTGGCCGTGCAAGCTTGCGCGCCCGGCTTTCAAGACGTGTTTGTGTAACCGTTTTCATCGGGGGGATTGTTGCCTCGGCACCGCACGCCGTTGCGCAAGATTCCCTGAGAACGTCACAGGCTATCTCGATCGAGAGCACGTCGTTGAGCGCGGCGATCGTCGAATTGTCACGAGAGACGGGCGTGCCGATTTTTGCGGCGTCACGCCTGACGGACGGTAGGGACATTGAGCCTTTCAGCGGCACATATACGGTGCGGGATGCCTTGCAGATCCTGCTCGAGGGCACAGGCCTCACTGTGCGTCGGGACGGAAATGGTCATCTGGTCGTTACCGAACCAGAAAGCGTACCCGACAAGTCGCCCGGCTCCGTCTTCGTCTCCCGAACAGACCACAATAAATCGGACCGCCCTCGAGCTGAAGCGCAGGAGACTGCACCATGGATCGTGGATAAGGTTCAGGTAACCGGTATCCGTGGAGCCTTGGGAGATGCCCTTCAAAGCAAGCGGCAAGCCGATGTCATTTCGGATGTCATCTCCTCTCAGGATTTGGGCAAGTTTCCGGATCAGAACATCGCGGAGGGATTGCAACGCGTTCCCGGGGTGACGATTACGCGAGTGGCCGGGGAAGGCCAGCAGGTCATCCTGAGGGGGCTGGGGCCAGAATATGTAAGCGTCACCGTAAACGGTGTTGCTGCCCCTTCAGCAAACACCGGACGGGAATTCGATTTCGACGTCTTCGCATCCGAGTTGTTCAGTCAGGCCACGATCATCAAAACCGCGTCTGCTGACCGGGTCGAGAATGGCATCGCGGGCTCGATAAATCTGAGAACGGCCCGCCCCTTTGACCATGACGGATTTCGCCTGACCGGCGGCGTTCAATCGGTCTGGACGCCGCGTGCCAATGCGCAGGACCCACGCACTCACTTTGCCATCAGCAACACGTTTGGCGACACCTTCGGCGTGTTGTTCGCCATGTCCTACTCCGAGAGCTCGGAACGGTCTGACGGCATCCGCGCGATTGGGTGGCAATCCAGAAATTTTGACGTTAACCGGGACGGAACGGCAGACTATCTGAACGTTGCTTATCCCCGCATACCCGTCCCAATCTCGGATACATATGAACGTCAGCGACTAGGCATGTCTGGCAGTCTTCAGTATCGGCCTTCTGCGCTGACCGAAGTGAATCTTGATATGCTCTATGGAGAGTATGACCGGGAAAGAGACAGAATTTCGTTGAATGCCTGGCCGATCGGGCGCGACTACAACTTCGTGGCACTGACGGTAGATGAGGGCGGTGCGATCGCAACAGGCGAAGTCCGGGACGTGCGCACTTCCAGCCTGGCGCGACAGACTGTGAACGAGCAGGAATTCTTCCAGGCTTCTCTCGAAGGCAAACACCAGGTCGGCCAGTGGACTGCGACGGCGCTGGCAAGCTTCTCCAGAGCGGTTGATGACGAAGTCCGTGATGTCGAATTCACGCTTGCGAACGAGGGACGGATCCTGCTGGATTTTACAGATCCATCCATCTTTCCAGAGATGGATTACGGGTTCGACCTGCTTGATCCGGATGCCTATCGATTCGGGAGAGTTGTCAACACACCTGCCAAGATTCACAATGACGGGTATTCCGTGCACTTGGACGTATCGCGACCGATTGCGGGTCCTTTGTGGTCTGCGGTAAGCTTGGGGGCGCGTTTCGAAGATCGTGAACATACATCGTCGGGGAGCTTGCTGGCGACGGAGGCCTATAGGGGCCGCGTGGACGTGGCATCGATCGCCAGACCGCTTGTCAGTGACTTCGCCGTTGATCTCGACGCGCCAGCAGGATTTCCCGACTCGTGGCTCGTACCGGACCTTGAACTCACCCTTGCCAATCTTCCGGGAGGGTTGATGCAGGGACAGCAGGACTTCGGGAACACTTATGCCGTCCGCGAAAAGACATCCGCGGCCTACATCCGCGTGGACCTGGATTCGGACGTGTTTGGCATTCCATTCAGTGGGAATGCTGGCGTGCGAGCCGTTCACACGGAACAGGAATCGACGGGGTTCCAGTTTCTGGGGACGGAAGGGAATACTGTGCAGTATTCGCAGAACTATTCGGATGTGCTGCCGTCGGCCAATGTCGAGTTTCAGTTAACGGATGAACTGCTCCTGCGGCTGTCAGCCGCGAAGGTGCTTACGCGTCCTGACCCGGATGATGTGTCGCCATATTGGCTGGTTCAGCCGAGAGAGCGGCGCATACGGCTGGGTAACCCGGAATTGGGGCCTTTCACCGCAACCCAGATCGACGCGTCGCTGGAATGGTATTTCGCAAAGGATGCGCTTTTGTTTCTGGCAGCGTTCCGCAAGGAAGCAGACTCGTTTGTCGCGCCCCTGGATACCATGGCTACGCTTGCAGACCTCGATCCGGCTGTGCCTCCGCAAGGTGCCCCCGGGGAGATGTACAGTGTGACCACATTCAGGAATGGTCTCGGTGTCACGGTGGATGGCATTGAGCTTGGGTACCAGCAGCCGTTTACATTTCTTCCAGAGCCTTTCGATGGTCTGGGCGTGCTCGCGAACTACACTTATCTGGATTCCGAAGGCGTGTTGATGCAGGGCGGAGTGGAGCGCTATCTCCCATTGCTCCAGCAATCGAAGCATTCCTACAACATCGTCGGATATTATGAGCGCGACGGGGTCTCCCTCCGGGCGGCATATAATTGGCGTGATGCCTTTCTCATCAGGCCGATCGACAGAGGAAACGATCAGGTGTTCCGGGATGAAGAGGCATATCTCGACCTGTTCGCAAGTTACGACATATCGGATCACGTAACTCTGACCTTCGAGGCATTGAACGTCACCGACACCGATGTGTACGAGTACGCGGATATCAAGGACCGTTTCACCTATTTCGAAGCAACGGGACCTCGTTTCTTTGCCGGGGTCACGTTCCGCTTCTGACATTCTTCAGTGGTAAGTCCCATGGGGGCAATCGTTTCGGCGCAGGATGGGGCCGTATGTCGGCACGACTTGTATCGCTGCCAGCGCGTGAGACGCCCATGAAAGGGTCGGGGCCAGAATTCAAGTTTTGGTTAAGCCGCTTTCGACCATAATCAGCAGATGAATCAAGGGCGAGTCTGACATTCTCGTTATACGGAGGATGTTGTGCGATGCTGACGTCGTGAGGACGCGGCTTTTCTCGCTGGCTTGCTTGGTCAGAAGAAGCGGGCTGGGTGGTCCGGTACTCCGGGAAGGGGCAGGTTGGTGTTGACCGGTCGTCATGCGAGATTTGTCAGGGGCGGATTGGCCTTTATTGTCTTGCTGGTCGCCTTCGGCCCTGCGGCGCACGCCTGCTATCGGGTGCATTTGAACAATGAGTCCAATCACAAGGTGGAGGTGATCTGGACCGCGTGGGGATGTGCAGGAATGACCACCGGCAAGACCCGCGTGTGCCATTCAACTTCGGCAGATCCAGGGCAAAGTGTGTCCTACAGCTTCGGTTGGTCCAAGCTCGGGCCAACCGTCACGGTGCGCGACCATGACAAGCCGTATCACGGAAAGACGTATGCGGATTGGGTGTTCACCCACCATGGCAGCAAGTTCAAACATTCCGAAGCTGCTTCCTCCTCTCCGAAGAATTGCTCGAAGAAGGACTACTACATTTCTTTCAGGGAAGAGCACTGGAACCAGAAATGACGAATATCTCGAATACAGGCTGGGCTGGGGGTCGTTTCATGACGTCGCAAGCTGGAGTGAATGGCGAGCTTCTGCCGAAGATATGCCGGTTGAAGTTCACCGAAGGCGATTTCAGTCCCTGGCGGGGTCCGAAGGAAATTTCGACCGACGATAAATTGTGACTAACCTCAAGGAGAATTTGCTATGCGTAGTATCATCGTCGCCGCGGCCCTGTGTCTTGCTGCATCGCCCGCATGGGCCTGCTACACAGTGAAGGTCAACAACACATCTGGCCAGAATATCACCGTCGTCTGGAAGGCGCTGGGCTGTGGTGGAATATTTCACAAGACTGAACTGGTTACCTGTGCGCACTCCGATGTCGCCAACAACAGCACGGCCTCCTATGATTATGATTGGGGGCACACCGCTCCGTCCGTGTATGTCTGGCTGAAGAATGAGGACACCGGGAAGTACCTGAAGTTCAAGACTCCCTACGTTCTGCATGGAGGCAGCTTCACCCGTCGCAAGGAGAGCGACTGGATTCCCGCATCGCCGAGCGGCTGCCACAAGCACTACACGATCACCTATGACAAGTACACGTATGAGGATGATTACTGGTCCTATACGAACTAGCCAGGTGCAGGCGCGGTCTACAGGTTCGAGGCCGCGTCATACTCCCGCTTGAAACGGGCAATGATGTCGGCGGCGGGCTCGATCCGCCGCACGCTGCCGACACCATGACCGGCGGACCATACGTCCCGCCAGGCCTTGATCTTGCTGTCCGAATTTGACAGGTCCATGGATCCGGCCTTGGCCGGGCCGCCATAGTCCACGCCCATCTTGTCCAGGCTCTGGCGCAGGTAGTTGGCATAGGCGCCCGTCAGGGAATTGCTCAGCACCAGATCATTGTATGTCGCTGCCACGAGCATGTCCCGGTATTCCGGCGTGGCGAGGCTTTCCTCTGCGGCGATGAAGCTGGTGCCGATATAGCTGAGGTCTGCGCCGAGCACTTCTGCCGCGCGCACGGCCCGGCCCGTGCCGATGGACCCGGCAAGGATCACGATTCCGTCAAAGAATTCCCGTACGGCCGGCACGAAGGCGAACCCGGCCATCGCGCCCGTATGGCCGCCGGCCCCGGCCGAGACGAGCGCCATGCCGTCGACGCCTTTCTCTGCCGCCTTGCGGGCATGGTCGAGGCTGTTCACATCCGCGATCACCCGCCCGCCATATTCCTGCACCACATCGAGCACCGGATCGGGTCCGCCCAGCGCCGTGATCACGATTTTCGGCTTGTGGTTCCGGATCAGGTCGATCTCGTCGGCCAGCCGGTCATAGGAGCGATGGGTGGTGAGGTTCACCGCATAGGGCACGGCCTGACTGTCGGCGCCCAGTGTGCGGCCGAGGTCATCCAGCCAGGCATCCAGTGTCGCAATTGTCCGCGCATTGGGGAAGGGGAACGCCCCGATCACGCCATTGCGGCAGGTCGCTTTCACCAGTTCCGGACCCGATACCAGGAACATGGGCGCGGAGATCGCGGGGATCGCGAGCCTGTCCTTGATGCCGGCAAGAGCCTCTGACGCGGGACGTACCATCGCGGCCACCTTTCTTTCCAGATGAATGTCGGGCGGGTGGGCCTATTCGGCCGTTCCGATCACGAAGGAGCAATTGGTCGTGCCGGATCCGCCGACATTGAAGGTCGCCATGGTACGTGCGCCTTCGACCTGGGTGTCGCCTGCCTGATCCGTCACCTGACGATAGGAATCCAGCATCATGCGGACGCCGGTCGCCCCGACCGGGTGACCAAGACCGATCAGGCCGCCCGACGGATTGACCGGAATGGAGCCGTCCATGGCGATGCGACCATCCTCGATGGCTTTCCAGGCTTCGCCCGGGGCCGTGATCCCGAAATGCTCGATGGCCATGTATTCCGTGATCGAGAAACAATCATGCGTTTCGATCGCATCGACCTCCTCCACGCCGGATATGCCGGCGCGGGCATAGGCGTCCGTAATGGCCTTGCGCGTCCAGGGCAGCACATAGTCCTGGTCGCGGCTTTCTTCCAGCTTGGTGTCCATCATCAGCGGCGCGGTCGTGTGCCCCCAGCCACGGATGACAGCAAGCTGCTCGATATCGATGTCGCGTTCCCTGGCGTACTGCCGGGCGCGCGCTTCCGAAGCGAGGAATATGACGGCGGCGCCATCGGTGACCTGTCCGCAATCCTGGCGGCGCATCCAGCCATCGATCACGGGATTGGCGTCGTCATCTGCCGTGAAACTCTTGTCCGTGAACTTCCAGTTCCGGGCCTGCGAGTTCGGGTTGCGACGGCCATTCTCGAAATTGATTTTCGAAATGCCCATCAGGTGATCATAGTTCAGGCCGTAGCGGCGCTCATATTCATCGCAGAGATCGGAGAACATGGCGGGCCAGAGATATTTCCGGCCCTGTGCCTCGCGCCCAACCCAGGCTGCCGCGCCCAGATTCTTGGCGGCCTGATCACCATGCACGTTCCGCATCAGCTCAATACCGGCAACGCAGGCAAGGTCGTAGCGCCCGCTCTGGATATCTGCCATCGCTGCCAGAATGGCGAGCGAGCCAGAGGCGCAGGCGCCTTCATGACGGGAGGCCGGCATGCCCGAAAAGTCCGGATGGACATGGCCGAAATAGCCGCCCAGCATGCCTTGCCCCGTGAAAAGCTCGGCGACGAAATTGCCGACATGGCCGACTTCGACATCCTTTGGCTCGAGGCCTGTCTTGTCCAGCGCGCTCAGAACGGTGTCGGAGAACAGGTCGAACAGGCTCTTGTTGTCGCGGGTCCAGTTCAGAGAGAAATCGCTCTGCGTTCCGCCGAGAATGTAGACTGGTGCCGTCATGGGGTCGTTTCCTCTAGTGTGCGTCAGCGCGAGGCTGCTTCCTTGTATCGTGCCTTATACCGTGACCAGTTCATCCCGGTTTGCCCAGGTCGCATGCGTTCCGCTCGAGATGCGGTGCGGCAGGATGATGCGGCAGACCGGGCCGGCTGAAACCTTCTGCGCATCTACGAGAATGCATTCCGACCGGTCATTCACGGTGTCGATGATGAAGGAGACGAGATACCCGTCATCCTCGGATTTTGCATTGATGCGCGGGACAAAGGGCGACTCGCTGGCATAGCGGCCATCTTCCAGCATGTAGGAATCGGAATCTCCGGTCTCCATGTCGTGCTTGACGAGGCCATTGAACAGGAACCAGCCAGGTTTTGTGGTCGTCGAATAGAGATAGCGTGACTTGATGCCGGCATAGTGCTGGTTGAAGGAGCCGAATTCCAGGATCCGGTCGTCGAGGCGTTCCTCCGTTGTCTTCCCGGTGTCGAGATTGAACCGCCAGCGGTGCAGTTTCGGCTTGAACGAATGCTCGTCGATATTGGCGAGGATCTTGCCGAATTTCTTGTCCAGGCCGGGCACATCGAGCGGGGCCGGGTCAGGGTCATCCTGGAAATAGCCGTCGAGGACGATCTCATTGCCTTCTTCCCAGGCGTTCATCCAGTGCAGCACATAGGTCGGCGCGGCTTCAAACCACCGGATTTCGCTCGGATTGCCGAAACGTGGCACAATCGCGAACCGGGTCGGCATGTCCGGATAATACTGGTTGGCGTGAATGCCCTGCTTCAGCAGGTTCGGCTCCCAGAACAGCGGCAGGTCGACCAGGATCGAGTAATTCTTCGTGAAGGCCATGTCGTGCGGCAGGCGCGCGCCCGGCAGTTCGATGGGAATGTAGTGCTTTAGCGTCTGGTCTGCTCCGACCACGCCATAATGCATGTACGGTGCTTCCTTGCCATAATTGAAGAAGAGCAGGTCTCCGGTGGCAAGGTCGACTTTCGGGTGAGCCGATATGCCTTCCTTCGGCACCCAGTGAGCGGTGCCGGTGGTGTCCAGTGTTTCCGGGTCGAGGATGTATCCTTCACCACACATGTAGAAGGTGGACAGGATGTTGCCGCCATGAACCACGACATCCGTCGAGGAGGCATCCTTCATGCGGCCTCGGGCGCCCCAGCCTTCGCGTTCGGATTTTGCAGGGTTGGCAGCGATACCGGCCCAAAGGGCATGCCCGGCCTCGGTCTCTGCCTGCAGGCCTTTGGTCCGAACGAACCGGTTGGAGTATTTCGCCTGCCCATTGTGGAAGGACATGGCGTGAACCATGCCGTCCCCGTCGAAAGGATGGTAGATCCCGATGGCTTCATGGACAGGGTTTTCGGTATTGCGGACATAGATGCCGGAAATATCCTTCGGAATCTCTCCGATGACTTCCATGTCAACTGCGTCCACTTCCTCGCGGCACGGGGTCCAGGCGCCATTGAGATAGGGATGCTCGTTCGGCGGAATTCTGAAATCGATCTCGTTCTTGTAAAGAATTGTCATGGGAGGATTCCGGTCTGGGGTCTATTGGGCGACGCGCTGCGCCATGGATTCGGCCAGGCCATGAGGGTCCCGGGCCAGGAAGGCGCGAACCGATACGGCGTGCGGATCGGTATCATGTTCGTTGATGTTGTTTTCCACGGCGAAGATGCCTGCCTTGCCGATATCGCGGGGCAGGGCCTGCTTCATGTTCTTGATGTGAGCGGCCATGCGTGTCTTGACCGATCCCACGATCAGGGCTGCCACATGAATATTCCGATGGCGGAGCTCTGCGCGCATGCAGTCGGACGCCGCCCGCATCGCAAACTTTGACGGACTGTATCCGCCCATGTTCGGAACCGCGACAATGCCGCCGGCAGAGAGAACGTTCACGATCGCGCCCCCGCCATTCTGCTCGATGATTGGCGCGAACGCCCGGCACATCGACATTGTGCCGAAGAAGTTCACCTCCATTTCGGATCGCATGTCGTCCATGGTTGGTGCCGTCATCAGCGTAGTCATGTTGAACACGCCGGCATTGTTCACCAGCAGGGTAACGTCCTGAGCCTTCGCAGCTGCAGCGGCCACCTGGTCCGGATTGCTGATGTCCAGCTGAAGCACTTCGATCTTGTCACCATAGTCGGCATAGGTGTCCGGAATATCGTCGGGATTGCGTGATCCGACATAGACCTTGCGGGCGCCGGCATCGACAAGCTCTTCGACAAAGCCTTGCCCGATGCCGCGATTTCCGCCGGTGACCAGGGCCGTGCAGCCTTCAACCTTCATTGCGTTTCCTTTCTCATCTCGCCAGCGTCACGCTCATGGGCGTTGGCTGTCTTGGCGATTTCCGACGCCATTGCAGGAGCGGCGTCTGTTCCCTGTTGACTTTGATTGGATCAGACCGTCCTGTTATAGTCAATTGTAAAAACATACTCAGTAGTGAGATTCAAGCGGAGGACCCATGTTGACCACGAGTAAACCAGCCAGTCCGGCCTTTCGAAAAGTGCCTTTCCCCAAGGTCGACCTGGATGTGGAGCGGCGCGACGATGGCAGCCTGCTCGTGTCCACGCGGGCCGAACTGGAACTGATCGCTCCGAATGTTCCGGCGGGCCTGATGCAGGCGGCGGCGACATGGCCGGACCGGGTCGCCATGGCCGAACGCGATGCAAACGGAGTGTGGCTCCGGAAATCCTATGCCGAGTTTGTCCGCGATGTGCGGGGCTGCGCACAATGGCTTCTGGATGCAGGCGCGACAACGGACACACCGCTGATGATCGTGTCTGGAAACTCCATCGCGCACGCCACGATGCGATTCGCTGCCCTATTCGCGGGGATCCCGATTGCGCCGGTCAGTGAAAATTATGCGCTCTTGGGGGCGAGCAATGATTATGCGCGCTTGCGGCACGCTGCCGGAATCGTGCGCCCCGGTTTCGTGTTCGCCGAAGGGAGTGTGCATTTGGAGGCGGCGCGGGTCTGCTTGCCGGACGCCAGGATCGTTTCCCGCAAGGCATCGGACAGCGAAGGTGTGGCTGCCGCCTTCGAAGACATCTGCACCACGCCGGTGACAGATGCGGTCGATGCCGCAATCGACACCATTCGGCCTGAGACCCATGCGGCCTACATGCTGACATCCGGGTCGACCGGCATGCCAAAGGCCGTGATCCAGACCCATGAGATGATGATGGTCTGTGTCTCACAAAGCTGGTGGGCCATGAAGGACACCGGGACGTGGGACAGGACGATCCTTGAATGGCTGCCCTGGAGCCATGTATCCGGACTGTACGTCTCAATCGCCGCGGCTTTGGTAGGGGGATCCTATCATGTGGACGAAGGGCGCCCCATGCCGGGGCGTTTCGAAGCGACACTGCGGAACATCCGAGATCTGGAACTGACCACATTTACCAGCGTTCCCGTCGGCTATGCCATGCTGGTGGAGGCGATGGAGCAGGACGAAGCCCTGCGGGATCATTTCTTTGCGAACATGCAGGTGCTGGTCTTCGGCGGCGCGGGGCTGCCACAGCCGATTCATGACCGGTTGCAGGCGCTGGCCATCGCGGCAACCGGGAATCGAATTTTGATTTCTTCAGGATACGGCGCAACAGAGACCACTTCCGGCTGCATGTTCATCTATTTTGAAACCGACCGGGTGGGCATAGGGTTGCCGCTCTCGGGCGTGACCCTGAAGCTCGTGCCGATGGGTGACCGGTACGAGTTGCGCATGAAGGGGCCTTGTGTGATGCAGGGATATCTGCGCCAGCCGGATGCCGCAGCCAAGTCATTCGATGAGAAAGGATTTTACAGCATCGGAGACGCTGCCGAACTTGCGGATCCGGATGATCTGACAAAGGGCCTGCTGTTTGGTGGCCGCCTGTCCGAGGACTTCAAGCTGAGCACCGGCACCTGGGTGACGGGTGGTTCGCTGCGCGCAAACTTCGTCAGGGATCTGGCTCCCTACGTGGCCGACGCGCTTGTTTGCGGCGAGGGATATGACCGGATCGGCATTCTTGCCTGGCCAAGTGCGGAAGGCCTGAAGGCGTCACCGGAAGACCTCGCTGCCGCCATCAGCCGCCACAATGCCTCGGCCAAGGGATCCAGCGAGAAAGTCTGCCGCTTTGCTTTCCTGACGGATCCGCCGGACATGGCTGCGGGGGAGGTGTCGGACAAGGGATCGATCAATCAGTCGCTTGCCATTCGGCGGCGCAAGGAAACTGTGGAGTGGCTCTATTCGGACCCTGTGCCGGAAGGCGTGCTCAGCTTCTGAACGTACCGGGACCGGTCGGGCTGACCGGTCCCGTTTTCTCAGCGTGCAGGCGGCCGGGGAAGAAAGCCGCTGACCCTCCGCTTGTAATCCTCATAGTCCGGATAGCGACGCGACATTGAGCGCTCCAGCAAGGCCTTCCCGGACAGGTTATAGAGGAAATGGATCATCAACAGCGGGCTGAGAATTGTCAGCACGCCCCATTGGCTTTCCAGCGCGATCAGCGTCAGTCCGGTCCAC
The DNA here is from genome assembly GCF_017792385.1 of Hyphomonas sp. NCBI lineage: Bacteria > Pseudomonadati > Pseudomonadota > Alphaproteobacteria > Hyphomonadales > Hyphomonadaceae > Hyphomonas > Hyphomonas sp. The sequence continues at coordinate 3,598,774 of NZ_CP051230.1, read as the reverse complement.
ACGGCAGCGTCTCCGAAATAGTTGGGATGACGCGTCCATGCCCAGAGGCCACGATCCATGAGCTTGCCCTTGTTGGTCGGGTCAGCCTTGAACCGGCGAAGTTGCTGGTCACCCACGGCCTCAAACATCAGGCCAATGACAAAGATGGCGACGCCCAGCCAGGCAAGGAAGCCAAGGGCGCCATCCGGAAAGACAAGCCAGGGTGATGTGCCGAATTGGCCGACCTGCACGGGCAGTGAAACAAAGAAAGAGATGCAGCATTGCATAATGAACACATGGGTCAGGCTGTGCATGACGAAGGGCTTGTCGCCCCCGGCCTTCTCCCGCATGCGCACATAGCGGAAATCCTCGCCATGGCCGACATTGCGAATGCCGAGATACAGGCCGAGCCGGGCGCCCCAAAGCAGCACCAGGCCTGTGAGGAGGGTCGCGCGTAGGGAATGTGTCTCCATTTGCAACCAGGTTGTCAGGGCAGGCAGGGCGCAGGCGGGGCCCCAGAAGATGTCCACAATGCTCGCATTGCGGATCTTCACACTCACTGCCCAGAGGCTGATGAAGGCGAGCAATGATATGGCGAAATTGATGAGTATGATCTGGAACATGGACGTTTCCCCTCCTGCACGTATCTTGTTGTTTTCCGGCTATCAGTCTCCGCGATTTCTAGGGGACAGAAAATAGACTTGCAATAAAAAACCAACCCTTTGTGATCCTCACGTATGGGTTGCGCATTCAGTCGGAAAGTCGAACTTGGCGGTTGAAAACTGTGCTTCTCCTGCGCTATCGGTATCAATAAGCAAGTTAATGGCGGGTCGTGGTCGGCGACGCGGCCACGCGGAGACAGTGATGACCGAATCCTACATTTTCGAAGCGGTGCGCACACCCCGTGCCAAGGGGCGGCCGGATGGCGGTCTGCACGCATTCGCCCCGGAAGATCTCGTCGCGCTCCTCATTGACGAGATCGCTTCCCGCACCGGCGCGGACCTGTCCTCGCTGGTAACCCGCATGGTGCTTGGCTGTGTCGGGCAGGTTGGAGCCCAGGGCGGACACATGGCGCATCTCGCCAAGGCGCGCGCGGGCCTGCTGGGGGACGTTGCGACGCGTACACTGAACAATTACTGCGTTTCCGGCCTGTCCGCCATTGGCGACACATCGCTCGCGATCAGGGCGGGAGAGGGCGGCCTGATGCTGGCGGGCGGTGTCGAGATGTTGTCGAAGGTTGCGTTTCTGGCGGATGCGGCACCGGTCTATACCGATGCGGAAATCGCGCGCCGCCTCGGCTGGCTGGCGCCGATTCTCGGGGCCGAATTGCTCGCCTCCCGGAAGGGGTTTTCGAAAGCGGACCTCGACGCCGTGACGCTTCGCTCTCACCAGCGGGCGGCGGCCGCCTGGTCGGATGGACGGTATGATACGGGCGTTGTTGCGGTCCGCGTGAAACAGGATGACACGATTTGCGCACGCGATGAATGGATACGAGACGATCTGACGCTGGCTGATCTCGAGCGGCGACGGCCGGCATTTCGCGAGCTGGGGCGTGGTGCGGCCGATGAAATGATGCTCGCCCGGCACCCGGATCTGGACGGCATCGACTATGTGCACTCTGTCTCCAACACGCCGGGCATGTCCGATGGGGCGGCCCTTGTCTTGTTGGGGAATGCGGCGGCAGGCGCGGCAGCGGGCCTGGTTCCACGGGCTCGAATCCGCGCCTTTGCCGAGGCCACTTGCCACCCGGTCGACCAGTTCGAGGCCGGCAGTCTGGCGATGGAGAAATGCCTGCAGACAGCCGGCCTGACGATCGGGGATCTGGACCTCATCGAGTATATGGAAGCCTTTGCGGCCCCCCCGCTCGCATTCGAGCGGGACTATGCGCCCGACATGGACAAGGTGAACGTCAATGGCGGCCATCTGGCCATGGGTCATCCCATGGGGGCGACGGGTGCGATCCTGACGACCACGCTCCTGCACGAACTGGAACGCCGAGACGGTCAATTCGGGCTGGTCGTCACGCTGGCCGGCGGCGGCATTGGCAGCGCTATGATCATTGAGCGGGTCCAGGGCGCAGACAGAAACAAGGGAGGTGCGCCGGCATGAGTGATGCGCGGGTCGTTTTGATCACCGGGGCAGGCAAGGGGCTGGGACGTGCATTCGCCATGGACCTTGCCCGGCGCGGGGTGCGGGTTGTCGTGAACAATCGGATCCGGGACGGGCAACCCGATTCCGCGCGGGACGTAGTATCGGCCATTGAATCTGCCGGTGGAGTAGCCATTGCCGAAACCAGTGATGTGACCGCGCCGGAAGCGGCAGGCGCCATGGTCTCCGCCGCGCTGGACGCGTATGGACGGCTGGATGGTGTCGTTTTCAATGCTGGCATCACAGGCGACGCCAAACGCTTCGAGGAGATGTCGCCCGAGAATTTTGCTGCTGTCATGTCGACCAATTTCGAATCCGTGGTCCGGTTGACCCGCGCGGCGCTGCCCGCCATCCGGCAATCGGACGCGGGCCGGCTGGTTTATGTCTCGTCCAGTGCGGGCCTGTATGGCGTACGTGGGCGTTCGCCCTATGCCGCCTCGAAAGGGGCCGTCCAGGCGTTCGCGTTGAACATGGCGATCGAGGAGGCCCGGCATGGCTGCACCAGCAATCTCGTGCTGCCGTATGCGCTCACGCAAATGACAAAGGGGGCTGGCGGTGAGCAGGGCGACGACATGCTCGCGCCGGAAACGGTTGCGCCGTTCGTGAGCTGGCTGTGCAGCGAGGGCTGCGACCTGAACGGCACGTCGTGGATGACGGGGGGCGGCATGGTCCGGCAGGTGCGCGTGCTGGAATCCTGCGGGGCCCTGCTGCCGGACGATGGAAATGTCCGGGACTGGTTTGCGGAAAAGCGGGCCCAGCTGGAGACGTTCGACCCTGAAGCCGACCGAATTCGCCATGCGGAACAGGCGTTTGCGGACTTCGTGCAGGAATTGTCCTGCGCGCGGTAACCGCCCATAAGGTATTGATATGATAGTCACCACGGCTTAGGTGTGAACCTGAGCCCCTGCTGCCGGCATGCGGATGGTCCGGCGGGGCGTCGAGAAGACTGGTTGAAGGCTGGCGCATGTCAGTCGGAAAGGCGCTGACGATCGCTGACATGATTGCCGAAAGTTCCAGGGCGGAAAAACCACGCCCCATGATCCGGACCTGTTCGATCTGGCGGGCGCTGGAGGTCGTGGGTGACACGCCCACCTTGCTGATCCTCGAGGCGATCTGGTTCGGACAACGCCGGTTTGACAGCATCCGCAAGAATTCCGGCCTGCAGAAGGCCCTGATCTCAAATCGTCTCAAACGCCTCACGGAGGCTGGCCTGCTGCGCAAGCAGGCCTATACGGACTCGCCGCCGCGTTTCAATTATGTCCTGACGGACAAGGGTCTCGGCCTGTACTGGACATCCCTGATGCTGTTGCGCTGGGAGAAGCGTTGGGCGACCGGGAAAAAGGCGGTGGAGCCCCGCCTGACCCACAAGACCTGCGGGCATGTGATGACGCCCGAACCGCTGTGCGGGCATTGCAAGGAAGTGATCAGCGCCCGGGACGTGCTGTGGGAAGAAGGGCCGGGTGTCGGTCTGATGGCGCCAATCTACAGCCGGCGCCGTCAACGTCGCGATGCCGACCAGCCAGCGCGGGAATCCCTTTTGTTCACGGAAGCGGCCGAACTGATGGGAGATCGCTGGGCCGGCCTGATCCTGCGCTCCATCTTCACGCATCTGCGCAAGTTCGATGAAATCCTGAAGGATACGGCCATTGCATCCAACATCCTGTCGGACCGTCTCGGATGGCTTGTGGAAACCGGCATCCTGACGCCGCGCATATATCAGACCAATCCTGAGCGGTTCGAATATCTGCTGACGGAGAAGGGGCTCGATTACTACCCTGTTCTGGTCATGTTGCAGAAATGGGGCGATACCTATTATGCGTCGCCTGAGGGCGCCCCCGTCATCCTGCGGCACAAATTGTGTGGTCATCCATTGGATGCCTATACGGGGTGTTCCGAATGCAAGGAGCCGCTCATGCCTCAGGACGTCTCGTACGAACTTGTCGAAAATTCCGATGCCTGATGGCGGCTTTCTTCGGGATAGCCTATAGACTTTCATAACAAAACCGACAATCTTGCGGCCTGGTCTTTTGTATGACCAGGCAACAGGGAAGTGGGTTTGCATGAGAGAGCGTCAAAAGCCGATCCGGGTCATTCAATGGGCAACAGGGGCAATGGGAAAATCCTGCCTGCGTGCCGTCATCGACAGGGACGATCTCGAACTCGCGGGTCTCTTCGTCTACAGCTCGGACAAGTCTGGCCGCGATGCCGGCAGCATCGCCAACCGTCCCGAGACAGGCGTACTCGCGACGAACAGCATCGAGGATATTCTGGCGATTGATGCGGATGTCGTGATACATGCGGCCCGCCTTGGCGCGACCCATGACAGCCATGACGACGACATCGCGCGGCTTCTCGCATCCGGGAAGAATGTGCTGAGCATCAATGGCAACACGTTTTCCCCGAACTGGCCCGGCGCACGCCGCGACAAACTGGAAGCTGCGTGCCGTGCCGGCAACAGCAGTTTCGGCGGCACTGGACTGAATCCGGGCTTTGCCGCAGAGCGGCTGCTCGTGCTTGCGACCAGTGTGTGTTCGCAGGTCGATCATGTCTCACTCAGCGAAGTTGTCCTGACGGATCAGATTGCGAGCCCCGAATACGTGTTCGATCTGCTCGGCTTCGGCAAGGAAGTCGGTTCCGTGGACATGAACAGCGATGCCTGGGCGCCGGCCCAGACTCTCAATGCCATGTTCGAGGATGTTGTCGCGTCAGTGGCGCATTCACTGGGCTGGAAACTCGACGAGATCCGCCGCATGCACCGCATGCTGCCATCGGGACGGGACCTCGATATCCGGGCCGGGACGATCGCCAGCGGAACAGCAAATCACATAGACTGGCGTTGGAGAGGCATGTCAGGCGGCCGGGAGCGTGTGGCGCTCTCGATTGCATGGGCCATGAATGACGAGCACGTGGCTGAGGGCGACAAGGAATTGTGGCGGTTGAAAGTCTCCGGTGTTCCGGATGTGTCCGTCAGCTTTGGCGTGGAGCGGCCGGAGGGACTGCCGGGACGCACAAGCGCTGAACAATTGGCTGTCGCCGGAAGTGTTGTGAACGCCGTTTCCGCGCTTGTCGATGCAGCGCCCGGATTGATGGTCGCGCCGCTCGCGACGCCGTTTCGAGCCAGCATCGCGGAGTAGCTGTGCACCTGATTGCCAAGCGGTCTGATCCGGAATATAAACTTGCAAAAGCATACTCAGATATGCGTCCACGACAGGGAGAACCAGCATGCAGATCACGCCCCAGGCGCGTCTTGACGATTATCGGGCCAGAGGCTGGTGGGGAGACCGCACCATTGATGATCTGTTGCGAGTGGCGGTTGCCGAATCCGGCGATGAACTGGCGCTGGTCGACCCCTCAAATCGTGAAGCGCTGCTGGGCGATACACCGCAAAGGCTGACATTTTCCGAAGTCGATGCGCGGGTCGACGCCATGGCGCGCGTTTTCACGCATGCCGGAGTTGGTCGCGACGATGTTGTGCTCACGCAGCTTCCGAACATTGTCGAGGGAGTTCTTGCCTTTCTCGCCTGTGCCCGCATCGGGGCCATTCTCAGCCCTGTCGCGATGGCGTTCCGCACGCACGAGTTAACATCCGTTGTTGAACAGCTGCAGCCCGCCCTGATCCTGACAGTGCGCGACTTCCATGGGTGCAACCACGCCCAACTGATGTCGGAATTGTCTGAACGCGGCGTGTATTCCGGGCCTGTGCTTTGTATCGGGGAAGGGCAGCCCTATCCCTCTCTTGCGATGGCCGAAGCCGATGCTGCCGAGGTGGCTTTGCAGACACCTGATCTGCATTCGGGCGAGGTTGCCACGATCTGCTGGACATCCGGAACGGAAGCGGCGCCCAAAGGCGTCCCGCGCCATCATGCGCATTGGGTATTCAATGGCGAGTGCATGGTCGAGGCGGCGATGCTGGAAGCCGGCGACCGAATCCTCAATCCGTTTCCGCTGATCAACATCGCCGCATTCGGTGGCATGGTCATTCCGTGGCTGCTTTGCCGTGGATGCCTGGTCCAGCACCATCCGTTTGATCTGGTCGTTTTCCTGCAGCAATTCCAGGCGGAGAAGATCAACTATACCGTTGCGCCACCCGCCATTCTCACCATGCTGCTCAAAAAGCCCGAGCTGCTCGAAGGCATCGATTTCGGCCAGGTCAAGTGTATCGCGTCCGGGTCCGCTCCCTTGCCGCCTTTCATGGTCAAGGCCTGGCAGGACACATACGGCGTCGCGATCATGAACGTATTCGGGTCGAATGAGGGATGCTCGTTGATTTCGACGCCGGTGGTTGTGGAAGATCCGGAAATGCGGGCAGCGCTTTTCCCGAGGTTCGGTGCCCCCGGACTGAATTGGGCGCTGAACTTTCCGAGCCGCATGCGGACCCGGATCGTGGACCTTGATACAAATGAAGAGATCACGTCTCCCGGTCGCGCAGGAGAACTGCGCATCGACGGTGCGATGGTCTTCGACGGGTATTGGCGCAATCCGGATTTGACGGAAGGCGCATTTGACAGAGACGGTTTCTTTCGGACCGGTGACCTGTTCGAGATTGCCGAAGAGGAGGACGGGCGGTTCTACCGCTTTGTCGGACGGTGCAAGGAAATCATCATTCGTGGGGGTGTGAACATTTCACCCGCGGAACTCGACAGTCTGATTGAGAGCCATCCTGCGGTTCGCGAAGCAGCGTGTGCCGCCTATCCGGATGAGCGTCTGGGGGAGCGTGTCTGCGCCGTCGTTGCCACCCAGCCTGAAGCCGAATTGACGCTGGAGGAACTCGTCGCATTCCTCAAGTCAAAGGATATATCCGTCTACAAATTACCGGAGAAGCTTGTGGTCGTTCCGGGACTGCCGCGCAATCCGCTGGGCAAGGTGGTCCGGCGCGACTTGTCGGGAATCGCTGCCGCCTGATCCATCATGGATTTGCCCGAGAGTTTAACACGTTGGTTTTGTTGAACAATTATTCGGGATGCTAGCAGGGGCAATTAAAACTGATTAAAATCAAAGATATCCATAAAAACTAGTCACTTGCATTGACAAACTAACTAGGCGGGTCTAGCAATTTCTTACGGTCGTTACCGGTCACCAAGACACTGGAACAGGCTGGCAAGGAAATCCCGGAAACTCGGGGTGTGCAATGGGAGGAAGACGGCGATGCGTCGCTTTGGATTGATGAAGACAAGCGCCATCGCGCTTGCCGTGGCAGCGGCGGGGATCGCTGCAAACGCTCAGGAAACAGATGCAGGTACGACGCCGGACGATGGCGCGCAATCGTCTCGAACGCTCGACACGGTGGTGATCACGTCGCAGCGGCGTGAATCCAGCCTGCAGGATGCAGCTGTTGCTGTGTCAGCGGTCACCGGAGAGTCGCTCGAAAAAGACCGGGTGCTGAGCTATTCGGACCTGGCGCGCAGCATCAGCTCGCTCAGCTATACGGAGAACTCTCCGCTCGATCAGGAATTTAATATCCGCGGCATCACCAATACCCGCCTTGATTCCCCCTCTGCCGACCAATCGATCGGTATCTTCATAGACGATGTGTATGTCGGACGTTCCGGTTTGCTGAACTCCGATTTCTTTGATGTTGAGCGCGTCGAGGTCGTCCGCGGTCCTCAAGGCGTGCTGCTCGGGCGGAACGTCGTCGGCGGGGCCATTTCCATCTACACGGCCAAACCGGAGGAAGAATTCGGGGGCGCCTTCAATGCCGAGTTCGGCAATTATGACTCGCGTCTGTTCAACGGACACGTGACCGGCACAATCGCGCAGGATGTCACTGCACGCCTTTCTTTCCAGTCGCGCCAGCATGACGGGTACAACAAGGACCTGACCAACAACCGGGATCTTGACAATCTCGACTCGTTCCAGGCGCGAGCCCAGCTCATGTGGGAACCGTCCGGTGCTGACCTCACGGTCCGAGCAGTCGTGGATTATTCCGACGATGAATCCAATGGTGTCCACCGCGTCGCGATTGATGACCCGGGCGCGCCGGGGCAGGGCCCGTGGAGCACCACACGTGATGCCATCTCCGCCATCCTTCCGGGCGGACTGGATATTCGCGAGAGCCTGCCGCAGAATTATCGCTATAGCGGGGACAATTTCGACCAGGGCCAGGAATTGCGCCGGGAATCCATTGGCTTCACCCTGGACATTGAAAAGGGGCTCGGGGATTTCGCTACGTTCCGGTCGATCACCGGCTATCGGACCGCCAAGGCCTTCAGCATGTATGACCAGACCGGTATCGGCTATCGGAACGGGTTTGGCGTGACACCAACCCCGCTCGCCTTTTCTTTCCCGGTTCTCGAAGATGAAGAGATCGACCAGCTCACCCAGGAGTTCCGTCTCCTGTCAACGGGGGATGGTCCGCTGAACTGGTTGGTCGGTGCCTACCTCCAGGAAGACGATGTCGACAAATTCGACCGCTATCTGGCAGAAGTGCCCCTGACCGTGCTCGGCACATTGTCCGGGGAGTCCCACTGGATCAACAATGGCGAAACGAGCAGCCGGGCCGTGTTCGGACAGGTCGGGTATGAATTCACCGACCAGCTGCGCGGCACGGTCGGCGTCCGCTGGTCCCAGGACAAGAAAACCGGATCGGTGTCCGGCCTGCAGATTCGCACAGGCGACATCTACAATCCGACAGACACAGTCCCGCTGTCGCCGCTGATCACGCCGTTCAATGACGTGGCCTATTCGCAGACCACGGAAGAAGTAACACCTCAGGCGACACTGGAATGGGAGCCGAACGATTCGGTGCTGACATACATCACCTATTCCCATGGCTACAAGGGAGGTGGATTCGAGGATACGCCGGCCAATCCGGCAGCTGCCACCACACCTTATGATCCGGAAACGGTGGAGAATATCGAACTCGGGCTGAAGTTGGACCTGCTGGATGGGCGTGCGCGGCTGAATACCGCCGTGTTCAACATGAAGTACAAGGATCTTCAGGTGACGCAAACCGATGATGGCTGCCTGTGCAACATCACGGACAATGCTGCGGATGCCAAGATCACCGGCATCGAGTCGGAACTTCAATGGGTCGTGACCGATGATTTGCTCGTGTTCGGCGCCGTGACTCTGCTCGAGACCGAGTATGAAGATTTCGTCGACTCCAACGGGCTCGACAATTCCGGCAACGAATTGCAGCGCACGCCGAACTACCAGTTCAATGTCGGCGGTGAATACACGTCGGACTTCATGGGCCATACGGATGCCCTGACCTTGCGCCTGACCTACTCGCATCAGGGCAAGCTCTACTGGTTGCCGGATAATTTCCAGCACGAGGATGCCTATGGCCTGCTCGATGGCCGGATCACGTTTGCGCCTCAGGATGCGGACTGGTCGGTGTCACTGTGGGGCAAGAACATCGCTGACGAGTTCTATCGGACCAATATCGTCGCGTTCCTGGGCGATGAGGTGTCTACGCTTGGTGCGCCCCGCACCTATGGCATCTCGCTCGGCTACAAATTCTAGCGTCCCGGGTCCGGACAGCCCCTTTTGTTCGGACCAGCGGCCCGTGCTCTCCCGCGCGGGCCGCCCTCCCATCCCGCAGACCTGAAAGGACTCGGTATATGAATACCTTCGTCAAACTGGCATTGGCAGGCGCATTGAACGTGTCAGGCTGCCAGAGCACTCATCAAACTATGGAGACACATGTGGCAGCTGAACTGACGCAGGAAGAAGAGAGCATCGCCGTCGCCCAGGAAATGGTGACGGCGTGGAATGAACTGGACGTCGACCGGATCGCGAATCTGTTCGCCCCGGACGCCGTTCTGCATTCCATGATGATCGAACCGATCCACGGACGGGAAACCCTGCGCGAACATCTCGGCAAGCTGCTGGAGCATGCAACCCGGCTGGAGCTGCAATTGAAGACCGTCGCGGCCACGGGCAACACGGTATTCCTTGAGCGCGTCGACGATTTCGACGTCAATGGGCAGCACGGATCGGTGCCGGTCACCGGCGTTCTCGTGATCGAGAACGGCATGGTCTCCGAATGGCGTGAATACTATGACCGCAACGAATTGCTCACGGAAATGGGCGTGATCCAGCCGGAGCAGGATTTGATGGCGGTCGTCACTCAGATCATGGACTCATGGAAGGCGGGCAATATCGATGGCGTGCTGGAACATGTTGCCAATGATGTCCAATACTACTATCGCGTCGGGTCTGCGCCCCTGAACGGGCCGGACGAAATCCGCGCATTCCTTGAAAAATTCGGGTCCGGCATGAGCGACATTCGCTGGCGGATCACGCGCCACGCGCAGGACGGCAACCTGCTCATGGTCGAAGGCGCCGACGACTTTGTCGATGCCAATGGCAATCGTGTACAGATTCCCTATATGGGCATGTTCGAATTCGAGAATGGGAAGATCCGTCTGTGGCGGGACTATTTCAACCCGGCCATCGGCGACATGACCCGCAAGGGAGAGCCTGTGCCGGATCACGTTCAGGCCCTGCTGTCCGAATAGGCGGCAATATCAGGTGTGCCCCGTACCGGCGTGCAAGGCACACACATCCATTCCAGCGTCAGGAGACACCATATGAGCGCGCTCGATCTCGCCAACACATTCAAGAGCCATCTCGAAGCCGGAGACGAGCCAGGTGCGCGCGCCTGTTTCAAGCCCGATGCCGGCATCTGGCACAATTATGACCGGAAGACCCAAACGGTCGACCAGAACATGTCCACTTTCAAGAACATCATCTCGAAGACCCGCAGCCGGACCTATGACATCCAGCGCATGGTGGAGATTCCGGGTGGCTGGATGCAACAGCACATCCTTCGGGTTGAGACCCTTGATGGAAAGACAATCGAGGCCGACGCCATCGCGGTCGTGCTGGTCGAAGACGGCAAGATCGCACGGATCGAGGAATATCTTGATCCGACTCCGCTTGCGTCCCTGCGCTGATATCCGAACCGATGGATCAGTCGCTCGCCGCGCCACGGGAAAGCCGGGGATACGCCAATGGTGTCCTCGTCATCCTGTTCCTCGTTTATGTTCTGAACTTTCTGGATCGGCAGATCCTCGCGATTCTGGCGGAGGACATCAAGGCCGATCTGGGCGTCTCGGATGCGGATCTTGGCTTTCTCTACGGCACGGCCTTCGCCGTGTTCTATGCCACATTCGGCATTCCGCTGGGCCGTCTCGCTGACGCATGGAACCGGACGCAGCTGATCTCGATCGGTCTCGGCTTCTGGAGCCTGATGACCGCCCTGTCCGGCACGGCGCGCGGCTTTGCCTCGCTGGCTGCCTGTCGGTTCGGGGTAGGCATCGGTGAATCCAGCGCCTCTCCCGCCGCGATTTCCCTCCTCTATGACTATTACCCGCCGCATCTGCGAACCACCGTCGTCGCGATATATGCAGGTGGGGTCTATATCGGTCTGGGCTGCGGTCTGTTCTTGGGCGGCTCCATTCTGGATGCCTGGGCTGCGTGGTATCCGGATACCAGCCTTGCCCCGCTTGGCCTGAAGGGCTGGCAGGTGGCCTTCATGGCCGTAGGCCTGCCCGGCATTCTGCTGGCTCTGGTTGTCGCTCGTATTCGGGAGCCGGAACGCGGCCGGTATGATGGCGGCAGCGAGGCCGTCAAAGGATCTCCGTTCAAGGAGGTCTTGGTCTCTCTCGGCAGCATGCTGCCCGTCATCAATCTCGCGCTGCTCCATCGCAACGGCGCCTCCCTGACCCTGATTTTGGTCAATGTTGCCGCGGCCCTCCTGCTTGCCCTTGCCTGCTGGGGGCTGGTGGCGATCACGGGAGATGTGACCCAATGGGTCGCCTTGTCGATTGGCGTGTTCGCGGCGTTTTCCTGGAGTCAGTCCTTCCTGCTCAGGGATCCGGAAGTTTTTCACCTCCTGTTCCGCTCTACCGCGATGATCTGCCTGACAATCTCTGCGGCGGGCATCGTTTTCGTAGGCGTCGCTTTTGCGTTCTGGAGCGTGCCGCTGATCCAGCGCTCCTATGATGTGGCCAGCAGTCAGGTCGGAATGGTGGTCGGCCTGTCTAGTGCCGTATCCGGCTTCTGCGGGATCACGTTTGGCGGGGTACTGGCCGATAGGCTTAGGCGCAAATGGATTCGCGGAAAATTGGTCGTGTATCTCGTCGCTGCGGTTGGCGCGATCCTGTTGTCGACTCTGTTCCTGACATCACATTCGCTCACCATGTCCTATGCGAGCCTGGCTTCCCTGTTTTTCTTCACGGCCATGGCAACGGGACCGGCAATGGCGACGATCAATGATTTGAACGTGCCGCGCGGGCGGGCAACATCCTACGCCTTCTTCACCATGGTCACGACGCTGATCGGCACGGCCATCGGTCCGTACCTGATCGGCCAGATCAGTGACGTCTACACGGCAGCCGGAAACTCGCCGGCGGAAGCCTTGCGACTGGCCATGACATGGTGTCTCATGTTGCCAGTGGCTGGCTTTCTCTTCGGCATTGTCGCCTACATCGTGCTGCCAAGGGACGAAGCGCGCGTTCAGTCTCGCATGCAGGTACGGGCGGCGTGATCGTTCTTTGATCGATAGTCAGCTGGAAGCTTGTGCAGCAGGTGAGGGCCAAGCTCGTCTATCGCGCTCACGCCCATCAGCGTCATGGCCGTCTGCATTTCCATGCGAAACAGGCTGATCAGGTTCGCAACGGCCGATTGCCCGCCAGCGGCGAGGGCATAGATGTATGCCCTGCCGATCATGGCGGCGTCTGCGCCCAGACACAGGGCGCGCACAATGTCCAGCCCGCTGCGTATGCCGGAATCGATCAGAACCTTTGCGCGGCCATCCGCCTTGGCTACAATACCGGGCAGGGCACGTATGCTCGACGGGACGCCGTCCAGCTGCCGACCGCCGTGATTGGAAACGACCAGCCCGTCGGCGCCAAGTCGAATGACGTCGTCCACATCGTCCGGATCCAGAATGCCCTTGATCACCAGTGTTCCTGGCCAGGCGTCCCGGATCCATTCCAAATCGCGCCACGACACTTCCGGATCGAAATTCTTGTTAATCCATCCGATATAATCAGACAGGCTGGTCCGCCTTCCCCGATAGGCCGAGATGTTTCCCAGATCATGGGGCCTCCCGAACAAACCCACCGACACAGCCCATTCCGGATGGGCGATGCTTTGGGCAAATCGCCGGATTGCGGCATGAGGTCCACTCATTCCGGAATGCGCATCGCGATACCGGGCGCCTGGTACCGGCATGTCGACGGTGAAAACCAGGGTTTTCACTCCGGCGGCTTGCGCCCGTTCCAGAGCTGACCGCATGAATTCCCTGTCCTTCAGCACATAGAGCTGGAACCAGATGGGTCGGTTGGTGCCTGCAGACACGTCTTCAAGCGACTTCACGGAAACAGTCGACAGGCTGAAAGGAATGCCTGCTTCTTGCGCCGCGCGTGCGGCCTGCAATTCTCCATGCCTTGCATACAGTCCGGCGAGCCCGACGGGGCACAGGGCGAGCGGCAAGGACAAAGCCTCCCCGAACAGGGTCGCGCCAAGTTTTGGAGCGGTCGTCCCTCTCAGAACGCGCTGTCTCAACTGGATCGACCGGAAGTCCTCCATGTTCCGGCGAAGCGTATGTTCGGCATTTGCGCCACCATCAATGTAATCGAACAGAAAGCGGGGCAGCTTGCGCCGGGCCGCATTTCGGTAGTCGTCCGGAGACGAAATGATCATGACCCAAACCCTCTTGCCCGACGCGACATATGGGCGCGTGCCGCACGATCCTATTATGATCGGTGGCGGTCGGGAAAGGTCTGTCAGGCGAACGTTCCCATCTTTCGGTGGGTTTGGAATACGAGCCTATTTGAAGGCGGGTCCGTCCCGAACACCCATGGCCTTGAAGATCATGGCAGCGGGACAGAACCCGGTGAATGCTGCCTGGAACATGTTCACTCCGGCAAAGGCCGTCAGAAGAAACCAGTAGGGGGACACCCAGTAGCCGAGCGCGAGGCTGGCCAGGACAATGAGCCCGGCGAAGGCAAGTACGGCGCGATCAAGATTCATGGTACAGATCCTTGTGTTGAGTTGGTTCAGGCTGTGGACATGCCGGCACGAACACCGTCTATCCATTGCACGAGCATGGTGGCCTGCATGGCGCCGGACTTGTGATCCAGCTGCTGACCCTGTCTGAAAATGAAAAGGGAGGGGATGCCTCGAATGCGCAAGCGGGCGGCAGAGTCCGGATTGTCTTCAGAGTTCAGTTTGAGGAATCGGAGCTTGCCCTGATAATGTGCGGCGGCAGCTTCGTAGTCTGGTGCCATCATGCGGCAGGGGCCACACCACGGGGCCCACACGTCCAGGACAAAGGCGCCCTCGTCCCTCGCCAGCAGCCGGTCCAGAACCTTGTCCGAAATATCGACTGGCGTGTCGCTGGCCAGCGGAGACTTGCAGGCTCCGCATTGGCCCTCATGCAACTGCTTGTCCGTTGGCACACGGTTCACAGCCGCGCAATGGATGCACACGATATGTCGGGTCGGTGTTGTGGTCATGATTCAGCCTTCAGCTTGTGGGTCTTCAGCAGGCTCAATGCGGCATTCTCGTAAAAGGTTTCCGCCCGTCCCGTGCGCAGCTTGTGCAGGAAATACTTCTCAAAGCCCGCCTTCGCCATGTGCACCCATCCGCCCGAGGCAGACCAGTTGACATTGCGCGGCGGAATTTGCGGCTGGGCTACGAAAGCGACGCCACCATCGCCAAAATCAGCGAGACAGATCGCATTCCAACTGGCCTTGTGCGTTGGGGTTTCTCCCTTGATGAGCTGTGCAATGTTTCGCGCAGTGGCTTCCACCATGGATTCGATCATGAATCCCGTTTTCGGCACACCCACCGGCACAGGCGTTTTTCCCATTGGTGGTATGGCAATGCACACGCCAATGCCGAAGATGTCCGGCCAGGCTGTATTGCGCTGGAATTCGTTGGTCAGAATGAATCCCTTCGGGTTGACCAGGCCCTCGATATCGCGAACCGCTTTCACCCCCCGGAAAGGCGGCAGGAACATGGAGTATTTCGAGGGCAGTTCGACTGACTGCTTTACTGTCCCGTCGTCATTCACTTCCTCGACATGAACCTTGTCAGCCTCGATCCTGGTGACGCGGGCATTCGTGATCCACTTGATGTGACGGTTGCGCATTTCGCTCTCGAGCAATCCCTTCGTGTCGCCGACACCATCCAGCCCGAGATGGCCGATATAGGGCTCCGGCGTGACGAACGTGATGGGCACCCTGTCCCGAATCTTGCGCTTGCGCAGCTCGGTTTCAAGGATCATTGCGGTTTCATAGGCCGGCCCGAAGCAGGAGGCTCCCTGAACGGCGCCAACCACGATCGGTCCGGGATCCAGGCAGAACGCCTCGAATGCGGCAGCTCCCTTTGTTGCATGATCAATGTGGCATACTGAATGTGTGTGACCGTCAGGGCCAAACCCCTCGATTTCGTCGAAGGCGAGTTCGGGGCCCGTGGCGATCACCAGATAGTCATAGTCGACCTGTGTTCCATCAGGCATGCGCACGCATTTTGCGGCTGGATCGACCTTTTCAGCCGTACCGACAATCAGTTCAATGCCACGCTTCTTGAGGGGCTTTGCCAGATCAATCGTGATTTCCTGGCGGTCGCGCCACCCGACCAGAACCCAGGGGTTTGAGGGGACAAACTGGTAGTAGTCTGTCTCGTTGATGATCGAAACCTTGTGCTGGCGGCCCAGCGTCTTATTGATCTCGTAGGCGGCGACCAGGCCGCCAAGCCCTGCGCCAAGTATCACGACATGTGCCATTGCAGTTCCTCCCTCGAATTCTATTGACTATATATTAGAACTTTCGCAAATACGCAATATCACCTATATAGGCGGGGCTGTCGTTGCGCTAAATCAAATCCCCGAGGAAGCGGACACGGCAGGCTGGCAAAGGAGGCTCTTCATGGCAGACAAATACGACCTGACCCCCACGGCAATTCTGGATGATCTGAAAGCGGGCAGGATCCTGCTCGTCGACGTGCGTGAACCGGCGGAATTCGCCAATGAACGCATTCACGGCGCCCTGTTGCACCCGTTGTCGACCTTCGAGCCGAAATCGTTCCCTGTGGACGGCAGTCGGCGCGTGGTGTTCCAGTGCGGCTCCGGCAAGCGGTCGCGCAAGGCGCTCGAAACTTTCCTGAAGGCGACAGGCGCTGACGCCGCCCATATGGCTGGCGGCATCGCGGCGTGGAAGTCGTCTGGCCTGCCCTGCATTCGGCTCGACCCGGCCACAGGGTCTATCGTCGACAATGGAGCCTACTGACATGTTCACGCGCATGCTCGCTGGCCTTGCTGTGGCGGCCGGTCTCGCTGGTATGGGGTCAGCCCAGACGCTGGCCGTACAGGAATCGATCATCACCGACTATCGGCCGGTGGTTGGTCGTATCGAGGCCAGCGACACAGCAATGGCCCGCGCGCGATTGCAGGGCGTGGTGACGCAGCTGACCGTGGATGAGGGGCAGATTGTCAGCGAAGGGGAGGTGATTGCCTTTGTCAGCGACGACACACTGGCGCCTCAAATTAATGCGCTGACGTCCCGGATAGAAGGCCTGTCGGCGCAGGTCCGCCAACAGGAAGAGGATCTGGCCCGCGCGGCAAAACTGCTGGCGGACGGATTTTACCCAAAGGCGCGCTACGATCAGGAAAAGGCTGCGCTCGACGTGGTCCGGGCCAATCGTGTGTCCGCAGAGGAGGAGCGCCGCAGTCTGATGGCTCGCCGTGCAGAGGGAGACATCCGTGCGCCGGTCGATGCGCGCGTGACCGATGTCCTGGTGGTGGAAGGCAGCGTTGTTTCGCCCGGTCAGGTTGTGGCCAATCTGGCAACCCTGGACGGTTTGGTGCGCCTGTCCATGCCGGAGCGACATCTCAGCTTTCTCGAAGAGGGCCGCGAAGTATCGATCCGCCTGCCGGCACGTGACAATGATGTGCGCACCGCGCGGATCGAGAAAGTGTACCCGGCCCTGCGCGACGGTGCGGTGGTGGCAGATGCCGTTGTGGAAGGCGGCCTGAATGCGCTGGTCGGGGAGCGTGCCGACGTTCTTGCCCCTGTGGGCGACCGGCGTGCGATCATCGTGCCGGAAGAATACGTAACCACGCGATACGGTGTGGACTTTGTCCGGGTGAAAGTCGGAGAACGATTCATCGAGGCGCCGGTCGTGCTGGCTGAGCCGCTTGTGTCCACTGGCGTGTACGAAGTCCTGTCCGGCCTGCGCCCGGGCGACATCATCGAATTGCCCGGGGACGAAAACTCATGAAAGCCGACATCTCCGGTGCGATCACTCGGGCCACCATCCGCTCGCCGCTGACGCCGCTTCTCCTGCTGGCCGCCCTGGCGGTTGGCCTTGTGGCCTTGCTGACCATTCCGCGCGAGGAAGAGCCCCAGATTTCGGTGCCCATGGTCGACATTCTCGTCCAGGCGCCCGGCCTGCGGGCCGCCGATGCGGTGGAACAGGTTACCGAGCCGCTGGAGGAAATCGTCAAGGCGATCCCCGACGTCGAGCACGTCTACAGCCAGAGCCGGGATGACGGTGTCATCGTTACGGCACGCTTCATGGTCGGAACAGATTCGGACGACGCGATCCTGCGCATCCACGAAAAGATCCGGGCCAATATCGACCGGATCCCGCCCGAAGTGGAGATGCCACAAGTGATCGGGCGCGGCATTGATGATGTGCCCATCGTGACGCTGACCTTCTCGCCGGAACCCTGGACCGGAGAAGTCTGGAACGACACCAGCCTGCGCATGCTGGCCGATGAAGTCCTGAAGGAACTCGTCAAGGTGGGAGATGTCGGCCTCACCGATGTCATAGGCGGCCGCTCGCTCGAATTGCGGATCGAGCCGGACATTGAGGCGCTGTCGGCCTATGGCGTGTCGCTGCAGTCGCTGGTCAGCGCCACCGCGCAAGCCGTCCAGGCCCGACCCATCGGAACGGCGCGCGGCTCAGGAGATTCCATCATCATTCAGGCCGGGGACCGGATCGAGGGAATCGGAGATCTCGAACGGCTTGAGATCCAGGCTCCCGATGGCCGCAAGGTCTATCTGTCTGACCTTGCACGGGTTCGCGTCGCAGGCATTGAAACCGAAGCCCGCGCCTGGACGCTTGAGCGGCGCCAGGGCCGCGATGGCTTCGAGACCCTGCCTGCCGTGACCCTGTCACTCGCAAAGCGCCCGGGTGCCAATGCCGTGGTCGTCGCCGACCAGATCCTGGAACGGCTGGAGCTTCTGGAACGGGAACTGATCCCCGAAGGCGTCCATATCGCCGTGACGCGCAATTATGGCGAGACAGCCAATCACAAGGCCAATGAACTCCTGTTCCATCTCGGACTTGCGACCGTCTCCATTGTCATTCTGATTGCGTTCGCCATTGGATGGCGAGAAGCCCTGGTCACTCTGATTGTCATCCCCACCACAATCCTGTTGACTTTGTTTGCCTCTCTCATGATGGGCTACACCATCAACCGAGTCAGCCTGTTTGCCCTGATCTTCTCGATCGGTATCCTGGTCGACGACGCGATTGTCATCATCGAGAACATTGCGCGCCATTGGGCGATGCGCGATGGCCGTCCGCGCGTACAGGCCGCCATCGAAGCGGTTGCCGAAGTGGGCAATCCGACCATCGTGGCCACCTTGACGGTCATCGCCGCCCTGTTGCCCATGATGTTCGTGTCCGGCCTGATGGGCCCCTATATGGCGCCCATTCCGGCAAATGCGTCCGCGGCCATGCTGTTCTCCTTCTTCGTCGCTGTCGGGATTGCGCCCTGGCTGCTCATGAAGATCGCCGGCAAGGCGCCCATGCACGAACATGCTGCAGACGAGGAGACGCGCCTCGGGCGGTTCTACCGGTCCATGGCCGGGCCCATCGTCGAGAGCCGGCGGAATGCGTGGATTTTCCTCGCCATCGTTGGCGTCGCGACACTGGCGTCGCTCACCCTGTTCGCCACCAAATCGGTTACAGTGAAACTGCTGCCCTTCGACAACAAGTCGGAAATCCAGATCGTGCTGGACATGCCGGAAGGCACCGCGCTTGAAGAAACCGAACGTACGCTCTTCGCTCTCGCAGCGGCGATGGACTCAGTCGAGGAAGTGGAATCGATCCAGGCCTATGCAGGTACAGCCGCGCCATTCAACTTCAACGGCCTGGTGCGCCACTATTTCCTGCGGGCGGCGCCGGAGCTTGGCGATCTCCAGGTCAATCTTCTGGAAAAGAGCCATCGCAATCGATCCAGCCACGACATCGCGCTGGCCCTGCGACACCTCCTTTCAGGTGTTCCGTTGCCGGAGGGCGCGAGCGTCAAAGTGGTGGAGGTTCCCCCCGGGCCTCCGGTCCTGTCGACACTCCTGGCCGAGATCTACGGACCGGATGCGGAAAGCCGACGCAAGACTGCTGACATAGTCGAGCAATTGTTCCGCGAAACCGAGTTCATTGTTGATGTCGACAATTCCTTTGGTGGCCCGCAACCGCGCATGGTGCTTTCGGTCAACGAGGCGCTCGCGGCGGACCAGGGCGTGGCTGAACAGGATGTGCTGGATTCGCTGGCGCTGATCTATTCGGGCCAGATCGTGGGCGTCACGCCGCGTGGGGCCGGGCGGGACCCGCTGCCTGTGTCGGTGCGTCTGCCGAAATCGGCGCAAGTCTGGTCGGAACGGACCGCCAGCCTTCCGGTGCCCCGTCAGTCCGGTGCAGGGGCACAGCCCGTCGAGTTGGGAACGCTGGTCAATACCCGCATGGAATCCGGTTCTGCGGTGATCTTTCGTCGTGATGGCTATTTCGCCGACATGGTCATGGGCGAACTGGCGGGCCGGTTCGAGGCCCCGATCTACGGGATGATGGAAATCCAGGATCGGGTCGAGGCGTTCGATTGGGCCGCTGCAGGGCTGGAGCAACCGGCCATCCGCCTGTACGGCCAGCCGGCAGACGAAACGGTGCCGTCCCTGTTGTGGGATGGAGAATGGGAAATCACCTATGTCACCTTCCGGGACATGGGCATGGCGTTCGGGGTTGCCCTCATCGCGATCTATATTCTCGTCGTCGCGCAATTCGGCACATTCCGCACGCCGCTGGTCATCCTGACGCCGGTGCCGCTTACCCTGATTGGCATCATGATCGGTCATTGGCTGTTTGGTGCCGCCTTCACCGCGACATCCATGATCGGCTTCATCGCCCTGGCAGGTATTATTGTACGAAACTCCATCCTTCTGGTGGACTTCGTGCGGCACGGCCAATTCGCCGACCAGCCCCTGAAGGAGGTCCTGCTGGAGGCGGGAGCGATCCGCTTCAAGCCAATTCTGCTGACGGCGTTGGCCGCGATGATCGGTGCTGCCGTGATCCTGACTGATCCGATCTTCCAGGGACTCGCCATTTCCCTCCTGTTCGGTCTGGCCTCATCAACAGCGCTCACCGTTCTGGTCATTCCTGCCATCTATGTGGCGCTGAAGGGGCCGGACTGGCGCGCAGCGCCTGTTGGGGAGGCGGAGGGCGCCACCGAAATGTCGGCTGAAGCCATGCAGACATGAACAAGTCGCGCGCCCGTTCCGCCTCCGGCCGACCTTTTCTTGCCCTGTCCGGCAAGATGGAGACGGCGTGCGACACGCTGCGGGCGATGTCTCATGAGACGCGGCTCAAGATTTTGTGCCTGCTGGACGAGGGAGAAATGCCGGTGAACCGGATAGCCGATGCGGTGGATCAGTCCGTGTCGACCGTATCCCAGCATCTATCCAAACTGCGCAGTGCCGATCTGGTGACCTCCCGCAGGGACGGGCAGACGATCCTGTACGCGTCGTCCCGCGGCATCGGCTCCGCCGTGATCCAGACCTTGTGCGGGTACTACAAATTGCCTGCGCGCGACGATTGATCGCCAACAGTGCGACTTGCTGTGAGGTCTGCTCAGTGAGCGGACCGGCTGGCGAGCGCCAGCTTTTCGAGCACTTCCTGCGGGTCGGAAGACTTCTCGACAACATCGAGAAAGCCCGCTTCAATCGCCCTGTCCCTAAGTGTCGGGGAGTAATAGCCCGTGATCAGCACGGCGGGTGTGTGGTCTCCAGCCAAGCGCATCTTCTCCAGCAATTCGACGCCGTTGAAGCGGGGCAGTTTGTAGTCGATCAAGAGGCAGTCGACCTGAAGGGCTGGCTGGTTGGTGAGGATTTCCATGCCGTTTCGGTAGGAGTCGACCGAGAACCCTCGCGACCGCAACAGCATCATGAGTGAGTAGCGCACCTCTTCATCATCTTCGACGAGGGCAACCCTCAGCATGCTGGGCTGGGGAACGGGTTCACGCATGTATCGACTATCCTGAGATTGGGCCAACCTCACCTCTACGCGTCCGCCCCCAAGGCGTCCCTACGTAGACTTACCTAGGCAGTCGTGTTGCGGCCGCGCTCGGCTTCGAACGCAATGCGAAGCGCGGCAGACAGGCTGTCGGCTTCCAGCTTTTCCATCAGGTTCGCGCGGTGAATTTCCACCGTTCGCGGGGAAATCGACAGGGCATCGGCAATCGCCTTGTTGGTCATCCCCTCGACCAGGCAATCCAGAACTTCGGTCTCGCGCGATGTCAGGCGGGTCAGCTTCGCGATGGCGTCGTTCTTCAGGCCGGTTTGCGCCTCAGCATCCGCCAGGCGACTGAAACCGGTTTCGATGGCTTCCAGCAATGCTTTCTTTTCATAGGGCTTTTCCAGGAATTCGATCGCGCCATTCTTCATGGCCTGGACTGCTACAGAGACGTCGCCATGTCCGGTCAGCACGATGATCGGCATTGTGTTGCCGCGTTCCTGAAGGGCGGTCTGCACCGCCAGTCCGTCCATCACCGGCATGCGCACATCCAGCAGGATACAGGCAGAATCGTTTGGCGCATATTCGTCCAGAAAGGTCACGCCGTCCGGGAAGGTTTTGACGGTATATCCCGCATGGCGCAGCATGAAACTGGCGGAATGCCGAATGGCATCATCATCATCTACGAGAAAGACGGTCTTGGTCATCTGCTTGCTCACTCCGTCACTTCTATGGCGGTTCTCAGCGTAAACGTAAAGGCGGCGCCGGCGCCCGGTTGGGAACTGACCTCGATGGTGCTGCCATGGGCTTCGATGATGGTCTGGCAGATCGACAGGCCCAGTCCCATGCCGTTTGCTTTCGTGGTCTGGAAGGCGTCGAACGGGGAATGAATCAATTCCTCCGACAGGCCCGGCCCATTGTCCCGTACCTGAATGGCGGTTTCGCCATCAGCGTGCCGTGTGTGAATCCAGATTTGCGGCGTTTCGGTCTCCGACAGGGCTTCAATGGCGTTTCGGATCAAGTTGGCAAACACCTGGCGCAATTGCAGGCGATCCGCCAGCACACGCACTTCCGGATCCTCCATCCGGACCACCACGCGGGCCAGTGGGCCGTCAATGCCGACCTTGGCTATTGTGACCGCATCGTCGATCACGGCCTTCAGGTCCACCGGCCGCAGATCCAGTTCCCCGCGCGAGACATAGTCGCGCAGGCGACGCACGATCTGGCCGGCGCGGATGGATTGTTCGGCTGCGGCGGTCAGGGCTTCCTGCACCATAGCCAAATCATCTGCACTCGGCGCGTCCAGCATGTCGCGGGCCGCTTCCAGATAGTTCGCCACGGCGGTCAGGGGCTGGTTCAGTTCGTGTGCCATGGCAGAGGCCATTGTGCCCACAGCGCTCAGCCGGGAAAAATTCCCGATCTCGGCCTGCAACTCGCTGATCCGGTGAATGTTGGCCTGGCGCTCCGTGATGTCCCGGATGAAGCCGGTAAACAGCTTGCGGTCGCCGATGGCGGCTTCCCCGATCTTCAGTTCAACCGGAATGGAGTCGCCATTGGCCAGGCGCGCCTCGACGATTCGGCCAATGCCGATGATCTGGCGTTCGCCGGTGACGAGGTAATTGCGGATATACTGGTCGTGATGAACCCGGTCCGTTTCGGTCATCAGGCAGTTGATATTCTTGCCCACAACGTCTGACGCCTTGTATCCGAACAGTGTCTCCGCAGCCAGGCTGAACGCCATGATCACACCGGAATCGTCGATCACGATCATCGCGTCCGGTACCGACCGGAGAATGGACGTCAGAATCGATTGAAGCGAATCCGAATCCTGAAAATCGGAAGTATCAACGCGCCAGAGGTCGGACAGTGGATCGGCCATGCTCGATCCACTGTAATGGTGGCCGCGCATTTAGGAAAGCCGGATCCGCACGGCCTCTCTCTTCCGGTGAATCTGTTGTGCCAGCAACAGGGTCAGGCCGGCTGAGCCCGCCAGTGCGGCATAACATCCCCAACAGTGCAGCCACGGTGTCGATGCCCCTTCCAGCGGAACTTCGACACTGCCGCCGAGGCAGGTGGGAATCAGCAATACCGATTGCGAGGCGGCCTGCGTCGCCATCTTGGCAAGGCCTGCCACGAGCAGGGCTGCAGAAGCGGAAAGAAACATCAAACGGTTCACGGTCATGACCCTCCAGATTTCGGCACCGGAATAGAGGAGGGGGACGAACTGACCCATAGGGGAAACTCCCTATACGCTGGCGCAGGGGTTCACCGTAATCAGGCCGAAGACGCAAGAACCGCGGACTTTTGCGGAAGGGGCCGAAAGAAATGATACCTAAAACCATCTCAACCAATTCCAGCAGCGGGAGCATTGCCACTGTCTCTGCGCTGGTCGCGATCTTCGGGGTGCTGGCCCTGATCATCGCGGGACGTACCATTGATCCTGCCATGGGCGTACAGGCGATGACCTTTATCGCCATGGTGTCGGCCTTCCTGATCGGAACCGGCATGTGGGCGGGCAATCTCATTGACCGCAACCCATTTGACGAGACGCGCTATGAAGACACGCTGGTCAAGTATGGCGTGTTCGCATCCATGTTCTGGGGCATTGCCGGCCTCCTGGTCGGGGTGGTTATCGCGCTGCAGTTGACCTTCCCCAATCTCTTCTACTTTCCCGAATGGGGCTGGACGAATTTCGGCCGCCTGAGACCGCTGCACACCAGTGCGGTGATCTTTGCGTTCGGGGGCAATGTGCTTCTCGCGACCAGTTTCTATGTCGTGCAGCGCACCTGCCGTACCCGGATCGCTGGTGGCATGTGGCCCTGGTTTGTATTCTGGGGATATCAGATGTTCATCGTGCTCGCCGCGACGGGCTATCTGCTCGGTGTGACGCAGTCGAAGGAATATGCAGAGCCGGAATGGTATGTGGACCTCTGGCTGACCATTGTCTGGGTTGCCTACCTTCTGGTCTTCCTTGGCACGCTGTGGAAGCGCAAGGAGCCGCACATCTATGTGGCCAACTGGTTCTACCTGTCCTTCATCGTCACCATTGCGATGCTCCACATCGTCAACAACCTTTCCATTCCGGTCAGCTGGACCGGGACGAAATCCGTGCAGGTCTTCGCTGGGGTTCAGGATGCGATGACGCAATGGTGGTACGGTCACAACGCCGTGGGCTTCTTCCTGACCACCGGCTTCCTGGCCATCATGTATTATTTCATTCCGAAGCGCGTGAACCGGCCGGTCTATTCCTACCGTCTGTCGATCGTCCACTTCTGGAGCCTGATCTTCATCTATATCTGGGCAGGTCCGCACCACCTCCATTACACGGCCCTGCCGCAATGGGCGCAGACGCTCGGCATGACCTTCTCGGTGATGCTGTGGATGCCCAGCTGGGGCGGCATGATCAATGGCGTCATGACCCTGTCGGGGGCTTGGGACAAGCTGCGCACCGACCCGGTCGTCCGGATGATGGTGGTCTCTCTCGCCTTTTACGGCATGGCGACCTTTGAGGGGCCGCTGATGTCCGTGCGGGCTGTGAACTCGCTGAGCCACTATACCGAATGGGGCATCGGCCACGTCCACTCCGGTGCGCTCGGCTGGGTTGGTTATATCAGCTTCGGCGCGCTCTATTGCCTCGTGCCATGGCTCTACAAGAAGAAGGCGCTGTTCTCTAAATCGCTCGTCGAATGGCACTTCTGGATCTCCACGATCGGCATCCTGTTCTACATGATCTCCATGTGGTTCGCCGGGATCATGGAAGGCCTGATGTGGCGTGCCTACAATGAATACGGCTTCCTCGAATACAGCTTCGTGGAGACCGTCGAGGCCAAGCACATCAGCTACATGATCCGTGCGCTGGGTGGCATGCTCTACTTCAGCGGCGCCCTGATCATGGCCTACAACCTCGTGCGCACAGCGCTGGGCCATGGCGCCGCAGAGCCGGTCGATGCCAAGCCCGACCCCTACGCAACCCCCGAACCGCGCACGACGCTGGTTCCCGCTGAATAGGAGCGTATCCATGAGCATCATGAACAAGCATGGATTGCTGGAGCGGCACTCGCTGCTCCTCACCATCGGCATCCTCGTCGTCGTCTCGATTGGCGGCCTGATCCAGATGGCGCCCCTGGCCTATATGGACAACACGATCGAGAAGGTGGACGGGATGCGTCCCTACACGCCGCTCGAGCTGATGGGCCGGGACATCTATGTCCGCGAGGGCTGCTATGTCTGCCACAGCCAGATGGTCCGCCCGCTGCGGGACGAGGTCGAACGCTATGGCCACTACTCGCTCGCCGCCGAGAGCATGTACGATCACCCCTTCCAGTGGGGGTCGAAACGGACCGGGCCGGACCTGGCCCGTGTTGGCGGCAAGTATTCTGCCGAATGGCAGGTGGACCACCTCAAGGACCCGCGGGCCCTGGTGCCTGAAAGCGTCATGCCGCCTTACGCCTTCCTGGCGGAAAAGAAGCTGAATTTCGACCGGATCGAAGAGCGCCTCCGGACCGAACGCATGCTTGGAGTACCCTATACGGATGAAATGATCGAGAATGCCGAGGGGCATCTCTACGCTCAGGCCGACCCGGACGAGAAGGGGTATGACTATCTCGACAGTCTGCTGGAGCAGTATGACGCTGCCTCCGGCCGCGAGGGCACGGTGGAGTTTCGTGATTATGATGGAGATCCGCGCCGCATCACCGAAATGGATGCCATCGTGGCCTATCTCCAGATGACCGGCACACTGGTCGATTTCTCGACCTATCAGGCCGACGATCTCGACAATCGGCGCTAGGGAGACACGCACATGTATGAAGCACTCTCGAGTTTCGCTCAGACCGGCGGGCTGGTCTATTTTGTCCTGATGTTCCTGGGGGCGCTGGCCTATGCGCTCTGGCCCAGCAATCAGGACACGTTCGACCGCGCCGCACATTCTCCGCTTGAAGACAAGGGGCCATCAAATGACTGATGAGACCAAGGATATCGACCAGCATTCCGGCGTCGAGACGACCGGTCATTCCTGGGACGGGATCAAGGAACTGAACAATCCGCTACCGCGCTGGTGGCTATATGTCTGGTACATGACGATCGCGTGGGCCATCGTCTACATGATCCTCATGCCGGCCATCCCCGCGCTGCCGGGCATGGGCACCAACACCAAGGGTGTTCGGGGCCATTCCGACCGGGCGGAAGTGGCCAAGGCCGTGGCTGACCTCCAGACGGCGCGCGATGCGCAGTCTGTTGTCCTGCTCGATGCCAATCTTGAAACCATCGAGACGGACCGCACCCTGCAGCAATTCGCACTCGCCATGGGAGAGAGTGCCTTCGGCGACAATTGTGCCACATGTCACGGGGCAGGCGGGCGCGGCGCCATTGGTTATCCGGCGCTCGCGGATGATGTCTGGCTCTGGGACGGATCTCTGGACGGGATCGAGTACACCATCCGCCATGGCATCCGTCATGATGCAGATGACGCCACCCGCTTTTCCGCCATGCCGGCCTTTGGCCGCGACGGATTGCTGACTAGCCACCAGGTGGACGATCTCGCGCAATATGTGCTCAACCTGTCGGGCCGCAGTGACGATGCCGAAGCGGTGTCCCGCGCGGCGCCGATCTTCCAGCAGCAATGCGTGACCTGTCATGGCGCGGACGGAACGGGAGATCGCGCCCAGGGCGCTCCGAACCTGACCGATGCCGAATGGCTGTACGGCAGCCGTGAGGAAGACATCCGGGCAACCATCTACAATGCCCGCAATTCGCACATGCCGGCATGGGATGACCGCCTCGACGATGCCACGATCAAGGCCATCGCCGTCTATGTTCACTCTCTCAGCGGAGGCGAATAGCACCGGCCATGGCCAGCACGACCCTCATCGATGCATCCGCCAAGCTCCCCACCCCTCCGGGTGGGGAGCCGCCGCGGCATGAAGACCTTTATGCCAAGCGCAAGCAGATCTATCCGAAACTGGCCCATGGCAAGTTCCGGACGGTCAAATGGATTGTCATGGCGGTCACGCTTGGGGTCTATTACGGATTGCCCTGGCTGCGCTGGAACCGCGGGGAAGGCGTTCCGGATCAGGCCGTCCTGGCCGATTTCGCCAGTGAGAAATTCTACTTCTTCTTCATCGAACTGTGGCCGCAGGACATCCACTTCATGGCCGGGGGGCTCATCCTCGCTGCGCTGCTGCTGTTCCTGGTCACGTCTCTGCTTGGCCGGGTCTGGTGCGGATATACCTGCCCGCAAACGGTGTGGACGGATCTCTATATCTGGGTGGAGCGGGCTTTCGAGGGCGACCGCGCCGCGCGCATGCGTCTCGACAAGGCACCATGGTCCCTCAACAAGCTTTCGCGAAAGCTCGGCAAGCATGTCGTGTGGCTGGTCATCGCCTTCTGGACCGGGGGTGCCTTCATTCTCTACTGGCATGATGCACCGACGGTCGCGGCCGGTTGGTTCAAGGGCGAAGCGCCCCTGACGGCTTACTGGTTCGCCGGCATTCTCACCCTTACGACCTATTTCCTGGCAGGGACGATGCGCGAACAGGTGTGCACCTATATGTGCCCCTGGCCGCGCATCCAGGGCGCGCTGACAGACGAGCAGGCCCTGAACGTCACCTATCGCTATGACCGGGGCGAACCGCGCGGACCCAAGCGCAAATCGGAAAACTGGGACGAACGGGGCGACTGCATCGACTGCAACCAGTGCGTGCAGGTTTGCCCGATGGGAATCGACATTCGTGACGGCGAACAATTGGAGTGTATCCATTGCGCCCTCTGTATCGATGCCTGTGACGAGATGATGGTCAAGATCGGTCGCCCCAAGGGGCTGATTGCCTACGACACTCAACTCGCCGTGGCCGCTCGCAATGCTGGCCAGACACCGCCAAAGCACAAGATCATTCGGGCGCGTACCCTGCTATATGCCGTCGTCATGACGGTTATTGGTGTGCTGATGGTATGGGGGCTGGCGACCAAGTCCACGCTTGAGGCCAATGTGTTGAAGGATCGCTCACCGCCCTATGTCCTCCTGTCGGACGGTCGGATCCAGAACGGTTACACGCTGAAACTCGTCAACAAGGCCAGTGAACCGCGTACCATGCTGCTCGATGTCACCGGTCTTGATGCATTGTCTTTCAAGGTGATCGGGATGGAGCATGATGGCGGTGACACGCTGGAACTGCCGGTCGAGGCCTTCGGTGTGGATCGTTACCGCATCCTTGTGGCTGCCGAAGCGGGCGCGCCCCGCCGCCAGGTGACCTTCACCGTCAAGGATGCCGAAACCGGGGAAGCAGATGTGAATGTGTCGTCCTTCAGAGGAGCTGAACAATGACAGGACAAGTCTTGAACGCGAAGAACGGGCCGGCACGGGGCAGGCTTACAGGCTGGCATGTCCTGTTCATCATGCTCGGCTTCTTTGGCGTCATGTTCGCCGTCAATGGTGTGTTTCTCTATCACGCCATCACCAGCTTTCCGGGTGAGGACGTCAAGAAATCCTATTTGCAGGGGCTGGACTACAATTCCACGCTGCAGGCAAAGGCGGCGCAGCAGGCGCTCGGCTGGCAGGCCGCGGCGGGCGTCGAGGATGACCGTCTCGTCTTCCGCTTGTCGGATGCCACTGGCGAATCCTTGTCGTCCTATCATGTCACCGCCCAGCTCCGCCGGGCTGCCAGCGACACCGGAGACCAGATGCTTGTGCTTCAGCCGTCCGGCGCAGGGGAGTATGTGTCTGATGTTTCCCGGCTCGAGGTCGGCCGCTGGGACGTGAGGTTCGAAGTCCTGGATTCGGAAACGGGCAGTGTGAAATTCATTGCGGACAAGCGGATCACGATCCTGCCATGACAACCGCCGTTTCCACCGCGCCCGGATGTCCGTCCGGGCTGGCGCCGGCATCGGCCAGCCAGTCCAAATCGGGTTTTGCCGGCTTCGTCCGCAAGAGCGGTGACGAAAATGCCCTCGATCTCGTGGTTCGGGGCGCGAAATGCGGAGGATGCCTCAGCAAGATAGAAAAGGCTGTATCCGGATTGCCCGGCGTTACGGCCGCCCGCCTGAACCTCTCCAATGGCCGCATGCGGGTACGCTGGACCGGTCCGTTGTCAGCAGACCGTGTGGCGCAAACCATATCGGATCTCGGTTATGGTGTTGCGGCCCAGGCGGATGATGGGGCTGCCGTTGAAAAGGCACGAGAAGAGCGCGCGCTCCTGATCTCCATGGGCGTGGCGGGTTTTGCCGCTGCGAACATCATGCTCCTGTCGGTTTCGGTTTGGGCGGGACACGGCGAAATGGGAGAGGCGACCCGGAAAACCCTACATGCCCTGTCCGGCGTGATCGCTCTGCCGGTGCTTCTGTTCTCCGGGCGTCACTTCTTCCGCTCCGCCTGGTCAGCGCTTCGCAATGGTCATGCGAATATGGATGTGCCGATCTCGCTGGCGCTTTCCCTGGCGTTCGGGGTCAGTGTGTTCGAAACGCTGCGCGGCGGCGAGCACGCCTATTTCGATGCCGTGGTGATGCTGTGTTTCTTCCTGCTGATCGGGCGGTTTCTCGATGCCCGGCTGAGGCGTCAGGCCCATGCGGCTGCGAATGCGCTGGCGGCGATGCAGACCAGCGCCGTGACACGCCTTGGTGCGTCGGGCGACACACGCTCCGTGGCCGCTAGTGAAATTGTGCCGGGGGACCGGATCCTGCTGGCGCCGGGGGAGCGCGCCATGGTCGATGTTCGCATCGTGTCCGGCATCAGCGATGTGGATGAAAGTCTTGTCACGGGCGAGTCTGTGCCGCGCACCTATTCACCGGGCATGGTGCTGCATGCGGGCGCAATCAATGTGTCCGCGCCGGTGCAGGGAGAGGCCCTGAAGGTCGCAGAAGAATCCCTCTTGTCACAGATCGGCGACATGCTGGAAGCGGGTGAACAGCGGCGCTCCGCCTATCGCCGGATCGCAGACCGGGCCGTGTCGATCTACGTCCCCTTCGTTCATGCGACAGCGGCGCTGGCCTGTATTGGCTGGCTGGTGATGGGCGCCAGCATTCCGGACGCCCTGATGATTGCTGCCGCCACGCTGATCATCACCTGCCCCTGTGCCTTGGCGCTGGCCGCGCCGGTTGCGCAGGTCGTCGCGGCCGGCCGCCTGTTCAGCAATGGGATCTATCTCCGGTCGGGTGATGCATTCGAACGGCTCGCCGAGATCGATCACATCGTGTTCGACAAGACCGGCACACTGACGCTGGGCATTCCCAAGCTCGACCGTATCGAGGTTGACGGACAGTCTGTCCCGCTGGAAAGCGCAGAGGCGCGTGAATGCCTTGCGGACGCTGCGCGCCTCGCCCGGGTCAGCCACCATCCCTTGTCACGCGCCCTTGTCGCGGTTGCCGGGCCGGGCCAGGCGCAGGAAGACGTGCAGGAAGTGGCAGGCCGGGGCCTGGAGGCCGATATTGAGGGGGAGGTCTGGCGGCTCGGCTCTTCGGCCTGGATCGGCGCGGAAAAAGATTCGCCTGTCGGCGGGCCCGTCCTGTGGCTGGCGCGCGGGTCCGCCCCGCATGTCCGGTTCGTGTTTGTGGATGATGTCCAGCCGGGGGCACTGGGCGCGCTGGATACGCTGCGCGCCGGTGGCGTCGACATGGAGATAATGTCGGGCGACCAGGCAGGGGCGGTCGCGCCACTCGCCGGCCGGCTCGCCATCGAGGACTGGACCGCCGGGGCCTCGCCGCAGGAAAAGGTATCCCGGCTTGAAGCGCTGCGCGCGCAGGGCCGGAAAGTGTTGATGGTGGGGGATGGTCTGAATGATGCGGGGGCGCTGTCGCTTGCGCATGCGTCGCTGGCGCCGGGCGCGGCCATCGACATCACACAGTCCGCCAGCGATGCCGTCTATAGCGGCGGACTTGAGGCCATTCCGCTGATCCTGCGCGTTGCCAACAGGACTCGGAACGTGATGCGCCAGAACTTTGCGCTGGCCGCGCTCTACAATGTCATTGCCGTGCCAATCGCCGTCACCGGACACGTCACGCCCCTGGTCGCTGCGATTGCCATGTCGCTTTCATCCATTATCGTGACCTTGAACGCCATACGTCTCCGCATCGAAAGCTAAGCTGCCATGTCGATCATCGTCTATCTCATTCCGGTCGCGCTGGCCCTTGGCCTGCTGGGCCTCGTCGCCTTCATCTGGTCGATCCGGTCCGGACAGTTCGAGGACATGGACGGCCCGGCCTATCGCATTCTGGATGACGACAACGACCATCCCGCCTGAGTAGGCGGGAATCCTTTGCGCAACGGGCCGTCGGCTGGCATGGAGGCACCATGACCAGCATTCTGATCCTCGGCGGCGCGCGCTCCGGTAAAAGCGCCCGCGCGCAAGCGCTTGCAGAAGCCGCCGCACCCCATCGCGTTTACATCGCTACCGCCGAAGCGCTGGATGCGGAAATGGAAGACCGGATCCGCCATCATCAACAGGACCGCGGAGATGACTGGCGCACGCTGGAGGAACCGCTCGATCTGGTCTCCGCCATCACGTCGGGCGCAGGAGCGCAGACAGTTCTACTGGTCGATTGCCTGACACTCTGGCTGTCAAACCTGAAGCATCATGAGCGGGATGTGGACGCCGAAACCGACGCTTTGTGCAAGGCGATTCAATCGTGCTCGTCTGACCTTGTCCTCGTGTCCAATGAGGTCGGTCTCGGCCTCGTGCCGGACACTCCGCTTGGGCGGTCATTCCGGGATGCGCAGGGCCGCCTGAACCAGCGCGTCGCGAATGTCTGTGACCGGGTCGAGTTTGTTGCGGCAGGCCTGCCGCTCCAGCTCAAGGGATAAGCGCCTCTTTCAGCCGGCGCTCTGCCTGCAGCGTCGCCGGCAGGCCGATCCGCAGCATGTGACCAGACCATGCAAAGCGCCGGACATAGAGTCCGGCCTCGGCCAGCAATCGCCAGGTCTCATGTGCGTCGTCGCACGTCACCAGCCGAAACAGATCAGTCCCCTGAATGTATGGGAATCCGGCGCTCAGCAGGATGTTATCCAGTCGCTCCCGCGCTGCCGTCAAATTCAGCCGCGCGCAACTCTGCCACGCATGATCCTCATAGGCATGTGCGCCAAGCTCCAGCGCGGTGCCTGAGACCGGCCATTCGCCCAGCAGGTCGCACAGGGTGGCGCGTATGCGGGCTGGGGCCAGCACGGCGCCCAACCGCACGCCGGCAAGCCCGAAGAATTTCCCGAATGACCGCAGCACGATCAATCCCGCTGCGCCACCTGATCCCGCGACGCTGAGAGACGGGTCGAGATCGGCATAGGCCTCGTCGACGATCAACCAGCCACCGCGCCGGGCCAGCGTCTCGCGTGCCGTTTCCAGCTCCTCCGGCGAAAACTGTCTCCCG
The DNA here is from genome assembly GCF_017792385.1 of Hyphomonas sp. Classification (NCBI taxonomy): domain Bacteria; kingdom Pseudomonadati; phylum Pseudomonadota; class Alphaproteobacteria; order Hyphomonadales; family Hyphomonadaceae; genus Hyphomonas; species Hyphomonas sp. Next base: position 3,566,053 of record NZ_CP051230.1, on the reverse strand, counting down.
TCCGGATTGTTGGGATTGCACAGGACAATTGCATCCACTGTGTCCGCCAGCACCAGGGGCGCGTCCGTCTCGATGACGACCGCGCCCGCGCGCCGCCAGACCTGTGCATGATCACCATAGGTCGGGTTCAGGAGTGCGACACGTTTCGGCGAAATCAATTGCGGCAACAGGCGGATCAGCAACTCGCTGCCTGGCGCCAGAACCAGGCTGTCTTCCGGGGCTCCGAAAGCCTGCGCCATGGCGTGACGGCAGCGATCCCGCGCGGCGCGAGTCGGCAGGTGCTGCAGGCACTCCGGAGACGGTTTAGGGGCCGGATAGGGCCAGGGGTTTATCCCGGTCGACAGATCGATCCAGGGGCGCGGGCTATCGGGAAATGCCGCCTGCATCCGGTCGAGAGCGCCGCCATGCAACAGGTCTCCGGTCATCCCGCCCCCTCCAGCACGGCCAGCGCGGCCAGACAGGCAAGCGCCAGTCCGCACACCCGTTTGTAGATAGTCAGGCCGCGCCGCATATCGGCTGGCAGGGGATCTTCTGCTCCGGCATTCAACCAGGGCTCGGCGCTCTCGCATCCACCATAATTGCGCGGTCCGGACAGGCGCACATTCAGCGCGCCGGCCATCGCCGCCTCCGGCCAACCGGCATTCGGCGAGCGATGATGGCCGGCATCCCGCACCATAAGGCGGGCAGCGCTCAGGCTGGCCGCGGACACCACGATCAGCAGGCCCGACAGGCGCGCCGGAACCAGATTTGCCAGATCGTCCAGGCGCGCGGCAAATCCTCCGAACGCGGCGTAGCGAGGGCTGCGATGCCCGATCATGGAGTCCAGCGTGTTGACGGCCTTGTAAGCAGCGATGCCCGGCAGGCCGAAAGCCAGGCCCCAGACCACAGGTGCGATCACCCCGTCCGACAGATTCTCCGACAGGCTCTCCAGCCCGGCGCGCGCAATGCCGGCTTCGTCCAGGCAGGCCGGATCGCGCCCGACAATCCGTGCCACGGCCTGCCGCGCGGTTTCAAGGTCGCCGGCCATCAGCGGTCGTGCCACATCGGCAACATGCGCATGCAGGCTGCGTGATGCAATCAGGGATGATGCCATCGCCGCCTCGATGACAAATCCCGGCACCGTGTCCGGCAGCGCCCGGGATATTGCCGAGGCCAGTCCAGCAACGCCCGCCACCAGAAGGCAGGTCATGGTCGCCCCCGACATGTACCGCGCGCAATGGGGCCAGGCGGGCCGGTTCAGCAAGGTCTCCAGACGCGCGATGATCCAGCCCAGCCAGCTGACCGGATGACCGATCCGGCGATAGAGCGGCTGCGGCCAGCCGATCACGGCCTCGATGGCCCAGGCGCCAAGCATGAGTGCCGCGGAGCTCATCAGCCCTTCCGGCGCCAGCCGGGCGGTTGTGCGAGCCCCAGCAGCGCTTCGACGTCCACCGCGGCTTCCACGCCATCGGCCAACTCGTCCAGCGCTGTCTCCACGGCGGCATCATAGTCGAGCCCGGACGCACCGGTGATGCCGGCCTGTTCCAGCCAGTCGCGCCGAAACGCATCGCTCGCAAAGGCGCCGTGCAGATAGGTACCGGCAATACGTCCAGTCGCGCTGCGGGCGCCGTCCGTCTCCCGGTCAAAGCGGGCGAAAGGCCGCGCCGTGTCCGCACCGGTCGTGCGCCCGGCATGGATGACGTAGCCTGACAGTGTGCTGCCCAGAAACGACTCTGCCCCTGAAACCGGGCGCACATCCTTGTGCCGTGTCATCACCGTTTCGACGTCCAGCAGACCGAGCCCCGCCGCATCGCCGGGCACGCCATCAGCGCCGTGCGGATCCGACACCCGCCGGCCCAGCATCTGGTAGCCCCCGCAAATGCCCAGCACATGACCGCCCGCGCGGGCATGGGCGAGTATGTCATGGTCCCAGCCCTGCTCTCTCAGAAAGGCGAGATCGCCCAGCGTCGACTTGGTTCCGAACAGGATCACGATGTCCGTGTCCCTCGGTATGGACCGGCCCGGCGCGATCCAGTCGAACTGCACTCCGGGTTCCAGCTTCAACGGGTCGGCATCGTCGAAGTTTGCGATGCGCGACAGCATCGGCGCGGCAATCTTCAAGACGCCGCCTTGTGCGGGGCGCGCAGCCTCCAGCACGACGGCATCCTCGGCCGGGAGTTTCGCGCTTGCCGCCAGCCACGGGATGACTCCCAGGCAGGGCCACTTCGTACGCGCTTCGATCTCGCTCACGCCCGAGTCAAACAAAGCCGGGTCACCCCGGAACTTGTTCACCAGAAAGGCGCGAATCATCGCTGCGTCCTTCTTGTCCAGAACGCTCCGTGTACCAACGAGACTCGCGATAACGCCGCCTTTCTCGATATCCCCGACAAGGCAGACGGGAACTCCGGCTCGCCGCGCGAAGCCCATATTCGCGATATCGCGGTCGCGCAGATTGATCTCCGCCGGGCTGCCGGCACCTTCCACAATGACCAGGTCGTGCGCGGCCGAGAGGCGGTCAAAACTCTCCATCACGGCATCCATCAGGCCGTCGCGGGTCGCCATGTATTCGGCGGCCTCCATGGCCCGGACGGCCTTGCCGTGCACAACCAGTTGCGCCGCCCTGTCGGTTTGCGGCTTCAGCAGGACGGGGTTCATGTCCGTATGCGGGTCCAGTCCTGCTGCGCGCGCCTGCAGCGCCTGCGCTCTACCGATCTCTCCTCCCGCCGGACAGGCCGCAGCATTGTTAGACATGTTCTGTGGCTTGAACGGCGCCACGCTGAGCCCGCGCCGACGGGCAATCCGGCACAGCGCGGCCGTCAGCACGGACTTCCCGACATCCGAGCCGGTGCCCTGCAACATCAGCGCGCGTGACGTCACGCGGCCCCCTCGATATGGACACTGGTTCCGTCGATACGCGCGGCCACGCCGTAAATGTCTCTCATCCGATCTGCCGTCAGCGTTTCTGCCGGGGAGCCGTCCGCCACGATCCGGCCCGCCTTCATCCAGATCATCCGCGAGGCGTAGCGCGCCGCCAGCTGGATATCGTGCAGCACAACCAGGGCGCCGCCGCCTTGCTCCACATAGGCGCGGATCAGGTCGAGAATGCGGAATTGCTGGCGCGGGTCCAGCGCGGCGATGGGCTCGTCCGCTATCAGCAGGGGGGCTTCGGCCGCGAAAGCCCGTGCACAATGCACGCGCGCCAGTTCACCGCCGGACAGCGTATTCGTCTTTCGCTCTGCCAGATCACTCAGGCCGCAGGCCGCAAGGGCTCGGTCGACGGCCTCGGCATCCTGTCCCTTGAGGCGTCCCAGAGCCGCACCATGACCGAACCGTCCGAGTGACACCACGTCCCGTACCGAATTCGGCCAGGCCAGTGGACGGGTCTGGGGAAGATAGGCCAGTTGTCGGGCACGCTCGGCCGGCGTCATCATCCGCACGGGCCGGCCGCCGAGCTGGGCAACGCCATCGCTGGCCGCCTGCAGGCCGATAGCTGCCCGGATCAGGCTCGTCTTGCCTGCACCATTGGGTCCGAGCAGAGCAACGAATTCGCCCGGCGCGAGCGAAAAGCTGGCCGTGTCCACCAAGGACGTCCTGTCTGCCCGGACGCTGAGGCTTTGTACGACAAGCTCACTCATGGCCGGCCCGCCTCTGCATGGCGATCCAGACAAAGGCCGGCGCCCCGATCAGGGCCGCAACCACGCCCAGCTTCAATTCCGAATTGGTCGGAACCAGCCGGATGAAGATGTCGGCCAGAACAAGGATCAGGCCGGACAGCAACGCAGATGGAAGCAGGGAGCGTGCCGGATCATGCCCCACCAGCGGCCTGATTATGTGCGGGGCCACGATGCCGACAAAACCGATAGCCCCAGCCAGGGCCACGGCGCCGCCCGTGGCAAGGCCTGCGCCGACAACCGTCAAGATGCGCTGGCGCTGCAGATCCAGGCCGATCCCGCTGGCGGCTTCCTCGCCCAGTGTCAGCGCCGATAGGCCGCGCCGGGTTGTGAACAGGATCAGGGCACCCGCCAGAATGAAGGGTCCGGCCAACATGATCTCGTCAAAACTCCGATTGGCGACTGAACCGAGCATCCAGTTGATCATGTCCGACAGGGAAAAGGGATTGGGTGCCAGATTCATGAGCAGGCTCATGGCCGCCCCGGCAAAACTGGAAAGGCCCACCCCGATCAGGATCAGGGTTACCACCGATTGGGTCCGCAAGGCAGCGAGCGTGATCACTGCGGTCGCCGACAAGGCGCCAATGATGGCCGCGATCGGCAGGGCCCACGGCGTGATGGAGGCGATCCCGTAATACAGGGAGAATGTGGCCATCAGGGAGGCCGAGGCAGACACGCCCAGCACGCCGGGCTCGGCGAGAGGATTTCGCAACAAGCCCTGAAGCGCCGCCCCGCTGATGCCAAGCGCTGCGCCCACAATATAGGCCGCCAGCGCGCGAGGCAGGCGTATCTGCCAGACCACCAGCCGGTCGCCAGCATCCGCGCCGCCAAACAGTGCTCCCAGCAGGCGGTCGATCGGCAGGGAGGTCGATCCGAGGAAACAGGCAGCAATGATGGCCAGCAGGCTGGCTGCAATCAGGCCGGGCAGAAGGAAGCGCTCCCGGATCATTCGGTCATGCCCTCCGCAAGTGCCTCGACTGCATCCATCAGGAACCAGCCGCTGCAGGATGTCCACGCCCCTTCCAGGGACACGACTTCACTCTTCGTCAGTTGATCGCGCGCGACGGGATGTTTCATCGGGCTCCACGCATCGGGATGATTGGTTCTTGCTCCAAAGAAAGCGGCGGCCACCACGTCCGGGGTCTCATAGGCAAGGGTCTCGAGGGGCAGGGAACGCCACCCTGCATCGGTCTGCATGTTGGTCAGGCCGGCCGTCTCGATCATCTCATGGATAAGGGAGCCGGGACCGGTGGTCACGCCCGCAGGGGTCATGTAGAGCGCGGTGCGCGTCTGCGCGCGCCTTTGCAGCCGGTCCAGACGCGCCTGCATCTCGGCGTTCACGGCGGCGCCGCGCGCCGGCTCACCCAATTCGTCAGCAATGCGCTGCGTGTTCTCCATCACCGCCGGAATGTCCGGTGTCCAGCCAATGTCCACGACGGGGACGCCCGCCTTCTGAAAAAAGGCAGATGCGTTCGGTCCCCCGCCATAGGCGCGTACAACCAGGTCCGGCTTCAGGATCAGCACATCCTCCGCCACGGGCCGTACAGTCGCAACGCCAATGGCCGCATCCCGCATATAGGAGAATTCCCGACCGGCGTCCGGCGACAAAGCCAGAATCCGGTCGCGGTCGATCAGTTTCAGGACATATTGGTCCGCGCAATAGTCGAGACTGACAATCCGCAGGGGGTGGTCAGGCCGCTCAGGCGCAGCCCCCTTCACTTGTCCGCAGGCGGACAGGGTAAGGGCGAGCAGGAGGGAAGTCAGTCTCGACATTCAGGGCCTAGAACCGAAGGCGCAGGCCGAGTGAGCCCGATGTGCCCGGCGTGCCATAGCCGAGGATCTGCTGATAGTCCTCGTCGAACACGTTTTCGATCCGTCCATACAACTCCACCTTGTCATTCAGGTCGTAGCTGCCAGTCAGGTCAAGCCGCGTCCAGCTGTCGAGGTCGGTACCATTCGTGTTGGCTTCCTCGCCATTGTAACGTACCAGCACCGCGCCGGAGATCGGGCCTTCTGGGTCGAATGACACCGTGACATTGGCAGATGTCTCCGGCAGCCGGGCGAGTTCATTGCCATCGCCATCCTCGGCGTCGATATAGGTGTAGTTCGCCGAGACATTCAGCCAGCTCGTGAATGTGTAGGCCCCCACCATTTCCACGCCTTGGGACTCCACGAAGGCAATATTGTCATAGCCTGCGGTGAAGGAGAAATCGATCAGGTTTTCGGTTTCCTGATCGAACAGGGTCGCCCCCAGCATCAGGCGCTGATCGGCAGAGTGCCACTGCACGCCGATATCATAGGCTTCGGAGGTCTCTGGCTTCAGGTTCCGGTTCGGTTCGGTCAGTCCGCAGAAAGAGCAGATATAGGTCGACTGGAAGATGCTCGGCGCCTTGAAGCCCTGAGCCCAGCTTGCGCGCACGACCAGTTGGTCCGTAGCGGTCCAGGCCGCCGCGACCCGTCCGGTCGTTTCAGATCCGAATGTCTCATGGTCATCCATGCGCAGCCCGCCGGTCAGCGTGAGATCGTCAACGGGCTTGAACTCGTACAGGGCAAACAGGCTGTCGACGGAGGTTTCGTCCGAGTTCGCGCTGGTTTCCTCCCGCTCTGCACCAAAGGCCAGCTTGTTGGCCTCGTTGATGTTCAATGTGCCCTGGTAACGGAACAGGGCCCGGTCGCCCTCGGTATGGTAGCTCTGAACGCCATTGGACCTGTTTTCCCGCTCGATGTCGGAGTATCCGACCTGAACGAGATTATCGAGCAGACCGTCAAACAGCGGTGCTTTCAGCGTGATGTTCCCGGATAGGGTTTCCGAATTCGTCACCTCGTCGCCATCGGCGACATTGCCCTGCGCGCCCCCTGAATAACTGTCATACTCCGACTCGGCATTGCTCCACAGAAGGCTGGATTCGAGACGGACGCTGCCGGGCAGGTTCAGGCCTCCCCGCGCAGCAATTGTCTGGGAGTCGTAGGCATCATCTTCCGTGTTGCCATTGTCTTCATCGGCCTTCGAAATGCCGTCGGTCGTCAGGCCGGTCGCTGCAATCCGGAAATCGCCAGCATCATTCGCATTGCTGATTGTCGCGCCGCCGCGCACTGTGTTGAACGACCCATACTCTCCGAAAACAGATCCCGAGAAACCTTCTGTTGGCCGTTTCGTGGTAATGGACACCACCCCGCCAATCGCGTCACTACCCCATAGCGTGGATTGTGGACCTTTCAGCACTTCGATCCGCTCGATATTGTCCGTGTCGAGATAGGCGAAATTGTAGCCGCCGCCCGTTCCGGTCGGGTCGCTGACAGGCACGCCATCGATCAGGACGAGGGTCTGGTCCGAGGATGCGCCCCGGATGCGGACACTTGCGCTGCCGCCAAACGCGCCATTCTGGTTGATCGTCACGCCGGGCGCTGTTGCGACAGCGTCCAGGGCGAAATCGACGCCCAATTCATCCATATCCTCGCTGGTGATCACCGAAACGCTGGAGCCGATCTCGGTCAGCGTCTGGTCGAGGCGCGATCCATCGACGATGATCGTGTCCAGCCTTGTGTCTTCCTGCGGCGTCTCCTGCGCAACAGCCACAAGGGACGTGCCCATGGCGACAGCCCCCAGCAGGGCGGTTTTGTACAACATGTGTTTTCCTCGCATCCCAGCCGCCCGAATGGTGGATGCAGTTCATAACGACAATCTGGCCTCACCGGGGAACGGTGCGGACGGCCAGGCCCAAGGGTTCAGGTGTCGTTACGAAGGAGAGGCATCAGTGCCTTCCCGCCCGCTGAGAACTATTCCCGGCCTCCGGACGAACGACGCGATGGCAGGTCTCCTGGCTCACCGATCCGCGTCTCCGGCCGCCTTCCCAGAGCGATTGCTCCAGTGGCATCTTGGCCTTCAACTCCCGGCTCACAGTTGCGGGTACAGCGCCGAATTCTCATCGGCTTCCCTCTTAGCTTTCCTTGCAGAAAGCACCATCTGACGCTGGTAATGTTGCAAGCCCCTCGGGCTGTCAATACTGACAGCGCGACAGGATGCGCGGCAAATTGCTCAGAAATCGACCCCGCGCTTGGCTTTCAATCCCGCCTTGAAGGGATGCTTGATCTCGACCATCTCGCTGACAAGGTCGGCATAGTCGCAGAGCTCAGGCTTGGCGTCGCGTCCGGTCAGGATCACACTGGTCTGGTCGGCCCGCGCCTTCAGGCCATTCAGAACGGCCTCGGTCGACAGATAGTCATACCGCATGGCGATATTGATCTCGTCCAGCACGACCAGATCATGGGCGCCACTCGCCATCATCTCCGTCGCCCGCGCAAAGGCGGCTTCGACCGCCGCAATGTCGCGCGTCTTGTCCTGTGTGTCCCAGGTGAAGCCTTCGCCCATTGTGTGCCAGTCCAGCTGGTCCGGGAATCTTCTGAAGAATTGCCGCTCGCCGGTGATCCACTTGCCCTTGATGAACTGGACCACGCCGACCTTCTGGCCCCAGCCTAGGGCGCGGGCGATCACGCCGAAGGCAGAACTCGACTTGCCCTTGCCATTGCCGGTGTGCACCAGAACCAGCCCCCGGTCCGGCTCGCTGGCGGCCTCCGTCTTCTTGCGTTGCTCGGCCTGCAGTGCCTTCATCTTTTCGGTATGGTCGGTGTCGTCCGTCATGTCGGGGCATTCCTTTCAGCGTGTTCGAGCAGCGTGACCTGACCGCCATACGAGATCGTGCTGCGATAATGATGGGCTCCTCCCAATGCCGCAAAGATCGCCTTGATCACCCCGGCATGGGTCACCACCAGCGTGTGCTGGTCGGGCGCGTTCCAGTCGGTGATGGCAGAGTGCGTGCGTGCCGTCAGCTCCGCGACGCTTTCCCCGCCATGCGGCCGGGCGTCCAGAAAGTCTGCCGCCCAGGCGTCGAGTTCATGACGGGGCAGGTCTGTCCAGGCCTGCATCTCCCAACGTCCGAAATCCATCTCCACCAGCCGGTCATCATGAATGGGGGACAAGCCCGTCCGTTGTCCGACAAAATCGGCCAGACTCGCGCACCGGCGGAGCGGACTGGAGATGATGCGGTCGACGCCCGGCAATGTGTGCACGACCTGGCGGGCTTCCGCTTCGAAACTGGCGGCCAGTTCGAGATCGGTCCGTCCATAACAGATGCCGGCGGCCACATCGGGCGTTGTATGGCGCAGCAGGGTCAGAGCCATGCGAGCACGCCGAGATAAAAGCCGATCTCGCTCGCCTGCTGCACCGCGCCGAGCGTGTCGCCGGTATAGCCGCCAAGCTTCGGTTCGAACATGAGCCGCATCGCGACATGCATGACACCCATCAGGGCCAGTCCGGAAACCAGTGCAATGGGCTGGCACCAGATGAGACTGATTGAAACGGCTCCGAGCCCAATGACACTGGCCACACCGAGGCTTGCTGATGACAGTCCCTGCGAGACCGGTTTGCCTGTATCTTCCTCCCGCACATAGCGGCTCGTGGCGATGACCAGCACCGCTGACAGGCGCGATGCGCAATGTGCCAGCGGCAGGCTGGCAATGACCCAGAATGGCGGCATTGCGGCCAGGGCTGCCGCCTTCAGCGCCAGCGCCCCGACCAGCGCGGCCGTGCCATAGGTCCCGAGCCTGCTATCTTTCATGATTTCAAGGGATTGGTCGCGCGTCAGGCCGCCGCCAATGCCGTCGAACGTGTCGGCCAGGCCGTCTTCATGGAATGCCCCGGTCAGCAACAGGCCGGCACTGATCGCCACAATCACCGCAACCAGATGCGGCAGCGCCAGTGCCGCCAGCCAGTACGCCCCCGCGCTTGCGACACCGATCAAGAGGCCCACCAGAGGAAAGTAGCGCGGTGCGTCGGCCATCCGCCCGGCCGAGAACAGCCGATCCGTCCGCAGTGGCAGACGCGTCAGGAACTGCGCCGCCAGAACCAATTTGGCCCACTCGCCCTTCATGCCGGTCCGCTGACGCCAGCGCTTTCGAAGCTCGCCATGTCGCGCAGCATGTCGGCAGCTGCTCTCACCAGCGGGAAGGCCAGCAGGGCGCCCGTGCCTTCGCCCAGCCGCATGTCCAGCTGCAACAGGGGGGCGGCGTCCAGCGCTGTCAGCACGCGCCTGTGGCCCGCCTCGGCGGATTGGTGCGCGAAGACCATGTTGGTCCGGCATTCGGGTGCGATCCGGACGGCGGCAAGGGCCGCGACTGATGCGATGAATCCATCGACCAGAACGATCCTGCCGGTCTCCGCGGCGCCCATCATGGCCCCCGCCATCATGACGATCTCGAACCCGCCAAAGTGCTGCAGCGCCGTATGGGCATCCAGATCCGGCCCCGTTCGCGCCGCAGCCTGTTCCAGAAGGGCGCGTTTCCGGTCCAGTCCGGCATCGTCCAGGCCCGTGCCCCGGCCGGTCAGCACGCTCACCGGTACGCCAAGGATCTTGGCCGCCACCAGGCTCGCGGAGGATGTATTCCCGATGCCCATTTCGCCAAAACACGCCACGGCCACCTGACCCTCCCGGCCGAGTGTCATGCCGGCCGACAAGGCGGCGTCACACACGGCAGATGTCATGGCAGGGCCCTCGATGGCATTGGCGGTGCCGTCGCCCATGCGGCGCGAGATCAGGTCGGGATGCTCAATCGGCACACCCGCGACCCCGGCGTCCACGACCTGCACGTCGGCGCCGACGGAGCGTGCGAAGACATTGGCCGCTGCGCCGCCCGTCAGGAAATTGAACACCATCTGCCGGGTCACATCCTGGGGAAACGCCGAGACGCCTGCTCGGGCCATGCCGTGATCGGCCGCAAAGATCGTCAGGCGGCACGTATCGGCCCGCGGCATCAGGGTTCCCTGGATTTGCGCAATCCGGGCGGCCAGCGGCTCAATCGCCCCCAGCGCACCCAAGGGTTTCGTCTTTCCATCAATTGCCGCTGCAATCCGGGTTTCCAGTGTCGCATCGGTCTCTGGGGCTGACAGGGGCGGAGGGGAAGACATGCTGTGTTGGGTCCTGCATCGGGTCGGGTGCGGCAGGTTGTAGGCCGGGGCAGGGCCGCTTGTACAGGTGCGCCTGGACTGGCACGGGTTTTGCGTAATTCCCGCAACAGGACCCGGCCGACCGGCCCTGTCTCGTTCTAGGGAAATCGACACATATGCACGCAGTTGCAAAACGAAAGATTCTGATGGTGGTCCACGGGCCAGGGCGGGGCCGTCATGTGCCAACAGGTGACGTTTTCCTCAAACGCCTCGTCGCCACCAATGATCCCCTGTTCCACGATATCCGCATCCATGCGACCTGCACCGGAACTCCGGATTTTTCAGACATCGGGACGGTGCTCTTCTGGCTTGGCGACCCCCTGAAGCAGAAATACCCGACCTGCTATCTCGATGCCATGGATATCGCGAAGGAAGCCGCCTTCCGGGGGCTCAAGGTGATCAACCATCCGGACGGGCTCAGCAACACGTCCAAGACCAGCCAGGCCCGCATATGGAATGAATGCGGCGTTCCCAGCGCCAATGTGGCTCCGGTCCGGGATATGTCACAGCTGCCGGCAGCGATCGAAGCCATCGGCTATCCCTGCATTGTGCGCGGCGATGAAGAGCACGCGCAGCGGGATGTCGCCATCCTGCGCGCCAAGTCCGATCTCGACAGGATGCCCCCGATCCGGAGCGGCGCTGCTGCAGTGTTGCGCATGCATGACATCCGTCAGGAGTATCGCGACAGCACGGCCAGATGCTCAGACCTCTTCCGGCGCTATCATCACAAGGCGCGCGCCTTCGTCTTCGGCGACCAGGTCATGGCCAGCCACCTGTTTTTCTCTGAGAGTCCGATTGTCGGCCTGTCGAACTGCCTGTTCACGCGCGAAGCCGGGCGGGTCCGTTCGCTGGCGCGGAAGGCTGGATACAATGCGACACTGCTGGATGAACTGATCGCGGTAGACCTGCAATATTTCGCGACCCCTGTATTCGGGCGGGCGGACCTCGTCGCTGCGGTGCGCGCGCTCGGCCTCGATTTTGCTGCTGTAGACTACAGTCTGCGCCCGAACGGGCAGGTAATCATCTGGGAGGCAAATCCCTATTTCTGGCTGCCTGACGGCGTACAGAGCGTATTGTCGGAAGAAAGGCGGGCGGTCGACCGTGTGAACCGCTCCTTCGACTGGATGGCTACCTGCCTGAAGTCTTCCGCGGCACAGCAATCGCCGCTTTCAGTCGTGACCGCAATTCCTGCCTGAGCATGCCCGGATGACCTGACGGAGATATCAAATGTCCACTGACCCGATTGCCTCACAGAATGAGCGTGTCGACTGGGTCGATTATGCCAAGGGTATCTGCATCATCCTCGTCGTGATGATGCATACGGTCTATGGCGTTGAGCATGTGCTGGACGGTCAGGGCTGGATGCACGCGGTCGTTGATTTCGCGCGTCCTTTCCGGATGCCGGATTTCTTTCTCGTCGCCGGTCTGTTCCTCAGCCGCAGCATTCATGGACCCTTGCTGGACTATGTCGACCGCAAAGTGGTGCATTTCATCTATTTCTATGTGCTCTGGCTGGCGCTGCAATTCCCGGTCGTCGAGTACGACACACTGGTGGCCCATCCGGCCTACGCCCTGAAACTCTGGGCATTCAGCTTCGTTGAGCCGTCAAATTCGCTCTGGTTCGTGCACATGCTGGCGATCTTCTACGTCGTCACGCGCCTTGTGCGGCATCTGCCGGTCTGGATGGTGTTTGCCGGCGCCTTCCTGCTGCAGTCCCTCTACCAGTTGGGCTTCATCGATACCGGCTTCAGCGTGATTGACCGGTTCGCCAATCGCTACGTCTATTTCTTCATGGGCTATGCCTTCGCGCCGCAGATCTTCCGGTTCGCCGGTCGGGCCGCACAAGCCCCACTTGCCGGCCTGGTGGGCCTTCTTGTGTGGGGCGGCATGAACTGGTGGGCCGTCACGCTCGGCCTGCAAGAGGAATTCCTGACAAGCTTCCTGCTCGGCATGGCCGGCGCCACAGCGGTGTGCGTGGCCTCGGCCCTGCTGACCCGGTTCCGGATGGCGGATTTCCTGCGCTATTGCGGCCAGTACTCGATCGTTATCTATCTCAGCTTTGTCTTCCCGTTGCTCGCCATCGAGCGGCTCGTCCTGCCGCGCACGGGCGCGCTGTTCGGCGGGATCGGATGGACCAGCGCTCTCACACTTCTGGTGGCGGTCGGCCTGCCGCTGGCCTTCCATGCGTTGATCCGCAACACGCCCCTGCGCATTCTGTACGAGCGTCCGGCATGGGCCAGCCTTGCCGGCAGCCGCCACGCCCGTCAGCGGGCTGCGCTGCCGGCGAAATGATCAGACATTGAAGCGGAACAGCATCACATCGCCATCCTGAACGATGTAGTCCTTGCCTTCCGAACGCATTTTCCCCGCATCCTTTGAACCGGCTTCACCGCCATGAGCGATGTAGTCCGCATAGGCGACGGTTTCGGCGCGAATGAAGCCCTTCTCGAAATCGCCGTGGATGACACCGGCCGCCTTCGGAGCGGTCCAGCCCTTGCGGATTGTCCAGGCGCGGGCCTCTTTCGGGCCTGCCGTGAAATAGGTCTGCAGGCCCAGCAGCGTGTAGCCTGCATGGATCAAGCGCGACAGTCCCGGCTCTTCCAGGCCGAGCGTTTCGAGATATTCGCTGCGATCCGGCTCATCCAGCATCGCCAGTTCGGATTCGATCTGCGCGGAAATCACCACACAGGCTGCGCCTTCTTCTTTGGCGCGGGCCACAACCTGCTCAGAATAGGCATTGCCGGTTGCGGCGCTTTCCTCGTCGACATTGGCCACAAAAAGGACCGGCTTTGACGTCAGCAGCTGCAGCATGTTCCAGGCTTTGAGGTCATCCTTCGGAACATCGGCGCGGCGGGCCGGGCGCCCATTCGTCAGTTCATTGAGGGCCAGATCGATCAGGGCGACCTGGGCCTTGGCTTCCTTGTCGCCGGAATTGGCCTTCTTGATGACGTTGGCCTTGCGCTTTTCCAGGCTCTCCAGGTCCGCCAGCATCAGCTCGGTCTCGACGACTTCGAAATCGGCAATCGGATCCACCTTTCCGCTGACATGTGTGATGTCGTCATTTTCGAAACAGCGGAGTACATACAGGATGGCATCCGTCTCGCGGATGTTGGCCAGGAACTTGTTGCCAAGGCCTTCACCCTGCGAGGCGCCCTCGACCAGTCCGGCAATGTCGACAAAGTTCATGCGAGCCGGAATGATCTCCTTCGACCCTGCCACTTCCGCCAGCTTCTTCAGGCGCGGTTCCGGAACGGCCACTTCGCCGACATTCGGCTCAATGGTGCAGAAGGGATAGTTCGCGGCCTGCGCGGCAGCGGTTTGGGTGAGCGCGTTGAAGAGCGTGGACTTGCCCACATTGGGAAGTCCCACGATGCCGCATTTGAAGCCCATGCCGGTCTCCTCGATAACTGGTTCGCCGCGCAACTAGCCGTATTCTCAGCCGAAAAACAGCCCGATTAGTCGCCTGAAAGCGGAATTGGGTGGAATGTTAAGGGTCTATGAGTATGCTTGGCCGGTTACTTCAAGAGGTGGCGCGCACATGGCGTACGATGTTTTTCTTGTATCTGCGATCGAAGACCGGGACATGGCCAAGCTGGTCGCCCGCCGGTTGCGGTCGCTGAAGTTCAAGGTCTGGTTCGACCAGAAGCAGACCGACACGACCTTCGATGCCAAGGATGCCCGCAATGCCGGAAACTCCAAATACATGCTGGTCATGTGGTCCGAACATGCCGTGAAGAGCGACTGGGTGCGTGCTGCGGCGTCTGTCGGTCATTCCCGGCCGGGCATGCTGGCTCAGGTCAGCCTCGACAAGACCATCCCTTACGAGCCGTTCAAGAGCGACAAGCGATTCTCGATCGAGGGCATGACCTCCCGCAAGATGCCGGAAGGCTTCTACAAGGTGGTCGAGGAACTGGGCGCGCGTGACGGTCGCTCCGATCTGCGCCAGTGGATGGGCTTCGGCTCCAAGGATGAAGAGGCCCGCGAAGACTGGCTCGCCGCGCACCCCGATGACCCACTTGCCATCGATGCGAAGAAAAAGCGTGAGAAGGCGATGGGCATCAAGCCTGCGCCCGCCGCCGAAACGGCCAGCGCCGCCGCGCTGGCGAAGGCTTCAGTCAAGCCCGCCACGACGGCAACCTCGTCCGCCAGCCGTCCCGCCCGTCCCGTCGGCGAACCGGAAAAGCCGGACCTCGGCATGGGATGGGGGACGATCGCGGCGGTTGCTGCGGCCGTGTTCGCCATGTTCCTGCTCAGCTGGATCTTCCGGTCGCAGACCATCACCGCACCGGTTCAGGCGGCTGCGCCGGGCGTCGGCAATGCCTACACGCTGACCGAAGCCTGCCCGGCGGGCGAGGTTCCTGCCTCGCTGCTCCGCGTGCTGGAACCCGGTCCCATCGTCAATGACACGGACACGCCGGCACCGCAGGACTAGGTCAGGCAAAAACGGCAATCGTCTGGCGACCGATCATTACGGGGTCGCCGGACGTGTTCCACAAAGTCATGGCCTGGCTGTTGTAGCCATCCTTGGAGGCCTCCGCGACGTGCCGCGCGAGGAACCAGCCATCCTCGGTCCGGATGTCATCTGTGAGGAACTCGGCCATCCAGGTCATCGAACTGATGCGGGCAGGCTCGCTCAGCATGGCCATTGCAGCAGGAGGTGGCGCGTCGGCCAGCGCCAGCACGGACAGGGCATCCGGCGCCACCGAACCATCCTTGTGACGCATCCAGAGCGACATGTCGGCCTCCGCCGCGCCGGACATGGGCGGTTTTCCCTGGACGAGGCGCATGTTGAAGTTTCGCGTGAATGCCGGCCGTCGCGGCGAGTCGCCGAAGAACGACACGGTTTCCTCTGGTGCCGACACGGCCGGTGCGGGCAGGTGAGCGAAGTTCAGCCGCGACTCCCGATGGGTTCCGAACGCGAAAATGGCTTCCGCCGCGACGCCCGTTTCGCCCATCATGCGCACGCTGGTGAACACGGTGTTCTTGCCTTCGCGCAGCAGGGTGGCCGTGCACTCCACATCGCCGGACACCGGTCCGACAAACGCGATCTGCGCCGAGCGGATCGGGCGTCCGCCGGAGGTCGGCATGGCAGCCTTAAGGCAGAGGGCCGATGTCAGGCCGCCATAAGTGGTGCGCCCCTGCATCCAGGTTTCCGGGACATGAAACGCCATTGCGTGCGCGCCCGTCTGTCTGCCGCCTTGAATGAGCGTTTCGAAATCCATGGCCAACCTCCTTGCGATACTCTGCGCATACATACTCAGTTCCGGAATGGAACCAACTCGTGACGCGAGGTCACGCGACAATAAAAAGCGCCCCGGCCAGAGACCGGGGCGCTGGATGATCTCATTGGGTCAGCCTAGTGCTGGCTCTCCGGCGTGGTGACCTTCAGCCCGTCCAGCTCATCCGAAACGGTGATCTGGCAGGACAGGCGGGAATTGTCCTGAACGTTTTCAGCGAAGTCGAGCATGGATTTCTCCATCTCTTCCTGC
Source organism: Hyphomonas sp. (assembly GCF_017792385.1). Taxonomy (NCBI): domain Bacteria; kingdom Pseudomonadati; phylum Pseudomonadota; class Alphaproteobacteria; order Hyphomonadales; family Hyphomonadaceae; genus Hyphomonas; species Hyphomonas sp. The sequence continues at coordinate 3,549,914 of NZ_CP051230.1, read as the reverse complement.
TCGCCGACCTTGTCCATGAAGGCCGCGTCCACATAGACATGGCACGTGGCACAGGCGCAGGCGCCGCCGCAATCGGCATCAATTCCGGGAATGGAATTCTTGATCGCCGCTTCCATCACGGTTTCGCCATTCTGGGCCTCAACGACACGTTCCGTGCCTTCGTGGTCGATATAGGTAATTTTCGCCATTTGCGGGTTTCTCTCCTTCACGCTGCCACTGCGTTAGCGGCAATCTCTTTCATGGGTGTTGACGTGTCTGCAAGAATGTCGGCCGAGAGCTTCGCTCCCGCCATGATCAGCTTCTTGGAGGCCAGGAATTCGGGCGGGCTGTTGATCGCGTCCACCGCGATGAGCGTGCCGTTCTTGAGATAGAAGGCTGCGAATTTCCGGTCGTCAGGCGATCCGCGAACCACGATCTCGTCATGGCCTTCGCTCAGCCCGGCAATCTGCAATTTCAGGTCGTACTGGTCAGACCAGAACCACGGGCAATCCTCCACCGGTCGTGGCTTGCCGAGGATGGCCGCTGCGGCCAGCTTGCCCTGTTCGATGGCGTTGTGGACACTTTCCAGCCGGCCCGACCGGCCGAAATGCACGAGCGGGCGGCTGGCACAGTCCCCGGCTGCGAAGATGCGCGGATCGGACGTGCGGGCGTCACGGTCGACCAGAATACCATTCTTGCAGGCAATGCCCGCGTCCCGCGCCAGATCCTCATTCGGCAGGATGCCGATGCCGACCAGAACAATGTCCGCATCGATGCGTGTGCCGTCGCTGAGAATGGCACCGGTCACGGCGCCGTTTTCGCCTTCCAGGCGCGACAGGCTGGTTTCGGTGCGGATATCGACCCCCTGGCGGCGATGCTCCGTTTCGTAGAAGTCGCTCATCAGCGGGCTGGTCACGCGGGCGAGCACGCGCGGAGCCATTTCGAGCACCGTTGCCTTCAATCCCATCTGCTGGGCCACTGCCGCAGCTTCCAGCCCGATATATCCGGCACCGACAATCACAATGGAGCGATCGGCCACCATTTGGGGCCGGATGCGCTCGACATCGGCAAGGCTGCGCAGGGCATAGACATGATCCAGGTCCGCGCCCTCGGTCGGCAGGTCCCGCGGACGCGACCCGGTCGCCAGGATCAGGGCATCATAGTCCAGATGACCGCCATGCTCGATCTCGACGATCCGCCGGGTCCGGTCGATACTCGTGGCCCGGGTAGACAGGACCAAATCCACCTTGTTGTCCTCATACCAGGCAGCGGGCTTGAAATAGAGCCGCTCCTCGGCGAACTCGCCCTTCATGTACGCCTTGGACAGCGGCGGGCGCTGATAGGGCAGGGCGGCTTCTTCGCCCACAAGGGTCAGTTCGCCCGCATAGCCACCCATGCGCAGCGACTGGATGGCCTGGGCTGCGGCCTGTCCGCCGCCGATCACGACGATCTTCTGTGCGTCTGAAAGATCCAAGAGTCCGGGTCCCTGTCCTCGCCCTGCGTCAATTCGTGACGCTAGCGTCATTTTTTGCTGTTTACGGCAGTCTGCCTGCTCCTGCAAGGCATGTCACCACGCGTTTTGCCGCAATTTCGTCAGGAAACGATGGTGTGACTGCACCGTGTCCACTAAGCCTGACCCAATGACCTCCCTTTACCGACTCGATGATGAAACCCGCACACTGGCCTTTGGCGCAGCCATTGCGGCCCTGCTGGCGCCCGGCGATGTGCTGGCACTGCATGGCGGCCTGGGGGTCGGCAAGACCACGTTCGCGCGAGGGCTCATTCAGGCGCTGCTGCCGGATATCGGGGAGGTGCCCAGCCCGACCTACACGCTGGTGCAGGCCTATGAGGGGCCGGGCTTTCCGATCTGGCATTTTGACCTCTACCGGCTGGAATCGCCCGACGAGATGGAGGAAATCGGCTGGCAGGAAACGGCGGACGGTGTGGCGCTGGTGGAATGGCCGGACAAGGCCGGCCCGCATCTTCCCGCATGGCGGCTCGACCTGCTGTTCGGGTTCGAGGGAGACCACCGGACCGTAACGCTGGAACCTCATGGCGAAGACTGGCAAACACGTATCGATGCATTCCGATTCTGATCTTCGCGAACCGGTCATTTCTGCCTTTCTGGCCCGCCATGGCTGGGCTGATGCTGCGCGCCAGTCGCTCGGTCAGGACGCGTCGACACGGCGCTATATCCGGCTGACCCGGCCTGGCGGAGAGACCGCCCTCCTCATGGATGCGCCGCGGATCGAAGCGGACCCGTGTCCGCCCGACGCGGATGACGCGACCCGGAACGCCATGGGGTGGAACGCGCAGACACGGCTTGCGGCCTCGCGGGTCGATGCCTTCGTGCTGATCGCCAATCATCTGCGCGCCCTTGGCTTCGAAGCGCCCGAAATCCATGCGCACGATACCGCCCAGGGGCTCGCCCTGATCGAGGATTTCGGCGATGGACGGGAACTGGCGCGCGCGATCGAACGGACACCGGGCATCGAGGTGCCTGCCTACACGCTGGCGGCCGGCATGCTGGCCCGCCTGCACAAGGCGCCGGCCCCGGACAGCATCACGCATGCAGGCGAAACCTGGCCGATCCTCGAATTCGATCGGCTCGCCCTGGCCACGAATGCAGATCTCTATGCCGACTGGCTGCCCGTAGAGGCTGGTGGGGCCGCACTTTCCGGCGCGCGGCGTTCCCGGTGGGAGGCCGAGCGTGACGCCCTGATCGAACAGGCCATGTCCTTTCCGCGCGACTTCACGCTCAGGGACTATCATGCCGAGAACCTGCTCTGGCTGGGAGACAACCGGATTGCGCTGCTGGATTTCCAGGATGCCGTGCGCGGCTGGGACGCATGGGATATGGCCATGTTGACCCAGGATGCACGCCGTGAAGTGTCCCCGGCGGCCTCGGAGGCCGCGATACGGCACTATCTCGACGAAACCGGGAAAGAGCGTGATGCCTTCGAAGAACGTCTGGCGGTCATTGGCGCCCTGAATGCCCTGCGTATTGCCGGCGTCTTCTCACGGCTTCAGCATCGTGACGGCAAGGCGCGCTATGGCCTGTTCCAGCCGCGTCAGTTGAAACTCCTGGCGCGCAATCTGTCGCATCCGGCACTGGCGCCGATGGCGGCTTTCGTGCGGGAAACCACACCATTTGTGTTTGAGGATAGTTGATGGCGCATGATATTCCGCATACGGCGATGGTGCTTGCGGCGGGACTCGGCACGCGCATGCGGCCACTCACGGAGACGTGTCCGAAACCGCTGATCGAGGTCGGCGGCAAGCGCCTGATGGACCGGATGATCGATCCCCTGATCGAGGCTGGCGTGAAACGGATTGTGGTGAACGTGCACTGGCTGGCTGATCAGGTCGAGGCTCACATGGCCGGTGTTCAGGGGGCGGAGGTCATCGTGTCCGACGAGCGGGGGGAAGTGCTCGAAACGGGCGGAGCCCTTGCCAAGGCGGCGCCGCTGCTCGGCGACGATCCGGTCTTTGTCGTCAATACCGACGCGTTCTGGGGCCGGGGGGATTCTGCTCCCTTCCTGGCACTTGCGGATGCATTTGATCCGCAGCGCATGGATGAACTTCTCCTTCTGGCAGATACTCAGCGTAGTCTGGGGTATGGCGGGGCTGGCGATTTCCTTCGGGCCGACGATGGCCGTCTGACCCGGCGCGGTGACAATCCGGCCGCGCCCTGGGCTTATGCAGGGGTGCGCATCCTGCAACCACAGGCTTTCGCCGGACTTCCCGTGGAACGTTTCTCCGTCGCCTGGCGGATCTGGGGGCCGATGGTCGAGGCAGGACGCCTGCATGGTCTGCCGCTTGATGATTTCTGGCTGCATGTGGGGGATCCCGGCGCGCTGGATGATGCCGAAATGTGGTTGCGCTGCCATGGTGCCTGACCTGCCCCTGTTCGGTCCCCAATCGCCGAAGGTCTGGACCATCCCACCGGGCGAGAATTTCCTGAAATGCCTGGCCGAGGAATTGTCGCGCGCGGTCGGCCTGCCTCAGCATCCGGACGCATTGGCCGACGCCGTCATCTATGTGCCCAACCGGCGGTCTGCCCGGGAGCTGTCGGCGGCCCTGTATCTGGCGGCCGGGGAAACCCCCATCCTGTCGCCCGACATCCGTGCCATGGGCGATCTGGAGAGCGACGAAGCTCCGCCCGTCGCCGAATTTTCAATGACCGACCTGCCGCCCGCCCTGTCGCCGGCGCGCCGGCTCGGGACGCTGGCATCTCTGGTGCAGGCCTATTACCGGCAGACCTCCGGCATGGAGATCCCTCCTTCTTCCGCACTGGCGGCTGCAAACGAGTTGGCCCGGCTTCTGGATCAGGCGCATCTCAGTCCGGATGCGGACTGGTCCGGTCTGCCCGATCTTGCGCGGGATGCTGATCTGGCAGAGCATTGGTCGAACTCCGCCAAATTCCTCGAAATCGTTACCGAGGCCTGGCCGAAATGGTTGGAAGAACAAGGCGTGACGGATCCGTTGCAGCGCCGCTTCCAGGCGGCACAGGCCACGGCTTCTGCATGGCTTGCCAATCCGCCGGACGCGCCGGTGATCATCGCCGGCTCGACGGGGGCAACCCCGGCCGGACGGGAATTGATGAAGGCGGCCCGTCAATTGCCAAAGGGGTTGATCGTCCTGCCAGGTCTGGACCGTGCCGTCCCGGAGGACCAGCAACTCGCCATACGTTCCGAGGTTGGACACCCGCAGAACGCGCTTTTCCACACACTGGAGGCGTTGGGGATCACGCCGGACCAGGTTGTCGAATGGCCCGGCATCACGACCGGCCCCGCGCGGACAGCGCGCCGGCGCATGATTCTGGAGGCTCTCGCACCGGCAGACGCGACGGCCGATTGGCGCGACACGCTGGACCAGCTTGCCGCTGGCGCGGGTGCTGATGTGAAAACGTTTGCCGCTCAGGCTTTGGAGGGGCTGACCCTCCTCGAGGCGGCTGATGAGGCCACAGAGGCCAGCATGATTGCGCTGCTCATGCGCCAAACGCTTGAAACGGAGGGGCGATCGGCTGCCCTTGTCACGCCGGATGCCGGTCTGGCGCGGCGGGTGTCGTCGCAATTGCGGCGATGGAACGTCAGTGTGCCACCCTCTGCCGGGATTCCTGTCGGGCGGACGGCAGCTGGCAGCTTTGTAGGACTGTGCGCCAAATGGGCGGTCGACCCCGGTGATCCAATCTTGATTGCGTCGGTTCTGACACATGAACTGGCCGCCCCCCTTGAAGGTCTGGCGGATCTCGAAATCCACTTTCTGCGAGGGCCGCGCCGCTGGACATCCCTGACGGAATTGGTCGAGAGCATCCGAACTCGCCATACGATCGAGCCTTATCCTCAGTTCACGCCGGAAGATCAGACAGCGGCCATCGACTTGGTCGAGGGGCTTATCCGGCAGTTCGAAGCGGCGGACGCCGATCTCAGCGGTCAAGAGGCTGTGCCGGGAGCCGACGCGATCGAGCGCATCGCCGCGCTGGCAGAAGCGGTCAGCGAAACTCCGATGCCCTGGGCCGGAGAGGATGGCGCAGCCACCAGTCGCCTGCTGGAGTTCATCCGGGAGGTTTCGCAGTCTCTTGGCCCGATGCGGCCTGCCGCCTTGGCCGATCTGGTCAACGCTCAGGCGGCGCAGATGACCGTCAGCTTCGGGGAAGCGGAACATCCATCGCTTTCGATCTGGGGGCCGCTCGAAGCGCGTCTGCAGACGGCGGACCGCGTCATTCTGGCGGGATTGAACGAGGATGTCTGGCCAAAACGTCCGGCGCCGGACGCCTTCTTGCCCCGTCATTTCCGGGCACGGCTTGGTCTGGGGGACCCTGAAGAACGCATGGGGCTGGCTGCCCACGACTTTGCACAGCTGGCCTGCGCCCCGGATGTCACGCTAGTCTATTCTGCCCGGCGCAATGATGCCCCGGCTGTGGCATCACGTTGGGTCTGGCGTCTGAAGACATTGGCGGAAGGTGCACTCGAAGGCGACGCTGCCAAACACTTTGCGCCGGACGTCGTTGATCCGCTCGCCCTGGCCGAGGCCTTGAAGATCAGTAACATGAACGGCGCTCCGGCCGGCTTCAGTGCCGAGCCGACCCCATCGGCGAGACCGGAGGGCTGGCCATCGCGCCTGTCGGCGACACGGGTGGATCTGCTGCAACGCGATCCCTACGCGCTCTGGGCGGAGCAGGTGCTGGGCCTGTCGACACTTGATGCGCTCGGCGACGAACTTGGCCCGGCACCTCGGGGCACCGCAATTCACAAGGCGCTCGAATTGTTTGAAGAGGATGGCGGCGCAAAGACTGCCGAACGCCTGATGGAATTGCTGGCGCAGGAATTGCGCCGCGTTGGCGAGCCTGCCGACGCCTGGGCAGCGCGCGAGGCGGTCTGGGCCCGAACCGTGGACTGGTACCTCAACTGGCGCAGTCTGCGAGACACGTCCGGCGGCCGGTTGAAACAGGAAGTCCGGGGCAAGATCGAATACTCCATCGCAGGCCACCCCTTCACCCTGTCTGCCACGGCAGACCGGATCGAGCGCACCGCGACGGGCGATCTTGTCATCGTGGACTTCAAGACCGGCAATCCCCCAAAGGACAAGGAAGTCGCTACAGGCCTCAGCCAGCAAATGCCCTTGCAGGCGCTGATCGCGCAGAAAGGCGGCTATGACGGCGTGCCTGCGGCGCGGGTGGACCAACTCCACTATGTGGCCTTCAAGGCAAAGCCTGACGCGTTCAGCCTCGGCGGCAAGCACAATCTGCCGGTCGAGCCTGCCGAGATGGCCGATCTTGCCGAGAGCGGCCTGTTACGCCTGGTCGAGGCCTATCGTGATCCCTCGGCCCGCTTCCTGTCGGCGCCGCGTGTGAAATTCGTCAAATACGACAATGGGTACAATCTCCTGGCCCGGCGGGCCGAATGGGCTGGCGACACGGAAGACGGGGAGGGAGCAGATGGTTGATGTGAGCAATCCTGTCATCCCACCGGATACGGAAGAATACCGCCGGGCCAATCTTGCGCAGATCGTATCGGCAGACCCCGCCCGGCCGGTCTTCGTCATGGCCAATGCCGGAAGCGGCAAGACCAAGGTGCTGATCGACCGTGTGGCCCGGCTGCTCCTGCGGCGCGCCGACGGACGGCCCGGGGCCGCGCCCGATTCCATCCTGTGCATCACCTATACAAAGGCGGCCGCCAACGAGATGCTGTCGCGCCTGTTCCGCACGCTCGGCAAATGGTCGATCATGCGGGACGAGAAATTGCGGGAGGAATTGTCCCGTCTCGAGGGGCGCGCGCCGGACTCCTATGCAACCGACGATCTTCGTGCCGCGCGGGCGCTGTTCGCGCGCGCTCTGGAAACGCCCGGCGGTCTGCGGATCGAGACCATCCATGCCTTCTGTGCCCGCATCCTGCGACGCTTCCCGCTGGAAGCCGGAGTCCTGCCGGGATTTTCCGAGATCGAGGAAGACGAAGCCCAGGCGATTTGGGCGACGGTCCGGGCCGACGCGGTGCTGAAGGCGCGTCGGGACGCCCCGGATGCGCTGGCAGTCCTGGCGCTCGAAGGCGGACATGACGGCGCGGATGCCGCGCTCGACGCGATGCGCCATCGTGCCCATGCCTTCCTGGAATTCGCCGCGGCGAACGCCTATGAGCATGATCGGATGCGCGGGGCTCTCATCGAGGAACTCAATGCGCCGGAATCCGGTCCGGCTGACATCATTGAACAGGCCATGGGACCGGACATGCCGGAAGGCGCGCTGCGCGAAGCGCTGATCAGCCTGCGGGCATCCGGCAAGCGGGACGACACTCGCACGGCCAATGCGGTCGAAGCCGCGCTTCATGAAACCGATCCGGAGCGGCGCTGGGACTGCTACAAGGGGGCGTTCTTCGGCGCGCAGGGCAATCCGTACAAATCGCTTTTCAATGCCGAAGCGGGCAAGGATGCGAACGTCGTCGCCCTGTTCGGAACCAAGGACGAAATCGGGTCCGAGGTTCTGCGGGTCCACGATGTGTCGGCCCGCCTGAAGCTTGCCGCAGCGGTCGAACGCACCACGGCGCTGATCCAGGTCGGGTTGGGCGCCCTGATCGCCTATCAGGATGAAAAGCGCCGGCGCGGCGCGCTCGACTTTGACGACCTGATCCGCAAGACACGGGACCTGCTGACTCGGACCGGCATGTCAGACTGGGTGCTCTACAAGCTTGATGGCGGCATCAGTCACATCCTGCTGGACGAGGCCCAGGATACCAGCCCCGAACAATGGCAGTTGATCAATGCGCTGACCGAAGAGTTCTTCTCCGGCGAAGGGGTCGAACGCCAGCAGGATCCGCGCACCCTGTTCGTCGTGGGCGACCAGAAACAGTCCATCTATTCTTTCCAGGGCGCCGAACCCGCACAGCTGCGGGCGCAGGAACAGGCCTATATCGCCAGGGACGAATCCGTCCTCTCGCAGACGATGGAGATGTCGTTCCGCTCGTCGCCACAGATCCTCGATTTCGTCGACACGGTCTGGAACAGCGCGCCTCCGGTCAACATTGCCTCGGGCGACCAGCCTCCGCTGACAGCCGATGCGGTCAAGCATACTGCGCGCCGCGCAAACCAGCCCGGCCTGGTCGAGCTGTGGCCGGTCGACCCGCGCGATGAGGACGAGGATGCCGACGCCTGGTCGCGTCCGGTGAACGCGCTTCGGTCGAGTTCTCCGAAAGCGCAACTGGCTACGCGCCTGGCGAAACATCTTGCTGACAGGGTGAAACAGGGTGACACGGTCTGGGAAGAATTGCCCGACCGCAGCTGGCGTCGCCGTGCCATGCGTCCGGAGGATATCCTGATCCTGGTGCGCAGCCGCACCGGCGGCCTGTTCGAAGCGATGATCTCGGCGCTCAAGGCCGAAGGCTTGCCCGTAGCGGGGGCGGATCGCCTGAAACTGACGGACCATATCGCGGTACAGGATTGCCTCAACCTGATGCGGTTCGCGCTTCTGCCGGAACGGGACCTGACGCTGGCGGAAATCCTGCGGGGGCCGTTTGTTGGTCTGGTAGACGATGACCGGTATCTCTTTCCGCTCGCATCCGGACGCCGCAAGGGCGAAAGCCTCTGGTCGCGGGTCCAGGCAAGCCGCGATCCGGACGTGCGCGCCGCGGCGGCGTTCCTGTCGGGTCTGCGGGACAACCGCCACGCGCCGCCCTATGAGTTCCTGTCTGGCGTGCTGGATGTGCCCGGACCGGACGGCCTGACGGGTTGGGACAGGATCAATGCCCGGCTCGGAACGCCCGCGCATGATCCGGTCGAGGCGCTCCTGTCCCGCGCGCAGGGATTCGATGCGGCCGAGCCCTCTTCGCTGCAGGCCTTTGTCGCAGAGATGGAAGCCAGGCTTGTCGAGATCAAGCGGGACCTTGCCGCCCCCGAAGGCCAGGTGCGCGTGATGACCGTACACGGCGCCAAGGGTCTGCAGGCGCCGGTTGTCGTTCTGCCGGACATGAGCGCAGGCCCGAAGACCGTCTCGTCCACCATGTTTACCGTGAACAATGTGCCGGTCTGGTCACCGCGCAAGGATGCCGACGTACCGGAGACGGAACTCGAACGGGCTGTTGCCAATGCCAAGGCCGAAGAGGAGTTTCGGCGCCTGCTCTATGTAGCCCTGACCCGGGCCCAGGACCGGCTCATTCTGGCCGGTCACTGGCACGGTGCACGCCCACCCGGCTATCATGATCGCAGCTGGTATGCCCTCTGCGAAACCGCCATGAACCGTCTGGCCGTGGAGCCGGACGAGGACGGGATCCGCCGATTCGGTGATCTCCCGCCCAGACTTGTTGCGGCGGCGAGCGGATCGGCGGAGCCCGCTGGATTGCCCGACTGGGTCTTCCGGGCGCCAAACGAGCCGGCGAACCGGCGCCGCTTCGGGGCGCCGTCCAGCCTCCTGGACCGGAAAACCCCCGTGCTGGCACCCTTCAGCGAGGTCCGCCAGGAACGCCTTCGGCGCGGCCGCATCATTCATGCCCTGCTGGAATACCTCCCGGCCTTGCCACTGAATGCGCGTGAAGGCGCGGCCGACCGCTACCTGTCCCGCCTGCCGGATCTGGAGGACCCAGACCGGCAGGAGATGAAGGCGGCGGTCTTCGGCATTCTGGACGCACCGGACATGCAGCGCCTCTTCCAGGCCGGCGGCCGCGCGGAAGCTGCCATTGTCGGCTCAGCGCCGGAACTGCCGGACGGGCTGATCGTGAATGGCCGGGTCGACCGACTGGTGGTGACGCAGGACGAAGTCCTGATCGTGGATTTCAAGACCGACCAGCCCGCCCCGGACAGTCCGGAAGAGGTGGCAGACACCTATCGGGCCCAGATGGCGGCCTATTGGGCCGTGCTCCGCCGGGCCTATCCGGGCCGCACCGTGCGCACCGCCCTGTGCTGGACCGACGGGCCACGCCTCATGTTCCTGCCGGAGGATATGTTGTTAGAAGCCCTAAAGGGTGCGCAGAGGGTGGTTTGACTTCGCCCCAGAGTCCCTATGTATGATCCAACGCAAACAGAAGCATGAAGGAGCCAAGACATGGCTGCGGTAGATGTTACGGATGATGATTTCGATACGGTGATCGGCGAGTCCGATGTGCCGGTCGTGGTGGATTTCTGGGCCGAATGGTGTGGGCCGTGTAAACAGATGTCCCCTCACATTGACGCCGTTTCCGAGGAACTGGCAGGGCAGATCAAGGTTGCCAAGGTCAATGTCGACGAGAACCCGATGGTGCCATCGAAATATGGTGTGCGTGGCATGCCCACGCTGATGATCTTCAAGGACGGCAAGGTCGCCGCCACGCATCTCGGCGCGATGAGCAAGCAGGCCATTTCCGACTGGATCAAGCAGAGCGTCTGAACCCGCACCTGTTTTGGAAACTACAGAAACGCCGGCGTCTCCGCCGGCGTTTTTCGTATCAGGCAGCCTGTGAGGTCAGCGCGATGAAAACGTCCTCGAGGTCCGGCGCCTCGGTCACCAGATCGCCGATGCCGATGCCGTTCGCCCGCACCGTTTCCAGCAGGCGGCCGATTCCGGTTTCGCTGGTGCGGAAGGTGATCGCCAGGTTTCCGTCGGTCCGCAGGGTGGCGTCCAGGCCGGACAGTGCCTCGGGCACCTGGGCCAGCGGCTCTTTCGGCGTGATCACCAGCGTCTTGTAATCAAGGCGCGAGAGCAGGGTCGGTGTCGGTTCGCAGGCGACGATCTCGCCATGGTTCACGATGGCAATCGAATCGCACAGCTCTTCGGCTTCTTCCAGATAATGCGTTGTCAGGATGATGGTGGTGCCATTGTCGTGTAGTTCGCGCACATAGGTCCAGAGGGACCGGCGCAATTCCACATCGACGCCCGCCGTCGGTTCGTCCAGGATCAGGACCGGCGGATTGTGCACAAGGGCCTTGGCCACCATCAGGCGGCGTTTCATCCCCCCGGACAATTGCCGCACATAGGCGTCCTTCTTGTCATCCAGACCCACAGCCGTCAGGATTTCGAGGCTGCGCCGCTCGGATTTCGGCACGCCATAGAAGCCGGCCATCAATTCCAGCATTTCCAGTGGGGTGAAGAAAGGATCGGCCACGATTTCCTGGTTCACGACACCAATTGCGGCGCGGCTCTGCCGGGGATACGCGTCAATGTCGAGGCCCCAGATGCTGGCCGAGCCGGAGGATTTGTTCACCAATCCGGCGAGAATATTGATGAAGGTCGATTTGCCGGCCCCATTCGGTCCCAGCAGCCCGAATATCGATCCACGCGGAATCTGCAGGTTCAGGCCCTTGAGTGCGTGTTTCTCGGGCATCTTGCCCGAGGCGCGGTACGTTTTCTGGAGGTTGGAGACTTCAATGGCGAAGTCTGGGGCAGGTTTGCTGGACGACATGCAGGGGCCTTTTCACTCTGTCCATTCGATCTTGCGCCGGTCGGCGGTGCGATCTAGGTAGGGCCATGGGGCACGGGTAACAACCATGCCGACGAAATTGCAGATGGAATCACAAGCCATGTCTACCAAGCGCGACGTGTTCGACCCGCCGGAAATCTCAATGGTGACGAGCCATAAGGTGTCGTGCAATGGCGGCGGCGGGGCCTTGGGCCATCCGCGCGTCTGGTATGAAATGGGCGATGATGATTTCGTCGAGTGCAAGTATTGTGACCGGCGATTCGTTTTGATCGGCGGCAAGCAAGACCCGTCGCGCGCGCGATGATCTGCGGGGGGTGACGAGCGGGGTGTCCGGATGCGCGTCCTGATAGCAGGCGGAGGCATTGGAGGCCTGACGGCAGCGCTGGCGCTCGAGCATTTCGGACACGACGTTCAGGTTTTTGAACAGGCTGGCATTCTTGATGAGGTCGGGGCCGGTATCCAGCTCAGTCCCAATGGCATGCATGTCCTGTCCCGGCTCGGCGTGTCCGCGCGCGTTCTGAAGGACGCCTTCCGGCCGAAAGCCCTTGAGATGCGGCTTGGTCGCAGCGGTCGGCGCCTGTTTGATATTCCGCTCCGCCGCGCAGCCATCAATCGCTGGGGCGCTGACTATCTTCACGTTCACCGTGCTGACCTTGTTCAGGCGCTGCACGATTCTCTCGTCGCACGGGCCCCCCAGGCGGTAAGTCTCGGCCGGAAGGTGGTTGGCTATGAACAGTCGGAAACGGGTGTAGTCGCGACTCTTGATACGGGGGAGCGCGTTCTCGGCGATGTCTTGCTGGGCGCAGACGGTATTCATTCGGTCGTCCGTGCGCAGATGTTGGGAACGGAGGCGCCACGCTATACCGGCATGACGGCATGGCGCGCCATCGCACCCGTATCGGATCTCGCCAATGGTGCCCCGCCTCCCAATGCAACCGTATGGACCGGCAGCCGCCGACACGCCGTTACCTATCTGCTGAGAGGCGGCAGTCTGGCCAATTTTGTCGGCGTGGTCGAGCGCAAGGCCAAGCATGTCGAATCCTGGACAGAGCAGGGGTCGCGGGAAGATGCGCTGGCCGACTTCCAGCGCTGGCACCCGACTGTGACTGGCATCATCGAAGCGGCGCCCGTGCTGCACCGCTGGGCACTTTATGATCGTGACGAGCTGCCGAAATGGCGGGACGGACGCGTCGTGTTGATGGGAGATGCCTGCCATCCCATGCTGCCTTTTCTGGCTCAGGGGGCGGTGATGGCGATCGAGGACGCCTACGTTCTTGCCCGTGAATTGTCCGAAGCAGCGACAGTTCAGGACGCTCTTGCGAGCTACGAATCGGTTCGCAAGCCGCGCACCAGCCGGGTTCAGGCCGGGGCGCGGGAGAATGCGCGATTGTTCCATCGCAGCAATCCCGTGACGCAAATGTCAACCTATGGCCCAATGTGGGTGGCAGGGCGCATGATGAAGGGGTTCATCCACAGTCGAAATGACTGGCTGTATGGTCATGACGTGACGGTGGCCTGACGGGCGTCTTGCTTGTCACGCCCGATCAAAGCGGGCATCACAAGTTCCAATTGTAACAGTATCGGCCCTGCATGCTTTCCGTTCTTGATCTCTTTCGCGTGGGCATCGGCCCGTCCAGTTCCCATACCGTTGGCCCAATTCGCATTGCCGCACGATTTGTCGAGCAACTGGCAGGTCAGGCCGGGGCGGTCGCGCGCGTCGAAGTGGAGTTGCAGGGGTCGCTGGCACTGACAGGGGAAGGGCATGCCACGCCCAAGGCGGTCATGCTCGGCCTTGCGGGATTCGAGCCGGAAACGCTGGACCCGGATGAGGCGGATGCGGCCATTGCAAGCATCACCCAGTCCGGACGCCTGTCGCTGGGCGGGCGGCATCCGATTGAGTTCAACCCGTCCAGCGATATCATTCTGGCTTATGATGTGATCCCGACGCTCCATCCCAACGGCATGCGGCTGAAGGCATTCGACGAGGGCAAGTCGGTGATCGCCGATGAAACCTGGTACTCCACCGGCGGCGGTTTCATCGCGTCCCAGCGACAGCTCGAAAAGCCGCTGGAAGACGATCTTGTCCCGTCCAGCGTGCAGGTGCCGTATGCCTTCGCGTCTGCAGCCGAACTGATTTCCATGTGTGAATCAGACGGCATCGCGATTGAGGAATTGGTGCTGCGGAATGAAGACGCCTTGCGGTCGCGCGAAGCCACGCTTGCTGCACTCGACCGGATTGCGGACGTGATGCGGGGCTGCATCGATCGGGGCCTTGCACAGACCGGAGTTCTGCCGGGGCGGCTGAAGGTGCGCCGCCGCGCTGCCGCGCTCTGGGAAAAGCTGGCGAAGGATGCCGGGTCGAACGAGCGAGAGCAGCTGTTCGACTGGCTGAATGTCTACGCCATGGCCGTAAACGAGGAAAATGCTGCTGGCGGACGCGTCGTGACCGCGCCGACAAATGGGGCTGCCGGCATCATTCCGGCGGTGATCCGGCACTATTGCTCCGATGCCGAGGACGCCGTGCCCCGCATGCGGCGCTTTCTTCTGACAGCCGGCGCGATCGGAATTCTCTACAAGCAGAGGGCCTCGATTTCCGGGGCCGAGATGGGCTGTCAGGGAGAGGTCGGCGTGGCCTGTTCCATGGCGGCCGGTGGCCTCGCAGCCGTCTGGGGTGCGAGCCCCCAACAGGTTGCCAATGCTGCCGAGATCGGCATGGAGCACAATCTGGGGCTGACCTGTGATCCCGTCGGTGGGCTCGTCCAGATTCCCTGCATTGAACGCAACGCCATTGGCGCCGTGAAGGCCGTCAACGCGGCGCGCCTGGCGCTGCATTCCATGGGGCACACGCATGTGTCTCTCGACCAGGTCATCGAAACCATGCGGCAGACCGGGCTCGACATGTCTTCTAAATACAAGGAGACAAGTCAGGGGGGCTTGGCCGTGAACGTGGTGGAGTGCTGATGAAGACCGTGCACAATCTGGGATCGCTGCTGGACAGCCTTCAGGAAAGCACGTCCGGTGAGAAGGTCAGCGTCGGCGCCATGCTGGACGCCGTGGGCCGCCGCTCCTACGGGCCGCTGCTCCTGCTTCTGGGATTCGTTTCTATCAGCCCGTTGACCATCATTCCCGGCGCAAACTGGCTGGTGGCCCTCATCATCCTGCTGATCGCGGGGCAGATTGTTTTCGGCAAGAAGCACCCCTGGGTGCCAGGCCGCATCCTGCGATTCGAGTTTCCGCGCGGCGCCCTGATGGAGGGTCTGCGACAGGCGCACCCCTATGTCTGCCAGGTCGACCGCTTCCTGAAGCCCCGCCTGACATTCCTGACCGAGCCGCCCTTCGTTCAGCTGGTCGCCATTGTCTGCATCGCAGCGGCGCTCGTGTCCTTCCCTCTGGGGCTGGTCCCGTTCGGACCGGTACTTCCGGGCCTGACCGTGCTCCTGTTCGGGTTGGCGCTGACGGCGCGGGACGGATTCGTCCTGTTCCTTGCCGGACTGGGCCTGATCGGCAGCTGCTTCCTCGTTATCCGTATCTGGGAACGGGTGTTCGGCTAGCCGGACCAGTTTGCGTAAGCGGCCCGAACATCGATACGGCATCGCGCCCGATTCAGTGGGGATTTCGATGGAAGGGAAGGTGGCTCCGCGAGTAGGACTCGAACCTACGACCGGGCGATTAACAGTCGCCTGCTCTACCAACTGAGCTATCGCGGAACAGCTGAAGACGGGTGAATAGCAGACCCGAAAACCCGTTCAAGCCCCCACATGCTGCCGACTGACAAAAACTTGCACTTTTCGCAAAAAAAAGGCGGGAGACTTGAAGCTCCCGCCGAGGCGTTGGGTGATGGTGGGTGTCTCCAAGAGAAGACACGATCACAATCCCCGAAATTGGTTAACGGGCTGTAAACGGTTTGCGAATGCGGGCGTGAAAATTCGCATTTTCCGATTTACCTTTGGGAAATCATGGGGTTGGACAGATCGCGTCCTCGCGGCGGAAGCGCCGCCGACATGGTGAGATGTGCAGGAAAGGGGAAACTGGAGGCTCCGGCCGGAATCGAACCGGCGTACACGGATTTGCAATCCGCTGCGTCACCACTCCGCCACAGAGCCGCTCCAGAAGGCGCGTCACTAGCAACGAACTTCGCCGCTTGCAATCTGTCCTTTTCAGGCAACGTGCGTTTATCGCGCATTGCGCCCCTGAAAACCCATGATAAAGGGCACGCTACAGCCAGAAACAAGCCCGAGAGGGAACCGCGATGAATTTCGACAAAGCCCGTGAGATCATGGTCGACACACAGATTCGGCCGAATGACGTCTCAGACCCGGAAATCGTCTCGGCCTTCCTGAAGACTCCCCGCGAAGCCTTCGTTCCTGCCTCGCGCAAATCGGTGGCCTATTCCGAACTCGAAATCGAGACCTCCGAAGGCCGCGCCCTGTGGACGCCGCGCGATACGGGCAAGCTGGTCAAGCTGGCAGGCATCACCCCCTCCGACATCGTTCTGGTGATCGGGGCCGGTACGGGATACGAGGCCGCGCTGATCAGCCATCTCGCGGAAACCGTTATCGCCTTGGAAGATGACGAATCCCGCGTCGATGCCATGTCGGACCGGTTCACGACGTTAGGCATCGATCAGGCCGTCGCCGTCGCCGGGGATCTGTCAGCCGGCCTGCCGGACCAGGCGCCGTTTGACGTCATCTATGTCTGCGGCATGGTCCAGACGGTTCCCGACGCCTGGAAGGAGCAACTCGCGGAAGCCGGCCGGCTGGCCGTCGTCACCGAGGACGCCGAAGGCATGGGCCGGGGCAAGCTGTTCACCCGCGCCGGTGACACCGTCTCGGCGCGCGAGGGATTCGATGCGGTCCCGCCCAAATTCGCAGCATTCGACCGCAAGAAGGCATTTGTCTTCTGACAAACCGCATCCTGCGACGATTTGTTAAGAGTCCGGAAAAGTGAACGGTGTTCACTGTCGCCGATCCATGCCTTATATTAGGATTTAGGCATATAAGGATCGCACCGGTCCGGAATCTCAGGGGAGCGCCGCATGAACATCCACCGAACTGTTGCCGTCTCGCTGCTGGCGCTGTCCGCTGGCGGCTTGCCGCTCGCACAGGCCGAGACCCTGTCTGACGCCGTCAGCGCGGCGCTGGCCACCAATCCGGGCCTGCAGGCCCAGCGCGTCGAGACCGAAATCGCGGTCGAGACAGTGGAACAGGCCCGCGCACAGGGGCGCACGACGCTCGATCTCTCCGGCAGTGCCGGATACGAATACATAGACTCCAATGCCGCCTTTGCAGACCTGTCGGGAACCAATGGCGACCGGCCGATTGCCAGCGCCCAGATCCAGGCAGCGAAACCGATCTATACCGGCGGACGCATCCGTGCCGGGATCCGTCAGGCGCGGGCCGGCGTCGATGCCGCCGAGTCGCAATATGACGCCGCCGTGCAGGATCTCGTCCTGCAGGTCATCACAGCCTATGTCGATGTGCGCAGCGATCTCGAAGCCGTGGCCATCCGGGAAAACAATGTCGAAGTAACGGGCGAACAGGTCCGGGCTGCTTCGGACCGGTTCGATGTCGGCGTGGTCACGCGAACCGATGTGTCGCTCTCGCAGGCCCGTCTCGAGGGGGCGCGCGCGGCGCTGGCCGGCGCACAGGCCACGCTTGAGGCCGACATTGCCAATTACCAGTTCCTCACCGGCCTGACCCCGACCGACCTGGCTCCGCCGCCACCGCTGCCGCCGCTGCCGGAATCGCTCGAGGCCGCCGTCCAGATTGCGCTCGACACCAATCCGGACCTTGCTGCCGCCCGCCATGCCGAACGGGCCGCCCGCGAAGCCATCGAAGTGGCCCGTGGCCAGTACAAGCCGCAGATCAGCATCGTCGGCACGGCAGCGCGGCAGGAAACCTATAATGATTTCACCCAACGCGATTCCAGCGTATCGGCCGTTGCCCAGGGCACGATTCCGCTGCTCTCGGGCGGACTTATCCAGAGCCAGGTGAAAGCCGCCCGCCTGCAACGGTCTCAGGCCCAACGCCAGATCGACACGCTCCAGCGCAGCATCCGCGCCCAGATCGCACAATCCTGGTTCGGCTACGAAGCCTCACTGCGGTCGATTGCGGCCTCCGAACGACAGGTTGAAGCCGCCCGGATTGCGTATGACGGCGCCAAGGAGGAACTCGCTGTCGGCATCCGCACCACACTGGACGTGCTGGACCAGGAACAGCAATTGTTCGAGGCGCAACTGGCCCTCGTCCAGGCCGAACGTGACTCCTACGTAGCGGCTCACAGCCTGCTGCGGGCCACCGGACAATTGTCGCCGGACATGCTGCTTCTGGATGGCGCTGGCGGGGACTCGCGTTAACAACGATAAAAGCTTGTTAACACAATCCCCGTAGCGGTTAATGCATCGGGATTCGCACGAAAGAGTATCAAGGGGCTGGCCATGGCCAATGAAGCGCACAAGGAACCGACGATGGAGGAAATCCTCGCGTCGATCCGCAAGATCATCTCGGATGATGACACGGCTCCGCAGGCTGCAGAGCCAACGCCGGTCGACACGGTAACGGAGGACGCTGTGGCGGCGGACTCCGCCGATGTCGACGACATCGATGACGTCATGTTCGAGGAAGACGACTCAGCTGATGAAGACGCGTTCGAAGTCGAATTCGAACAGTTCGAGGCCGAGGCCGACGAAGTCAGCGAACCGCCGAGCTTCGAGGAGATGCTTGGGGCTGCTCGCGCCGTTGTCGCGGCACCCAGGGCCGAAGAAGCCGAGGAAATCGTCGAGGAAGTGTTCCCGGAATCCGTGATCGAAGATACGGCGCCGGAACCGGAGCCGGAACCCGAAATCGAGCTTGAACCAGAACCCGCTGCCCCCGCACCTTTGGCAGCATCCGTGGAGGAAGACATGGCCGCAACCGCACGCTACCAGCAAACTGTCCTGACCGACGACCAGACGGCCGATGCGGCCGCCGGCGCACTCGGCAAGCTGATCTCGAAAATGGATCTCGGCAGTGACAACACGCTTGAAGGGCTCGTTCGCGAGATGCTCAAGCCGATGATGAAGGAATGGCTCGACGCCAACCTGCCGAAGATCGTCGATGAGAAGGTCGAGGCCGAGGTACAGCGCATCGCCCGCATGGCGCGCTAGCCTCTCCTGACAAATACGTTATAGGGAAGGGCGCGCCGTCACTGGCGCGCCTTTTCTTTTATAGGGAATACGCCTGAACCAATGCTCGACCAAAGATTTGACCCCGCCGAAGCCGAACCACGCCTCTATCAGGCCTGGGAAGAGAACGGATGCTTCAAACCCTCCGGCGACACGTCTGCGCAGGCCTATTCCATCGTCATTCCGCCGCCGAATGTAACCGGTGTGCTGCACATGGGCCACGCGCTCAACAACACGCTTCAGGATGTGCTGATCCGGTTCGAGCGGATGCGCGGCAAGAACGTCCTCTGGCAGCCAGGTACAGACCATGCCGGCATCGCCACCCAGATGGTGGTTGAGCGCAAGCTGGCCCAGGAAGGCAATCAGGATCGCCGCTCCATGGGGCGTGATGCATTCGTGGACCGCGTCTGGGAATGGAAAGAGGAATCCGGCGGCGCGATTGTCGGCCAGCTGAAGCGCCTTGGCGCGTCCTGCGACTGGTCGAAGGAAGCCTTCACAATGGGCGACCGGAACGACCCGGACAACAGCATGATGCGCGCGGTCACCAAAGTGTTCGTCGAGTTGTACAAGAAGGGCCTGATCTATCGCGACAAGCGGCTGGTGAACTGGGACCCGCACTTCCAGACGGCGATTTCGGACCTCGAAGTCGACCAGCGCGAAGTGCCCGGCCATTACTGGCATTTGCGTTATCCGCTCGCCGATGGCGTCACCTACATGCATCCGGTCAAGGATGAAGACGGCAATGTCGTGGATCAGGAGATGCGCGACTATATCGTCGTCGCCACCTCCCGCCCGGAAACCATGCTGGGCGATACGGGCGTTGCCGTGCACCCGGAAGACCCGCGCTATGCGGGCCTGATCGGCAAGTTTGTCGAGCTGCCCATTGTAGGCCGCCGCATTCCGATCATCGCCGATGAATATGCCGACCCGGACAAGGGCTCCGGTGCCGTGAAGATCACACCCGCCCATGACTTCAACGATTTCGAGGTCGGCAAGCGAGCGGGTCATACGCCGCTGAACATCCTGAACGCTACCGCGCATATCGTGGATGGTGAGGATGCAGACGCCGCCGGCATCCCGGCCGAGTATCGCGGTCTGGACCGCTTCGATGCGCGCAAGAAAGTTGTCGAGGCATTCGAGGCCGCTGAACTCCTGCAAGAGATCGAAAACCTGAAGATCGAACAGCCTTTCGGGGATCGCTCCAACGTCGTCATCGAACCGTGGATGACGGATCAATGGTATGTCGACGCCAAGACGATGGCCGAGCCCGCCATCGCAGCGGTCAAAGAAGGCAAGACCAAATTCATCCCGGAAAATTGGGAAAAGACCTATTTCAACTGGATGGAAAACATCCAGCCCTGGTGTGTCTCCCGCCAGCTCTGGTGGGGGCACCGGATTCCGGCATGGTACGACGAAGACGGCAATGCGTATGTCGCCTTGAGTGAAGAGGACGCGCAAGCTGAAGCCGGTCCGGACAAGAAACTTGTTCAGGACGAAGACGTCCTCGACACATGGTTCTCCTCCGCTCTGTGGCCCTTCTCCACGCAGGGCTGGCCGGACGAGACGCCGGACCTCGACACTTTCTTCCCCACCGCGACTTTGGTCACTGCGTTCGATATCATCTTCTTCTGGGTTGCCCGGATGATGATGATGAGTCTCGAATTCATGGGCGAAGTTCCGTTCAAGGATGTCTACATTCATGCCCTCGTCCTCGACGAGAAGGGGCAGAAGATGTCCAAGTCCAAGGGCAATGCCATGGACCCGCTGGAACTGGTCGACGAATACGGCGCCGACGCGCTGCGCTTCACCATGGGCCGCATGGCCGGGCAGGGGCGCAACATTCGCCTCTCCAAACAGGCCGTTGAAGGCAGTCGCAACTTCGCCACCAAGCTGTGGAACGCGGCACGCTTCGCCGAAATGAATGAATGCGGCGCGCCGGACGAGATCGACTTTTCCAGAATCGAAAGTCCGGTAAACCGCTGGATTCTGTCCGAGCTTACTCAGTGTGCTGCGGACGTGACCAAGGGCATTGAGGACTACAAGTTCAATGAGGCCGCGGGCGCGCTCTACAAATTCATCTGGAACACGCTGTGCGACTGGTATCTGGAGCTCATCAAGCCTCTGCTGGCGGGTATGGACGATTCCGCCAAGCAGGAAACCCGCATGGTCTGCGGATACGTACTCGATGAATCCCTGAAACTGTTGCATCCCTTCATGCCCTTCGTCACCGAGGAGCTCTGGGACCGCCGCGCCGAAGGCCGGGCCACGGAGAAGGGATTTCTGATGCATCAGTCCTGGCCGTCAACGGAGGTGTTCGTCGACGAAGCCGCTGCCCAGGAGATCAACTGGGTGATCGACATGATCACCGAGCTGCGTTCCCTGCGTAACGATCTTGGCGTGCCGGCCGGCTCCAAGCTACCGCTGACGCTGGTCAATGCCGGGCCTGAAATCGAACATCGCGCGATGAGCCATGAAGACGTCCTGAAACGGCTTGCTCGCCTCGAGGACATTTCCATGACAGATGCGACACCGGAAGGCGCTGTCACGGCCGTGATCGGCGAAACCATGTCGGCCCTGTCCGTGGCGGACATCGTGGATCTCGACGAGGCCCGCAAGCGGCTCGACAAGGAACTGGCCCAGCTCGACAAGGACATCACGTCGACCGAGAAGAAATTGTCCAACGAGAATTTCGTTTCCCGGGCTCCAGCCGAGATCGTCGAGGAGAACCGCGAGCGCATTGTCGACTGGACGGCCCGCCGCGAAAAGCTGAAAGCCGCCCGAAAGGGGCTTGAAGGGCTCTGACCAATGCGGGCATCCTGTTCCGGTATGAACAGGAGCTGCCCTCATGACATTTCGCTACCTGACGATCGCTGCGGCGGTCTTCCTCGGCGCGTGCGCAACGTCCGATCCGGCCGAAACGGCAACGGACATGCCTGAATGGCGCCTCGTGATCCATGGCGGCGCGGGAGTCATCACGCGCGACGGCATGACTCCGGAAAAGGAGGCGGCCTACACGGCTGCGCTGGAAACCGCGCTGGAGGCCGGGGCGGAGGTGCTGCGGTCCGGCGGCAGCGCTTTGGATGCCGTCGAGGCGGCGGTCATCCCGATGGAGGACGATCCGCTGTTCAATGCCGGCTATGGCGCCGTGATGACCGCCAGCCAGGAACATGAGCTCGATGCGTCGATCATGGACGGCCGTGACCGAAATGCCGGTGCGGTGGCGGGCGTGAAGCGCGTGCGTAATCCGATCAGGGCGGCCCGCGCCGTGATGGAGCAGTCGGAGCATGTCATGTTCGCGGGAGACGGCGCCGACGCCTTTGCCGAGTCGCAGGGCCTCGACATGGTCGACAATTCCTATTTCTACACCGAGCGCCGTCAGAATGCGCTTGAACGCGTCCTCAAGGATCGCAAGCGCACCGCCGAAGACCGCCATGGCACGGTGGGCGCGGTTGCCATCGACATGAACGGCAATCTCGCCGCGGCGACCACCACGGGCGGCATGACGGCGAAGGCAGCCGGACGAATCGGCGACTCGCCCCTGATCGGGGCGGCCACCTATGCGGAGAATGGTGTGTGTGCCGTATCCGCCACCGGGCACGGCGAATACTTCATTCGCGTGGGCGTGGCCAAGACAATCTGCGACCGGGTGAAACTGGCTGGCGATGATTTGAAACAGGCTGCCGACACCGCGCTCGCCGAGGTGGCCGATCTGGGCGGCGATGGCGGCGTCATCGTCATCGGCGCCGATGGCGATTTCGCCTTCATCTTCAATTCCGAAGGCATGTACCGGGGGCTCATCGATGCATCCGGGGCAAGAACTGCCATCTATGGTGACGAATAGCCTCTTTCCCGCAACAGATATGCGCGCTAGGGGCTAGGCAAAGCAGACAGGACAATACCCTCATGAGCAAGACCTGGGACAAATCGAGACTTCCCTCCCGCCACGTCACCGAAGGACCGGAACGGGCTCCGCACCGCAGCTATCTCTACGCGATGGGCCTGTCGACCAAGGACATTCAAAAGCCTCTGGTCGGCGTCGCATCCTGCTGGAACGAGGCAGCCCCCTGCAACACGGCGCTGATGCGGCAGGCACATGCGGCGTCCGAAGGCGTGAAAAAGGGCGATGGCACGCCCCGCGAGTTCTGCACCATCACCGTCACCGACGGCATCGCGATGGGCCATGAAGGCATGCGGTCTTCCCTGGTCAGCCGCGATACGATTGCGGATTCGGTTGAGCTGTCGATGCGCGGCCACTCCTATGATGCACTGGTCGGAATTGCCGGGTGCGACAAATCCCTGCCGGGCATGATGATGGCCATGCTGCGCCTGAATGTGCCCAGCGTGTTCCTGTATGGCGGCTCCATCCTGCCGGGCTCATATGAGGGGCGCGACGTGACCGTGCTCGACGTGTTCGAGGCCGTCGGCGCCCATGCCGCCGGCTCCAACTCCATGACCGACGAGAAGCTGCACGCGCTTGAAAAGGTGGCCTGTCCGGGGGACGGGGCCTGTGGCGGCCAGTTCACCGCGAATACGATGGCGTGCGTGTCGGAGGCCATCGGCCTCGCCCTGCCGCTCTCATCCGCGCTTCCAGCCCCCTATACCGACCGCGATGGCTATGCCGTGGCCAGTGGTGAAGTCGTGATGCAACTGGTTGAGAAGAATTTGCGTCCCCGTGACATCTGCACGCGCGAGGCGTTCGAGAATGCCGCCATCGTGGTTGCGGCCACCGGCGGCTCGACAAATGCCGCGCTGCACCTGCCGGCGATGGCCCATGAGTGCGGCGTCAAGTTCGACCTCGAAGACGTTGCCAAGATCTTTCAGAAGACACCCTACATCGCAAACCTGAAGCCCGGCGGCGACTATGTGGCCAAGGATTTCGGCGAAGCGGGCGGTGTGCCGATGCTGATGAAGACCCTTCACGAATCCGGCCTGATCAATGGTGACTGCCTGACTGTTACCGGCAAGACCTGGGCGGAATACCTCGAAGACATCGAATGGGACCCGAACCAGAAGGTCATCCATCCCGCGACCGACCCGATCACGCCGACGGGCGGTGTCGTGGGCCTGTGGGGGTCGCTGGCCCCCGATGGTGCCATCGTGAAGGTCGCCGGGCTGCACGAGCTGAAATTCTCGGGCCCGGCCCGCGTTTTCGATGGTGAGGAAGCCTGTTTCCATGCCGTCACCCACCGCGAATACAATGAGGGCGACGTCCTGGTCATCCGCTATGAGGGTCCGAAAGGCGGCCCGGGCATGCGGGAAATGCTGTCGACCACGGCGGCCATCTACGGACAGGGGATGGGCGACAAGGTGGCCTTGATAACGGACGGCCGCTTTTCCGGCGCCACGCGCGGCTTCTGCATCGGCCATGTCGGTCCCGAAGCGCAGGAAGGTGGTCCGATCGGCCTGATCCAGGATGGCGACATCATCACCATTGATGCGGAAAAGGGCACAATCGACGTGCACCTGACCCCGGCCGAACTGGAAGACCGCAAGCGCAACTGGAAGCCGCGGGTCACAGCCTACGGCTCCGGCGCCCTGCAGAAATTCGCTGCCCTGGTCGGCCCGGCCCACAAGGGCGCGACCACGCATCCGGGCTTCGAGGGCGAACGCCACGTCTATGCCGACATCTGATACAGGTTTTACCTGTCACGGAATCCGAGCTTAACTGGGGCGGTCTTTGATTGAGAGGCCGCCCCTTATGACTCAGGACCCGTCCCTGACCGACCCCTTGCCCCTGGACCCTGACGTCGTGAAAACGCTGGGCGACCTGCCGGACGAGTTCCGCAACTTCCCGCGCCTCTTCCAGGACGAAATCCGTCCGGCCCTGCTCACCCGCGAGGCCGAACGCGAGGCCGCCGTCGCGAAGGCGCGCCAGGCACGCTATGTCGGCATTGCGCTCGCCCTGATTGGAGGGCTCGCCGGGGCATTTCTGATCCGGCATCCTTTGGCCGCCATTGCGCCAGTCGTGATCGGTCTCGGCTATCTCTATTGGGGCGGGCGCGATGTCCGCCGCCTCGGCCGGGAAGCCAAGGATCTGATTGTCCAGCCTGTCGTGCGGGAACTCGGCCTCTCCTTCGCGGCCGAACCCGGGTCGATCGAGTCGATCTACCGCCATCGTCAGGTCCGGACCGTGCCGGGCTGGGACCGTGCGAGCTATGAGGACCTTCTGACCGGCCAGCGCAATGGCGTCGACTTCGAATTGTTCGAGGCGCACCTCGAGGAGCGGCGTTCCTCAACCGATTCCAAGGGCCGCAGCCGGACGCGCTGGGTCACCGTGTTTCGCGGCCAGTGTCTCCGTCTGCAATTCGACAAGCGGTTCTACGGGCGCACCCTGATCACGCGCGATGCCGGCTTCTTCAACCGGTTTGGCGGGGGCAAGGGCATGAGCCGTGCCTCGCTCGAAGATCCGGTTTTCGAGAAGATTTTCGAGGTCTACACGACAGACCAGGTCGAAAGCCGCTATCTGCTGACGCCTGACCTGATGCAGGATCTGGTCGATCTCGAAAAGGCCTTTCATGGCGGGCGGTTGAAAGCCTGCTTCGATGGCGGCGAGATGTTCATCACTCTGGAGGGCGGCGATCTGTTCGAACCCGGCAGCATGTTCAAGCCGCTCGACAGCGTCGACCGGGTCAAGGAACTGCTGACGGATTTTTCTGCCATCTTCCAGATCATCGATGCGGTGGTGCGCGGACGCCGCCGCGAGGAACTCGAGCGCAAGTGATCCGGTCCAAATGCGGCGGATCCGGGGCAGGGCCATTCAGCTTTGCTTCAGTAGCGCGCTGCCATAAACAGGCCCAGACATCGAAAGGCCCCTCTTCATGATCAGATCCCTCGCCACCGGTATCCTGCTTGTCCTTGCCGCACAGATTGCGACGGCCGAGGCAATGACGGCGGCGGATGTGAAGCGGTGCAATGCGATGGCGGCGACCCTGGCGCCGAAAAAGGCCGAGATTCAGCAAATGCAGGAAAAGCGCGACGCCATGGCCGAGACCGTCGAGGCCAAGGGCGATATCTGGGAAGAACTGGAAGTGCACCGGCTGGCATCCGCCGGTCATGCGGCACAGGCCGATGCGGCCAAGGCCGACTATGAATCGTCGAAGAAAGACCTGATGAAGACCGAGTTCGCCCTGCAGGCGCTTGCCCGCCAGTTCAATCAGGACATTGCCTCCTACAATCAGAGCTGCGCCACCAAATAGGGGCAGGTCCGCGGTGTCCGAAACAGCTGGACGAAGATCGACGGGGATGCGCTATTGGCGCGTCACCGTCGCATCGACTCGTGGGCGCTGTTGAAATTCCATCATGTGTCAACGTTGACAACTTGATTTTGATAGGCTCCTTGTTGTGCGATAACATTCGAGGCAGAACCTCGGTATAATCACACAAGCGGGCAGGGGGTTGCCTGCCGCGATTCAGGGAGGGCGCGCGGGTATGAGCGACGCAACTACGACAGTACATTCAGAGACTGGACAGGGCAGTTTTGGCCAGGTCCTGCTCATCACCGCCGTCGCCACGATCGGCGGCTTTCTTTTCGGTTTCGATTCCGGTGTCATCAACGGCACCGTGGACGGTCTGCGGGCGGCCTTCGAATCCCAGGACATCGGCACAGGTTTCAACGTCGCCTCGATGTTGCTGGGCTGCGCCGTCGGCGCGGCCCTTGCAGGCACCCTGTCGGACGCGTTTGGCCGCCGCACCATGATGATCGTTGCCGCGGTGTGTTTCATCATCTCCGCCTTCGGCTCCGGCATTGCCGGCTCCTCGACCGAGTTTGTCATCTACCGCATCATTGGTGGCCTGGCAGTCGGCGCTGCCAGCGTCATGTCTCCGGCCTATATCTCGGAAGTCGCACCGGCAAAGTATCGCGGACGCCTGTCCTCGATCCAGCAGGTGGCCATCATCAGCGGCCTCTTCATCGCCTTTGTATCCAACTATCTGATCGCGCAGGCGACCGGCGGGTCCGCCATGAATGAATGGCTGCTCGGCTTCGAAGCCTGGCGCTGGATGTTCTGGATGGAATTGCTGCCGGCAGTCTTCTTCCTGGTTGCGCTTCTCTTCATTCCCGAAAGCCCGCGTTTCCTCGTGGCGCAGGGATCAACCGATCAGGCCCGCTCCGTTCTGACCCGGCTCGCTGGCGCGAAGGCGGCCCGCCGCAAGGTCGATGAGATCGAGGAATCGCTGGCCAATGATCACAAGCCGTCCCTGAAGGACGCGCTGGGCCAGTTCGGCTTCAAGCCCATCGTCTGGGTCGGGATCGGCCTGGCGGTGTTCCAGCAACTCGTCGGCATCAATGTCGTTTTCTATTATGGCGCAGTTCTGTGGCAGGCGGTTGGCTTCTCCGAGAGCGATGCGCTGCTGATCAACATCATCTCGGGTGCGGTCTCCATCGTTGCCGTGATTATTGCGCTCCTGCTGATCGATCGCATCGGCCGCAAGCCGCTGCTCTGGGTTGGCTCCGTCGGCATGACGGTGACACTGGCCATTCTGGTTGTCTGCTTCTCGAACGCCGTCACCGTGAACGGGGCTGTCAGCCTGCCGGGCACCTACGGTCTGATCGCGCTGCTTTCGGCGAACGCCTATGTCGTGTTCTTCAACGCGTCCTGGGGGCCGGTGATGTGGGTTGCCCTGGGCGAGATGTTCCCGAACCAGGTGCGGGGCGCGGGTCTTGCCGTATCGGGCTTTGCCCAGTGGATAGCCAATTTCGCGATCACGATGACCTTCCCGATCATGCTGGCAACGGCCGGCATCGGGCTGGCAGGAGCGTACGGCTTCTATGCCGTGTGCGCCCTGATCTCGGTCTTCTTCGTGTTCAAGGCAGTCCGGGAAACCAAGGGCCTCGAGCTTGAGGAAATGCAGGGCTAGGCCCGCACTTTATCCGCCCCCGCCGATCCGTCGGCGGGGGCGTTTTCACAAAACAACAAGGGAGGTCACGATGGCCAAGTCCGTCCGGAAATCGTCAATCATCTCGTTGCTGGGCGGGGCCGCTTGCGTGGCGCTGCTCACCGCCTGCAATCTCACACCGGTCGAAAATGCGGCCGCCGAAATGTCGGACGTCGCCGAACCCGTCCAGACCGCGCTGATGACGGAACGCGACCTCACGGTGACGCCGGACCTGTGGCCGGAAATCAAGGTCCCGGCACTCGACCCGGTCATCGAGGCCCGCATCGATGACATCATGTCAAAGATGACCCTTGAGCAGAAGGTCGGGCAGGTCATCCAGGCCGACAGTGACAGCGTCACACCGGAAGAGGTGAAGCAATACCGGCTGGGGTCGGTCCTGAGCGGCGGCAGTTCTGCGCCCGGCGATGACGCGTTCGCACCAATGGACGCGTGGATCGCTGCGGCAGACGCCTATTGGGAGGCGTCCGTCGATCCGGAAGGTGTCGAGATTGCCATTCCGATCATCTGGGGCATCGATGCCGTTCACGGACATGCCAACCTCGCCGGCGCGACCATCTTTCCGCACAACATTGGTCTCGGAGCCGCGAACGATCCTGATCTGATCGAGGACATTGCGCGCATCACGGCCGAGGAACTGATTGTGTCCGGTCACGACTGGACCTTTGCACCTACCATTGCCACCCCGCGCGATGACCGCTGGGGCCGCACCTATGAAGGATATTCCGAACGCCCAGAAATCGTCCGGGCCTATGCCGAACGCATCGTTTACGGCCTGCAGGGGCGTCCCGACACGGATGGGTTCCTCGGCAATGGCCGGGTGATTTCCAGCGCCAAGCACTATGTTGGAGATGGCGGCACGCTGGACGGGATCGACCAGGGCGAAACCCAGGCCACCGAACAGCAGATGATCGACATTCATGCCCAGGGCTATTTCTCGGCGCTCGAAGCCGGGGTTCAAACGGTCATGTCCTCGTTCTCCAGCTGGCAGGGCGTCAAGATGCATGGCAGCCACGCCATGCTGACGGAAGTTTTGAAGGACCGTATGGGCTTCACCGGGTTTATCGTGGGTGACTGGAACGGGCACGGCCAGGTCCCAGGCTGTACGAATACGGATTGCCCGCAATCCCTCAATGCCGGTCTCGACATGTATATGGCACCCGACAGCTGGAAGGGCCTGTATGAAAGCACGCTCCAGCACGTGAAGGGTGGCAATATCCCGATGGAGCGTCTGGATGATGCCGTGCGCCGGATCCTGCGTGTGAAACTCGCTTACGGCATTTTCGACAAGCCTGCACCGAGCCAGCGCCCCGGCGCTAATGATGAGAGCCTGCTTGCCACACCGGAAGCGCGCAATATCGCGCGCCGCGCCGTGCGTGAGTCGCTTGTGCTTCTGAAGAACAATGACAACACATTGCCGCTGAGTACGAACCAGACAGTGCTTGTTGTCGGCGATGGTGCAGACAGCATCACCAAGACGGCCGGCGGCTGGACCCTCTCCTGGCAAGGCGGCGGGTATGACAACAGCTATTTCCCGAATGGCGAGTCCATTCTGGAAGGCATCGAAAAGGCATTACTGCCCGGAGGTGGCACGCTGATCTTCGACCCGACCGGGGAACAGGAAGTCGACGCCGATGTCGTAATTGCGGTGTACGGCGAGAATCCCTATGCTGAGGGTATTGGTGATATCCGGACGATGGACTTTGTGCCGAACGGGTTCGATACGGAGATCCTTGAAACCTATCGTGATCGCGACATTCCGGTTGTGTCGGTCTTCCTGTCCGGTCGTCCGCTCTGGGTGAACCCGGAGATCAATGATTCCGATGCCTTCGTTGCTGCCTGGCTGCCGGGATCCGAAGGTGGCGGCGTTGCAGACGTCCTGTTCCGGACCGATCCGGAGTTCGATTTCACGGGACGGCTTTCCTATTCCTGGCCAGCAACGGCGCAGCCGGGACTGCTGAACCCGTCCGATGCGCCTTATGATCCCTTGTTCGCCTACGGATATGGTCTCAGCTATGATGGCGACACCGCCTTTGTGGGCGAACTCAGCGAAGATCCGGGCCTGTCGGAAGACTTGAAGGGCAATGCGGATCCGCGGACCCTGTTCAAGCGGGGACGGCCGGGCGACCGCTGGAGCGCGCTGCTGGCTTTCGAAGGGTCATATACGACCCTGCCTGCGGGCGCGACGGAACTCGCGGGCCTCAGCGTGTCCCGGACTGACTACGAGATTCAGGAAGACGCATTGGTCATGTCGTGGTCCGAACCGTCCGGGGCGCTCTATATCGGATCATTCGCAAATGCAGTTGATCTCAGCGATTCTGGTGAGACGGGACTGGACATCGTCTTCGCCGGCAAGGTGCCGGATGGCGGAGAGCATGAACTCATGATCAGCGGCGCATGCGACCAGAACGGTCATTGCGAAACCGCTGAAGTGTTCAACGTATCCGGGGCGGAATGGGCAGAATATCGCGCGCCCTCCGCCTGCATGGGGCTCACGGATCTGACCAATATCAGCATTCCGGCCGTGATCGCCACGGTGGATGCCGGGACCGTAGCCATTGCGGACATCCGGTTTGAGCCGTCAACTGGCGGATCCTGTTCGGAGCGGTAATCTGCTCCGGGGGGCGAGGGGGAAGGGGCGGTCTCATCGAGAGGCCGCCCCTTTGCATTTCAATTGCCTGCAGATTGGGCGTAGAGTCCGAACAGCGTTCCGACGAACCCGCCTGCCTTGTCCGTGCTGAGCATCGTGCCATCCTGGCCAAGAGAGATCGCCTGCCAGTCGCCTTCTGGGGCGGCCTGGTAGAATGCCAGATCGGGCCCGTCGGACACGATCTTCAACCGGACCGGCTCGCCCGTTTCCGACGCGACCGGCATTTCTGCCACCAATTCTCCATCGCGTCCTGACGTCTCTTCGCTGCGCCGGCGCACCCGTACAATTTCCTGTCCGTCTTTGGAGCGAGACACGCCGAGTGTGTAATAGGCGGCATCATTCTGGAACACGGCGAGCCCAGCTTCATCCAATGCGTCCGCCGGCTTGAACAAGACCTCGGTCGAGGCTTCCGCATGTGTGTGCTGCTGGCGGCGGCCGAGCAGGGTGGGATGCCCGGCATCGCCGAGACGGACCGGACCCGCCGAAATGACAAGATCGCCGTCGTCCAGCCTGAACCAGTCGTCCGATTGCGTTCTCACACGCAACCAGTGCAAAGGCAGGGTGTCCCCGACGAATGTGTCCGTGTGAGTGAAGTTTCCGGTCAGTGGCAGAGGGGCCTCGGGCTGTACGGGCAGGTCCGGCCGGTCGATCACATAGGGCAGCACGTCCCCGGGGGCCGTAATGCGCGGAAGGCCATTGTCCCAATAGGCCGGCATCAGGAAGGTTTCCCGGCCGGTATTGTATTCATTGCCCTGATAGGGGCGCGTGCCCAGGAATACGGCCCACCAGTTCCCGTCGGCATCCTGTGTGAAATCCGCATGGCCGACAGATGTAATGGGATTAGGGCGGTCTTCCGGAAGGTCTCTCTGTGTCAGGACCGGATTGTCCGGATGCGGCGTGAAAGGCCCCAGCGGAGACTCCGCCGTGAAAATGACCTGGGAGTGTTGCGGGCCCGTGCCCCCTTCGGCCGCGCTCAGAAAATATCGTCCGTCCACCTTGTAGAGGTGAGGGCCTTCGATCCAGGCAGGCTCCGCCGACAGGTCAACGCCGCCATTCACGGCTACCACGGCATCCGACAATGGCTCGAAGGTGACCGGGTCGACTTCGCGAATCCAGACCGCCCTGTGCCCGCTATACAACGGCTCTCCCTCCGGCGCATCATTGTTCAGGATGTAGGCCTTGCCGTCTTCATCGAAGAAGAGCGACGGATCGATACCGCCGATATGCGGCAACCAGACCGGGTCGGACCATGGGCCCGCCGGGTCGGTTGCTGTCACGATGAAATTCCCGCCGCAATCGACACAAGTCGTGATGACGTGGAACCGGCCATCATGAAATTCGATTGTCGGGGCAAAGACACCGCGCGACACGGTGAGACCGGAAAAGTCGAGCATGTCCGGTCGGTCGATCACATTGCCGATCTGCGTCCAAGTGATCAGGTCCTGGCTGTTGAACACCGGAATGCCCGGATAGTGGGTGAAAGAGGAGTTCACGAGGTAATAGTCGGCGCCGACCTTCACCACGCTTGGATCAGGATAATAGCCAGCGAGTATCGGGTTCCGGGCCTCGTCCGGTGCCAGAGGCGTCTCGAACACCGGATCCTGGCCTGAATAGGTCAGATAGGCAAAGCGGGCTTCTGCTACATCTGTCTGGGCCTGGGGCAGTTCGGTCTGCTCCGGCGCGTCTGTTGCTGCCGGTCCACAGGCGGCCAGCCCGGCCATGGCTGCACTGGCCATCAGGCCGGCGGTCAGTTTCGGTCTCATCATGTCACTCCCTGTCGGACGTCCGGTCTGGACCCGGTTTCTGTTCCGGTTATGATAGCGGTATCATAATTAAAAGGCCAAGCCCGTTTCGGGCTGGCAAATTCCGGGAGGCCCACATGACCGAATTCACTCGACGCCACACGCTTGCCCTGATGGCAGGCACTCTTGGCTCCGCAGCCTGCGCCCACGGCAATGGCGAGACGGCATCGGGCGACTCCGGAGATGTGCCGCTCAAGACTCTTGCTGCCGGGAAAGGCATCCGCTTCGGCACCGCGATGGATGCGAGAGAAATCCATCAACCGGACTATGTCGACATCGTCCTGGCGGAATGTGCGATCATCGTCGCCGAGAATGAGCACAAGATGTACACGATCCAGCCAACGCCGGAGAAGATGGACTGGGGCCCGGGCGATGCACTCGTCGAATTTGCCAAGGCTCACGGCCTCGGCATGCGCGGTCACACCCTGCTGTGGCAGCATCCGCAATGGCTGCCGGACTGGGTCAATGACACGACTTTCTCGTCCGCGGTGGAAGCCGAGACACTCCTGCGCACCTATGTTCAGGCGGTCGCTGCGCGCGATGCCGGCTTCATTTATTCCTGGGATGTCGTCAACGAGACGATTGATCCGGAAACGGGCGAGATCCGGGAAACGTCGCTGACCCGCGCCATGGGGCCGGAGGTCCTGGACGCCGCGTTCCATGCGGCCCGGGAGGCCGCACCAAGCGCAACACTCGCATACAATGATTACATGAGCTGGGAACCCAGTCATGAAAAGCACCGAAGCGGGGTGCTGCGGATGTTGGAACGTTTGAAACGAAATGACACGCCTGTGGACGCTCTGGGCATCCAGAGTCATTCGAATGACGCGCCACCCTCGGCTTTCACGCCGACCCAGCAACGCATCTGGCGCAATTTCGTCGATGAGGCCGTCGGCATGGGGCTCGAAATCTATCTGACCGAATTCGACGTCAATGACTCGATGATGGCCCCCGGAATTGCAGAGCGCGACCGGGAAATCGCGGCCTTCACGCGGGACTATCTGGACATGATGTTCAGCTATCGCGAGACAAAGGACCTCCTGGTTTGGGGACTGGCCGACCATCACAGCTGGTTGCAGGGATTCAAGCCGCGCGAAGACGGATTGCCGAAGCGACCGACGCTCTACGATTCGGCCTATCGCGCCAAGCCGATGCGGGAGGCGGTCGCGGCGGCCCTGCGTGCGGCGCCAGTCCGTTCATGAGCTGCGCCAGATTACCCCATCTGGCTGAATCGTCTTGAAAATCTTGCAGAAACACGATGAGGTCCGAGCGACCGGCGACCATCAGGCATAGCCGATGAATCGAGACAGGGAGCCCGCCGACGGGAAGAGACAGACAGGAATGGCCGAAAAGATTTCAAAAACTGGCAGACGCCAGCACGCCACCATCAAGGAAGTCGCAGAACTGGCCGGCGTGTCCCAGATGACTGTTTCGCGCGTTCTGAACCGCCGCGACGTGGTGCGGGAAGCCACACGTGCCAAGGTCGAAGAGGCCATTCGCGAACTGAAATACCGGCCGAACCTGCTCGCCCGCAGTCTCGCCGGCGGCAGCTCGCTCTTCATTGGAATGATCTTCAACAATCCCAGTAATTCCTATCTCAGCGAATTGCTGATCGGCGCCATGAACCGGTGCCGGGAAGCGGGCCATCACCTCGTTCTGGAGGATTTCTCCTCTTATCAGGACCCCGAAGATGTCGACGAACTTGTCGGCCGTGTCAGCGGCGCAGGACTGGATGGCATTCTTGTTGTCCCCCCCCTCAGCGAAGACGATCTCCTGCTGTCGAAACTCGAAGAGGCCGGCATTCCCTGCGTGCTGATCGCGCCAAGGGTTCGCCCGGAGGAAGGCACCAGCCTGTCCATCGATGATGAAGCGGCCGCCAAGCGGATGACGGAATACCTGATCGAGCATGGTCACACCCGGATCGGGTTTGTGATCGGGGCGGAAGACCAGGTTTCTTCGCATCGGCGCTATAGCGGCTTCCAGATGGCGATGAAGGAACACGGACTGGACATCGACCCGGCGCTTGTGCGTCGCGGGCGGTTTACCTATCGCAGTGGCATGGAGGCGGCAGACGCCATGCTGGAACTGGATGACCTGCCGACTGCCATCTTCGCCAGCAATGACGACATGGCCGCCGGCGTGATCGCGTCGGCCTTTCGGCACGGCAAACGCGTTCCGGAAGACATCTCGGTGGTCGGATATGATGACACGCCCATTGCCAGCGCCATCTGGCCGCAACTGACCACGGTTCGCCAGCCCATTGCCGAAATGGGTTATCAGTCAGTGGACCTGCTGGCGTCTTTCATTTCCGAGGACGGGGCCAATGCACACAATCTGAATCCGGTGCTCGACGTGGCCATCATCGAGCGGGATTCGGTTTCCAGACTGAAGCGCTAGCGTCCGGGCAGTTCCCGCACGGTCAGCGTGATCTTTGCTGACAGGCTTTCCCCCGGCGCAAGGGTGTGCAGGCCGGTCACTTCCCTGGAGTGCCGGCTGTTTACAGCGTCAGGCGCGTGGCTGACCGGTTCGACGCAAAAGAAATCCTCGCCAGGAGGCGTGTACACGACGACATGGCCCAAGAGGCTGTCGGATTCCAGATCGACGGCAATCTTTTGGGCGGGCCATTCGATCCGGCTGACACAGCTTGAAACGGTGAAGGCGTTATCCAGGTCGGTTTCATTCACTGATTGCCAGCCGGTCAGGTCGGCAGATGGGGGCGGGCAGGAGAGACGGTCCGGGATCATGCCGGAATCTGCTGTCCACATCCTGTCGACCGGAACGCTGAACCGGGCATCGCCCCGAGGAAAATAGGGGTGCCACCCGAGCCCGGCTGGCATGTCTTCGTCACTTGTATTCGTCAGTGTCATGATCAGGTCGAGGCGATTGGCGGTGACGCGGAACGCCTGCTCCGCGCGATAGGCCCAGGGCCAGTCGGAGGGCGCATACTTGAACTCCAGACAGGCCGTCTCCGGGCCGCTGTCCACGACCTGCCATCTGTCGAGCCACGACTGACCATGGATCGCGTGCGGCTCCGGCAGGAAGTTCGGCGTCAGGGATACGGCGCGACCGTTCCAGTCGAACCGGGCATCGGATATCCGGCCCGAAAATGGGAAGAGCGGAAACCCGCCCGTATGCAACGGGCTCTCCACCCCGACCTCATCAAAGGGCCGCAGAACGTCGATTCCCCGATAGGTCAGGTTGCCAACGCTGCCGCCTAGATCGGGCAAAAGGGTCAGCACCAGCGTATCCGACTCGAGTGTGAGTTTTGCGTGTGACGTGGAGTCGGCCAATTCCGTTTCCTCATTTCAAATTATCTCGATCACAAAGCATGCGAACGCTAACATGAAAAGAAGGGGAATCCCTCAATCCGGCCGTGTGACGCTACGGAAACGGACTTCGACTGCGTAGTTTCACCAATTGAATTTCCGCCCTTGCCGCATCAAAAATGAAATGATAGCGGTATCATTTATGGAGCGGCCGCCCAGAATCAGGCCGCCGGGAGGACATCGGACACGTGTTTCTAGGGATCGATATCGGAACATCGAGCGTGAAGGCCGCGCTAATCGATGAGGCAGGGCGCCAGGTTGAAGTCAGCCAGGCTGACCTGCCCATTTCGCGACCGAAGCCGCTCTGGTCGGAGCAGAATCCTTCCGACTGGTGGACCGCGACCAATATGGCCGTCGCCAAGCTGGACGTGAACCGTCGCCACAAGGTGCAGGCGGTCGGTCTTTCTGGCCAGATGCACGGCGCGACCCTGCTGGACAAGTCGCTGGCATCGATCCGCCCCGCGATCCTGTGGAATGATGGGCGCAGCTTTGCCGAGTGCCGAGATCTGCAGGCGTCTACGCCCGCCTTCGTGTCGGAAGGCGGAAATCTCGTCATGCCCGGCTTCACGGCGCCAAAGCTCGAATGGGTCCGGCGGCATGAACCGGCCCTGTTCGAGAAGGTGCACAAGGTCTTGCTGCCGAAAGACTATGTGCGTCTCAGAATGACCGGGGATCTCGCATCCGACATGTCCGACTCTTCGGGCACGCTGTGGATGGATGTGGCAGGGCGGGACTGGTCGGGGGAATTGCTGGCGGCCTGCGGTCTGACCGTGGACCACATGCCGAAACTTTATGAAGGCCACGAGGTCACCGGCATCCTGCGTCAGGAAGCCGCCGAGGCCTGGGGCATGGATCGCGTGCCTGTCGTGGCAGGTGGCGGCGACAATGCGGCGGGCGCTGCGGGCGTCGGGGTCATCGACGAGGGCGAGGCACTGCTGTCACTAGGCACGTCCGGCGTAATCTTCGTCGCAGGCAACACATTTCGTTCGAATCCGGAGTCTGCAGCGCATGCCTTCTGCCATGCCCTGCCGGACCGGTGGCATTTGATGTCGGTCATGTTGAGCGCAGCCAGTTGCCTCGACTGGGCCGTCAAACTGACCGGGGCGCCCGATGCTGGCGAGCTCGTGCAACGCGCGCAGACAGAGACAGGTCTTGGTGGACCTGAATTCTTCCTCCCCTATCTGTCTGGCGAACGCACGCCTCACAACAATCCCCATGCATCGGGTGTCCTGTTCGGTCTGACCCATGATTCCGGGCCCGCTCAGATCGGTCAGGCCGTGCTGGAAGGTGTGGCGTTTGGCATGGCGGACGGGTTCCGGGCGCTCGTCGATTCCGGCGTCGATGTCCATTCCATTTCCGTGATCGGCGGCGGGTCCCAGTCAACCTATTGGGGCCGCATTCTGGCGGCCGTCCTCGACACGCCCATGGTGTACCGCGATGGCGCGGCAACGGGACCTGCCTATGGCGCTGCCAGGCTTGCGCGCTATGCGATCATGGGAGGTTCGATTGAGGACATGTTCGACGCGCCAGCTGTTTTGCAGATCGTGGAGCCGAAGGAGAGCGACCGCGACCGGCTTGCCCCGAAACATGAGAAATTCGGTACGCTGTACCGTATGCTGAAAGATGCCTTTTGAGGAGAGTGAACTATGGCTGACGGACAAATCAAGGTGGGCGGCGACCCCGTCTTTAAGGGCATCGACCCGATCAGATTTGAAGGACCGGACAGCGAGAACCTGCTGGCCTATCGCTACTATGACAAGGACCAGATCGTGCTGGGCAAGCGGATGGAAGACCATCTGCGGATGGCCGTGTGCTATTGGCATACGTTCTGCTGGGATGGCTTCGACGTGTTTGGCGGCGGAACGTTCAATCGCCCCTGGCACGGCGCTGTAAATGATCGCGCTGCAGCCGACGCGAAGATGGCCGCCGCCTTCGAGTTCTTCAGCAAGCTCGGCCTGCCGTATTACTGTTTCCACGATGTGGATGTGACGGAAGATTCTCCGACGCCGGATGAACTGTCCAGCAATCTGAAGCGGATGGGTGACCGGCTCGCTGCCTATCAGGAAGCCACGGGGATCAATCTCCTTTGGGGGACGGCGAACCTGTTCAGCAATCCGCGCTTTGGTGCCGGTGGCCTGACTAATCCGAATCCGGAAGTGGCCGCTGTTGCGGTTCGCCAGATCCGTGACTGCATGGAGGTTACCCATGCGCTCGGCGGCGAGAATTATGTGCTGTGGGGCGGCCGGGAAGGCTATGACACACTGCTCAACACTGACCTTGACCGGGAGCTTGGCAATTTCGGCCGGTTCCTCGCCATGGTCGTCGACCACAAGCACAAGATCGGGTTCGAGGGCAAAATCCTGATCGAGCCCAAGCCGCACGAACCGATGTACCACCAGTATGATTTCGACAGCGCAACCGTGTACGGCTTCCTCAAGCGGTTCGGCCTCGAGGACGAGGTCCATGTCAACATCGAGCCCAACCATGCGACCCTGGCCGGTCACAGTTTTGCGCATGAGATCGCGACGGCAGTGTCGCTCGGCATCATGGGGTCGATCGACATCAATTGCGGCAACTATCAGAATGGCTGGGATACCGACCAGTTCAATCTCGATATCCGGGACATCACGCTGGCGCTGATCGAGCTGCTGCCGTCCGGCGGGCTCGATACCGGAGGCTTCAATTTCGATGCCAAGGTCCGTCGTCAGTCCAGCTCGGTTGAAGACCTGTTCCATGCCCATGTCGGCGGCGTGGATGCGCTCGCACGGGCATTGCTCTCGGCAGCAGACATCCTGGAGCGCGGGGATATCGCGAAATTCAAGGCTGACCGCTATGCGGGTTGGGAAAACTCCGATCTCGGCAAGATGATGCTGTCTGAAGGCGCCAGCCTGGAGAGCATCGCGGATCACGCCGCCAAGGCCGGCCTCAGCCCTTCGCACGCAAGCGGCCGCCAGGAAATGCTCGAGAACCTGGTCAATCGCAGCCTGAAATAGCCTGCGGCCTGTGCAAGGCCTCGCCCACGCCTCCGGTGGTCGAGGCCTTGTCACTTCCGGGAAAATAACGCTAGTTTGTCCGTCAGGCCTTCTTTGGCGGACAATTTGTGTCTCCAGCGTTTTCTCGCTGCGCGGGCGTCCACCGTTTGAGGGTTCCAGCAGAGGAGCCGCGATGACTGACGGGCTGAAAACGCACTGGGCCTCCGGGCATGCCCGCCCCGCGACCATCATTGATGTGGCGCGCGAGGCTGGCGTCTCGTTCAAGACCGTCAGCCGTGTGCTGAATGGCGAGACCAATGTCCGGGAAGAGACCCGGTCAAAGGTGCTTGAAGCGGTCAAGACGCTCAACTATCGCACCAATCACAATGCCCGGAACCTGCGGGCACGGCACAGCCAGATCATCTGCCTGTTCTATGCAAACCCGTCCCGGAACTATATCGGCGAAGTGCAACTCGGCGCCCTGCAGCGGTGTCAGGCCTATGGCTACAGCCTGATCACGGAGGATTGCAGCGACAATCATCCGTCCCTTCTTGCATTGCGCGCCGAGACAAAACTGGCAGGAGCCATCCTGACCCCGCCCTTGTCGGATGACGCCAAACTGATCTCCGAATTGCAGAACCGGAACATCCCCTTCGTGCGGATCGCGCCCGCAGAAGATGTTGAGCATGGCCAGGACGTCGCCATTGATGATGCGGCGGCAGCCCGCGAGATGACGGAATACCTGATCGGGCTGGGGCATCGCCGCATTGGCTTCATCAAGGGCGCCGATAGTCATGCGCAAGCTGTGCGCCGCTTTGCCGGATACCAGCAGGCATTGTCGGACGCCGGGATCGAGGCGGACCCGAACCTGGTTCGAGACGGAGATTTCGCGTTCGACTCTGGTGTGGCCGGCGCCGAAGCGCTGCTTTCCCTCCAGGATCGGCCGACAGCCATTTTTGCCTGTAATGACGATATGGCGGCCGGGGTGCTGGCCGTGGCCTATCGGCGCCAGATCACAGTGCCGCGCGACCTGTCTGTGGTCGGGTTCGACGATACACCGCTTGCCACCACGATCAGCCCGTCCCTGACGACCATCTATCAGCCCAGCCGGGAACTGGCCGCAGAGGCGGTCAGCATGCTGCTGGAGGATTCGACGCCCGGCGGGGACGCTCCCCGCCACAAGCTGCTCGACTACAAGCTGATGCTGAGGGAATCCACAGCGGCACCCCGCCGCTAGCTGTCAATTCCGGAGTTCCTAAACCGGCAGGTTTCGTGTAAGCCGCGCGGCGATGACCGAGATCAAACCCCTCCCGCACATCCTGCAGACAAAGCCCTATGTGCCCGGCGGCAAACTGGCCGGTGCGCAAGGCCATGTGATCATGCTGGCCTCGAATGAAAACCCGTTCGGGCCCAGTCCGAAGGCGATCGAGGCGATGAAGGCGGTCGCCGCTGATGTGCACGTGTACCCGGACCCGGAATATCGGGCCTTGCGGGAAACGATCGCCGCAGCGACCGGGATCGCAGACTCTGCGCGCGTGGTTGTCTCAGCCGGCTCCGACGAAATCATTCACCTCCTGACCCAGGCCTATGCCGGGCCGGGCGACGAGATCCTGTTCACGGAACACGCCTTTTCCATGTATCGCGTCTCGGCCCTGTCGCATGGGGCGGACCCGGTGACCGTGCCGGAAACGGAGCTGACGGCCGGCGTCAATGCCATTCTCGGCGCTGTGTCGCCGCGGACGAAAATCCTGTTTCTGGCGAACCCCAACAATCCGACCGGGACGATGCTGCCGGTCGACGCCCTGACACAGATCCAGGACAGCTTGCCGCCTCATGTCCTCTTCGTGGTCGATGGCGCCTATGCCGAATATGTCGGACCCGAATACGAGGCCCGGATCCGGGATCTGGTCGACCGCCGGGCAAACACGGTGATGATGCGCACCTTCTCGAAGATCCACGGGCTGGCCGCGCTTCGCCTCGGCTGGGGCTACATGCCGGAAGCAGTCGCGCAGACCTATCAGCGCATTCGCGGGCCGTTCAACGTCAACGGACTGGCCGTCGCGGCCGGCATGGCCAGCATCCAGGATGTGGAGTTTCTGAGTCGCAGCCGCGAACACAATTCCGACTGGAGGGTACGCATGACAGGCGCCTTGAATGCCATCGGCCTCGCGACGCCACCCAGCCACGCCAATTTCGTGTTGCCGGATTTCGGCACGGCGGAACGGGCCGCCGCGGCCAACGAATACCTGAAAGCGCGCAACATCCTGGTGCGGGCGGTTGGCGGATATGGCCTGCCAGCCCGGCTGCGCATCACCGTCGGTTCGGCTGAGGACAATCAGGCCGTTCTGTCCGCCCTGTCGGATTTCACCGCGTCACGCTGATATTGTCGATCAGACGGGTCTTGCCCAGCCAGGCGGCACCCAGAAGGCGGGCCACAGTGCCGTCCGGCAAGGGGGCGTCCGGCAGGTCTTCCAGCGTATCCGGATCGACCAGGCTGACATAATTCATTTCACGAAATCCCGACGCCATGATCAGGTCGCGGGCCTCTGACAGGACTTCCGCAGGCTTCGCGCCGAGGGACAGCCGAACGGAGGCGCGGTGCAGGGCGGCCTGCAGGGCGCCCGCTGCGCGACGCTCTTCCGATGTAAGGTACAGATTGCGGGAAGATTGCGCGAGGCCGTCCGGATCGCGCGTGGTCCGGCCGCCGAGAATCTCGATCGGAAAACCGAGATCGCGCACCATCCGCCGGATGATCTGGAGTTGCTGGTAATCCTTCTCGCCAAAAACCGCCACGTCCGGCTGAACATGGAGGAAGAGGCGCGCCACCACGGTTGCGACCCCATAGAAGAAATGCGGCCGGTAGATGCCGTCCAGCAGGTCCGACATCTGCTCCACCCGGACATTGGTTCGGGTGCCGTCGGGATACATTTCCTCCACGGCAGGCAGGTAGACCAGATCGCATCCGACCGAATCGAGTTTTGCCCGGTCGGCCGATTCGTCCCGGGGGTAGGTGTCGAAATCCTCGCCCGGAGCGAACTGTGTGGGGTTCACAAATATGCTGGCCACGACCTTTGTTGCACGGGTTGCAGCCGTCTTCACCAGCGATAAATGCCCCCCATGAAGTGCCCCCATTGTGGGAACAAATCCAATGGTTTCACCGGCTTGGCGCCAGGCGCGAACCTGTTGTTGCAACTCGGCCCGCGAGCGTACCGCGGCCGTTAACGTACCTGTCTTGGAATTCACTATGAAAAGTTCCCGTATGAGGATTGTTTAAAACATCCTGCCAGAGGATTTCGTAAACGCGTTGTTAACCCATTCGGAGGAATTTCAAACCCATGACACACCGCATTCTCGCTCCGCTCAAAACATTCGCGCTTTCCATCGGTCTCCGTCTGGCCGCCGGCAAATCTGCCGCCGCAGACATGGCAATGCCGGAGCCGATCACCGAATACCTGAACCCGAATGCGGTGGACGAATGGATGTTCGACCGCGATGGCAGCCCGGTGACGGAATCTGCGGAACTCTATTCCCGCGATCTGGGGCGGGTCTCCGGCACGCTCTCCAGCCTGCGCGGCCTGCTGACCGACATAGCGGCGCATGCGCCGGTCAATGCCGAGATGCCGAAGCACGCTGCCTTCGGTCCGATCATGTCGGATGATTTGCTGTTTGATGGCGAGCCCATGGCGGCGCATTTCGGCGACATGCCGATGGAAGATGCCGACCTGTTCATGGATGTGGTCTCCACCGGAAAGTCTTCCGGTTCGGAAATGTCCCACGTCGCCTGAGCCCTGATCTGCTGACCGAGTACACTAGGAGTTGTCGATAATGCCCGCTGATGGATTCGCCCCGCTCACCACGGATAGCGGCCCGGACCTGTCAGCGCAGCAGCGCGAGGCCCGCGTCATTGTCGTTGGCAATGAAAAGGGCGGTGCGGGCAAGTCGACGGTCTCCATGCACCTGTCCGTTGCGCTGATGCGCATGGGCAAGAAGGTGGGCGTCATTGACCTCGACGTGCGCCAGCGCAGCCTGACCCGGTATCTCGAGAATCGCCTTCGCTGGATGCAGTCCACGGGCGCGCGTCTGCCCATGCCCGAAATCGTTCGCGTGGATGCGTCCACGGAAAGGGACCTCGACAAGGCTGAATCGGAGGAGACCCAGCGTTTCCTCAGCAGCGTGGCGCGCCTCAAGAAAGCCTGCGACTTCATCATCATTGATGGTCCGGGCGGTGACACCTATCTCTCGCGCCTCGCGCATGTGAATGCCGACACATTGATCACGCCGCTGAACGACAGTTTCGTCGATTTCGATCTGCTCGGCGATGTGAACCCGCAAACGCTCGAAGTGCTGCGGCCCAGCTTCTATTCCGAAATGGTCTGGTCCTGCCGCAAGAAAAAGGCACAGACCTCGCGTCGTCCGATTGACTGGATCGTCATGCGCAACCGGATGTCGCCACTGGCGGCGCGGAACAAGGAACGTGTCGGCGAAGCCCTGACGAATCTTTCCAAGCGGATCGGCTTCCGGCTCGCGCCCGGCCTGTCGGAGCGCGTGATCTATCGTGAACTCTTCCCGGCCGGCCTGACCCTGCTGGACCTGACCGAAAAGGGCTCCAACGTCTCCTTCACGATGAGCCATGTGGCTGCCCGTCAGGAGATGCGCGATCTGCTGATCGTCCTGCAACTGCCGGAGCTGGTTGGAGCCGAGATCGAATTCTGATCCCGTTGATACGAGCGAGACAACAGGGGCCAGCCTGCGGGCTGGCCTTTCGCATGTTTCGGGCTCACACTGCCTCCAAAACAGGAGGAAGCGCAGATGGTGTTCAACAATAGCGACTGGCTGGCGCAGGTTCAGGAAGACATTGTCGATCCGGATCGGGAAATCGTTGACCCGCATCATCATCTCTGGCCGCAGGCCGACATGCACTACAACGTCCCGGAATTCCTGGCTGACCTGACCAGCGGCCACAAGATTGTGCATACGGTATTCATGGAGTGCGGTGCAGCCTATCGGGAAGACGGGCCGGATCATTTGAAACCCGTTGGCGAGACGGAATTCGTGGCGGCGGCTGCGGAAGACATGAAAGCGAAAGGCGGGCCTCATATTGCGGGGATCGTCGGGCATGCCGATCTGCGTGGTCCGAATCTCGAGGAGGTTCTGGATGCCCACATGGAGGCTGCCAAAGGCCTGTTTCGGGGCATCCGCCATGCCGGCTCGCGCGACACGAGCGGCGCGACGCTGCGCATACCGGGCCGCGCGCCGGAGCGCCTGTATGCCGATGATGATTTCCGGCGCGGCGTGCAGCTGCTGGGCGAACACGGGCTCTCCTATGACACCTGGCACTACCATCACCAGAACCGCGACTATCTGGACCTGGTGAAGGCGGTTCCGAACACGACCATGGTGCTCGACCATTTCGGCACCCCGATCGGCATTGGCCCCTATGCCGACAAGCGCGAAGAGATTTTCGAGCAATGGTGCGATGACATGGCCGATCTGGCGCATTGCCCGAACGTGGTCGCGAAACTGGGCGGCCTTGCCATGCCCGACAATGGCTGGGGCTGGCATGAGCGGGAGACGCCGCCGACCTCTGACGAGTTCGTGCTGGCGCAGGCGCGCTACTATGATCACATGATCGATTGTTTCGGTGCTTCGCGCTGCATGTTCGAAAGCAATTTTCCGGTCGACCGCTGGTCCATCAGCTATCCGGTGCTCTGGAATGGACTGAAGAAGATTGCCGCGAAGTATTCCGAACTGGAACAGCGCGCCCTGTTCAGCGAAACGGCCCGGCGCATCTACCGGCTGTAGGCGCGTCTAGGCAGGCCGCACCAGAGCGCCTATAGCGCCCGAATGGCTGTTTTTCCTTTCGAGATTTCCGCGGTCGAGGGCAAGGCCCGGACCGGTGTGCTGAAAACACCGCGCGGCGACATTCGCACGCCCGCCTTCATGCCTGTGGGCACGGCGGGCACGGTGAAGGCGCTTTACATGGACCAGGTGAAGGATGCCGGGGCCGACATCATCCTGGGCAACACGTATCACCTGATGCTGCGGCCGGGCGCCGAGCGTGTGAAGCGCCTCGGCGGCCTGCATGTCTTTGCGCACTGGGACGGGCCGATGCTGACC
The DNA here is from genome assembly GCF_017792385.1 of Hyphomonas sp. Taxonomy (NCBI): domain Bacteria; kingdom Pseudomonadati; phylum Pseudomonadota; class Alphaproteobacteria; order Hyphomonadales; family Hyphomonadaceae; genus Hyphomonas; species Hyphomonas sp. The sequence goes on along the minus strand of NZ_CP051230.1, from coordinate 3,505,135 downwards.
GATAGTGGCGGCTTTCAGGTCTGGTCGCTGGCGCAGTTGCGGAAGATGGATGCGGATGGTGTTACCTTCCAGAGCCATATCGATGGCTCCACGCACCGGCTGACCCCGGCGCGCAGTATCGAAATCCAGGCCGATCTGCTGGGCGCAGATATTTCCATGCAGCTGGACGAATGCACCGATTATCCCTGCAGCCATGAAGAGGCCGAGCGCAGCCTCGACCTTTCGCTTGACTGGGGCCAGCGTTCTCTCGACGCGTTCGGCGAACGGGACCGGCAGACCCTGTTCGGAATCATTCAGGGATCGAACTATGCCGACCTGCGGGAGAAATCCGCCCGGGGCGTGGTGTCGCAAGGCTTTGGCGGCATTGCGCTTGGCGGCCTCGCCGTAGGTGAGGGCCACGATCAGATGTGCGCCACCATCGACATGACGGTGCCCCATCTTCCAGATGCCCTGCCACGCTATGTCATGGGCGTCGGCAAGCCGATTGACCTGGTCGAGAGCGTGGCGCGTGGCATCGACATGTTCGACTGCGTCCTGCCGACCCGGTCAGGACGTCACGGTCAGGCCTGGACCTGGGATGGACCGGTGAACGTGAAGAATGCCCGCTTTGCAGAGGATCTGTCTCCATTGGACGAGGCCGTGAACTGCCCGGCCAGCCAGGATTATTCTCGCGCCTATTATCACCACCTGTTCAAGGCGGGCGAGTATCTCGGGCCCATGCTGCTCAGCTGGCACAATACGGCCTTCTTCCAGGCGTTGATGCAGGAGATCCGCGCCGCCATCGCCGAGGGCCGGTTCGAGGCGCTGCGCAGCCGTCTCCAGGCCGCCTGGGCGTCGACGAAATCTAGTCCGAAGGATGAACGGGCGTGAGATTGTCCAGCTGTTTCTGCTGGTAGGCATCGTACGCGCCCGAATCCTGGGGCGCGGTGGGTGCATCGCCCTTGTAGGTGACGGCCGTTGGGTCGCGTTCCGCTGCAAAATCAGGCCGTGCGGGCAGGGGGCAGTCCTTGGCCAGACCCATGCCCTTGAGATAGGCGCGTTGCTGGGCGCCGATCTTGTAGGCCGTATTGTACTTCTTCGCGTAGCTTTCCGCGCCGGTGGCCTTGCGGACAATGCCTCGGAACGGGATCAGGCCGCGGGCCTCGGATGCGATGGCCCCCAGCGTGGCGTCCGAAGCGGAATCGGCGAGTTTCTCTGTTCTCAGCCGTTCATCCGGTACCGGTGTGTCCCAATCGGGCCCAAGCACGGCGTCGAGTTGCGCAAGCCGTTTCAGAATGTCCTCGCAACTCAGAACCTCGGGCAGGTCATAGGGGCTCTGCACCCCTTTCAGGATTTCCGGGATCGGCTCGCGTCTCAGATTGAGGTCTTCAAGCGGCGACAGGGCGGCGTCGCCCAGTCCGTCACGCGTCTGGCTGTAGGCGCTGCCGGCGGCGGCTTCGACATTGCCGGCGAGATTGCCGTCCGAATCGGTCTTTTGCTGCACGGGGGCCGGCTGGCTGGCGCAGGCACCAATCAGGGCGATTACTGGGAACAGGGGCGATATACGTCTCATCTGGCGAGGGTGATGCGAAAATTGTGGCGACTTCAAGCCATACTGTGCAAGAGGCGGTTGACCCGACCGTTCTGGTCGCCTAAATCGCGCGTTCCGGCGTGCCCTTAGCTCAGTCGGTAGAGCAACTGACTTTTAATCAGTAGGTCACAGGTTCGACCCCTGTAGGGCACACCATTCTTCCTTCCGTTGACGCCTAGCGGCAGAAATCGATCGAGGATCGGTCTCGGGAATGAAATGCCTGGCCGCGCAAGCGAAGGCCTGTTCCGAATTACCGCCATTTAACCGCCTGCGCGATGGATCCGTCGGAACATCACGGCCGCTCGGCCCGTTGGTTTCCCGAAAGGAGACCATGATGAGCAAGTATGAAACCGATATCGACCCGCAACGCCGGGATGACCTCAGCCAGCAGCGCGGCGAGGGCGAGACGCCCGGCCGCGGCGACACGAATCAGGCAGGTTTCCGGGAAACCTCTCCTCAGCCCCGAGACGGCGAGCATGGTTTTCTCCGGGATGACGGCCAGAAAGACCGTCCGCAGGCCTCCGGTACGGCCGAGGAGCGCGCACGGCGCCTCGATGAAGGCAACAATCCCGTCCTCATGCCGCGCGACGGCCGCCATCCGAATACGCCGGATATGTTGAACGCGGACACGGGCGCTGATGACAGCAAGGCTGGCGCCAAGACACCCGCGCCGGACACGCAGGAACTGGAAGACGCCTATTCGCAAAACGATCCCGGCGTCGAAACCAAACAATAAGCCAGCACAAATGGCCGGAGCGGGCCCAAGCCCCTCCGGTCCCGTCTGATCGGTCCTTGGCGGATGGAGCCATGCTCCGTTGGCCGGGGGCCGTTTTGGTATGTTGGATGAAATCATGTGGCCCCGTGTGCACGCGGGAGCGCGTTCCATCCGCCGGGACCCCTGGAGACGTACCAGATATGGTCTCGCAAGGTTCCGGACCTTTTGATGGCCAGCAGATTCGCCGAAATCGCCGACCAGGTACAGGATATGTCTTCCGCATCTCCGCCGGATTGGGGGGGGCTGCGATGCATTGTTATCACACGGGAAAACCCAGCCATGAGCGGGGAGTGCGGCAGCTGGATCATTGTTTGGCGCAGGCCCAGCGGCTAAGCCTTCGGCGCAGAAAGGATACGCTGATGGACAGGCATACGCGAATTGCCGTGCGGAACCGTTTGCTGGCCCGGCTGAGTACGGGCGACCCTTTGCTCATGGGCATTCTGAACGTCACGCCGGACTCCTTCTCTGATGGCGGCGCGCATGACTCGCTGTCGGGCGCACTTGCCCATGCCGAGCAGATGCGGGCCGAAGGCGCCGACATTCTGGACATAGGCGGGGAGTCGACCCGGCCGGGCGGCGAAGAGGTCAGTCTTGAGGATGAATGGGCGCGGGTCGCCCAGCCGATTGCCCGGCTCGCCTCGGAGGACGCGCTGCCGGTCTCGATCGATACGTACAAGGCAGAGATCGTCCGGCGGGCTGTGGCGGCTGGTGCGGTGCTGGCCAATGATGTCTGGGGCATGACCCGTGATGCGCAGATGGCCGACGCCGTGGCCGAGACAGAGAGCCTTGTCTGCATCACCTATAATCGCGGCGCGACAAATGCCGACATCAATCTACGCCAGGACATGGCCGACTTCATCGGGCGCGCCTTCGAGAGCGCTGATCGGGCAGGCATTCCGCGCGCACACATCCTGCTGGATCCCGGTGTAGGCTTTTCCAAGACCTATGAGCAGAATTTCGAAGTGCTCGCCCATCTGGACCTGATGGTGGAGACCGGCTGTCCGGTGCTGGTGGGGGTGTCGCGCAAATCCTTTATCGGCCGCCTCACGGGCAATCCTGTCGCGGAGCGGCTTGTCGGCACGCTTGCGGCGGGCCTCGATAGCGTCTACCGGGGCGCGACAATTCTTCGTGTCCATGATGTGGCCGCCCACCGGGAGGCGCTCGACATGTTCCAGGCCATCAGGAGTGCCAAGTGACCGACCGTATCTTCGTTACCAATCTTTGCCTCCACGGCTTCCACGGCGTCCACAAGGCGGAGAAGTCCCTCGGGCAGAAATTCTTCATCGATATCGACTGCCGCCTCGGACAGCCGGCCACGTCGACCGATCTGATGGAAGAGACGGTCCATTATGGCGAGGTCTGTGACCTGGCGGAGGAATTGTCCGGCAAGACCGTGTTCAACCTGATCGAAACCTTTGCCGAGCGCATCGCGGATGCCATCCTTCAGAAGTGGGACATTGTGGAAGAGGTGACCGTCACCGTTCGCAAGCCTTCCGCCCCGATCCGGCATCTGGTGGACCATGTCGGCGTGTCCATCACGCGGGCCCGCAATGGCTGAGGCGGCGCTTGGCCTCGGCACCAATATGGGAGACCGGGAAGCCGCGCTCTCACGCGCCGTGGCGCTGCTGGAGCAGATGCCGGGCGTTGAGGTGATCGCAATCTCCGGCCTCTATGCCAGCGCGCCCTGGGGCGTTGAGGACCAGCCGGATTTCCTGAATCTCTGCGTGCTCATCGAGACCGACCTCGGACCGATGCAATTGCTGCATGCCTGCAAGGCCGTCGAGGCGGAGCTGGGGCGTCAGACGCGTGAGCGCTGGGGGCCGCGGGAGATGGATTTGGATGTGCTGATGATGCCCGGTGTCGAGATGGACACCGAGACGCTCTCCATCCCGCATCCGCGCATGCAGGAGCGCCGGTTCGTGATGGAGCCGTTGGCGGAGATCGCGCCGGATTGGGTGCTGGATGGTGAGCCCATCGAAAGCAGAACGGCCGCCCTCAGACGGAGAGCGGCCGATCAGATTTGCGAGCGGGACGATTCAGCGACGCGCCGCTTTGCTGAGCTGAGAGCCCGCTAGAGGTTCTTGACGATATCCTCGACCATCTTCTTCGCGTCTGCGAGCAGCATCATCGTGTTGTCGCGGAAGAACAGCTCGTTCTGGATGCCGGCATAGCCGGAGCCCATGGAGCGCTTGATGAAGAGGACCGTCCCGGCATTCTCGACGTCCAGGACCGGCATGCCATAGATCGGGCTGGTCGTGTCGGTCTTGGCGGCGGGGTTGGTCACATCGTTCGCGCCGATGACGAAAGCAACTTCGGAATTGCGGAAGTCCGAATTGATGTCTTCCAGTTCGAAGACCTCGTCATAAGGAACCTGGGCCTCGGCCAGCAAGACGTTCATGTGACCCGGCATCCGGCCCGCAACGGGGTGGATGGCGTATTTCACTTCGACGCCTTCTTCCTTCAGCTTGTCGGCCATTTCCTTCAGCGCGTGCTGGGCCTGCGCCACCGCCATGCCATAGCCGGGCACGATGATGACCTTGGACGCGTTCTTCATGATGAAGGCCGCATCCTCAGCCGAGCCGCGCTTGAACGGACGATCGGCATCTGCACCGGCGGCACCCGCGGCTGCATCGTCGCCGCCGAAGCCGCCGAGGATGACCGAAATGAAGCTGCGGTTCATGCCCTTGCACATGATGTAGGACAGGATCGCACCGGACGAACCGACCAGCGCGCCTGTGATGATCAAGGCGAAATTGCCGAGCGTGAAGCCGAGCGCCGCTGCAGCCCAACCCGAATAGGAGTTCAGCATGGACACGACGACGGGCATGTCTGCGCCGCCAATCGGAATGATCAGCGTGATGCCGAGGATCAGGGCGAGGACCGTAAGACCCCAGAAGGCCCATTGTGCCTGGCCATGCGTCTGGATCAGGATGACCAGCAGCGCCACGATGCCGACACCGATCAGGATGTTCAGCAGGTGACGGGCCGGCAGCATGATGGGCGCGCCGGACATGTTGCCGTTCAGCTTCGCGAAGGCGATCAGTGAGCCGGTAAAGGTCAGCGCACCAATGGCGGAGCCCAGACCAAGCTCGATCAGCGACGCGGCCTTGATGCCCTCGAGACCTGCAATGCCGAAACTGATGGGTGAATACAGCGCAGCAGCAGCCACCAGCACAGCGGCAAGGCCAACCAGGCTGTGGAAGGCAGCGACCAGCTGCGGCATGTCCGTCATCGGGATCTTGCGGGCGATGATTGCGCCGATCGTGCCGCCGATGGCGACGCCGCCGAGGATCAGGCCCCAGGTTTCGAGATCAAGCTGGTTCCAGACGAGGGCCAGCGTGGTCGCCACGGCGATGGCCATGCCGATCATGCCATTGCGGTTGCCCGCGCGGCTGGTGGCCGGGCTGGAAAGACCGCGCAGGGCCAGGATGAAGAGGATGCCGGCAACGAGATAGAGCAGCGGCGCCCAAGTGGTGTGGAAGGAGTCCATGCCTTAGTCCCCCTTCTTCTTGTACATGGCCAGCATGCGCTGGGTGACGAGAAAGCCGCCGAAGATGTTCACGCTGGCGAGGATCACAGCGACCGTGCCGAGGATCTTGGAGACCCAATTGTCGGAGCTGAGGCCGACCGTGGCGGCGGCTACGAGCGCGCCGACGATGATCACGGACGAAATGGCGTTCGTCACAGCCATCAGCGGCGTGTGCAGGGCCGGCGTCACCGACCAGACGACATAATAGCCGACAAAGCAGGCCAGCGCGAAGATCGCGGCCAGGAAGACGGTGGAATCGATGCCGCCGGCATCTGCGAAGGCGGGCAGCGCGAAGCTGGCCGCGGAAAGCGTCAGGAGTGCGCGCTTCATGATTGGATCCTTTCGTTCACCGTCGCACCATTGCGCGTCAGCAGCATGGCGGTGACAATTTCGTCTTCGGTGTCGAGATTGAGGCTGCCATCCTCGGCTGTGACCAGCGGCAGGAAGGCGACAAGGTTCTTGGCGAACAGGGATGAGGCATCGGCCGGAAGGCGAGCAGGGAGGTTGGAGAACCCGGCCACTTTCACGCCGTTCACGTCAACCACTTCATCCGGCCTGGACAGCGGGCAATTGCCGCCCTGGCTGACGGCCATGTCGACGATGACCGCGCCGGGCTTCATCGTTTTCACCATGTCTTCGGTGACCAGAACCGGCGCCGCACGGCCAGGAATCAGGGCTGTCGTGATGACAATGTCCTGCTTGGCAATGTGGCTGGCCGTGAGCTCGGCCTGCTTGGCCTGGTATTCCGGCGACATCTGCTTGGCGTATCCACCAGCAGTTTCGGCCGCCTTGAACTCCTCATCCTCGACCGCGATGAATTTTGCGCCAAGCGAGGCCACCTGTTCCTTTGCGGCGGGGCGCACATCGGTGGCGGTCACGACTGCACCAAGACGGCGGGCGGTGGCGATGGCCTGCAGACCGGCAACCCCGGCGCCCATGACGAACACCTTGGCCGGGGCAATCGTGCCCGCAGCGGTCATCATCATCGGCATGGCGCGGCCATAAGTCTGGGCGCCTTCGATGACGGCGCGATAGCCCGCGAGGTTCGACTGGGACGACAGGGCGTCCATGCTTTGCGCGCGGGTGATGCGCGGCGTGAATTCCATGGACAGGGCCGCAATCTTCTTTCCGTTCAGCGGGGCTGCGTCCAGATTTGTGGGGTCCATCAGAGCGATCAGGGCGATACCTTCCGGCAGGGCGCTGATTTCATCGGCTTCAGGTGCGCGCACCTTGAAGACAATGTCCGCCCCCTTGGCCGCAGCCGACGCATCGGCTGCAATTGTGGCGCCGGCATCGGTGAAGCTGTCGTCAGGGAACCCTGCGACAGTGCCCGCTCCGGACTCGATTGTGACAGAGTGGCCAGAGGCCACCAGCTTCTTGACGGTTTCTGGTGTAGCCGCCACACGGGTCTCACCAGCTCGTCGTTCCCTCAGCACAGATATTTTCATGAGGCTGGGATAGAGGAAAAATATTGCGGCGTGCAATACGAAATTTTGCATTGGAGGGCATGAGATTGTTGAGTTTAGCTAATAAGACGGCACTGGTAACGGGCGCATCGAGTGGATTGGGTCGCCATTTCGCAGGCGTTCTGGCTGATGCAGGCGCCTATGTCGTGTTGGCGGCGCGACGTCTCGACAAGCTGGAAGAAGTTGCGGGCGAGATCGAGAAACGCGGCGGAAAGGCCCTTCCGGTCGAAATGGACGTGACCTCTGAAGACAGCGTCACCGGCGCATTCGGAGAGATTCGCGAGGCGCTGGGCCGGCCATGCGACGTTCTGGTGAACAATTCCGGCATGTCCCGGGAAGGCTGGTACTGGGACATGGACGAAAAGGACTGGGATGCAGTCATCGAGACGAATCTTACCGGGGTCTGGCGCGTGGCCAAGCATGCGACACGGGCCATGATGCAGGCTGGCGTGCCGGGATCGATCATCAATATCGCGTCGATTACCGGACTGAGACCGTCCAATATCATTTCGGCCTATTCGGCCTCCAAGGCAGGTGTGGATCATCTGACCCGCACCATGGCGCTGGAGGCCTCACGCCATGGCATTCGCGTCAACGCCATCGCGCCCGGCTATTTCAAGACCGCCATCAATGACGATTTCCTCGAGTCGGAGGCGGGTCAGCGCATGGCCAAGCGCGTGCCGATGCGCCGGTTCGGAGACTATGACGAGTTGACCGGGCCCTTGCTGCTTCTCGCCTCGGATGCGGGCAGCTACATGACCGGCGCGACGGTCGTGGTCGATGGCGGACATAGCCTGACCCCGCTTTAGGTCTTGAATTTTTCCATCATGCAGATTATCAGGCCGCTCCCGCCGGGGCGGCTTGGTAAATGCCGGGTGAATCGCACGGTGAGACAATGTCTTGAAGCCTGGCTTTGATGGAGAGTTGAGCGATGCTCACGACAGTCGTGTCCACAGGGGTTGTCGCGGTGATCTATGGCGAGGTGGACCCGGCCACCCGAATGCAGGAAAATGCCGCCGAATCCCTGCGCGCAGCATCTGCCGAGCGGACTGAAATGCTGCGGACCTTTGCCTTGCTGGACAGCGACAATCCGACGGCCACGCTGCGGTGTCATCATGGGTTCCAGGCGCCCAATGGCGGCCTGTTCTGCGGTCCGGTCACAGACTGAGACATTCCGACAGAGGGCGTTAGGCATCGGTTAGCTCTCATCGCCTATGATCCCGGAAAATTCCGGAGATTCCGATGGCCCTTCCGAATGTACAGCCAGATCCTCAAGAGGATGCCGAAACGGGCGTTGCCGTTGAAGCGCGCGATCGCCGGTCAGGTCCACCGCGCTCCAAACCGTCCGCCGCGGGGCACACAGCCTCTCCGGCGCGCCGCCTGCAGCGTCTGCTCGAAGTGGAAATGCAGGGACGCCGCGCTCCGTCCATCGGGCGCAGCATGACGCCCATCTTGGTCCTGTCACTTGCCTGTAGCGTCGCTGCGTTAAGCCTGTATGGCTTTGGCTGGCTGTAGGATTGCAGGCATTTTCCTGTTTTAAGTTAACGCGGTCTAAGGCCAAGCCTGTTTAGAACCGGTCCTGTCGGCTTGCGCCGTCATGTTGAATTCCAAGGAGCTCCTGTCTGATGCGCGTTCGTAAAGCCGTCCTTCCCGTTGCCGGATTTGGCACGCGGGTCCTGCCCGCGACCAAGGCGATCCCGAAAGAGATGCTGCCGGTCGTCGACCGGCCCGCCCTGCAATATGTGGTGGACGAGGCGCTGGAAGCCGGCATCGAACACATTGTTTTCGTGACCGGGCGCAACAAGGGCTCCATCGAGGACTATTTCGACATTGCCTACGAACTGGAAGTGGCGCTGGAAGCCAAGGGCAAGGACGCCATTCTGGAGCAGGTGCGGGCAACGAAGCTGCCGGCCGGCGCCGCGAGCTTTGTGCGCCAGCAATCACCGCTCGGCCTCGGCCATGCAGTCTGGTGCGCCAAGGACATTGTCGGAAACGAGCCCTTTGCCGTTCTCCTGCCGGATGTTCTGGTCAAGGGCACGCCATCCTGCCTGGCGCAGATGGTTGAGGCCTATGACAAGGTCGGCGGGAATATTATTGCCGTGGATCAGGTGCCCATGGAACGCGTCTCGTCCTATGGCGTGATCGCGCCGAAAGGGACCGATCGCGATGGCCGCCTGATCGAAATGACGGGCATGGTCGAGAAGCCGCCGGTGGCAGATGCGCCGTCGAACCTGAAGATCACCGGGCGCTACATCCTTCAGCCGGAAATCTTCGGCCTGCTGGAAAACCAGGGCAAGGGCGCCGGCGGCGAGATCCAGCTGACCGATGCAATGGCGCGCCTGATGGAAGCGCAATCCTTCTACGCCTACGAGTTTGACGGCCAGGATTATGATTGTGGCTCGAAGATCGGCTATTTCCAGGCCGTGCTGGGCTATGCGCTCGACAATGAAGAGATTGGCGAGGAAGCGCGCGCGATCGCGAAGGCAATGCTCGGCTAGCAATCCGTTGCAGGACAGGCAGGTTCGGTCTACGCCTCCGGCATGACCGATCCCGTCCTGCCGACTTTTGAAGACATTGTCGCCGCCGCAGACCGTCTCGACGGTGTGGCCCGCGAAACGCCGGTGCTCACGCATGCGGCGCTGGATGAGATGTCCGGCGGCACGCTGTTCGTGAAGGCGGAGTGTCTGCAGGTCACGGGCAGTTTCAAGATACGCGGCGCGATGAACCGTCTGGCGCAATTGCCGGACGCACAAAGGGCTGCCGGTGTCGTGGCCTTTTCGTCCGGCAATCATGCCCAGGGCGTGGCGCGGGCAGCCCGGCTGCTGGACATGCCAGCGCTGATCGTGATGCCGTCCGATGCGCCGGCCATCAAGGTGGCCGGGGTCGAGGCCGACGGGGCGGAAATCGTGTTCTATGATCGCGAGACCGAGAGCCGCGAGGAGATTGCGGAAACGATTGCCAGGGAACGCGGCGCGATCGTGGTGCCCAGTTTCGACGATCCCCACATCGTGGCCGGGCAGGGCACGGCAGGCCTCGAATTTGCCCGGCAGATGGCTGTGCAGGGCGCGCCTCTGGACCATCTGATCTGCTGTGCCGGTGGGGGCGGCCTGATCACCGGGATCGCCCTGGCCATGAACCGCCTGTCGCCCGATACACACATCTGGGCCGCCGAGCCCGAACAGCATGATGACTGGGCTCGCTCGCTGGCCTCGGGCGAGATCCGCACCAATGCGCCCGGAACGCGGTCCTTCTGCGATGCGATCCTGACGCCCGCTCCGGGCGAGATCACCTTTGCACTCGGCAGGCGGCTGCTCAGCGGGGGGCTGCTGGCGTCCGATAAGGAGGTCGCCACCGCCATGCGCGCAGCCTTCCGCTATCTCAAGATCGTTGCCGAGCCGGGCGGGGCAGCCGCCCTGGCGGTTGCGCTGAAAGGGCTGCCGGGCGCCCTGCGTGGAAAGCGGGTTGGGGTGATCGTCACCGGCGGAAATGTTGACGCCGGTTTGTTTGCGGATGTCCTGAACGGTACCTGAGCCGTATTCCGTAAAGATTTGTGCCCGGATCATTAATCTTCGGGGCGCGAAGTCTTTCAGTATGGTTAATCTGCCGTTCCGTTCGCAAATCAGATTTTGTGCCGGGTCTTCAACAGACCTTATCGCCTCGCGATTAATCATGAATGCTGATGAGGGCGCATCAGGCGCGGGAGAGGGCATTCAGAATGAAACTCGGACCCCTAATCAGTCTTGGATTGTCGGCAGTACTCGGCATCGCAGCCGTGTTTCTCGGCCGATACTATATGTCATCCAACAACAATGATGCGGTGGCGGAGATTTCCGCCCCGGCGATTCAGATGTCCTCCGTGCTCGTTGCCGCTGCGGCCATCGAGCCGGGAGAGCAGGTTTCGGCGAGCAATGTCAAAACGGTCAATTGGCCTGCGGCCTCGGTTCCCGAAGGCGTGGTGGAAGATGCGTCGGCCTTGTCGGAAATGCTGTATGCGCGCGGCCTGATCCTGCCGGGTGAACCGATCATGCTGGAGAAGCTGGATGCCGAAGGCAATCTTCTGACGCTGGCAGCAGCCATCGAACCTGGCATGCGGGCCGTCTCGGTCACCGTGCGCAGCGATACCGGCGTTGCCGGGTTCGTTCTGCCGGGCGACCGAGTCGACGTGAACGAGTTCATCCAGCGTGAGCCCGGTCAGTCCGCAGCGTCCTATGGCGGCGACGCGGTGCGGGTGACGGCGGACCTGATCGCCCGGCCTGTCTTGCAGAATGTGAAGGTGCTGGCTGTCGACCAGACTTTCGATTCCGGCCTTGAAGGCGCCCGCCCGTCCAGCACCGTGACGCTGGAAGTGTCGCCGGATGGCGCGCTGCGGTTGGGCGCGGCCGGCATGCAGGGCTCTCTGGGCCTCGCCCTGATCGGGCGCAAGGAAGAAGCTGAAGTCATCCGTCTCGTGAAGACGGAGCCGAAACGGCCCGTTGTCCGCCGGCGAGCTCCGAAAGCGCCGTCGACTGCGAATGTCCGCGTGATCAATGGCGACAAGGAAGTCACCGTCACGGCGCCGGCCGCTCAGCCAAAAACCCTGACCGGGGAGGCAAATTGATGCCCAAGCTCACCTATCTTCTTCTGTTCGTGGTGATCGGCATTGTCGCCGTTGCACCAAGCCATGCCTGGACCGAGCGCACGTCTGCCCCGGATGCCCGGACCCTGGTGCTCGAAAAAGGCCGTTCCACGGTGATCGAGGCCGATCAGGCCTTCTCCACCCTGGTCGTCGCCGATCCCGACATCGCCGAAGCCATGGCCACATCCAACCGGTCATTCTTCCTGCGCGGCAAGGTGCCCGGTACGACGACCGTTCTGATCTACAATGCAGATGGCACGATTGCGGAACTGATCGATGTCGAGGTCGAACTGAGCCTCGACGAGTTGCGGGCCGATCTCGGCAATCTCCTGCCGGGAGAGCGAATCGACGTCTATCCGGTGCATGACGGCATCTTCCTGGACGGCAAACTGACCACGGCTGCGGCTGCGGAAATGGCCGTGCAGGTTGCCGAGCGCCATGTGCCCGGCGGCGTCGCCAATGGCCTGTCCGTGGGGCAGAGCCAGCAGGTCCTGCTGGAGGTTCGTTTCCTCGAGGCCAGCCGCAGCGCCGTGAAGGAAATCGGCTTCGGCAATGATATTGACGCCCGGGATGCTGTTGCCTTCACCGAGCCGTCCTCGATTTCCGGTCTCGCCTCCAAGACGGTGGCCCTGTTCACCAATGTCGGCGGTGAGAACATCGACATCGAATTGCGCGCGCTGGAAGAGAAGGGTGTCGTCCGTACACTGGCAGAACCCAACCTTGTGGCCCTGTCGGGAGACACGGCCAGCTTTCTGGCCGGCGGCGAATTCCCGATCCCGGTGTCGAACGAGGATGGACAGGTATCGGTCGAATTCAAGAAATTCGGGGTCAGCCTCGACTTCACACCCACTGTTCTGGGCGACGGGCTGGTAAATCTGCGCGTCCGCCCGGAAGTGTCGCAGCTGGATCGCAACAATGGCATTCGCGCCCAGGATATCGAAATCCCCGGCATCTCTGTGCGGCGCGCCGACACCACGGTCGAACTGCATGACGGCCAGGCGTTCGCCATCGCCGGTCTTCTGCAGAATGACTATTCCAATGATGTCCGCCAGACGCCGTGGCTGGGAAATGTGCCGGTGCTGGGCGCGCTGTTCTCGTCCAAACGCTATCAGCGCCAGGAGAGCGAGTTGGTGATCATCATCATTCCACGTCTCGTACAGCCCGCGCCGCATCCGGGCCTGCTCAGGTCGCCTCTGGATGCGTTCGCTGAGCCAACCGAAGACCAATTGTTCCTGCAGAGCCTGACCGCCCCTGCGCCGGTTCACGGAGAGGGAGACTGACATGAATCTCAAATACCGCACTCTGGGCATTCTGCTGGCGGGCCTGCCGCTGGGCGCCTGCGCCACGCATGATCATCAAGATACCTATCTGCTCGGTCAGGCCACGGCTGACAATATTGCCCGCCAGTCCGTCCGGGATGTCAATCTCAGCAATTCGAAAGCCGTGGAGTCCACCTCCGGCCTGCGCGCGGCCAATGCCGTGAAGGCGCTGAATGAGGGGCGCACGAAGGAATTGCGGGATTCCTCGGTCAGCGAGTCCGGAGGAAGCTGATGTCCGGAGCTGCTCGTAACCTGTCTGATGCCGGCACGCAGACTCCGGCGGCCAGGATGTTGCCGGCCATTGCCGCGCTTGCCGGGCCGGAACGGATGGCCCAGCTGAAAGGTATCTGCCGCAATGTGGTGGACCTGGCATCACTGGACCCGGCCAGCATTGTCGAGAAATTCGGCGGCGCGCTGATCCTGCTGGAACATGGACAGCCGGGTGCAGAGCAGGTCGTTCTCGGGCTGGCCGTCGACAAGCCTGACAGCGCGATCCTCATGGTATCGGATCATCTGCCGGCGCACCTGGTGCGGGCCTTGATGAAGATCGAGGCGTCGGACATTCTCCCGTCGGATGCGGATGCTGGCGACATTCTGGAATCCGTCGAACGGATCCGCGCTGCCGCCGAAGCCGGCACATCGGGGGGAGACAGTTCCGCGTCTGCCGTATGCTGGGCCTTCCGTGGGGCGGTTGGCGGGGCAGGTGTGTCCACCCTGGCAATCGAGAGCGCATTCTCCCTGTGCGAGAAAGTCGGGCCCGGAAAGGTCTGTCTTGTCGATCTGAATGTCTCGGACGGCATGGTCAGCTCATTCCTCGAGGCTGTGCCGAAGCTGGACCTTGCGGCCCTGTCCGCCGCACCAGAGCGCCTTGATGCCCGGCTGCTGGCGGCCTGGTGCTGGCAGCATGAGGATGGCGTGGCGACGATTTCCGCACCGCGCAATCCGGATGCCGACGCGCTGGCGACCGAGGCCGCGATCCTGCGGCTTCTGGACGTTGCCTGCGCCGAATTCCCCTTTGTCATCGTTGATATGCCGCGTCACATGATGCCCTGGACGAAACCCATTCTCGGCGCCGTCGACGAGGCCATAATCGTCAGTGAGCTGACTGTGCCCAGTCTGCACGCCGCCGCGGACATGGCGCGGGAAGTGGACATGCTGCGCAGTTCCGACCGCAAGGCCAAGCTCGTGCTGAACCGCATGTTCCCCAAGAAACGCTTTCGCGCGGAATTCGCCGTGGACAAGGCGGAAAAGGCAATCGACCGAAAGATCGATGCAACCATCACATCCGATTGGGATGCGGCCCGCACAGCGGTCAATCTCGGCAAGCCGATTGCCGACGTGAAGCCCAAAAGCGCGCTTGTGGCGGACATATCGGCCCTCGTCGACAGCCTCATGCCGGACGAGGCCGTACAGGCCGCCGACGCCGCACAGCAACGCAGGAGTGCCCGATGAGCCGGTTTGGATTCTCGAACGCAGCGGCAAAGCCGCAACCTGTCGCATCGCCGGATCCGGCCCCGGAAACGCCGGCGGTTCAGTCTGCGCCGCCTCCGCCACCAGCGGATACCAAGGCGTTTGACCAGCTGGATGCAAAGCTGCGGGTGCATGCAAAGCTGATCGACGAGCTTGATCTCAGCGTGCTCGACAAGCTGGATGACGAGACGATGCGGCGGCGTGTGCGCGGCATTGTTTCGGAAATCATCAAGAAGGAAGACATGGCGCTGTCGGCGGCTGAGGAAGCCAGTTTTGCCGATGCGGTGATGGACGAGATGACCGGGCTCGGCCCGATCGAGCCACTGCTGAAGGATGACTCGATTGCCGACATCCTGATCAATGGCTGCAATCAGGTCTATGTCGAGCGTCACGGCAAGCTGCAACTGGCGCCCGTCCGGTTTGCAGACAATGACCATTTGCTGCGCATCGTGCAGCGGATCGTTTCGGCGGTCGGTCGGCGGGTGGATGAAAGCCAGCCACTGGTCGATGCCCGCCTGCTTGATGGCAGCCGCGTCAATGCCGCCGTCCTGCCCATTGCCATTGACGGACCGCTTGTCTCGATCCGGAAATTCTCGAAGTCTCCCCTGACCATGGAAAAGCTGGTCGGGTTCGGAGCGATCCCCGGGCCGGTTGCGAACTTCATCCTGGGTGCAGTGAAATGCCGGGCCTCGACGGTGATTTCCGGCGGTACCGGGTCTGGCAAGACCACGCTCTTGAACGCGCTGTCCTCCGCCATCAGCCCCGACGAGCGCATGATCACCATTGAGGATGCCGCAGAACTGCAGCTTCAGCAGCCGCACGTTGCGCGCATGGAAACCCGCCCGCCCAATATTGAGGGCAAGGGCGAGATCCGCCAGCGGGAACTGGTCAAGAACGCGCTGCGCATGCGTCCCGACCGCGTCATTCTGGGCGAGGTGCGGTCCGAGGAAGCGTTCGACATGCTCCAGGCCATGAATACCGGTCATGAAGGGTCCATGGCGACGATCCACGCCAACAATCCGCGTGACGCCCTGACCCGTCTGGAGCAGATGGTGATGATGGGCGGCATGAAGATTTCCGAAGTGGCCATCCGTGGTCAGATTGCCTCGGCCGTGAATTTCATCGTACAGGCCACGCGTCTGTCTGACGGGTCCCGGAAAGTGGTGTCCATTTCCGAAGTGACCGGTATGGAAGGCTCGGTCGTGCAGTTGCAGGAAATCTTCAAGTTCGAACGCACGGGCACAACGGAAGACGGCAAGGTGCAGGGTCATTTCGCGGCCACCGGCCTTCGGCCGAAATTCCTGGACGAGATGGAACGCCGGGGCGTTCACATGCCTGAAGGCTTGTTCGATCCGTCAACGCGGTTCTAGGGGCCGGGCGCGTGTCGTGGTTGCCTGATCTTTCTAGCACCAGCCTGACGATACTGGTGCCTGTCATCATGGCCATCGGGGCCGTGTTTCTGGCCATTCAGTCCGTGATGGGCATGGTGACCGAGGCACAGACACGCCGCATCGTGAACAAGCGCCTTCAGTTCAAGGATCGTTTCGAGACGACCAGCGAAGCCATGATCGAGCTGCGCAAGGCGCGCGGTCTGGACGATAATGGCAATTTCGCCATGCCGCTGCGCTGGTTCAATCAGCTGGTCGTGCGGTCCGGCCTGAAATTCCAGCCCATGAAATGGTTCGGCATGTCGGCCGGTGCAGGTCTCGTGGCCGGGCTCGCCTATTGGCAATTCGTCGGGGGGCTGTGGCCCGCCATCGGCATTGCGGCTGTCCTGTTTGCGCTGGCACCAATCATTGGCCTAAAATTCGTGGCCGGCCGGCGCATGAAGAAGATGTCCCAGCAATTGCCGGATGCACTGCAGATCGTCTGCCGCAGCCTGGAAGCCGGCCATCCCGTCGCAACCGCAGTCGCGCTCGTCGCCCGGGAGATGCCGGATCCCATAGGCACCGAATTCGGCATGGCAGCCGACGAGGTCTCGTATGGCATGTCGCTGACCAATGCGGTCCAGCGCATGGCGGAGCGCGCCGGTGATCCGGATGTCGAATTGTTCGTGGCGACCGTTCGCCTGCAGGAGAAGACCGGCGGCAATCTGTGTGAGTTGCTGAAGGCGAACACGACGACGATCCGTGAACGCCAGACCATGCGGCTGAAGGTGAAGGCGGCCTCGTCAGAGGGGCGGGCCTCGGCCATGATCCTGACTTCCGCGCCCTTCATCGTGATGTCGGGCATCCACGTCCTGCGGCCGGAATTCTATGGCGATGTCATGGATGAGCCGCTTGTGCGCGTCGTGTTCCCCATCCTGTTCATCTGGATGGCGATCGGGAATTTCGTCATGCGCAAGATGATCAATTTCAAGATGTAGGCCGCGACCGTGATGATGCCCCAATCCGTCTCCGCCCTGTTGCCCGTCCTGTTGCTGGTCTTTGCCGCCGTTCTGGCCATGCCGGCGCTGCTGGCCTTCGTGCGCAGCTGGAAGGCCAAGGAAGATCTTGAGCGGCGGCTGGAGCGGCGTCATGCCCGCCCGGCCGAGACCGAGACGCGGAATGAAAGCCGCATCGGACGTGCGGTCATCGGGCTGGCAAACCGCGCCACGCCGACAAATGAGGAAGCCGTCAGCGTTGTCCGCGCGAAGCTGATTATGGCCGGCTTCACGCATCCCACGGCGGTCGGTCGATATTACATCGCCCGCATTGCATGTGTGG
This sequence comes from Hyphomonas sp., assembly GCF_017792385.1. Taxonomy (NCBI): domain Bacteria; kingdom Pseudomonadati; phylum Pseudomonadota; class Alphaproteobacteria; order Hyphomonadales; family Hyphomonadaceae; genus Hyphomonas; species Hyphomonas sp. The sequence continues at coordinate 3,487,686 of NZ_CP051230.1, read as the reverse complement.
TACTGCCCCAACTGGCCCTGCTCGTCGCCCTGCCGAATCTGGACGGCGTGTCGAAACAGACCTTGCTGATGGTGAGTGTCGGCCTGCTGATCACCGGGCTTCTTGCTCCCGACTTCTACGTGTCCCGCCGCACCAAGGCGCGTCAGCAGCAATGCTCTGCCGGGTTTCCGGACATGATGGATCTGATGGTGGCCTGCGTGGAGGCCGGGCTGAGCCTGGATGCGTCTGTGCAGCGGGTCGGCGAGGAGCTGGAACTGCGCCACCCCATTATCGCCGAGCACATGAAGAAGCTGTCGCTGGAGCTTCGCGCCGGCAAGGCCCGCAAGAATGCCTGGCGGACATTCGCCGACCGGATGAGCATCGAGGAGGCAAGTTCGCTTGCCACGATGCTGCGCCAGGCCGAGGAAATGGGCACCAGCCTGGGGCAGACCCTGCGGGTTTTCTCTGCCGACATGCGCAAGCGCCGCATCCTGATGGCTGAGGAAAAGGCGATGGCATTGCCGGCGAAACTCACCTTGCCTTTGATTATATTCGTTTTTCCGGTTCTTTTGGGCGTTCTGATCCTGCCGGCCGTGGTCAAGGTCCAGGCCGCACTTTAGTGAATTCCCGGCTAGGCGAGTCAGCCTCGCATTGCTAGTTTGCCGCCATGACCACGACTTATCTCGAATTCGAAAAGCCCATTGCGGAGCTGGACGCGAAAATCTCCGAACTGGAAGCCCTTGCTTCCACCAAGGAGGGGCCGTCTATCACGGACGAGCTGAAAAAGCTCAAGGCCAAGTCGAACAAGCAGCTGAAGGACATGTATTCCGACCTCAGCGCCTGGCGGAAGACGCTTGTTGCCCGCCATCCCGACAGGCCGCATTTCTCCGATTTCGTGGAGAATGTGTTCGAGGATTTCGAGGAACTCGCCGGGGATCGGGTCTATGGCAATGACGAGGCCGTTGTTGGCGGGCTCGCGCGCTTCAAGGGCCGCCCGGTCGTGATCATGGGCCATGAGAAGGGCCGTACCATCGAGAAGCGCCTGAAGCACAATTTCGGCATGGCGCACCCGGAAGGCTACCGCAAGGCGGTCCGCCTGATGGACCTGGCCGAGAAGTTCAACATGCCGGTGCTCAGCTTTCCCGACACACAGGGTGCCTATCCCGGCAAGGGTGGCGAGGAACGCGGGCAGGCCGAAGCCATCGCCCGCGGAACGCAGCGGGGCCTGTCGCTGGGTGTGCCATTCGTCACGCTCATCATTGGCGAAGGCATGTCGGGTGGTGCCATCGGCATCGCGGCGGCCAACAAGGTGCTGATGATGGAACATGCCATCTATTCTGTGATCTCGCCGGAAGGCTGCGCCTCGATCCTCTACCGGGATGCCGCCAAGGCCAAGGAGGCCGCTGACGCGATGAAGATCACCGCGCCCGACCTGCTGAAGACGAGAGTCATTGATGGCGTGGTCAAGGAACCGGTCGGTGGTGCCCACCGCGATCCGAAACGCGCCATGGCGGCTGCGGCGAAAGCTCTGGACGAAGCCCTGAAGGAACTGGACGGCCTGAGCCCCTCCGAATTGCGGACCCAGCGCAAGGAACGCTTCTACGCCATCGGCCGCGAAGGCTTCTAGCGTCTGCTGGCGCGGGACCCATCCCGATGGCCGAAAAGGACTGGATCTCCCGGTATTTTGCGCCGCTGGCCACTGCGCCGGGGGCGGCGGGTTTGCGCGACGATGTGGCGGAACTGACTGGCGGTGATGGGCGCCGCGTGATCACGGTCGATGCCCTGGTTGAAGGGGTGCACTTCCTTCCCACCGACCCGATCGACTCGGTCGCGCGGAAACTGGTACGGGTGAATGTGTCCGACATTTATTCTGCGGGCGCGTTGCCCCGGGATGCCTTGCTTGCATTCGGATGGCCGGCAAACCGTCCGGAGCGGGATCTGGCGAAATTTGCTGAAACGCTGCGAGACGAATTGAAACGCCATGAGATGCATCTGATTGGCGGCGATACGGTGGAGCATGGTGGTGCACTCTTTCTGTCACTGACCGTGACCGGACGCTGCCTGTCCGACGCCCCCGTGCGCCGTAGCGGTGCCCAACCGGGGCAGGAACTCTGGGTGACCGGCCAGATCGGCGCGGCCTGTCTCGGCTTCGAAACCCTGCAGGCAGGGGATACTGCCAATCCACATGTCGAGGCCTATCGCAATCCGCCCATTCCAAATGCTGACGCCGCCCGTCTGGTGGCGGATCACGCGGCCGCGGCGATGGACATATCCGACGGCCTGCTCGGCGATCTGTCCACGCTGGCCGGCGCGTCCGGATTGGGCGCGCACATCGCACTGGACCGTGTCCCGTTTGCCGGGGAGCCATCCTCCCTGACCGAGATGCTGCGCCTCGCCACCTGGGGCGATGACTACCAGCTCCTGTTCGCCGCCGCGCCGGACCGCCGGGACGCAATCCGCGCTTTCGCCGACAGAAAGGGCCTTCCTGTCGCAAATATTGGGGAACTGACCTCTCAGGCCGGGCTCGTCGCGACGTACGGGAATGCGCCCGTTAACCTCCCGGAAACCCTCGGCTTTGAGCATGGCTGAACAGAGTCCGGGCTGACTCGCCCCTGACGGGAGGCATATTGCCTATTTCCGGCAAGGCGGGCAGGCTGGCCTCCTATAATAAACAGTACAAGATCAGGATAACCTGGCGTTTTAGGTTCTGTTTGAAGGGAAGGAAACGTAACCCATGTGGTATTATCTCGCTCTCGCGGCGGGGGTTTTGTCGGTCCTCTATGGCTGGCTGCAGATCAATTCGATCAACAAAGCCCCGTCTGGTGATGCGCGCATGCGCGAAATTGCACAGGCCATTCAGGAAGGCGCAAACGCCTATCTAAGCCGCCAGTACCGGACGATTGCCATTGTCGGCGTCGTTGTGGTGGTGCTGCTGGCCATCCTGTTCCGCAACTGGCAGGTGCCGCTCGGCTTCATCATCGGCGCGGCCCTGTCCGGCGCAGCCGGGTTCATCGGCATGAAAGTGTCCGTGCAGGCAAATGTGCGCACCACCGAAGCCGCGAAATCCGGTCTTAATGCCGGTCTGAAACTGGCCTTCAAGTCCGGCGCCATCACCGGCATGCTGGTCGTCGGCCTCGCCCTGCTGGGCATCGTCGTCTATTACGGCTTGCTTACCATGGTCACGGGACTGGACCTCGGTGTCGAAGGCGAAAAGCGCCTGGTCATCGATTCGCTTGTGGCGCTCGGTTTCGGAGCTTCCTTGATCTCGATCTTTGCCCGCCTCGGCGGCGGTATCTTCACCAAAGGCGCAGATGTCGGTGGTGATATGGTCGGCAAGGTCGAAGCCGGTATTCCGGAGGATGATCCGCGCAACGCCGCGACCATCGCAGACAATGTCGGTGACAATGTTGGTGACTGTGCCGGAATGGCGGCCGACCTGTTCGAGACCTATGCCGTGACGCTGGTTGCGACGATGGTGCTCGGGGCGATCTATTTCTCGGGCGCGTCCTATATCGTCGAGATCATGATGCTGCCGCTGGCCATTGCCGCTGTCTGCATCGTCACGTCGATTGTCGGCACCTATTTCGTCAATCTCGGACCTGGCAAGACAGATGTCATGGGAGCCCTCTACAAGGGGCTCATCGTGACCGGTGTCCTGTCCATAGGCGGCCTCGCCGTCGCGGTGGCGACCGTTCTGCCGAATGGCTTCGGTGTGTTGGACGGCGCCGGGCAACGCCTGGGATTGGCCAGTGATGTTTCCGGCTGGATGCTGTTTGGTTGCGGCATTGTCGGCCTCGTTGTGACTGGCCTGATCGTCGTGATCACGGCTTTCTACACGGAAACCAAGTACCGGCCTGTCCGCTCCATCGCGATGGCGTCGGAGTCGGGCCACGGCACAAATGTGATCCAGGGTCTGGCAGTGTCGCTGGAATCCACCGCCCTGCCGGCCATCGTAATCATTGCGGGCATCATCCTGACGTTCAATCTGGCCGGCCTGTACGGCATCGCGATTGCGACGACGACGATGCTGGCGCTGGCCGGCATCATCGTGGCTCTGGATGCCTTCGGCCCGGTGACTGACAATGCCGGCGGCATTGCGGAGATGGCGGAACTTCCGTCCGAAATTCGTGATACGACGGATGCGCTGGATGCTGTTGGCAATACGACCAAGGCGGTCACCAAGGGCTATGCCATCGGTTCGGCCGGTCTGGGGGCGCTTGTCCTGTTCGCCGCCTATGCAGAAGATCTCAAATACTTCTCGGCCAGGGCCGTGGAAGGCGATTTCTTCTACAATGCGTCAGCTGACTTCTCGATTGCCAATCCGTATGTCGTGGTCGGCCTGCTGTTCGGAGGTCTGTTGCCCTTCCTGTTCGGCGGCCTGTCCATGATGGCCGTTGGCCGGGCGGCGCAAGCCGTGGTTGAGGAAGTGCGTCGTCAGTTCCGCGAAATGCCGGGCATCATGAAAGGCGAAGTGAAGCCGGACTACAGCCGGGCGGTCGACTTGCTGACGCGGGCAGCAATCAAGGAAATGATCGTGCCGTCGCTTCTGCCGGTGCTGTCGCCCATCGTGCTGTTCGGCGCGATCTTCGTCATCGCAGGCAAGGGCGCAGCGCTCGCTGCTGTCGGAGCCATGCTGCTCGGCGTGATCGTGACGGGGTTGTTTGTGGCCATCTCGATGACGTCCGGAGGCGGTGCCTGGGACAATGCCAAGAAGTATATCGAGGACGGCCATCATGGCGGCAAGGGGTCTGAAGCCCACAAGGCCGCGGTGACCGGTGATACGGTCGGCGATCCCTACAAGGACACGGCCGGTCCGGCTGTGAACCCGATGATCAAGATCACGAACATCGTCGCTCTGCTTCTGTTGGCGGTCCTCGCCGGCCATTAGAAACAAGAATTTTTCCTGAAAGGCCCCGGCGGAGCACCGTCGGGGCCTTTGTTTTATCAGGATATTCCAAGATATAGGCAGAAACTATAGCAATCGCTCTGGCAATCAATTGGTTCTATTCGCGTGATGCGCGTAAAGTGCGAGCGTTGCCCCGGAATCATTCATGGCTTCGAGGCGATAATCCCGCGTCCACGTGTTGCTGAGGACGCGAAACAGGTTTTGGAATCCGAGCGAAAGGGAGAAGAGTATGGACGGCAATGATATGGGTGGTGCTGGCAAGTGCCCCGTGATGCACGGCAGCCTGACGTCGACTGAAACGTCCGTGACGGCCTGGTGGCCGAAATCACTGAATTTCGACATCCTGCACCAGCATGACCGCAAGGTGCAGCCTTATGGACCTGACTTCTCCTATCGCAAGGAAGTCGAAAAGCTCGACTATGAAGCGCTCAAGAAGGATGTTCACGCGCTGGTTACGGACAGTCAGGACTGGTGGCCGGCAGACTGGGGCAGCTATGCAGGCCTGTTCATCCGCATGGCGTGGCACTCGGCGGGGTCGTATCGACTGGCCGATGGACGTGGTGGCGGCGGGGCGGGCAATCTGCGTTTCGCACCGCTGAACTCGTGGCCGGACAATGCCAATCTCGACAAGGCCCGCCGTCTGCTGTGGCCGATCAAGAAGAAGTACGGAAACAAGCTGAGCTGGGCCGACCTGATCATCCTGGCCGGCAACGCGGCTTATGAGGTTGCCGGACTGAAGACTTTCGGGTTCGGCTTTGGCCGCGAGGATATCTGGCATCCCGAGAAGGACACGTTCTGGGGGTCCGAAAAGGAATGGCTGAAGGATGAGCGCTATGAGCAGCTCGACAAGCGCGATTCGCTCGCCAATCCGCTGGCCGCGGTTGTCATGGGGCTAATCTATGTGAACCCGGAAGGTGTGAACGGACAGCCGGATCCGGCCAGGACCGCCATCGATGTCCGGGAAACCTTCAAGCGCATGGCGATGAATGACGAGGAAACCGCAGCCCTTACGGCGGGCGGGCACACAATCGGCAAATGCCACGGCAACTCCGATCCGGCGGGTCTTGGCCCGGAGCCGGAAGGAGAAGACGTTGTCGGCATGGGGCTCGGCTGGAAAAATTCGAACCAGTCCGGCAATGGCCGCTTCACGCTTACCGGTGGACCGGAAGGTGCGTGGACGACCAATCCGACGAAATGGGATGGCGGCTATTTCGACATGCTGCTGGACCATGAGTGGGAACTGACCAAGAGCCCGGCAGGTGCCTGGCAGTGGAAGCCGGTAAATATCGAGGAAGTCGACATGCCGGTGGATGTGGAAGATGCGTCCGTCCGCACCATGCCGATGATGACCGACGCCGACATGGCCATGAAGGTCGATCCGATCTATCGCAAGTATATGGAGAAGTTCCGTGAGGACCACGACTACTTCTCCCGGACCTTTGCGCGCGCCTGGTTCAAGCTGACCCACCGCGACATGGGACCGAAGCCGCGCTATCTGGGGCCATGGGTGCCGCAGGAAGACCTGATCTGGCAGGATCCGGTCCCGGCCGGCAGCACCAGCTATGATGTTGATGCGGTCAAGGCGAAGATTGCGTCCAGTGGCCTGTCGGTGGCGGACATGATCTCAACTGCCTGGGACAGCGCACGTACCTATCGCGGCTCCGACATGCGCGGTGGCGCGAACGGTGCCCGGATTCGGTTGGCCCCCCAGAACAATTGGGATGGCAATGAACCGGCACGGCTTTCCCGCGTGCTGGATGTGCTGGAACCGATTGCGAAGGAAACCGGTGCGAGTGTGGCCGACGTGATCGTCCTTGCGGGCAATGTCGGCGTCGAACACGCCGCCAAGGCGGCTGGCTTCGACAAGACCGTGCCGTTCACCCCCGGCCGCGGCGATGCTACCGACGAAATGACGGATGCCGAATCCTTCGAGCCGCTCGAGCCGCTGGTTGATGGCTATCGCAACTGGATCAAGGATGACTATGTCGTCAAACCTGAAGAGATCCTGCTGGACCACACTCAGCTGCTCGGTCTGACCGCTCCGGAGATGACCTGCCTTGTTGGCGGTATGCGTGTGATCGGCACCAATCATGGCGGCAGCAAGCATGGCGTGTTCACGGACAGTGTCGGCGCCCTGTCGAATGACTTCTTCGTCAATCTGACCGACATGTCGAATACGTGGAATCCAACCGACAGCGAGGGCATTTTCGAATTGCGTGATCGCAAGACGGACGCGCCGAAATGGACTGCCACACGGATTGACCTCGTGTTCGGATCGAACTCCATTCTGCGGGCCTATGCCGAGGTGTACGCTCAGGACGACAACAAGGAGAAGCTGGTCGACGACTTCATCGCTGCCTGGACCAAGGTAATGGAAGCTGACCGGTTCGACGTCCGCAACTAGCGTCTGCACGACTGTTTTTCGCGGCGTCCCGGGTGACCGGGGCGCCGCTTTTTCGTTCCGGCCTATTTCACCAGTGACGATGCCATGTGGCGGAACTCATCCTGAGTCAGCGTTTCGGCACGCGCCGTCGGGTCGATGCCGAGGTCCTGCAGCCAATCCGCGGCCTTCAGGCCGTGCCGCTTGGCCAGGGGTTTCAGGGCAGCGCGCAGCATTTTCCGGCGCTGGCCGAACGCAGCACCCGCGACTTCTTCCAGCTTTGCAAGGTGCGGGAACACGCGCTCTGCTGGAAGCGGGTGCAGAACCGCGACCGCGCTATCCACCTTCGGCGGCGGCCGAAATGCGCCGGGCGGCAACGTAAAGGCGATGTGAGGATCGCAAACGGCGTGAGCCAGCACAGCCAGCCGGCCATAATGATCCGAATTCGGCTTTGCGCAGATCCGTTCAGCGACCTCTTTCTGGAACATGAGGGCCATTTCCCCCCGCCACGGGCCAGCCTTCAGCCAGTTGACCAATAGCGGCGTCCCGACATTGTACGGAAGGTTAGCAACAATCATGGCGGGCTGGCTGGCGCCAAGTTCCTCCAGAACGGATTCCCAACGGACCTTTCGGGCGTCTTTCAGGATAACATGCAGGCGACCGTCCTGTGCCTCCGGCCAGGAACGGAGCGCGTCTGCGAACCGTTCGTCGGCCTCGACCGCAATCACCTTCCCGGCGCCCTGATCCAGCAGGGCGCGGGTCAGACCGCCCGGACCGGGCCCGACTTCGATCACCGTCCGGCCCGCCACCGGGCCTGCAGCGAGGGCAGTCCGTTTCAGAATGTCAGGATCGAACAGGAAATGCTGTCCAAGTGCCTTGCGGGCGGTGGCTTGCGTCAGGCCGGGAGTATCGTCACTGCCACTCATGCGTTTGTCTTTCGATTGTTGGCAATCAGCCGTGCCTGGCGGATGGCGGCAATCAGGCTGTCGGGGCGAGCGGTACCGGCAGCAGCGGCGTCGTAGCCCGTACCATGGTCCGGGCTGGTACGGACGATAGGCAGTCCAAGAGTCGTGTTCACGCCGCCCCACATGTCCAGCGTCTTGACCGGGATGAGGCCCTGGTCATGCGTCATGGCAATAATGGCGTCGAAGCGGCCGGACAGGGCCTCAGCGAAAACCGTATCGCCGGACCGGGCGTCGGACATGTCGATACCCTGTTCGCGCAGAATGGCGGCCGCGGGGTTGATGATGTCGATTTCTTCCCGGCCAATCGTGCCGTCTTCCCCGGCATGAGGATTGAGACCCGTGAAAGCGAGGCACGGCGCGGGGATGGCAAAGTCCTGTCGCATGGCCTCGGCGACGGTCTTGCCGAGTTCGACCAGTTTGATCGTGTCCAGCAAATCGGGCACGTCCTTGAGCGGGACATGAATGGTTGCCAGCGCGACGCGCAGGCCGCCGCCGGTCAGGAGCATGACGGGCCTCGACGGAGTCTCGCAGGCCGCGTCACAGAGGGCGGCGACAAATTCCGTATGGCCCGGGTGCCGGAAACCCGCTCCATAGAGAAGCGCCTTGTTGATGGGATTGGTCACCATGCCAGACACGGCCGAAGACAGACAGAGTTCGGTGGCCTGTTCTATCGAGGCCAGAATGGCGGTGGACGCGCCGACATCCGGCTTGCCCGGCTCGACCTGCGGAACGCCCGGCAGCGACAGGACCGGCAGCGCGTTGGAGAATACCTCGCAGGCCTCGCCCGGATCGACAATCGGGTGAACGGGAACGCGGCCTTCATAGAGTTCCAGTGCGCCGATCACGAAGAAGGCGTGTTCGACCTGGTCACGTAATTTCGTCCACGCCGCGCCGGTGATACCGGGGCCTACGCCTGCAGGATCGCCCATGGTCACGGCGAGTGGAGTGTGTGCAATGTCAGTCACTCTGGCGGTTTTCACTCAATCCGCACGCCGCGCAAGGCCTAGCGGTAGATAATCGTCGCCTCGCGGCGCAGATCACGCAGTTCCCGCTCGGAAATCATGTTGAGTTCCTGATCCTTCAGGCGGCCCTTCAGGTCGTCGCGGGAGGGCAGGGCTTCGGCGCCGTCTTCCCGGCGGCAGACATACATGACTGCCAGACCGCCGCCAGCCGCGAAGATCTCTGTCGGTTGCCCGACTTCCGTGGCCAGAACCAGTGCCTTGCCTTCCGATCCCAGTTCCTCGACGTCGATGTCATCAAGGTCGGCATGCCGCAAATTGGATTTCGAATTGGACACGCTCTGAACGTCGTCGCAGGTCTCGATTTGGGCGAGGGCGCCCTTGAGGTCGGCTTCGCTGCCATCAGTAACCTGAAGGCGCATCAGGTCGACTTTGGTCGTCAGTTTTGCCGGCTCGCGCTTGTTTGCGACGTTCAGAATGTAGATCCCGTTTTCCGTGGCGATCGGCCCGAGCAGGCCGGGGCCGACAGAGGCTTCCACAGCTTCGGCCAGGACCGGGTCCAGATCACCTGTGGTGATCCATCCCATGTCCCCCCCAGTCGCCGAGGTCGGTGCTGAGGAAATCCGTTGTGCCGCGATACGGAAATCGGCGCCCTGTTTCAGCTGCTCGATAATCGAATTGGCCGCCTGCATGGCCTGAGACTGGGTTTCCGGGTCAGGTGCGTAGAGGAAGATCTCCGAAATCCGGTACTGCGTTTGTTGCAGGGAATTTCGCACGCGGCTCAACTGTTCGTCGACTTGGTTGTCCGAAATCCGGATGCGTGAGCCGTACAGGCCGCTCATCACGCGGTTCCATGCGATCTCGGCCCGCATCTGCTCTTCCAGGCTGGTCGGGTTCACGCCGGCCGCCAGCAATTGCTGTTTCAACTGGTCTCCGCTGGCACCCGACTGGCGCGCCATGTCATCTACGGCAGCATTGACTTCTTCGGGGGCAATTTCGAGTTCGAATTCGGCCGCTTTCTCGAGCTGCAGCTGCTCGTCGATCAGTTGCTCCAGCGCCTGGCCGGTGATCTGCTGGATCTGTTCCTGGGTTGGTTGCTGGCCCCCAAGGCTGAGCAGGAGGAGCCGCGCGCGCTGGCGCACATCGGAATAGGAGATCGGACGGTCATTCACGATGGCCGCCACGCCTTCGAGGGCCAGGCGTTCAGGCGCGCTCGCCTCCTGTGCGATGGCGCTACTGCCGACCGGAAGGGCCGCGAGAACAGCAGCGGCGATAAACTGACGAACCATACATGGCCTCCGTTGAGTGCCCAGCCGGGCCCCATGGCAATTTTATCTGCCGGACCATACTAGTCTTGTATCCCAGCGCAACGGATGAGGGCAGTCTTCCCTGAATCCTTACGGAAATTTAGGGCATGACCGGCGTGTCCCCTACTGCGTTCGGGCCCGAATCAATCGAACTCGCTGGACCCGAAATCACCGATTGTCTTGAGGGAGAACCGGAACTGGATGTTTTCCTCCGGTCCGAGCGTCCGGTCCTGAAGCTCGGAGCGCTGATAGACGATCTCGAAGCGAGAACAATCGTCCTCGAAGGCAATGCCATATTCCTGTTTTGCGTTGAGATTGTCCGAGATGTCCCGCAATTGTCCGGCAAACACGGAATACTGGCTGGTCACACGGAACTCGCCCCGCAGGAATATCCCCTCATCACTCTCGCCAGTGGTCGAGATGCGTTCATCCACCTTGTAGTATTGCGCGACAGCACGCAGTCTCTTGTAATTCGAAGATATTTTTGCGTCGATCCGATTCAGGCTGAAGCCGTCCTCGTCGAGGCGCGCATGCGTGTCGATGCGCAGTTTCCGGCCGAAATCTGCCGTGGCTGCAATGATCCAGTCAGAGGATGTGCCGTCCAGGTTGCTGGTCGCGTCAAAGGCATCATCGGGGCGGGACCGCCAGCGCTTGCCAATCGTTGTGCTGAGATCCGGACCATTTTTCCAGAGCGCGCGCGCCGTGATCCCGGCAGCGAGTTTGCCATCACCCTCGAACAGGTCATAGGCGCCGAAACCATTGGCGTCGAACAACACAGACTCGTCCGCTTCGAAGAGCAGACTGTCTTCATTTGGGATCACGTCATCATTTGAATTGGACGTGCCCCACGCGGCCATGACGGCGGGCTCCAGCATGACATCGACCACCTTGCCGGGCCGTACCATTGGATAGGCGAGCTTGCCGCCCACATTGCCCAGAGCGCGCGTCACGCTTTCCTCGCCGGATTCGTCTTCGTCGAGTCCGTAATAGTCCGCCCGCACTTCAGCGAATGGTTCGAATGTGAAGCCGCCGGGCAGGATGTTCAGATCCGACCAGTCAGCGCCGACACTGACGCGATGGCTGTCCTCCCCGATGTCCCGCTCCAGAATGGCGCTGGAGGCGTTCACGCTTGCGAAGCCCCATTTGCCCAGATCCCAGAATTTCTCGCTGTAGAATACAGGGAGCGCCGTCGGCAGTTCGGCGTCATCATCACCTTCGCGAAGGCCCTGAAATTTCAGGAGGGCGACATCTGCGTAATAATCATCGCCCTGTCCGGTTGCGAACAATTGGGACAACAGTCGGCGCGGTGCGCTGGAATACAGTCCGCGCTGTTCATTCTGACCGTCGATGTCATAGCGGCGATCATACAAATCATCGGACTGGTGTTCGACCCCAAAGCCCCATTTCCATTCATTGTTGATCGCAAACAGGCCATTGCCATAAACGTGGCCGCGAAGGCGTTCTTCCCCGAACAATTCGCCATCGCTGTCGAAGTCCTGCTCGTAGGTAAAGCTGGTATTGAGATTGATCGATCCGGAATAGAACCGTTTGCGGAAATCCAGTTCCAGAAGCGGGTTCACATTCTGGCTGACCATGGGTGAGATCGTCAGGTCCGAATGCTCCGAGACGGCCCAATAGTAGGGTTGCTGGTAGAACCAGCCCAGTTTTGACGAATTGCCGGCCGACGGGATCAGCAGGCCGGAGCGCCGTTCGGAGGTCGGGTCGGGATGCGCCAGAAAGGGCAGGTAGAAGACGGGGATGCCTGCAATCTCGATCACCGCGTCGCGGTAGGAAATCATCTGGCTTTCCTGATCCAGCACGGCTCGGCGCGCCCGCACGGCCCAGGTCGGGGTCTTCTTCTCTTCACAGACCGGACAGGCCGTATAGACCACCTGGTCCAGCGCGTTCACGCCATTGGACTGACGGATGGCCGAATTGGCAGCCACAGTGGCGCCATCCTCCAGACGGGCCGAGAACCCGATCGCATATCCATCCGACAGGCGCGAATCGACTTCGACCTCGTCAGCAAATTGCTGGCTGCCGGTCTCGTCTATGATGATGACATTGCCACTGGCCCGGACCTTGTCTGTCGTCCGGTCATAGACAATCCGGTCAGCGCGCAGGATGCGTCCCTGATAAAGTGCTTCGACATTGCCTTCGGCGACCAGCTTGTTCTCGTCGCGAACCTCGTAGACATAGTCGGCTTCCAGCACGACCCGTTCGTCCTGGCCTGCGGGTTGCGGCGCGGCTGCGTCGTCCTGGGCAATGGCGTACCAGGGGAGACAGACCGCCAAACCAAGCGCGGCCGCAACATGATGCCATTTTGCCAAAACGCGTACCTTTACCAGTCTCTCGTCACACCTGATGCGGCGTGCATGTCCTTTGGCAGCCTTAGAGAGGAAGGGGGGAATCGTCCAGACATCAGGCCCCGATGGCTGAATTTTCATGCATCTGGCGATGCAGTCGAGTCACAGGGCGTCGTCATGCAGCCCGACAGGCGAGACCACCCGGCAAGGTTACTGCGTCGCCCGCCAGTTCCAGTTCCATCAGCATGGCCGCACATTGCGGATAGGAAGCACCTGCAGCCCGGGCGATTTCGCCAATCGGCATCGGGTTGAACGACAAGGCCTGAAGAATGCGGGTTTGAAGGTCTTCTGGCGGGGCGCCGGACGCAGCCGGATCCGCGAACGGCGTTAGAGGGGCAGAGACGCCTGTCAGGGGAAGGCTGTCCAGAACTTCGAGTACATCGTCCACATGCCGGACGAGCGTTGCGCCCTGGCGGATGAGCCGGTTTGTGCCGGCTGAGCGGGGATCGAGGGGGGATCCTGGCACCGCCATCACTTCGCGGCCCTGTTCGCCTGCCATTCGTGCCGAAATCAGCGAACCTGAACGCTCTGCCGCCTCGACCACGATGACACCCCGGCAAAGACCGGTGATGATGCGATTGCGGCGAGGGAAATCCTGCGCCTTGGCGCGGTGGCCGAAAGCCGTTTCGGAAAGGATCAGGCCTTTGGCGGCAATTTCCGCATAGAGCCGGTCATGCTGGGGTGGGTAGACATGATCCACCGCTCCGCCAAGCACCGCAATTGTGCCGGTCTGCAAGCTGGCTGCATGCGCTTCGCCGTCTATGCCCCGGGCCAGGCCGGACACAGTGACCCAGCCTGCCTGTCCCAGCCCGCCAGCCATGTCGCGCGCCATCTTGCGCCCGGCCGCCGACGCATTGCGCGCGCCTACAATGGCGACGGTTGGTTGAGCGGCAAGATCCGTATTGCCGAGAGTGGCCAGAACGGGCGGAGGTGGATCCAGCGCCTTCAGGAGTTGCGGAAATTCCGGCTCGCAGCTCGCAATGATGCGGGCGCCATACTGACGGGTCTGTTCAAGTTCCCGTTCGATATCGGCACGGCTTGGAGGCTGGAACCTGCGGCGGGCCTTTCGGGTAAGTTCCGGCAGCGCGTCCAGTGCGGCCGCGGGCGTGCCAAATCTGTGCAGCAGCTGGGCAAATGTTACGGGGCCGACATTCGGTGTCCGCGCGAGCCTGACCCAGTCGATGCGGTCTGCATCACCGAGGGCTCGCGGCGCCGTCATGCACTCGGGCTGTCAGGTTTCTTCGCGCCGAATTTCGGCTCTTCCCCTTTCAGGAGACGGCCCAGATTTGCGCGATGTGTCCAGAACACGAACAGCGACAGGAGTGCCAGCCCCCCTATGATGAACAAGTTCCGTTCACCCAGCAGCCAGGCGCCCGGTGCAACCAGAGCGGCGGCGGTCAGCGCGGCCAGTGACGAGATGCGGGTGATGGCGAACAGGCCCAGCCAGACCGGCGCAGCCACGAAAAAGCCGGGCAGGGAGACAAAAGGGAGCAGGCCGGCATAGGTTGCGACGCCCTTGCCGCCCTTGAATCCGAGCCAGACGGGATAGCAATGGCCGATGAACGCGAAGGCGCCCGCCACAAATCCCAGCTCTCGCCCCCCCAGAATACCGAAGCCGAGAGCGACGAGACCGGCCTTCAGGCTGTCGAGCAACAAGGTTGCAAGAGCCAGATCCTTGCGCCCGGTGCGCAGAACATTCGTGGCGCCGATATTGCCTGAGCCGATGGCGCGGATATCGCCGAGTCCGGCCGCACGCGTGATCAGCAGACCGAAGGGCACGGATCCGGCGAGGTAGCCACACAGGGCTGCCAAGGGAAATGCCAGTTCTGGGGTCAGGTCAGTCACATCAATCTCCAATTGAAATTCTTACGGCCGGAGGTGTGTTTCGACAAGTCCGGAAACCTAACGGGTGAAGACGAATTTGCCGCCGATCAGCGTCTTCATCACGCGGCCTTGAAGGCGCCGGCCATCAAACGGGGAATTCGTTGAGCGCGACAGCAATTCGTCGCGGTCGCACAACCAGGGTTTGCCTGGATCGAACAGGATGACGTCTGCAGGTGTGGCTGCAGCCAGTCGTCCCTGTGGAAGGCCGAGCATGTCGGCGGGTCTGCAGGTCAGCGGTGCGAGCGCGTCGAGCAGGTCGAGCGGCCCGTCATGGACCAGGCTCAGCAGGGCAGCCAGAGTGGTTTCAAGCCCCGCTGCACCAAAACTGGCTTCGCCGAAGGGAAGGCGCTTTTCCTCCGGGGGTTGCGGATCATGCGCCGAGACCACCGCGTCTATCTTGCCTGCTGCGAGCGCCGAGATCATCGCCTGCCGCGTGTCTTCATCCCTGAAGGGCGGGTTGACCTTGCAATAGGTGAGATAATCTCCGACATCGATCTCGTTGAAGAACAGGGAGTGGGCGGCAATCGTGGTGAACACGCTGGCGCCGCGATCTCGCGACTGACGGACAAGGTCAAGCGTCCGTGGGGTAGAGACCTGGTCGAGAATGAGCGTGCAGCCTGTGGCTTCCGCCAGCATCAGGTCGCGGGCCGCACCGATCCATTCAGCTTCGGGCGGAATGCCTGCCAATCCCTTGCGCGCGGCAAAAGCGCCTCCATTCATCACGCCGGAGCCTTTCAGCGCCCCATCGTCGGGCCGGCTCATGACGATAGCGCCGCGGCTGGCGGCATAGGTCATGGCCCGCTTCTGAATGGAGGCGTTGGTCACCGGGCTGTCGCCATTCGTGAACAGGACGGCCCCGGCATCCGCCATCAAGCCGATTTCGGCCATTGCTTCGCCCTTCAGGCCAGTGGTCAGCGCACCCGCAGGATAGATGCGCGCCTGCGCGCTCGCTTTCGCGCGGTCCGAGATGAAACGCACCAGCGCGACGTCGTCGATGACAGGCTGAGTGTCGGGCATCACGACGAGGCTGGTGACTCCCCCGGCGACTGCTGCACGGGATGCCGTAGCCAGTGTTTCCTTCTGTTCGTCGCCGGGCTCTCCCGTCTTCACACGCAGGTCGATCAGGCCGGGTGCGAGGCAAAGGCCCCCAGCGTCCAGGATTTCAGCGGCCGCGGCGTGTGGTGCGGTCGCGCCGGGTGAGACCTCCTGGATCATGCCGTCTTCGATCAGGATTGCGCCTGGACCGTCGAGTCCCGTCGCCGGGTCGAGGAGCCGCGCATTGTAGATGGACAGGCTCATGGGCGGCCTCCTGCCAGCAGGTGCAATACAGCTTCCCGGACTGCGACGCCCATTTCGACCTGTTCGGTGATTACGGAGCGATCCCCGTCGGCGATGGCGCTTTCGATCTCGATGCCGCGATTCATCGGACCCGGATGCATGACGAGAGCGTCGTCTTTGGCGAGAGAGAGCCGTTCCTGGGTCAGTCCGAAATAGCGGAAATACTCCCGCCGACTTGGCAGATAGGCACCATCCATGCGTTCCAGCTGGAGCCTTAGCATCATCACGACGTCGGCGCCTGCCAGGGCAGCGTCGAAATCCGATGTGGCGGAGGCCGCACCCCAGGTTTCTGTCCCGGACGGCATCAGCGTGCGGGGCGCACACAAATGCACCTCCGCGCCGAGCAGGTGCAGGGCCAGTGTCGTCGAGCGCGCCACGCGCGAATGGGTGATATCCCCGCAGATGACAACTTTCAGGCCTTCGATCTGGCCCTTGTTTCGGCGGATCGTCAGCGTGTCGAGCAGGCCCTGTGTCGGATGCTCATGGGTTCCGTCGCCCGCATTGACCACTGCGCAGTCTACCTTGCGAGACAGGAGTTTGGCCCCGCCCGAGGCCGAATGTCGGACCACCAGTACATCAGGCTTCATGGCGTTCAGGGTCATCGCCGTGTCGATCAGCGTTTCGCCCTTCTTCACGGAGGACTGGGCAACAGGCATGGAAATCACGTCGGCGCCCAGTCGGCGGGCCGCAATTTCGAAGCTGCTCATCGTGCGGGTCGAATTCTCGAAGAACAGGTTCACAACGGTCTTGCCCGACAGGACGGGATCGGCGCGTCGCCCTGCGCGGGTCGCTTCCGCATAGTCGTTGGCCAGATCGAGAATATGGGTGATGTCGAGCGGGTGAAGGCCATTGATGCCCAGCAAATGCTCGTGGTCGAAGGAGTAGTGGATTGCCGCCTTGCTCATGGAGGCCCTTTCGATTTTCGGCGGTTTAGGACCGTTTCCGAGTCGGGGCAAGAGGGTCAGCTGGTCAGGAGCAGGTAAAGCCCCGGCAAGGTAATCATGGCGAGCACGGTTTCCACGGCAATCAAATTCGCGGCCAGCGGGGCATCGCCGCCGAGTTCCTTTGCCAGGATGTAGGAACTGGTCGCCGTTGGCGTGGCGGCGCAGATCAGGGCAATGACCAGCGGAACGCCGGTGACGCCGAGCAGAACACAGAACCCGACGGCCAGTGCCGGCAGACCGAGCAGCCGGACGAGGGACCAGATCAGCGTTCGCGTGCCGGCCCGTCGCAGGGCCGACAGATCGACCCCGGCCCCGGCTGACAGCAGTCCGAGCGCAAGCGCGGCGTCACCAAGAATGCGGAGACTGTCGTCGAGAAGGCGGGGCAGGCTGGCATTCATGCCGGCCAGTGCGAGCCCCGCGATGCAGGCAAGCACAATGGGGTTGCGCAGCAATGCCCTGAACGGGTTGGGCCTTGGCCCGTGCGGCTGGTCGGCATGAGCGATGAGCGCATAGACCGAAATGATGTTGGCCGTCGGGATCATCACGGCAGCTGCGATGGTGACGAGGGCAAGGCCTTCCTCACCGAACAGAAGGCTGCCGATGGAAAGGCCTATCATGGTGTTCCAGCGCACATTGGACTGGATGACCGAGCCAACGGCCGGACCCGGCATGTTCGGCAGGAAGCGTCCGCACCAGCCGACGCCAGCGAGCACGAATTGCGCCAGGATCAATGCCCCGGCCAGTCCCCAGGGGGCCTCCTCGAAAGGCGCGTGCGCCAGCGTTCGCACGATCAGCGCCGGGAAAAGCACAACATAGGACAGACGTTCGATGGCCCGCCAGCTGTCGGCGGGGATCCATTTGCGCACCGACAGGATGTGCCCGAGGGTCACGATCGCAATGACCGGAAGCAGGGCGTAGAGAAAGCCGCCCATCAGCTGTTGGCCAGTCTCTGCAGCGCGTCATTGAGGATGACGGCAGCGGCTGACGCGTCGATCCGTTCGGCCCGGCGCTTGCGCGGCAGGTCCGCAGCGATCATGGCCTGTTCGGCCTCGGCGGTGGACAGGCGTTCGTCCTGGAACAGGATCGGTATGTCCCGGCGTTGCAGGATATGCCAGGCGAGTGCGCGGACAGATTGTGCCCGAGGGCCTTCTGTGCCGTCCATGTTGAGCGGCAGGCCCATCACAATCCCCACGGCACCGCGGTCGTCATACAGGTGGAACAGGCGATCGAGCACCGGCGCCAGTTTCTTGCCGCGCGGAATGGTTTCGACGGGACTGGACAGCATGCGCAGGGCGTCTGCAGATGCCACGCCCAGTGTCTTCGTGCCGGGATCAAGGCCGAGCAGTGCGCCGGTGGCGGGAAATTGGTCGGGGGCAGTTATGGGCATGGACAGCCCACATAGCGTCTTGATGCCCGGTTGCCTATGGCGTAATCGGGCGGCTGCAACGCAATCAGGGGAGCCCCGCCATGTCTGTTACCAAGGATGATGTCCGCAAGGTCGCCCGCCTGTCGCGTATCGCCGTCAACGAACAGCATGCCGAAGAACTGGTCGGAGAGCTGAATGGCATTCTCGCCTGGATCGACCAGCTGAATGAAGTCGATATCGAGGGCGTGGAGCCGATGACGTCTGTGGTCGAAACCCAGTTGCCGATGCGCGAGGATGTCGTGACCGACGGCAACATCCAGGATCAGGTGCTGGCCAATGCACCGCGCAGCGAAGACGGGTTCTTTGTCGTTCCAAAATCGGTGGAATAGGTTTCAGATAATTTCAGACGCGTAGTCTTCATAGTCGATCAGTATCTCGGCATCTCGCGCAATCGGCTTCCGGGCCGTCAGACTGATTGACTGCGTCTCCACGTCTATCTGGAAATCGGCATTCGCATCGGGACTGTGATTGCACATGGAGATCGGACCGAAGGCGACCGCGGTGCGAGCCCTTCCATCCGGATCTTCATCGATGTGGAAGACGTAGTGACCGATCAGCGTGTTGCGGATGGCGGCGCTGTCCTCATGGTCAAGGATCAGGAGCGGATAGATCGCAATGCGATCGCCTGTGTCAAAGGAAACGGCCGCGAACAGGCCGCGACCGTGAAACGGGGACGTGCGAACCTCGATGGGCGAGGCATGACCGGGTTTTTCCATGGGCTGGTTACCACAGGTCCTGCCCGCCGCCATCAGGATTCTTCTGAGTCTCCAGAAGATTCAGTCGCGGGCTTATCGGTTGCATCCTTGTCCCATTTGTAGATCGCCTTCACGAGGCATTTCTGGGTCTCGAACGGGTGGTTCTCCCGAACCGGGAAGAGGCTGGAAGAGACGATCAACCGATCCCCCTTGCTGAGACAGCCTCCTGTGCCGTCAAAACCGATCTGCATGGCATCGTCGAGCGGCGTGCATGCGGCAAAGGTCTCGATCAGATAATGGTCCCGGCCTTCGCGCACGATGACCGTGTCGCGTGTGGTTTCCCCGAACCCGTCAATGGTGGACGCAAAGCATATCCGGTCGACCGGCGCTCCAAGTCGCGGATCGTCGGCATAACGTTCGACCCCTTTGGGGTTGTCGGACATTTTTTCGGTGGTCGAGCAGGCTGCCAAGAGCATTGGCGCTGTCAGGCTGAGCAGGAAAAGGCGCATGGGAAACTCCTGTCCGGTTTGCAGGTCTGGAAGGGTGCGCCAATCCCGGCGAACTGACAAGAAGCCTCACGAAGGCTTGAACTTTTATGCCAAGCCGTCATAGCAGGCGGGCAGATATCTTCTCAGGATTTCCGATGACCGAACTGACCAAGCTCACCCTCGCTGCAGCGCTCGATGGCCTCAAGGCCAGGGAGTTTTCCTCGCGCGAGATCACCCAGCAATTCGTCGACGCCATCGAAGGTGCGCGGACGCTGAATGCGTATGTCGTGGAAACGCCGGAAAAGGCACTGGCCATGGCGGATGCCTCCGATACCAGACTTGCAAAGGGTGAGGGCGGCAAGCTGGAAGGCGCGCCGCTCGGCATCAAGGACCTCTATTGCACCAAGGGTGTGCGCACGACAGCCTGCAGCAGCATTCTGGGCGAGTTTACGCCGACCTATGAGTCCACGGTCACACAAAATCTGTGGGATGCGGGCGCGGTGATGCTCGGCAAGCTCAATATGGACGAGTTCGCGATGGGCTCGTCCAACGAAACGTCGCGTTTCGGACCGGTTGTGAACCCGTGGCGCCGCAAGGGCGACAATCGCGACCTGACACCTGGTGGCTCATCGGGTGGCTCTGCTGCTGCGGTGGCTGGCGACCTTTGCCTCGCGGCGACGGCATCCGACACAGGTGGTTCAATTCGCCAGCCGGCGGCCTTTACGGGTACGGTTGGCATCAAGCCGACCTATGGCCGTGCCAGCCGCTATGGCATGGTGGCATTTGCCTCGTCGCTCGATCAGGCCGGGCCTATTTCCAAGACCGTGGAGGACAGCGCCATCCTGCTGGAAGCCATGTGCAGCCATGATCTGAAAGACTCCACCTCCCTCAATGTCGAAACGCCGGATTGGCGCAGCGATGTCTCGAAGGGCGTGAAAGGCATGCGGATCGGCATTCCGAAGGAATACCGCATGGACGGCATGTCGGCCGAGATCGACAAGCTGTGGGAGCAGGGCATCGATTGGCTGAAAGCAGCGGGCGCAGACATCGTGGACATTTCCCTGCCGCACACGAAGTACGCATTGCCTGCTTACTATATCGTGGCCCCTGCCGAAGCTTCGTCCAATCTCGCCCGGTATGACGGCATGCGCTATGGGGCACGGGTCGATGGGGAGAACCTTACGGCCACCTATGAGGGCACGCGCGCAGAAGGCTTCGGCGCAGAAGTCCAGCGCCGCCTGATGATCGGGACCTATGTGCTGTCGTCAGGATATTATGATGCCTACTATCTGCGCGCGCAGAAGGTCCGTACCAAGATCCTGAACGATTTTGTCGGTGCCTTCGAAAGCTGCGATGCGGTCCTTACGCCGACCTGTCCGTCGCCGGCCTTTGCATTTGGCGAGAAGAGCGGCGATCCGGTCGAGATGTATCTGAATGACGTGTTCACAGTGACGGCAAACCTTGCCGGATTGCCGGGCATTTCCGTGCCTGCCGGCCTGTCGGATTCCGGCCTGCCGCTGGGCCTGCAGGTGATCGGCAAGGCGCTGGATGAAGCCGCCTGCTTCCGAGTCGGCGGCGAGTTGGAGCGCGCAGCCGGTTTCGTGGCCAAGGCGGAGAAGTGGTGGTAGGCTTCGGGCCATGACCCGTTTCCTGATCCTTTTCATTGTGTTGCTGGCGATCAGCCTCGCCCTGATGGCGGGGATGATGGCGCAGTACGGCTACAGCCTGTTCGCGCCGGAAATGCGAAACATGCTGCTCGTGGCCTTCCTGGTCGCCGGCTATGTTTCGTTTCGCATCACACGCATTCTGGATCGCCGCCGTCAGAAGCTGGATGACCATCCCCAGCCAGGGGGTGCGGGCCGGTCCAAATTGGCCGGGCTTTTCTCCGGCAAGAGCGCAGCGCAGCAGGCGCGCGAGGCGAGGGTTGCTGCGCGGCGCCGCAAACTCGTCGAGGCGGGCAAGTTGAAAGAGGAAGACACGCCTGCAGGTCCGGACGCGGAACCGGACGAGGCGGCACCGACCCGGGTGTCCCAGTCTGCGCCGATCGGGGATCGCATGGCGGCGCGTGCAGAGCGAGTTCGCCGGGCAAAGGAAGCTGGCAAGCTGGACTGATCAGGCCTTTGAAGGTTTCAGCCGCCCCACCAGACCGGTGTCGGCGCGCACGACAATCTGTTCGTGACTGGCTGGCTCGGTCGCGTTTCCACCGGGGCCGGATTCGTCATCATCATCCTTGTCGGAATCGCGCTCTGTAACCCTGGACAGGTAGACCCCTATGCCAATCAGGCCGCCCACAGGGCCGCATTGCAGCATCATCGCGAATATCCAGAGTAGCGGCATGTCGAGGTCCATGCCCTGAAGCGACAGGAGCAGGATGGCGAGCATGATTGAGCCGACGGCAACGCCGCCGGCGAATCCCAGGACAAGGTGTTTCAGAAAGCCGCGAACGACCGGTTTCTCTTCCTCGCTCGAGGCGTCCATGATCATTTTGAAGACCATTTTGGCGCTCCGTGTTCCTCCATGGCCGGGATTATTCGCCGATATCCCGAAAATTGGAAGGGTGAGGGACGACAGGATGGTATTCCCGGCTCGACATCGCGCCGGTCCGGCGGCTAGAACAGCGCGAAATCAGACTGCCAGCAGGGAATGCCATGTCCGCGCGCACACCATATGTCATCAAAGGCGAAACCGGCGATTGGGAACTGGTCATGGGCCTTGAAGTCCACGCCCAGGTCTCCTCCAATTCGAAACTGTTTTCGGGCGCCGCGACAGCCTTTGGTGCAGATCCGAACTGCAATGTCTCCCTCGTGGACGCCGCAATGCCGGGCATGCTGCCGGTGATCAACAGGTTCTGTGTCGAGCAGGCGATCCGCACGGGCCTTGGCCTGAAAGCGAAGATCAACACCTACTCGCGGTTCGACCGGAAGAACTATTTTTATCCTGACCTGCCGCAAGGCTATCAGATCAGCCAGTTTGCTCACCCGATCGTGGGCGAGGGCGAGATCGATGTGGATGTCGAACCGGCCCATGGCGGAGATGCCTATTCCTTCCCGTGCCGGATCGAACGCCTGCACCTGGAGCAGGATGCCGGAAAATCCATTCACGACATGGACCCCAGCTCCACCTATGTGGACCTGAACCGGTCCGGCGTGGCGCTGATGGAAATCGTCTCCATGCCGGATGTGCGCTCGCCCGCCGAAGCCGCCGCCTATGTGAAGAAGCTGCGCGCGATCGTGATTGCGCTTGGCACCTGTGATGGCGACATGGAGAAGGGCAATCTGCGGGCCGACGTGAACGTGTCTGTCTGCCGCCCGGGACAGTATGAGAAATTCCGTGAAACGGGTGATTTCAGCCATCTCGGCACACGGTGCGAACTGAAGAACATGAACTCGTTCCGTTTCATCCAGCAGGCGATCGAGTATGAGGCTCGCCGTCAGATCGAGATTCTCGAGAATGGCGGCAAGATTGATCAGGAAACGCGCCTGTTCGATCCGGTCAAGGTCGAGACACGGTCGATGCGCTCAAAGGAAGACGCGCACGACTATCGCTATTTCCCGGATCCGGACCTCTTGCCGCTGGAAGTCGAACAGGCCTGGATCGAAGAAATTCGAGCGACACTGCCGGAACTGCCGGACGAGAAACGCGCGCGTTTCGAGACCGATTATGGCCTGTCGCGCTATGACGCCGGCGTGTTGAGCGCTGATGCGGAAAAGGCCGACTTCTTTGAGGAAGTGGCGAAGGGCCGCGACCCGAAACTGGCCGCCAACTGGGTGACGCAGGAATTGTTCGGCTATCTGAACAAGCAGGATATCGAACTGGCCGACAGCCCGGTGTCCGCAGCGAGCCTCGGCGGCCTGATCGAACTGATCGCGAATGACACGATCAGCGGCAAGATCGCGAAAGATGTTTTTGCCCGTATGATTGATGGCGAGGGTGAGGCCGCCGATATTGTCGAGACGCATGGCCTGAAACAGGTCACTGATACCGGCGCCATCGAGAAGGTGGTCGATGAGATCATCGCGGCCAATCCGGAGCAGGTGGCCCAGGTCAAGGAAAAGCCGAAGACGATGGGCTGGTTCGTTGGCCAGGTCATGAAAGCCTCCGGCGGCAAGGCCAATCCGAAGGCGGTCAATGATATCCTGAAAGCGAAGCTGGGGCTCTAGGCATCGAGCTTGTCCTTGATGCGTTCGGCCAGTGCGCCGAGCACGCCCATGTCTGCCATTTCACCAGAACTGTGGCGTCCAAGCGCAACATCCTTCCAGCGTGGAATGATGTGGAAGTGCAGGTGGAACACGGTCTGTCCGGCGGGCGCGCCATTGAACTGGGTCACGACGAGACCGTCCGGCGCCAGCGCGGACTCCACCGCCCTGGCCACTTTCTGGACGGCCTGCATGTAAGGGCCGAGCTTTTCTGCGGGCATGTCCAGTAGGTTGCGCGCCTCAACCCCCTTCGGCACGATCAGTGTATGGCCTTCAGCCTGGGGAAACACGTCCATGAAGGCCAGCGCCGCGTCATCCTCGTACACTTTGACGGCGGGCATCTCGCCGCGCAGGATTTTGGCAAAGATGTTGTCGGGGTCGTAGGCAGCGTGAAGGGTCATGTCGTGGGTGAACTTTCCAATTGGTGTGATCTTGTAGGCCGTAGCTTCAGATAGGTGGCCCGCAGGAAGCGCCACAGGACGAATAGCAAGAGCCAGTCGGTAATCAACACGGCGGCGACGGCCCAGGCGCGCCAGTATTTCTTTCTTGCAGGGACTGGCTCTTCCCCAGTCGCTTCTGCCAAGCGATCCGCGGCTGTATCAACCATCTCCTGGAGATAGGCCCTTGCGTCTTCCAGCTGCGATACCGGCAGCCGGACGGGAATGCCGCCGAGGGCCGGAACGATCAGCCAGTTCACGGACGCATGATTGTAATTGTCGATGGAGGCGTCGAAGCCGGCAGCCTGCAACGCCGCGCAGACGATGAGGGCCTCTTCAACCTGGCCATAATTCCTGAGGACGGCGGACTGGCTCATTCGCCCTTCTTAAAGGGTGTTCGCTCGGTGAGATAGTCCATGTCGGATTCCACGGCTTCGCGTTCGCGCTCGAGATAGTCCGCAATGGCGTTGCGCAGGCCGGGATGGGCGATCCAGTGCGTGGAATAGGTGGTAACCGGGGCATAGCCGCGCGCGAGCTTGTGGCCGCCTTGCGCGCCCGCCTCGACAAAGGCGAGATCGTGCGCGATGGCGTAATCGATGGCCTGATAATAGCAGGTCTCGAAATGCAGCATTGGTCTGTGTTCGGTGCATCCCCAGTATCGGCCATAGAGCGTGTCGGAGCCGATCAGGTTCATGGCACCGGCAATTGGGGAGCCGTCCGACATGGCAAACACGAAGAGCAGGTCATCTGCCATGCGTTCGCGCAGAAGGGTGAAGGTCTCGCGGGTCAGATAGGGTGAGCCCCATTTGCGCGCGCCGGTGTCCATGTAGAAAACGTAGAAGGCATCGAGATGATCTTCGGTAATCTCGTCACCGCGCAGATGAAGGAAGTCGAGACCTTCCTGCGCCTTCCTGCGCTCCTTGCGGAGGTTCTTCCGTTTGGACGAGGACAGGTCGGCCAGAAAGTCGTCAAAGGCGGCATAGTCCCGGTTTTGCCAGTGGAATTGCTGATCCGTGCGTAGCAGCAGACCGGTTTCGGCGAGGCGGTCTGCTTCCGCGCGGGTCACGAAATTGAGGTGGAGCGAGGACAGGCCGTTCTGTTCGGCAAGCTGGATGGCGCCGGACAGGAGGGCGGTCTGAAGGCGCACCTCGTCCGGCCCGGGGCGGACCAGAAGACGCCGGCCAGTGACAGGTGTAAACGGGACGGCGGACAGGAGCTTCGGATAATAGGCGCCGCCCGCCCGCTCGAATGCGTCGGCCCAGGAATGGTCAAAGACAAACTCGCCCCGGGAGTGGCTCTTGCCATAGAGGGGCATCGCGGCCTTCAGCCGCCCGGTACCATCGCGGATCAGGACGTGCCGAGGCATCCAGCCGGTATTCGGCGTGGCCGCGCCGGAGGTCTCCAATGCGTCCAGAAACTCCCATTTGAGGAACGGGTCATAACGCGCCCCCGGCGGATTGGCGATCGCATTCCATTCTTCCGGATCGACCTCCGCCATGGCGGTGGCAAAATCCAATTTCAGCGCCGTGTCATCCATGCCGGGAATCTAGGGCATGGCGTAGGCGGAAACCAGTGCCGGATCGAGATGTTCGAAGATGATGGCCACATTTTCATGTACCGCGGCGCGCACCTCGTCGAGAGACCGGACCGTCCAGCACACAACGGGATAGTCTTCCGGCACGCGTTTGCGGATGTCCGCGACATCGGCAATGTTGATGGCCGCATAGTCGATGCCATCGGACAAGGCACGCTGGAGGATCTCGCCGAATTCGACGGCGCCGATGGAATGGATCGGCGGGATCAGCTGGCCACGCATCAGGTCGGATGGCAGGGCGCGGACCGCGGCTTCCGAAAAGCTCATCGCGGCGGCGAGTCCCGGATAGGCCGACAGGATGTCCCCGGTGCGTCTGCCGAAGGCGGCCGGATCTGTGCGACCGTCGATCTTCATTTCGGTGAGCAGCGGCAGTTCCTGCGGCCAGGATGCCAGCAGATCGGAAAAGCTCGGCAGGCCGTGCTCGCCTGCTATGACGACCTCCCGAAGCGCCGAAACGGCCAGATCCTCGATCCGGTCGGGATGGCCGGCCATGCGCTCGAGTGTGTCATCATGGAAGACGACCGGTTTACCATCCGATGCCGGCCGTATGTCGAACTCCATGCCCAGTCCGAGCTGCGCGGCCGCGTTGAAGGCCGCCATCGTGTTTTCCGGCGTCGCACGACCAGACCAGAGCCCACGATGGGCGTAGAGGAAGTCGGTCAGGACAAAGCGCCGGGCCATCTAGCCCGCGATCTCGAAAATGCCGTCGATCTCGACTGCCACGCCGAGGGGCAGTTCCGGACAGGAGACGGCGGAGCGGGCGTGGCGTCCGGCCTCGCCGAACACGTCGACCATCAGATCGGAACAGCCATTGATGACTTGCGGGATGTCTGTAAAGCCGGGCGCGACGTTCACGAACCCGCCGAGTTTCACGACACGCTTGATTCGGGAAAGGTCGCCGACGGCGGACTTGCATTGTGCGATCAGATTGATGCCGCAAAAGCGCGCGGCCTGCTGACCGGCGGACAGTTCCATGTTCTCGCCAAGGCGCCCCTTGATCAGGCCATCGGCAGAGGCGCTGACCTGGCCGGACACAAACAGCATGTTGCCGCTGATCACAAAGGGCACATAGGTGGCGACCGGCTTCATCGGCTCGGGCAGTTCGATGCCGAGTTCATCGAGACGGGATTCTGGGGTCGACATGGCAGGCTCCTTCGAAAGTGTGGTCCGCTCCTCCCTAGACCCCGAGGACAGGCCACGGCAAGCGGCCTCAGCGATCCGAATTCCGGGTGCGTGCGGACCGCCCTGTCATCACTGCATCGGCGCCGAACTTCTTCCGCGCAATATCCGAGGCGCGCTCGGCAGCGGCGCGCTTTGCCACCAGCGGGTCCAGAAGGTCGGCGGCATCGGCCCGGTGTTCGGTCAGCTCCGATATGCCGACGCCGATCAGTCGGAACCGCGTGCGGCCATTGGCTTCCTTTGCAAGGAGCACTTTCGCGCTGCGAAACAACGTCTGGGCAAGCTGCGTCGGCTCGGCCAGCGACATGCGTCGGGTAAGGGTACGGAAATCGGCTGTTTTCAGCTTTAGCGTGATCACGGTGCCGTCCAGTCCCGTCGCCTTTGCGCGGTCGGCCGTCTTCACACAGAGACGCCACAACTGGTCCTCCAGCCAGGCCGGGTCCGAGACGTCTTCTCGGAAGGTGGTTTCCGAACTGACAGACTTGCGCTCTTCATCGGTACGGACCGGCCGGGTATCCTGACCATGCGCCCGCTGTTTCAGCCACATGCCGGTTTCACCATACCGGCCGATCAGCTGTTTCAGCTCGGCCCGCTGGAGATCCGCGATCGTGTCATAACCGTCAGCCGCCAGCTTCTGGGCGAGTTTCGGGCCGACACCATGGATGAACCCGACCGGGCGGGGCGCGAGCAAGGCCTCGGCATCTTCCGGCGCAATGATGGCGAAGCCGCGCGGCTTGTCGAGCTCGCTGGCGGTTTTGGCGAGGAATTTGTTGGTGGACAGGCCGATCGAAACGGTGATCCCGATGTCGCGTTCGATGTCGGCAGCGAGCCGGGCAAGGGAAACCGCCGGTGGCGCCTTGTGCAGGGTTCGGGTTCCGGTGAGGTCGAGATAGGCTTCGTCTACCGAAACAGGCTGGATCACCGGGGTCAGGGCCAGCATCTTTTCACGGACCTGCTGGGCCGCAATCCGGTATTTTTCGCCATTCGGCTTCACCACCACCGCATCCGGACACGCCTTGAGCGCCTGGAACATCGGCATGGCTGACCGGACGCCATAAAGCCGGGCGATGTAACAACATGTGGCCACGACCCCTCTTTTTCCGCCGCCGACAATGACTGGCCGGTCTTTCAATGAAGGATCGTCACGCTTTTCGATGGCGGCAAAGAAGGCATCGCAATCGAGATGCGCGATTCCGAGCGTTGTGATGTGGTTATTACGGATCACACGCCGCCGCTGACATTGCGGACAGATGTCCGCATTGGTGTCGAAAAGGTAAAAGCAGTCGCGGCAAAGGGTACTCATCGTCTCATGTTCATGCCATGTTCCGCGAAAACGGGCAATCTGCGAGGCCTCAACCCGTAAACCAGTGTTAACGATTTGCGGTGTAGCTGGCAAAAGAGCTCACAAAAATGGCCCGAATCACAGGCAACAGAAGTGCTATGACGCAGTCGCAAACCAGGAAAGTTCTGGTCGTTGAGGACAATGAACTCAACATGCGGCTCTTTTGCGACTTGCTGGACGCCTACGGGTTCCAGACGTTCCAGTGCCGAGACGGCGCAAAGGCCGTCGAGATCGCTCGCCAGGAACAGCCTGACCTGATCATCATGGACATCCAGCTGCCGGAGGTTTCCGGTCTCGACATCACGCGATGGCTCAAGGATGACGACAAGGTGGCTCACATTCCGGTGCTGGCCGTCACGGCGTTCGCCATGCGGGCAGATGAAAAGCGTGTCCGGGAAGCGGGCTGTGAAGGATATCTCTCCAAGCCGATCCAGATTGCTACCTTCATCAAGGCTGTCGAGGCATTGATGCCCAAGGAGGCGGCGTGACAGCGCGTGTCTTGGTCGTAGATGACATTGAAGCAAACCGGCGCCTGCTGCAGGCCAAGCTGGAGGCGCAGTATTATACGGTTTTCCTGGCTGCGAACGGCGTCGAAGCGCTGCGCGCGGTCGAGCAGCATGAGCCCGACATCGTCCTGCTGGATGTCATGATGCCCGGCATGGACGGCTATGAAGTGTGCCGTCGTTTGAAGAACAATCCGGCTACGGCCCATATTCCGGTGGTGATGGTGACGGCGCTCAATGATGTGGAAGACCGTGTGCGTGGCCTGGACGTCGGCGCGGAAGACTTCCTGACGAAGCCGGTGGATGATTTTGCCCTGATGGCCCGCATGGGGGCGCTGACCCGGTACAATGCGGTCGCGTCGGAATTGCGCCAGCGTCAGGCGAGCGGTTTGCGCGCCGGCATCGACAGCGATGACAGCGTGCATGTGAAGGACGTTCCGGCGCGGCTGTTCGTGGTGGATGACAATCCGCGCACATCCGCACGCATCGCTGACATGTTGCGAGCAGGTGGCCATCAGGTGATCACGCTGCTGGAGGCGGGTGACATGACCGGCCTGAACGAACTGGGTGTCGACATACTGGTCCTGTCCATGCTGAGCGACCGCTATGATGCGCTGAAATTGTGCGCCCATTTCAAGATGAATGCGGCGACGCGCTCGATCTCCATCCTTCTGGTCTGTGACCCGGATGACCGCCAGCGCGCCGGCCGGGGACTCGATCTCGGGGCCAGTGACGTGATCTTCGTGCCGCTCGACCGTCAGGAATTGCTGGCTCGGGTCCGCACCCAGGCGCGGCGCGCGCGTTACATCGAAATGCTGCGAGATCGCGTTGACCGGGGACTCGAACTGTCCGTGATCGATCAGCTGACCGGTCTGTACAATCGCCGCTACATGAACAACCAGCTGGAACAATTGATGCAGCGCTCGCTGATGGGCGGACGGCCGGTTTCGGTGATGATGGTTGATATCGACCATTTCAAGTCGGTGAACGACACCTATGGCCATGATGTCGGTGACGAAGTGCTGCAGGAGATGGCCAGCCGCCTGAAGACCAATAGCCGCGTCATGGACGTCGTGTGCCGTCCGGGCGGCGAAGAATTCATGATCATCATGCCGGATACACCCGGTGATCTTGCCTGTGCCGCAGCGGAACGGATCCGGCGGGCTGTGGCGGCGGAACCCTTCAAGGTGAATGCCAGTGTCGGGGAGATCACGGTGACGCTGAGCGCCGGAGTTTCCACGGTCAACCTGCTTGGGGACACGATTGCCGACCTCACCAAACGGGCCGACACCGCACTTTACCAGGCGAAGTCTGCCGGCCGGAACCGGGTTGAAAGTCTCGCGGCCTGATTGACTTGAGGCCCGCCGCGCCGCATTGCGCAGGTCATGACTGACCGGTTCTCGGCATTTCGCCACTCTTCCTATCGCAGATACTTCCTGTCGCGCTTCCTGACGTCGCTGGCCGCGCAGATCGTGTCTGTTGCGGTTGCCTGGCAGATGTATGACGAGACCCAGAATGCGGCGCTGCTGGGCTGGATCGGTCTTGTGCAATTCCTGCCGGCATTGCTTCTGGTCGTCGTGACCGGGGTTGCATCGGACCGGCTCGGGCGCCGCAATGTGATGGGGGTATCGGTCAGTGTGGAGCTGCTCTGTGCGGGGGTCATTCTGGCGCTGGCTGCCACAGGCGCGTTCGACCCGCTGATTGTCCTGGCGACACTGACCGTGTTCGGGATTGCCCGTGCCTTCTACACACCGGCCTCGTCGAGCCTGGCGGTGAATCTGGTCCCGCGAGAGGATTTTGCCAATGCCGTTGGCTGGCTCGCCTCGTCCTGGCAAACGGCCTCCATCCTCGGGCCCGTGGCCGGCGGGCTGCTCTATGGCGTCGCGGCGGGGTTTGCCTATGGCACGGCTGTGACCTTGTTTGCGATTGCCGCGCTGTTGATTTTCTCGATCCCCAAGCCGGAGCAGAAGATTGACCGCGAGCCAACGACGCTGAGCGTGCTTCTGGGCGGATTCAAGTATGTCTTCAACCAGAAGGTCGTGCTCGGCGCGATTTCACTCGATCTGTTTGCCGTGCTGCTGGGTGGAGCCGTAGCGCTGTTGCCGATCTATGCGCGCGACATTCTGGAAATCGGGGAAGAAGGGCTCGGCCTGTTGCGGGCCGCGCCTGGAATCGGTGCGATCCTGATGTTGGGGATCATCACCATCTTCCCGATACGTGACCATGCCGGGCTGATTCTCTTCGTGTCGGTGGCCTTGTTCGGTCTGGCGACCGTTGTGTTCGGCCACTCCAACCTGGTCTGGTTGTCGATCATGGCCCTGATCTTTGTAGGCGCCTTCGACATGGTCTCGGTCTATATCCGCGAAATCCTGCTGCAGCTCTGGACCCCGGACCAGGTGCGCGGGCGGGTGAATGCGGTGAATTCGATATTCCTGGGCGCATCAAACGAACTCGGTGAGGCGCGGGCAGGGTTCATGGCGGCCAAATGGGGCGCAGTGTTCACCGTGGTTGCGGGCGGTTATGCGGCTATCGGCGTGGCGGCGGCCTGGGCGGTGCTGTTCCCGGGCATTCGCAAGACCCGGAACCTGCATTCGGGCGTGCCGGAAGACTAGGCAACAAAAAACCCGCTCTTGCGAAGCGGGCTTTTCGAAACATTTCATGAAAACAAGGATCTTACTTGATCTTGCCTTCCTTGAATTCGACGTGCTTCTTCGCGATCGGGTCATACTTACGCTTGACCATCTTCTCGGTCATGTTGCGCGGGTTTTTCTTCGTCACGTAGAAGAAACCGGTGTCGGCCGTCGAATTCAGGCGGATCTTGATGGTGGCTGGTTTGGCCATGACGAATGCTCGCTTGTGTTAGCGTCTGAAACTGGAAAGCGGCTTAATGACGATGTGCGGACCGGAAGTCAAGCGCCATTGCTGCTAGAGGCGGTCGGTTGAGTGGCCGCTGCGGGTCCAGCGCAGGAAGGGTGGGCCGCGATTGAGCGACGGCTTTTCGATCCGCTCCTCGATTTCCCCCAGCATGAAGCGCGTGACGTTCGGCAGGTCGAGGTCCAGCGCGTCCTTCAGGGTCACCCATTGCAGGTCTGACAATTCTGCACCATCGACCGGAGGGCGCTCATCGATCAGGGCTTCTTCGGCGTCAGCCATGAAGAAGCGGGCGTCGAATCGCTTCGGCCTGTAGGGCGGCGTAATCGCCCGCCCGATAAAGGTCAGCGGTGACAGATGGGGCGCTGCATCAAGATCATGGAACCGTTTCCATCCGCTGGGATAGCGCGCCGGCATCTCTGCCTCACGGGCCACCAGAAGACCGGTTTCCTCGAACGTCTCGCGAATTGCAGTCAGGCCAAAGGCACGCGGCTTGCGGCGGCTCTGGATGCGCAACAGGCGT
This sequence comes from Hyphomonas sp., assembly GCF_017792385.1. Classification (NCBI taxonomy): domain Bacteria; kingdom Pseudomonadati; phylum Pseudomonadota; class Alphaproteobacteria; order Hyphomonadales; family Hyphomonadaceae; genus Hyphomonas; species Hyphomonas sp. Next base: position 3,455,404 of record NZ_CP051230.1, on the reverse strand, counting down.
TCCTGAAGCGGTTCGAATTCGCACCAGGATACGGCCTTGCCGTCCTGCGGATCGACGCGCCCGCCGGGAAAGACGTATTTGTCCGGCATGAAGGCATGGCGCGCAGAGCGCTTGCCCATCAGGACGCGCGGCCGGGCCGCGTCCCTGCGCACCAGAATCAGGGTCGCCGCATCTTTCGGGCGTGGGCTGCGCTTGCGTGTCTCGATGACATCGCCATCGTCTTCCTTGTCAAACGCCGAGCCGATCAGCGTCCTTGTATGCGGGTTCGAGGTCATGGTGTGTCTTATGTCCGGCGCTTGCGCTTGTGTTTCGGCAGCGTCTTCTTGTTGAATTTCGGTTTGCCTGCGCGTTTGCCGGTCGGTTTTCCCGGGCCGGGGCGACGGCGGGAACGGTGACCGGCATCTGCGCGTTGGCGCGCTTCGCGGCGCCCCTTGGGCGCGGGCATGGGCTCTGACAGCATTTCCAGCAACAAGCCGCCCTGCAACGGGGTCACTTCCTTCAGTTTCACGCGCACGATCTGGCCGAGGCCGAACGTCTTGCCCGATCCGCGCGCATAGATCTGCATGGCCGCTTCATCCAGCACCCAGTAATCATCTGAGATGGAGGAAATCGGTACGAAACCGTCCGCGCCGGATCCGGCGAGCGCGATGAACAGTCCTGCACCGGTCACGCCGGTGATGCGGCCTTCGAACTCGCTTCCCACCCGATCGGCCAGGAAGATGGCGAGGTAGCGGTCTGTCGCTTCCCGTTCGGCGGCCATCGAACGGCGTTCGGTGTCCGAGATGTGCTGCGCCATTTCTTCCAGACGCGCAGCCATGTCCTTGGACAGGCCATCCGGACCAAGGCCGAGTGAGGCAATCAGCGCCCGGTGAACAATCAGGTCTGCATAGCGGCGGATCGGCGAGGTGAAATGGGCATAGCGGACAAGGTTCAGGCCGAAATGGCCGAGATTCTCTTCCGAATAGATCGCCTGCGCCTGCGTACGCAGCACCATCTGGGTGACCATCTGGTCGTAGTCGCTGCCATCAATGTCACCAAGCAGGCGGTTGAAATGTTCGGTCTGCGGGCGCTGGCCGATGTTCCACTTCATGTCGATGGTCTGAAGGAATTCGGCAAAGGCCGCGATCTTGGCATCCGTCGGTGTGTCATGGACGCGGTAGATCAGGGGGCTGTTCTGCTTTTCCAGCGACTCGGCGGCGGCCACATTGGCCTGGATCATGAATTCCTCGATCAGGCGGTGCGCTTCGAGTCGTTCCTTTGTGATGATGCCGTCGATCTCGCCATCCTCGGTGAACAGGATACGGCGTTCGGGCAGGTCGAGGTCCAGGGGCGAGCGCCGGTCGCGCGCCTCGGCCAGCGCCGCATAGGCCCCCCAGAGCGGGTTCAGGACCGGCTCCAGCATCTCTTCGGCCTTGCCGCCCGGCTTGCCGTCAATGGCGGCCTGGGCTTCCTCGTACGACAGTTTGGCGGCCGACTTCATCATGCCGCGAATGAAGCGGTGAGACCGTTTTGTCCCGGCCTTGTCGAAGATCATTTCCACAGCCATGCAGCGGCGCAATTCCCCCTCGCGCAGGGAGCATGCGTCTGCCGACAGTTCAAAGGGCAACATCGGCACGACCCGGTCCGGGAAATAGGTGGAATTGCCCCGCTTCAGCGCTTCACGGTCCAGCGGCGAGTCCGGCGTCACAAAGGCGGCAACGTCGGCAATGGCGACGATCACGCGCCAGCCATCGTCCAGCTGCTCGGCAAAGACGGCATCATCATGGTCGCGCGCGTCGTGCGGGTCGATCGTGATCAGCGGGATCTGGGTCAGATCCTCGCGTTCGGCGGGGGCAGGCTTCGGATTGCGGGCCTGCTCCAGAGCGGCTTCGGGAAAGTCGACCGGAATGCCGTGCGCATGAATGGCCAGCAGGCTGGCCGAACGCGGATCGCTGATATGGCCGATGACCTCCCGGATGATGCCGAGATTGGGGCCGTATTGCCTGCGGCCCTGCGGCTTTGGCGTGGTGACGACCAGGTCGCCATCTTCCGCACCGTTGCGATCGGCTTCCTGTATGAGGAATTCCCGGCGTTCCTTGCGGTTGGCGGGAGTTACCTTGCCGCCGCGCGGACCTTGCGAATAAAGTCCGACCAGTGAATTGGTGAGACGCTTTTCCAGGACTGTCAGCGCGCGGGCCTGCCATTCGCCGTCCACTTGCTTGATCTTGCAGAGGGCACGGTCGCCTTCGCCAGGCTCCGTGGCCTTGCCCTTCGGCTTGCCGGAAAGGCCCGTATAGACGATGTCGGGGCCGAATGGCCCATTGTCGCCGACAGCCTTGCCGATCAGGTCGCCATTGTCGTCGGTATGGGTGAATTGAACAACGCCCGTGGGCGGCGGACGGTCTGCCTGCGCCCAGGCGCGCTTGCCTGTTCGCTCCAGCGTGCCATCGGCCTCCAGCTCCTTGAGGATTTCGCGCAGCACGGCGCGTTCGCGGCCCTTCACATGGAGGCCGCGGGCAATATCCTGCTTGGTCGTTGCGGTCGGATTGTCCCGAATGAAATCGAGGACTGTTTGTTTATCTGGGAAACTCATGAGGCCCATATAGGCAGACTCGGACGAAAATGCGCGGGGGATTTGCGCAAAAGGCTCAGCGGCGCGCCGATCAGGGCGCCGGGTCCCCGGCTGCGGGCAGCGCCAGGACGTCCACAGGCTCCAGTGCGAACGAGCCTGACCGGGCGCCCCACTGACCGGTCAGAACCTCATAGTGCAGGTGACGTGGAAGGCGATACCCGGCCGTGTTGCCCATCGTGCCGATCATCTGTCCCGCGACCACTTGATCGCCCTGCCGGATGTCAGAGAAATCTTCGAGATGGGCGTATCGGGTATAGACGCCGGCACCATGATCGATGACGACCATGTTGCCATAATCCTCCCGGTACAATCTGCGCCGGATCTTGCCGGCCGCCGCCGCATAGATCGGCACCGGCGCGTCATGATAGAAATCCACGCCCTTGTGGAGGCGGCCATTTCGCTGGCCGAAGATCGAAGACAGGCACCCGCCGCCGACCGGCGCCGTGGCGAGCGTGACAGAACCTTGCGCCACGACCAGGGGCTTGTAGTCGGTGACCCGAAGGTCGCCATCAACATTGTTGCCGAGACTGGGCGCCATTCCCTTGCAGGCCAGCAGCGTGTCCAGATGGCCGCGCGGGGCGGGCGTCAGGGTGAGCACTGCGGGAAGCACGTCATGACGGGACGGGTTCGCCGCAGGAGAGTCAGAGGCGAGCCCGGTGTCCGCCAGATCGCCTGGACGTGCGGGCGGCTGGGTATCCGGCGTCCGCGCCATCAGGATGATCGCGACCGTTACCGCACCCAGAAAGACATATTTCTCGAGACTGGCCATCGCCTGTTCCAAAACCAAACAACCATACTCAGATTATCCAGCTTGCAGGCAGCTGCTCAAGCGAGGCAGGGGCCTTGTCTGGTGCAGCGGTGTCTCACCCGTCCCGGGTGCTGCTGACTAGTCCTTTTTGGCAGCGGCCTTTTTCCTGGCGGGCGCCTTCTTCTTGGCAGGGGCTTTCTTCTTGCCGCCTTTTGCCGCCTTGGCGTTGATCAGTTCAATCGCCTGTTCCAGCGTCACGGTCTCCGGCGTCACATCCTTGGGCAGCGTTGCGTTCGTCTTGCCATGCTTCGCATAGGGGCCGTAGCGGCCTTCGAAAATTTCGATCGCGCCGCCATCCGGATGGTCGCCAAGTGATTTGAGAACCGTGCTGCGGGCGGTCTGTTTGGCCCGTTTGTCGGCAATCAGGGTGACCGCATGGTTGAGGCCAATGGTGAAGACGTCACCTGGATCCTTCAGGTTCGCATAGGTCTTGCCATGCTGAACATAGGGACCGAACCGGCCGAAATTCGCCAGGATCGGTTCGCCGTCTTCCGGGTGCTTGCCGACTTCGCGCGGCAGAAGCAGCAATTCGACGGCGCGGTCCAGCGTGATGTCTTGCGGGTTTTCCTTCTCGGCCTTGGTCAGGGACGCACGCTTCGGCTTGTCGTCTGTCGCCATCTCGACATAGGGGCCAAAACGGCCGGTCTTGAGATAGATCATCTGACCGGTTTCCGGGTGCAGGCCGAGTTCATTGCCGTCTGGATCGATGGCCGCCGCCGCCTCTCCATCGGCGCTGAACTGACGTGTGAACTTGCATTCCGGGTGGCGCGAGCATCCGACAAAGGCGCCGTAGCGGCCGAGCTTGATCGACAGTTCACCTTCCTTGCAGAGCGGACACAGCCGCGGATTCTCAACCGGGTTCCCGTCTGAATCCTGGCGCGGGAAGACATAGGCGCCAAGTTCCTCGTTCAGCACGTCGAGCACTTCGGAGACGCGGAGATCCTTGGTCTCACCGATGTCGGCAACGAACTGGTTCCAGAATTCGCGCAAGAAGACTTTCCAGTCGAGCTTCCCATCGGAAATGATGTCGAGCTTTTCCTCGAGACTGGCCGTGAAATCGTATTCCACATAGCGCTGGAAGAAGTTTTCGAGAAAAGCCGTCACCAGGCGGCCCTTGTCTTCCGGGATCAGTTGCTTCTTCTCGAGCCGGACATAGCCACGGTCCTCGAGTGTGGAGAGCGTGGACGCATAGGTGGATGGGCGCCCGATGCCGAGTTCTTCCAGCTTCTTGACCAGCGAGGCTTCGGTGTAGCGCGGGGGCGGGCTGGTGAAATGCTGTGCGGCATCGGCCTTGAGCAGGTCGGCATGCTGGCCTTCCTGCATCTTGGGCAGGCGGTTCTCGTCGTCATCCCCGTCATCGCCCTCGTCGCGGCCCTCGAGGTACAGCTTGATATAGCCGTCAAACACCAGGACCTGGCCGGTCGCACGCAGGACCGCCCGCTTGTCCTTGGAGGTCATGTCGATTGTGGTACGCTCGAACCGCGCCGTTTCCATCTGCGAAGCGACCGCACGCCGCCAGACCAGCGTGTACAGCTTCTTCAGGTCTCCATCGCCATGATAGTCTTCCGGACGGAGATCGAAATTGGTCGGGCGGATGGCTTCGTGCGCTTCCTGGGCGTTCTTCGCCTTGGAGGAATAGCGCCGGGTCTTCTCCGGCAGGTACTGGGCACCATAATTGGACTGGATCATCGAGCGGGCGGCGGCATAGGCCTCTTCCGCCATGTTCACGCCGTCGGTCCGCATATAGGTGATGCGTCCTTCCTCATACAGTTTCTGGGCGGCCTGCATGGTGCGCTTCGCGGTAAAGCCCAGCTTGCGGGAGGCTTCCTGTTGGAGGGTTGAGGTGATGAAGGGCGGAGGCGGGTTGCGCTTGACCGGCTTGGCCTCGACCGAGGAGACGGAATAGCCACCGCCACGCACGACTTCCAGAGCCGTATCGGCATCCCCCTGATTGCCCAGCGTGAATTTCTTAAGCGTGTCGCCATCGAGACTGTAGAGACGGGCTTCAAAATCGGTGCCGTCCGGGGCCCGCATGTTGGCGGTGATGGTCCAGTATTCCTGCGGCTTGAACAGCTCGATCTCGTTCTCGCGGTCGCAGACGATTCGCAGGGCCACGGACTGGACCCGGCCCGCAGAGCGGCTGCCGGGCAGCTTGCGCCAGAGGACCGGCGACAGGTTGAAGCCGACCAGATAATCCAGTGCGCGGCGGGCGAGATAGGCGTCCACCAGTTCGCCATCGATCTGGCGCGGCTGCTCCATCGCTGAAGAAACCGCCGACTTGGTGATGGCATTGAAGACGACGCGCTCAACCGGAGTGTCCTTCTTGAGGGCACGGCGCTTGCGCAGGGCTTCGACCAGGTGCCAGCTGATGGCTTCCCCTTCGCGGTCGGGGTCGGTTGCGAGAATGAGCTTGTCGGCTTCCTTGAGCGCCGAAGCGATTTCGGAAATGCGCTTGGATGATTTGGAATCGGCTTCCCAGACCATGTCGAAATCATTGTCGGGATCGACCGATCCGTTCTTGGAAGGCAGGTCGCGAATGTGCCCGTACGAGGCCAGGACCTTGTAGTCCTTGCCCAGATACTTGTTGATGGTTTTTGCCTTGGCGGGCGACTCGACGACGACAAGTTTCATGCGCTTACCTCTTTAAGGCGGCGAGAGATGGGCTCGGGAGACAGGCCCTGTCAAGGCCGTGTGGTGATTAGCCGTCTTCCCTGTAGGCGATGAAGGTAAGCGTGCAGAACAGCACGAAAAGGGGCGGGCTCCATGCGGCGACTACAGGCGGCGCGGCGCCGGTTGCGCCGAGGCTGGAGGAGAACTGGGTGAAGAAATACAGCCCGACAGCTGCCAGCGACCCTATGGCGAGCAGCTGCGAATTGCCGCCCATGCGCTGGAGTCGCAGGCAGACAACCGCGCCGATCAGCGCCATGGCCACGAACAGCGCCGGTAGGGCCATCAGCGAATTGAGCCGCATCCGGTAGCGCGATGCGTCGAGGCCGGCATCCTGGGTCTGGCGGACGAAGTGCGGCAATTGCCAGAAGCCGATCGTGTTCGGCGAAGCGAACTTGTCGAGCAGGGTCGATGCGTCCAGCGTGGTGGGAATGGCGAGATTGTCCTTGAATTCGGGCGGCTGGTTGGGCGTGTTCTCGATCACGCCTTCAAGCTGCCAGAAGCCGTCGCGCAGCACTGCACGCTCTGCATCGATCCGGCGGGCGAACGCATAGTCACTGGTCGGGCGGCCGTCTGCATAGAGGCGCTCTTCCTGGATCATCTTCACGTCCTGAAGGTTCACCCCGCCCTCGGCAACGCGTTCGGCATGAATGACGATCTGATTGGTTTCGTCGCCCTGGCGCAGCCAGATGCCCGTATCGGAGACCGCCAGCGTGGGCCGCCCTTCATTCAGCAGTCGGTCGCGGGTCTGCTCGAAAGATTCCGAAAGCCGCGCTGCAAAGGGGTTCAGCACCATCATGGTGAACAGGCCCAGCGCCACGCCAAGCACCATGACGGGGGTCAGAAAGCGCCAGGCGGAAATCCCGCTGGCGCGGATGATGGAGAGTTCGGATCTGCGGTTCAGCCGCGTAAACGCCATCATCGAGGCGATCAGCAGGGCGAAGGGCAGGGTCTGCTCCACGATCTGGGGCAGTTTCATCAGCGACAGGTTCAGCGCGCCGAAAATGCTGAGCCGGACATCGCCGCCCACGGTGCGCAGCTGTTCCACCACGTCGATCATCAGGATGGCCAGCAACAGGATGCCGAGCACCAGCGCGAGCCCCTGCAGGCATTCGCGGAGGATGTATCTCTGGATGCGCGAGAACAGGGGCATCAGCTGACCGCGCCTCCATTTGGCCGGAACATGTCGAATTGCGGCCGTTCGATCTTCCCGAGATGGCGCCCGCGACCGAAATAGATGTAGCTGAGTGTGCCGGCTACGCTCAGCGGTGCGAGCCATTGCAGGATGTTCAGGGCCGGATCATTGGCAGATGCCGATTGCAGGACGAGTTGCACGATCAGGACCCCGATGGCGCCGCCTGTCGCCCAGGCGATCCGCTTGCTGTAGCCCTTTCGGCTGAAATCCCCGCCCAGAACGGCGACAATGGCCAACAGGGTCATGACGATGTTCAGGAGCGGCGTGGTAAGCCGGCTGTGCGCTTCGGCCAACAGGGCGTCGGCTTCCTTCAGTTCGAAATAGTTTGTCCGGTCCACGAAAAATAGCTCGTGGAGATATTTGTCGGACGCCTTCAGGACGAGATCGGAATCTTCCTTCATGAAGTCTGTCAGATCGAACAGGTACTGGTCGAATTCGAGGATCGACAACTGGCTGTTGGAATCGAGCTGCTGGCTTGTCGCGTCCCGCAGCAGCAAGGTGGGGTGACCTTCATATTCGATCAGGGCGGCGCTGCGAGCCAGAATGTCGGTGGGGTTTTCCGGATCGGTCATGTCGGAGATCAGCACGCCGCGCAGCTCCCCGCCGACCTGCTCCCGGGCGTAGAAGGTAAGCCGGTCGCCATTCGAGGTGAACTGGCCCGGCCGGATGAGCGCGGCCGCCAGATCTGCCCGGGCGGAGGCAACGGTCTCGCGCATCGCCCGCTGGGCAGTCGGCTGGACCCAGAGATTCACGGCCAGATGCGCAATCATGCAGAACACGGCCAGCCGCAGGATTGGAGAGGCGACCTGCCAGCGTGTCATGCCGGCGGCCTGGGCGACGACGATCTCGCTGTCCTTGTGGATGCGGTTCAAGGACCACACGCCTGCCACGAACAGGGCCAGCGGGGTCAGCAAGGCGATGATCTGCGGCGCGCCGAGCATGACGATGTAGAAATAGGTCGCGGCGGACTGGCGGTTCTCGAGAATGACGTCGGTCCTGGACAGGCCCTGGGCCAGCAGAGCCAGCATGACCAGACCGCCGACAATGATGACCACCGCCCGCAGGACCTCAAAGAACAGATATGTCTGGATTTTGGTCATAGGGTGAACGGCAGGCTTTCCGCAGAATCCTTCAGAAAGGGGTGATATTTCCCTAGCTAACGAGTTGCGCAACGCGCGTCGACGTTTAGTTTCCGCTCCAAATGGAGAATCCACACATGAACATCACATTTGCTGACAGTGCCAAGACCGACATTATCGCATTCCTGATCGATGAAGGCGGCGCGCTTCCGGAGGCCGCTGTCGAACTGGACAAGGCGGTTGGCGGCTTGCTGGCCGAAGCTCTGGAAGGGGCCCGCTTCAAGGGCAAGAAGGACCAGCAGGCCTTCATCGTCCTGCCGAAGGGCAGCGATGCCCGCCGGGTTGTCCTGATCGGGACCGGCAAGGCTGACAAGCGAGATGCCAGGGTCCTGGAGGGACTGGGCGCGAACCTCTACAAATCCCACGCCAATAGCGGGTTCGCATCGCTCGCCATCCATGCCGGGTCGGCAGAAGATGCCGCACGCATTGCGTTGGGCGCCAAGCTCGCGTCCTACCGGTTCGACACCTATTTCACCAAGAAGGAAGATGACCAGAAGCCGAGCCTCGAAACGCTGACGCTGGTCGTCGAGGATGTGCCAGCTGCCGAGGCGGCGTTTGCTCCGCTCTCTGCCGGCGCCGACGGCACTTTCCTCGCGCGGGACCTGGTCAACATGCCGCCGAACGATCTCTATCCCGCCAGCTTTGCCGAGAAATGCCGCGAACTCGGCCAGTATGGCGTGCAGGTCGAAGTGTTGGGCGAGGATCAACTCGCCAAGCTGGGCATGAATTCCATGCTCGGCGTCGGTCAGGGCAGCGTGAAGGAAAGCCAGCTGGGCATTATGAAATGGATGGGCGGCGCGGAAGGCGACGACCCGGTGATCCTGATCGGCAAGGGCGTCTGTTTCGATACGGGCGGCATCTCTCTGAAGCCGGGACCGGGCATGGAAGACATGCGCGGGGATATGGGCGGCGCAGCGGCGGTGACCGGAACGATCCGCGCGCTGGCCGAGCGCAAGGCCAAGGTCAATGTGATCGGTCTGGTCGGCCTGGTCGAGAACATGCCGGACGGCAATGCGATCCGCCCCGGCGACATTCTGAAATCGGCGTCCGGCCAGACCATTGAAGTGCAGAACACAGATGCCGAAGGCCGGCTCGTCCTGTGTGATGTGCTCTGGTATGCGCAGGAGCATTTCAAGCCGAAGGCGATGGTCGACCTCGCCACGCTGACCGGCGCGATTGTCATCTCGCTCGGCCATCACCATGCTGGCCTGTTCACCGAGAGCGATGATATTGCCAGCGAACTCACAAAGGCCGGCCTGACCGAGGGCGAGCGCGTCTGGCGCCTGCCGCTGGGGCCGGAATACGACTCGCTGCTGAAGTCGAAATTCGCGGACATGCGGAACATTGGCGGCCGGGCCGCCGGCTCCATCACGGCCGCGCAATTCCTGAAGCGCTTCGTGAAGGAGGGCGTGAAATGGGCGCACCTCGATATTGCCGGTGTGGCCTGGGTCGAGGGTGAAAAGGCCGCCCATGATGTCAGCTGGGCGTCCGGTTTCGGGCCGCGCCTTCTGGATCGTTGGATTGCCGACAATTACGAGAATTGATCCATGTCAGAGGCGCCGAAGCCGGAATGGTGGTTTTACCATCTCTCCCGCACCACGCTGGAGCAGGCGGCGGCGCCCCTGATGCAGAAATGTCTGGATGCGGGCTGGCGGGTTCTGGCCGTCAGCCCCAGTCCCGACCGGCTGGCGGCGCTTGATTCCAGCCTCTGGACGTTTGACGAGAAAACCTTCCTGCCGCATGGCCAGGCCGAGGCGCCGGGACTGGATCCGGCGCGCCAGCCGATCCTGCTGACCGGCAAGCTGGACAATCAGAACCGAGCCGAGGCGCTGGTCCTGATGGACGGGACCAAGGCGCCGGTCGACGCGCCGTTCACGCGCTGCATGGTCATGTTCGATGATGGTGACACCGACACGAGATCGCTCGCGCGCCAGCAATTCAAGGCTGCAAAGGATGCCGGGCTGGTGACGCGCTATTTCCAGCAGACGCCGAGTGGTGGCTGGAAGGAGGCGGGGAAGTAGGGGCTCACGCCTTCTTCACGAACTCGGACTTCAAGCCCATCTGGCCGATGCCGTCGATCCTGCAGTCGATATCGTGATCGCCATCAACGAGGCGGATATTCTTCACCTTGGTGCCGCGTTTGACGACCGAGGAGGATCCCTTGATCTTCAGATCCTTGATCACGACGACCGTGTCGCCGTCGGCGAGCGGGTTGCCGTTCGAATCCCGGATGATGGTCGCATCGGCTTCGCCTGCCGCGTCCGCGCTCCATTCATGGGCGCATTCCGGACAGATCAGCAACGCGCCGTCTTCATAGGTATAGGGCGAGTTGCATTTGGGGCAGGGCGGCAGCGCGCTCATGGGCGGGTCCTCGAATCTTTACAGGCCGGGCTGGTAGGCCCGTCTCAGCGCCTGCGCAAGAGCGGCCTTCGACGCTTGCCCCGCTGCGCCAGCGCCGCTATAGGCCGCGCGTGACCCCAATTTCCCTTTAAAACAGGACCTCATCATGGCTGTTCAGCGTACTTTTTCCATCATCAAGCCGGACGCGACCGAGCGTAATCTGACCGGCGCCGTCAATGCCGTGATCGAGCAGGCCGGCCTGCGCATCATCGGCCAGCGCCGTATCCAGATGACCGAAGACCAGGCCAAGCGTTTCTATGCGGTGCATGCCGAGCGCCCCTTCTATGGCGAACTGGTCGAGTTCATGACCTCCGGCCCGGTGGTCGTTCAGGTCCTGGAAGGCGAGAACGCCGTTGCGAAATACCGCGAAGTGATGGGCGCCACGAACCCGGCCGAAGCGGCTGACGGCACGATCCGCAAGCTCTACGCCAAATCCATCGGTGAAAACTCCGTCCACGGCTCGGACTCCGAAGAGAACGCTGCGATCGAAATCGCGCAATTCTTTTCCGAGGCCGACATCGCCGGCTAAGGCATCGCCTTCGGGCAGGTGAGATTTTGAAGGGCCGCGCCGGAAGGTGCGGCCTTTTCTTTTGCGTTCAGCACATGCGGCCGGAGACCTGCGGGGCATCCGGGGGGCAAATCCTTGATTGTCCCAGAAGAGTCAGATTTCCGGCAGCGGCAGCAGAAATGCGTTGCCGTATACCCGGCGCAGGCCGGGATCTCTTGCGGCGGGAGGCCCCGGCATGCGCCGGGGACACGGATCGGGGGTGAGGATTAGCACCTCGCCATAAGCTGCTTCGCGGAAGCGGCGTGACGGCTGGAAACCGAAATCGGAGTGCGGCGCCTTGTGCCCCGACAGATCATCCGACAACAGATTGACCACCACCCGGCCATCCCGGGTCACGCCCCACAGCATTTGCGAGCCGGGGGCGCCATTCTCCTGGAACCAGGCCTTCAGGCGACGGATGCGCCAGTAGATCAATGGCCAGAGAAGCCAGAGATGGGAAGGCAGGCCCGGCAGGGGCTGGAAGAGGGAGACCGATGGCATCGCGGTATGAAGGTAACCGCGTGTGCAGGGCTGTCGGATTGGCGGTGGCTTGGGACGCGTGTTTGCGGACGATTGGGCTGTTTTGTGTGGGGATAGGGCAGGATGTTTCCCCCTCCGCCCTTCGGGCACCTCCCCCGCAGGCGGGGGAGGATCCATGCGGCGCGTCCGGTCTTTCTTCTCCCCCGCGTGCGGGGAGGTGGGCGCGGAGCGCTCGGAGGGGGCGCTAGGTACGTGCCTTGATGGCTTCGCAGGCTTTTGCCAGTGCTTCCGGGTACAGCCTGTGTTCGACCGGCAGGATGCGGGCGGCGAGGCTGTCAGCACTGTCGCCGGGCAGTATGGGGATGGCGGCTTGCTGTATGATTTCGCCATCATCCACGCCGGGGCTGACCCAGTGGACCGTGCAGCCGGCCTCGGAATCGCCCGCATCAATGGCGCGCTGGTGCGTGTCGAGGCCCTTGTATTTGGGCAGGAGGGAGGGGTGGATGTTGATCATCCGGCCTTCCCATGTGTTGACGAACCAGGGCGTCAGGACCCGCATGAAACCGGCCAGCGCGATGATTTCGACGCCGGCGGCTTCGAGTTGTTCGTGCATGGCGCGTTCGAAGGCCTCGCGGTCCTTGCCGAACGTCTTGTGATCGATGGCATGGGTCGCAATGCCTTCGGCTGCGGCCGTTTCGAGACCCCTGGCGTCCGGCCTGTTCGACAGGACGAGGACCGGTTGTGCCGGGAAGGATGGATCGCGCGCGGCCTCCAGCAGGGCTTTCATGTTCGAGCCCCGGCCGGAAATCAGGATCGCGAGCTTCAGGCGCGTCATGCGGCGACGAGATCCCCGAGGATGACCGGGCTTTCCCCCGCCTCGCGCAGCCGGGCGATGACCGTGTCGGCCATGTCCGGCGCGACAGCGAAGACCATGCCGATGCCCATATTGAAGGTGCGGTGCATTTCGTCGAGGTCCACCCCGCCGGCCTGTTGCAGCCATTGGAAGACCGGGCCGGGCGTCCAGCTGGTGCGGTCGATGCGCGGAGCGAGATGGTCCGGGCACATGCGGGGCGTGTTTTCGGTCAGGCCGCCGCCGGTGATGTGGGCAAGCCCATTGATGAGGCCGCCCTTGATGAGCGGCAGGGCTGCGGAGGAATAAAGCCGCGTCGGCGTCAGCAGCGCTTCGCCGAGCGTGCCGTCCGAAAAGGGCGAAGCGGCCTCATAGGACAGGCCCTCCCGCTCGACGATGCGGCGGATCAGGGAATAGCCATTCGAGTGCGGCCCGGAGGACGAAATGCCGATCAGCACGTCGCCGGCTGCCATGTCGGCCATGCGCGGCAAGACTTTCGCCCGGTCCACGGCGCCGACCACGAAGCCGGCCAGATCATAATGGCCCGGCGGATACATGCCCGGCATTTCGGCGGTCTCCCCGCCCACCAGCGCGCAGCCGGATTGACGGCAGCCTTCGGCGATGCCCGCAATCACCGCTTCCGCGATGCCGGCTTCGAGCTTGCCCGTGGCGAAATAGTCCAGAAAAAACAGGGGCTCGGCTCCCTGAGCGAGCACATCATTGGCGCACATGGCGACAAGGTCGATGCCGACAGTGTTGTGAATGCCGGTTTCGAAGGCGAGCATCAGCTTCGTGCCGACCCCGTCCGTGCCGGAGACGAGGACAGGGTCCTCATAGCCGGAGGCTTTCAGGTCGAACAGCGCGCCGAAGCCGCCAAGGCCGCCCATCACGCCCGCGCGGGCGGTGGCTTTTGCCAGCGGGCCAATGGCCTCGACCAGCCTTTCTCCTGCCTCAATGTCGACACCGGCATCACGGTAGGAAAGGAGAGTTTTGGATGTATCGCTCATGATGACTCGCGCGTTAGCATGGGGAAAACGTCTCTGCCAGTGCCGCTTGCGGTTTCGGCTGTCGCATTGGCTTGCTACAACAAATTCAAACGGAGGCCGTCGACCATGATTCGTATCCTAATCGCGTCCCTTTTTGCCCTCGCCGCGATGGGAGCCAACGCCTTTGCCGACACCCGCGATGTCTACACCGTCTCGAACATCGAAGTGGACGAGCGGGCCGGCTCGCTGATCGAGGCGCGCGAACTGGCCATGGCGTCGGCGCGCGTCCAGGGCGCCCGCGTGCTGATCGACCGGATCACGCTGGCAGAGGACCGGATGAAGACGGGCGGCCTGGTCGTCGATTCAGCGCTGGCAGACCGATTGTCGGCGGCGGTGGACGTGCAGGAAGAGACGGCTGGTGCAGGCCGCTACAAGGGCACGCTGGCCGTGGTCTACAATCCGCGCATGGTACGGGCGCATCTGGACTCCCTGTCGGTACCCTATGTCGATACCCAGGCGCCCAAGGGATTGCTTGTGCCGCTGGCCGGGTCTGCCGGCCTTGATGCCGCCTGGCGCGAAGCGCTCGGCACCGGCCGGGACGAGACCCTGTCGCCCTTCGTGACCGCGAACAGCCCGGGGTACAGCGCCTATAGCGACTGGCTGGAATTGTCGCCGGAAGCCACGGTCCAGGGCGCCCGCAGGGGTATCCTGGCGGATCTGTCCGGTCGGGACGGCGCCTGGCAGGTAACTGTGTCGACGGTGACTGCCGCCGGCACGCAGCGGATTGGCACAACGCCTTACGCCTCCTCGCTGGAGGTCGCGGTCGACCGGATGGTGACCCTGCTGGACGAGCACTGGAAGGAAACCTCGATCATCCGGTCCGGCGAGCGGACCCCGGCGACGGCCAGCGTACGCTATACCTCGCTGGCGGAATGGAACACGTTGCGCGGCGCGCTGGCGCGGTCGCCGCTGGTATCGGAGTTCCGCATCGAGGCCATTGCTCGCGACGGCGCCCTGGTGGCCTTCTCCTATGCCGGTGATGCCCGGCGGCTGCAGAACGATCTGTTGCAACGCGGCGTCTCCCTGTCCGAAAACGAGTATGGCTGGATCGTGCGATCGGCTGTTTCGGCATCGGGGGAACCGTGAGCGCGGATCAGCAGAAAGGCCCCGGAAAGCCGAGCCAGCTGAGTCTTGGTTTCCCGGCAACAGAACCGAAATTGACGGCGCTTCTGGTCACGGAAGCCAATGAGAGCGCGGTGGCCGTGCTGCGGGCGCCGCAGTCCTGGCCATTCCACACAATCTGCCTGCTGGGCCCGCCGCGCAGCGGCCTTTCGGCGCTGGCGCGGGCCTGGGGGCGGGAATTTGACGGGCAGTATTATGCCGCCAGGGATTTCTCGCGCCTCAAGACGCCGGGCCTGTCGGCGCTGGCCGAAGGGTATTCGATCGTGGATGATGCCGACCAGGTGAAGAAGTCGGAAAACCTGCTGACGCTGATCGATTCCGCCGCTGCCGGGGGCGGGCGGGTCCTGTTGACCTCGAAACGCCATCCCAGCCAGTGGCCGACCGGGTCGGCCGACCTGAAATCGAGACTGATGGCGCTGCCGGTGGTCGAAATTCATGAGCCGGACGAGCACATGCTGAAGGCGCGCCTTGAGGCGGCCGCTGCGCGCTATTTCCTGAAACTCGAGCCGGAAGTCATAAAGTATATGGTCCCCCGGCTGGAACTCTCCTATGAGGCCATTGAAACCTTTGTGGAAAAACTGAGCGACAAGGTGACCGAGGCGGGACGGCCCCCGTCGGTTCCGATGGCCCGGGAAGTGGTCGAGGATCTGGGATGGGCCGGGCCGGACCCGGCTGGCTGACCGGGACGCAATGGAAGAGCGGAGTTCGCATCATGGCTGATGGACCGTCTGAAACCGTGGAACAGCTGATGACGTCGCCGGACCGGTTCCTGAACCGCGAATTGTCCTGGCTGGAATTCAATCGGCGGGTCCTGGAGGAAGCGTCCAATTACGAGCATCCGCTGCTGGAAAGGCTGCGCTTCCTGTCGATCTCCGCGAGCAATCTCGATGAGTTCGAGATGGTGCGCTATGCGGGGTTGCGCGAACAGGTGCGGGCCGGCGTCGTGCGGGCCAGCCAGGATGGGCTGACGCCGGCGCAGCAGATCGAACAGATCGAGGCGGCCTCGCTCAACCTGATCGCCGAGCAGCAGGAGCGCTGGCGGACGCTGAAGGAGGAATTGCACGCCGAAGGCATCGATGTGCTGGGCGTCAAGGATTTGAACAAGCGGGACCGGGCGGAACTGGACAAGTATTTCCGCTCGAACATCTTCCCGGTGCTGACGCCGCTGGCGGTCGATCCGGCGCACCCGTTCCCGTTCATTCCCAATCTCGGCTTCTCCATCGCCATCAATTTGGTGCCCAAGGGCAATGGTGAGGATCATGTCGGGATCATTCCGTTGCCGGCCTTTGTGCGCCGTTTCATCCGGTTGCCCAAGGGCAACAAGGGGCATTTGCGCTTCATCGCGCTGGAAGACGTGATCGGCATGTTCATCGGGGAATTGTTCCCCGGCTTCGAGGAAAAGGACCGGTGCCTGTTCCGGATCATTCGCGACAGCGATATCGAGATCGAGGAAGAGGCCGAGGACCTGATCCGGGAATTCGAAGTGCTGCTGAAGCAGCGCCGCCGCGGGCGTATCGTCCGTATCCGGATGCAGTCGAGCGCGCCGGATGATTTGCGCAAGCTGATCACGCGCGAGATCGGGGCCGAACAGGCCGACATCGTGTTGTATGACGGCATTCTGGGCATGGCGCAGCTGTCGGAACTGATCGTGAGCGACCGGCCCGACCTGCAATTTCCGTCCTACGAGCCGCGCTATCCCGAGCGCATCCGGGAAATGGGCGGGGATTGCTTCGCGGCCATCCGGGCGAAGGATATCCTGGTGCACCACCCGTTCGAGACCTTCGATGTCGTGGTCCAGTTCGTGCGCCAGGCTGCGGCGGATCCGCAAGTGGTCGCGATCAAGCAGACACTGTACCGGACGACCGCCAATTCCCCGATCGTGGCTGCGCTGGTGGAAGCCGCCGAAGCCGGAAAGAACGTCACGGCGCTGGTGGAGATCAAGGCGCGGTTCGACGAGGAGGCCAATCTCCGCCTGGCGCGGGATCTGGAGCGGGCTGGTGTGCAGGTCGTATACGGATTTATCGAGTACAAGACCCATGCCAAGGTGTCGCTGGTCGTGCGCCGTGAAGGCGATGCGCTGCGCACCTATACGCATTACGGCACGGGCAATTACCATCCGATCAATGCGCGGATCTATACCGATTTGTCGCTGTTCACGGCCGATGATGCGCTGGGGCGGGATGCCAATCGCCTGTTCAACTTCGTGACGGCCTATCGCGAGCCGCCTTCGGTTGGCCCGGTCATGGAGAAGGTGGGCATGTCGCCGCTCGACATGAAGGAACAACTGGTCGGGATGATCGAGGCCGAGGCCGAGGCGGCAAAACGGGATGAGCCGTGCGGCATCTGGGCGAAGATGAACTCGCTGGTCGACGGCGAAGTGATCGATGCGCTCTACCGGGCCAGCCAGGCCGGGGTGCCGATCATTCTGGTCGTGCGGGGCATCTGCTGCCTGCGCCCGGGCGTGCCGGGCCTGTCGGACAACATTTCCGTCAAGAGCATTGTCGGACGGTTCCTTGAACATTCGCGGATCGTGTGTTTCTCGAACGGCCATGCCCTGCCATCGCCGAAGGCCAAGGTGTTCATCTCGTCCGCAGACTGGATGCCGCGCAATCTGAACCGCCGGGTCGAGGCCCTGGTGCCGGTGGAGAATGCCACGGTGCACCGGCAGGTGCTGAACCAGATCATGGTGGCGAATCTGAATGACGAGCAGCAGAGCTGGATCATGCAGGAGGATGGCTCCTATCAGCGGATGGATTGGGAAGAGGGCGCCAAGCCGTTCTCGGCCCATACCTATTTCATGGACAATCCCAGCCTGTCCGGCCGTGGCAGCGCGCTGGAAGTGAGCCTGCCGCCCCGGCTGAAGCCGCGGGAAGGCGTGTCCAGCTGATGCTGCCGAAGTCTGAACGCGCGGCCATTATCGATATCGGATCGAATTCGGTGCGTCTGGTCATCTACAGCGTGCTGGGGGCATCGATCCTGCCGACCTTCAACGAAAAGGTCATGGCGGGCCTTGGCGAAGGCCTGATGAAGACGGGTCAGCTGTCGCCGACCGGCGTGGAGTCGGCCCTCCGGGCGCTGGGCCGCTACAAGGCGATCCTGAAGGCGCTCAATCTGGGTAATTATACGGCCGTGGCGACCGCCGCCGTGCGTTCGGCCGAGAACGGGCCGGCCTTCATCCAGCAGGCCTCCCGGGCCCTGGGCCGTCGCGTGACCATCCTGTCGGGGCAGGACGAGGCGCGCCTGTCGGCTGTCGGCGTGGAAGCCAGTTTCCACAATCCGGCAGGCATGATCGGCGATCTTGGCGGATCGAGCCTGGAATTCAAGCAGGTGGGCGGCGTCGCCGAACCGGGCGAAAGCCTGATGCTGGGGCCATTGTCCCTGGTGGATGGCGACCTGGACCTGAAGGCGCTGCGCAAGACGATCCGCGCGACCCTCAAGACGTCGGAGACCCTGGCGCAGGCCGAGGGGCGCTTCTATGCGGTGGGCGGCGCCTGGCGCACGCTGGCCAAGCTGAACATGGAGCTGGAATCCTATGCGCTGCGGGTACTGCAGGGATACCAGATGTCGAAGACCCAGGTGGACAAGGTGGCCAGGCTCTGTTTCGACAGCCTGACTAATCCGGCCGCGCGGACCTTGCTGGAAAACGTCGACAAGCGGCGCGCGAGATATTTGCCAGTCGCGGCCATCCTGCTGCAGGAAATCCTGGCGATGAGCGAGCTGGAGGGCGTGACGATTTCATCCAGCGGCCTGCGGGAAGGCGTGTTGCGGGATGCTCTGGGGCCAACCGCAGATGATCCGCTGATGGATGGGGTGATCGCCTTTGCCCGGCTCGACCGCAACCAGATCCAGTTCGGTGAGGCGCTGCACGATTTCATCGCACCGGCCCTGGCGCCGGAACCGGACCTGTTCGGGTCGCCGGCAGCGGATATCCGGATCGAAAAGGCGGCCTGCATGATGGCTGACAGTGCCGGGCGGTTTCATCCGGACCATCGCTCGCAGATGGCCTATGATCAGGCGCTGCGCGCGCCCTATACCGGCGTCAGCCACAGCGAACGGGCCCTGATCGCCTACGCCATTGGCTGCCGATACGAGAAGGATTTCAAACGGCCGGACGAGTACACGCCGCTGACCACGCCGGAGCAGGATGGGCGGGCGCGCCAGATCGGCAGTGCCATGCGGCTCGGGGCGGTGTTTTCCGGCCGGTCCGGACCGATCCTGCGCCGGGCCAGCCTTGCCCGAACGGAGGATCTGCTGCAGCTGCGCGTGTCGAAGGCGGACGAGGCGATGGTGTCGGACACGGTCGTGCGGCGTCTGTCACAGACGGCCAGCCAGTTGCGTCTCAAGCCGGATGTGAAGATCGGCTGAGGCGACGCCTCAGACGTCGAACAGCCGGACCTGTCCCCCTTCGAAGGAGACGGCCAGCTTGCCGCTGAGCAGGGCCTGAGCCTTGCGGCCGAACATGTCAAACCGCCAGCCCGACATGGCGGCGATCTCGTCGCTGGTCTCGCCGCGGGCGATGCGGTCGATGTCGGCGGCATTGGCGATCAGGCGCGGGACCACGTCATTCTCTTCGCTGACATGTTTCAACAGCACCTTGAGCAGTTCCGGCGCGCCAGCGGGAATCTGGGCATTCTGGACGCGCGGGGCGAGCTCGGGCGCATAGCGGTCCGGATTCTCGATAGCGTCGGCGACCGCCTCCAGCAGGCCCTGCCCATATTTCGACCGAATGAAACCGTTCGGCACCGCGCGCAGCTGACCGAAATCCTGCTCCGAGCGGGGTTTCTGGCTGGCGATCTCCTGAATGGCGTCATCCTTGAGAATGCGCCGGCGCGGCTTGTCGAGTTCCTGGGCGATGGCTTCGCGCCACGCGGCGACCGCGACGACAATCGCGGCGTAATCCTTCTTCGGCTTGCGCAGCTTCAGGCGCTGCCAGGCATTGGCCGGGTCGGTGTCGTATTTCACCGGGTCTTCCAGGTCCGCCATTTCCTCGCGGACCCAATTGAGCCGCCCGAGGGATTCCAGATTGTCCCGCATCTTGAGATACGCGTCGCGCAGATGGGTCACGTCTCCGAGGGCGTAGACCAGCTGTTTCTGGCTCAAGGGGCGGCGGGTCCAGTCGGTGAACTGGCTGGACTTGTCGATCTGGCGCTTCAACACACGCTGGACGAGATTGTCATAGGAAATCGAATCACCGAGGCCGAGCGCCATGGCGGCGACTTGCGTATCGAAGATCGGGCCGGGCGGGTGGCCGATCAGCCGGTTGAAGATTTCGATATCCTGACGGGCCGCATGAAACACTTTTACCCGGTTGTCGGCGGCGATCAGGTCCAGAAAGGGGCCGATGTCCAGATCGTCCGCCAATGGGTCGATCAGGCCTTCCACGCCGGGGGCGGAGGCCTGTACGAGGCAGAGTTCCGGCCAGTATGTCGTCTCCCGATGAAACTCGGTGTCGACGCAGATAAAGTCGGATTCAGAGAGCTTTCCGCACAGGTCTTCCAGTGCCGACTGCTCAGTAATGGGAGTCAGGGTGTTGTCAGTCATCGCGCGCTTGCGTATCGCATCGCCTTGACAATTGCGAGAGGTTCCATGCCTTTCGCGCTTTATTTCTGTTGGACCGTATTTCCGGAGAGAATTTCCGATGCACGCCTATCGCACCCACACCTGCGGGGAACTTCGCCAGTCCCATGTCGGTGAAACCGTTAAACTGTCAGGCTGGCTGCACCGCCGCCGCGATCATGGCGGGGTGATGTTCATCGACCTGCGGGATCATTACGGCCTGACACAGGTTGTGTTCAATCCGGGATCGCCGGGTTTTGCGACCGTCGAACGGCTGCGGGCGGAAAGCGTCATCACGCTGGAAGGCAAGGTGGTTGCCCGGGACGAGAGCCTCGTCAATCCGAACCTCGCCACGGGCGAGATCGAGGTCGTGGCGGGTGAGGTCAGCGTCCAGTCGGAAGCTGCGGAACTGCCGCTGCCGGTGTTCGGTGAGCCGGACTATCCGGAAGACATCCGCCTGAAGCATCGCTATCTCGATTTGCGCCGCGAGACGCTGCACAAGAACATGGTGCTGCGCAGCCAGGTGATTGCCAGCCTGCGCCGCCGCATGATCGAGCAGGGCTTCACCGAATACCAAACGCCGATCCTGACGGCGTCGAGCCCGGAAGGCGCCCGTGACTTCCTTGTGCCGAGCCGTCTGCATCCGGGCGAATTCTACGCGCTGCCGCAGGCGCCGCAGCAGTTCAAGCAGCTGCTGATGGTGTCCGGCTTCGACCGGTACTTCCAGATCGCGCCCTGCTTCCGCGACGAGGACGCCCGCGCCGACCGGTCGCCCGGCGAATTCTACCAGCTCGATATCGAAATGAGCTTCGTGACGCAGGAAGACGTGTTCAACGCCATCGAGCCGGTCATGGCGGGCGTGTTCAGCGAATTCGCCGACTGGGAAGGCAAGGGGCGCACCGTGCCGGACGGCCCGTTCCCGCGTATTCCCTATGCCGAGGCGATGGCCAAGTATGGCTCTGACAAGCCGGATCTGCGCAACCCGATCGAACTGGCGGACGTGTCCGACTTCTTCGCGGATGACAGCAAGACCGGGTTCGGCATCTTCGCCAAGATCATTGCCGGTGGCGGCCGCGTAATTGCCATCCCGGCACCGAAGGCCGCGGCGGAGAAATCCCGCAAATTCTTCGACGATCTCGACAAGTGGGCGAAGAAGGAAATGCAGGCTCCGGGGCTCGGCTATGCCCGCCTGAAGGATGCCGATGGCGGCGGGGTCGACAGCCAGGATCCGGTGCTGAAGAATTTCGAGCCGGCCCATCTGGCCGCATTGCTGGAATCGCTCGGCCTCGGTGCAGGCGACGGCATCTTCTTCTCTGCCGGCAAGAAAGGCGACGCCTACAAGCTGGCCGGAGCGGCGCGGACAAAGATCGGCGAGGAACTGGAGCTGATCGAGGAGGGCGTCTTCCGCCTCTGCTGGATCGTCGACTTCCCGATGTACGAGTATGACGAAGACAACAAGAAGGTCGATTTCAGCCATAACCCGTTCTCGATGCCGCAGGGCGGCATGGACGCCTTGATGGCGGCCGACACCGAAGAGAAGCAGCTTGAGCTGAAAGCATACCAGTACGACATCGTCTGTAATGGCGTGGAGCTATCATCCGGTGCTATCCGGAACCACAGCCCGGAGCTGATGCTGAAGGCTTTCGAACTGGCAGGTTATGGCCCGGATGTGGTCGAAGCCGAGTTTGGTGGCATGCTGAACGCGTTCCGCTATGGCGCTCCGCCGCACGGCGGCATTGCCCCCGGCGTGGACCGCATTGTGATGCTGCTGGCAGATGCGGAGAACATCCGCGACGTGACGCTGTTCCCGATGAACCAGCAGGCCCGCGACCTGATGATGCAGGCACCGAGCCCGGTAGACGAGAAACAGCTGAAAGAGCTGCACATCCGCCTGGCCCCGCAGGTCAAATCCTAGCCGGTTGGCGCGGACACAGGACAGGGCGGCGGAGCGTTGCGCGTTCCGCCGCCTTTTCTATTTGCTGGCAATCGTGGCGGGCGCCGGGCTGGTGCTGGCGCCGCAGAGCGGCAGGGCCAGCGTCTCCGGCAAGAGGGTGCTGAGCGAGACGCACGCGCCCGAGAATTCAGCTGCCTCAGCACCTGTGACGCCAGTCAGATCGGCGTCGATGAACCGGACATCGCGGAAGGATGCGCCGGCGATATCTGCATTGACCAGCTGGGCGCCGGTCATGTTCGCTCCATTGAAGACGGCGCCGGTGATTACGGACTCATTGAGCCATGCGCCGGTGAGATTGGCGCCTGACAGGTCAGCCTGTTCGAGACGCGCCCCTGTCAGATCTGCAGAGGCGAAATTTGCCCCGACCAGGAGCGCTGCCTGGAAGTTTGCGCCGCGCACATTGGCGCTGCGAAAGTCGGTGCCCGTGGCCTGAACGCCCTGCAGGCGTGCGTCAGCCATGGTGGCGCCCGAGAATCGTGCAGAGGTCAGGATTGCCCCGCGCATGTCGGCACTGGTTGCTTCGGCATTTTCGAAATTGGCATTGCCGGCTTGCACACCGCGCATAAAGGCGTATTCGAGCCGGGCGCTGGCATAATTGCCGCCGGTCAGGGTCCAGCCGGTCAGATTCTTGCCGGACAGGTCGCATTCCCCACAGGCACCGGCATAACCGGGCGACCATGCAACCGGCTGGCTCTGGGCTTCTGCGGTCATCGCAGCGCCGCAGAAGGCCGATGCGGACAGGAAGGCATAAACCAAGCGCGTCATGCCTATCTGGATACCGCGTCGCCCGTATACGCCAAACTGAACAAACAGTAAGAACTGTCAAATTCGGGCCAAGTGTTGCAAATCCGCCATGACTTGAAACGCGCCCCTACACTTCAATTCGGGGCAGACCTGGCCGGATGTTTACTGTGCGTGGGACAGTAATCAGGACGGAGCCTCGCCGGACCCCATCAGTTCCTGACCGCATGTGTCGCATTCGGCATCGCCCGTTTCGCTGATCTGGAACAGGGTGAAGCTGCCACAGGACGGACAGGGCTCGCTGAGATAATCGGGCGCATCGAGCGAGTCATCCTCGGCTTCTTCGCTCTGTTTTTGCTCACGTTTCTTGTCGAGGATCACGATATTGTCGGGCAGCTGTCCGCGTGAGAAGCCGCGGGAGATGAGCTGTGCGGCCTCTTCGGTGAATTCGGCCGGCTCACGCGTGCCATCCCCGGCGCCGCGGCCGAGTCCGTCATGGGTGACATCCACTTCGGCGAGGTCGTCCCGGCCGAGATAGGACACAGCCAGTTCGCGGAAAATATAGTCGAGGATCGAGGTGGCCTTGGTGATCCGGTCATTGCCTGTGACGGCGCCGGCGGGCTCGAATCGGGTGAACACGAAGGCGTCGACGAACTCCTCCAGCGGCACGCCATATTGCAGTCCGATGGAGGTTGCGATGGCGAAATTGTTCATGAGGCTGCGGAAGGCGGCGCCTTCCTTGTGCATGTCGATGAAGATCTCGCCGAGCGCGCCGTCATCGAACTCGCCGGTATGGAGGTAGACCTTGTGTCCGCCGACCGACGCTTTCTGGATATAGCCCTTCCTGCGGTCGGGCAGGCGGGTGCGCCCCGCGGGTCGGCGACTGCCGGGCTCGGCCGTCTCGGTGGCCTGGTAGGCGGCGTCGGACTCCACGGCCAGTTCATCGGCGAGCGTCAGGATCTGCTCCATGCGGTCGACCACATCGTCGCCCGCCGGGGCGCGGATGCCGGTCAGCAGGGCAGACACACCGGCAGCAATTGCCGCATCGGCCATGTCGAGCCCGTTCCGGCCCGTGACGCGAACGGCCGTGAGGCTGCCAAGCGCGGCGGCGCAGGTTTCGGCGAAGGCGATTTCGGCTTCCATGCTGACACTGGTTTCAAGACCGCTCTGGCGAAACGCCTGGGCGGCAATGTCTTCGGCTGTCCCGTCGACCGCAGCCTCGGCGTTCGCGATGTCCTTGCGCGAGAAGCCCATGGCCGACAGCAGTCCCAGCCCGTCGGAATCGAACTTCTCCGGCGCGAGCTTGAGATCCTCGCTGATGATTTCGTCGCCCAGAACCCAGCGCGAGAAAGCGGCGTTCAGCGGCAGGCCTTCGCCCAGGGCGCGGGAGACACGCTCCAGTGCCGCTTCCGAAAATCCGCGATCACGCAACCGGTCCGCGCCGAGTGCTGATTCGAGATCCTCGCTGCCGCATTCGGCCACACGGCTGAGAATGGTGGGCAGGGATTCCGGAGAGGTCCGCGAAATGGCGAGGCGGGCGCACCGGGCCAGGGTCGGGCCTTCATCGGTGTAGGCGAGCAGGGTGCGGACCGGCGCAGCCGCTTCACTCTCGCACTCCGGCAGGATGTCCGCCAGGTCGGCAATCGGCAGGATGGCGACGGTACAGGCTTTCCTGGACGCGGCACGCCGGGCTTCGAGCCCGAGAATGCCGGCCTGGGCCGCAGGCAGCGAGGCTCCGGTCGCGCAGGATTTCACCAGCGCACAGAGCGCACCGGCGACGGACCGGCCCTCCTCGCTGTCATAGGCGAGACCGAGCGACAGCACGGCAGCACCGAGACCGTGCACCAGAAGGACGCCCTCTCCGAGGCTTTTGCCGGCGGCCTCGGCGATGGAGGCAAGAAGGTCGCTCTCGAGGCCATCGGGGCTGATGGCCAGGGATACATCGAGCAGGCGGCAGGCCTGACGGGCGGCCGGCAGGGGCGCGTGTGTCAGCAGGATTTCCGCGCCTTCGCGGAGCGCTCCGAGCAACAGGGAATCGAGGTCCTGTGACATACCATCTGCGCTGAAGACGGCAGGTGGCGGTGGCGGGATATTGGCGGCGGCGATCCGGAGGGCGTCTGCGGTGCGCGCGAAGCCGTCCGGCTGGCGCAATGCTTCTTCCAGGATGTCCTGCGGCAGGCCGGATGCGACGGCTTCGGCCAGTTCCGCATTGCGAGGCGCATCGCCAAGCCGTTCGAGCATTTCCGCAGTGGCAATCTGGGAGGCCTCGAGCAGGCCGCGGGCGGCATAGGCGGACGAGACATTCCGAAGGGCTTCCGCGGTCATCGGCCGGCAGGGTTTGCCAGCTGCGCGGAGGATTGCGCCCAGTTCCAGTTCCTCCGACAAGAGCCCGTCAGCCTCAGCGGCCTGCAGAACCGATTCCATCTCGGCTGTCTTCATCCATGCCTCCCCGCGAATCATCAGCGAATCACTCAGACAAGCGTGACGGGTCCGGAGGCCGGTATCAACCGCGCCGGCCTTTAAAACACACGCGCCGTTCATTAAATCGTGCGTCGCATTGCCTGCGGCTGCCGGATGGATTAACTGCCCGGATGACGCCATATTACGGCCAACAAGACACGTCAGGACTTCCCCACGATGCTGAAACAGATTTTCACCTGGTGGAGCGGGCACACGCTCGGAGCCGCTTTCGACATCAAGCGGCGCTCGGCCTATGTCGGCACCGATGAGTATGGCAATCGGTATTTCGAGGAACGCAAGGCGTCCCTGGAAGGTCGTAAACGCCGTTATGTGATGTACAAGGGCCTGGCCGAGCCGTCCAAAGTGCCGGCAGACTGGCATGGTTGGCTTCACCACACCGTCGAGGAGCCGCCGACGAAGACCCCCCTGACTCGCCGGGACTGGGAAACCGATCACAAGCCGAACATGACCGGCACCCCTTATGCCACCAAGCCCAAGGGCAGCCTGTCGTCCGGCATGGCGCGCCAGAAGGCGAGCGGCGACTATGAGGCCTGGACTCCAGATGCGTGAATCCCTGTTCGAAACCCTGGTCGGAGCGGCCGTCGTCGCAGTGGCGGGCACATTCCTCTGGTTCGCGATGGATCGCGGCGGGGACGGCCAAACGCAGGGCGATCAGTATGACGTGACGGCACGCTTCAACAATGTTTCAGGCATTTCGCGGGGCACCGATGTGCGCATCGCCGGCGTGAAGGCCGGCATCGTGAAAAGCATCGAGGGCGACCCGGACCGGTTCGAGGCCGTGGTCACGATGAGCCTGGACGAAAAATGGGCCCTGCCGGAAGACACCGACGCACGGGTGTCGACCGATGGCCTGCTGGGCGGGGCCTATGTCGCGCTGGAGCCGGGCGGCAGCTTTGACAACATCCCGCAGGACGGATCCGGTGAGATCACATTCACACGCGGCAGCGTCGACCTGCTGACCCTGTTTGCGTCTTTCGCGTCAGGCAGCGGAGATGGCGGTGACAGTTCGGCCGGGGATGCCGGTTCGGCCAGCGATGATGCCTATCCGGTAGAGGATTACGAGTGATGCGAAGCTTCGCCTTCACCTTGCTGGCGTCGGTTCTTGCGGTGGGCGCCGCGCAGGCTGCCAACTTCGTCCAGAAGGACACTGCAACCTTGCGGGCGCTGGACAAGATTACCGGCCGGTCCACCGACATCGAAGTGAAAGTGGGCGAGCCGGTCGTGTTCGGGTCCCTGAAAGTGGAATTGCAGGTCTGTTACCAGACGCCGCCGGAAGAAGCCCCGGAAAGCGCGGCCTTCCTGAAGATCGCATCGACCCAGCCTGTTGCCGTCGAAACGATGGAAGCGGCCGTTGATGCCGAAGATGTCGAGACAGTGAGCGAAGAGAACCCTGAACTCTTCTCCGGCTGGATGTATGCGTCCTCGCCGGGCCTCAGCGCGCTCGAACATCCGGTCTATGATATCTGGGTGATCCGTTGTGCGGCCCCGGATCCGGTAAAGCTTGCGCCCCGCGCTGAGGACGACGAGACCGAATTCGAATAGAAGCGCGCGTCGATCTTGAGCGCCTCCTTCAGCAATTGTTTGAAGTCTGCCCGGGGAATCTCGATCAGGCCGAACTGTTCCAGGTGCGGATTGTGGAACTGGGCATCGAGCAGCACGAAGCCGTCTTCGAGAAGATGGGCGACCAAGTGGACCAGGGCGATCTTCGAGGCGTCCGTCGCCCGTGAAAACATGCTCTCTCCGAAGAAGGCACCTCCGAGCGCAACGCCATAAAGCCCTCCGACCAATTGGTCCCCGTCCCAGCACTCGATCGAATGGGCGTGGCCCTCGCGGTGCAGCGCGCTGTAGAGATTCAGGATCGGAGAATTGATCCAGGTGCTCTCCCGGCCTGCCGCGCTTTCGGCGCACATCTCCATGACCCGGGTGAAGGCCTGATCAACGGTGACCCGGAACGGTTCCTGCTTCACCTTGCGCATCAGGCGTTTCGGAACGTGAAACCCGTCCAGGGGGATGATGCCGCGCATGTCGGGGTCGACAAGAAACAGGTTCGGATCGTTGCGCGCATCGCCCATGGGAAAGATCCCACGTCGATAACAGGCAAGCAGGTCCGATGTCGAAAACCGTTGTGACATAGACGCTATATGGCCACCGGGGTCGGGGCTGTCTACCCTCTGACGAGCCAGTTTCACCGCTTAGGTCGAATATCCCTCAGCTTTGATTTTCAAGAAACTTTTCGAGCCAGTGGATATTGTATTCTCCGGCCAGGACGTCCTCGTTCTCAACCAGCCTGCGATGCAGGTCCAGCGTGGTGAACACGCCGCCAACGACCATTTCCTGAAGCGCCCGACGCAGCCGCATGATGCATTCCCGGCGGGTTCGTCCGTGAACGATCAGCTTCCCGATCAGGGAGTCGTAGTGCGGCGGGATCCGGTAGCCGGAATAGGCAGCGCTATCGAGCCGAACATCGGGACCGCCCGGGGCATGGAAATCGGTGATGAGGCCGGGTGACGGCACAAAGGTTTCAGGATGCTCGGCATTGATGCGGCATTCGATGGCGTGGCCCACCAGCATCACGTCCTGCTGGCTGAACGACAGCTTCTTGCCCTCGGCAATACGGATCTGTTCCCGGACAAGATCGATCCCGGTGATCATCTCGGTAACCGGGTGTTCGACCTGCAGGCGCGTATTCATTTCGATGAAATAGAACTTGCCGTCCTCGTAGAGGAACTCAATCGTGCCGGCACCGCGATAGCCAAGCTTCTCCATGGCACGGGCGCAGATACCGCCGATCTCTTCCCGTTGTGCCTGGTTGAGCTCGGGTGAGGGCGCCTCTTCGAAGACTTTCTGGTTGCGACGCTGAAGCGAACAGTCGCGTTCCCAGAGATGGGCGACATTTCCATGCGTGTCCGCAATGATCTGGATCTCGATGTGACGCGGGCCCTGAAGATACTTCTCCAGATAGACGGCATCGTCGCCGAAGGCTGCCTTGGCCTCGGTCTTGGCGGTGCGGACCGCGTTTTCCAGATCGGCCTCGGTCTTGGCGAGCTTCATGCCCCGGCCACCGCCGCCTGCCGAAGCTTTCACGAGGACCGGGAAACCGATCTTCTTGGCGGCCTTCTTGGCATCGGCAATCGAACTGACGGCGCCATCAGATCCTGGCACACAGGGGACACCGGCATCGATCATGGCCTGTTTGGCCGCGATCTTGTCACCCATGATACGGATATGCTCTGCCGTCGGCCCAATGAAGGCCAGGCCATGAGCCTCGACCATCTCGGCGAACTGAGCATTCTCCGACAGGAAGCCGTAGCCCGGATGGATGGCGTCTGCACCTGTGATCTCGGCAGCGGCGAGAATTTGCGACTTCTTCAGATAGCTTTCGGAGGACGGGGCAGGGCCAATACAGACACTCTCGTCTGCGAGGCGCACCGCCATGGCGTCACTGTCGGCTTCCGAATGAACGACGACGGTCGACAGGCCCATCTCCTTGCAGGCCCTGTGAATCCGAAGTGCGATCTCACCGCGATTGGCGATGAGAACCTTCTTGATAACGGGTTGGTCAGCCATGCTAGTCGATCAGGATTAGAGCTTCGCCATATTCAACGGGTTGCGCGTCGGAAACATAGATTTCCTTGACCACGCCAGCCTTGTCGGCCTCGACCGGGTTGAATGTCTTCATTGCCTCGACGAGGAGGAGCGTGTCGCCCTTCTTCACCTTGTCACCTACCGAGACAAATGCCTTGGCGCCGGGTTCCGGCGAAAGATAGACCGTTCCGACCATCGGCGACTTGATCGCCTTGTCGGAGGCAGCCGGTGCAGCCGCAGCCGGAGCGTCAGTCGTGGCCGGGGCAGCCGCAGGTGCGGGCGCAGCGGCGACAGGCGCCGGAGCGGCAACGGCAGCCTGGACGACGGGTGCCGCAGGCTTGCTGACGCGAATCCGCAGGCCGTCATGTTCGACTTCAACCTCGCCGAGGTCTGCTTCCCGCAGGATGGCTGCGAGTTCCCGGACGAGGCCGGTATCCAGCTTGTTCTTTGGTGTGCTCATGGGGTGTCAGGTCTCTTCTTGGCCCGTCAGGGACTTGGCCGCCATCAATGCCAGCTCATAACCATAGGCACCGAGGCCTGCGATTGTGGCCTTAACGGCGGGGGAAACGTAATTCACTTGGCGGAACGAGTCTCGTGCCGCCGGATTCGACAAATGGACTTCAATCACCGGGATATTGCACGCCTTCAGGGCATCGTGAATTGCAATGGAGGTATGCGTGTATGCAGCAGCGTTCAGAATCAGCGCTGAGCCGCTGGCAGAGGCCTCCTGAATCCAGGTGACCAGTTCGCCTTCGTGATTGGTCTGGCGCAGCTCCAGAGGTGTGCTGCCGGCGAGCGTGCGCAGGCGCTGGTGAATGTCCTCAAGCGTGTCGCGCCCGTATATCTCGGGCTCGCGTGAGCCGAGAAGGTTGAGGTTGGGACCTCCGAGGACATATACGGGCTTGGACATAGTGTTCCGTCTTGCGCTGTAACGCCGGGCAAGGCAAGGGGGCTGGTGAACGGAGAAAACCTGAATGTTGATCACAGTCAATGGGGAGTCCCGCGAAGTGGAAGCCGGTACAACACTCGCCATGCTCGTGCTGCAGATTGCAGGCGAGTCCGGCCGGGACCAGCGCGGCATCGCCATTGAACGGAATCTCGAGATCGTCCCAAAGTCGGAACATGCCGGCACTGTGATCGAAGCGGGGGACCGCATAGAGGTGGTGCAATTCGTGGGCGGTGGCTGATCTCCCGCGCCTCCGCCGGCTCCGCAGAAACCCTACACAAGACAGGCCAGACCTTTGACAGACCAACTCACCATTGCCGGAAAGACCTACAATTCCCGCCTGATCGTGGGCACGGGCAAATATGCGTCCTATCAGCAGAACGCCGATGCGGCGCGCGCGGCCGGGGCGGAGATCGTTACGGTGGCGTTGCGCCGGGTGAACCTGTCCAATCCGGAAGAAGACCGGCTTACGGATTTTGTCAGCCCTGACGAGTTCACCTATCTGCCCAACACGGCAGGCTGCTACACGGCCGATGAGGCCGTGCGCACGCTGCGCCTGGCGCGGGAAGCCGGTGGCTGGAACCTGGTCAAGCTGGAAGTCCTGGCCGATCAGAAAACCCTGTATCCCAACATGCCGGAGACCCTGGACGCCGCGAAGGCGCTGATTGCGGATGGGTTTGAAGTGATGGTCTATTGCTCAGACGATCCCGTCTATGCGCGCATGCTGGAAGACGCTGGCTGCTGTGCCATCATGCCGCTTGGCAGCCTGATCGGCTCGGGACTCGGCATCATGAACCCTGTGAACATTCGCCTGATCGTGGAGCAGACCCGTGTTCCGGTGATTGTGGATGCGGGCGTGGGCACCGCGTCGGATGCGGCCTTTGCCATGGAATTGGGGTGCGATGGCGTTCTGATGAACACCGCGATTGCGGCGGCAAAGGATCCAATTCGCATGGCGAATGCGATGAAGCACGCCGTCATTGCGGGCCGGGATGCGTATCTGGCGGGCCGGATGCCGAAGAAAATGTATGCTGATCCAAGCTCGCCCCTGGCCGGCCTGATCTGATCAGGCGAGGCCGAGCAAAGCGTAGAGCAACAGGCACATCGCGAACCCGACCAGGCTGATCAGCGTGGTGGACACGGTCCAGGTGCGCAAGGTTTCCCCGGGCGAGATCCCGAAAATGCGGCCGACCAGCCAGAAGCCGCTGTCATTGACATGACTGCCCGTCGTCGCACCGGCGGCAATGGCAATCGCCACCAGACCAAGCTGGGGGGCGGTCAGGCTGGCCATCGCGACGATTGGCGCGGTGAGGCCTGCCGATGTGATCATCGCGACGGTTGAGCTGCCCTGTGCCAGCCGCAGGATGACGGCGAGCACGTATCCCGTCAGCAGCGGGCCAAATCCGATTCCCAGGGCGGCCGTTGCGATCTGCTCGCCGGCCCCTGTATCGACCAGAACCTGTTTGAAGGCCCCGCCTGCGCCCGTCACGAGGATGACGGCGCCGGTGGGTTCGAACGCGCGGGCGAGAGCATCGGACATGTGCTTGCGGCCGGCCTCTGTCTTCGGGAACAGGAGAAGCCAGGATGCTCCGCAGGCAATGAGCAGGGCGCTGAACGGGTGGCCGACGATTTCGAGCACGTAGCGCACCGGCCCGTCCGGCAGCATGCCGGAGAGTGTTCCCAGCAGGATCAACGCCAGCGGCAGAGCAATCAGGAATATGGCGCGTTCCACACGGGGCATGGTGCTGGCGGTCGCAGAGGCAGGCTCGTCGAAGTCGAAGGCAGGATCGCCGACAGGGAGCAGGCCGCGTTTCTCGAGGAATATCGCAAGGAGCGGGCCCGAGACAGCGAGTGCTATCGCTCCGGTCAGGGCGCCGAACAGGATGACCCAGCCAAGGTCAGCGCCGATCAGTTCCGCGATCGCGATGGGGCCCGGCGTCGGTGGCAAAAAGGCATGGCCGACCGCGAGGCCCGCCATCAGGGGGAGGCCCAGCGACATGGCCGGTTTCAGGCGCTCATGGGCCATGGTCAGGATCAGGGGGGCCAGAATGATCAGGGCGACGTCAAAGAAGACCGGCGTGGATGCCAGAAGGCCTATGCCGGCGATGCGCCATTGATTGGTGCGGAATCCGGACGTCGAGGAGAGCTTGCTCGCGAGTGCGTCCAGGGCGCCGGATGCTTGCAGGATTGCGCCGAACAGCGCACCCAGGCCAATCACCGTTGCAATAAAGCCGAGTGTTCCGCCCAATCCGCGAGACAATGTGTCGAATGCGTCATCGGGTGCCATGCCGGCGGCGAGCGCACTGAAAATGGCAACCAGCAACAGCGCCGCAAAGGCGTTCATGCGCGCCCGCAGGATCAGGACAAGCAGGCCCGCAATGCCGAACCCGGTGGCGAGCAGCGGGCGATAGGCCGCCAGGGTTTCGGTCAGCTCCATGCGACGCCGCGAAGAGTCGTCCGGATACGCATCAATGTGTCATGTGCCGTGATGTAGAGGGTCTGCCCGTCGGCATCGCCAAAGCAGCAGTTTGCGGTTGCCATTCCGGTATTGATCCGGGCCAGCGCCTCACCCGCCGGGGAGAGGATGAAAACTCCGCCCGGGCCCGTGGCACAGATGTGACCGGAGCGGGCAACGGCCATGCCGTCCGGCAATCCGGGGGCGTCGTCGGACATGTAGGCCGCCGCGTCAAACAGGATGCCGGCACCTGACCCGTCAGGTGCCATGCGCAGGATGACGGGCGCTTCAGGATCGGACTGGCTGACATAGACGGTCTGTTCGTCCGGCGACAGCGCCACCCCGTTCGGGAACGTCATCGTGTCGATCAGGCGGGTGACGGTCCCGTTCGGGGCGCGCCTGTAGACGCCATTGGCAGTCTGTTCCTTGAGCGGGGACGCATTCATCCCTTCCAGGCCATAGGGCGGGTCGGTGAAGAACAGGGTGCCATCCTGTGCTTCGATGACATCGTTCGGGCTGTTGTATTTCTGTCCTTCATATGTCCCGGTCAGGATTGTCCGCGCTCCGGTATCGAGATCCATGGCTTCGACGGCACGCTTGCCATGATTGCAGATCAGGAGCCTGCCATCCCGCGAGATCGCAAGACCATTGGCGCCGGGTTCACGGAAACCGAGGGCCTGCGACCCCGGTATCCCGGACGGGTTCAG
The DNA here is from genome assembly GCF_017792385.1 of Hyphomonas sp. Taxonomy (NCBI): domain Bacteria; kingdom Pseudomonadati; phylum Pseudomonadota; class Alphaproteobacteria; order Hyphomonadales; family Hyphomonadaceae; genus Hyphomonas; species Hyphomonas sp. The sequence continues at coordinate 3,422,114 of NZ_CP051230.1, read as the reverse complement.
GAATTCCTGGGCGCCCCCGGCTTCAGACCAGGTCCAGCAGATGTTTCCCGGCACATCGGAGAAATAGAGACGGTTGCGGACGCGATCCCAGACCGGACCCTCGCTCCACGTGTAGCCGGATGCCAGGGATTCTAAATGGGCGCCGTGCGGAAACAGGCCCCGCGCCCCATCAGTCATCCATTCGATGTTGGCCGATGTCGCCGCAGAAGATCGCACAGGCGTGGCGCATGCAGCCGTGAGACCGGTGGCAAGAGCGGTGCCCAGAAAGGTTCGACGGGACTGCATCATTGGACGTCCACCTTGGTTTCGAGCGCGCTGGCTGGCGCGTCTGTTGAGTAGGTCTGGCTGATTTCAACGCTGGCCTTGCTGCGCAGGTCGGCAGCGGAGGCGCCGACCATGAAATCGAGGCGGCCGGCTTCAACCGTCCAGCCCGCATCACGCCGGTATATCGCGGCCTGGTCGGGGGTGAGCGTGAAGGTCACGATCCGGGTTGCGCCGGCCGGAATGCGGGTCCGGATGAAGCCGCGCAGTTCGCGCGATGGCCGGGCGATGGTGGCAACGGGATCGCGCATGTAGAGCTGCACGACTTCGTCCGCATCGACGGGACCGGTATTCGTGACCGGTACGCTCAGCCGGATTTCCTCGCCGGGGGCCGCAGACGCGACATTGCTGGTCAGGTCCCCATAGTCGAACTGGCTGTAGCCAAGCCCGTGGCCAAAGGGAAAAAGCGGTGTGATCGGAATGTCGATGAAGCGGTTCGTGTCGCGAGACAGGTCGGGATCGGCGGGGCGGCCACCGGGATACTCCGAATAGGTGTGCGGTACAGCGCCGGTGCGGCGCGGGAACTCCACCGGCAGGCGCCCGGCAGGAGAGACATCCCCCCACAGCACATCGGCCAGCGCATTGCCCGCCTCGACTCCGAGCATCCAGGTGTTCAGCACCGCGTCGGCGGCGTCCGCTTCTGTCTCGATGGCGAGCGGACGGCCCGTCACCAGGATCAGGGTGACCGGTTTGCCGGTGCTGAACACGGCTTCGGCCAGAGCGGCCTGATTGGCCGGCAGGGCAATGTCGGACCGGCTTCGCGCCTCTCCGGACAGGTCATAGTCTTCGCCAATCACCAGCAGGACATGGTCAGCGGCCAATGCAGCGCGCACGGCATCCTCGATTGTGGTGTCTGTCTCTGTTGAGGGATGGGCCCCCGCCACATAATCGATGCGGGTTCCGTCTGGCGCGTTGTCACGCAATCCGTCGATCAGCGAGACCACGTCGTCCACCTGTCCCTGAGCGCGCCAGGAGCCGAGCTGTGTCAGCCGGTCTTCGGCCAGTCCGCCAATCACTGCGAGATTCTGCGGGGAGCGGGACAGCGGCAGGGTTTGAGCCTCATTCTTCATCAGGACGATGGATTTGACCGCCGCCTCGCGCGCGGCGGCGCGGTTCGAGTCTGTCAGCAATGCGGCAACTTCCCGGTCCGTGTCATGATAGGCCATTGGCGTGTCAAACAGTCCCAGACGTTCCTTGGTCGTGAGAATCCGTGCGACGGCCGCATCCAGATCCTGCGCGAGACAGTCATCGCCTGCGACGGCCGCCTTGATCTCGGTCGGCAGGACGGCGCTCGTCATGTCCATGTCGACCCCTGCCTGCAGGGCCAGGATACCGGCCTGTTCACGGGTCTCCGCAACGCCGTGATTGATCAGTTCGGCCACGGCATTCCAGTCCGACACGATCATCCCGTCAAATCCCCACTCGCTGCGCAGAAGACCATCGATCAGGGCTTCGTTGCCGGTAGTGGGAACGCCGGCAATATCGTTGAAGGCGGTCATCATCGAGCCGGTGCCGGCGCGCGTCGCAGCATAGAAGGGCGGCAGATAGCTCTCCATCAGGCTCTGTTCGCTGATGTCCGCAGATCCATAGTCGCGGCCGCCAATGGGGGCGCCATACGCCCCGAAATGCTTGGTGGCGGCCAGAATTGTATCCGGTGCCGACAGGTCGGACCCCTGATACCCCTCGACCTGTGCGACGGCCATGCGCGCACCGAGATAGGGATCCGCGCCGGCGCTCTCGACGATGCGCCCCCAGCGCGGGTCCCGCGCAAGATCGACCATGGGGGCGAAGGTCCAGTGGAGACCGGAGGCCGACGCCTCGTCAGCCGAGATCCTTGCGGCATCCTGCCAACTCGTCGGGTCCCATGTGGCGGCCATGGCGAGGGGAACGGGGAAGAGCGTCCGATAGCCGTGTACCACGTCCATTGCGAACAGAAGCGGAATGCCGAGCCGGCTTTCCTCCACGGCCACTTTCTGGAGTTCACCGAGCGGTTCGGCCCCCGCGACATGCAGATAGGATCCGATCTCGCCGCGCCGCACCTTGTCCAACTCGTCTGGCGTGAGTTTCGAGTTCAGCGACTTGCTGCGCCCACCGGCCGCCTGGTTGAGCTGTCCCAGTTTTTCATCCAGCGTCATCTCTGCGACCAGGGCGCGAACGCGCTCGGACGCATTGGTCAGGCTGGAATTGGGCTGGCACGCCGCAGGAACGGTGACGGGACCGGCAGAGCTGGCTGGCAGGGGCGCGGCTGCCTGCGGCGTTGCGCAAGCCGTCAGAAGCGCGCCGGCCGCAACAAGGCTGCCTGCAATAGAAAGTGTTTTGCTCCACTGAGCATTGGCCATGATTCCCTCCCGCACTGCGCGCCGATTGCGCATCTTGTTAGCGCGATCATTGAGGGAGCCTGTCTGAATGTCAACGTTAACATTCCGGCCATGCGGAGTGGCACGATCCAGGAAGCGTCAGGTAATTGAAACGGCCTCAGGCCTTGACGAGTCCAATCTCGCGCAGACGCTCCATGAGATAGTCCCGTGAGGTGATGGGCGGAAATTCCGTGCCCCCTTCGGCAACGCAGCCCGGCAGGGCCTCGATCAGATAGTCATGATTGAAATGCAGGAAGAAGGGGGTCGAGTAGCGCGGAAAACGGGCGCGCTCTGCCGAGGGATTGAGCACACGGTGCGTGGTCGAGGGCAGCACGCCGCCCGTCAGCCTTTGCAGCATGTCCCCGCAATTGATCACGAGCGCGCCTTCCGGCGGGTTCACATCAAGCCATTCGCCCGATTTGTGAAGCACCTGCAGGCCGGCTTCCTCGGCCCCGAGCAGGAGCGTGATCACATTGATGTCTTCGTGAGCGCCGGCGCGTACCGTGCCTTCGGGCGGCGGGGTCAGTTGGGGTGGATAGTGCAGCAGCCGCAGGATGGAATCGCCGAATTCGACCTTGTCTTCGAACCAGGCGGAGTCGAGGCCGAGATGCAGGGCAACCCCTTCCAGAATCTCCCGGCCCATGGAGTCGAGCGCGTCATACAGGCCGCGAGTGGCCGCATCAAATCCGGGTACATCCGGCACACTGGGCGTATCTGCCATCGTCGCGCGATAGGGGCTGTCTTCCGGCAATTGTCGACCCGTATGCCAGAATTCCTTCAGGTCTGCCTTGGCGTGGCCCTTGGCGTTTTCTGATCCAAATGCGGTATAGCCCCGCTGGCCGCCGCCGGTCCGCCCGTCATATTTCAGCTTGGCGGCGTCGGGCAGGGCAAAGAAGGCCTTTGTGGCCTCCAGGTTGCGGGCAATGATTTCGGGATCGACGGTGTGACCGGAGACCACGGCAAAGCCGGTTTCCCGGAAGGACCGGCACAGCGCGTCGCCGAATGCCTTCTTGTCGGTACGGAACAGGGAAAACGGAACGGGTTTGAAGTAGTCGGTGGTCATGCAGGGGTCTCTGGGCGCGGGATCTGGTACAGGTTTGCCGCAAACTAGCACAGGCCGGCGGCGTCGCCATACGTAAGCCCACATATGTTGCAGCGCCTTGTATTCGTGGGGCGCGGTTCAGCCAGATCCGGCACCAATCTAAACGAAGTGACCCGGTAACCGGTCATAAACTGCAATCAGAGAGAATCGACACTTGCCCCTCAGGTCCAATATCTCTAGGGGTTTCAGGCGCTGGAGAGGTGGCCGAGTGGCTGAAGGCGCGCCCCTGCTAAGGGCGTATACGTTAACGCGTATCGAGGGTTCGAATCCCTTCCTCTCCGCCATTTCGGTATAAAACTGGGCACGCCGTTCGCCGCCGATTCTGCGCTATTTGCGGCGGCTAGGGTTCTCAGAAGCTCGTTCTTCGATCCCATGATGCGCACTTCGCGCTCGTCGACCTCGACGCGCTGAGCTAACGCGCGCAGATGATCGCGCCGATAGCCGCCGCCCTCCAACCGCATTTTCTCGCGGGCCGCTGCGGCGAATCTCTCGATCATTTCCGGCGTGACGGCCTGATGAGTGGCGCTGTCGAGCATGGCTTCGGCGCGTTCCGCGTCGGTTTTCGCCTGATCACGAAGGACTTTCAGACCGGCGATGCGCTCTTTCAGCGCCGGATCGTCGAGGTCGGCGACGCCGATCTCGATGGCGTCGTAAAGGCGTTTCAGCCGCAGCTCCGATTCCGTTGCCCGCCGGTTCAGTTCGGCGATGTGCTCACGGCGGCGCTCAGCGCGCTCTTGCCGTCGGTCGAGCACATCGACGAGAACCTCTTCCAGCCGATCAGACGTCAGCAGACGCTCCTCCAGATGCTGAGCAACCAGCGTATCGAGCTTATCCATCGGGATTGTCCGGCCCTTGCAGCCAGTCTCGCCCTGACGCGCCTTGATCGAGCAGGCGTAGTAGCGGTAACGCCCGCTCTTGCCAGTGCGGATGGTCATGGCGCCGCCGCACTTGCCGCAAAAGCAGATCCCCGTCAGCAAGGTTGGTCCTGTCACTACGCGTGGCGGCGCGACCTTGGGATTGCGCGCCTGCATCAGCTTCTGCACGGCGTCGAAGGTCTTGCGGTCTATGATCGGCGGAACCGGAACCGTCACCAGGTCTTCCGGCTTGGTCGGCTCCTTGTTCTTGCGATGCTTGCCCCATTGATGCTCGCCGATATAGGTCCGCCGGGTCAGGATGCGATGAACCTGTCCGATGCCCCAGCGGCCGCCGTCTCGCGTGAAGATGCCCCTGCCATTGAGATGCGTGGCGATCGCTTTGACGCCCATGGCCCCGCGCGTTCCGTCCCCTTCCAGGGCGAGGCGATAGATCAGCCGGATCGTGTCGGCGTGCAGCGGATCGATCTCCAGTTTCTTCTTGGTCTTGGCGCCGCGCTGTTCGGCCGCGACCACGCGATAGCCGACGGGCGGGCGCGAGCCGTTCCAGAAGCCCTGGCGGGCGTTTTCCTTGAGCGCGCGCAGGACGTGCTTGGCGTTCTCCTTGGACTGATATTCATCGAACAGCGCCATGATCTGGCGCATCATGACGTGCATGGGATCGTCGCCCATCTCCTGGGTGATGGAGACGAGCTTGACGCCGTTCTTGGCGAGCTTCCGGACGTAGAACTCCAGCTCGAAATGGTCGCGGAAGAAACGGCTGAATGAGTGGACGACCACGATGTCGAAGGCTGAGGGCTTGGACGTACCCGCCTCGATCATGCGCTGGAATTCGGGGCGCTTGTCGTTCGTTGCTGACGCTCCTGGCTCCACATAGGTCTCGACGAGTTCGTAGCCGCGCGCCTCGCACCACGCTTCGCCCTGGCGTTTCTGGTCAGGGATCGAGACGTCATGCTCGGCCTGCCGCGTCGTCGAGACGCGCAGGTAAAGCGCGGCGCGGAGCTTCACGGCGTTTTGCGGTGCGTTCATGATGCGCCTCCCGCTGCCTTTCGCCATTCCTCGCCGGTCAACGTCAGATCAAGCGAAACACGGTCGTAGAGGACTCGCGGACGCCGCCGGCGCCCTTCCGGTTCCATCTCGACCAAACCGTATTCGGCCATCTTCTTCAGCGTTCGCGACAAGTTCGATTTGGCGCGCCCAGTCATCTCCGCCAACTCGTCAAGCGAAGCCGGTGCGCGTTCGGCGATGGTCCGCAACAGTTCGCGATTACCGGCTGACAGCACCTGGGCAAAGGACTCGGTCGATGTGAACCATACCTTCGGATCGTCCGGCCCCGGCTTTTGCTCGCCGCGGGCGATCCGCATGGTGCGGGCCTTCATCTCCTCATAATCGGCGATGCCGATCTTCAACGTCGTCATTGCAGTACGCCTCGCTCCTTTAACACTGCATCCACCGTCTCCCAGAAATCGACGATCAGGCTCGCGGCATCCTGATAGTCATAGGGACGCACGGTCCGGAGCCGGTGGCGGTGATCCTGCGGTTCTCCGCGTTTGCGGCGGCCGACAGGATGAGCATTGTCGAAGCCGACAAGCCGCTCGCCGTCAGGTCCGTGCAGCGTCAGCGAATAGTCGAGCCCATGGGGCTTCTCCGGGCTAACGGGCACGCGCGTAACGACGAACTTCACCCAATGCCTGCCCGCAGGGTCGATGACGAGCACCTGGCCATCGAGATCGAGCAAGGCGTCAAGGCTCGGATCGTATGTCTCCTCTGTCATATTAGGTTATCTTTAGATGATAACTTTGTCAAGGAGCCAACCGAACCCAAGGGGCCGAACAAATCGTCGAACAGATCACCGAACCAGGCCTCAAACACATCCACTTCGGACGAAGTGACCGGCACGCGCTTCAGCCACTCATCGGTGACGCGCCAGTCGGTCAACTCTGGTTCGGGACGTCCACGCGGCTTCGGTTCCGGAATCTGCGCGTAGTCGTAAAGATCAATTTTTGCCGCGCGCGAACGCTGCCGGCGTTTGGGTACGGAATTGGACATGAAGCGACTGTGCCGCCCCGTAGTACGCGGAGAAATGCTCCGCATCCGGGTGAAGCGTCAATGGCGGCGAAGACAGGTGTTCGGCGGTGCTGCGCCAAATGCCTGGCCAATCAAGACGAACATGTTCCCCGATAAAGAGTAAGAGTTCGGCGGCTTTCGCCGTGACGGGTTTGGAGGTCGAGAGAGAGGCTCTCGGCCGACCTGTCGCGGAGATTGACCCATGACCAACCTTGAAACCCTGGACGGCCGGCGCGACGCGAGCGGCGGCTACAAAGTCGATATCTCGCGCGGAGAGCGGATCGGCCGCGTCTCCTCGGAATGGTTTTCCCGGCCGAATGACGAGCGCTATCTGTCCCTGTCGGAGCTCTACGCGTCGGTGAAGGGCCGCGCCGAGCGCAGCCGCACGCGGACAGTCGAGAGCGCGGCGATCCGCGTTGAAGCCCATCGCGACGATCCGGAAAACCTGGCGCTCATCCTGCCCGACGCCGAGGCGCCGGTCGCGCCGACCCATTGGAGCTTCGGCCAGCTCGCCAGCCTAGTCAGCGCGCCGGCGGCCTATCTGCGCCAGCTCCCGGCGCCGCTTGCGGGCATCAACCTGCAATACGGGCTCACCTCGCACCGAGCCGAGCAGATCAAGACGCTGGAAACCGAAGACGGGCGCACGGAACTGCGCGCCGTCACCGGCCCGGATTATGGCCGCATCTACGACCACGAACTCGTGGCGGCCGTGCAGAAGATCGCGGGGAACGGAACTGGCGATACGCGCTGGAAAGTGCCCGGCACGCTCGACTGGTCGAGCGGCGTCTACAATCCGATGGTCGACATCACCAAGGACACGACCACGCTCTACGCCTCCGACCGAGACGTCTTCCTCTTCCTGGTCGACGACATGAACCCGATCGAGGCGGGCAAGCTGTCCGACGGATCTCCCGATCTCTATTTCCGGGGCTTCTATTGCTGGAATTCTGAAGTCGGCGCGAAGACGCTCGGCATCGCCAGTTTCTATCTGCGCGCCGTCTGCCAGAACCGCAATCTCTGGGGCGTTGAGGACTTCCAGGAAATTAGCATCCGACATTCCAAATACGCCGCCAATCGCTTCGCGCACGAGGCGGCGCCGGCGCTGACCCGCTTCGCTGACTCCTCGCCGCGACCCTTCGTCGAAGGCATTCGAGCAGCGCGCGAGCGCATCGTCGCCCACAGCGACGATGACCGCACCGACTTCCTCCGCAAACGGGGCTTCTCCAAGGCGTGCTCTGCCCCACCGAGGTGGTCCACCAGTAATGTTAGTCCGGCGGTTTCCATGTAGCGGCGTTCATGCCGCCACCTGCCCACAGTAAGGCGGTATGAACGCCGCGGGCAAGATGGTTTGTGGAGCAGGTGGTCGGTAGCCCAGAGAAGAGTGTGGGCGCGCGGTGTTGTAGTGCCGCCGCCAAGCCTCGATCAGGATCTGGGCTTCCCTGAGATCGAAGAAGATTTCCCTCGCCAGCAACTCGTCTCTGAGCTTGGAGTTGAAGCTCTCGCAGTAACCGTTTTCCCATGGTGAACCCGGTTCGATATAGAGCGTCTTCACGCCGACCCGGCCAAGCCAGTCACGCAGCGCGGTGGCGATGAACTCCGGGCCATTGTCGGAGCGGATATGCTCTGGCGGTCCATGCGCGACGAACAGCTCGCCCAGCGTGTCGAGCACATCGCGGGAGTTGAGCCTGCGTTCGACGCGGATGGCGAGGCATTCGCGGGTGAACTCATCAATCACACACAGCATGCGGACCACCTTGCCATCATGGGTGCGGTCCTGCACGAAGTCATACGACCAGACATGCCCCTTGTGCATCGGCCTCAGCCGCACGCACGAGCCGTCATTCAGCCATAACCGGCCCCTCTTTGGTTGTTTCATTGGCACTTTCAGCCCTTCACGCCGCCAGATGCGATAGACACGCTTCTCGTTCACATGCCAGCCATCGCGCTTCAGCAGGGCTGTGATGCGGCGATAGCCATACCGGCCGAACCGCTCGGCCAGGGCGATGATGGCCGCTGTCAGCACATCCTCGTCCTGACGCGGCACACGCGGCTTGCGCTGGGTGGAACGGTGCTGGCCGATCACGCGGCAGGCCCGGCGCTCGGTTGCGCCGAGTGTCTCCACCACATGATCGACCGCTTCGCGCTTGCGCGAAGGGCTCAGAACTTTCCCTTGATGACTTCCTGAAGGATCTGGTTGTCGAGGGTCAGATCAGAGATGGCGCGACGCAGGCGCGCATTCTCCTTCTCCATCTCCTTCATCCGTTTGGCCTGGCCAACCTGCAGCCCGCCATACTCCTTGCGCCACCGGTAGTAGGTCTGTTCTGTCACGCCAATCGAACGTACAGCCTGGCCTGCCGTCTCACCGCGCGCGAGGCGCACCTCCACCTCCCGCAGCTTCGCGATGATCTCTTCAGGCGTTGATCTCTTACCCATGTTTCAGCTCCATATCTGAAGCCGGAACTAACTCAAATAATGGACCACTTTTGTGGGGGCAGACCAGAGATCCCGGGAGACGAACTCGGACCCTTGGTCGACCCGGATCGTCTTCGGATAGCCGATCTTGCCGCACACACGGTCGAGCGTGGCAACAACGTCCTCGCCGCGATAGCTGAACCGCGGATCGATGACAGGCGAGTAGCGTGAGTAAATGTCGATCAGCGTCAGTATGCGTATCTTGTGGCCACTCGCCAGCTGGTCGTGCGCAAAGTCCACCGCCCAGGCATCGTGGGAGCCTGTTGCCTCCCTGCGGTCGTCCCGGAGCTTGGCCTTGACCCATCGCTTCGGCGTTTTGTTGCGTAATTGCAGGCCTAGTTCGTTGTAGATCCGTCGAACCTTCTTCATGTTGATTACCCAACCTTCACGCCGCAGCATGACGTAGACGCGCCGATAGCCGTATCGGACACGCGTCTCACAAATCTCCCGGATGCGCAGTTCCAGAGCAGCCTGGTCGCGCCGGCGAGAGGTGTAGCGATAGGATTTCGGATCGAGGACCAGGAGCCCGAAGGCCCGCCGGATCGAGACCGTCCAGTCGTAACACACCTCGTTGACCAGCTTGCGCTTGCGGCCAGGCTTCAAAGCTTTCGCTTGATGACGTCCTGCAAAATCTCGCGGTCGAGGGTGAGATCGGCTACGATCCGCTTGAGCCGGGAGTTCTCCTCCTCGAGCTCCCGCAATCGCTTCATCTCCGACGGCAACAAGCCGCCATACTTGTTTTGCGGGAAATCGCAGTGCGATTTCTATTCCGCTTCACTCCAGTTGAAATACGTGGCCTGGCTGATCCCGGCCTTGCGGCACACCTCCGCGACCGGAATCCCTTCCTCGCCCTGCTTCAGTATGAACGCCTTCTGTGCGTCCGTGAACTTCGATGCCTTCATCGCTTTCGCTCCATCCCAGCCTGGGATCATTACGCGAAAACTCCAGCCTCAAACGAGGGATTTTTCGGGGAGCAGGTCACTTCGAAGCTTGGTTCAGCGGCATGAGGGGCTGGTCTACTTATTCTCCCAGAGGTGCAGAATACTCAGGAGTGCGGTCACGAATGCCAATGGCTGATCGAGCATCAAATGGTGGCGCGCCTCAGGTACGGCGATAATTGGGATGTCACCGCCCCCTAGCTCACGGATGTAGTCAGCCGAATCCTTGGTAAAGAGCTGACTCTTGGCACCATGAACGATGGTCTTGCGACCCGGCGCATTCACGAGTCGCTGGCCGATAGTGAGCCATTCCTCTGACTTATTGCTTCGCCGGAATACCTCGGGTGAGAATTTCCATGTCCAGTTGTCTCCGTCGCGCCGCATAGAATGATAGGCCATGTAATCTAGGAGGAAAGGCTCGCCAACCGGCTGGGGCGGGGAAAGGACGTATCTTTTGCGCGCCTCTTCATAGCTCGCGTAGGACCGCTTGGGCTTGTCAGGATCACCTGACCCCGGGCTGGAACGGCGTTGGTTCCAGTATTGCTCCAGGAGCTCGGCGCGCATGACCATGAGATCACAAATTACGAGGCCGGAGAAGTGATCGGGCGATTGCGTCACGGCAGTGAGCGCTGCGCCGGAACCGAAACTGTGCGCGACGATGGTGGGTTTGTGGCCATCTGCAAACAGATTGAGCGCCTCGGCAATCTCAACAAATTCGCGCCCTCTCGCTTCTGGATCGGCCTGCCCACGCATCTCCGAGTCGCCCATGCCGGCGAGATCGAACGCGACAACGTCATAGTCTTCGGCGAGGAATGGGGCGATGAAGGCAAAGCAGCGCGCGTGGGAGAGAAAGCCATGTGTCATAAGCACTTTCGGCTTGCTGCGGTCGCCCCAGCGAAAGTAATGCACTTTAGCATTGTCGATCTCCACATAACCTTCCTCGCGCGGCACTTTCAGGGCCGACACAAACCATTCCGGCAGATGCGAACCATCTCCAGCCCAGACGGGGCTGATATCGTCGGGAAAAACTGTCACTTTGGTTAACATACTCATTCCATCATCTGTTCGTTGCTGGTGGGTTTGTCGATCATGAAGCCGCGATACCCCTCGTTCGCTACTTCTTCGCAGAGTGCGACGTATCCAGACACGCTTGGAAAGTTGATCAGCTGACGCTTCCTGCCAGGGATATTTGCGCCCATGTACCAGGAATTCGCTTCTGGAAACAGTGTCATGGCGCCGGCCTGGGCAACCATTTTGGTCCAGTCAGCTTCTGCGGTCGCACAGGCTTCGAATTGATTACTGTCATTGTCCCGCATCCAGACGAGAAAGTCACAGATCCAGTCACCCTGTATCTCTGCGCTGGTCGGGCCGTTCGAGAAACCTGACGGGCTAAGTGGACCGTATGCAAACAGCATGTTTGGAAAGTCTGCTATCGCCATGCCGAGATAGGCGCGTAACCCGTCTTCCCAAGCTTGTGAAACAGACAGGCCGTTCGTCCCCGTGATGTTCATATCGACCATGCCGCCGCGCCCGGCATCGAAGCCGGTGGCGTAAACGATGAGGTCGCATTCCACCTCGCCGTCAGCGGTCTCTATCGCGTGCGGTTTGATCTGGGTGATGGGGGTTGCCTTCAGATCGACCAGATCGACATTATCCTGCGCGAAAATCTCGTAATAACACTGCTCGAGCGAAGGTCTCTTCGTGCCGAATGGATGGGGTGGTTCGGAAGGCGCGAGCTGTTCAACAAGATTGGGATCGGAGATCCTGTCGCAAACCTTGTTTCGCCAGAAATCATAGGCGTAGCGGTTCGCTTCGCGATTGATCAGCAGGTCGGCGAAATTGTGATACCAGAACCTGAGGCCGCCTTTCTGCCACAGATATTCGAAGTGTGCGGTGCGCTCTTTCTCGTCAACTTCGAGCGCCGAAACGTCCAGCGATTGAGATTCGAACCCTCCGCTGGTCTGCTTGCGCGTTTCGAAGATAGCAGCATAATCCTGCTTGTCGCGTTCTTGATCTTCCTTTGATAGCTTTTGCTGCCGCATGGGCAGCGCCAGGATTGGTGTTCTTTGAAATAGGGTCAGCTTCGATGCGGACTTCGCGGCTTCCTGCGCGACTTGCACACCGCTTGCCCCGGTGCCGATCAAGGCAATCTTGCGTCCGCTGAGATCGCCCCCCTGTTGTGGCCAGCGCGCCGTGTGAAACCATTCGCCTTCGAAATCCTCAATGCCGGGAAAATCAGGGATATGCGGCTTTGATGCGAAACCAATAGCGGGCAAGAGGAACCGTGTCGTAACAGTTTCCTCTCCGTTGAGTTGCAGGCGCCATTGCTGCGCCGCTTGCTCATAGTTCGCGCCTGTGACCCGTGACCCCATGCGCATCATGGGCCACAGCTTGAGTGTATTACAAACATGATGGAAATACGCTCTTAGCTCTTTCCATCCGGGAAATCGTTCGCTCCAGGTCCATGATTTCCACACTTCAGGTATTGAGTACTCGTAGATCGGCACCTGCGAATCCACTCGTGCGCCCGGATAGCAATTCCAATACCAGATACCGCCCGGCTCGGCCGCAGCATCCACCAGCAACACGTTGAACCCGGCGTTACGTAACTTGTGTAACAGGTAGATGCCGCTGAAGCCGGCACCGACGATTAGGGCGTCGTAATCAGGAGAAGCCCGCTTGCTCATCACGCGACCGTCAAACGCTCGGCGATTGCTTTCGCTGTTGCATAGTCGGCCTTGCCGTTGGATGCGCGCAGGGCTGTTTCCGTTGGATGGATGGCCTTTGGCGTTTTGTAGCCGGCCAATTGCTGACGAACATGGTCTTTGACGCCTTGCTCGTCGAATGCAGCGTCGCCACTCAGGTGCACGACGGCGATGACGGCCTGGCCCCATTTTTCACTCGGCACGCCCACGACCAGCGCGTCAGCGATGGCGGGATGGGTCTTGAGGACTTCCTCGACTTCTTCCGGATAGACCTTTTCACCAGCCGTGTTGATGCACACGCTGCCACGGCCCAGCAGGGTCAGGCTGCCATCGGCTTCGACCGTGCACCAGTCGCCTGGAATCGAATAGCGCACCCCGTCGATAGTGCGGAAGGTCTTGGCGGACTTTTCGGGATCCTTGTAATAACCCGCCGGGATTGCGCCCTTGCGAGCGATATATCCCGGTACGCCGCTGCCCGGCGTTACTTTCTGGTCGTATTCATCGAAGACATCGCAGAATTCACCGATCCCGAATTTCGCGGTGTTCGTACCCCCATCTGCGGTTGTGACGGAGAGGCCGAAGCCGAGCCCTTCGGAAGCGCCAAAGCTGTCCATCAGCACCGCTTGGGGGATATGCTTGCACAGGCCAGCCTTGACCTCCTTGCTCCACATCACGCCGGATGAAACAATGGAGACAAGGCTGTTTGTGTCCCAGCGACCGGGATTATCGTCCAGCGCCTGCAACATCGGTTTGGCAAAAGCGTCGCCCACAATTGAAATGCTTTCCACCTTGTGCGTATCAACCGTCTCCCACAATTCAAGCGCATCGAAAGATGGGTCCGACAGAGTCACGATGGCACCGCCCGACATGAGCGTGCCGATCGCAGTGATGAAGCCTGTCCCGTGCATTAACGGGCAGGAGGGAAGTGTACGTCTGCCCGGCCCTTGACTGGTGATTAGGGCGACGTTTTCCTCGACTGTTTGCGGAACGGGGCCGAGCAGCTTCTGGGCGTCCAGTTGCGCCTTGCGCATATCGTCGTGACGCCACATCACGCCCTTGGGCATCCCTGTCGTGCCGCCGGTATAAATGAAGAGCAAATCGTCAGGCGAGCGCGTGATGCCGAGCGCTGATCCATCACCTTCCTGCGCGAGAATTTCATAAGGGATCGCAAAAGGTGCGATTTGCGAAGCATCGCCAATTTCAACGAAGGTGTGAACCTTTCCGAGCCGGTCCTTGAGTTCGACGATACAGTCACGGAACTCCGAACTATAAATAATCACCTCGCTGTCAGAATCATCAAAAATGTAAAAAACTTCTTCGGGGCGATAGCGGTAATTGATGTTCACATGAGTCAACCGCCCCTTAAAGCAGGCCGCCATCAGCTCACCATATTCAGGGCGGTTGCGCATGTAGAAAGCCACCTTGGCGCCGTCGCTAGCTCCGCGTTGTCGCAACGCGCGCGCGACATTGTTCGAGCGCGCGGACATTTCGGGCCAAGTGATGATCCGGTCGCCGTGTATCAAGGCCGGAGCGTCTTGAGGCATGGCGGGCTCGATTGCGTCGAGAATGTCGCCGAGATTCCATTCGATCATGTTGCTTGATTCCTTCAAGACTGGGCCGCAAATCTCGCAGCCGTATACAATGAGTGTATTACGGGGCTTTTATCCAACCCTGTAGGGCTGCCAATTCGGCCCGCACCGTTTCGGGGCCTCCAAGCGCTTGCCGGTCGAAGCCAATACGTTTGAACCAGTAATGAAGACCCATCAGGTCCGTAAATCCCATTCCGCCATGCACTTCGGTGGAGGTGCGGGCGACAAAGCGATGGACTTCGCCTGTGTGTGATTTGGCATGGCAGGCGAAAATGGATGCATCCTCCGGTATCGAATCGAAGGCGTGGGCCGCATACCAGACAAGCGAGCGGCATGGCTCATGACGTGCGGCCATCTCCGCGCACATGTGCTTGACGGCCTGGAAACTGCCGATGAGCCGGCCAAACTGCTCGCGCTGGCCAGAATAATCGACAGCCTTTTCGATCATGGCCTGGCCTGCGCCAAGGCTGTCAGCAGCTAAGATCACACGGCCCGCATCGCGCAACCGGGCCGTTGTCGCGCCGTTATCGTCAATAAGCGGTTCTGCCTCTGTCTGTTCGAAACGCAATTCCCCGACACTGCGGGTGCGATCAATGGTCGTCAGCCGGATCGTCTCCAGTTTGAGGGCATCGGCTGTAACGAGGTGCAGCCGGCCGCCAGCGTCGGCTACGATGTAAGCGTCAGCTCCCTCGAAATCCAGGCAGAACAGGGCGGTTCCGCTGAGCTTCCCATCAGCAGAGGAAACGCCCGCCCCGTCGCGCGCCTCGACCGTCTCGGAAATCGCGACAGCGATACGCGCCTCGCCGTTCGCGATCTTCGGTAGCCATTGTGCTTTTTGTTCTTCGCTACCAGCCTCGCTCAGCGCGATAGGCGCAAGTACATGACTGGCGAGAAAAGGCACTGGCGCGACCATATAGGCGAGCTGTTCGGCAACTATGGCAGCGTCGAGAAGGGTCATACCGAGGCCGCCATGCTCTTCAGGTACCAGCATTCCGGGAATTCCCAAGTCCTGAACGGCGCCGAGCACTTTGTCGCTGAGTGGATTGTCCAGTTCGGCGCATTCGCGGACATGATCGAGCGGGCAGGTGTCCGCAAGACAACGGGCAACCGCATCACGTAACATCTGCTGGTCCTGAGATAATCCGAAATCCATTAGGCTGATCCCTGTTTGTGACGCTCTATGTCTGCGGTTGCTTTCGCCGCATCCGAAACCTTTGCGAGCTTCGGTTCGCGCGGCATTTCGAGGCCACGTTCGGCGATGATGTTTTTCTGAATCTGCGCGGTGCCGCCGCCTATTATGAGACCGAGCTGGAACATGTAGTTCCATTGCCACGCGCCTCCTTCGCGCTCTCGCGGGCTGCCATGGTAAAGCGTGCCTATCTCACCCATGGCGTCGATCGCCAGTGCTGAAATCTGGTGGGCAATCTCACAGCTTTGCAGCTTGACGATTAGCTTCGCCATGCCGCCTGACTCACCCTTGAGGCTGTTCGAAAGGATACGCATCCCATTGCATTTCATCGCTGACACCTCGGCCTGGAGCGCCAACAGCCGATCTCGCAGAACCGGATTGTCGATTGCGCGGGCCTGTCCGATACGCTCTTCCTGCATCAGGGCGATCAGTGCCTGTAGCCGGTTTTCGAGCGCGCCGGGATCACCCAGCATTCCGCGCTCATGGCCGAGGGTTGCATTCGCCACGAGCCAGCCCTGGCCCCGCGCCCCTACAATCTGGTCCACCGGAACGCGGACATTGGTGAAGAATGTCTCATTGAATTCGGCGTGGCCTGTCATCGTCTTCAAAGGACGAACCTCGATACCCGGTGTGTCCATCGAGAAGATCAGGTAGGAAATACCGCGGTGTTTTGGTGCGTCGGGCTCGGTCCTTACGAGGCAGAAGATCATGTCGGCCTGCTTCGCCGTGCTGGTCCAGATTTTCTGGCCATTGATGACGAAATTGCCGTCTTCGACTCGCGCCCTGGTCTTGAGGCTGGCCAGGTCCGATCCGGCACCGGGTTCAGAATAGCCCTGGCACCATACGATCTCGCCTTTCAGCGTGGGTTCGATCCAGCGTTGCTTCTGCTCCTCGGTGCCGAGTTCCAGCAAAGTCGGGACGAGCATCGAGATGCCCTGGTTCGTGAGCCCGCCCGGCACCCCGGCCCGTGAAAACTCCTCGGAGATGATGCGCGATTTGAGGATGTCGGGTTCCGCGCCGTAGCCGCCATACTCCGCCGGGATCGTGCGGGCAGTGTACCCGTTTTCGATCAGCAGCTTCTGCCATTTGACGGCTTCGGGTGAAGGGCGGGCTGCCCGAGTCGCACACGGCGGCGCAAGGTGGCTATGCGCTTCGATGAAATCGCGCACCTGTTGACGGAATGTGTCGTATTCGGGGCCGTAATCGAGATCCATATCGCTTCTATTCCTCGCAGGGACGGAAAACGGGCAGACGGAAGTCGTCCCCGATTGTTTCGAATGTCAATTCTACAGGAAGGTCGAGCCTGAGGCTATCATGGTCACAATCGATCAGACGAGTGGCCATGCGTACACCCTCTTCGAGTTCAACCACCGCAGCCACGAAGGGAATGTCGGCGGCAAATGCCGGGTGCAGGGCCTGGTGGGTGATGGTCCAGGAAAAAAGCGTACCCTTGCCAGTGCTGCGCTCCCACGAAAATTCCGGTGAGCCACACTTCGCGCACATATAACGAGGCAGGTGGCGGAGGGTGCCGCAATCGCTGCAACGCTGGAAATAGAGATGGCCATCCTGGCACCGATTCCAGAATTCCTGTTCGATAGGATCCTGCGGGCGCGGTTTCGGCTTGGGCGGAGCCTTCTGCGCCTTGAAGCGCATTTTAGGCGGCAGTTCGTTCTTGTCGCTCACGTAAACCTCCTGAGGATTGCGATACTCCCGTCGCCAAGGTCGCCCCAGCCGGTCACGAGGCCGGTCTGGGCATCTGCGACCTGACGCTCGCCGCAATCGTGGCGCAGCTGGCGGACCGCCTCAACAACATGGTTGAGGCCCCAGACATGCGCTTCGCTCAGCAAGCCGCCATGGGTGTTGATGGGATAGCGTCCACCCAGCTCGATCTGGCCATCAGCGACGAATTCGCTCTGACCGCCGGGTTCGCAGTAACCGAGCGCTTCAAGCTGCAACAGCACGATATAAGAGAAGCAGTCGTAGATTTGCAGAAAATCCATATCCTCGCGGGTGACGCCTGCCATCTCGAATGCGCGCGGGGCGGCATAGCTGAGGCCGATCTTGAAAGGGTCGGGGCGCGAGGGGATGTCGTCGGCGGGATAGGGGTGGCCCTCAGCCGCGCCTGCGATGCTTACCGGCACGTGCCGCATGTCCTTGGCCCGTTCCATGCGCGAGACAACGACCGCACAGGCACCATCGGTTTCCAGGCAGCAATCGTAGAGCCGGAAAGGCTCGGATATCCAGCGCGCCGAGTGATATGCCTCGAGATCGAATGTACGGCCATAATTGAAGGCTCTCGGATTTAGCTGCGCGTGACGGTTACATGCGAGTGCCACAGCGGCCATCGCGTCCGGCCCGACACTGTGGAGCTTGGAATGTCGCATGGCGAGCCAGGCATACATCTGCACCGGCAGGAACACGCCATAAGGAATGTAATAGCCCTGAATGGTGTTGGTCAGAGTGTTCATGTTCATCGGCCGGGTAGGCGGGGCACCGGCCTTGGGCCTGAGTGCGGAATAGCCATTCCAGCCCAGCGTTACGAGAACGTGGTCACAAAGTCCGCTGGCGATCGCCATCGCCGCGTTCTGGAGCGCTGTCGTCGGGCTGGCTCCGCCCATGTGAACGGTAGCCGCATAGCGCAATACGTCGATACCCAGATTGGCGGCCATTTCTTCCGATGTCGTGTAGATCGGCGGCGGAACCATGCCGTCGATGTCGGATGGCTTCAGCCCGGCATCAGCGATCGCCTTGCGGGAAGCTTCGAGCATCATGTCGACCGCGGTATTTTCGGCGCCCTTGATGAATGCCGTTTCACCGACGCCCGTGATTGCGGACCTGTCACTGAAATTGAAGGTGGATGTGGCGCTCATTTTTGATGCTTGTCCTGTTGGCTGGACTGCATGTCTCCGACAAACGAGCGGGAGAGTGCGACTTCCGCACCTTCGACAAGTTCACGCATCACCTCGGCTGCGGGCCGGATCGAATGGATGAGGCCAATTCCCTGGCCAGCAAAGCCAGGCATGATATCCTTGCGCTCAGCCTTGAGGCCTGAAGCCATAACCGGACCTGAAATTATCGACTGGAAAGGCATGGGCAGTGGTTCCTTGCCCGCAGCAACCCACGCATCGGCCCATTTGTTACGGATCATGCGGGCAGGCTTGCCGGTTAACGAGCGGCTTACGACGGTATCCGCGTCACCGCTTTCGGTGATTGCTTCCTTCTGAAAATGCTCGATGCCTGCTTCGTCCGTTGCGAGGAATGCGGTGCCGATCCACGCGCCTTCTGCCCCCAACATCAGCGACGCCGCGACACCGCGCCCATCTGAAATACCACCTGCACCGATCACGGGCACCCGATCACCGACCGCATCCACGACTTGCGGGATAAGCGACATGGTTCCGATAGGTGAATTGTGGCCGCCGCCGTCGTGACCTTGGGCGACGATCATGTCGATACCGGAATCGACCACCTGCTCGGCATGCTTGACCTTGCCGATCACCGCCATGACCTTGGTGCCGTTGGCGTGAAGACGGTCGATCCAGGGCGCGGGATTGCCGAGGCCCGCGGCATAGACCGGCACCTTTTCCTCAATCACCACCTCCATCTGCGCCTCGAAGAATTCTCTCGAGAATAGCTGGAGCTGGCTCTTGCCCATATCCGGCGAACCTGCGGCGCGCATCGCTGCTGCAGCATCGACTTCGGGAAGGTTCTCCCGCGCCATGAAATCGCGGGTAAACTCCTTGTATTCGTCGATTTTTGCCATCGGGTTGGCGGGCGCGTTACCGGATTGCGGCGCCGACCCCCGCCGGACCGAGGCCGGCAGAAGCGTATCCACCCCGAACGGCTTGTCGGTCATCTCGCGGGTCTGACGGATCCAGCTACGTAACTGGTCCGGCGAGCACGCCGCGGCGCCGAGGACGCCTAGCCCCCCTGCATTCGATACCGCGGCCGCGAGCGCGGGGACACTTGCCCCGCCCATTCCGGCCAGAAAGATCGGATATTCGATCTCGAGAATTTCGCATATGCGCGTTTGTAGCGGCATGTTATTTATTCTCCCGTCTTAGACATTGCGGTTCGCAAGTCTTCTAAATTTGTCCCCACCTCACTTTTTGAGAAACCAGATCAGGACTTCGTTCAGCTAAATAATTTGCCGAACCTGACACAAGGCGGGCCATGGCCTGCCGCGCTTCCTGGGCATCACCTGTGCGTACCGCTTCCAGAACGCGGCGCAGGATTCGCAACTGGACTGCGCGCTCCTGGGCGGAATAGCCGAGCGAGCGCGAAAATTCGCGGGTCAGTAAATGCAAGGTGGAGGTCAGAAGGCCGAAAAGCGGATTGCCGCTGGCCCAACCGAGCAGGTCGTGAAACCGACGGTTAAGTTCCTCGAACTGGCTTCCCGCCTCATTCCGCTCAAGCTCTTTAAGGCAATCGGCGAGTGCGCTGAGGTCGCCTGTGGTCGCGCGCTGGGCGGCATAGGCTGCAACATCCGGCGCTATGGCTTCACGCAGTTCGAGCAGACCCCTCAGGTCTGCTTCCATGAATTGCAGGATGAGAGAAAGACTATTTGCGAAATCACCGGACTGCGGGCGCGCAACCACCGGGCCCCCGCCACGGCCCAATTGAAGGTGGATTACGCCCTGAAGCTCCAGGAAGCGGAGCGCTTCACGCAAGGTTGCTCTGGCGACTTCGTACCGCGCGAGCATTTCTTCTTCGCGTGGCAACCGGTCTCCCGCAACGCGTGCACCAGCTTCAATGTCGCGAACGATGTCTTGTGCGAGCGAAAGTGCACGCTTTGCCTTCTTTGCGTTATAGGCCCTGGGCTGCATCTTTGAACCTAATATATTATCATAATTAATCTGATGAACGGCCAAATCAAGCGTTTAGCTTCCATGGTTGTAACTAATCGTCAAGTATGTATGATAATATTTAAAAGTGGCATGTTGCGGGGCCGCTAATTTGTCAGAAGGTGGCGCGCTATTTTCGCGTACGGACTGAAGGATAGAACATGAGTATAGAAACAATTGAGCTGAACACGGCCGAAAAAATCGCGACCATTCCGATCGAGCAAATCGATGTTTCACGGCCGAGCCTTTTTCAGAAAGATACAATTGGCCTGTTTTTCGACCGATTGCGCAGAGAGGATCCAGTCCACTACTGTCCTGAGAGCAAAGTCGGGCCATACTGGTCGGTTACCAAGTTCGACGACATCATGGCCGTTGACACCAATCACAAAGTCTTCTCGTCGGAAGCGAAGCTCGGCGGAATTGCCATTCAGGACATGCATGCGGGGGAAGGTGCGCTTGAGCTTGAAATGTTCATCGCCATGGATCCGCCCAAGCACGATCAGCAACGCAAGGCCGTTAACTCCGCAGTCGCGCCGTCAAACTTGCAGTTGCTCGAGCCGACAATCCGTGAGCGTGCGTGCAAGATACTTGATGATCTGCCGGTTGGTGAGGAAATCGACTGGGTTAATAAAGTCTCGGTCGAGTTGACCACAATGACCCTTGCGACCTTGTTCGACTTCCCTTGGGAAGAGCGGCGCAAACTCACTCGCTGGTCCGACATCGCAACGGCCGCGCCTGAAACCGGTATCGTCGAATCTTATGAGGCAAGGCGCAAAGAACTGATTGAATGCGCGATGTATTTCAAAGGGCTCTGGGATCAGCGTATTAACCAAGACCCCAAGAACGACCTCATATCCATGATGGCGCATTCTCCGGCGACGCGGGACATGCCCTTCCTAGAGTTTCTGGGCAACTTGCTGCTGCTTATTGTGGGCGGCAACGACACTACGCGGAACTCGATCAGCGGCGGCGTGCTCGCCCTTAATCAGAACCCTGAAGAATATCGCAAGCTGAATGAGGATCCGTCGCTGATCACCAGCATGGTGCCAGAGATTATCCGCTGGCAGACTCCGCTGACCCATATGCGCCGGACTGCGCTCCAGGATTACGAGATTGGCGGTAAGCTGATCAAAAAAGGTGATAAAGTGGTGATGTGGTATCTGTCGGGCAACCGGGATGAGTCTGTCATCGAGAATGCTGACCAGTTCATAATCGACCGAAAGAACCCACGTCATCACCTGTCCTTTGGCTATGGCATCCATCGCTGCATGGGCAACAGGCTTGCAGAACTGCAACTTAGGATTATCTGGGAAGAGATCCAAAAGCGTTTCGCGAAGGTCGAAGTGACCGGCGAGCCCGAGCGTCTGTTTTCGAACCTTGTGCGAGGCATCACGAAACTGCCTGTGCGGCTCCACGCTCGCTGACTGGGGACACCACTGAGCCTTTCACGCAAGCGCGAAGCGGTCGATCATGTGGTGGAGACATTCGGCGCAACCGAGCGTCGGGCTTGCCGCGTAATCGGCCAGCATCGTTCCACCCAGCGCAAGCCGCGCGTGCCGCGTCAGGATGAGGATGTGCTGACAGCGGCCATCATCACCCTGGCTGAATGGTTCGGCCGGTATGGCTATCGTCGCATTACGGCCCTGCTGAGACGGGGTGGCTGGCATGTGAGCGAGAAGCGCGTCTATCACATCTGGCGGCGTGAAGGGCTGAAGGTCCCGATGAAACAACCGAAACGTGGCCGTCTCTGGTTGAGTGACGGCTCCTGCATTCGGATCAGACCAATGCACAAGGGGCATGTCTGATCCTATGATTTCGTCCAGGATCGCACGCATGATGGGAAGGTCTTCCGCATGCTGTGCGTCATTGATGAGTTCACTCGCGAATGCCTCACCATCCGCGTCGAGCGCAAGCTGAACTCCCGCGATGTCCTCGACACGCTGGGCGATCTGTTCGTCGTGCATGGACCGCCTGGGTACATACGTTCGGACAACGTCCTACATTCTGAACTTTTGGCAGGTTTCGGGCGCAAAGCCTCGTCCCGTAGTTTCCAGATACGGGTCTTGAAGTCAATTACCGGGTGGGCTTCCGCCGCACTGGAAGAGCTCGCAGCCATAGCAAACACAGGATCCATGCGAGTGAGGTTCGCTGGTCCTTACCGTCCTTAACACGGGATGCCGATCCGAGCGGAAGATCCGAACATTATCTACGAGGTCGCCGATAGACTGGCGCCTCAACGGCGCGCATCAGAGAGAGATTCTCCCGCCCGGTACCGCCCCTTCGTAGAAGGGGCGGTAAGCTTTTCCGCTCTTGATGATGGCATGCGCTGTGCGCGCCATCTTGGCGGTAACCGCAGTGAGCGCTTTGCGCCGGAGATCGGGATTGTCCGGATCCCTGGCGATATAGCGCGTATATTTATCCCTGAAATTGTTCTCCTTCTGGCGGATCGCGACCAGGCCGGCCATCCAGAGCGCCCGGCGAAGCCGTGCGTTGCCGTATTTCGACAGTTTCGTCTGTCCCCGGAAAGTGCCGGACTGATGCGTTGAGAGGTCCAGGCCGCAGAATTTCAGGAACTGGCGATGATGACCAAACCGGCGCAGGTCGCCGGCTTCAGCGAGAATGGTCAGGGCGATGATCGGGCCGATGCCGGGGATTTGCTTGAGGGCCTCGAAGTCAGGGGTTCCGCCCAGAAGGGCTTCAGCTTCCGCTTCGATCGTATTGCGCTGGCGGTTCAGGCTGCGCGCCTCCGCCAGAACCATGCGGAACATCGCGATGGCCCTGCTGTCGACCGGAACCGGCAACCCGATTGATTCTTTTGCGGTTTCACAGATGTCCACGATCAACCTGGCCTTTGAAACCTTCTTGCCAACAATGTCCCAGGCGGCGGCTGAGAAGGCTTCTGGAGACAAGGCCGTGATCGATGCCGGGGGCGGGAACGTCTCGAGCAGGGCGAAGAACCAGTCGCGCCTGGAGCTTCCCAGGAACTTCTCGATCTCGGGAAAATAGAGTGGCAGATAGTGCGTCAGGATCCGGTGAATGGTCTGCGTCCTTGCTCTCGACACGGCCTCATGCGTCTTCGAGAGCTCCTGGATATCTGCGAGGCCGGCGACCAAGGGATCCAGATAGACCTGGCTGAGACCTGTCGCCAGCATATGCAGGATAACCTGGGCATCCTTCGGATCATTCTTGTCCCATCCGTTGTGGATGGCTTCGCGCTGGCGAGCGAGTGCCATGGAAGAGATCAGGCGTGTCTTGATGCCGGCATCGACCAGTCTCCAGGCCAGTGCCCGATGATAATTACCGGTTGCCTCAAACCCCGTAACAACCGGACGGTCGAAAGCCTTCAGCCGTTGAATAAAGCGGTCGTGCTCTGCGCGCTGGTTGAGCACAACAAGACGCCGCCGTCGAGGCGACCCAGGCATCTGTATCAGAACATCATTGCGCTTCTTGGAAATGTCGATCGCGACGAGCACAGCATCCTGTGCGATAGAATGAATCCTGGCCATGGCCGGTCTGCTCCTCTTCGGTGGTGGTTGGAATAACCACTGTAAGAGGTCCTGCGGCCCGGTCATGGCCTCCTGCCTGCGTGCGGAATGCGCCGCAGGCGGCCATGACCTGCCTTGGTTCCGAATGTGCTACGTCCTATGAAAAGAACGAAAGCTGGAATGAGCCAACAGGTCGTTGATGCGTGACGGCGAACCTGCGTCCCGCTCGTTCGTAAAATCACCCAGGCGTCTTCTGTCGTCAAGGAATCAGTTCTTCCATAGCAAATACAGGGTACGCTGGATTGCGGCCCTCACCGTCCTTAAGACGAGATCCGAATACCCAGGCAGAAGACCCGAACATTATCTACGAGGTCGTGACGATGCATGCCTCAACGGCACTTGCAGAGCGGGGTCCTTCCGCCTGGGACCGCGTCCTTCGAAGAAGGGGCGGTAATCTGTCTCGGTCTTGATGACCGAATGTGCGGTGCGTGCGATCGTTGCGGCAACGGAAGTGAGTGCCTTGCGCTTCAGGTGCGGATCGCTGTGATCTCTGGCGATGTATCTTTCATACTTGTCGCGGAAGCCGTTCTCGCGCTGCCGAATGGCGACCTGTCCCGCCATCCAGAATGTCCGTCTCAGCCTGGCATTTCCAAACTTGGAGAGTTTGGTCTGTCCTCGGAATATGCCTGACTGCTGAGTCGAAAGGTTGAATCCGCAAAACTTAAGAAACTGCCGGTGATGCCCGAAGCGGCGCAGGTCCCCGGCCTCAGCCAGGATGGTGAGCGCGTTGATCGGCCCGATGCCTGGGATGGTCCTCAAGCGTACGAAGTCCGGATGTGTTCCAAGCAGGTCGCTGGCTTGCTGTTCGATCTGATCACGTTGGGCAATCAGATGCCTTCCCTGACCGAGAACGAGACAAAACATGCGGATCGCTGGCGTCTCCGGATCGACCGGCAGGCCAATGGAATCAGCGGCTGTGGCGTATATATCAGCGAGCAACCGAGCTATTGATGCCTTCTTGCCGACAACACCCCAGGCCGCTTCGATAAAAGCATCTTCGGACATGCACGTGATCGATCCCGGCGTGGGGAACTGTTCGAGGAAGGCGAGAAACCAATCGCTGCGCGAGTTGCCCATGAAGCGCTCAGCCTCGGGAAAGTAGAGTGGCAAGTAGTGTGTTCTCAAACGATGCCAGAACTCCGTCTTGGTTTGCGATATGACGGCATGTGTCTTCGACAACTCCTGAATGTCGTTCACGCCGTGCACGAGCGGGTCATGCCAGATCTGGGTTAGCCCAGTCTGCATCATATGCAGCATCACCTGCGCATCCTTCGGATCGTTCTTGTCCCATGAGTTGTGCATCGCCTCGCGCGTGCGTGCCAGCGACAGCGAAGAAATGAGCTTCAACTCAAACCCCGCCTGATGGAGCCGCCACGCCAGCGGCCGATGGTAGTCGCCCGTCGGCTCAAATCCGACCTGAACCGGCACGCCAAAGGCGGTGAGCGTCTCGACAAATCTGTCGATATCTTCCCGCACGTTACGAACTGTGAGGCGTTTGCGGCGTCGCCTCCCTGGGACAGCGATCAGAACTTCATTGCGATGCTTTGCGATATCAATCGCTACCAGAACGGGTTGCCCTGTCTTATGGTGCGTCTTGGTCATGGCCGGTCTCCTCTTCAGTTGTGGTCGGCAAAACCACTGTAAGAGACCTGAAGGCTCGGTCATGACCGCCCGCCTGCATGTGAGAAACAAGCAGGCGGTCACGACCTCCGGAACATCGGTTCCCAATGTGCTATGGCAGTGAATTTACCGGCCAGATCGTGGACCTCTGGGCATATCATTACAAGGTCAGAATGGACTTCTCGCGCCCCGGCAAGCCGCAGCAGAATGGCTTCGTCGAAAGCTTCAATGGATCGCTCCGGGACGAGTGCCTCAACATCAACTGGTTCGCCTCCTTGGCCGAGGCAAGGCGGCTGATCGAGGCGTGGAGGCGCGACTCCAATGAGAGCCGGCTTCACATGGCTCACAATGGGCAATCTCCCGACGAGTTTGCCCGTAACGCCGGCCTATGCCATGGTGGCAAGGTCAAAATCGCCACTGGATTTTAACGCCAAGGCCGGACCACCAGACCAAGCACGTCATTGCCGCTGGATATTAACCCCAGGGCCGGACCACCGATCCCAAGCGTGTCAGCTGAAGCCGGAACTAACTTTTCGGTTGGGCCAGTCCGATTGGACAAGCCATAACCTCTATTGCAAATTTGCATCACCCGTCGACGATCTCTGTCAGGGGGAAAAAAGAATATTCACATTGCAGATAAGTATCATATCATACAGTATTATATAAACATAAGGAGGAAACTAGGTGTATTATTTCAACGCGGTGTCGAAGACAACTGTTTCGGTATCTTTGGCGGTTTTGCTGTTTGCCGCCGGTGCTCATGCGCAAGTTGAGGTGGACGAGCAAGGTGCTGCTGCATCCGCGGCGGAAAATGTGGAGGCCACACGTCGATTGGGTGCAATCACAGTTACAGCGCAAAAGCGCGAGCAGAGCTTGCAGGATGTGCCAATTGTCGTGACCGCCTTGTCCGGAGAGCTTCTCAGCGATGCTGGCGTTCAGGATATCAAGGACCTGACGGTCGTGACGCCGGGCCTGCTTGTAACTTCTTCGTCAAAGCAAGCAAATACTACGGCGCGGATTCGTGGCATTGGCACGGTTGGTGACAATCCCGGTCTCGAAAGCTCAGTAGGCGTCGTTATCGACGGGGTTCCGCGCGCCAGGAACGGCGTTTCCTTCGGCGATCTCGGCGAGATCGAGCGAATCGAAGTACTAAAGGGGCCGCAGGGAACCTTGTTTGGCAAGTCGACCTCTGCGGGCGTCATAAATGTCATCACGAAGAAACCGTCTGACGAGTTAGAGTCGATCTTCGAGGTCGGGATCGGCAACGAAGGTTTCCTTCGCACGTCTGCAGAAGTCACCGGACCGCTTTCTAAGACGGTGAGCGGTCGCCTGTTCGGAGTATACGAAGAGCGCGGCGGTCTTTTGGACGTAAAGACCGGTAACGGTCCACGTACCGAGGACGAAACGAGTCAGTATGACTTCTACTCCGTTCGAGGTCAGCTTCGTTTTGAGCCCTCCAGCGACCTCGAGATTCTTCTCTCTGCTGACTATACTGATCGGGAAGAAGATTGTTGCATGGGTGACTATATCGCGGTGGACCCGGCCAGGGGCCCGCTGATCACGCTGCTGGCTGGCGGTGACGGGGCCTCTGCTTTTCCGATCGATCCGTTCGACCGCGTCGCCTTTGCGAACCGCGACGCCACGCAGACGACCGAGGACTGGGGTGTGTCAGCGAATATCGAGTGGCAGTCCGGCCTCGGTGAATTGACGTCAATCACATCCTATCGCGATTGGGAAAACGGCTCGGGTCAGGATACAGATTTTAGTGCCGCCGATCTTTGGTATCGAGATGACGAAACGTCCAGGGACGCTTTTGCCACATTCAGCCAAGAGTTACGACTCGCGGGCGCGACCGATAACGTCGACTGGCAGGTGGGTGTGTTTTACGCGAATGAGACTCTTGATCGTACAGATTTCATTACTTACGGCAATGATTACTTTTTCTACTTTCAGCAATTGCTGCTCGGTGCGAGTGGTGGTGCGTTTGATCTGTCTTCGCTGCCAGGTAATATCTATACGGGCGAGGCAAATGCAACCGCAGACGTTTATGAACAAACTGCGGATACATACGCCATCTTCACGAACAATACGTTCAGCTTGAGCGATCAGTTCGACCTCACGGTCGGTCTTCGTTATACGATTGATGAGAAGACGCTGGAGTCCAATTTTAATGGC
Source organism: Hyphomonas sp. (assembly GCF_017792385.1). Classification (NCBI taxonomy): domain Bacteria; kingdom Pseudomonadati; phylum Pseudomonadota; class Alphaproteobacteria; order Hyphomonadales; family Hyphomonadaceae; genus Hyphomonas; species Hyphomonas sp. The sequence continues at coordinate 3,394,318 of NZ_CP051230.1, read as the reverse complement.
GAAGCGGGTAGCTGTACCACAGCCTTGGCCGTATTTGGCCCTACAGGTGGATTGACACCAACGCTTTGCTTGCCTTGGACAAACGACAACTTTGTGGGTGTGAGCGCCACGCAGGATCGCTCTGACGAGGATTTATCAGGTACAGTAAAGGGGGCATATCGGGTCAGTGAGAATCTGATGTCATACGCGTCCTATTCGCGCGGTTACAAGGCCGGTGGTTTCAACCTTGATCGCAGCCAGTTTGGTCCCTCAGATCCCACGCCATTTCAGCCCAACCTGGATACCAGATTTGATCCCGAAACTGTTGATGCGTATGAGGTCGGCTTTAAGACCAACAATGCGGCAAATAGCTTGTTCTTCAACGGCGCGATTTTCTATCAGGAGTATAGCGACTTTCAGCTCAACACGTTTACCGGTACGAGCTTCATCGTGACATCTGTTCCCGGTGTGATTTCCAAGGGTGCTGAGTTCGATGTCCGATACCTGCCTGAACAGCTTGAAGGGCTGACACTGCAGGGCGGTCTTGTCTATGCGGAAACCCAGTATGATGATTTCGAAGCGGTAGACTTTTTCGCGCCGCCGCGCTTGCCGGGAAGCACAATTTCATTTGCGCCCCGTTGGTCGGGTACGTTGGCCGCAACCTATGAAACCTCGTTCATCAGCGACTGGGATGCGCGCTTCAATGTATCGAGCCGGTTCACTTCAAAGTATAATACAGGTTCGAACCTCGATCCGCTCAAGGAGGTTGAAGAGCTGGTTGTGGTAAATGCAAGAATGTCATTCTACAGTGACAACTCTCCCTTCGAGTTGGAACTGTGGGCGCAGAACCTGTTTGATGAGGACTATTACGAACTTGCTTTCGATACGCCGCTTCAAGGTACCGCTGCCACGCAAACAGCTCCGGGAACAGCTGTTGGTGCTTTCTTGTCACCGCCCCTGACCTTTGGCGCAACCGCTCGTGTTCGGTTTTAGAGCACTTTGAGGCAATGTCAGCTTAGCCTGACTTGAGGAGCCAAGGTGCAAGAGCCAATCTCATAGGGGAGGGAAGCGCGAAGTTCCAGCTGTTGCTTGCGGAGTGGTTGCTGAATATTGTAGCGCTCCGCAAGCCATTTCCAGAGATTTTGTAGAGACAGGAGGCGCGGGCCGGAAGCCCATAAGGATGGGCGTTGGCCTGCCAGCGAACTTTCATCTGGATGGGATCAGAGCCTCGCTGATGAGGAGTTCATGACTTCAGATTCTCGCTAACTGTCGAAAGTAAAACCGCTGCTGAAGCCAGGACTAGGATCAATAACAGGGTTAAAGTCTTGAGCTGCAAGCCGCTCGGCGGATCGCACAAACTCCTTTGCGCGCTGGATCGCAAATCCGGTTGGGACAATTCGCCACGCTCGACGATCACGGTAATCTCGCTCACGCGAGACATGGCCCGATCAATCGAATTGATTGATCAGTATCCCAACATGTGGACGCTTAATATCGTGCACTTCGGTAAGCTGGATCTGGGGCATTCCAGTCTGATCATTTAACCAGGCGCCTGCCACCGTGATCGCGTGAGGGCGATAGCTTCCATTTCCTGATCGTACGCCCGGCGCGATAGTCGGCTCACTTCACCAAAAAGGAAGCTGAAATCGATTGCGGGATCTCATATGAAGCCAGATGCGCGCGACCGCGTGGGCAACTTGACGGGTTTCTCCATTTACAATGATTGTAAGGTAACTTAATAAAGGAATAAGTAAAAGAGTTTATAGTGGACGGATCTTTTGTACGATTGTGATGGATATCTCCATGCGCAGGGGCTGAAGCTGGCGCACAGTTCGGTTGGCGATCCCGCTGCCCCTCCGGTCATTTTTGCCCATGGCGGAGGACAAACTCGTCATGCTTGGAGCGCTGCCGCGAAGGCGGTGGCATTTGAAGGATATCGCTCAATAATCTTAGATCTTCGCGGGCATGGTGAAAGCGACTGGGCTCCAGACGGTGATTACTCTCTCGGAGCTATCGCTCGAGACCTTGTAGAGGTTGGTGAAAGCGTCGCGGTTGGAAGGCCGCGGCCGCATGTAGTCGGTGCTTCGCTTGGAGGACTTGCAGCCATAGTTGCCGCAGGCATGTTTGCGCGCGATGCGTTTGAATCGGTTACTCTGGTCGATATCACGCCGAACATGGACGCCGCCGGCGTCACCAAAGTTGTCGGCTTTATGGGCGCGCATGTTAAGGAAGGCTTTGCTTCGTTGGAACAGGCCGCTGATGTGGTTGCCACCTATTTGCCGCATCGGCCCCGGCCGAAAGACCTTGAAGGGCTGCGTAAGAATCTGCGGCAAGGCGAAGACGGGCGTTGGCGATGGCACTGGGACCCTGCCTTTATCACCGGCGTCACGCGTCGCTCTGGGGTTGCTCGCACCAGTGAGCTGGAGCAGGCGGTTCGGAACATCCGCGTACCGCTTCATCTCATCCGTGGACGTATGAGCGAGCTGGTTACAGAAGACTCCGTCGCGGCGTTTCGTTCCTTGGCACCGAGGGCACATTTCACTGACGTCGCTGGGGCCAGACATATGGTGGCAGGAGATTGCAACGATTTATTTGTCGAAGCAGTCGTGTCCTTTCTTCGTCCGATTCGAGAGCAGACCCCTGCATGAGCACCTCCATGCTCAATGTTAATCAGATACAGGCCGCACTCGATGCGGCCCCCTTCCATCGCTGGCTTGGGCTGAAGGCGATCAGCACAGACAAGGACAAGCTGATACTGCAAATGCCCTGGCGTGAGGAGCTGGTTTCCAATCCGCGAATACAATCTGCCCATGGCGGTGTCATTGCCGCGCTGATTGATCTCACAGGATTTTATGCCCTGCTCGCCGCAGGGAACACGCCTGCTGCGACGGCGGACTTGCGAGTTGACTATCACAAACCTGCCACGCCAGGAACGCTAAGCATGATGGGAAGAATTGTCCGTCTGGGTGCAACTCTTTCCGTCGCCGAAGCCTCTGTCATGAACGCCAGCGGAGCGCTGCTTTCGAGCGGGCGCGGCGCCTACCTGATGCCGGGGCGTGCATGAAGGTTTGCATGATATTCTTGCATTGCGTAATTTTAATTCTGGTCTCGGGGTGTAGGGGCCAGAGTCAGAAGGTCAGGTTGCCCCTGAGCCGACCGGCTTTACGTATGAGGCCGGGGCGGGTGGTCTGTGTAGAAGCGGTTTCCGTGGAATTGGGGGCATGAGGGACATCTATTTGATTGCGTGGGGGCTGCCTCCGTAAAAGTGGCCTGGTATTTGAGTTAGTCTCGGCTTCGATTGACGCGCTTGGGTTCGGTGGTCAGGCTCTGACGTTAAAATCCAGCGGCAAGTTGGACCTGACCACCATGGCAATTCTTGAGATGTCGGCAGAATCTTTCGGCGTTTTTCCATTGCGAACCATGCGAGGTCGGCCTGTAGATCATTTGCAAGTCATGAGAAAGAGCGTCCGGCAATTGAGCACCGCCGGGCTAGATCCTGACAATGCACAATGAAGCTCTTTACGTTCACCGGCACATCGCCCCGGCTAAGAGGTGGAGAAACGTTGCGTCCCTCACAGGAATAGGGTATTGGAATTTCTCCACCGTTCTGAATTTCAGACGCGTTCACCCACTTCTTCTCTTCCTTGCAACGCCGGGCGCGCTGCAGCGCTCCACTGTGCCGGATCGGCGTGATACAGACAAAAAGTGAACTCATGGCCGGAACCGTTGCGAATTCTCAAGAGGGCGGCGGGCTTGCGGTCAAATAATGCCTTTGGAGTCATTAAAGGAAAAACACATGGCTGCCCGGCGCGCGATCCTTTTTCATTCCTGCAGAGTGAAATCGACCGTCTTTTCGACAGTTTCAGCGGCGCAGGTTTCCGCCGTCCGGTCGGAATGCAGGAGGTCTGGCCGCGTCTGGAAGTCAAGGAATGTGATGGTCTGATCGAAGTCGCCGCCGAGCTTCCCAGGGTGGATGAAAAGAATATCGAGGTCAATGTGACCGACAGCCGGCTGACGATCCGCGGGGAAAAGAAACCGGAGAGGGACGAAAAGACCAAGAGCTACCGGCTTGTCGAAAGATCGTTTGGCACATTCGAACGCTCGATCGCGCTCCCGTCCGGTGTTGACACCAGCAAGGTCAAGGCCCAACAAGCGCAAGGGCGCGCTGCATGTCGAAATTCCCAAGCTGGCAAGTTCAAAAAGGACAGCGCGTTGAGGGCTTCCAGTCTCTCTCGGGGTCCTGCCTTTGCATCGCTGGGCAAGTCACATTGCCGCGGTTGGTGCCGGGATGCTTCATATCCAACGCCCTTAACCTGTGAAGCGTCCCGATTTTTTGAGCACGCTGTGCGCGGGCTCAGGGCGGCGAGGCTGGTAACGGAATAAATCAGTGTACCGTAAAAACATAAGTGAGAGATAGGGCGCTGCGAGCACTCTGTTGTTTCCTGTGACCTGCTCCCCGAAAAATCCCTCGTTTGAGGCTGGAGTTTTCGCGTAATGATCCCAGGCTGGGATGGAGCGAAAGCGATGAAGGCATCGAAGTTCACGGACGCACAGAAGGCGTTCATACTGAAGCAGGGCGAGGAAGGGATTCCGGTCGCGGAGGTGTGCCGCAAGGCCGGGATCAGCCAGGCCACGTATTTCAACTGGAGTGAAGCGGAATAGAAATCGCACTGCGATTTCCCGCAAAACAAGTATGGCGGCTTGTTGCCGTCGGAGATGAAGCGATTGCGGGAGCTCGAGGAGGAGAACTCCCGGCTCAAGCGGATCGTAGCCGATCTCACCCTCGACCGCGAGATTTTGCAGGACGTCATCAAGCGAAAGCTTTGAAGCCTGGCCGCAAGCGCAAGCTGGTCAACGAGGTGTGTTACGACTGGACGGTCTCGATCCGGCGGGCCTTCGGGCTCCTGGTCCTCGATCCGAAATCCTATCGCTACACCTCTCGCCGGCGCGACCAGGCTGCTCTGGAACTGCGCATCCGGGAGATTTGTGAGACGCGTGTCCGATACGGCTATCGGCGCGTCTACGTCATGCTGCGGCGTGAAGGTTGGGTAATCAACATGAAGAAGGTTCGACGGATCTACAACGAACTAGGCCTGCAATTACGCAACAAAACGCCGAAGCGATGGGTCAAGGCCAAGCTCCGGGACGACCGCAGGGAGGCAACAGGCTCCCACGATGCCTGGGCGGTGGACTTTGCGCACGACCAGCTGGCGAGTGGCCACAAGATACGCATACTGACGCTGATCGACATTTACTCACGCTACTCGCCTGTCATCGATCCGCGGTTCAGCTATCGCGGCGAGGACGTTGTTGCCACGCTCGACCGTGTGTGCGGCAAGATCGGCTATCCGAAGACGATCCGGGTCGACCAAGGGTCCGAGTTCGTCTCCCGGGATCTCGACCTCTGGGCCTATGCAAACAATGTAACGCTGGATTTCTCACGGCCCGGAAAGCCGACAGACAATGCCTTCATCGAGTCCTTCAATGGGCGGTTCAGGGCAGAATGCCTGAACCAGCACTGGTTCATGAGCCTCGCCGATGCGAGGGAAAAGCTGGAGGCTTGGCGTGGAGACTACAACACGGTAAGACCCCACAGCGCGATCGGGAACAAGCCCCCGATTACGCTGATGAATCACCTCGGCGAAACCAGCCCGCTAAGGTGAGGAAGCGCCAAAAACTCCAGCCCCGAATAAGGGCAATTTTGGGAGCGGTTCAGAAAGGGTCAGACTCTCGAAATAAACGCGGGACGCTTGGGGCTCAGGTCAGTTTTTTCGGATACCGCGCAGGGGTGCAAACAGCAGAAGGCGATGAACCAGCGACCCTCTCGATTATTGAGGCCAGAAGATTTCTGCTGTTCTTCTAGCCTCCTCGCATGCATGCGTCATGTTTCGTCGGTACTTGCTACCATGATTTCGAAATTGTGACTCCGTACAATGCCGGTTCAGTCAGAAACACATTGCTATAAAGTCCAGGGCTGTCGTCCTGCAAATAGGCTCCCGTTATCACCTCTTCGTCAAACAGGTTTTTGGCAAAAGCTGTGATTTGGAAGCCGGTGTCATTATTCGCCAAGACAAGAGAAAGATTGACATTTTCCCAGCTGGAAATCTCGTCGCGCGGAACATTCCAGATACGAGCAAAGCTCTCCGTCTGATAGTAATAATCACCGCGGATTGTCAGATCCCAGCTACTATTACCAAGAGATGGAAAAGTATACTCCGCTGCCAAGTTTAGCGTAGTATCCGGAGCACCCGGCAGATTGTTGTCGCTGAGGTTTTTGTTGACGCCGTCGAATGGCGTCAATGCGCCGATTGTGCGGAGTGATCCGTCCCCATCGACATAGGACACATTTCCCAGCCCAAAAGTCGCCTCCTGACCTGCAAAACTGCCAAGACACAGCCCAGCGGTAGAGCCCGCGCCAAGTTGCCCGGCCTCGATTGCGCCTAAAATCGTTGCATACCCTTCTGCGGAAACAGCGCAGTTCGAATAGCTTGCCGCGTTCTTCAGAACCACGAAATCGGAGTTACCGGCCGTGCGATCAAGGACGTCAATCGCAAAAACATCAACCAGCTTAGATTCGAGCAAACCGATATTTGCAGACAGCAGCCAGTTACTTCCGGGCGCCCAAAGATATTCAATCTCCAGGCCGTACACCTCAGCATCGACATTGAAATTCACCGATGAGCGGTTGATCACCTGAGTGATCTGATAATCCGTATAGTCATAATAGAAGCCTGCGAGATTAAGTTGCTGTGTGCCTCCTGCGAACCGATTCTTGGTTCCCATTTCGTATGCATTGATGAACTCTGGTTCAAAAGTTGATGGGAATGCGTTGGCATTTTCCGAAGGCTGCGGTGGGTTTATACCACCTCCCTTGTAACCGCGGGAGTAAAAGCCATACAGAAGCGTATCATCTGTGAACGACAAATCCGGTGTCCAATCAAATCCGGCGCGCCCTGTAACCTCTTCAAATTCAACCTCGAAAATTCCGTCGACATTTCCGTCCAGGTTCGTCTCTGTCGCCGGATCCGGAACCGGAGCTAATGGATCCGCGCGGACGACATCAGGCGTGAAGAGATAGGTCGGAATATTCTTTTGCGACTTTTCATCCTTCGTGTAGCGCAATCCGAGCGTGAAGGTCAGTTCATCATTTATATCATAATATGCTTCCCCGAAGAGCGCTGTCGACTGCAACTCATAAGGGGAAACTGTCCGGAAGTAATTTCGTCCCAAGCCGTTGAGTGAATTGCCGATATTTGAGTCGCCATCCACATTGGACTCATCAAGGCTTGCAGGGAATGGAACTCCCGGAATCACTGGTGGTCCACCAGCTGCAAGTGATGCGTTGTGTAATTGCAGCAGACCGGTAAGGGCATTGCTTATGAAGTAGTATCCATCGATTACATCGTCATTGCCCGCCTCATAGTCCATATAGATGGCGCCGAGATTGAAATTCAGCGGGCCACTAAAATCCGACTGTAGACGCAGTTCTTGTGTAAATGCCTCTGTTGTCTCACCGGATGGATCCGCCACCGTATAAAAGTTCGAAGGGCCGATCTGCGGGTCATTGACGACGCCGCCGGGGAAAACTGAATTATAGAGATCGACTTGCGGATTTATCCCTGGAGGAATTGCTGACAAGTCATTGAAGGTGATTGTGGGCTCGACTTTGGAGACATCCTCAAGAGAGAATACAGATGTTTCATTGAAACTCGACAATGAAGTCAATTTCAGGACTTCGTTAATGTCCCATGACAAACTAAGTGTCCACAGATCCTGTTCGGCTTGGTAAAATGGGTCAAATCCTGCCGCAATAGTTCGCAAATCCTGAATGGCTGGTGCCGTGAATGCATCTCCACTTAGCAGTCCAACCTGAACAGCTAGTCCACCCGCCAGCGTCGCGACCGAATTCACCGTATCGTGCGACTCGTCAAGAGGCGCACTTAGGCAGCCCTGAGACGTGAAAATCTGATCTTCGAAGGCGATGGGAATTCCCGCAAAGCTAGTATCTAGAGGGTCTTTCCGGCAAAGCTGCTTGCCCGAGCGAAGACGCGTATCGTCTTCTTCGAAATGTTCATATAATAGCCACCCACTAAATGAGTCGGTCGGCTCAAATCCAAGAGTGGCGCGGACTGACCACAAGTCCCGGTCGTCAATATCGTTGCCGGTGACTATATTATCAACGTACCCGTCGCGTTGCGTGAGAGATCCGGCAACTCGAAGGGCAACCCGTTCTCCTACGGGCAAATTGACCATGCCGTTAGCTTTTACTGAATTATAGTTCCCGTAAGTTAGCGCGGCGTCTGCCTGGAATTCTTCGAAAACCGGCTTGGCGGTGATCAGGTTGAACACTCCCCCATTAGCGTTTCGGCCATAGAGTGTTCCTTGTGGTCCACGGAGGATCTCGACCCTTTCAGTGTCAAAGAATTCCGATTCGAAAAGTCTGTTCGATTGAAGGGGGACGTCGTTCTGATGTATGCCCACCCCGGCATCGCCGGATGTTGCTACCACATCCACTCCTATGCCTCTGATTTTGAGGTTGAAGCCGGTAAATTGTCCTTTTGTGAACGACAGGTTCGGCACGGCTTTTGTGAGATCTGGACCACCAGTTAACTGGAGTCTATCAATTGCCTCTTCATCAAAAGCAGAAACAGCTATTGGTACGTTCTGAAGCGACTCTGAAGTTTTCTGAGTTGTGACAACAACTGTCCGCAGTTTTCTCACATCACCTTCTTCTTGAGCTTCGGCTGCGAACAAGACGCTCGAAACCGATACTGTTGTGTATAGAAATGCTGTCTTGGCCAATCTCGTGAAAATCATAATTTCCTCCCATTATGGTATCCGTCTATTGCGGATTTGCGCATCATTGTACGAAGTCATACCATATGCAAGCAGATGGGATGCCGGGGCATTTTATTTTTTCAGGGGGGGGCGAAGCTCAGTTCGCTAACATACAGTATGGACATGCCCGTAAATTTTGAGTAATGGAGTTTGCAACAGTTGGCAGTCCGAGTGCCCGCTGCTTTTCTGAGTGGTGGAATGTCAAAATTGTCGTTCCGACGAAGTGAGAAAGGTATCGCATCGTCAGGAAGACGTCCTCCCAACATTCCGTAGCTCTGGGAAACTTGCTGGCTAGATTAATCTAGCCAGCACTTTTTCTTGCTCTGAACATAACGGTTGAATATCGAGCTGCACAAAGCCAGACTGAACTTTTGACACCATGGCAAGGTTTGGTTGGAATGGCCCAAAAGAATAATCAAAGATTCGCTGACAGTGATTTCTTGAACGATGAGCGAATTGAACTGGCTTTTCTGATAGGCCGTGTCACGCGCGAGCTTCGGCGTCGATTCGATGTGGATATGGCTGCATTGGAACTGACGCGGGCACAATGGAGGGCGATGCTGTATGTTTTTCGGCTTTCTAACCCCACGCAAACTGAATTAGCCGAGATAATGGAGCTGGGGCGAGCTTCAGTCGGGGCTCTGATAGACCAATTAGAGCGGAGTGGATATGTATCCCGGGTCGCGGACAGTCAGGATCGTCGTGTGTGGAGAGTCGTGCCTTCCAGATTGGCACTCTCCCGGCGGTCTAAAATTGACCGGGCTGGAAGGCGCGTGGCCGCTGAGTTATTTGCGGAGTTCGAAGAGAAAGATCTTAGAAACCTCCGTCGATGTCTTGAAAAGCTAATCCCTAAGAATCCAGCCGAAAATTAAGCTGCGTGATTTCAGTAACTTGTGATTCTGACGCGCTTGGGTCTGGTGGTCCGGCCTTGGCGTTAAAATCCAGTGGCGATTTTGACCTTGCCACCATGGCATAGGCTGGCGTTACGGGCAAACTCGTCGGGAGATTGCCCATTGTGAGCCATGTGAAGCCGGCTCTCATTGGAGTCGCGCCTCCACGCCTCGATCAGCCGCCTTGCCTCGGCCAAGGAGGCGAACCAGTTGATGTTGAGGCACTCGTCCCGGAGCGATCCATTGAAGGACTCGACCTGAGCCCCAAGCGTCCCTCATTCATTTCGAGAGTCTAGCCCTTTCTGAACCGCTCCCAAAATTGCCCTCATTCGGGGCTGGAGTATTTGGCGCTTCCTTACCTCTACGGGCTGGCTCTAACGAGGCGATCCATCAGTGCTGGTTCAGGCATTTTGCCCTGAGCCGGCCATTGAATGACTCGATGAAAAGTCATTGTCTGTCGTAAGCGCCACACTGCTCCCCTCGTGCGGCGCATGAGGTGAATGTGGCAAGAGTCCGCCGATCGTTAGAGTCGGACGGTCCAATTGGGAGCAGACGGCAAAATGGACGTCCTGAGGCGCCCCCAATGGGTTCCGAGATTATTGGGAGAGTCCGTTGGTTGAATAGCTCAAAGCGTGTTGGTTGGCGAGCGCGCCGAGCCCGGAGCCATCCCAAAGCTCAGGCGCTCGGCGCGCGCCTGTCGGCGTGAGGCCGCGGGTGCAGCAGGTCATCTAGCCCGAGCGCGCGTTGTGCCCGTGCGGCTGCGGCGAGATGGCCAGGATTGGCCAGGACGTCAGCGAACGGCTGACGCGCCTGGAATGACCGCAAGGACCGTGGAAGCTCGTCCAATGCTGGGTCCATCTGCGCCGAAGGTTCGTGAAGCTGGCGCGCAACACCAAGTCCCCGATCGCCGAGGCCGCCGTGCGCCAGTTCACTAAGCTATACGCCATTGAGGCGACGGTGCGAGGAATGACGCCACAAACTCGGATCGCCGCGCGACAACGGCACTCCTCCCCGATCATAGCCGCCTTGAAGCCCTGGTTTGAAAAGCAATTGTCAAGGGTCTCCTCCGGCTCTAAGCTGGCCGAAGACATTCTCTAAGGTCTTGCCCATTGGGAAGGGCTCACCCGCTTCCTGGCGATGGCCGGCTCGAGTTCGATACCAACCCGGTCGAAAACGCCATCCGGCCGATATGCCTAATCAGAAAAAATGCCCTGTTTTCTGGACACGAGATCGCGGCCGAAAACTGAGCGCTGCTCTCATCCGTCGTGGCCACCTGCAAGCTCAACGACGTTAATCCCATTGCCTACCGCGCAGATACCTTCGACGCCATCATCAACGGCCATCCGCAGAGCCAGATCGAGGAACTCATGCCCTGACGATTCCGGAAAATGTCATGCCTAAATCCGTAGGCGATCGGCGAGGCGCTTACTGTCTGTCGGTTTTCCGGGCCGTGAGGCGTCCAGCGTCACATTGTTTGGATGTGCCTATAGGTCGAAGTTCACGGGAGATGAACTCAGAGCCTTGGTCGACCCGGATCGTCTTCGGATAGTCAATCTTGCCGCACACAAGGTCGAGTTCATCTGACTTTAATCCGGTCTTTACAACGAACACCCACGCGGATTCTTTCGGAACTGTCGTCCAAAAATCGATGCCAGCTTTCCAGGCAACCTCAAACTGCTCCGGCCCGAGCGAGGAGTACGCAAGCACGTCCCGCTTTCTTGACTAAAAACCGATCGGCGCACCAGCACTTTTCATCGTCGAGACGCTTTTGGCGCCGAGAGGTGACCAGACGTCGGGTGTCACCTTTCCCCTGCAATACACCTTTTTAAGTCCTCAAAGCTTGTGGCCAGCCTCGATTCCATTGGGCACCCCCGTCAAGCGTCCTGCATCAGGTCAATTCATCAGTAATGGTGATACGCGATGAAGCCGCAGCCGGCCAGTAGAAGTTCTTTCCATTTCCAAATGAAGTGCCTCGCCCCTTGTTCCCGGCTAACGCCGGGTGACTTGGACGACACCTGCCGGACCTTGAAACCGTCCTTCCGAAGAATTTTTCCCGCCTCTGCGCGGCTCCTCCTGGATCATGTGTGGACACCCTGCGACCTCCGTATCAAATGGCTTCCATTCCAGCCAACAACCGAAAATGTTAATGTCATCATAGTGCTATCGCGTAGCAATAGTGCCCACCTTCATCCCGCACGGCCCGCCAGCATGATTGATCCCAAAAAATACACTACAAAAACAACAACTTAATACCGATCTATTGTTCCTTGTAGGACGCGATGCTTCTGAATTGTAGGACGGCAAAAAGCAGCAAAAGCACTGAATCGAGTATTCTTGGCGCATAATACTACTTGAGGTTCTCCAACCCACTTGAACCGCAGCATTCGTCGCGACGAACCGGTTCGCAGGACGCTGTCTGAGTGCATTACCAAGCCTCGGTGCAGGACCGCGAACTCTTGAAGCATGAAAGGATAAAAAATAGCCTTGATCGTGTGCTTGTAAAGTCTCTGAAAAAAATGCTCTGGTCATTCCGTGCGGGTACCCGACAAAGTTGGATTTGAGAGTTTTTATTGGACGACCAAGACCCAACTTAGGCAAACTGCCGGACACCATTTGAGATGATACTGAAACCTCGAATACCATTGAGGCTTTGCGATGATCAGCTCTAGGGAAGACGACTGTTGAGGACGGGGATAATGGAAAAAATCATCGCAAAATGTTGGCGGTTGCACCCACAGAGAGGTGGAAGCTTCCGATTCTCATAAACTCCCCATACTAGGAAATTTTCTATTTCTCGAATGGCATGGTTAGTTATTGCGAGTATAGCGCGAGATGCATTGCCCCCCCTTTGAGACAACAAATTCTAGATTCAACGCAAATTCTCAAAACGTCACTGGCAGGCGCTTTTCAGCGATGCAGGTTCACAGCCCGACAGCATCATGGCGACCAGAATGGGATAAGCCGCAAAACTACGTTTCACGAACTGAGCTCCAGCAGGGAGAGTGTCGACTTTGCGGGAGTGAGTTCTTTCGCCATTTGTTGGTCGAGCAGGAAAACAACGGCATTGATCTTTTCCAGGTTTCCGAACGCTTCGAACAATTTGACGTCGATAGTCTGTAGCCTGGATATGTTGTTACAGGAGAATTCGTATTCGGATTCGAGGTCCGTGTGCCGGTCTGCTCTGCCCCACCGAGGTGGTCCACCAGTAATGTTAGTCCGGCGGTTTCCATGTAGCGGCGTTCATGCCGCCACCTGCCCACAGTAAGGCGGTATGAACGCCGCGGGCAAGATGGTTTGTGGAGCAGGTGGTCGGTAGCCCAGAGAAGAGTGTGGGCGCGCGGTGTTGTAGTGCCGCCGCCAAGCCTCGATCAGGATCTGGGCTTCCCTGAGATCGAAGAAGATTTCCCTCGCCAGCAACTCGTCTCTGAGCTTGGAGTTGAAGCTCTCGCAGTAACCGTTTTCCCATGGTGAACCCGGTTCGATATAGAGCGTCTTCACGCCGACCCGGCCAAGCCAGTCACGCAGCGCGGTGGCGATGAACTCCGGGCCATTGTCGGAGCGGATATGCTCTGGCGGTCCATGCGCGACGAACAGCTCGCCCAGCGTGTCGAGCACATCGCGGGAGTTGAGCCTGCGTTCGACGCGGATGGCGAGGCATTCGCGGGTGAACTCATCAATCACACACAGCATGCGGACCACCTTGCCATCATGGGTGCGGTCCTGCACGAAGTCATACGACCAGACATGCCCCTTGTGCATCGGCCTCAGCCGCACGCACGAGCCGTCATTCAGCCATAACCGGCCCCTCTTTGGTTGTTTCATTGGCACTTTCAGCCCTTCACGCCGCCAGATGCGATAGACACGCTTCTCGTTCACATGCCAGCCATCGCGCTTCAGCAGGGCTGTGATGCGGCGATAGCCATACCGGCCGAACCGCTCGGCCAGGGCGATGATGGCCGCTGTCAGCACATCCTCGTCCTGACGCGGCACACGCGGCTTGCGCTGGGTGGAACGGTGCTGGCCGATCACGCGGCAGGCCCGGCGCTCGGTTGCGCCGAGTGTCTCCACCACATGATCGACCGCTTCGCGCTTGCGCGAAGGGCTCAGAACTTTCCCTTGATGACTTCCTGAAGGATCTGGTTGTCGAGGGTCAGATCAGAGATGGCGCGACGCAGGCGCGCATTCTCCTTCTCCATCTCCTTCATCCGTTTGGCCTGGCCAACCTGCAGCCCGCCATACTCCTTGCGCCACCGGTAGTAGGTCTGTTCTGTCACGCCAATCGAACGTACAGCCTGGCCTGCCGTCTCACCGCGCGCGAGGCGCACCTCCACCTCCCGCAGCTTCGCGATGATCTCTTCAGGCGTTGATCTCTTACCCATGTTTCAGCTCCATATCTGAAGCCGGAACTAACTCAAATAATGGACCACTTTTGTGGGGGCAGACCACGCAGTCAGGCTAAGCCTGCAGCATGAAACAATCGACCCAATCTGACCGGCGGTTCTGGAACCGCATCGCTGAAAAGTACGCGCGCGATCCCATCGCAGACGAAGCCGCCTATCAGCGCAAGCTTGAGGTGACGCGGGAATACTTCACGCCGGAATCAGTTGTGTTCGAGTTTGGGTGCGGCACCGGCTCGACGGCCCTGTTGCATGCGCCCCACGTATCGCGCATAGACGCGATCGATTTGTCAGCCGACATGCTGAAGATTGCCCGCCAGCGGCAGGCGCAAGCGGGCGTGGAGAACGTGCAATTCACCGAAGCCGACATTGGCGGCTTCAACGCTTCGGCCGGAGAATACGATGTTGTCCTGGGCCTGTCGGTCCTGCATTTGCTGCGTAGCCGGTCAGACACTCTGGTTCAGGTTCATGATCTGCTGAAACCGGGCGGCGTATTTGTCTCCAGCACGGCGTGCCTCGCCGACCATATGGGTTTCATCCAGCCTGTCATCACGGTCGGACGATGGATCGGGCGTATGCCGTATGTCGAATTTTTCTCCGAGAACCGTCTGGTTCAGGAGCAGGAAGCCGTCGGATTCGAGATTGTGCATCGCTGGCGGCCAAAGAAAGACGCGGCCGTCTTCCTTGTGGCCCGCAAGCGGCCATAATCAGCGCCGCGTCTCTACTTGGGCATCACGCCGCCGGAACGTGGTAACTGTACACGTTGGGTGGATGGGCTAGAAGGGCGGTATGACGGAACTGACAGAAACCCTGAAACAGCTGTCCGCCCTCGGCCAGGAAACGAGATTGCTGGCATTTCGGGTCCTGATGGAAGCGGGCATGGAGGGCATGCCAGCCGGATCCGTCGCTGAGCATCTGCAGGTCACTCCGAACAAGCTGTCGGGTCATCTGACAATTCTGGTCCAGTCAGGCCTTGTCAGTGTCCAGCGCGAGGGGCGCCACATGATCTACAAGGCGGAACCGGACGCCGTGAACAGGCTGCTGTCGATGCTCGTCGACAATTGCTGTCACGGCCGCCCAGAGATCTGTCTGCCCGCAGGCACGACACGTCGCACGGGCACCAAATAAATTCAACATTCGATAAAATATTGAAGTATTTTATTTTGTGCGTTAGCACGCGACTCGCTTCCGGTGTTGCGCGTCCAATGTGGGCCAGCGGCGCCGTAGTCGACAGGTACACTTGGCAGCCGGGAATTTCTTATGGGCACTTTTGAACGCTTTCTCTCTGTTTGGGTGGCTTTGGCCATTTTGGCCGGTATCGTGTTGGGCCAGTTCCTGCCGGGTGCCTTCGCGGCGCTGTCGGCGATGGAGTATGCAAGTGTCAATTTCCCTGTCGCCATTCTGATTTGGGCCATGGTGTGGCCGATGATGATCGGCGTCGACTTCAGCACGCTGAAGGATGTCGGCCGCAAGCCCAAGGGGCTGATCATTACCCTTGTCGTGAACTGGCTGATCAAGCCCTTTACGATGGCCGCTCTCGGCGTGCTGTTCTTCCGGTATGTGTTCGCCGGATTGATTCCGGCCGCAGATGCTGACGGATACATCGCCGGGCTGATTCTTCTCGGTGCGGCGCCATGTACGGCGATGGTTTTTGTCTGGTCCCAGTTGACCCGGGGGGATCCGAATTACACGCTCGTACAGGTCAGCCTGAATGATGCGGTGATGGTGTTTGCGTTTGCGCCGATTGTTGCCCTTCTGCTCGGCGTGACGGATATCAGTGTGCCATGGCAGACGCTGATCCTGTCGGTGGGCTTGTATGTCGTCATTCCCCTTGTGGCGGGCGTGCTTACGCGAGCGCTGCTCCTGCGGAGAGGTGGCGCGTCGGCCCTTGAAGCCTTTTTATCGCACGTGAAACCCTTTTCGGTGCTGGGGTTGCTTGCAACGGTCGTCTTGCTGTTCGGTTTTCAGGGGTCGGTGATCCTGGACGATCCGCTGGTCATTCTCCTGATTGCGGTGCCGATCCTGATTCAGTCCTATGGCATATTCGCGCTGGCCTATGGCGCAGCGTGGGCCTGGAAAGTGCCGCACAAGATCGCAGCTCCTTGCGCGATGATTGGCACGTCCAACTTCTTTGAACTCGCAGTCGCGGTGGCCATCAGCCTGTTCGGACTGAATTCAGGCGCGGCGCTCGCCACAGTCGTGGGAGTGCTAGTGGAGGTTCCGGTTATGTTGTCGCTTGTCGCTTTTGCAAACCGCACCCGAACAGCGTTTCCTGAAGACTGATTTCCAGCGCGCCAAGGCGTGGAACCTGACAGGTGCGCAGCGGGTTGGTCTGTTTTGAGGAGACAGGACATGCCCCGCAAGACGCTCGACCATCTTGGCTACCCGCGCACCACCGCTGGTGAGGCGCATGCAATACGGGAAGCCGCCGATCGCCGCCGGGCCCAAATGCTGCCCGGGAACGGCCCGGCTTCAGCAGAACGGGAGCCGGAGGTGAGTCACTACAAGGGGGAAGGCGAACCTGTGGCGCTCGGACCGCGCCCCGATGACCTGCCGGTTGCCCCTGAAGTGCCAGACCAAGACGTCCCTGACTGACGACATCAGCTGCTCAGCGCGCGCTCAAGGTCCTGAAGAGAGGCTTCGCGGTCGCGACGATCCCGCGCGTTCCGGTGCAGTTGTTCGAGAAAGGTCTCGGTCCACCAATAGACGTCGCGCCGTGAAATCTCGTTCCACATGCGGTGATGGCGCGCGACGCGCTCTTCAAGGGGCATATTGATCGCTTCGCGAATGGCGCCTGCGACGGACGAAGGATCATACGGATTGATGATCAGCGCCCCGCACTTCAATTGCTCAGCCGCGCCGGCTGCCTCGGACAGAACAAGCACGCCGGGATCGTCAGGATCCTGCGCGGCCACATATTCCTTGGCCACGAGATTCATGCCGTCGATCAAGGGCGTCACCAGGCCGATGGAGGCCCGGCGGTACAGGCCGGCAATGTCGTCTCTCGGAACGGCACGGTGAATGTACTGGATCGGGATATAGCCTAGTTCCGCATATGCGCCGTTCACTTCGCCGGTCAGCTGTTCAAGGTCTTTCCGGATGTCTTGATAGGCTTCGACACTTTCCCGCGTCGGGGATGCGATTTGCAGCAGGGTCAGCCGGTCACCCTCGCCGGAATGGCGCTGCAGGTAGCGTTGGAACCCCCTGAATTTGTGAGGGAGGCCCTTGGAATAATCGAGGCGGTCCACACCGATCATGAGCTTCTGTTGCGGGTCTATGTTCAATCCGGATGTATCGCAGGTTTCCGCGATCGCCCGGAACTTTTCGACATCAATGCCGATCGGAAAGCTGGCCGCCCGGATGTCCTGGCCTTTGCAGCGGATGCGGCCATCAGACAGCATTTGTCCACCGAACACGGTGCGGCAGACTTCGATGAGCGCAGACACGTCGCGTTGTGTCTGGAGCCCGACCAGATCATAGGCAGACAGCCAGTCGAGCAGGCGGTCCTTGTGGGTCAGGGCATGGACGTTGGCGGATGAGGGGAAGGGAGTGTGCAGGAAAAAACCGATGGGATTGCTGACCCCGAGCACTCGCAGCTCAGCGGCCAGGGGGATGAAGTGATAGTCATGGATCCAGATGACATCGTCCGGCTTCAGCAGATGGCGCGTTGCCTCGGCCATCTTGCGGTTGACGCTGGTATAGGCGTCCAACTGGCCGTCGGCCACGTCGAGCAGATCGGTGCGCCCGTGAAACAGCGGCCACAGGACGGAATTGGCATATCCGAGATAGTAGTCATTGTACTCACGCGGTGGCAGGTGGAGCGCATGGCGTTCAAAAGCTGCGCCTTTGTATTCATGGAGTGTCTGGTTGTCGCAGAGCGTTTCATCCAGTTTCGCCCCGACCCACACACCTCCCTGCCGGTCCATCGTCTTTCCAAGGGCAACCACGAGCCCGCCGGATGGATTTGAGCCGAGCGGCAACCGGTTCGAATAGACGAAAAGTCTCGACACGAAAGCGTCTCCTTATGGTTGAGGGGCGCCGTGGGAGCGGCGTTTACCATGCAACACGTCAGGCGCTAAAAAGTTGCCTCCAGCGATGGCTGGAGGCAGAGGTGAGAGAGAGGGTTATCAGGGCAGCCCCGCCGCCCATCCGGTCTATCCGACGGTCTGATCGAGCGCCTTGCACTTGCCGTTGTAGCATTTGTAGGTGTGGCCCTCGGAATCCTTGAAATGGATTCTCGCGAGCCCTTCGACACCGACATCAATCGAATATGTCAAATAGAGATTTTCGCGAGCCAGGCGGTGTACGCGGAAATGTGTGTTGCACACATAAAGCATGCAGTCATCCAGCTCCACTTCATACCGGGACAGGTCGTAACCGAAACTGTCTGGGTCGTAATTGCAAAGCAGAACGTATTTCTCCCTTTTGCGGTCTCCCCATTGCGGCGCTGTGAACGCGCTGACTGTGGTTACGGTGGAGCCGCCCACCCAGGTCCAGTTGAACATGTGTCCGCCGGACGGATGCTTCTGACACTCGGCCTTCGGATCGGACGGCGCTTTGTCATATTTGAACATTTCGAGATGAGTGACGAGTTCCCAGGGTGTGTCACCATCCGGGCGGGTTTTGAAATCATTGATGCCGTCTTTGGCGTAAGCAACGGGCGCGAGCAGCAAGCCGGCCGCAATGGCTGTTCTGATGAAGCGGGTGATTGAAACCTGCATTGTGCGAACTCCTTGTTCTGAAGTGGGTTGGGGTGCGTGCTTATTTCTTCTTGCTGTTCTGGAAGGCTGTTTCGGAGTCAGAGATTATGTCTTCATTCGTGTAGTGAATGGTATAATGCTTGTGGCAGCCATTGGGCATCTGCTGGCCTTTCGAAAGGTCATGTCTCACGAAGGTGTGCTTGCTGTGAACGTAGGCGAAGTCCACAACCACCTGATGCCCCTCTGCGTTGTTGATGCCATCAAAGTACACGATCACCGTCTGTGAGCTCTTGCCCCAGTCAAAATTGTGAGATCTCGATTTGTGGGGCGAAATGTCATGCGACGCGCACGTGAACGGGGTTTTTGTATCGCCGTCGATGCCGATGCACCCCAGCGCCTGCCATACAACGTGAAGTTTGTAGTCGGATTTGTTCTCGACGTTGACAGAGACGCATGCGCCGGCAGCCGGGCTGCTGCACAATACTGCCAGTGTCGTATATGCGAGTCTTTTCATGACCATTCCTCAATATATCCGTGAAGCCGGCATCAGGTCTTGTCGAGTGATCGAGCCGGCCTTCGTGAGCCCCTAAAGTCGGCAGGGCCATTCACCATTCATGATGCTTCGTTTCATTGGCGACGGCCAGGAACGTGCTTTCTGAGTCCGCCCGGACGTCTTCATTTGTGTAGGGTACGGTGAAGTGGCGTCCGCAACCGCCGGGCGTGCCAGGAATCTTTCGCAGCCCCCACGTCTTCTCATATCGTCCTGAGCTTGACTGATAGGAGAAGGAAACCTGCACTTTCATTCCTTCGGCCTTGCCGACGCCATCGTAATAGAAGGTCACCGCTTGTCCGGATTTTCCCCAGTCGAAATCATGCGAACGGGACGTTCCTGCCGGAATGTCATGCCCGGCACACTTGAATGCGACTTTCGACTTCTTGTCTGC
Organism: Hyphomonas sp.; assembly: GCF_017792385.1. Taxonomy (NCBI): domain Bacteria; kingdom Pseudomonadati; phylum Pseudomonadota; class Alphaproteobacteria; order Hyphomonadales; family Hyphomonadaceae; genus Hyphomonas; species Hyphomonas sp. The sequence continues at coordinate 3,374,570 of NZ_CP051230.1, read as the reverse complement.
GCCAAGGCAGCCGGCAGCCGTCCAAACCGCGCGGATTTGCCGGTCGGTTTGATTGTCCACCTTTACAGTTACGCAAGCCAGCGCCGATGGAGCGGCCAGTAACGCTGCTGCCAGCAAAGTGGCCGTCAGTTTGGTTTGCATTTGCATGGATGGCAGCTCCTTTCAGAGAGCGGATGAACTCGGCTATCGCAGAACATGATCTCCGCCCGTCCGGCGGGATTCATTCACCTCGATCTGATATGCCCGATCAGATTCATCCTGAATGTCCTGGCTTGTGATCCGGACTGAGTAATGGCGTCCGCAAGAGGAGGGTGTGTTGCCGAGAATATGATGTGTTCGATCGAAAGAATCTGAATGCCTGCGATAGGTGTAGAACGCACTTATGTTCAGGTCCTTGGCGTCCCCAATGCCGTCAAAGGAGAAAACGAGCGTCTGTCCTGTCGTACCCCATTTGAAATCGTAGGATCTGTTTCCGTCATTTGCCGGCAAGCTGTGGTTTCTGCAGACAAGAATTTGACTGGATGTGTCGTCGTAGCCTCCGCAGCCGAGCGAGACCCAGTCTGCACGGACTTCGATATGGGACTCGTTGTGGGCGCTGACAGTTACACATGCGCTCGCCTCCAGGGCTGAGACTGCGAGCACAAACAGATGGGCGCACCCAAACCACAGCCCGTTGCCGGCCGTGTCGGGACGGCACGGGGGGCGTTCGGTTGACTGTGTCATAGCCCGGACTGCCATTTAGTTGTTGCCTCGACTTACTGCCTCGTCCAGGGCGGCCTGAAGCACGTCATTGGTAATATGTATGTTGTAGTGTCGATTGCAGGAACCGGGTGTGCCTCCAAACAGGGATTTGGACTTTTTGTATCCGTGTCCATGGTGGTATGTGTAGGGAAGCATGACATGTAAGCCCTCCGCGTTTCCAAAGCCCTTGAACGTCACGGCCACCGACTGCTGAGTGGTGAACATCTTGAAATCATAACCCTGCGTTGTTCCGCCATCGACGTCATGCTCCGAGCAAATCAGTGTGAGGAGCGGATTCAAGTCCACCCCTGCACATCCAGGGGCCATCCAGTCTACGTGCAGCTTGTGATCGGACTCATTGTGCAGATTGACTGTGACGCACGCATTCATCTGCTGGACGAGCGTAGACGCGACAACAGCGACACAAAGAAACTTTACAGGTTTTGAGTCCATACTGCGCTTCCTCTCTTGTCGACTGGTGCAGGCAGATCTGGTTCACAGGGGCCGTGGGAGGCGGTTCACTCGCTATCCCGGTTGCTGGAATCTTCGTACCGCTCATAGGCGTCTTCGGAATCCTTGATAATGTCCGCACTCGTATAATGTATGGTGTAATGTGAGTGGCATTTGGGAGGGGTCTGAGCGGTGCCGGAATAGGATTTTCTATAGTTCCCCTCGTCCTTGTGATAGGTGAACTTCACGTCGACCCATTTTCCTTCGGCGTTTCCAACTCCATCAAACCCGATCATGACCTGCTGAGCACTCTTTCCCCAGTCGAAATCATGCGACCGGGAATCGTGCGGTGCGATATCATGGTTTGCGCACACGACCAGGTTCCATCTCTTGTCGATGCCGCCGCATCCGAGCGCGCGCCAGGCTGCGTTGATGGTCGAGTCGCTGTCATTGTAGACCTTCACTGTTACGCACGCACTGGCTGCTTGCGTACAGGCCATGGCAAGCGCCATTCCTGCGATGAGGGCGCGGAAGTGAGGTTGCGTCATCTGGGTTTCCTTCGCGTTGATATTGGCGTCAGGGGCGGGCGATGCTCAGGACCACAACCCCGCCCTGCAATAAGATCAGCCTAGAGATAAACGGTTAAGGCCTCTTAATAAAAAGGCAGCATAGGGCATGGGATTGTTATACCTGCGTCTCATGCGCGTTCTGCGGCGCCAGACATAAAGCTTCTGGAAACCGTGGCGCTTGAAGGACTGTCTTCAGAACCGACATGAAGAAAGGTCGCTGCATGAACGTCCTGCGTACAACCTTATTGAGCATCGCAACTCTGTGCATGACCACTCAGTATGGTCATTCGGAAGAGCACCGTGTTTACGGTAAGAAACTTCTTGTTGTGAAGAACTGCAGTTCCAAGACTCTGAAGTTCAGCACCGCTCAACCGTCCGGAGGCGAGCAGGCGGGGCGCGAAAGCAGGTCTGTTGCACGGTTCAAGACTTTCGAAACGTCCGACACGCCTGTGGAGGAACTTCATGTCGAACTCGATGGCGAAGAAAAGAACTTTCAAAACCTGGAAGCGGGCGATCACACGATTCACGTGATGAGACATCCAGAGTCGGAGAACTGGAAGTTCATCCTGGGAAAGGGCATTTCATGTTAGGCTTGCGCGTCGATGGGAATTCATGTGCTTTTGCGAAGCGCGTGTCGGGAAAAGGTCTTGAACTGGCAGCGTTGGCGCTGACAGCGGCCCAGATGGCGCATGCCTGTGTCACGATCAACGTCGTCAATGACACCGACACCCGGATGAAGGTCATGTGGACTGCAACGCCATGCATGACAGACGATATGAGCATTCACGTCCAGGGCATTTGCAAGAGCCACTATCTCGACGCGCATGGTCATGCCAGGTCATTTGATTTCGGTTGGGGCGCTACCGATCAGGGCTTCGCAGTTTCCTATCCGGGACGCGGCGTTAGGGAAGACAGGACGGTGGTCGTGAAATATGGGTATTCGAAGAAGCACAACGACATTCGGCGGCGATCGGAATTGGCGGGGCCGCATTCTCCATCCTGGTGCCCCACCATTACACGGTTCACTACACGCAACAGGATATGGAGCGTGATCTGAAGCACGCTGCGGCGGACCTCGACAAGTAGGCGTTCCTTCAGTCGGGAGACCGATTGCAGCGAACACTATCCATCCAGCTTCGTATGCTCGCATGCGGCCGAACGTTTGCCATTCGCGGCGGTGAGCCAGCGGGTTGCGGAGAGCCCGGATGATGATGCAGGGTGAAGACCGGATGCAGGGAGTGGCGATTTGCAGGAACGTGTGCCCCCGAGGGAGATTCTGGTTCGTCTCAATTGGCGTTCTCAGGACATCGTCCGTCTTCGGCAGGTCTTCGTGCCTTCCAAACTGGTTCACGTCGACCGGGAGGACCATGCGGGCATTGCCCGGGCGCTCGAGACTTGCGAGATCGCCATTCTCGATGGCGTCGCGGATGAGCGCTATCTCACCGCGCCAAACCTGAAATGGCTTCATTGCGATCAATCCGGTCTGGATGGGTTTGCGCCCCGGGCGCTGGCGGACAGCGACCTTGTCGCAACCTCGTCGAAGGGGCGTTCCGGACCGGTCCTTGCCGAGCATGCGATCCATTTCATGCTGTCGCTGGCCTATCGCGCGCCCGACATGATGCGGGCTCAGCGCCGCAGGGTCTGGGGCATTCGGGGGCAGGCGGACCTGCGCGGCCTCCATGGCAAAACCGTGTGCATTGTCGGCTACGGCGCCACGGGTGAAAATCTTGCGCGTCAATGCCTGGCCTTCGGGATGAAGGTTTCGGCATTTCGTCGAAAGGACCAGCCGGCAGACCTTCCCGGTGTGCGCATGTACAGTGCTGCCCGGGGAGACTGTCTGATCGATGCCATTCAGGGCGCAGACATCGCGGCCCTGTGCGCGTCACTGAATGATGCCAGCTATCGCATTCTGGGTGCCCCTGAACTCGCAGCCATGAATCCCGGCGGCTATCTCGTCAATGTTGCCAGGGCGCAGCTGGTTGACGAGGAGGCGATGATCGATGCCTTGAGATCAGGTCATCTGGCGGGTGCGGGGCTGGATGTGACAGATCCGTTCGAGCCACTGCCGCCCTGGCATCGCTTGTGGTCTGTGCCCAATCTGATCCTTACACCACATGTCACGCCGCAAATGCCGGACCGGACGGGCCGGACGCTCGACATTCTGGCCGAGAATTTCCGGCGTTATCAGGCCGGAGATCCCCTGCTGCACCAGTTTACAGAGGAAGACGTGTTCTCCCGCGCGCCGAAACCCGCAGGGTTTCGCGGCCGTCACCGTCTCATGACTGCCTGGGCTGCCATCGGGCGACGTCTCATCTGATCATTGCCGGGTGTGCTGCGGGGTCGGATTCGGCCGGATCAGGCGCCAGGACGAGATCGCGGACACGGTGTTGCACAAAATGGCCGTCAGTCCGACTGTTGCACGCCAGCCGATGATTTTTTGCATCGACTTCATCGGGAAGGCGTGACGCCGGTGGTCCCGCAGGAAATTGCGTTGACGGTCGAAATCATGGGTAAGACCCCATTTGTCATAGAAGTAGCGTTCGGCCCGCATGACGCGGCCGGGACTCCACCGGACACAGAAATAGGGCCGGTCGCGCCAGGTGAGCCGTTTGCCCACAGCATAGGCAATCACGGAGTCAGGTTCGTAGAAAATCTTCCAGCCCTTCGCGCGCGCGGCGAGGGCCATGTCGATCTCGTCCGTGAAGCCGACCAGATTCGGGTCGAAAGGACCAATGTCATCGATCATGGCCTTGCGGGCCAAAACGACGTGAAATTCAGTGCAACCTGTTTCCTGTCGCTTCAACTCATCCTTCATCTCCAGGTATCGCGTGTGTTCAAACCCGTGACGGCGATACATCGTCTTGCCGTGTTCATCCTCCTCGACCTTCAGGATGCCGCCGGCATGATGGATGCTGAGGTCCGGCATGCGGGCTGCGGGCCCGACCAGAATGGTTGGGGTCACAAGCCCGGCGCCGGTTTCGTCGGCGCAGCGGATCAGCGCATCGAGCCAGCCCGGCTGGAACACGACATCATTGTCGATGAAGGCAACATATTCCGTGTCGATCAGGGGCAGGGCCAGATTGCGGGCATCGTTTGGGGTCAGGAAACCATCGCGGCGAAGATAAATATGCCCCCGGCGCTCGACCTTTTCTTTCAGAGTGTGGGCGATGGCGCGCGGCGTGCCGCCATCAATATAGATCATGCGAAACAGCGTGTCGGTCTTCTCGAAGCAGGACGCCAGAGACATCTCCGCCTGTTCGAATCTTTCCCGCGGTGACACCACGATGGTCACGCGCGGCGCGTTCGAATTATCAGTCTGCGTCATCCAAACAGTCCTTCAAGCCGGTTTTCCCGGACCATGCCAGTTTTGTGCTATCATGCGAAATCCATACCGGTCAGGGGGCGATTCTGTCATCCGGTATGAATATTGCTGGCCGCAGGGGGGAATGTGGGTGCCATGCAGGAAAAGAGTTCAGTGACTGACCGGGGACAATCCGCCTTGACCGTCTCGGTGATCCTGCCGACGTTCAACCGCGCTCATCTCATCACAGAGAGCATAGACAGCCTGTTGGCCCAGACCGCAGACATCTTGGAGATCATCATCGTGGATGATGGCTCGACGGACAATACGCGGGAAGTTCTGGCGAGCTATGCGGACCGGGTTACGTTGCTGACACAACAGAATGGCGGAAAACTGTCAGCGCTGAACCATGGCTTCTCCCGCGCGCGCGGTGATCTCATCTGGATCATGGATGATGACGATATTGCGCCGGCCGATGCGCTGGAGCGCCTGCTCGGACCATTCCGCGAGGATCCCGAAACCCGGATCAGCTATGGCGCATTGCGCAAGTTCACCATCAATCCGGAGACGGGCGCGCGCGAATTCCTGCACACCTATCCCTATCCGCCTGAAGATGGGCGATCCTTTTTCGTGCATGTCCTGGAAGACTGTTTCATCACTGGCCAGCCCTGCCTGCTGGTGCGGCGTAGTTGCTATGAGGCCATCGGCCCAATGCCGGAAGAGATCACCATCTCCGAGGATTATGCCGTCCTGATGCGGCTGGCGCGCCGTTTCGATGCGCACCGGGTTGATGCGGTCACGCTGTTGCAGCGCCAGCATGAAGGCCCGCGCGGGCCGAAGGACATCCGGTATGCGGCCGATACCCGCTATGATCGCTGGTGCGCAGCGGACACGACCCTGATGGAAGATCTCTTGCCGAGGCTCTCTCTCGGGGAATTCCTGGACTATGACGCCCCCGCCGTCCCGACGGATCCAGCCGCGCGTCGGCAGGCCTATTTCCAGAAATCTGTGATCGCGGCCCGCAAGAAATTGTGGCCGGCGGCCCTGTCTGCCCTGCGGGCGGGCGTGGCTGCAAATCCGGAGGCCCGCCTGCGTCCGGTCGAGCGGACCATCCTCTCCCGAATGCTCGGATGCCGTTATGGTGTGGATGAGGTGATCGCCGAGCCGGGAATCCTGGACGAGATCCGCGCCGCGCTCGGTCCGCTGGCGCACCGAAAGGATGCGATTGCGGCCATTGCCAGCCTGCTGCCATTCCTCGTGAAGACTGCCATGCGGCAGGGAGACCATCGTCGCGCCTGGGCCAAATGGAGCCTCTATTGGCGGCTCACCGGCCTGCGGACCGGCGTGCGGACCGGTGTCCAGAGATTGCTGCGAACCTCCTGAGTTTTCCGACGCGCCAACCTGTAATCCGCTTATTTCCCTCCCTCGAAAACTCCACACGCTGGCGTCTTGTGTGTCGTAGCGACACCCCGTCTAATCGGAACGGGAAGGACGGCCTTGAGACCGTCGATGACCCACAACGCAACCGGAGGGCGCGCCCCATGCCAGGCACCAATTTGCTGTCGGATATCAGGATCGCAGACATGACGACGGTCATTTTCGGACCGTACTGCACCCAGACCCTGGCAGACATGGGCGCCGATGTCGTGAAAGTGGAGCCCGCCGGCGGTGATGATTTCCGCAATGTCGGCAAGCCGGCAAATAACCGGAATATGGGCCCCTGCCACATGACGATCAATCGCGGCAAGCGGTCCGTGGTCTGGGACCTCAAATCCGAAGATGGCCAGACGGCCATTCGGGAACTCATCCGCCAGAGCGACGTGTTCATCCACAATATCCGGCCGGATGCCGTTGCACGTCTGGGGCTGACATTCGAGGAAGTGAAGGCCATCCGCCCGGACATTGTCTACGTCCATTGCCTCGGTTTCGGATCGGACGGCCCCTATGCTGGCCGACCGGCCTATGATGACCTGATTCAGGGCCTGTCCGGCGCCACGATGCTGCTGCCGAAAGTCGACGGGAACGAGCGGCCCAGGTTCATTCCGACCGCGTTTGCCGACAAGGTGTCCGGGCTCCACGCCATGTATGCCACGCTCGCGGCCCTGCACCACCGGGACCGGACGGGGGAGGCGGTGCACGTCGAAGTGCCCATGTTCGAATGCGTCACGCATTTCCTGCTGGAGGAGCATTTCTACGAAGCCGAGTTCGATCCGCCGGTCGGGCCCTTCTGCTACCAGCGGCAGGTCGACCCGTCGCGCCAGCCGCTGAAGACGGCAAATGGATGGATCGTGATTGCGCCCTATGTGGATGCGCGCTGGATCAAGCTGTTCGATGTGATGGGGGCTCCTGAAGAGCTCCAGGATGACCGGATCGCTGACCGCAAGGGCCGCTTCTTCAATCAGGACTACATGATGGGCCGTGTTCAGGTCTATTTCGAAAAGCAGACGACGGAGTACTGGTTGAAGGCGCTGGGGGACGCCGACATTCCCGCCGCCCGCGTAAATGACTTTCCGGACCTGCAATCCGATCCGCACCTTGTTGCGACCGGCTTCTTCAAGCGCAGGGAGCATCCGTCCGAGGGCGCCTATTGGGAAACCCAGCCGCCAGTTGTATTCCGGGGCGCACCGCACCGCGAGATCACACCAGCCCCGCGCATTGGGGAGCACACGGAAACGGTGCTGGCTGAACTGGGGCTCGGCCTGGACTAGATGCCGCCATCGACAGTGATGACCGACCCTGTCGAGAAGGTCGAGGCCGGGCTCAACAAATAGAGCGCGGCAGACACGATCTCTTCAGGACGCCCCGGACGGCCAAGTGCATTGTCTGCCGTCTGCCGGGCTTCTTCGGTCCAGGCCTTTGCAATGTCGGTCAGGAACGGCCCCGCGCAGATACAGTTTACGCGCACTTCCGGCGCATATTCCCGGGCCAGTCCGATGGTCATGGCGTTCAGTCCCGCCTTGGCGGCGCTGTAGGGCACGACCTGTGCCAGTGGTTGAAGGGCTGCGACAGACGAGATGTTCAGTATGGCGCCGGACCCGGCATCTTTCATCCGCTTGCCGATCACACTGGATAGCCGGTACGGCCCCTTGAGGTTCAGGTTCAGTACGCTGTCATAGAGGTTTTCCGGAACTTCTTCGCTCGGCATGCGCGGGCCCATGCCGGCATTGTTGACGAGAATGTCGACGCGGCCGAATTCGGCATAGGCCGCTTCGATCAGGCTGTCGATCTCGTCCCATTTTCCGCAATGCGCCCCGATGGCAAGGGCACGCCGACCCATGGACCGGACCTCCTCGGCAACGGTCTCGCACGCTTCGGCCTTGCGGCTGGCGATGATCAAGTCCGCCCCGCGCTCGGCCAGCGCCATCACCATCTCACGGCCAAGACCGCGACTGCCGCCCGTGACCAGTGCCACCTTGCCGCTGAAATCCAGCAATCTGTCTGTCATGTCGATTTCCTCCGCTCTTTCAGGAGAGCCTACTTCAAGGAAACCGGCCTGCCACGCATGTCCTTGCGTCAGGAGTTTAGAGAAAGGCGTTCAGGTCGCCGATGAACTGGTCGAACTTGTCATGATGCAGCCAGTGGCCGGCATCCTCATACAGTTTGACCTGTGCATTCCCGAATTTGTTGATCCGTCCGTCTTCGGCAGGATTGGAGGCCCAGCTCTTTTCGCCGTACAGGAGCAGAGTCGGGCAGGTGATCTGCGTCCACAGATATTCGAGATCTTCCTGCGCCATGTCATAGGGCGGGAAAGTTCTGAAATAATTGTCGAACTTCCACGACCAGGTTCCGTCCTCATTCTGGCTGATGCCATGGATGGTCAGGTGCCGGGCCTGTTCGTCGTTCAGATAACTGTTCTCTTCCTTCATCCGCGTATATGCGTCTTCCAGCGTGGCATAGCGCTTCGGCACGCGTCCGGCGATTCCGCGCTTGGCATCGATCCATTCCCTCATGCGCTCGTCAATCGGACGGCCGAAGCGCTCCTGCAGCATTTTCGGGGACGGGCCGAGGCCTTCGATGGCAACCAGCCGACGCACGTTTTCCGGGTAGATGCCGGTATATCTCAGAGCAATATTGCCGCCATAGGAGTGGGCGACGATGGTCACCGGCGCGAGTTTTTTCTGGTGGATCAGCTGAGCAAAATCATACACGCAGGCGCGCGCCGAATATTCGCCATCCGCTGACCAGGCGCTGTCGCCATGCCCCCGCAGGTCCGGCGCGATCACGTGCCAGTCCTTTCGCAACTCCTGCGCAACCCAGTCCCAGCTGCGGCAATGATCGCGTCCGCCGTGCAGCAGGATCAGCGGCGGGGCGGACTCATTGCCCCAATCGACATAGTGCAGTCGCAGGCGTTGCGACATGTAGGTGTGCGAAGTCGGTCCATGAATCATCCGGACATAGTCTAGGCGGTCGCTGGCCTTGTCCAGATGCTCCCTCGCGGCAAACGGCCTGCCGGCGGCGCCCGTTACAGGACGTTAAAATCTCGCAAAAGATGAAAAGTAAGGACGTGTTAAAGCTTCTGGCGTGTTATAGAGGCGCGTGGAGGTGGTTGGCCTGAAGGGCCGCAAGGGAACGCACGGGGAGGGGCAGAGCGATGGCAACTGCCAGGAAGTCGGACGAATCTGAAAAGCTGCAGGCAAAGCGCGCCGCGCTTCTGGGTCATGCCCTGCGAGAAGCTTATGCCGAAATCTTGGCCGAACCATGCCCGCCACGCATGCTGGACCTGCTCGAGCAGCTGCGCGAAAAAGAAATCGAGTTGAGACGCAAATCCAAGTAGCCCGGCACGGGGTCAGCCGAACTGACGGTGCGTTTCCTCGCCCTGAGAGAACATTTCCGCCCGATCCAGCCGTTTGCGCGCCAGATCGCGTACCTGTTCGTAGCGCTTCTGCGAGTCCTCCATCGAAGCCAGATGAATACGCGACTTCTGACTGGAAATCCGAAGCGATTTCAACGTCCTTCGTAAGTGCGGCAGTCTCCAGACCATCATCACCCTCCTTTCAAAAGGTTGTACCATCGGAACCTGCGTTCCGAGACGCTACACACCTTTTCCGACGTTCGGCGAGACGTCTTGCGCGTCTTCTGCTCCGGTATGTCGGATCGGAATAAGTTAATGATATCGCGAAATCGGCTGAGACGCGAGTTACTTTTAAATAATTCATCCCAAGCGGGTTTCCGGTCCGAAAACCGGGCACGCATTGCAAGTGAATGAAGCGGGACGGACCTAGCGGCGGCCGGTCGGGTTGTCCGGCGTCGCCTCGTCGGTGCGGGGCAGCTGCACGGCGCCGATGGTGCCGAATATCTGCTCCCAGAAGCCGAGTTCCCGGCCACGAGTCGGCGTTTCGCGGGACGCATAGTTCACGATCTGGCCGGCATTCTCATCATACTCGACCACTTCCTCGACCTTGTCGTCCTCGCCAAACCGGATGGCGACAACGCTGCGGGACTTCACTTTCGGGTTCAGGTAGGCAACGCGTTCCTGAAGTTCCGACATGTAGATCCAGGTGTTTTCGTCAAAGATGCTGGTGGTCGAGGGCGAACCCAGTTGGGCCAGCACGGTGGAGCGGGTATCCTCGCCGGGCTGCATGTCGCGGGGCTGGGCCTCGTCCGCGACATAGCCGTGATAATCGCGCGATGGCGTCAGGCAAGCGGTAAGCGGCAGGGCCAGCAATGACAATGCCAGTATCGCGCATCGCGACATGGGACTACTCCTGTTAATTCGACGAACAAGACCTAGCTGTTGGGGGTCGGTCTTGGCAAGCGGAGGAGTGCAGGTTGGTCGGGTTTTCCGGAATATGGAACGGACGTGGCAAAAAGGCGAAGGCGGCGGCGCGAGTTCTCTACGCCCGCGTGGCCGAAGCTGCGCTGGATACCGGCCTGTACGCACAGGGCGCCGCCATCGATACCTTCGAAGGCCGGGCTGCCATGGTCACCGCGCATGCGGCTCTGGTCATCGGGCGGCTGAGGCACATCGGCTCTGCCCAGGCGCGCAAGACTGCCGAATCGCTCAACCATCTTGTCCTGGACGGGTTTGATGCCGCTTTTCGCGAACTGGGCGTCGGCGACTCGTCGATTGCCCGCAAGGTCCGCAAACTGGCAGAAGTGCATTATGGGATTGGCAAGAGCTTGTCCGTTGCGCTGGACCAGCCGGCGCCGGGCAGGACGGGAGCGCTCATCGATACGATTCAGCGCAACGGATTGACGCAACCCGGCCAGGAAGGCCGCCTTGCAGAATACCTGCTGCAGAATCAGGCTGCACTTGACGCTACGACAGATGACAGCATTCTGGCGGGAAATTTCGACTGGTCGGCGCTGCGCCAAGATTAGGCATCCTTCACATCCCCGGCGTTGCCAAGGTTCGAGGCGCACCGTAAACAGCGCAGATTACTCCGAAGGAACTTGTGGAGCTTGAAGCCCAATGGCCCAAGGCCTGATTCTGGCAATTGACGCGATGGGGGGCGATGATGCTCCTGAAGTCACCGTGAAGGGCGCCGAGCTTTTTCTCGCTGCTCGGCCCGGCGCGCGCGTCCGCCTGCACGGGGATGAAAGCCGCTTGCGCCCCCTGGTTTCCGCATCGCCTGAGCGTCTGGAAATTGTGCACACCGATCTGGTGGTGACCAGCGAGATGAAGCCCAGTCAGGCCCTGCGCCGAGGTAAGGGCTCGTCCATGTGGAACGCCATCGAGGATGTGAAGGAAGGCCGCGCACAGGCTTCGGTCTCGGCCGGCAACACCGGCGCGCTGATGGCAATCTCAATGCTCGTCCTGCGCAAGATGGATGGTGTTCACCGCCCGGCCATGACGGCGGCCTGGCCGACGCTTCGCGGACGGAGCGTCGTGCTGGATGTCGGCGCAAATCTTGAGGCGGATGCTGCGCAACTCGTCAGTTTCGCCATCATGGGCGAAGCCTATGCCCGGGCGATCCTGGGCATCGACAAGCCGACGATCGGTATTCTCAATATCGGGTCCGAGGAAATGAAGGGACATGACGAGATTCGCGAAGCCCATGAGTGGCTGCGCAATTCCGGTCTCGATCTCGATTATCATGGCTTCATCGAAGGCGACGACATTTCCTCCGGCACGGTCGATGTCATTGTCACAGACGGGTTTACGGGCAATGTGGCCCTCAAGGCTGGCGAGGGCGTGGCCCGGATGCTGGGCACCCGCGTCCGCGAGGCGCTGACAAGCGGCCTTTTCTCCAAACTTGGCGCGGTACTGGCCATGGGCGGCCTGAAACGCCTGCGCGAACAGATGAATCCCAGCAATGTGAATGGCGGCGTTCTGCTCGGATTGGGCGGTGTGTCCGTGAAAAGCCACGGAGGCACAGACAGCCGGGGGTTTACGCGGGCCTGTGAACTCGCCGCCGATCTTGCGACCAGTCATTACCGGGACGAGGTCGCCGCCAATCTCAACAAGATCAGACAGAAAGGTATGGCCGCCGAATAGGGCGCCATATGGATAGGTATCAAATGGCACGGCGCAGTTTTATCCGTGGAACCGGCAGCTACCTGCCCGAGAAGGTCCTGACCAATGACGACCTGTCCCGTATGGTCGACACGACCGACGACTGGATCGTGGAACGCACCGGCATTCGCCGCCGACATGTTGCGGCCGATGGCGAACTGACGTCCGACATTGCGACCGCCGCGGCGCGTCAGGCGCTCGAAGCTGCTGGCCTGCAGGCCAGTGACGTGGACCTCATCGTGCTCGCCACGACAACGCCAGACCAGACATTTCCGGCCACTGCCACCGCAGTACAGGCCAAGCTGGGCGTGAACCAGGGCGCTGCGTTTGACGTCCAGGCCGTGTGCTCGGGCTTTCTGTTCGCACTGGCCACGGCGGATTCCATGTTGAAACAGGGCCTTTTCAACACCGCTCTCGTGATCGGCGCTGAAACCTTCACGCGCATCCTGGACTGGTCCGACCGGGGCACCTGCGTCCTGTTCGGGGATGGCGGCGGCGCGGTCGTGCTGCAGGCAGAGGAATGGTCAGGCGCCGCCGATGCAGGAATCATCACGCATCACATCCGCACCGATGGCACCAAGTCGGATCTGCTCTATGTCGATGGCGGCGTCAGCTCGACCGGTACGGTCGGCCATGTCCGCATGGAGGGGAACAAGGTGTTCCGCCATGCCGTGGCAAACATCTCCTCGGCGATTCAGGCGGTACTCGATGAAACCGGGCTGACTTCGGATGAAATCGACTGGTTCGTTCCGCACCAGGCCAACAAGCGCATTCTGGATGCCGTGGCCAAACGGATGAACATTGATGACGAGAAAGTGGTCATCACGGTCAACGAACATGCGAACACGTCTGCAGCATCCATTCCGCTTGCACTCAATCATGCGATTCGCAGTGGACGGGCCAAGCCGGGCGATCTGGTCCTGTCGGAAGCCATGGGCGGCGGATTTTCCTGGGGCGCCAGCCTTTTCCGCCTCTAGCCTGCACGGCAAAAATCAGCATTATCAACGAACTGTTGCAACGGACTCGCTAGGAATCCGTTAACGAAACTCGTCTAGCCATTAACCAAAGCGGGAGAATCCCATGAGCAACCAGACCGTCACCAGGGCAGAAGTCACGGATGCAATCGTGCGTGAAGTCGGTGTGACACGTCAGGAATCCTCGGACTTGCTGGACAGGACCCTCGAACTGATCGGGTCTGCCCTGGAAACCGAGGACGAGGTGAAGCTGTCCCGCTTTGGCAATTTCGTGGTCCGCTCCAAGGCACCGCGGGAGGGCCGCAACCCGAAAACGGGACAGGAAGCTGTGATCGCCGCACGCCGTGTCGTCACCTTCCGTCCCTCGCCAATGCTGAAATCATTGGTCGATCAGAAATAGACAGAAAGGACTCCCACATGTCGGCAAACCGGGCCCGGATCACGAAATCTGCGCAAGCCTTCCGTTCCATTGGCGAAGCAGCAGGCGAACTCGGTCTGGAAACGCACGTTATCCGATACTGGGAGACCAAGTTCACGAAAGATGTCCGTCCGATCAAGCGGGCTGATGGCCGACGCATGTTTCGCCCGCAGGATCTCGATGCCCTCCGGGCGATCCAGATCCTCGTCCATGAGAAGGGCATGACGCTCAAAGGGGCCAAGGCACTGCTCGCCGAACAGGGCGTTGAGGCGGTCCTGTCCGGCGCAGCCACGCTGGGCACCAGCCCGGCGCGGGAACTTCAGAAGACCGTGGCAGATGCCTTCGCAGGCGATGCCTCCGACGGTTCGGACGATGGCCAGCGCGAACGTCTTGAAGACACGCTCGTGGAGTTGACCGATCTGAAAGCGCGGCTGGATGCCATCCGGCAGAAACGCGCAGCCTGATCCCACATAACGCATTGCGGAAACAGGTTGGCTTGGGTACAAGCCGCCGGTGTCGGAGCGTGGCGCAGCCCGGTAGCGCACTCGCCTGGGGGGCGAGGGGTCGTAGGTTCGAATCCTATCGCTCCGACCATTTCCACCCGATCCTGTTATCAAACCGGGTGGTGGCCAGACGCGGTCAGTCTTCCTTCAGATCAACATCTTCCACCTTGCCCATCGCGGCGAGCGCGAAGGCATAGTCCAGAGCGATATCCTTCAGGCCTTCGAACCGGCCGGAAGCGCCGCCATGGCCGCCTTCCATTTCGATGCGCAGGAAATAGGGCCCGCCATTCGGCGCGTCATGGCGCAGCCGGGCCGCCCATTTGGTGGGCTCCCAATAGGTCACGCGCGGATCGGACAGGCCGCCCGTGATCAGCATGGGCGGATAGGGCCGATCCGCGACATTGTCATACGGGCTGTAGGCCAGGATCGTGTCATAATCCTCGGCGGAGACCAGTGGATTGCCCCATTCCGGCCATTCCGGCGGCGTCAGGGGCAGGCTCTCATCCGACATCGTGTTGATGACGTCGACGAAGGGAACGGCGGCGATGATCCCGCCAAAGAGCTCCGGGTCCATATTGGCAACGGCGCCCATCAGCAGGCCACCGGCAGATCCCCCATAGGCGACGATATTGCCTTCAGACGTATAGTCCTGATCAACAAGGAAGTGCCCGGCCGCGATGAAGTCCTTGAACGTGTTCGGTTTCTTCTCCAGCTTGCCGTCAAGATACCACTGATACCCCTTCGCCTTGCTGCCGCGCGGGTGGACGATGGCATAGATGACGCCGCGATCGACCAGGCTAAGCCGGCTCGTGCGGAAGTCGGCCGGATAGGTGATGCCATAGGATCCATAGCCATAGAGCAGCATCGGCGCGCTGCCGTCGACCGGGGTTGATTTGTGGCGCAGCAGGGTGATCGGCACTTCCGCCCCGTCCCAGGACGGCGCCATCAGGCGTTCAGCGACATAATCGTCCGGATTGTGGCCGGACGGCACTTCCTGTGTCTTGCGCAGCACGCGCTCGCGTGTGTTCAGGTCGTAGTCGAATACCTGGTCCGGCGTGGTCGGAGACGAATAGTCGAAGCGCAGGATGGGCGTGTTGAAATCATATCCACTGTCCAGGCCGAGTGAATAGGCTGCCTCCTCGAAACTGATTTCGTGTGTCGCGCCATCCTCCCGCGCATGGATCACGATGCGCGGCAGGCCGTTCTCGCGTTCCATGATCGCCAGATAGTCGCGTTGCGGCTGCATGCCGAGAATGAGCGTGCCCGGACGATGCGGTACCACTTCCTCCCAGGCATCGCGGCTGGTCGATTCCATCGGCGCGCGCATCAGCTTGAAATCGACTGCACCGTCGAGATTCGTGGTGATGTAGAACTGACCGTCCCAATGCGCGACATTGTACTCATTGTCGGTCTGGCGCGGCGCGATGAGGCGCGGCGCCGGGTCGGCTTCGTCCGATGGGAACCAGTAGATCTCCGACGTTGTGTGGCTGGATGCCGAGATGAAGATCACCTCTTCGCTGGCGCTCTTGTTGATACTGAGGAAGACGCCCGGATCTTCCTCCTTGTAGACCAGTGTGTCTTCGCCACTTTCCAGGTCGCGCTGCCAGACCGAATCGGGACGGGCATTCTCGTCGCGATGAATCCAGAAGATGCGCTTGCCATCCGCGCTCCATTCGAACGGGCCATAGGCACTGTAGATGTGGACGTCCTGATCTTTGCCAGTCTGCGTGTTCTTGATCCGGATGGAATAGAATTCGCTGCCCTGGGTATCGGTGGCATAGGCGATCAGGCTGTGGTCCGGTGAGGTATCGATGCCGCCGAAGGAGAAATAGTCATGGCCCTTGGCCAGGGCGTCCCCGTCCAGAAGGATCGTTTCCTCGGCATTCGGGTCAAAGGCATGCTCGGCAGCCCGGCGCGCAATGATCGGATACTCGCCGCCTTCGCGATAGCGGGTATAGTAGGCATAAGGACCATCAATTTCCGGAACGGAACTGTCATCCTCCTTGATGCGTCCGCGCATTTCCTTGAACAATTCATTCCGCAAGGCTTCGGTCGGGGTCTCCAGCGCGGCTTTCGTATAGGCATTCTCGGCTTCGAGATACGCCCGGATGTCCTGTCGCAGAACACTCGGGTCGCGCATCACGTCCTGCCAGCGCTCATCCTTCATCCAGTGATAGGGATCATTGCGCGTGCGACCGATTTGGGTGATCTCGTGATCGATGCGGCGAGCGACCGGCGGGGCCGGCCGGGTGGCCACGGCGTCAGCCGATTCTGCGGTGTTGGAAGGGGTCTGGGCCCCGTCAGGGGCAGGGGATTCAGTCATTGTGCATCCAGTGATGAGCGCCAGGCTGGCGGCGCTGATGAGAAGGGAGGGCAGGCGCATGGGGGCGGACTCCAAACAGGGTTTCGAGACCGGATAGGACCAGCCGGATCAGGCCGTGTCCAGTGCTAAACAGCGGGCCGGAAGTCGAGCACCACACCATTGATGCACCAGCGCTCTCCGGTCGGCGGCGGACCGTCCTTGAACACATGGCCCTGATGCATGCCGCAGATTGCACAATGGCATTCGGTGCGCGGCAGGATCATCTTGAAATCGGTCTTGGTTGCGACGACCCCCTCGCTTGCGGGCTGCCAGAAACTCGGCCAGCCCGTTCCGGAATCGAATTTGTGCGCCGAAGACCAGAGCGGGGTATCGCACCCCTTGCAATGATACAGCCCGTCGCGCTTTTCGTCATTGTGATTGCCAGGCGTGAAGGCGCGTTCCGTCCCCTCGCGAATGCCGACCCGGTATTCTTCTTCGGTCAGCATGTCGCGCCATTCGCGGTCTGATCTCTGGATTTTGGTCGCTGCCATCAAACGCTCCATTGTTGGGTCTCAGCCAGATATAGGCGCCGCAGGCCATGATGCCATGCGCAAAGATGTGATCGACGCGGCCCCGGGCGGGCGCGAGCCACAAAAAAGAGGGCTGCATCGCGCAGCCCCCTTGCCTTGGGTCTTGTAGACGGCGTTTCCGGCGTCAGCCGTAAAGCACCGTGATCGATTCCGCGACGAGCGCCGGGCGGTCCTGACCTTCAATCTCGACCGTCGCTTCCATCTTCATCTGCTTGCCACCAGCCTTCGGCTCGACCGAAAGGCATTTCTGGCGCAGGCGCACCTTGGAACCGACCGGCACCATATTGGTGAAGCGCACCTTGTCGGAGCCGTAATTGATGCCGCGTGTCGTGCCAGACACGCGCAGGACTTCCGATCCAAGCATGGGCAGCAGGGACAGGGTCAGGAAGCCGTGCGCAATCGGGCTGCCGAGTTCCTTCGTGGCGCGTTCGACATCGACATGGATCCACTGATGGTCGCCAGTGGCTTCAGCAAACATGTTGACGCGATCCTGATCGATCACGTGCCAGTCGGACACGCCGACTTCCTGGCCAGCCAGAGATTCAAGTTCGTCATAAGAGATGGTGCGCGGATCCGCCATGTATTCCTCCTGTTGGTTTGCACGTGTTTTGGACCGGGATCGCCCCCGGGGCAAGATTTACGGAAGGGCAAGGCCGGTCTTCCGACCCGACGGCTCAGACGATCCGGCTGTCCTTCTTGCCCCAATAGCGGTCGCGAATGAGCCGTTTGTACAGTTTGCCGGTCGGATGGCGCGGCAGTTCCAGATCGAAATCGACACTTTTCGGGCATTTGATCTTGGATAGTTCACCCCGGCAGAACTCCAGCAACTCTTCCGCAAGATCATCGGACGGGGCGATGCCCGGCATGGGCTGGACGATGGCCTTGACCGCTTCGCCGAACTCTTCGTCCGGGACACCGATCACCGCCACATCCGCCACTTTGGGGTGAGTGATGAGGACGTTTTCAGCCTCCTGCGGATAGATGTTCACGCCGCCCGAAATGATCATGAAGGCCTTGCGGTCTGTCAGATAGAGGAACCCGTCGTCGTCCAGTTTGCCGACATCGCCCAAGGACGACCAGTCCGGGTGTTTCGGGTTGAGCGCGGAAGCGTTCTTTTCCGGGTCATTGTGATAGTTTGGCGGAGCGGTCCCGCCAAAATAGATCTGGCCTTCCTCGCCGACAGGCACTTCATCGCCATTCTCGTCACAGATATGGATTTCGCCATAGACCGCCCGGCCAACAGAGCCCTTGTGTTCCAGCCAGTCGGGGCTTTTCACCCAGGTCATGCCATTGCCTTCGGATCCGGCATAATATTCGTCGATGATCGGGCCCCACCATTCGATCATCTGCTCCTTGACCGGGATCGGGCAGGGCGCTGCGGCATGCACAACGAATTTCAGGCTCGACGTGTCATAGGATGTGCGCACCGCCTCCGGCAGCTTCAGCAGCTTCACGAACATGGTCGGCACCATCTGCGTGTGCGTCACCTTGTATTTCTGCACGCTGTTCAGGAAGCTTTCGGGATCGAACTTTTCCATCACGACCAGCGTCGAGCCGAGCCGTGTGAAGGTCATGCACCAGCGCAGCGGCGCAGCGTGGTAGAGCGGCGCGGGAGAGAGATAGATGCTGTCAGGGCCCCCGGCGGCGAGCGCCCGGGTAATCTGCAGCAGCACATTGTCCTCGTCGATTGGCGTGCCCGGTTCCAGAGGCGGACGAATGCCTTTCGGCCGACCGGTCGTGCCGGATGAGTACAACATGTCGGTGCCGGCCATCTCGTCGGCAATCGGTGTGCCCGGATAGGTTTTCTGCAGCGTTTCAAGCCGGGAAAAGCCGTCAATTTCACCGTCAATCGACCAGTAATGGGCGAGTTGGGTCGCCTGCTTCACCTTTCCGGCCACATCGGCCTTGCCGAGGCTGGCAATCAGCAGGGAGCTGCCCGAATTGTCGAGAATGTATTCGACTTCCGGAGCCGTCAGCCGCGAGGAGATGCAGACATAATACAGGCCAGACCGCTGAGCGGCCCAGCAGATCTCGAAATAGCGGGCCGAGTTTTCCGCGAACAAGGCGATCGTGTCGCCCGGATTCAGCCCGGCATCCCGGAAGGCGTGGGCGATCTGGTTTGACCGTTCCTCCAACTGGCCGAAGGTAACGGTCTCGCCGGAATTCGCCATGATATAGGCGGCCTTGCCCGGATCGGTTTTGGCGTGATGGCTGGGATGCATGTTTTCCTCCTCGTCTCGCCGCGGCTACTTCAGAGCGCGTCCGGACACGGGCAGGAGTTTTAGCCGGGGATCGCTACGCGTCCACAGGCAACGTCGCGTCAGCCTGAGCGAGATCGTGGAACCAGTAATGCATTTCGTGCGGAAGTGACGGCCCGCCAGGCGTTTCCGGCCAGTCGAAGTGGGCCACCAGGCCCGCACGCTTGAAATATCCGCGCTTGTGCCAGAAGGAATCCAGCGGGGAATAGTCTTCAGGCCGGTCCGGATGGGTGGCAGGCCGGTCCACCGCACAGAAGCAGGTGGCCGTGTAGCCGTGCGCCCGGGCATGCGCTTCGCGGGCATCAAAGAATTGATGGCCGATGCCATGGCCCCGCCACCCGGCGAGCAGGACGGATTCGCCGAAATAGAAAGTCGACTCCAGATCAATTCCCGCCTCTCTCAGCGGCGCGGCAAACTCGTCATGATGGTCGGTGATGGCAGAGCCGGTGGCGCATCCGACAATCTGCCCGGATGAGGTTTCCGCCGCCACGATAAATGCATCATGGGCAGAGGCGAAGGTTTCCAGATAGTCGCGCTCATAGTCTGTCGTGCCGGCATAGAGATAAGGGTAGGCCGCGAAAACCCGGATCCGTAGATCGGCAAGTGCGGGGAGGGCATCAGAGAGGTCGGGGCCGGACAGGCGTCTGAGCGAGACCTTGTCTCTGGGTGTCATTTGGGCAGTCCTGGTTGCCCGGCCTTGTCCGGGTTTTTCTCGATATAGGCCAGTTTCAGTTCGGCCGTGCGGTTGTGATTGCCATCCGGGCACCAACCCGGCTCATTGACCAGCCGGCCGATCCAACGGTGCGGACGCAGTCCGTCCGAGGCGCAATCCTTCATCAAAGCGTAGAACTCGTGAAACGCGATCACAACCGGGTTGTGGTTGTTCAGGGGTTTCACGATTCCGTAGACAGGTTTCTCCTCCGGGAGCTCTTCGACAAAGGTGCCGAACATCTTGTCCCAGATGATGAACGCGCCCGCGAAATTGGTATCGAGATATCTGGCGTTCGTGGCATGGTGCACCCGGTGGTGGCTCGGCGTGTTGAACACGGCTTCAAACCAGCGGGGCATACGGTCGATTGCCTCAGTGTGAATCCAGAACTGGTAGAGCAGATTCAATCCGCCTACGAAGAAAATCACATAGGGATGAAACCCGATCAGGATGAGCGGGATGCCGATCCAGATCAGGCCGGTCAGCGGGCCGAACCAGGGCTGGCGAAGGGCCGTTGTCAGATTGTAGTGCGTGGAGGAATGGTGCGTGACATGTTCCATCCACCACCAGCGTGCCCTGTGGGCGAACCGGTGCTTCCAGTAATAGACAAAATCATACAGCACAAATCCGGCGACGGCGGACCAGAGCGTGAACGGGATGGTGAAGAGGCGGTAGGGCCAGGCGACCATCATCATCCAGACGGCGAGAGTGCCGGTCAGCGTGTTGATGACGACATTCCCCAGCCCCATCGTCATGGAGGCGAGCGCATCTTTCGTTTCATACCGGCCACGGGCACGGCCGGATTTCACCGCCCACCATTCCAGTGCCACCGAGGCAATAAAGATCGGCGCGGCAAATGTCGTCACGGCAGGCAGGGGATTGAAGTCCATCAGTTCCGGGTCAGGTCCTGTTCTGGGGGTATGGCGGTGCGGCGCTCACGATTTCGTGAGCATGCCTGTTCTAATCAAAGGCAGCGGTCGCGTGAAAGGGGCGAAACTCAGAAGGCCCCGGCAACCGGTCCGCCATTGCGCTTGTAGACCTTGCCGTCCTTCATGACGAACTCCACAGATTCAAACACGGAGATATCCTTCAGCGGATCGGACGAGACCGCCACGAAATCGGCATGGCATCCGACATCCGCGCAGCCGATCTCTCCGGATTTGCCCAAGGCCTCTGCCGACAGGCTGGTTGCGGCCTGGATCGCCTGCATCGGGCTCATGCCGAGGGCAACCATGCGGGAGAACTGGTTGCCATTGTCGCCATGGGGGTACACGCCGGAATCGGATCCGAACACCACTTTCACCCCGGCTTTCACGGCCGCAGTGAAACTGTCTCTCTGGATCTTCGAAATGGCGCGTTCCTTGGCAAGGGATTCCTCCAGCACGCCATTTTTCTCGCCTTCAGACAACGTGTATTCGGTATTGTAGATGTCCATGGAAAGGTAGGTGCCCTGTTCCTTGGCCAGCTGGATCGTGTCCTCGTCGAGAATGCTGGCATGCTCGATCGTGTCGATGCCGGCAAGGATGGCATTACGGATCCCGATGGTGCCGTGTGCGTGCGAGGCCACCTTGATGCCGCGGGCATGGGCCTCCTCGGCAATGGCGGTCAGTTCTTCCAGTGTGCCCTGCGCCGCGCCGAGACTGGTGCCCTTGGAGAACACGCCGCCGGTGGAGCAGGTCTTGATCAGATCGACGCCGTATTTGATGTTCCGGCGCACCTTTTCCCGCATTTCCCAGGGGCCCGTGGCGACATTCTCGCCTTTCAGGTCATATTCCGACGGCAACAAATTGGTATCGGAACAGTGCCCGCCCAGAATGCCGACGGGCGGGCCGGACACGTACATGCGCGGGCCAGGCACATCGCCTTCATTGATGGCATCGCGCAGGGCAACATCCCCATAACTGGACGCGCCGACATTCCGGACCGTGGTAAACCCGGCCAGCAGGGTCTTGCGGGCATTCTTGACCCCTGTGATTGCTTCGCGCTCGTTCGAGAAGCTGAGCGAGAAATAGGCCGGATCTTCAGGATCGGAGGTCAGGTGCGTGTGCATATCGATGAAGCCAGGTACCAGCACGGCCTTCCCGAGGTCCACGGTCTTCGCATCCTTCGGCCTGGACAACCGGCCGGCGGTGCCGCGCGCGGTGATCTTGCCATCCTCGATGACGAAGGCGGGCCGATCAGTGACGTTTGCCGAAACCGGGTCCACCAGCTTGCCGGCGGTCAAATAGACGGTTTCGGCCGCGGCGGGCAGGGACAACAGGGCGAGCGATGCGCCGGCGAGCAGGGTGGAGAGTTTCATCGTCCAGAATCCTTCCTTGTGTTGGAAGAATTTATCCCGCCCGTCATCCGGTCCGGTCAAGCGGTCGCGTGAATGCCGCCGGGGAAGTCTTGACGAATGCTGAGGCACAGGCAGCTTGGGGCCGAAACGCATCACAAGGGAGGCAAGCCGTGGCGCAGCCGAAACAGTTTGAACAGATCATCCTCGACATTGAAGACGGTATCGCGACGCTGACGCTGAATCGTCCCGACAAGATGAACGCCTTCACCGGCAAGATGATGTACGAATTGATCGAGGCGTTCGACATCACCGATGCAGACGATTCGGTGCGTGCCGTCATCGTCACCGGCTCCGGCGACCGCGCCTTCTGTGCGGGCGCAGACCTGTCCGAAGGCGCCAAGACGTTCGACTATGACAAGCGCGCCGAGGGCGGTGAAGAGGGGCGCACGGCCGATGTGGATATCCAGCGCGATGGTGGCGGCCGGGTGACACTGCGTATCTTTGACAGCCTGAAGCCGGTGATTGGCGCCATCAATGGTGCGGCGGTCGGCATCGGGGTGACGATGCAGCTGCCCATGGATATCCGGATCGCCGCGGACACCGCCCGGTTCGGTTTCGTCTTCAATCGCCGCGGCATCAATCCGGAAGCGGCCTCGAGCTGGTTTCTGCCGCGCCTCGTCGGAATCTCGCAGGCGCTCGAATGGTGCTATTCGGGACGGGTCTTCCCCGCGCAGGAAGCCATGGATGGCGGACTTGTCCGGTCGGTCCATCCGCAAGCGGAACTGATGGACGTCGCCCGCGCGATGGCTCGCGAAATTGCAGACAATACGGCCGCCGTCTCGACCAGCCTGACCCGCCAGATGATGTGGCGCATGCTGGGAGCCAGCCATCCGATGGAGGCTCACATTGTCGACTCCGCCGCCATCTATTCGCGCGGCAAGACCGAAGACGCCAAGGAAGGCGTGATGAGCTTCCTCGAGAAGCGCAAGCCGGTCTATCCGGTGAAGGTCTCCGACGGCATGCCGAACTTCTTCCCATGGTGGGAGGAGCCTGAATTCAAGTGGATCGGCGGGAATGACTGAAACCGGCGTCGATCTGAGACAGATTGAAACGAATGGCATACGCCTGAGGGTCGCTCTGGCCGGGGAAGGGCCGCTGGTCATCCTCGTCCATGGCTTTCCTGAAAGCTGGTATTCGTGGAGACATCAGATCAAGGCGCTGTCCGAAGCTGGCTACCGTGTCGCCGCGCCGGATGTGCGTGGCTATGGCGGCTCTGACCGCCCGCACGCCGTCGAAGCCTACGACATGGAGAGCCTGACCGGCGATATTGCCGGTCTCGCTGAAGCCTTGTCACCGGGCGAGAAAGCGGTCGTCGTCGGGCATGACTGGGGCGCGCCCATCGCCTGGAACACGGCCCGGCTCCACGCGGACCGGTTCCGGGCCGTTGCGGGGCTCTCTGTGCCCTACATCCCGCCGGGCGACGTGGTCTTCATCGATGCCGCCCGAGCCTTCTTCACCGATCGCGGCCTGTTCTTCTATCAGGTCTACTTCCAGGATCAGGGCCCGCCCGAAGCGGAACTGGAAGCCGATCCCGCCGCGACGATCCGGAAGTTCTACTATGCCATTTCCGGCGATGCCCCGGATGGCACCTGGCCGGCGGACAAGAAGCATGGTGAGACCCTGCTGCACCGCCTGCCGGAACCCGACATGCCGCTTCCCTGGCTGAATGCCGAAGATGTCGCCTATTACGACTCCCAGTTCCTCCAATCCGGATTTCGCGGTCCATTGAACCGCTATCGAAACTGGCATCGCGATCATGGCTATTTGAAGGCCCATCCATCCCCGATGGAGATCGCCCAGCCCTCCCTCTATATCGGTGGTACCCGGGACCTTGTGCTGAAAATGTACCCCGGCGACATGATCGCCGCCATGAAGCGAAGCTTGACAGATTTGCGTGGCGCGGAGCTGCTCGAAGGTTGCGGCCACTGGACCCAGCAGGAACGCCCGGACGAGGTAAACCGGCTCCTTCTGAACTGGCTTGAGACGATCTGAAACTATTCGAACTCGTTGTCGCGGCCTGAATGGTCGAGGTCGCCAAAGCGGGTGACATTGGAGTCAAAGGCCAGTTCCACACGGCCAATCGGGCCGTGCCGCTGTTTGCCGACAATGACTTCGGCCTTGCCATAGACCTGGTCCATGCGCTGGCGCCACTGGCTCCATTTCTCGTTGGACGAAGGATCATTGGGATCAGCGCCCGGTTCGGTCCGCGAGAGATAGTACTCCTCCCGGTAGACGAACAGCACCACATCGGCATCCTGTTCGATTGAGCCTGATTCCCGCAGGTCCGACAGCTGCGGCCGTTTGTCGTCGCGCTGTTCCACCGCGCGCGAAAGCTGGGACAGGGCGATGATCGGGACGTTCAGATCC
The DNA here is from genome assembly GCF_017792385.1 of Hyphomonas sp. Lineage (NCBI taxonomy): Bacteria > Pseudomonadati > Pseudomonadota > Alphaproteobacteria > Hyphomonadales > Hyphomonadaceae > Hyphomonas > Hyphomonas sp. Next base: position 3,349,594 of record NZ_CP051230.1, on the reverse strand, counting down.
TTGGCCAGCGCCTTGAGCGATGTCGTGATCTGGGTGATTTCCTGCACCCGGTTGGCGTTCGCATTTCCACTGCTGACCGTGATCAGCTGCAGATAGTCGATCACGATCATGTCGAGTCCGACTGACCGCTGCAGGCGACGGGCCCGCGCGGCCAGCTGGCTGATCGAGATGCCGCCAGTATCATCGATATAGAGCGGCAGGTTCTGCAATTCCTCGGTGGCCTCCCGCAAGCGTTCGAAATCACTCTTGTCGAGGTCGCCCTGACGGATCCTGTGGGTCGTGATGCCGGTCCGCTCCGCGATGATCCGCGTGGCCAATTGCTCATTCGACATTTCGAGCGAGAAGAAGCCCACAATCGCCCCATCGACGGTCTTCTTGGACCCGTCATCCTGGATTTCCGCCCGATAGGCAGACGCGGCATTGTAGGCGATGTTGGTCGCGAGCGAGGTTTTCCCCATGGATGGGCGACCGGCGAGGATGACGAGGTCGGATCGGTGCAATCCGCCCAGTTTCTCGTCGAGATCGCGCAGCCGGGTCGGGATGCCGGCGATCTTGCCCTCCCGCTTGAACGCCGCCTCGGCATTCTTCAGCGACTCGGTGAGCGCCTCGGAAAAGCTGGAAAAGCCGCGGCCCGAAGCGCCGCGTTCGGCCAGGTCGAACAATTGACGTTCCGCCAGTTCAATCTGCCGCTCACCGCTTTCATCGGGTGACGGGTTCAGCGCGCGGCCCTGGAGTTCGCCGCCAATGCCCACCAGCGAACGGCGCATTGCGAGGTCGCGGATCATCCGGGCATAATCGCCGACTTCCGGGCCGAAAGCGGCGGAATCGAGCAATTGCTCGAGATAGCGGGCGCCACCGATTTCGGTCAGTTTTTCCGCTTTCTCGAAATGCTCCCGCAGGGTCACACCATCCGCGATCCGGCCTTGCTGGATCATGGTGGCGGAGACGTCGAACAATTCCTGATGCGCCGGCGCATAGAAGTCTGACGGGCGCAGGATGTCCGCCACGCGCTGATACGCATTGTTGTCAAACAGGATCGCGCCCAGCACGGCGGCCTCGGCCGACAGATTGTGCGGCGGCGTCAGAGTGGCGGCAGGGGCGTCATCGAGCGGCATCCGATTCTTTTACCTCACCTGAAGGGGGAATTCACCGGCTTGTTGCGCTGGCAGCTGCGCTATTCACAGCCCGTCCACAAAAAAGGCCGCAGCTGTGAAAAGCTGCGGCCTCTTGTCGAGATGGCGGAAGACTATTCTTCGTCTTCACCACCGGCTTCGGCGCGCTCTGCAGCGGCTTCAGCGAGTTCGCCGGCCTGTTCCTGGGCCAGTTCCTGGTTTGCCGCCTGCAGCGAGGCGACAATGTCCTCGCCCTTGGCCTGGCGTTCGGCTTCGTCGGCCGACCGGGCCACGTTGGCCTGAATGGTGACAGCGACTTCCGCGTGCAGGCGGATCGAGACGTCGTACATGCCGATCGCCTTGATCGGCTTGTCCAGACGCACGCCGGACCGCGGCACGGAGTGACCGGCTGCTTCAGCGGCGTCTGCCACGTCGCGAGCGGTCACCGATCCGTAAAGCTGGCCGGTGTCGCCAGCCTGGCGGATCAGGGTGAAGACAGCGCCTTCGAGTTTCGAGGCTTCGGCTTCGGCCTTCGCGCGGGCTTCGGCATTGCGGGCTTCGATCGCGTCGCGCTCGGCTTCGAACCGGGCACGGTTGCGGTCATTTGCCAGCAGGGCCTTGCCTTGCGGGATCAGGAAGTTCCGGGCGAACCCGTTCCTCACCTTCACTTCGTCCCCGATCTTGCCGAGGCGTTCGATGCGTTCAAGCAGGATGACTTGCATGTTCGGGTCTCCTTACTTCACTTCGAACGGAAGCAGGGCCAGCATGCGGGCGCGTTTGATCGCCTGGGCAAGCTTGCGCTGGTTCTTGAGGTTCACGGCCGTGATGCGGCTTGGCACGATTTTCCCTTTTTCAGAGATGTAGCGCTGCAGCAGTTTCACGTCCTTGTAGTCGATCACCTGTGCGTTCTGACCGGTGAACGGGTCGACCTTGCGGCGACGTCCGAACGGACGACGGGCAGGGATGTTCGTGATGTTCAGTTTCTGAGCCATTTCGAGTGTCCTTCCCTAGTCGCGGCGACGGTCTTTGCGGGAGAGCACGGGCGACGGTTCGTCGCTCAGCTCTTCAACGCGGATCGTCATGTAACGCATGACATCGTCGGAAATGCGCAGGCGGCGCTCAAGCTCGTGCACTGCATCGGCCGGGCCGTCGATGTTCAGCAGGGAATAGTGCCCCTTGCGCTGTTTCTTGATCGGATAGGCGAGATTGCGCAGACCCCAGTATTCGGTCTTGCCGACTTTCGCGCCCTTTTCTTTGAGGAAGCCGCTCAGTTCTTCGACAAATGTCTCGACTTGAGCAGGCGAAATGTCAGGTCGTGTGATCACGACATGCTCATAAAAAGCCATGTTTTCAGTCCCATAGTAGAGTCATGCGGCGCCGGGCAGCGGGAAACTGTCCAGCGATGGCCCCTCTTCACCTGGCTCATTCCAGATTACCAAGGGCCGCATGGCTGCGAGTGAAGGCGGGTGTAAAGCGCATTTGGGCCTGTTTTTCAAGCGCTTGCTTACATTCGCGGTCGCCTTTAACCACGGGCGCAATTCGGAGATAAGAAACATGACAAAATTTGCGCTGATCTTTCCTGGGCAAGGGAGCCAGGAAATCGGAATGGGAAAGTCGCTCGCCGACGCATTCCCGTCGGCCCGCGACGTCTTCGCGGAGGTCGATGAGGCTCTTGGCCAGGACCTGTCTGGCCTGATGTGGTCGGGTGACATCGAGGATCTGACGCTGACGGCCAACACACAGCCGGCCCTGATGGCGCACAGCGTTGCCGCTGCCCGTGCTCTGGAGGCAGAATTCGGCCTGTCCGCAAAGGATGCCGCCTATGTGGCCGGACACTCGCTCGGCGAATATTCCGCGCTGGCAGCCGCCGGGGCGATCGGTCTGTCCGATACGGCGAGATTGCTGCGCATCCGCGGCAATGCCATGCAGGCGGCCGTGCAGCCGGGCGAAGGGGCCATGGCGGCCCTTCTCGGAGCAGATATCGATCAGGCTGAAGCAGCCTGTGCAGCCGGTCGCGAGACGGGCGGCGCCTGCGACATCGCCAATGACAATGCGCCGGGGCAATTGGTGATCTCCGGCCGCAAGGATGCCGTGGAGGCCGCCTGCGCCCACGCCAAGGACAATGGCGTCAAGAAGGCCATGCTGCTCAACGTGTCTGCGCCGTTCCACTGTTCGCTGATGCAGCCGGCCGCGGACGCCATGGCAGAAGCGCTTGCGGATGTGACGATCTCCGCGCCGTCGACCGAACTGGTCGCCAACGTGTCGGCCAGCGCTGTCACAGACCCTGAAACCATCCGGAAAAACCTTGTCGCGCAGGTGACGGGCCGGGTGCGCTGGACCGAGAGTGTGCAATTCATGGTGGCTCAGGGAGTTGAAGCCACGGGCGAAGCAGGCAATGGAAAAGTGCTGACGGTTATGCAACGCCGCATAGAGAAGTCGCTGAACGGATTCACGCTGGGCACGCCAGAGGATCTGGCAGCCTTTGCAGAAGCAATGAAGGGATAAGCCACAATGTTTGACCTGACCGGCCGTACGGCCCTCGTCACCGGAGCATCCGGTGGAATCGGCCGAGCCATCGCGCAGGCCCTGTCCGAAGCCGGGGCCAAGGTGGCGCTCTCCGGGACGCGCGAAAACGTTCTAGAAGAGGTCGCAGGCACCCTGAAAGGCGAATCCGCCATCGTGCCGTGCAATCTGTCCGACGCAGAGTCGGTCGACGGACTTGTGGGTCGCACGGAAGAGGCGATGGGTCCGCTCGACATTCTCGTGGCAAATGCCGGCATCACACGCGACAAGCTGTTGATGCAGATGAAGGATGACGACTGGAACGATGTTCTGTCGGTCAATCTGGGCAGCTATTTCCGTCTCACGAAAAGCTGTGTCCGGGGCATGATGAAGCGTCGTCACGGGCGGATCATCGGCATCACGTCGATTGTTGGCGTGACCGGAAATCCCGGACAATCCAACTATTGCGCCTCCAAGGCCGGCATGATCGGATTCACCAAATCCCTGGCGCAGGAAGTCGCCAGCCGCGGTATCACGGCCAACACGATCGCCCCCGGATTCATTGAATCCCCGATGACGGACGTGTTGCCGGACAAGCAGAAAGAGGCGCTTCTCGGCCAAATTCCGGCCGGCCGGCTCGGCCAGGGCGCGGACATTGCCGCCGCGGCCGTTTATCTCGCTTCAGATCAGGCCGCCTACGTCACTGGACAGACAATCCACGTGAATGGCGGCATGGCGATGATCTGATTTCACTACAGCAAGCCCCACTCATAGGACTTGGCGCTCGTCCCAAGTGTATGCTAGGCGCAACACAATGGTTCGAATCTGGGCCAGTCCTCAGGCATTTTCAGAGAGGTACTCATGTCTGACGTTCTAGAACGCGTTAAAAAAATTGTTGTCGATAATCTCGACGTGGATGGTGACAAGGTCGTCGAGAGCGCAAGCTTCATTGATGATCTGGGCGCTGACTCGCTGGACCTGGTCGAACTGGTCATGGCCTTCGAGGAAGAGTTCAACATCGAGATCCCGGATGACGTGCAGGAATCAATCCGCACGGTTGGTGATGCGGTAACGCACATCAAGGCACACATCTAAGATTTCAGGATTTCCATGTCAGATCGCCGCGTTGTTATTACCGGAATCGGGATTGTCTCACCCTTGGCTTCGGGCCGTGAGGCAACCTGGGAGCGCCTCATTGCAGGCAAGTCAGGGGCAGGACGTATCGATACGTTCGATCCCGAGGACATGCCCTGCAAGATCGCGTTTCAGGTTCCGTGGGTAACAGGCCGCGGCGGCGGCGAGGGAGATCCCGACGCATTCGACCCGGGCAAGTATCTGTCTCCGAAGGAGCTGCGCCGGATCGATGAATTCATTCTCTATGCGATCGCTGCGGCCGACGAGGCCGTCGAGGATGCAGCCTGGAAGCCCGAAGATGATGAGGGCCAGGAGCGCACAGGCGTCCTGATCGGCTCCGGCATTGGTGGCCTGGAATCGATCTACAGCACGGCGATCACACTTCACGAGAACGGGCCGCGCAAGGTGAGCCCGTTCTTCATCCCCTCTGCGCTGATCAATCTGGCGTCCGGCCAGGTGTCGATCCGCCACAAATTCAAGGGCCCGAACCATTCCGTAGTCACGGCCTGTGCAACTGGCGCCCACGCCATCGGCGACTCCGCGCGTCTCATCAAATACGGGGATGCGGATGTCATGGTGGCTGGCGGCGCCGAGGCCGTCATCGGCCGCATCGGCATTGCGGGCTTCTGCGCCGCGAAGGCCATGTCGACCAATTTCAACGACACGCCGGAAAAGGCGTCCCGTCCCTATGACAAGGACCGCGATGGTTTCGTCATGGGAGAAGGGGCGGCTGTTGTGGTGCTCGAAGAGTACGAGCATGCCAAGGCGCGTGGCGCAAAAATCTATGCGGAAGTCGCCGGCTATGGCCTGACGGGCGACGCCTATCACATCACGGCCCCGGCCGAAGGCGCCGAGGGTGGCTATCGTGCCATGAAGATGGCGCTCAAGAATTCGGCCATCGACCCGACCGAGATCGACTATGTGAACGCACACGGCACGTCGACTCCAAAAGGGGACGAGGGCGAAGCCGGCGCGGTTGAGCGCGCCTTTGGCGATCACGCGAAGAACATGTCCATGTCGTCGACCAAGTCGGCCGTCGGGCACCTTCTGGGCGCCGCTGGCGCGATCGAGACCGCCTTCTGTGCGCTGGCCATTCGCGACCAGGTGATGCCGCCGACGCTGAACCTCGACAATCCGAGCTTCGAGACCGTTCTCGACCTTGTCCCACACAAGGCGAAGAAGGGGCGCGTGCGGGCGGCCATGACAAACAGTTTCGGCTTCGGTGGCACGAACGCGTCGCTGGTGCTCAAGGAAATTCAGTAAGCCTGTTTCTCCGGGCTGGGGTTGGCATATAGGCTGGCACAGTCAGGATTCGCGAGGCGTGCATGAAATTCATCAAAGGCCTGCTCTCATTGCTGGTATTGCTCCTGTTCCTCGGGGGCATCGCGCTTGGCGGTGGCTGGCTCTGGTTCCAGAACGAGATTTCCAAGCCCGGCCCGTCGACTGGCCAGGTCGTCTTCGCCGTCCAGCCGGGGGAAACCCTGACCAGCGTGGCGGCGCGGCTCGAACAGGACGGGCTTGTCACCGATGACCGCCTCGTCCGCTTGAAAGCCCGTCTGGATGGAAGCGAACTCGCCATCAAGACGGGGGAGTACATTCTCGAGCCCCGGGCCAGCATCGTCGACATCATTGACATCATGATCGAAGGCAAGTCGGTCCTCTACAAGATCACATTGCCGGAAGGCCGCACGACCGCACAGCTCTTGAAGATCATCGAGGAAGATCCGGTGCTGGAAGGTGCGTTGCCCACGGAAGAGGTAGCCGAAGGGACTCTGTTGCCGGATACTTATCTGTTCCAGAGGGGCACGAGCCGGGCCGACCTGATTACCCGCATGCAGGACGCGCAGGACAAGGTTCTGGATGAACTCTGGCCGCAGCGCGCCGAGGACCTGCCGATTTCCACGCCGGAAGAGGCCATCATTCTGGCCTCCGTTGTGGAAAAGGAGACCGGCATTGCCAGCGAGCGGCCCCAGATCGCCGGCCTTTTCACGACGCGCCTGAAACGGGGAATGCGCCTGGAGAGCGACCCGACCATTATTTACGGCATTTCAAAAGGCGAACCGCTTTACAATCGGCGCGGCGAGCGGCGGACCCTCTATCGGTCTGAAATCGATCGCAAGACCGACTGGAACACGTACCAGATTGACGGGCTTCCGAAGACGCCCATCTGCAATCCGGGCCGCGATGCCATTGCAGCGGTGCTGAATCCGGATGAAACCGGACACATCTTCTTCGTGGCCGACGGCAAGGGGGGGCACCTGTTTGCCAGGACTCTGGCAGAGCACAATCGAAATGTCGCCGCCTATCGAAAGTATGAGCGCGAGGAAATCCAGAGGGAGCGGTCGGGGGAATGAGTCAGCTATCCGGCATGACCGGTTTTGCCCGTGTCACGGGAGAGGCCGAATGGGGCGCCTGGGCCTGGGAGGCCAAGAGCGTGAACGGACGCGGGCTGGATGTGCGTGTGAACACGCCGCCCGGCTTTGATGCTCTGGAGCGCGCCGTCAAGACCGCCGCCTCGCGCCGCTTCAATCGCGGCTCGCTTCAGGTGTCGCTGCGGATCGAACTCAGTGAGCGGGCGGGCGGCGCGGTCATTGACGAGGCCCTCCTGAAATCTCTCACCTCGGCAGCGGAGCAGGCTCTTGGCGGGCCATTGTCAGGCGAAGCCATCGCCGCGCTCATGTCGATCAAGGGCGTTGTGGAAACCGGCTCGTCCAGCCTGCGCGATGTCGCGGCGGATGAAGCCGTCATGACGGTGCTTGCACAAGGTGCCGAAGCGGCGCTCGAGCAACTTGATACCGCCCGCCGGGCCGAAGGCCAGTCGCTGTTGGCGATGCTTGGTGAATTGGTGGACGAGATGTCTGCTGTGACTGAATCGGCAATCTCGCTGGCGGCCGGCCAGCCCGGCCTGCTTCAGGCGCGCTTGTCGAAACAGCTCGACGAGCTCGGCGCCGACCAGAAAGTTGATCCGGACCGTCTGGCGGCGGAACTCGCCCTGACAGCGGCGAAAGCCGATGTGCGCGAAGAACTGGACCGGTTGCAGGCTCATTTCGCTTCAGCGCGGGACTTGCTGGCGACTGGGTCTCCGGTTGGCCGGAAGCTGGACTTTCTGGCCCAGGAACTGAACCGGGAAGCCAACACGCTCTGCTCCAAATCTGTCAGCCTCGATTTGACGAATGCCGGACTCAGCCTCAAAGGAACCATAGACCAGTTCAAGGAGCAGGCAGCCAATGTCGAATAGCGGACATCCGAAGGATAGCGGTCATCGCCGCGGGCTCATGCTTGTTCTGTCCAGCCCGTCGGGAGCCGGCAAGACGACGCTCGCCAGGAAGCTGATCGAGGAATACGACGATGTGAACCTGTCCGTATCGGCCACCACCCGTCCGCCGCGGCCGGGAGAGATCGATGGCAAGGATTACCACTTCCGGACGGTGGACGCGTTTCACGAGATGATCGAACGGCGCGAGTTTCTCGAATGGGCCCACGTGTTTGACAAGTATTACGGTACTCCCAAGGCCGATACGGTGGCGAAGCTCGAATCCGGCGAGGACGTCCTGTTCGACGTCGACTGGCAGGGCGCGGATGCCCTGCATGACCAGATGCCTAATGATGTCGTGTCGGTCTTCATCCTGCCGCCAAGCATCAACGCGCTGGAGCAGCGACTGGCCGCCCGTCCGGGATCGACGCCGGAAATCGTTGCGCGCCGCATGGAAGATGCCAAGCGCGAGATCATGCATTGGCGCCGCTATGACTATGTGATCGTCAATGACGATCTGGAAATCGCCTATCAGCGCCTGCGTCGCATCCTGCTGACCGAACGCCTGAAGCGCCTGCGCCAACTGGATCTTGAAGACCATGTCCGCCAGCTGCTCGGAGAGGCGTGATGGACGATCCGAAAGAGGGGTTCGGCAATGTGAAGGCGCGGCCGATCTGGCTGGTGGCGCTGATTCCGCTGCTCGGGATCGTCTGGGGATCCTGGTTCGTCGCGAAACACCTGTTCTGACCATGAAAAAAGCCCCGCAGTTTCCTGCGGGGCTTTCTGAATTCAGGCCTGACTGGCTCAGGATTTGGACATGGCTTCCTGGAAGTTCTTGTCCACGGCTTCGATGAAGCCTTCGGTGGTCAGCCATTCCTGGTCCGGTCCGACGAGCAGGGCGAGGTCCTTCGTCATCTGGCCGTTTTCGACCGTCTTGATGATGGTCTCTTCCAGTTTCTGGGCGAAGGCGCGCACATCCGGTGTGTCGTCCATACGGCCACGATGGTCGAGGCCGCGCGTCCAGGCGAACATGGAGGCGATGGAGTTGGTCGACGTCGCTTCGCCCTTCTGGTGGTTGCGGTAGTGACGCGTCACCGTGCCGTGTGCGGCTTCGGCTTCCACCGTGTTGCCATCCGGCGTCATCAGAACGGAGGTCATCAGACCCAGTGAGCCATAACCTTGGGCGACCGTGTCGGACTGGACGTCACCATCATAGTTCTTACAGGCCCAGACATAGCCACCGGACCATTTCATGGCCGCCGCGACCATGTCGTCGATGAGGCGGTGCTCATAAGTGCCGCCGAATTCGGCGAACTTGTCGGCGAATTCATTGTCGAACACTTCCTGGAAGATGTCCTTGAAGCGGCCATCATAGGCTTTCAGGATCGTGTTCTTGGTCGACAGGTAGACCGGCCATTTGCGCTGCAGGCCGTAATTCATGCTGGCGCGGGCGAAGTCGCGGATCGACTCATCCAGATTGTACATGCCCATGGCAATGCCGGAGGACGGGAAATCGAAGACTTCGAATTCCTTGGAGTCAGAGCCGTCGGAAGCTTCCCATTTCATGGTCAGCTTGCCCTTGCCCGGCACCAGGAAGTCGGTCGCCTTGTACTGGTCGCCAAAGGCGTGACGGCCAACAACCACCGGCTGGGTCCAGCCCGGCACGAGGCGCGGCACGTTCGAGATCACGATCGGCTCGCGGAACACGACGCCGCCCAGAATGTTGCGGATCGTGCCGTTCGGCGAACGCCACATCTTCTTCAGGCCGAATTCCTCGACGCGGGCTTCGTCCGGCGTGATGGTCGCGCATTTGACGGCGACGCCATACTGCTTGGTGGCGTTGGCAGCATCGACGGTGATCTGGTCATCCGTTTCATCGCGCTTCTGGATCGACAGGTCGTAATATTTCAGGTCGACATCGAGATAGGGGTGGATCAGCTTGTCCTTGATCATCTGCCAGATGATCCGGGTCATCTCATCCCCGTCCATCTCGACGATCGGGTTTTTGACCTTGATTTTCGCCATGTTTAGAATCCCTGCGGTTGCGTATTTCTCGCAGGCCTATAGCAGAGCCGGAGCAGGCGTCAAAACGGCATGATGACAAAGGTTGAGAAGCAGCTGTGTTGGAACAAATCGAGTTAAAACCCAACTGGGAAAGAAATCAGGTCGCATTTCTGGATTTCATTGTGAATGGGACCAGTCTGCACGACCAGTTTGATCACCCGCAAGTCCGCGACCTCTGCACCGTCTTCCTATCGAACCAGTATGAATTCGATGGAAAATCGTCGGCAGCGATCCACGCATCCTGGTTCCTGGGATATGGGGAGACGCCTTTTCCGGACGACCGGATTCCCTTGTACATATGCTCTTGTGGCGATTTTGATTGCGGGACCGTAACGGCATATCTCACCGTCAATGACGGTACGATCCAATGGAGTGAATTCAGGTTTGAACGCTTGACCGAAGAGTTACAGGATAAGCCGCTTGAACTTACTTCGGTCAAACAATGTGTCTTCGAAAGAAATGCATATGAGAAATTGTTCCAGCCCTTTCTTCGAAAGGTGATCGACTGAATGTCACCCGCAATTATCCTCCATTCGCCGCAGCTCGGCGAGAATATCGGTGCCGCCGCGCGCGTCATGCGCAATTTTGGCCTGACCGATTTGCGCCTCGTCACGCCGCGCGACGGCTGGCCGAACCCGGCGGCGGACACGATGTCGGCCGGAGCGTTCGAGGCCGGTGTCACGGTGCGGGTTTTCGACAGTCTGCCTGAAGCGCTCGACGGCATCACATGGCTGGCCGCCGCCACGGCGCGCTTGCGGGGCATCGAAAAGCGCGTGGGCGATGCAGCCGAGGCCGCTGACATCGCGTTCGAGCGTCTCGGTGCCGGCCGGTCCGCCATCATGTTCGGCGCCGAGAAGTCCGGTCTGCCAAATGATGCGGTCGCCGTGTCGGACTTCCTGATGACCTATCCGGTGGACCCCGACTTCAAGAGCCTGAACCTCGCCCAGGCCGTTTGCGTGTTCTGCGCGGAATGGGGCAGGCGCCGTGAGGATTCGGGCCGGGTCATCTCGCAGGACAAGGCAAAGCTGGGCGAGCCGGCCCCGCGCGACGAGCTTTACCGCATGTTCGAGCATTTCGAGGACGAGTTGGAGCGCGCCGGATATTTCTTTCCCCCCGAAAAGACGCCGCTGATGAAGGACAATCTGCGCGCTGCGCTGATCCGGGCCGACTGGACACGCCAGGAGGTGCAGACGTTCCGGGGCGCGATCAAGGCGTTGGCCCTGGGGCGCGGCAAGGCCCGGGTCGACCGTGACGATTGACGCCTCGCTCGACGCGGCTGTGATCGGCGCGGGGCCCGCCGGGCTCATGGCGGCGGAAATGATCGCAGATGCAGGGCTAAGCGTTGCCGTGTTCGAGGCCATGCCCAGCCCGGCCCGGAAATTCCTGATGGCCGGCAAGAGTGGATTGAACATCACCCATGTCGCGACGCCCGCTGAACTCGCAGCGATTTATCCGGACGCGCCCGCCAGCCTGTCGCAGGCGGTTGAAGCATTCGGACCGGACGAGATCATGGCCTGGATGGAGCAGCTCGACATCCAGCCGGTTACCGGGCCCACGGGCCGCGTGTTTCCGCGTGAGATGAAGGCATCGCCCTTGCTCAGGGCGTGGCTCTCACGCCTGACGGACGCCGGCGCGCGCCTGCACACGCGCCATCGCTGGACAGGCTGGAATCAGGATGGCGCTCTGACCTTCGACACGCCCGACGGCCCGCGACACGTCTCCTCCCGCACGCAGGTTTTCGCCCTGGGCGGGGGCAGCTGGAGCCGGCTCGGATCCGATGGTGCATGGCGGGCCGCCTTTCAGGCGGCTGGCATTTCTGTGTCGCCATTTCGTCCGTCGAATTGCGGCCTGCGCGTCAGCTGGTCTGACCGGATGAAAGCCGAATTCGCCGGCATGCCGGTAAAAAACGTTGCGGTCAGATTCGGGGAACAGGCCAGCCGCGAAGAATTCGTCGTCACGGAACGCGGCGTGGAAAGCGGCGCGGTCTTTTCCCTGTCCCTGAGTGTCCGTGACGCGCTCGAGGCTGCCGGGCAGGCGGTGCTGTACCTGGATCTGCTCCCCGACCTTTCTGAAGACGAAATCGTCCGGCGCCTGTCAAAACCCCGTGGCAAGCAATCCCTGTCCAATCATCTTCGAAAGACGCTGAACCTGTCCGGCGTGAAGCGGGCGTTGCTGTTCGAGTTCGGGGGGCTTGAGGCGGCTGACTCCCCGGATCAAATGGCCCGTCTGGTCAAGAATTTGCCCGTACCGGTCGCCGGCCTGTTTCCAATCGACGAAGCCATCTCGACCGATGGCGGAATATCCTTCGAGGCGCTCGACGATCACTTCATGCTGAAAGACCGTCCCGGCCAGTTCTGCGCCGGCGAGATGCTGGATTGGGACGCGCCGACTGGCGGATACCTGCTGACAGCCTGTCTGGCCACCGGACGTGCAGCCGGGCTTGGCGCCGTCCGGTGGCTCAAAACAAAGCCTGTCTGATCAGCGACCCTTCCAGACCGGGGCGCGTTTTTCGATGAAGGCTTTCGGGCCTTCCTTGAAGTCCTCGGTGCCGACAATGCTGGCAAAGGCTTTGCCGCTATCCTTCCAGAGCTCGTCATCGCTCTTGCTGGTGGCGTCCATGGCGACGGCCCGGCTGGCGGCAACCGCCAGCGGGGCGTTCGCCGTGATCCGCGCTGCCAGGGCCTGCGCTTCCGACATGACATCCGCTTCCGGGACAACCTTGTTGACCATGCCGAGCTCAAAGGCGCGCTGGGACGGCAACGGGTCGCCCGTCAGGATGGCTTCCAGCGCGACGGCGCGGCCAATGGCGCGCGGTAGGCGGAACAGGCCGCCCGCGCCCGCAACCAGCGAACGCTTCACCTCAGGAAGACCGAAATTTGTATTGTCCGCGCAGATGATCATGTCGCAGGACAGCGCGATTTCGGTCCCGCCGGCCAGCGCAGACCCTGTAATCGCTGCGATCAGCGGCTTGGTCCGCTCACGGCGGGCAATCCCGGCAAAGCCACCCTTCTTGGTCGACAGGGCTGCCCCATTGCCGGCTGAAATCTCTTTCAGGTCAGCGCCCGCGCAGAAAGCCTTGCCAACTGCCGTCAGGATTCCGACCCAGACTTCCGGATCGGATTCCATCTGGTCGATGGCGGCTTCCATCGTGCTGGCCATTTCGCCATTGATCGCATTGCGCGCCTCAGGACGGTTCATGGTGATGATCGCGGCATTGCCTTGTTTCTTGTATTCGACGGGCATGGGTGTCCTCCTTTGACTGATCGCAGCTAGCCAGCTTTACGCTACGGTGTGCAAGGCCCGGTTCGAATTTGCTGTTGCACTCCCTTGGGGAAGCCGGTCGACAGTTCGGTCATGGACCTGACACTCAGCCCCGAATACGCCGCTTTCCGCGACCAGGTCGCGGAGATCCTGAACGCCAATGCCCATCTCGCGCCCGGACCGGACGACAAGGGGCTGAAGCATCCGAAACGCCTTGCCTGGCAGGCCTTTCTGATCAGCGAGGGCCTCACCGCGCGGACGATCCCGAAGGAATATGGCGGATACGGCGCCGAGCCGGACATTCTGAAGTCCCGCATCATTGCCGAGGAGTTCGCCCGCTCGGGCCTGCCGCGGCCGCTCGCCGGTCAAGGCATCTCGATGCTGGTGCCAACCCTGCTGGAGCTTGGCACGCCGGAACAGAAGGCCGCCTATATCGAGCCGACGCTGAAGGGGGACCTCATCTGGTGCCAGGGATATTCCGAACCCGGCGCTGGATCGGACCTTGCAGCACTCCAGACCCGCGCAGTCGAAGACGGCGATCATTTTGTCATCAATGGCCAGAAAATCTGGACATCGACCGCCCGGCAGGCCGACATGATATTCTGCCTCGTTCGCACGGACCCGGATGCAAAGAAGCATCACGGCATTACTTACATCCTGTTTCCGATGGACACACCGGGAATTGAAGTGCGGCCCCTGGTCGACATGACGGGCGCGGCCAATTTCAACGAGGTCTTCTTCACAGACGTCCGTGTGCCGAAGAGTGGTGTCGTGTTCGAGGTCAACAAGGGCTGGCAGGTGGCCAACGCAACGCTGACGCATGAGCGCGGCATGCTGGGCGATCCGAACGCGACAAAGGCCCGTTTCGTGGAACTCGTCGAACTGATGAAGTCGGAAACGGTCAATGGTCAGCGTCTGATCGACAATCCCGTCCTGAGGGACCGGCTCATGGCGCTTCAGGCAGACGTCTACGCAATGCAGGCCAACGGCCTGCGTATCACGACCAACAGGCTGAAAGGGGAAACGGCGGGACTGGCCGGGCTCGTCGTCAAGCTTCAGGGGTGTGAGTTGAACCACCAGATTGCCGGTCTGGCGATCGATGCGCTCGGCGAGTTGGGCATCCTCTACGAGTCGGGCGAGCACCTGCGCGCCGGCGGCAGCTGGCAATGGCGCTACATGTACGACCTCGGCCTGATCATCGGCGGGGGTACGGCGCAGATCCAGAAGAACATCATTTCCGAACGCGGGCTTGGCATGCCGCGCGAGCCAAAGCCGGCAAGGAGCTAGACCCATGGAATTTGGACTGTCCGAAGATCAGGTCCTGCTGCAGGAAACCGTCAGGCGTCTGGTGGCGGACCGCATACCGCTCGATCTGATCCGTCAGGTCGCGCAGGACGATGCCGCCGCAACAGCCGGTCTGGCTGAAGAGATTGGCGCACTGGCGCTGGACGGAATTCTGGTTCCGGAGACGGAGGGGGGCGCAGGCCTTGGTGTGCTGGATGCCGTCCTGGTTCAGGAGTGTTTCGGATATGGCGTGGTGCCGGCCCGGTTCCTGTCCAACAGCGTGGCCGCCTTTGCCCTGCGAGATGCGGCCGGCGGCCTCGGCGCAGCGATCGCTTCTGGGCAGGCGCGTTTAAGCCTGGCCCTCAATGAGCGCCTGTCACGGCGCGACGGCGCCGGCATACGGCTGGCGGATGGCAATCTGACCGGTCGCGCCATGATGGTCATGGATGCAGCGGAGGCGACGCACAGTCTGCTTTGGTCCGATCAAGGCCTGCAAGTTGTCGCCGCGCCGGACGCGGAACCATTGCAGACAATCGACCGGACCCGGATCTTTTCGAAGCTGGAGGTCGACCATGAGTCCCTGGCGTCGATTCCCGACCGGACCGACATGACCTTTGCTGTCGCCTGCGTGTTGCTTGCGGCCGACACGTTGGGGGCGGCGCAATGCATGCTTGACCAGGCTGTGGCTTATGCGAGCGAACGCAAGCAGTTCGGCCGGGTGATCGGCTCATTCCAGGCCGTCAAGCATCTCTGCGCCGAAATGGCCGCAAGGCTGGAACCGGCCCGCGCTTTGATATGGCACGCAGCGCACGCAATCGACACCGATGATGATGAAGCGATTGTCATGGCCTGCCTGGCCAAGGCGCACCTGTCGGAGGTGGGCACCTTCGTGGCGCGCACATCGACAGAAGTGCATGGCGGCATGGGGTTCACCGACCTTGTCGGGCTGCACTACTGGTTCAAGCGGATCGGCGTAAACCGCCAGCTGCTTGGCTCCCCGATGGCCCTGCGGGACCTCGCAGCCCGCCATCAGGACCTCGTGGCCTGAGGCGTCCCGTTGCATGGCATTCCCGTCAGACAGGCTGAAGCCGTAGTCGTGACAGCATCTGAATGGAAAATGGTGCCCGGGGGCGGAATCGAACCACCGACACGCGGATTTTCAATCCGCTGCTCTACCCCTGAGCTACCCGGGCGGGCCACTGGGGAAGCGCGGTATCTAACGAAGGCTTTTCGTCTTGTCCATGCTGTTTTCAGTCATCTTCTGACATCTCTTGGCCGGGCACGTCATCGGCCAGGTCCACCGGGGCGCCGGGAATGCTGTAGCCGTCCGTCAGCCATTTGTTCAGATCGACATCTGCGCAGCGTTTCGAACAGAAGGGCCGGTATTGGGCCGATACCGGTTTCTTGCGGCATTGGGCACATTTGGGCTGGCGGGATCCGGAGGGCATGGGCTTGCTCATGAGGCCTGATATACGATCGGTGCGTCGCGCGTCGAGGCCGCATATGACAGCCGTCCGCCATACCGTTCCGCCAGCAGGCCCTTGAGCGGGGCGCCCGCCCCGTCGAGCCAGGCCAGCGCGCGCGTCGGCAGGTCGAGCACCAGGCGGTCCATGGGCTGGCGAATTGCGGCCCGTTCCAGGTGGCGCATGCCGGCCAGGCAAAGCGATTCGCCTGACCAGGTCCCGCTCTGGTCCAGGATGATCTCGGACAGCGGGGTTTCGCGCCAGGGCAACGAAATCTCCATCAGGCCGAGCTGGGACGGGGCCAGCACGGTCGCTGTCGGGAAGCCGGCTTCGGCAAAGCGCGTCTTCGTGAAATCCTGAAGCGTCTTGCGGGACCCGGCATTCAGGGGGGCCACGCAATCCAGCACCACCAGACCGCCCAGCTTGCGTAGCCCGATCTGGCGGACCAGTTCCGCGCTCGCATCCCGGTTGAGCTGCAGGGCACGGCTGGCCGCGCTGCCGACGCCCCGGCGTCCGGCGGAATCGATGTCTGCCGCAATCAGCGCCTGTGTGCGCTCGATCCGCAGCCGGCCGCCATTCGGAACGACGACGCTGGGTGAAACCGCTTCGTCAAAGGCGGCTTCGACCCGGTCGTCTCCCGGCGCAACCTCTTCGACTTCTGCAGAAGCCCACCCATCGGCGAAAGGGGGCGTCACGGGCGCTTCTCCGAGCGTCACCCGCGCCAGCTTGTCGGACCGGGCCTCCGACACGACGGTCAACCCGCAGCGCTCGCCTTCGGTCAGCCCGTGACCGGGCGAGAGGCGCAGGAATGCTTGTGCCTTGCGGTCCGTCTCGACAAAGGCGCCGCCCTGTTCGGGCTGCAGGGAGCGGATCCGGGCCTCGACCCGGTCACCGAGTTTCAGGCGCGAGGCCGGATCGGACCAGCGCGACAGGCGCAGCGCAACAGGCCGCCCGGTATCGTCCAGCAGGACCTCACGGGTTTCTCCGATACAGGTTTCGCGCAGGACCAGTATGGATCAGCCTCCGGATATCATCGCGATCAGGGCGGCGGTGACCGCATCGTCCGCCCGGGCGCTGCCTTCGACGGCCGGTTTGAGCCGCGACGCCATCGTCTTGCCGCGCTCAACGCCCCACTGGTCGAACGGGTTCAGTTGCCACAGATGACCGGCGAAATAGGTGCGGTGTTCATACAGCGCCACAAGCGCTCCGAACGCCTCGGGGCCGAACTTAGCATGTGCCAGGAAAGTGGAGGCCCGTCCGCCTGCATGGACCTTCTGCCGGGCGACGTCGTCCGGCAAGTCCGGTTCTTCGCTCCGGACATCGTCGAGGCTGCGGCCATTGGCGAGCACTTCGGCCTGGGCGAGCGCATGTGCGGTCAGGGCGGTCACGCCTGACGCATCCCGGTCCCGGTCCGGGGACAGGATGAACTCGCATGGGACGTCCTGAGACCCCTGGTGCAGCCATTGGTGATAGGAATGCTGGCCCACCGAGCCTTCGCCGCCCCAGAGTGCCGGCGCCGTCGTACCGGGTACGGGCTGGCCGTTCGGGCCGACCGTCTTGCCGTTGGATTCCATCTCCAGCTGCTGCAGATAGGTCGGCAACAGTCTCAACCGGTTTGAATAGGCGAGCAGAACGCGCATCCTTTCGCCGCGCACCGTCGCATTCCAGTAATCCATCAGGGCCAGCCGCATCGCCGCATTGTCTTCCAGCGTTGCGGTGCGCACATGCGCATCCATGTCGGCGGCACCTTTCAGGATCGACTCGAAGACATCGGCCCCGAGATAGATCATGCAGGCCAGGGACGCGGCGGACCAGAGCGAGAAACGGCCGCCCACCGAGAGCGGCATATCGAACACATGGGCTTCGCGGCCGTCCAGCCAGGCTTTCGCGCGATCCGGATTGGCGGTCACCAGCGCCAGATGCTGCTGGGAGCTGTCACCCACCGAGGCCTCCAGCCATTTGCGGGCACGCCCCAGATTGTACAGCGTCTCCTCGGTACCGAAGGATTTCGAGACTCCGATCACCAGCGTGCGGGCCGGGTCGAGCCCTGCCAGCGCGCGGTCCAAGTCGAAGGGATCGACATTGGCACAGAAGCGCAGGTCGATCTTGCCCGATGCCTTGTCTTCAAACGCATCGGCAATCAGGCGCGGGCCGAAGTCGGATCCGCCAATCCCGATGTGCAGCACAGCGTTGAATGCCTGTCCTGTCGACCCTGTGACGGCGCCGGAGGCGACGTCGCGTGCAAAGGCGAGCGCGGGAAGGACGCTCTGACGAACCGTTTCGGCTTCTCCGGACAGGGCTTGCGGCGCGCGCAATGCCCAGTGCAGGGCGGGGCGCTGCTCGGACGGGTTCACGATCTCGCCACCAAACAGGTTCTGCGCCGCAGCGTTGAGACCTGTAGCCTCTCCAAAGGCCAGCAGCGCCGCATCGGCTTCGGCATCCAGATAGTGCCGCGACAGGTCGATCGACCATCCGGCTGCCCGGAGTGGCGCGTTCCCGGCCCGCGCATCCGCGAGCTCCTTCAGCGAAGCCTTGGCCACGCGTGCGGCATGGGCCGACAGGTCAGCGGTCATAGCATTGTCCTTGCGTAAATTGATCCCGCTTCCGCTTATCCGGGGTTTCGGGTCGGGGCAAGCCGCGAAGCCGCACCGCAGTAACTGGCATTTGTGTGCTTGAAACCCGCGCCGCACATGGCTATGAGGCGCGTTTAACAGGCCGTTTGGCCTGATGTTCATCCGTCCGGCGGGCCGGACACCGAAACTGAATCAAGGAGAGGCCCGATGGCCAAGGCAAAGTTTGAACGCAACAAGCCGCACGTCAACATCGGCACGATTGGCCACGTTGACCACGGCAAGACGACGCTGACCGCAGCGATCACGATGACGCTGGCCGAGCAGGGCGGTGGCGAGAAGCGGTCCTATGAGGACATCGACTCGGCGCCGGAAGAGAAGGCCCGCGGGATCACGATCAACACGGCGCACGTGGAATACGAGACGGAGAACCGTCACTATGCGCACGTGGACTGCCCGGGACACGCAGACTATGTGAAGAACATGATCACGGGTGCTGCCCAGATGGACGGCGCAATCCTGGTTGTGAACGCCGCTGACGGCCCGATGCCGCAGACGCGCGAGCACATCCTGCTGGCCCGCCAGGTTGGCGTTCCGGCGCTGGTCGTGTTCCTGAACAAGGTTGACCAGGTTGACGATGAAGAGCTTCTGGAGCTCGTTGAAATGGAAGTTCGCGAACTTCTGTCTTCCTACGACTTCCCGGGCGACGACATTCCGATCATTGCCGGGTCTGCGCTGGCTGCCGTTGAGGGCCGCGACGACAATATCGGCAAGGAGAAGGTGCTTGAGCTGATGGCGGCTGTGGATGAGTACATCCCGACGCCGGAGCGTCCGCTGGACAAGCCGTTCCTGATGCCGGTCGAGGACGTGTTCTCGATCTCCGGCCGGGGTACGGTTGTGACCGGTCGTGTCGAGCAGGGCATCATCCATGTCGGCGACGAGATCGAGATCGTGGGTATCCGCGACACGCAGAAGACGACCTGCACGGGCGTCGAGATGTTCCGCAAGCTGCTCGACCAGGGCCAGGCTGGCGACAATATCGGTGCGCTGCTGCGCGGCATCGACCGTGAAGGCGTCGAGCGTGGTCAGGTCCTGTGCAAGCCGGGCTCCATCACGCCGCACACCACGTTCGAGGCTGAAGCCTACATCCTGACGAAGGAAGAAGGCGGCCGCCACACGCCGTTCTTCACCAACTACCGTCCGCAATTCTACTTCCGCACCACGGACGTGACGGGTGTTGTGACCCTGCCGGCCGACAAGGAAATGGTCCTGCCGGGCGACAACGTCAAAATGGACGTCGAGCTGATCCAGCCGATCGCCATGGACCAGGGCCTGCGCTTCGCCATCCGCGAAGGTGGCCGGACCGTCGGCGCCGGCGTGGTCTCCGCGATCAAGAAGTAAGACCCGGTCCGCGCGTACGCGCAGGACTGACACAGACAGAAGGCCGCCCCTTGGGGGCGGCCTTTTTTCATGGCCGGGATGTGCGATGCCTAGTCCAACTTGATTTCGATGCCCTTCGGTCCTCCGGCTTCCACTTCAACCCCGAAGGTTTCGAGAAAACGGCAGACCATCATGTAATAGCCAATCAGCAGGACCAGTTCTTCCAGCAATGGCGCGCCGAAATGTTTCAGCACCGGTTTGAGGGCACCATCGGACGGATGGGGATGGGTCACCAGATGGTCGGTAAAGGTCAACGCCAGCTTCTGTTCATGGCTCAGCGCGTCCGCTCCCGGGCCGGTCTTCACGGCTTCGATCAGGTCCGCATCCATTCCGACCGCCAATCCAATGGCTTCGTGCTGGGTCGTCTCGTATTTCGCGTTGGACAAGTATCCCACGCGCAGGATCACGCATTCGCGGGTCACCGGGTCCAGCTTGCCCTGTTGAAGAAAGGCCGTTCCCATCCCCACAAAGGGTTTCAGGAGATGCGGGGCGTGCCCCAGCATTCGGAAGATGTTCAGTGGCGCCAGCTTGTCCAGATGGGCTCTGGTGTCTTCAGGAAGGGTGTCGATAACGGGATAGGGAATGCGGGACACAGTTTTTCTCCAGGGGCTGAACCTCTAGTCTTGCGGCATGACGGCATTTGAGGCAAACCGCTCATTCGCCTGAAGGGGTATAGCTCAGTTGGTAGAGCATCGGTCTCCAAAACCGAGGGTCGCGGGTTCGAGTCCTGCTGCCCCTGCCAGGCGTCAATCCGATTTTCCCGTCTTTCCATGTACTGTCGATGTCGTCAGGATTGCATGATTCCGGCGCCGTGTGATTGTGTGCGGAAACGGCCAATCGGGATCGGAGCATGAGCGAAACCTCCTCTCAGACACCCTGGTGGAAGGGCGCGGTGATCTATCAGATCTATCCGCGTTCATATCAGGATACGAATGGCGACGGGGTCGGAGACCTGCCCGGAATTACAAGGCGCCTCGACCATGTGGCGTCGCTGGGCGTGGACGGGATCTGGATCTCGCCCTTCTTCACGTCGCCGATGATGGATTTCGGCTATGATGTGGCCGACTATTGCGATGTGGATCCGGTTTTCGGAACGCTGGACGATTTCGACCGCCTGTTGTCCCGCGCTCATGCGCTCGGCCTGAAGGTGATCATCGACCAGGTTTATGCCCACTCGTCCGATGCGCATCCCTGGTTCAGTCAAAGCCGTCAGGACCGGACGAATGATAGGGCGGACTGGTATGTCTGGCGGGACCCGAAACCGGATGGCTCCCCTCCAAACAATTGGCAGGCCGTATTTGGCGGGCCGTCCTGGACGTGGGACGCGCGGCGCCAGCAATATTACATGCACAATTTCCTGCCGAGCCAGCCCCAGTTGAACCTTCACAATATGGCCGTACAGGACGCGCTGCTGTCAGTGATGCGATTCTGGCTGGAGCGCGGCGTGGACGGTTTCCGTCTGGATGCGCTGAACTTTGCCCTGTTCGATCCGGACTTCCGGGACAATCCCCCCAAGGAACCGCCGCCCCGGTCGGTATCGCGCCCATTCGATCTGCAGGAACACGTCCACAACCAGTCGCATCCTGAATTGCCGAAATTCCTGCGGCGCCTCCGGGAGTTGATGGACACCTATGGCGACATCTTCTCCGTCGCCGAAGTGCCCGGTCCGAACCCGCTTGCGCAAATGCGAGCCTACACCGAAGGCGACCGGCACCTGAACTCGGCCTACAATTTCGACTTTCTGTATGCGCGGCAGCTGACGGCCGGCGCCGTGTCGGCCTCGCAGGCCAATTGGCTTGGCGCCGAGGGGGAAGGCTGGCCGTCCTGGGCATTTTCCAATCACGATGCGCCGCGCTGTGTCAGTCGCTGGTTCGACGGTGTCGCGCCGGATGTGCGGGCCAAGCTGACAAATGCATTGCTGTACTGTCTGCGCGGCAATCCGATCCTGTATCAGGGAGAGGAACTGGGCCTGTCACAGGCAGAGATTGCGTTCGAGGAGCTGCAGGACCCCGAAGCCATCGCAAACTGGCCGCGCACGCTCGGGCGCGACGGGGCCCGCACGCCCATGCCGTGGTCGCAGGCAGAAGAAAATTGCGGGTTCGGAACCGGCAAGCCGTGGCTGCCCATCGGGCAGGGGCATGCAGGCCTGTCGGTGGATGTGCAGGAAAAAGACCCGGGCTCGGTCCTGAACTTCACGCGTGAGCTTGGCAAATTACGGGCCGGCTCACAGGCCCTCCGGTTCGGCGCGATCACATTCCGGTCTGCGACAGACGATGTGCTCGTCTTTCATCGCAGTCATGGTGAAGAGACAATCGAGTGCGTCTTCAACCTGTCGGGTGAGCCCCGCAGCGCCGCCATCGCCGGGATCGACGCTTCTCGGATTCTGGCATCGGTTGGCGGCGACATGTCGGCCGGGCAGCCGGTTCCGGCGCATTCCTGTCGCATCGCCCGGCTTTAGGCGAGGCCGCAGGATTCCCGCACGATCAGGTCTGTCGGCAACCGTTCGGACCGCATCGGCCCGTCTTCGGCCGAGGCAATCAGCTTGGCCACCATGATGCGCCCTGCGCGGGCGGGATCCTGGGAGATCGTGGTCAGGGCCGGGAAGCCATAGGCGGCCAGTTGCAGATTGTCGTAGCCGGTCACTGAAACATCGTCAGGCACCCGCAGGCCCTCCTTCAACAGGCAGCGAATGGCCGCCATGGCGATCAGGTCATTGGCGCCGACGACCGCGTCAAACCGGATGCCGCGTTCCAGCAGGCTGGTGATGGCGGCTTCGGCCGATTCGACGTCAAAGCTGGCCTGCAGGGTCAGGTCCGGATCCAGTGGTGTGTCAGACCGTCGGTGCGCTGCGATATATCCCTCATAGCGCTGCAGGATCTCCGGATTGGACGTGTCCCCGACGAATGCGATCCGGCGTCTGCCAAGATTGATCAGGTGCGATGTGGCGCGCTTTCCGCCGCCGAGATTGTCGGACCCGATGGAGCAGTATTTCTGCCCGGCGATTTCCGCACCCCAGACGATGAACCGGTTTTCGGTCTCGGCGAGCTGGTTGAAGCGTTCATGCAGGAAGCTCTGGCCGAGGAAGATGACCCCTTCGGCCCGGTTTGCCGTCATGATCGCGGCCAGATCATCATGGTTCTTCGGTGCCAGATAGGAGATCAGTACGTCACAGCCTGCAGAGCGGCCGGCTTCGCTGAGCCCGCCGATCAGTTCCTGAAAGAACGGATCCGACACTTCTGTCTGTCGGCCGGCCAGGGTCGGCACCACCACGGCAATCGTCGCCGCCGCGCCCGACAACAGGGCAGGCATGGACGGCCGGAAATTGTAATTGTGCTCCCGGGCGATCTTCCAGACGCGGCGTTTTGTTTCATCATTGACGGCTGGACTGTTGTTCAATGCCCGCGAAACGGTCGCGATCGAGACACCGGCAATCGCCGCGAGGTCTTCCAATCGCGTTCTGGTGCTGGACATCCCCGGTCTCCTCCGCGTATGAACTCGATAACAACGTTGTCACATTCGTGACGCATACGTCCATACTATAGTTGGAGCGTTCTGCAAATTTTGCAGGACGTCAAAAAAATGACCGGGAGAGGGCATCGGATGTGGTCAGCACTGCGCAAAGGCGCGTCCATCTTGTGTGAGGAATGCGGATTCGTCCTCCTGACGGGATTACCTGCCCGTGAATCATCCGATAGTTTTTCATCCTGAACCCCGTTCTCCCTGAACGCTCTGGAGGCTGCCTCATGGCAAAATTCATTCCCGTCGATCCGTTCGACATCGTTATCTTTGGCGGAACGGGCGACCTGTCCCGGCGCAAATTGCTGCCGGCCCTGTTCCATCGCTGGCTCGATGGCCAGATACCGGAGTCGAGCTGCATCGTCGGCACCGCGCGCAGCGACATGGATACCGAGGCCTATCGCAAGATGGCGCGGGAAGTCTGTGAAGCGGCCACCGGCGACAATTGGGACACCGGCGAATGGGACCGGTTCGAAAAACTGATCCAGTATGTGTCCATCGATGCCACCCAGGAAGACGCCGACTGGGAGACCCTGAAATCCTTCCTGACACTTGATGATGACCGGCCCTGCGTCTTCTACCTTGCCACCTCTCCGCGCCTCTATGTCCAGATCTGCGACGCGCTGGGCAAGGCCGGGCTCGCCGAAGAGAACATGCGGGTGGTGCTGGAAAAGCCGATCGGCACGGATCTGGAATCGGCCAAGGCGATCAATGACGGGGTTGCGCGCGTCTATGCCGAACGTCAGGTTTTCCGCATCGATCATTATCTCGGCAAGGAGACCGTGCAGAACCTCATGGTGCTGCGGTTCGCCAACATGCTGTTCGAGCCGATCTGGTCGCGCAATTATGTCGACCATGTCCAGATCACGGTCGCCGAGGACCTTGGCCTCGAAGGACGCGCGGACTATTACGACAAGTCCGGCGCCCTGCGCGACATGGTGCAGAACCATCTCCTCCAGCTGCTCTGCCTGACCGCGATGGAGCCGCCGCACCAGCTCGAGGACGATGATGTGCGTACCGAGAAGATCAAGGTGCTGAACGCGCTGGCGCCGATTTCCGGCGAGGCCGCGAAGAAGTTGACGGTGCGCGGGCAATACAAGGCGGGCGTCAAGGACGGCAAGCCCGTCCGGGGTTATCTGGAGGAACTGAGTTCCGGCAGCGAAAGCACCACGGAAACCTTCGTCGCCATCAAGGCGAGCATCGACAATTGGCGCTGGGCCGGCGTGCCCTTCTACCTGCGGACCGGCAAGCGGATGTCGCATCGCCATTCCGACATCGTGATCCAGTTCAAGCCGACGCCGCATTCGATCTTCGGGGAAGGGCATGAAACCGCGAACCGCCTGGTCATCCGTCTTCAGCCGGACGAAGGGGTTCGCCTGTTCGTGCAGATCAAGGAGCCCGGCCCGGGCGGCCTGAGGGTCAAGTCACTGCCGCTGAACCTGTCCTATGCGGAGAGTTTCACGGTACGCTATCCGGATGCCTATGAGCGGCTGCTGATGGATGTGGTGCGCGGAAATCTCTCCCTGTTCATGCGCAAGGACGAGGTTGAGGCGGCCTGGACGTGGGTCGACGGTCTCATCGAGGCCTGGGAAGCCTCCGGAGAGCGCCCGGAAGCCTATGCCGCGGGATCAGATGGTCCGCTCGCCGCAGCCATGATGATGGACCGGGACAGCCGGGCATGGTGGGAGAGCACATGAGCGGTCTGAGCCATCAATTCCTGCCCTTCGGGTCCCGCGAGGCGGCAACCCGTTTCGCAACGCAATTCATTGTCGGCGGCCTCGAGAAAGCGCTTGAAGGCAAGGCCACCGCATCCCTGATGGTGTCGGGTGGGTCGACGCCCGGAGGCGTGTTCGATGCCCTGACCGGGGAGGTGCTGGACTGGAGCCGGGTGATGATCGGGCTGGTGGACGAGCGCTGGGTTGACCCGGAAGATGCCGCATCGAATGAGCGACTGGTGCGGCAAAGACTGCTCCGGGGCCATGCGGGCGCAGCGGGGTTCCTGCCGATGAAGACCTTGGACGCAGCGCCGGGCGCCGCCGTGGCGGACCGGTCGCAGGCCTATGCGCCACATTGCTCGCCGGCCGATGTCGTCCTGCTTGGCATGGGCGAAGACGGGCATACGGCCAGCTGGTTTCCTGGATCGGCCGGGTTGGCCGAGGCTCTCGACAGCCAGGCCGCGGTCGCGGCCATTGACGCGACGGGGTGCCCGGTCGCGGGCGACCATACCGCGCGCATCACACTGACCGGGCAGGCGGTCGCCAATGCGGCCTCGGCGATCCTGCTGATCTTTGGCGAGGCCAAGAAAACGGTCTTTGAAACGGCGTTGACCGCATCAGCCATGGACAAGCCAATCCGGTATGCAATCGACAAATTGGGGCCGCGATTGACGGTCGTATGGGCAGCATGATGACAGAGATGAATCCGAAGATTGTCGAAGTGACCGAACGGATCCGGGAGCGCTCCCGGGATTCCCGGCAAGCCTATCTGGACATGATCCGCAGTCGGCGACCGTCGGACTTTGCCCGCCGCCGCATGTCGGAAAGCAGTCTGGCGCACGCCTCTGCTGGCTGTGCCGTGATCGAAAAGACGCAGCTGTTGGGTGCGGGCTGGCCGAATATTGGCATCATCACCGCGTACAATGACATGCTGTCCGCCCATGCGCCGTATCAGGACTATCCGAAGTTCATCCGCGAGGCCGCTCGTGAAGTGAATGCCATTGCGCAGGTGGCGGGCGGTGTTCCGGCCATGTGCGATGGCGTCACTCAGGGGTTTACCGGAATGGAGCTGTCCCTGTTTTCGCGCGACGTGATCGCCATGGCTTCGGCGATCGGCCTCAGCCATGACGTGTTTGATGGCGCGATGCATCTCGGCATCTGTGACAAGATCGTTCCGGGCCTGGTCATTGCCGCGCTTCGCTTCGGGTGGATCCCGTCCATTTTTGTCCCGGCCGGTCCGATGCCGTCCGGCTTGCCCAATCCGGAGAAACAGCGCGTGCGCCAGCTCTTTGCCGAGGGCAAGGTTGGGCGCGATGCGCTGCTGAAGGCCGAGTCGGAAAGCTATCACACACAAGGCACATGCACCTTCTACGGCACAGCCAATTCGAACCAGATGCTGATGGAAGTCATGGGGTTTCACCTGCCGGGCGCGGCCTTCGCAAATCCCGGCACACCCATCCGGGACGCTCTGACCCGTGCCGCCACGCACCGCATCGCGCAGCTGCACGCGCAGGGCGACCACTATCTTCCCGCAGGTGAAATGATTGACGAGCGTTCCATTGTGAATGCGGTGGTGGGGCTCATGGCCACCGGCGGATCAACCAATCATGCGCTTCACCTGCCCGCCATGGCGGCTGCCGCGGGCATTATCCTGACGCTTGAGGATTTTGCCGACATCAGCGCCGTCACGCCCTTGCTTGCGCGCGTCTACCCGAACGGCCCGGCGGATGTGAACCATTTCCATGCCGCAGGCGGGATGGGTTTTCTGGTGCGCGAATTGCTGTCCGCAGGCCTTATGGATGGGACGGCGCAGGGCGTTGCAGGCGCGATCTCCGACTATGCTGTGGAGCCGTACCTCGAAGAGGGTGAAATTGCATGGCGACCGGCGCCGGAAACCAGTGCGAACACAGACATCCTGCGCCCGGTGACCGATCCGTTCTCGAAAGATGGGGGCTTGCGCATGATGGACGGGCCAATCGGTCTGGGCGTCAGCAAGGTGTCTGCCGTGAAGCTTGAGCACCGTGTCGTCGAAGCGCCCGCCATGGTCTTCGACTCGCAGGAGGCGCTGAAGGCTGCCTTCGATGCCGGAAAGCTGGACAGGGATTTTGTGGCCGTGGTGCGGTTCCAGGGGCCGGCCGCCAACGGCATGCCGGAACTGCATACGCTGACCCCGCCGCTCGCCGTCCTGCAGGATCGGGGATTCAAGGTGGCTCTGGTCACGGATGGACGCATGTCCGGCGCCAGCGGCAAGGTGCCCTCCGCCATCCATGTCAGCCCCGAGGGCTCACGCGGTGGGCCGATTGCCCGGATCCGCGATGGAGACATCATCGTGTTCGATGCCGAGCGCGGCGTTCTGGACATCAAGGTTCCGGCCGAGGAATTCGAAAAGCGTGTTCCGGACGAATATCGCCCAAACGAAAACGGAATGGGGCTTGGCCGGGAGATGTTCACCTATTTCCGTGAGCTTGCGGGGCCGGCGGCCAATGGTGCCAGCCAGTTCAATTTCTGGAGTCGCGGGGACTGAGCGTATGAGTGACCGGGTATTGGTCGGGGATGTTGGGGGAACCAATGTCAGGTTCGCGCTGGCAGCCAAGCGCGATGGCAAGACCGAGATAGACTCCTTTACGAAACTGGCAGGCGACAATTTCGACACGTTCGCCAGTGCGCTTCAGCAGTATCTGGAGGAGACCGGACTGAAGCCCCGGCGGGCCTGCTTTGCGATGGCAGGGCCCGTGCGCAATGGGGAAGTCGAGCTGACAAACCGGAACTGGCACGTCTCGGCCCGTGCGCTGTGTCAGCGGTTTGGATTTGATGACATACAGATCATCAACGACTTCACGGCCATGGCCAGGTCGGTGCCAGAACACTCATCCGATTATTTCGAGGAAGTGCTGCCCGGCGATGCCGTGGAGGATTTACCGGTGATCGTGGCTGGACCGGGCACCGGGTTTGGCGTCGCCACCCTGTTCCCGCTCGGCAATGATGCATGGCGCGTTCTGACAGGTGAGGGAGGCCACATCGCCTATGCCCCTCGGGACACGCTGGAATTCGATGTCGCCAGCATTCTCATGCGAGATCAGGGCTATGTGTCCAACGAACTGGTTGCGTCGGGCATGGGGCTGGACTTCGTCCATAATGCCTTCTGCGAAGTGTTCGGCCGGGAAAAGGAAGAGGTTTCGCCGCAGGACATGCGAATTCGGGCCGATCAGGGCGATGAGATGTTCGATCAGCTCATCGCCATGCGCGCCAAGGCCGTGATGGGCGCGGTTGGCGATCTGGCCCTGGCTAACGGCGCATTGGGCGGGGTCGTTCTTGCTGGTGGCGTGACGGAGCGGATCGTCGATTATCTCCGTCGGCCGGAGGCCATCGCCCGGTTTCGCGATCGTGGCCCGATGTCGGGCTACCTTGCGAATTGTCCCGTACGCCTTATGCACGATCCCGAAGCGCCCCTGATCGGCGCCGCAGCCTATTACGCTCAGGAGACGCACACATGACTTCCTCGCTTGATGCCCTGAAGGCCGCCGCCCGGCGCGCCCCGATCGTTCCGGTTCTGGTCGTCCCGGACGTTGATGCGGCGGCGCCCCTGGCCGAGGCGCTGGTTGCCGGCGGACTCACCATTGCCGAAGTCACGCTGCGCACGGAGAGCGGGCTGAAGGTGATCGAGGAGATGAAAAAGGCCCAGCCGGACCTGATCGTTGGGGCCGGCACGGTGCTGACAGGTGAAGACGTCAGCAATGCAATGAATGCCGGGTCTGATTTTCTTGTATCGCCAGGCATGTCGCCAAAGCTTCTGGATGCGCTTGGGGACCACAAGGACATCACCATCCCCGGCGTTGCGACCGCCAGTGAAGCGATGACGCGGCATGAAGAAGGCTTCAGGATGCTGAAGCTGTTTCCGGCAGCAATCGCCGGAGGTGTCGGTGCCTTGAAAGCGCTGTCGGGGCCGCTCCCGCATCTGGAGTTCATGCCCACAGGGGGCGTCAGCGCGGACAATGCGGCAGACTATCTGGCGCTGCCGAATGTCGTGGCGGTGGGTGGATCCTGGATCGCCACGGAAAAGGATGTTGCGGCCGGCGCCTGGTCTGACGTGGTTGCCAAGGCAAAAACGGCGCTCACACGAATCTGATCGCCGCTTTCTGAACCAAATGTTGGGTGAGCGTCTATCAGGCGCGTCCGAAGACGCGCGTGAAGATCGTATCGACCTGCTTGAAGTGATAATCGAGGTCGAACAATGCCTCGAGTTCTGCATCGGTCAGGCGTGACGATACATCGTCATCCTGCTTCAGCAGGTCCAGAAGGTCGCCTTCCTTGTTCCAGGTGCGCATGGCATTGCGCTGGACAAGGCGGTAGCTGTCCTCGCGGCTGACGCCTTTTTCCACCAGCGCCAGCAGGATGCGCTGCGAATTGTGCAACCCGCCCATGCTGTTGATCGTCCCCAGCATGGCCTCGGGATAGATGACCAAATTCTCGATCACGCCGCCCAGACGGTGCAGGGCGAAGTCGAGATGCACGGTGGCATCCGGGCCGATTCCGCGTTCAACAGATGAGTGGGAGATATCGCGCTCGTGCCACAGCGCAACATTCTCCATGGCCGGGGTCACGGCGGAGCGGACAAGCCGTGCGAGACCGGTCAGGTTTTCGGTCAGGACGGGGTTGCGCTTGTGCGGCATGGCCGAAGAACCCTTCTGGCCAGCGGAGAAATACTCTTCGGCTTCGAGAACTTCCGTGCGCTGAAGGTGGCGCACCTCGGTGGCCAGCCGTTCAATGGACGAGGCGATCACGCCCAGCACGGCAAAGAACATGGCATGCCGGTCGCGCGGGATGACCTGGGTCGAAACCGGCTCGATCTGCAGGCCCAGCTTTTCGGCAACATGGGCCTCAATGGCCGGATCGATATTGGCAAACGTGCCGACGGCACCGGAAATGGCGCAGGTCGCCACTTCCTCCCGCGCGAGCTCCAGCCGTTTGCGGGCCCGTTGGAACTCGGCATGGAAGGTCGCCAGTTTCACACCGAACGTGGTCGGCTCGGCATGAATGCCATGGCTGCGTCCGATGGTCGGGGTCAGCTTGTGCTCGAAGGCGCGTTTCTCGAGCGCGGCGAGCACACGGTCGACACCGGTCAGCAAGAGATCGGCCGCGCGGACGAGCTGGACGTTGAAACAGGTGTCGAGCACATCGGAAGAGGTCATGCCCTTGTGCAGGAAACGCGCTTCTTCCCCGACATGTTCGGCAACATTGGTCAGGAAGGCGATGACGTCATGCTTCACTTCCCGCTCGATCTCGTCGATCCGGTCAACTTCGAACGCCGCACGTTCGCGGACGGCCGCGGTCACACCTTCCGGAATGAGGCCTTTCTGCTCCATCGCTTCGGCAGCAAGCGTTTCGATTTCAAGCCAGATGCCGAATTTGGACTCGGGAGACCAAATGGCGGCCATTTCGGGACGGGTGTATCTGGGGATCATTGGGTACCTCGGCGAAGGGGGATTCGGCCCCTCTAATACTGATTGGGCCGCAGAAGGCCAGTGGCTCGCGGCAAACAGCTCGTAAAGTTCGGCACTCATCGTCAGGGAAGCTGGAGCTCAGGCTGGTCTGGGGCGGTCGCGACCGCTATGGATGTGAGCCGCGTGACCAAGCAGGGAGGGCGATACCATTGAAGCCTGTGATCCTTCTTCTGACTGGCATCATCTGCTCCCAGCTGTCGTCGGCCGTGGCTGAGGACAGCGCAGGGCCTGTCCTCGGATGCGAGGCCAGCGTGCTGCTGCCCGAGCGCTTCGAAATCGTGACCGAGCAGGTCGTCGATCAGCCCGAACGCATGGAAATCGTCGTCTTGCCCGCAGAGTATGAAATGGTGCCGACCGAGATGCTCGTTCGCGCAGCCTGGACAGAGCGCAGGATCGTCCCGGCGCAGTACACGACCGAGACCGAGCAGGTGCTCGTGCGTCCGGAACGGACTGAAACGATCGTGATCCCGGCTGAATACGAGACTCACACGGAGCGGGTGCTGCTGAGACCGGCTGAAACGCGCTGGGACGTCGTGACACGCGATCCGGAAGACCGTTCGGCCTGCGTGAGGTCAATCGGAGCGGCCTGGCTGTGCCCTGTGGAGGTGCCGCCCGTCTACGAAACCGTCACGAAGACCGAGATCGTGACACCCGAACGGACCGAAACGCGGGTCATTCCGGCAGAATTCCGAACTCTGGTGAAACAGGTTGAAACGGTTCCGGAGCGAATCGAAACGGTTGAGCACCCCGCGGAATATGAAACCGTGATGGTCGAAACTCTTGTCGTACCGGCGCGGGAGGAGGTGCGCATCGTGCCGGCAACCTACCGGACGGTAGAGAAGCGCGTCTCAACGGGCGGGGGGGTGATGTCGACGCGGCCGGTCGTGTGCGACACGGCGCTCTCTGAGGGCGTGGTCACCGCCCTGCAGAGCGCCCTGACAGAGGCCGGGCACCCGGTCGAGGCTGACGGAGTGCTTGGCCCGGCGACGCTGGCCGCACTGGCCGCCTTCCAGTCGGAGCGCGGCCTGCCGATGGGGCATCTGACCGAGGAAAGCGTAACGGCGCTGGGCATGTCGCTCGGCCGCTGAGGCTTTGCGATTCATTCGCAAGGAAAGCCTGTGATTTCATGGGGTTGGTTGAGAATGATTTGCATCTTGGCGTCAGATCGGCGTGACGCACCGCCGCAGCATCCTGCCCGTGAAATGGGCACCGTTCCGGGATAAAGTTTGTGGCTGCGATATATTGCGTCTGTCTGTTGCGCGTCACGCGAAACCGTCCTAATCCGGCGCGAGATCAAGCCACCCTTGCGGCAGGAGACAAGCTAGCATGTCAGAGATCGAACGCCTGGCCCTCGACTATTTGCCCGTGATCATCTTCCTGGTCATCGGAGCCGTGATTTCGGGGCTATTCATTGCAGGCTCGGCCCTTCTGGCACCCAGCAATCCCGATCCTGAGAAGAATTCGGCCTATGAGTGCGGTTTTCCGGCTTTCGACGATGCCCGCATGAAGTTCGACGTGCGCTTCTATCTCGTGGCGATTCTGTTCATCATTTTCGACCTTGAAGTCGCCTTCCTGTTCCCGTGGGCGGTAAGCCTCGGAACAATTGGTCTTGTCGGGTTCTGGTCGATGGTTGTGTTCCTGGGCGTCCTGACGATCGGGTTCATCTATGAGTGGCGCCGCGGTGCGCTGGAGTGGGAATAATGGCAGACGACTTCAAGACTTATGCGCTTGGCGGTGCCCGGACCGGCGTCGAAGGCGGCTTCAAGCCAGGCAATGACGATCCGTTCTATACCGGCCTGTCGGACCAGCTGGCCGACAAGGGATATTTCACGGCCGCCGCGGACGACCTGATCTCGTGGGCCCGTACGGGGTCCCTGATGTGGATGACCTTCGGTCTCGCCTGTTGCGCCGTGGAAATGATGCATGCCGGAAATCCGCGTTACGACCTGGAGCGCTTCGGCATGGCGCCGCGCGGATCGCCGCGACAGTCTGATGTGATGATCGTGGCCGGGACCCTGACCAACAAGATGGCGCCGGCCCTGCGCAAGGTCTACGACCAGATGCCGGAGCCGCGCTATGTGATCTCCATGGGCAGCTGCGCCAATGGCGGCGGCTATTATCACTACAGTTACAGCGTCGTGCGAGGGTGTGATCGCATTGTGCCGGTCGACATCTACATTCCGGGCTGTCCGCCGACGGCAGAGGCACTGGTCTACGGCTTCCTGCAATTGCAAAAGAAGATTCGCCGCGAAGGCTCGCTGGAACGGTAAGGGCTGAAGAAGATGACCACAGAAGCGATCGAAGCCCTGAAGGAGCTCGGAGCGCATATTGCCGCGCGCCAGCCCGATGCCGTCAAATCGGCAGACGTCACGGTAGGCGAATTGACGATTCTGGCCGAGCGCGACCACATCGTGCCGCTCCTGCGGTTTCTGCGCGACGACCAGCAATGCAATTTCGAGACGTTCATCGATGTTTGCGGCGTCGATTATCCCGAGCGCACGGAGCGGTTCGAGATTGTCTATCACCTCCTGTCGATGCGGATGAACCATCGCGTTCGCGTGCGCATCAGCACCGATGAGGATACGCCCGTGCCGAGCATTGTCGGGCTGTGGCCCGCCGCCAACTGGTTCGAGCGCGAGACGTTCGACATGTACGGCATTCAATTTTCGGATCACCCCGACCTGCGCCGGATCCTGACCGATTATGGGTTCGAGGGATATCCGCTGCGCAAGGACTTCCCCCTGACCGGGCACTATGAAGTTCGATATGACGATCTCGAGAAGCGCGTGATCTACGAGCCGGTCGAACTGGCACAGGAATACCGGAATTTCGATTTCCTCTCGCCCTGGGAGGGCATGACGAGCCAGATCCCCGGGGATGAGAAAGCCGAGGAGTCTTCTGAATAATGGCTGACACCGCGCACATCTCCGAGATGGATGACCGCAAGTTCACGCTGAATTTCGGTCCTCAGCACCCGGCCGCCCACGGCGTGCTTCGCATGATCCTTGATCTGGATGGCGAAGTCGTGACCCGTGTGGACAGCCATATCGGCCTGCTTCACCGCGGCACCGAAAAGCTGCTGGAATACAAGACCTTCCTGCAGGGCATGCCGTATTTCGACCGGCTGGATTATTGCGCGCCCATGAACCAGGAGCATGCCTGGTGCCTGGCCGTGGAAAAGCTGATGGGCATTGAGGTTCCGCGCCGCGCCAGCCTGATTCGCGTTCTGTATTCCGAAATTGGCCGGATCATGTCCCACATGCTGAACGTGACCACGCAGGCCATGGATGTCGGCGCGCTGACGCCGATCACCTGGGGGTTCGAAGAGCGTGAGAAGCTGTGCGTCTTCTATGAGCGCGCCTCCGGCAGCCGGATGCACGCAGCCTATTTCCGGCCAGGTGGCGTCCATCAGGATCTGCCGCAGGACCTGATCGACGATATTGCCGAGTGGTGCGAACAGTTCCCGGGCAAGCTCGACCAGATCGAGAGTCTGATCACCGAGAACCGCATCTTCAAGCAGCGGAATGTCGATATCGGCGTGGTCGATGAAAAGACCATCATGGACTGGGGATTTTCCGGCGTCATGGTGCGCGGCTCGGGATTTGCCTGGGACCTGCGCCGGTCGCAGCCCTATGAGTGCTATTCCGAACTCGATTTTAAGGTCCCGGTTGGTCGCAATGGCGACAATTACGACCGCTATGTCTGCCGCATGGAAGAGATGCGGGAGTCGACGAAGATCATGCAGCAATGCATCGATCTGATGTCGAAGGAAGGTCCGGGGCCCGTGCTCGTTCCGGGGTCCAAGCTGGCGCCACCGCGCCGGGCCGAAATGAAGAATTCGATGGAAGCCCTGATCCATCACTTCAAACTGTACACTGAAGGGTTCCACGTTCCCGAAGGCGAGACCTATGTGGCCATCGAGGCGCCAAAGGGCGAGTTCGGTGTTTATCTCGTGTCTGACGGTACGAACCGGCCGTATCGCGCCAAGATCCGTGCGCCGGGCTATCCGCACCTGCAGGCCATGGATCACCTGTGCAAGGGTCACATGCTGGCCGATGTGTCGGCCATCCTGGGCTCTCTGGACATCGTGTTCGGGGAGATCGACCGGTGAGCAATCAGCTTTCATGCATTTCCGGCGGCGCAGCCATTCGTGCTGACGCCTGTCGCAGTTTTTCGAAAAGGGGCAAGTGATGGCACTTCGCCGTTTTGACCTTGAGGCCGGAGGCGACAGTTTCGCCTTCAAGCCGGAGACCGAGGAGAAGATTGCCTTCTGGCGCGGGAAATACCCGGCGGACAAACAGCGGTCTGCCGTAATCCCGATGCTGTGGCTTGCACAGAAGGACAATAATGGCTGGCTGTCCGAGCCGGCTATGCGTGAAGTCGCAGACCGTCTGGAAATGCCCTACATCCGAGTCTACGAGGTCGCGACCTTCTATACGATGTTCCGCCTTCAGCCGGTGGGCAAGTATCACATCCAGCTTTGCGGTACGACGCCGTGCCAGCTGCGCGGCGCGGAGAAGCTGAAGGAGGTTTGCCAGACCGAGATCGGCAAACCGATGTATGTCACTGATGATGGGCGCCTTTCCTGGGAAGAAGTCGAATGCCTTGGTGCGTGTGTCAACGCGCCGATGGTTCAGGTGAATGACGACTACTATGAA
Organism: Hyphomonas sp.; assembly: GCF_017792385.1. Taxonomy (NCBI): domain Bacteria; kingdom Pseudomonadati; phylum Pseudomonadota; class Alphaproteobacteria; order Hyphomonadales; family Hyphomonadaceae; genus Hyphomonas; species Hyphomonas sp. Next base: position 3,314,121 of record NZ_CP051230.1, on the reverse strand, counting down.
GACCTGACACCGGATATGCTGTCGATCATTCTGAACAAGCTGAAGAATGGCGTCGAAGCGCATCCCGGCCCTCAGGTCGACCGCATCAACAGCGCGCCGGAAGGCGGTACGGCGATCCTTACCGATCCCGACCTGTTTGACGGGACGCGCAACCAGATCAGCGCGCTGCCGAACCTGCCGACAAGCGAGCCGGAACCCGAGCCGACTGCTGCCGGAAAGCCGGACGAAGGAGCGCCGACCAATACGCAGCGCGAAGTTCCTCAGAAGGAAACCACCGGGAAAACCACGCTGATTTCGAAGACCGAAGCGGCAGCTTCCGGTGAAAAGGCAGAGGTGGCGGGTGAAAAACCGGAAACCCTCGCCGTTGCGGCTGAGGATCAAGACGACCTCAAGCGCATCAAGGGCATCGGTCCGAAGAATGAGGACGCCCTCAACGAGTTGGGCATCTACACGTTCCGTCAGATCGCCGAATGGACGCCGTCCAATGTCGACTGGGTCGAGGATTTCATGAGCTTTCCGGGGCGAATTGAACGCGAAGACTGGATCGGACAAGCCAAACTGCTGGCAAGCGGAGCCGAGACAGAGTTCTCGAAACGCGTCGATGCCGGGGAAGTGGCTTCCAGCAAGGATGATGAGGAATAGGCCATGTTGCAGGACAAGGATCGCATCTTCACCAACCTGTACGGGTTGCATTCGCCCGATCTGGAAGCAGCGAAGAAGCGGGGTGCCTGGCACCTCACAAAGGAAATGCTCGACCAGGGACCGGACTGGATCTGTGATCAGATCAAGGCGTCCGGCCTGCGTGGCCGTGGCGGAGCGGGCTTCCCGACCGGGCTGAAGTGGACATTCATGCCGAAGGAAGTGCGCGACCGGCCGCACTACCTGGTCGTGAACGCAGACGAATCCGAACCCGGCACCTGCAAAGACCGGGAGATCATGCGGCATGACCCGCACCTCCTGATCGAAGGTTGCATGGTGGCCAGCCGCGCGATGCGGGCCCACAAGTGCTATGTCTACATCCGCGGTGAGTACATTAATGAGCGTCACGCGCTGGAGAAGGCCGTCAAGGAAGCCTATGAGGCAAAGCTGATCGGCAAGGACAATGTGAATGGCTGGGATTTCGATCTCTATGTTCATCACGGCGCCGGCGCCTATATCTGCGGAGAAGAGACTGCGCTTCTGGAAAGCCTTGAGGGCAAGAAGGGTCAGCCGCGCCTTAAGCCGCCATTTCCAGCCAATGCGGGGCTCTATGGCTGCCCGACGACTGTGAACAATGTCGAGTCAATTGCCGTTGCGCCGACCATCCTGCGCCGTGGCGCCGAATGGTTTGCGGGCTTTGGCCGTCCGAACAATACCGGCACCAAGCTGTTCTGCGTCTCGGGTCACGTGAACAAGCCGTGCAATGTCGAGGAGGAGATGTCGATCACCTTCCGCGAACTGATAGACAACCATTGCGGCGGCATCCGGGGCGGATGGGACAATCTCAAGGCCGTGATTCCGGGTGGATCGTCGGTGCCAATGGTTCCGGCCGAACAGATCATGGACGCCTATATGGATTTCGACACGCTGCGGGACCTGAAGTCAGGCCTTGGCACGGCGGCCGTGATCGTGATGGACAAGGACACCGATCTGATCAAGGCGATTGCCCGTCTCGCATACTTCTACAAGCACGAATCCTGCGGCCAGTGCACGCCCTGCCGCGAAGGCACGGGCTGGATGTGGCGCGTGATGGAACGCATGGTGAAGGGCGAAGCCGAACATGACGAAATCGAGACGTTGCTCGACGTGACCAAGCAGGTCGAGGGTCACACGATCTGTGCGCTGGGAGATGCTGCAGCCTGGCCGATCCAGGGCCTGATCCGTCATTTCCGTCACGAGATCGAAGATCGCATCAACCAGTACAGGCTGCCGCGCGCCATGGTGCAGGGCGCAGTCGTGGCAGCGGAGTAGGACAATGTCAGACGATCTTTTCAAGCTGAACGTCGATGGCAAGGACATCGAAGTCCCCCGCCACTACACGCTGATGCAGGCCTGCGAAGAAGCAGGGGCCGAGATTCCGCGTTTCTGTTACCATGAGCGCCTGTCGGTGGCGGGCAATTGCCGCATGTGCCTTGTTGAATGGGAAGGCGCGCCGAAGCCGATTGCCTCCTGTGCGCAAACCGTCGGGGACATGCGGCCCAATCGCGACGGATCGGCGCCGAACATTCGCACCAAGGGCGCCTATGTGGAGAAGGCCCGCAATGGCGTGATGGAATTCCTGTTGATCAACCACCCACTGGATTGCCCGATCTGCGACCAGGGCGGTGAGTGCGACCTGCAGGATCAGGCCATGGCCTATGGCCGCGCCGGCAGCCGCTATGACGAGAACAAGCGCGCCGTTGAAGACAAGAATATGGGGCCGCTGGTCAAGACGATCATGACCCGCTGCATCCAGTGCACGCGATGCGTGCGCTTCGCTGCGGAAGTGGCGGGTGTCGAGGAACTCGGCATGATCTCGCGCGGCGAAAATGCCGAGATCACGACCTATCTGGAAAAGAGCCTGACCTCTGAGCTTTCCGGCAACGTGATCGACCTCTGCCCGGTCGGCGCACTGACTTCGAAGCCTTACGCATTCAATGCGCGGCCATGGGAACTGCGCAAGACGTCCTCGATTGACGTGATGGACGCCATGGGCGCCTCCATCCGCGTGGATGCGAAGGGCGATGGCGTGATGCGGATCCTTCCCGAGGTCAATGAGGAGATCAATGAGGAGTGGCTTTCGGACAAGTCCCGTTTTGTCTGGGACGGCCTGGCGCGCCAGCGTCTGGACAAGCCCTATGTCCGCGAGAACGGAAAACTGCGCCCGGCAAGCTGGGGCGAAGCCTTTGCGGCCGTCAAGGCGGCCTTGTCTGTTCCGGCAGACAAGGTGGGTGTCGTGGCCGGTGACCTCGTTGAAGTCGAGCAGGCGAAGGCCGCGCTCGACCTGTTCCGCAGTCTTGGCATCCAGAGTACGGATTGCCGCCCTGAAGGGGCCCAATACGGCACCGATGGTGTGCGCGAACGCTACATTCTGAATGGGACTCTGGCCGGCGTGGAAGACGCCGACGCGTTGTTGCTGATCGGCACCAATCCGCGTGTTGAAGCCGCCGTCTGGAACGCCCGCATCCGCAAGGCCTGGCTGTGGGCTGATCTCAAGGTGGGCCGGATTGGTGAGGCAGCAGACCTGACCTATGATCATGCCTGGCTGGGCGGCGGGGCATCTGCGCTCGCGGATGTTCGCTCCAGCGACTTTGGCAAAGTGCTCGCCGGGGCCGAGCGTCCCATGATCGTCGTAGGCGAAGGCGCCTTGTGCGGCGAGGATGGCGCAGCCGTTCTGGCAAAGGCGCTTGAGCTGGCGCATGAGGTCGGCGCTGTCAAAGAAGGCTGGGCCGGTTTCGGCGTTCTGCACAATGCTGCAGGCCGGGTTGGCGCGCTCGATGTCGGCTTCGTGCCGGGTGAAGGCGGCGGAACGACGGCGGACATCCTGTCCGGAACCATGGAAACTGTGGTCCTGCTTGGCGCGGACGAGGTAGACCTGTCACGCCTTGGCAGCGCGAACGTGATCTATGTCGGCTCCCACGGTGATGCTGGCGCCGCGCGGGCGGACATCATCCTGCCGAGCGCCGCCTATACCGAGATGTCGGCGACCTATGTGAACACGGAAGGCCGCGTCCAGATGACAAGCCGCGCTGTGCAGCCCAAGGGCGAGGCGCGCGAAGGATGGGCGATTTTCCGCGCGCTGTCGGATGTGATGGGCAAGACACTGCCCTATGACACGGCGGACGCATTGCGGGCGGAGCTGCGTGGACCGGACGGTGAAAGCACCGTGTTTTCAGGACTCGGTTTCGCGCCGGGTGCCATGGGGGTAGACGCGCTGAAAGCTCCGATGAGCGGAGCGTCCGGCGGTCTTTCCACCGCGACATTCCGTCCGGTGTTTGACGATTTCTACATGACGAACCCGATAGCACGGGCGTCCAAGACGATGGCCGAGTGTTCGGCGCTGGCCTCAGCGCTGGACACCCCGGTGGCAGCGGAGTAGGGCGGGCGCCATGAGCAATTATGTCGAGTCTCTCGGGCAACTTTGGGGGCCATTGCTGGTCCTCGGGCAGATCGGCCTGTTCACGCTGGTCCTGCTGTTGTCGATCGCATTCCTGCTTCTGCTGGACCGGAAGGTCTGGGCAGGCGTGATGATGCGGAAGGGCCCCAATGTCGTGGGTCCATTCGGCCTGATGCAATCCTTCGCGGACTTCGGGAAGTTCCTGCTCAAGGAAATCGTGATTCCGGCCGGTGCCAACAAGACGGTCTTCCTGATCGCTCCGATCCTGACCTGTACGCTGGCGTTTGCAGCCTGGGCGGCGATTCCGGTGGCGCCGGGAACGGTCAGCGGCACGAGCTGGGTGATCTCGAACCTCAATGTCGGCGTACTCTACCTGTTCGCCATCAGCTCCCTTGGTGTCTACGGCATCATCATGGGCGGCTGGGCCTCGAACTCGAAATACCCGTTCCTTGGCGCGCTGCGCTCGGCGGCGCAGATGGTGTCCTATGAAGTCTCCATCGGCTTCGTGATCGTGACGGTGATCCTGCTGGTCGGATCGATGAACCTGACCGATATCGTCAATGCTCAGGAAGGCGGCATCTGGACCTGGCATGCCTTCAGCTTCCAGCATTTCCCGCTGATCCTGGTCATGTTCCCGATGTTCATCATCTTCTTCGTGTCGGCACTGGCGGAAACCAACCGGCCTCCATTCGATCTTCCGGAAGCGGAATCCGAACTCGTGGCCGGATACCAGGTCGAGTATGGATCGACGCCGTATCTGCTGTTCATGCTGGGCGAGTATCTGAACATCGTCCTGATGTGCGCCCTCATGACCATCCTGTTCCTGGGCGGCTGGCACGGGCCCTTTGCGCTGGGAGAGGAGTTCGTACGCGATCATCCGTTCCTCAACGCGTTTGCCGGCCTGTTCTGGTTCATGTTCAAGATCTTCCTGTTCTTTTTCATGTTCGCCATGGTGAAGGCCATCGTGCCCCGTTACCGCTATGACCAGCTGATGCGCCTCGGCTGGAAGATTTTCCTGCCGACCTCGCTTGTCGCGGTTCTGATCGTGTCCGGCTATGTCGCTTATCTGGGAGTTCAGTCATGAGCTTGGCGCAGACCATTCGCGGCGCGCTCCTCACCGATTTTCTCGGCGCGCTCGTCGTTGCGACGAAGGAAATGTTCACGCGCAAGGCGACGGTGAACTATCCCTTCGAGAAGAACCCCCTGTCACCGCGTTTCCGGGGCGAGCATGCGCTGCGCCGCTATCCCAGCGGTGAGGAGCGGTGCATTGCCTGCAAACTGTGCGAGGCGATCTGCCCTGCGCAGGCCATTACGATCGAGGCTGAACCGCGCGCGGATGGTGCCCGCCGCACCACGCGCTATGACATCGACATGGTGAAGTGCATCTATTGCGGTTTCTGCCAGGAAGCCTGTCCGGTGGATGCCATCGTGGAAGGGCCGAACTTCGAATTCGCGACCGAAACACGCGAGGAGCTGTTCTACGACAAGGACCGGCTGCTCGCGAATGGAGATCGTTGGGAACGACTGATCGCCAAGAATCTGGAACTCGACGCGCCTTACCGCTAGGCGCCGTTAATTAACCTCGTGGGGCATGGATCGCCCCGCCAAGAAGGGGGCCTTGTAGGGCTGTGGCAGTCATCGCTTTCTACCTGATCGCGGCCGTCGTGCTCGTCTCGGCGCTGTCGGTGATCATGGCACGCAACCCCGTTCATTCGGTGTTGTGGCTCATTCTCGCTTTCTTTTCCTCGGCCGGCCTTTTGGTCCTGATCGGCGCCGAATTCCTGGCAATGCTCCTGGTCGTGGTCTATGTCGGCGCCGTCGCTGTCCTGTTCCTGTTCGTGGTCATGATGCTGGATGTCGACTTTGTCGAGCTGAAACAGGGCACGCTGAGATACTGGCCATTCGCGGTTCTGGTGGGCATCGTGTTTGCCGCAGAAATCGTTCTGGCCTCCGTGGTTGGCACGGGCGAAATGTCCACGAGTTTCGATGCATCTCCAGGAGCCGACACCAATGCCGAGGCCATCGGGCAGGTGATGTACACGCAATACCTGCTGCTGTTCCAGATGGCTGGCGTGATCCTGCTGGTCGCCATGATCGGGGCAATTGTCCTGACCCTGCGCCATCGGCCGGAGACCAAGCGTCAGAACATCGCCAAACAGACCTCGCGCCGCCGCAGCGACGCCTATGAACTGAAAGACCCCACTCCGGGGCAGGGGATCTAAGACTATGGACCTTGGGCTTTCCCATTTTCTCGCCGTTTCGGCGGCCCTGTTCACCATCGGGGTCGTGGGCATCTTCGTGAACCGCAAGAACATCATTGTCATCCTGATGGCGATCGAACTGATCCTGCTGTCGGTGAATTTGAACCTGATCGCCTTTTCGGTGTTCAGCGGCACCATCGCCGGGCAGATCTTCGCCATGCTGGTCCTGACCGTCGCTGCTGCCGAAGCAGCGGTCGGGCTGGCCATCCTCGTGGTCTATTTCCGCAATCGCGGCGACATCTCAGTTGAGAATGTCGACCTGATGAAGGGGTAGGGCGATGCTTCCAGATATCCTGATCCTCTACATCGTCCTGGCACCGGGGCTTGTCGCGCTGACCGGCCTGCTGCACAAGCAGATCGGCGACAAGATCGTGATGAGCCTGACAACCGCCGTGGTGCTCTCCGCAGGCCTGCTGTCGTTGATCCAGCTATTCGCCTATGTTGCCGGCATTGGTGGCCATGCCGGAACCGAAGAGCATCATGCGAGCCTCGTTGCGGCGACCACCGGACATGACCTCAAGCAGCATATCATCACGCTGATGCCATGGATCCATGTCGGCGAGTTCCAGGCCAATTGGGCCATCCGCGTCGACACGCTGTCGATCGTCATGATGGCCGTAATCACGGGCGTTTCGGGCCTCGTGCACCTCTATTCCTGGGGCTATATGAGCGAGGATCCGCACAAGGCACGCTTCTTCAGCTACCTGTCGCTCTTCACATTCATGATGCTGATGCTGGTGACGGCTGACAATTTCATCCAGCTGTTCTTTGGCTGGGAGGGCGTCGGCCTCGCATCGTACCTGCTGATCGGTTTCTGGTATCAGAACAAGGCGCCCAATGATGCGTCGATCAAGGCCTTCGTGACCAATCGTGTTGGCGATTTCGGCCTCGCGCTGGGCATCATGGCCGTGTTCTTCGTGTTCCGCTCTGTTGAGTTCGGCCCGGTGCTTGAGGCCGTGCGCAACAATGTTCAGGTCGTTCCGGTTGGTTTCACCGAGTCTCACCCTGTGCGCGACCTGGTCATTCCGTTTCTCCACTGGGACCTGAATGCGCTCGAAGTGATCGGCGTGTTGCTGTTCATCGGTGCCATGGGCAAGTCGGCCCAGTTCTTCCTGCATGTCTGGCTGCCGGACGCGATGGAGGGCCCGACCCCGGTTTCGGCACTGATCCATGCCGCGACCATGGTCACCGCAGGTGTCTACCTCGTCTGCCTCCTGTCACCGATCTACGAATACACATTCTACGCGGCCGGCATGATCACCATCATCGGCGCCGTCACGGCGCTGTATGCCGCCACGGTCGGTATGGCGCAGAACGACATCAAGCGGGTCATTGCCTATTCGACCTGTTCACAGCTCGGATACATGTTCTTTGTCGCCGGTGTTGGCGCCTATGAAGCGGCCATGTTCCACCTGTTCACGCACGCCTTCTTCAAGGCGCTGCTGTTCCTTGGCGCAGGCTCCGTCATTCACGGCATGCACCATGAGCAGGACATGCGGCGGATGGGCGGTCTCGCCAAATTCATGCCGCTGACCTATGCGGCCATGATGATCGGCACGATTGCGATCATCGGCCTTGGCATTCCGCACACCAAGATCGGCTTTGCCGGCTTCTTCTCCAAGGACGCCATTCTCGAAAGCGCGTTTGCAGCAGGGCAGGCAGAAGTCATGTTCGGCCAGATGGCTTTCTGGTTCGGCCTGCTCGCGGCCTTCCTGACCAGCTTCTACTCGTGGCGCCTGATCTACATGACGTTCCATGGCCCGAAAGCGTGGGAGGCTGATGATCATCATGATGATCCCGCTCATGACGAAGCCCATGATGCGCATGGCCATGGTCATGGTCACACGCCGCACGAAAGCCCGCTCGTCATGCTGGTGCCGCTGGCGCTGCTCAGCCTGGGCGCGATCTTTGCGGGTGTCTATTTCTATGACGCCTTTGTCGATCACAGCAATGAAGCCTTCTGGGCTGGGTCGATCTATCGCGCTGCCGAGAACCATGTCCTGCATGATCGGCACAATGTTCCGGAATGGGTGCTGTTCGCGCCGCTGGTCGTGACGATTGCCGGCTTCCTGGTGGCGACCTTCACCTATTACTTCAACCGCGGTGTCGGACAGCGTGTTGCCGACAGTGGCGGACCGTTGCACTCGCTGTTCTACAACAAATGGTATTTCGACGAGATCTATCAGGCGACCCTGGTCAAGGGATCGGCCCTGCTGGGCAATCTGTTCTGGAAGGCCGACAAGAAGATCATTGACGGGATCGGTCCGGATGGCGTTGCCGCCGTGACGAAATCCTCGGCCGGGCGACTGTCGAAGATGCACACCGGATATCTCTACCACTATGCTTTCGTGATTATCGGCGCTGCACTCGTATTCGGCGGAATACTGTGGCTGCGCGCTGGAGGAGCCAACTGATGGGCGGTTTTCCCATTCTTTCAGCGATGACCTTCCTGCCGCTGGCAGGGGCGCTCATCATCATGCTCGTCCGCGCGGCGACCGCTGGCAGCCGGGAGGCGTCTTCCGGGGATTCCGAGGGCCGCACCGCGCTTCTGGCCGGACTGATCATCTCAGGTGCGACCTTTATCGCGTCCCTGGCAGCCTTTGCGGCATTCGATGCTTCCGAGACCGGGTACCAGCTTGTTGAGCACTATAGCTGGTATCGCAATATCAGTTACAAGATGGGTGTGGACGGCCTGTCGATCTCGCTGATCCTGCTGACGACCTTCCTGATCCCGATCTGCCTGCTGGCCAGCTGGAATTCCATCCACAACCGCGTCACTGAATATGTCGTGGCCTTCCTTGTGTTGGAGACCTTCATCATCGGTGTGTTCACCGCGATGGATCTGGTCCTGTTCTACATCTTCTTCGAAGCCGGCCTGATCCCGATGTTCCTGATCATCGGCATCTGGGGCGGCAAGGACAAGATCTATGCCGCGTTCAAATTCTTCCTCTACACGCTGATCGGCTCCCTGCTGATGCTGGTAGCAGTGGTCTACATGTATCAGGCGGCCGGAAGCTCCGATTTCGAAGTGCTCGAGAAGTATGCCTTCGACCCGGGTATCCAGACCTGGCTCTGGCTGGCCTTCATGGCCTCCTTCGCCGTAAAACTGCCGATGTGGCCGGTCCACACCTGGCTGCCTGACGCGCACGTTCAGGCGCCGACGGCAGGCTCTGTTGTTCTGGCGGGAGTGCTGCTGAAAATGGGCGGCTACGGTTTCCTGCGTTTCTCGCTGCCCATGTTCCCGGATGCGAGCCAGCTGTTCCAGCCCTTCATGTTCGCGCTGGCCGTGATCGCTATTGTCTACACGTCTCTGGTCGCCTGGCGCCAGACCGACATGAAGAAGCTGATCGCCTATTCCTCTGTCGCGCACATGGGCTTTGTCACGCTGGGCGTGTTTGCCTTCAACGAAGCGGGCGTACAGGGCGCGATCTTCCAGATGCTGAGCCATGGTCTGATTTCCGGCGCGCTGTTCCTGATCGTTGGAGTTGTCTATGACCGGATGCACACGCGAGAGATCGCGGCCTATGGCGGGCTCGTCCATCGCATGCCGGTCTATGCGACCTTCTTCATGCTGTTCACGATGGCCAATGTCGGCCTGCCGGGCACGTCCGGATTCATCGGCGAGATTCTGACCATGGTCGGTGGCTTCCAGGCATCAACCTGGGCCGCAGCGGGCGCCGCGCTCGGTGTGATCTTCTCGGCCGTCTACATGCTGACGCTGTATCGCCGCACCGTGTTCGGACAAATCACCAATCCGAAGCTCGAGACGATCAAGGACATGAGCCTGATCGAATGGATCTGCATCGCGCCACTCGCACTGCTGACCATCCTCTTCGGTGTCGCACCCAATTTGATCTTCAACATTACCGAGGGTTCTGCCTTGCGCATCCTGAACCTGATGGCGGGAGGCTGATCTCATGATTGATTTCACTGCCATGATACTGGCGATTGGCCCGGAACTCTGGCTTGTCGCAATCGCCCTGGCCGGCGTCCTCATTGGCGCGACGCTGAAGGACCGGTTCAACAGCGTCTCCATCAAGTTCGGCGCTTTGTCCCTGTTCGCAGCGGCGGCGTTTTCCCTGCTGAATTATGAGGGCGGCGAAGCCTTTGGCGGCCTCGTACGTACCAACACCTTTGTCAATTTCGCGAAGTTTGTAAGCTATGCGCTGGCCGGATTTGCCCTGATGGCTTCGGAGGGTTTCCTGAAGCGCCACGGCACCATCCGGTACGAATACTCGCTGCTGATCCTGCTCGCCTCCTTCGGCATGGGCATCATCCTTTCGGCAGCCGATCTGATGACACTGTATATGGGTGTCGAGACCCTGAGCCTGTCATCCTATGTGCTGGCGGCCTTCCACCGGGATTCCGCCAAGGCGTCGGAAGCAGGCCTCAAATATTTTGTGCTCGGCGCTCTGGCGTCCGGCATGCTGCTCTACGGCGCTTCGCTGGTCTATGGTTTCTCGGGATCTACCGAGTTCGCAGTGATCGCGTCTGCAAGCCCGTCCATCGGCATGATGTTCGGCATGGTTCTGATGATTGTCGGCCTGGCCTTCAAGGTGTCGGCCGCGCCCATGCACATCTGGACGCCGGATGTCTATGAGGGAGCACCCACGCCCGTGGTGGCCTTCTTTGCTTCCGCGCCGAAAATGGCCAGCATGGTGGTCTTCGCGAATGTCATGTTCACCGTGTTCGGGGATGTGATCGATCAGTGGCAGCTGATCCTTTGCATCATTGCCGGTCTGTCCATGATCATCGGCTCGCTGGGCGCTCTGACGCAGACCAATATCAAGCGTCTGCTGGGCTATTCCTCCATCGCCAATATCGGTTATGCGCTGGTGGCGGTTGCGGCCGGCAAGGAGCTGGGCGCCGGACCGTTGCTGGTCTTCATGACCTTGTATGCCATTGCGTCGCTTGGCCTGTTCATGGGCGTTCTGGCCATGCGCCGGAAAGGCGGAATGGTGGAGGGCATCAACGAGCTGGGCGGCCTGATGCGCAAGCGTCCGATTTTGGCGATCGCGCTGTCGATCCTGATCTTTTCCATGGCCGGCCTGCCGCCCTTTGGCGGGTTCTTCGGCAAGTGGGAAGTGCTGACCGCCGGCGTCGATGCCGGTCTGATGCCGGTTGTCATCATTCTCGTGCTCGCCTCGGTCGTGTCGCTTGGATACTATCTCCGCCTGATCAAGATCATGTGGTTTGATGAGCCAACCGAGAAATTCGAGGCCATTGACGGGTCTGTGACCATGACCGTGCTGCTGGCCGCGCTGGTGGCAGGGATCCTGTTCCTGTTCTTCATCAACGCCCTGTCAGGCTGGGCCGGATCGGCTGCGTTGGGGCTGCCAGCTTGAGTTCAACCTGGCCCGTCTACAATCTTGGCGTCATAGACAGCACGAACACCGAAGCCAGGCGGCGCGCGAAAGCGGGGACGTTCCAGGATAGCTGGCTGGTCGCAGAGGCCCAGACTGCCGGACGCGGACGCCTGCAGCGGGAATGGATCTCTCCGACGGGGAATTTGTTCTCGACGGCCCTGTTTCACGAGCCGGGCGGCATTCGCGTGGCAGCCCGTATTCCGTTTGCTGCTGCGCTGGCGGTTTCGGATGTGGTCAGCCAGTTGGCACCGGACGCTCCGGTCAAGCTGAAATGGCCAAATGACGCACGGATCGACGGCGCGAAGGTTTCCGGCATCCTCATCGAGACCGGCGGACAGGACGACGCTTTCTGGGTCGCTGCCGGGATCGGGATCAACGTCACGACCGCTCCCGATCGGGCCGGGCAGGCGGCCACATCGCTGCATCAATTGCGCGGGGATACGGTGCTTTCGCCGGCTGATGTGCTGTCGGCCTTGCGCGCGGCGTTCGCGGTTCGGCTTGCGCATGCGCGAAACGGTTTTGACCGGCTGCGGGCCGATTGGCTCAAAGTGGCGGAAGGCCTTGGCGAGACGGTATCGGTTTCGCGAAATGGCGATCCGCTGATAGGCGTATTCGAAGACATGGCCGAAGACGGATCCTTGATATTGAGGCTGCCGGATGGGCGCCGGGAAATCGTCCGGGCGGGTGATGTGAGCCTGATAGGGAGTGGCTGAGCAATGCTTCTGGCAATCGACGTAGGCAACACGAATACAGTGTTCGGCATTCATGATGGCGAGGCATGGGTGAACCAGTGGCGCAGTGCGACCGACCCGACAAAGACCGCTGATGATCATGCGGCATGGCTGTGGCGTCTCGCGGACATGCATGGCGTTGATCTGAAACGTATCAAGGGGTGTGTGATTTCGACGGTCGTGCCGCAGGCACAGTTCAATTTCCGCAACCTCGCCCGGCGGTATCTCGAGATTGAGCCGATGTTCATTGGCGATCCGAGCCTGAAGACGGGCGTGCCGGTTCGTATTCACCGACCCGAACAGGTTGGAGCCGACCGGATCGTCAGCGCGCTCGGCGCCCATATGACGTATTCAGGCAATCTGATCGTGATCGACAGTGGCACAGCGACCACATTCGATGTCGTGGCCGAGGATGGCGGCTTTGAGGGTGGGATCATTTCACCAGGTATCAATCTGTCCATGCGGGCCCTTCATGACGCTGCAGCGCAATTGCCGCGGATTGCCATTCAGAAACCGCCGCGCGTGATCGGGCAGGACACGATCAGCGCCATGCAATCCGGCGTGTTCTGGGGCTATATCGACCTGATCGACGGCCTGGTCACCCGGATCAAGGCGGAATTCGGCAAGCCGATGAAAGTGGTCGCGACCGGCGGCGTTGCGTCACTGTTCGAAGGCGCCAGCGAGACCATAGATTATTATGATCAGGACATTACCATTCGGGGCCTGCTCGAAATTTACAGACGGAATTCTTGAAGCGCATGGCAGATACGGACGGCATAGAGGACGAACTGGTTTTCCTTCCGCTTGGCGGATGCAACGAAATCGGGATGAACCTCAACGCCTATGGCTATGGCCCATCCCATGACCGGCGCTGGATCCTGGCGGATCTGGGGGTTACGTTCGGCTCGCTCGACACGCCGGGCATCGACCTGATCTGCGCTGACCCGGAATATCTCATCGGCGAGAAGATTGACGCGATCTTCCTGACGCATGCGCATGAGGATCATATCGGCGCAGTCGGCCTGTTGTATCCGCGGCTGCAGACCAATGCGCCGATCTATGCCACACCGTTCACGGCGGAGCTGGTGCGGTCGAAAATGGTCGAGCGCGGCGTGGATCCTGCCTGGCTGAAACCCGTCTCGCTGGGCGGCACCGTGACGGCGGGCCCCTTCGAGGTCACCTATGTGACGCTGACTCACTCCATTCCGGAGCCCAACGCACTGGCCATCAAGACGCCGCTGGGCACGATCCTGCACACAGGCGACTGGAAGATCGATCCGGACCCGCAGATCGGCTCGACCACGGATGTGGCAGGCCTGACGGCACTTGGCGATGCCGGCGTGCTGGCCATGGTGTGCGATTCCACGAACGTGTTCGAGGAAGGCGAGTCCGGATCTGAAGAAGGGGTCAAGCAGGGGCTGATCAAGCTGATCGCCGAGCAGAAGCAGGCTGTGGCCGTGACCACATTTGCTTCCAATGTCGCGCGGGTGAAATCGATCATTGAGGCGGCTGAACAGGCGGGCCGGGCGGTCTGTCTGGTCGGGCGCAGCATGCACCGGATCACGGATGCCGCAAAGTCTGTCGGGATCCTGCCATCGACGCTGGACTTCGTGGATGAGAGCGATGCCGCGCACATTCCGGCCGAACATATCCTGTACCTGTGTACCGGCAGTCAGGGCGAGGCGCGTGCCGCGCTGTCCCGCATGGCGCGCCGGGACCATCGCCATGTCACGCTGAATGCCGGCGATACGGTCATCTTCTCGTCCCGCCAGATCCCCGGAAACGAGAAAGAGATCTTCGAGCTTCAGAACTCGCTTGCGGAACAGGGTGTGCGGGTCATCACGCCGCGCATGGTGCCGTATCCGATCCATGTGTCCGGCCATCCCTGCCGCGACGAGCTGCGCCGCATGTATGGCTGGGTACGCCCCCATGTTTCCGTTCCGGTGCATGGCGAGCGGCGCCACATCATGGAGCATGCGGCCTTTGCGAAATCCCTTCAGGTGCCGCATGCGGTGACCCCGAAAAATGGCAGCCTGGTCAGGCTGGCTCCCGGCGAGGCGGAAATTGTGGATGTTGTGCCGGCGGGGCGCCTGTTCCTCGACGGGGACCGGCTGGTGCCGGAAGGCGCCCAGGGCATTGATGAACGCCGCAAGCTGTCTTTCTCAGGCATTCTGTTTGCCACCCTGACGCTGGACGAGGATGGCGACGTGCTGGATGGACCGGTCGTTCTGGCCAAGGGCCTGTCGGAACCGGATGGGCGCATTGCCGATGAAAGTATCGAACCGCTCGAAATCGCGGCCGAGGATGCAATTGGTCGCATGAAGAAACGCGACCGGATGGACGATGATGCGGTAGAGCGCACGGTCGGCCGCGCCCTGCGGAAGGCATGCCTTGAAACCTTTGGTCACCGCCCCGTTATAGAAGTGATCGTATTGAGGAGTTGAAACCCGTGTCAGAGTTCAAGATCGGCCCCCTGAATCATGTCGGCGTTGCCGTGCCGGATATCGACGCCGCCTGCGAAACCTATCGCACGCTATATGGTGCGACGGACATCACCACGCCGTTCGACATGCCGGAGCAGGGCGTGAAGGTCTGTTTCGTGAACCTGCCGAACAGCCAGATCGAACTGATCGAGCCGCTGAGTGCGGAGTCTCCCATCGCCAATTTCATCGCCAAGAACCCGAAGGGCGGACAGCATCATGTCTGTTTCGAGGTCGAGGACATTCATCAGGCCGTGGACGAGATGAACAAACGCGGCGCGACCGTGCTGGGCAAGCCGCGCATCGGCGCGCATGGCACGCTGATCATCTTCGTTCATCCGAAGAATTCGAACGGGGTGCTGATCGAACTGATGGAAACGCCGAAGGACGCGCACTGATGTCGATCTTTGGCGCCGGAGTCGTGTTCACGATTGCCTGGTGGCTGTCCTTTTTCGTGGTGCTTCCCATTGGCGTGCAGGGCCAGTGGGAAGATGAATCCACGACACCGGGAACCGAGGAAGCGGCGCCGAAACATCCCATGCTGGCAAAGAAGGCGCTCTGGGCGACCGGCGGCGCAACCGTGCTGACCGTGCTGACGGCCCTGCTCGTGCCACGTTTGCTTGCGCAATAGGGCCGGCTGCGGCTAGGTGGCCTTCGTTTAGCGCGCGATCACGGAGATTCCATGCGTCTGTCGAAGTATTTCCTTCCCGTTTCCAAGGAAGCGCCGTCCGATGCGGCGATCGTCTCTCACCAGCTGATGCTGCGCACGGGCATGGTTCGGCAGAACGGGGCGGGCATCTATACCTGGCTGCCGCTGGGCCTGCGTGTCCTGAAGAAGATCGAGCAGATCGTGCGCGAGGAGATGAACCGCGCCGGCGCTGTGGAACTCCTGATGCCGACGCTGCAGCAGGCCGACCTCTGGCGGGAGTCCGGCCGCTATGAAGCCTATGGCAAGGAAATGCTGCGGATCACCGACCGGCACGACCGCGACATGCTTTACGGGCCGACCAATGAGGAACTGGTCACGGATGTGTTCCGCTCCTACGTCAAAAGCTACAAGCAGCTGCCGCTGAACCTGTATCACCAGCAATGGAAGTTCCGGGACGAGATCCGTCCGCGCTTCGGCGTGATGCGGGGCCGCGAATTCATGATGAAGGATGCCTATTCCTTCGACCTGACGGCAGAGGCCGCGCGCCATTCCTACAACCGGATGTTCTGCGCCTATCTGAACACGTTTGACCGGCTGGGCCTGACCGCGGTGCCGATGCGCGCCGATACCGGACCAATTGGCGGTGAACTGAGCCATGAGTTCATCATCCTGGCGGACACCGGCGAAAGCGAGGTGTTCTGCGACCGGACCCTGCTGGACATGCCCCCGCCGGGGCTGGACCTCGACTTCTCTGCCGATCTGACGGCGGAAGTCGAAAAGCGGACGCAATATTATGCGGCGACCGAGGAGATGCATGATGAGGCTGCCTTTGCCGACCTTCCGGAGGACCGGAAAGTCTCGGCCCGCGGGATCGAAGTGGGGCACATCTTCTATTTCGGGACCAAGTATTCGGAGCCGATGAATGCGGTCGTGCAGGGACCGGACGGCCAGATGGTGCCGGTTGAAATGGGCAGCTATGGCATCGGCGTCTCGCGCCTGGTCGGCGGGATCATCGAGGCCTGCCATGACGAACACGGAATTGTGTGGCCGGAAAGCGTTTCGCCCTTCCAGGTCGGCATCATCAATATGCGGGTCGGCGATGAAGCCTGCGACGAGGCTTGCGACCAGGCCTATGCCGCCCTGGAACTGGCGGGCATCGATACGCTTTATGACGAGACCGAGGACCGGGCCGGAGCGAAGTTTGCGCGTATGGACCTGATCGGTCTGCCATGGCAGATCGTTGTGGGACCGCGCGGTCTGAAGAATGGGGTCGTGGAAGTGAAGAACCGGAAGACGGGGGAGAAAGAGGAAATGCCGCTCGCTGACGCCCTCGCCAGGGTTCGCCCCGCATGAGTGAGCTTCCTGCCGCCGCCGCGCCTTTCGGCAAGCTGGAGCGTACGCTCGCCTGGCGCTATCTGCGGGCCAAGAGAGAGCATGGCGGCGCCAGCCTGATCTCGGTGATCTCCTTTGTGGGCATCTTCTTTGCCGTTGCCGCCCTGATCATCACCATGTCGATCATGAGCGGGTTTCGGGCGACCCTTCTGGACGCGCTTCTCGGTGGCCAGCCGCATGTCTATGGGGTTGTCGCATCGTATACAGAAGAAGAGGCCGAGCAGATTGCCGAGACGATCAGCCTGATCGACGGTGTTTCCAGCGTGTCGCCCTATATCGAGGAATATGTCCTGGTGACAGCCAATGGCCGGAAGACCGGCGCCGCAGTGCGGGCCATCCGGCAGGAAGACCTGGCAACCATGCCGTTCCTCAAGGATGGGGGCGAGGCGGCGATCGCGGCCGGCTTCGGTGAAGGCCGCAATGGCGGCAATGTGATCATGATGGGAGCGTTCCTCGCAGCCGGCCGGGAGGGCCTCGGCGTGCGGCCGGGCGACAAGGTGGAAATCATCACCTCGCAGACCAATGCCGGGCCGCTTGGGTCCACGCCGCGCAGCAAGGCCTACACGGTCGGGGATGTCTTCAAGACCGGCAGCGTGGAACTGGACCGGCTGTACATGTTCATGCCGATGGAGCAGGCGCAGATCCTGTTCCAGTCGAAAGACCGGTACCAGATGCTCGACATCCGGCTTGATGACCCGAACCGGACGACAGAAGCCATGGCGGCCATTGCCGATGCGACCGGCAATGCGCTCTATACGTTCGACTGGAAGAGCCAGCGCGCCGGATATCTGAATGCGCTGCAGGTGGAGCGAACCATGGTTCGCCTGCTGGTCATGGTCATCATGGCGATTGCAACATTGAACATCATTGTCGGCGTGGTGATGCTGGTGAAGAACAAGACGCGGGATATCGCAATCCTCCGGACAATCGGTCTCGGCAAGGGGGGCGTGTTGAGGGTGTTCCTGCTGGTGGGAACCATTCTGGGAACACTTGGCGCCTTGCTCGGCATGGCGGTGGGCATTCTTGTCGTGACCAATATCGGCGCGGTCGAGGCCTTCATAAACCTGTTCGTTCCGGGCGAAGTGTTCGATGCGGAAGTCTATGGCCTTGAAGGCCTGCCGGCGATCCTGGACTGGGGCGAAGTGATCCGGACCGGTCTCTACGCGCTGGGCATGTCCATGCTTGTGTCCATCATTCCGGCCTGGTGGGCCTCCCGCCAGGACCCTGTCAGCGCCCTGAGGTTCGAGTAATGACACAGCCGGTTCTCGAACTTCGCGATATTGATCGCTTCTACAAGACGGCGGCCGGCGAGTTGCACGTGCTGAGCGGAGCGAATTTGCAGCTGAATGCCGGCGAGCTTGTCGGCCTGGTCGGACCGTCCGGATCCGGCAAGTCGACCTTGCTGCATACAGCGGGACTGCTGGAGCGCCCGGAATCCGGGAAAGTGATGCTGGACGGGATCGATTGTCTGGCGCTGGATGATCGGGGCGGCACGGCGATCCGCCGCAGCAAGATCGGATTTGTCTATCAGTTCCACCACCTGCTGCCGGAATTCAACGCGGCGGACAATATCGCCATGCCGCTGATGATTGCGGGCGTGGCGCAGCGGGCCGCCCGGGACAAGGCGAAGCAATTGCTGGGGGAAATGGGCCTCGATGACCGGGGGCACCATCAGCCTGCGCAGATGTCGGGCGGTGAGCAACAGCGTGTGGCGATTGCGCGGGCGCTGGCCAATGATCCGCGTCTCGTGATTGCGGACGAGCCAACCGGCAATCTCGACCCCGGTACGACCGAGCGTGTGTTTGGCACGCTGATCAAGATGGTCCGGGATGAAGGGGCGGCCGTATTGGTGGCGACGCACAATCTGTCACTGACGCGCCATATGGACCGGGTTCTGACCCTGTCCGATGGCAAGCTGGTGGACTATCGTCCCGACTGAACCCGGCTGGATGAATTCCAGCACGAGCGTCCGGAGCGGCGCCATGCCTTCCGGTCCAGAACATCCTGAATTGTCCTGAAATGGTGGTCAGGTGTCCGGCAAGCGCGCCAGGGCCATCGGCGCGTCTGCGAGGCTGGCGAAGACCGGCCGGGCCGAGATGTGTGGCTCATCTGCCGGATCGGAATGGCGCATGCCATCTGTATCGGAAAGGGCTTCAGCGAGCCGGTTGGAAACCGTCGCGCGGAAGCTGTGCCCCGGTTCACGGAAATGATCCGACAGGCGGATCACGACGACCTGGCCATCCTTCATGACGCCCCAGAGCATCTGCGCGCCGGGGCTGCCATTCTGACGGAACCAGGTTTTCAGGCGTTGAATGCGCCAGAAGATCAGCGGCCAGAGCGGCAGCACATACCAGGAAAGGCCGGGCAGCGGCTGGAAGAGGGAAAAGGCAGGCATGTCCCGACAAGAATAGGGGTGGGCCGTGCCGCGTCGGATTGCGGATTGTTCAAGGCGCGCAAATACTGGGGATCGTGCCGATTTGGTTGTGGACAGGCAGATATTTGTCCCATCGACGCGCCGCGTAATGGCCCGCATAATGACCCCAATGGTGTCTGCAGGGCGGAGCGGGACTAAGCTGTGGAACACCGCTGGCGCGCACTGGCAAGGCGCGGCTCGGCGGGGCACAATGCGGGGCACAGGAGATCGCCGTGACTGAGTCGCCCTTCATTCATCTTGCCGTCCGGTCCAGCTATTCACTGCTGGAGAGCATGATCACGCCGAAAGGGCTGAAAGCCTGGTGTGTGGAGCAGGGCATGCCCGCGGTGGCGATCACGGACCGCAACAATCTGTTCGGCGCGCTGGAAATCTCGCTGACGCTGTCCGATGCCGGCATCCAGCCAATCATGGCCTGCTGTTTTGACGTCACGGACGGACTTCCGAAAAGCGAGCCGAGCCGCGTCTCGCTCTATGCGCAAAATGAAGCCGGCTACAAAAGGCTGATGCTGCTGTCGTCCCGCGCCTATCTGGATGCGGCGGACGGCGTGCCGAAGCTGCACCGGGATCTGCTTCTGGACGAGACCGACGGGCTGATCCTGCTGACGGGCGGGGCCGAAGGCGAGGTCGCACGGCATTTGCTCAAGGGCCGGACAGCTGATGCCCGCACCGAGCTGTCGACCCTGGCGGCGGCCTATCCGGGGCGGTGCTATGTCGAGATCACGCGGCATGGCACGGACGACGAATATGCGACCGAGGACGGCCTCATCGACCTGGCCTATGAACTGGGGCTGCCTCTGGTAGCGACGCATGATGCGCGGTTCATGAAATCCTCCGATGCCAAGGCCCACGATGCCATGATGTGCATCTCGAATGGCCAGTATCTCGGACAGGAAGACCGCAAACGGGTGGACCCGTCGCAATACCTGAAGACAGCGGCCGAGATGGCGGACCTGTTTGCCGACCTGCCCGAAGCCATCCTGAACACAGCGGAGATCGCCCGGCGCTGCGCCGTGAAGGCCGAGACCCACAAGCCGATCCTGCCCAATTTCTCCAAGGAAGGCCGCTCGGAATCGGAGGAATTGCGCAAGCAGGCCGTGGAGGGGCTGGAGTATCGCCTGTCGGAAGCCGACAAGCTGTATGCGGATCGCGAGACCTATTTCGAACGGCTCGACTATGAATTGTCCATCATCGAGCGAATGGGGTTCCCCGGCTACTTCCTGATCGTTTCGGACTTCATCAAATGGGCCAAGGAAAACGGCATTCCGGTCGGGCCGGGCCGGGGCTCTGGCGCGGGCTCGCTTGTCGCCTGGGTGCTGCTGATCACCGATCTCGACCCCTTGCGGTTCGATCTGCTGTTCGAGCGCTTCCTGAATCCGGAACGCGTTTCCATGCCGGACTTCGACGTGGATTTCTGTCAGGAGCGGCGCGGTGAAGTCATCCGCTATGTGCGTGACAAATATGGGGCTGACTCTGTCGCCATGATCATCACGTTCGGCACGCTGCAGGCGAAGGCCGTCGTGCGCGATGTCGGCCGGGTGATGCAGATGCCCTACGGGCAGGTGGACCGGCTGGCCAAGCTGATCCCGTTCAATCCGGCAAATCCGCCCAAGCTGCAGGATGCCATCGACGACGAGCCGAAATTCCAGGACGAGATCGATGCGGATGAGCGCGTCGGCGAGTTGCTGGAAGTGGCCCTGTCGCTGGAGGGCAAATACCGCAATGCGGGCACGCACGCCGCCGGTGTCGTGATCGGCGACCGGCCGCTGGTCGAGCTGGTACCCCTGTACAATGATCCGCGTGCTGACCTTCCGGCGACGCAGTTCAACATGAAATATGCCGAGATGGCCGGACTGGTGAAGTTCGACTTCCTGGGCCTGAAGACGCTGACTGTCATTGACCGGGCGCTGAAGCTGATCCGGCGAGACGGGCGCGATGTCGGCCCGGAATGGCAGAGCCTGGATGATCAGGCGACCTATGACCTGATGGCCAGTGGCGAGACGCTGGGCGTGTTCCAGCTGGAAGGCGCCGGCATGCGCGACACGCTGAAGAAAGTGCGCCCGCACAATCTGGAAGACGTGATCGCCATCATCTCGCTCTACCGGCCCGGCCCGATGGAGAACATTCCGGTCTATGTGCAAGGCAAGGAAGACCCGTCCTCGGTCGTCTATCAGCATCCGGACCTGAAACCCGTCCTCGAAGCCACCTATGGCGTGCCTGTGTACCAGGAGCAGGTCATGCGGATGGCGCAGGAAATCGCCGGCTACTCGCTTGGCGAAGCCGACCTGCTGCGCCGCGCCATGGGCAAGAAGAAGGTCGAGGAGATGATCGCGCAGCGCAAGCGCTTCGTCGAAGGTGCGGCCGAGCTGAAAGGCATGGAGGAAAAGCTCGCCAACGACATCTTCGATACGATGGAAAAGTTTGCGGGATACGGGTTCAACAAATCCCACGCGGCGGCCTATGCCCTGATCGGATACCATACGGGCTATCTGAAGCGGCACTTCCCGGTCGAGTTCCTGGCGGCGTCGATGAGTCTTGATATCGGCAATACCGACAAGCTGGCCGCCTTTTTCCAGGAAGCGAAGCGCCTGAAGATTCCAGTCCTCGCGCCGGACGTGAATGCCTCGACGGCGGATTTCGACGTGCGCGACGGCGCGGTGGTCTATGCGCTGGGTGCCCTGAAAGGCGTTGGCCTCGAAGCCATGAAACATGTAGTGGAAATCCGCGAGAAGGACGGCCCGTTTGCCGATCTCTACGAGTTTGCCGAACGCGTGGATCCGAAACATGTGAACAAGAAGGCGTTTGAATCGCTTGCCAAGTCCGGCGCGTTCGACTCGCTGGAAGCCAATCGCGCCCGGGTGCTTGAGGCGGCGCCGCTGCTGGCAAACCTGGCCGTCAGCGCGGCGCAGGACCGGCAGGGCGGGCAGGGCGGCCTGTTCGCCGAAGCCGAGCCGGCCTTGCGCCCGGTCCTGCCCAAGGTGAAGGCCTGGAACGGACAGCAGAAGCTGGACCAGGAATTCAAGTCGATCGGGTTCTATTTCTCCGGCCACCCGCTGGATGACGTTCTGGAAGGGCTCGACCGGGACCGTGTGACGCTGGCAATGGAAGTGGAAGAGCGCGCCTCCGACGGCAAGCCGCTGGAAATGATCGGCATGGTCCGCGCCAGAAGCGACAAGCCCGCACGCAATGGCGGGAAATTTGCCTTCCTGACCCTGTCCGATCCATCGGGTGAAGTGGAAATGATGGTGTTCCCGGAGACGCTGTCGCAGAATTACGATCTCCTGCAGGTCGGCAATGCGGTTGCGATCACGGTGGGCGTAAAGCGCAATGCCGAGGAAATCCGGTTGAATGCCGAGCGCGTCCTGAAGCTGGAATCGGCCCGCCTGTCGAAGGCGATGGGCGCGCTCAAGATCCGTTTGGCAGTGGGGGCGCACGTCTCGGACCTGGCGGGCGTGGTGGGTCACCTCGCCAAGCTGCAGGATCTGGAAAAAGGCGAGCTTTTGATCGAGATGCCGCTGGATGACGGGCGCGTGGTGACGCTGAAGCTGCCGGCGACCTACACGATCGGCCTGAGTGCGCAGCGGGCGCTGAAGGAAGCGCCCGGCGTCGAGCGGGTGGAGCCTTTAAAAGCGGCCTGACAAAAGCCGGTCTGGCGGTCTTGCAGCCGCAGGCAATTTCTGTATAAGCCGCCCCATCAGAAACCAGTTCACGGGTGCATCCGGTGCGACGGGCCATGGTGGTCCAACGTTCCACCCGTGACGGCCAACCGGATGGAGACAATCTATGGCCCTACCTGACTTCAACATGCGTCAGCTGCTCGAAGCTGGCGTTCACTTCGGTCACCAAACCCACCGCTGGAACCCGCGCATGAAGCCGTATATCTACGGCGACCGCTCCGGCATTCACATCATGGACCTGTCGCAGACCGTGCCGGCGCTTCATCAGGCGCTCGTTTTCGTGCGCGACACGGTGGCCAAGGGTGGCCGCGTCCTGTTCGTTGGCACGAAGCGCCAGGCGGCAGAGCCGATTGCCGAAGCGGCTCAGCGCTGCGCTCAATACTACATGAACCATCGCTGGCTGGGCGGCACGCTGACCAACTGGTCGACCGTGTCGAACTCCATCAAGCAGCTGAAAGAGCTGAACACGATGTTCGAAAGCGGCTCGGGTCAGGGCCTGACGAAGAAGGAATTGCTGGACCTGGAGCGCCGCCGCGACAAGCTGCAGCAGTCCCTGGGTGGTATCGCCGACATGGGTGGCCTGCCGGCCGCGATGATCGTGATCGACACCAACAAGGAAGCCATCGCTGTCCAGGAAGCCCGCAAGCTGGGCATCCCGGTTGTGGCCGTGCTGGACACGAACTGTGATCCGGCCGACGCCGATTACGGCTTCCCGGGCAATGACGATGCTGCCCGCGCGATTTCGCTCTACTGCAACCTGTTCGCCGATGCGGTTCTTGACGGACTGGCAGAGTCGACCGCAGGTCTCGGCGTCGATCTCGGAGAGCTCGAGGATGTTGACGCGCTGGCCGAAGCCGACGTTGCCGTCGCGGCCGAAGGCGAAGCTGCTGAAGATACGACGGGCGCCTGATTTCCGGCGTCTGACCTGAACACCAAATTGAAGGAATAGGGCAATGGCTGAGATTACCGCTGCGCTTGTAAAGGCACTGCGCGAGAAAACGGGTGCCGGCATGATGGATGCCAAGAAGGCACTCGTCGAGAATGGTGGAGACGAAGCTGCTGCAGTCGACTGGCTGCGCGCCAAGGGCCTGTCGAAGGCTGCGAAGAAGTCCGGCCGGACGGCTGCGGACGGCCTTGTGGCGGTTGAAGTGTCCGAAGACGGCAAGTCCGGCGCAATCGTCGAACTGAACGCCGAGACGGACTTCGTCGCCCGGAACGAGAAGTTCCAGTCGGCACTGTCCGGCATCACCAAGGCGGCACTGGGCACCGACGGGTCTGTCGAGGCCCTGTCGGCGGCGCCGTCTCCCGATGGTGAAGGCAATGTCGATGACCTGATCAAGCGCCTGATCGCGACGATCGGCGAGAACATGACCCTGCGCCGCAGCGCCAAGCTGACGGCCGACGGCAAGGTCGCCTCCTACATCCACAATGCCGAAACGGCTGGCATGGGCAAGGTTGGCGTTCTGGTCGCGCTCGACGGGTCCGGTGATCTGGAAGACATCGGCCGCAAGGTGGCCATGCACATCGCTGCAACGTCTCCGGCGGCTGCCACGACCGAGGAACTGGACCCGGCCATCGTCGACGCCGAGAAGCGCGTCCTGACCGAGCAGGCCCGCGAGAGCGGCAAGCCCGACAATG
Source organism: Hyphomonas sp. (assembly GCF_017792385.1). Lineage (NCBI taxonomy): Bacteria > Pseudomonadati > Pseudomonadota > Alphaproteobacteria > Hyphomonadales > Hyphomonadaceae > Hyphomonas > Hyphomonas sp. The sequence goes on along the minus strand of NZ_CP051230.1, from coordinate 3,289,421 downwards.
TCATCGAGAAGATGATCGTCGGCCGGATGCAGAAATTCTACAAGGAAGTCGTTCTGACCGAGCAGCCCTTCGTGATGAACCCGGACCAGACGGTCGGCAAGTTCCTCGAAGAGCAGGGCGCGACGCTGAAAGGCTTCGTGCACTTCAAGCTCGGCGAAGGCATCGAGAAGGCGGAAGACAATTTCGCTGACGAAGTCGCCTCCATGACAAAAGGCAGCTGATCGCGCTTGCCTTTCTGCCCGCAAAGGGCTTTGAACATCCCGGTCGCCCATGACAGGCGGCCGGGAATCTTTTAGGAGCCTGTAAGGCGGATCAAAGCGGAGACATCGTCCATGCAGAGCGAAGAGTCGGGCTCCAGTCCTTTGAAATACAAGCGGGTGTTGCTGAAACTGTCCGGAGAGGCCCTGATGGGGCCGGGTCAGTTCGGCATTGATATTCCGACCTGCGAGAAGTTCGCTCACGCCATCAAGGCCGCCCAGGATACCGGCGCAGAAATCTGCCTGGTCATTGGCGGCGGCAACATTTTCCGCGGCGTTGCTGGCGCCGCGAAGGGCATGGAGCGCGCCCAGGCCGATTCCATGGGCATGCTGGCCACGATCATGAATGCCCTTGCCATGCAGAGCGTGCTGGAAAGCATCGGGGTGCCGACGCGGGTGCAGTCCGCGATCCGGATGGAATCAATCTGCGAGCCCTATATTCGCCGCCGCGCGCAGCGGCACATGGAAAAGGGCCGAGTGGTCATTTTCGCCGCCGGTATCGGCAATCCGTTCTTCACCACCGATACGGGCGCAGCGCTGCGCGCGATCGAGATGAATTGCGACGCCTTGCTGAAGGGCACCCAGGTCGATGGCGTCTACACGGCAGACCCGAAAGTGGATGCCAGCGCGACCCGCTATGACGAGGTCGGGTACCAGGAATTGCTCGCCAAGGATCTGCGCGTGATGGACCCGTCCGCGGTGAGTCTAATGCGCGACAACAACATTCCGATTGTGGTTTTCTCGCTCAAGGAGGAGGGATCGCTCCTCAAGGTCCTGCATGGGAAGGGCACATCGACAACCATTAAAAATCATGGAGCATAAGAGTCATGAGCTATGACAAGAAAGATCTTGAGCGCCGGATGGAAGGCGCACTGGCGTCTCTCTCCACCGAATTCAGCGGGCTGCGCACAGGCCGCGCCTCGGTGAACCTGCTGGATGCTGTCATGGTTCCGGCCTATGGCTCGACGGTTCCGCTGAACCAGGTTGCGTCGGTGACCGTGTCCGACAACCGCATGCTGTCGGTGAATGTCTGGGACAAGACGGTTGTCGGGGCGACCGAGCGCGCCATTCGCGATTCCGGCCTTGGCCTGAACCCGGTCACCGATGGACAGAATCTGCGTATTCCGATCCCGCCGCTGAACGAGGAACGCCGGGTTGAGTTGCAAAAGGTTGCGGGCAAGTATGCCGAGGCCGCCCGTGTGGCCGTGCGCAACATCCGCCGCGACGGCATGGATTCGCTCAAGAAGATGGAGAAGGATGGCGAGATCAGCGAAGACCGCCTTCATTCCCTGTCTGATGAAGTGCAGAAACTCACCGACCTCTATGTCGGCAAGGTGGATGATGCGCTGAAGGCGAAGGAAGCGGAGATCATGCAGGTCTGATGCCGACAGACGACGCCCCTGCGACGTCCGACAGACATGCTGACGCCTTGAGCGTTCCCGCCCATATTGCCATCATCATGGATGGAAACGGCCGTTGGGCCAACGCACGCGGAATGCCTCGGGCCGCGGGGCATGAGCGGGGTGTCGAGGCGCTGCGCCGGACGGTGGAAGCGGCCGGAAATCTCGGAATCCGGTATCTGACGGTTTATTCCTTCTCGACGGAGAACTGGCGTCGGCCGGCCGCCGAAGTGAATGCGCTGTTCGGCCTGCTGAAAACCTTCATCAAGAAGGACCTTGCCCGATTGCGCGAGGAAGGGGTGAAGATCCGCATTCTCGGGCGCCGGGAAGGGCTGCCGGATGACATTGCCGTCCTGGTTGACAAGGCGGAGCGTGACACTGCCGAAAACAACGAGTTCTTCCTGAACATCGCCTTCAATTATGGCGGCCGCGAAGAGATTGCCCGGGCTGCCCGCAAGCTGGGCATGGCCGTCGCCAGAGGAGACCTTGACCCGGCAGATGTGTCTGAAGACGTGTTCGAATCCTATCTGGACACCTCCGGAATGCCGGATCCCGACTTGCTGATCCGGACAAGCGGCGAATATCGCCTCAGCAATTTCCTGCTCTGGCAGGCGGCCTATTGCGAACTCGTTTTCTTTGACGTGCTGTGGCCGGATTTCGACCGGAGCTGGCTGGAAAAGGCTATTCGCATCTACAATGAGCGCGAACGGCGTTTCGGGGCCGTCACGACAGGGGACGCGTAATGGGCGACTGGACACCGCCCGAGAAGCGTTTCTCGCAACTCGGCCAGAGGCTGATGACGGCGGCGCTGTTGATTCCGACCGGATTGTTCGTCGTCTGGTCAGGCGGTTGGTGGCTGGCCTTGGCATGCGCTCTGGCGGCGGGAATCATGGCTTGGGAATGGGGCGGCATGAGCGGCCATCCAAGGCGCCTGCTCCTGTCGGTGAGCGCAGGCCTGTTTTGCCTTGCCCTGCCATTGGAACAAGTTGAGATTTCGCTGGCGCTTGGCGTGCTGGGTCTGGTGATGGCCTTTGCATCCCAGCCGGGACAATTCCGGGACCGCGGACTGGCCTCAGGTGGCTGGCTGTATGTGACGGCAATGGCCGCGGCGCTCTGGATGCTGCGGGAAGGGCCGTGGGATGGCCGCGCGGTCGCACTGTACTTCATGGCCTTCGTCTGGGGGTCTGATGCAGCCGCTTATTTTGTTGGTCGCGGTATGGGCGGCCCGAGGCTGTTGCCCCATGAGAGCCCAAACAAGACATGGAGCGGTGCTCTCGGGGCGTTGCTGTTCACGGGCGTATGCGGATTTGCGGCGGCAGACCTGGAGCAGGCATCGGCGGTGGTCTGGGTCCTGCTCGGGGTCGGTCTCTCGATGACTGCGCAGGCTGGCGATCTCTTCGAAAGCGGGTTGAAGCGCCGGTTCAAGGTCAAGGATTCCAGCAATCTTCTGCCGGGGCATGGCGGTGTTCTGGACCGGGTCGACGGGCTTGGGGCCGTGAGCGTGGTCGGCGTGCTGGTCTTGTGGCTGTTCCCCTCCGTGCATCGCGCGCTGGGAGTCTCGTAATGGAGACCCGGCGGATCAGCATCATGGGCGCGACCGGGTCCATCGGCACGTCCGCGCTGGATGTGGTGCGCCACGCCAACCGGACGGGCGCCGTTCAGTTCGAGATCGAAGCGCTGTCGGCGGGTTCGGATGCGGAAACGCTGTCTGCACAGGCGCTGGAATTCGGCGCCAGGATTGCCGTCATCGCCGACGAAACGAAACTGCCCGAATTGCGTGAGCGGCTCGCCGGATCCGGCGTGGAGGCAGCTGCCGGAGTGACCGCCGTCAGCGAGGCAGCGGCGCGGCCAGTGGACCGGGTGCTGGCTGCCATCGTTGGTGCGGCCGGTCTGGATTCCACCATGGCGGCGGTGCGGGCCGGCAATGACGTGGCGATTGCCAACAAGGAGAGCATTGTCTGCGGTGGCCGGCTGATCCTTGAGGAAGCGATGAGGCGGAATGTTCGGATTCTGCCGGTGGATTCCGAGCATTCCGCGATCTTTCAATGCCTTGGAGACGGCCGCGCACTCGACAAGCTGACCATCACGGCCTCAGGCGGCCCTTTCCGTACCGCCACGCGGGAGCGGATGCGCACAGCCACACCAGCTGAAGCGGCGGCGCATCCGAACTGGAGCATGGGGATCAAGAATTCCATCGACAGTGCTACCTTGATGAACAAGGCGCTGGAGTTCATCGAGGCCGGTTTCCTGTTCGATGTCAGTGGAGAAGCACTGGAGGTAATCGTCCATCCGCAATCCATCATTCACGGCATGGCGCACTTCACAGACGGGTCGGTAATTGCGCAATTGGGCGCACCGGACATGAAGACTCCGATCTCGTACGCGCTGGGCTGGCCGGACCGGATCGAGACCACGGTGGACCGTCTGGACCTCGCCGCTATGGGGCGTCTGGACTTCGAACCTGTTGATGATACGCGATTTCCGGCGATCCGGCTCGCCCGTCAGGCTTATGCCGAGGGCGCGCAGGCGACGACGATATTAAATTGCGCTAATGAAGCGGCGGTTTCTGCATTTATCGCGGGCCAATGCGGCTTTCTGGACATAAGCTGGATCGTGGAAGAGACGTTGGACCGCTATTTCGCTGGAAACATGGCTGAAATTGGCTGCGGCAGCGTGGAGGAGATTGCCTTGCTGGACCGTTTCAGTCGAGAAATGGCACGAAATGTTCTAGAGACGACCCAGCACGGAACGGGAGGATAGTTTTTTGGGGGAGATTCTCAGCCAGGGACCGCTGTTTCTCGTTTGCCTGATCTTCATGATGGGGATCGTGGTGATCGTGCACGAACTCGGCCATTATCTGGTCGGACGCTGGTTTGGTGCGGCTGTGGAATCTTTCTCGATTGGCTTCGGAAAGCCGGTTTTCGAGCGCAAGGACAAGCATGGCACGCGCTGGCGCGTGAACTGGATTCCGCTCGGGGGGTTCGTGAAATTTGTCGGGGAAAGCCAGCTCGCTTCGGATGTGGGCAAAATCGAATCGGGCCCGGTGGGAAAAGCCTACAATGACCTCGGTGTGGGACAGCGTTCGCTGGTCAGCCTTGCCGGGCCGTTTGCCAATTTCATCCTGTCTACCCTCATCTTCGCCCTGATCATCGGTGTGCATGGCCGGCCGGACATGAAGGTCGGCATTGCCAGCGTCGTGGAAGGCGGCGCGGCGGAAGCCGGCGGCATGGAGGCCGGGGATGTCGTGCTGGAAGTGAACGGCAAATCCGTCAGCCATGTGTCGGAAGTCCTGGTCGCGATCATCCTGAACCCCAATGAGCCAATGGATTTCCTGGTTCAACGCGATGCCGGGCAGGAATCCCTCGTGATCACGCCCGAGGAGATCGTGCGAGAGAATGATTTCGGCCAGAAAGTGCCGCAGGCCACGATTGGCGTAAGTATCACGCCCATCTCATTCGGTGAGCATATTACCTATAATCCGGTCGAGGCGCTCGGGCAGGGCGTTATCGAGACCGGCGCGACAATCGACCGGACGGTGACCATGCTCACCCGAATCGTCACCGGAAAGATGTCGATGCATGCGATGACGGGGCCTGTGGGAATCGGGGATATCAGCCGCCGCGCTGTTAACCAGGTCTGGGAACAGGAGCAGATGACCACGTCACAGAAACTGTCCCAATTGTTCTGGATGCTGGCCAGTATCTGCGCCGCAATCTCTGTCGGGGTCGGCTTTTTCAACCTGCTTCCGCTGCCCGTGCTGGATGGTGGACATCTCGTGTTTAACGCCTATGAAGCGATTGCTGGCAGGGAAATGCCGCAAAAAGTGCAGGAGGTGGCCCTGACATTCGGCTTGATCCTGTTATTGGGAATGGTCGTTGTGATCACTTGGGGTGATCTCATCGAAACCGGCTTGTTCGGTGCAAGAGGCGGCTGACCGCCCGCCGAAATTAACCAGAGAGTGTATCGACGATGCGTAAGTTTCTTGCAGCAACCATGATGGCGGGCAGTGTTCTGGCGACGAATGCCACACTGGTTCCCATGGGAACTGCCGATGCACAGGAAGACAATCGCTACGGTGGCACCATCCGGTCTGTCATCGTCGAGGGAAACCAGCGGATCGAGGCCCGGACGGTGCAGTCCTATCTTCTGGTGGCGCCGGGCGACACGTTCGATCCAGACCGAATCGACCTGTCGCTGAAGACCCTGTTCGCGACCAATCTGTTCGCCGACGTCTCGATTGACCGCGTTGATGACAATCTTGTTGTCCGCGTCGTTGAGAACCCGATCATCAACCGCGTGATCTTCGAGGGCAACAGCGCCCTGGACGACGACAAGCTGAAAGAGGACATCCAGGCGGCTCCACGCGGCATCTTTACCGCCGCACGCGTCCAGTCGGATGTTCAGCGTATTCTGGAACTGTATCGCCAGTCCGGTCGCTTTGCCGCGAAGGTCGAACCGCAATACAAGCCGCTGGAGCAGAACCGGGTCGACCTGATCTTCGAAATCACCGAGGGGCCGGTAACGGGCGTCCGGGCAATCAATTTCATCGGCAATGAGGCCTATTCGGACTCGCGCCTGCGCAGCGAGATCGTGACCCGTCAGTCGCGGTTGTGGCGGTTCTTCAGCTCGAATGACAATTACGATCCCGGCCGCCTCGAATATGACCGCGACCTGTTGCGGCAATTCTACCAGAACAATGGCTATTATGATTTCCGGGTCACTTCGGCCGTTGCAGAGCTGACGCCCGACCAGAAGGACTTCTACATCACCATGACGGTGGATGAAGGCCGACAGTATTATTTCGGCGAGGTGAAGGTCGAGACGGCGCTGGAGAAGCTTGATGCGACGGCGCTTCGCCGGGCCGTTCCGATCCAGACCAATTCCCTGTTCCGGGGCGATTCGATCGAGGATACGATTGATGCGCTAACCTATGCCGCCGGCATTGCGGGCTATGCATTCGTCGACATCCGCCCGCAGATCGATGTGAACCCCGAAACCGGCCTGATCGATGTGACCTTCGCCGTGGACGAAGGTCCGCGCGTCTATATCGACCGGATCAACATTGTCGGCAACACGCAGACCCTCGACCGGGTTATCCGCCGCGAGCTGCGGATTTCGGAAGGCGACGCCTTCAACCGGATCCTGCTGGACCGGTCCAAAAACCGTGTTCGGGCACTTGGCTACTTCAAGAATGTCGAAATCGTCGAAACGCCCTCCGACCAGCCGGACCGGACGATCGTCGACATCAAGGTGGAAGAGCAGCCGACCGGGGAACTGTCCTTTGCGGCGGGCTTCTCGTCGGTGGACGCCTACTTGCTGGACGTCAGCGCGTCGCAAAGAAACCTGCGCGGCCGTGGACAATCCGTCGTGGCCCGGATCTCCGCGTCCAGCCGCCAGCAGGTGCTGGATTTCCGATTCACAGAGCCGCGCCTGTTCGACCGAAACCTGTCTGGCGGCATTGATGCCTATGCCACGCGCCAGGACTATGAAGACTATTCCGGCTTCAGCAGCGAGACGATTGGTGCAGGCGTGCGACTGGGCTTCCCGCTCACCGAGCGCATGCAGCTTGGTCTGAGCTATCGCCTTCAGTCGGATGACGTGAACGTCCTGGACCGCAATTATATCATCGACGAGAACGGCTTCTTCGTCACCGACCGCATCCAGACGGCGGGTGCGGATACGCCGGAAGATTTCAGCGATGACCGCTATCGTCTGGTCGAGGCGGGGGATGCCGGGGAAGGCCAGCGCGTCGTGGACCAGTGTTCGCCGGAATATGTTCTGCGCGATGCGATCTGCCGGGCAGAGCGCAATGATATCTCCAGCATCATCGGCTACAATTTCCTGTGGGACCGGACGAACGATCCGATCCGGCCGTCTCGTGGATTCGACTTCCGCTTCAGCCAGGACCTCGCAGGTCTCGGCGGCGATGTGAAATATCTCCGGACGGAAACCTCGGGTACCCTGTACCGGGGCGTCTGGCGTGACGTGATCGCCAGCCTGCGTCTGGCGGGCGGCTATGTGTTCCCGCTGGAAGACAATCAGGGCGTGCGGATCAACAATCGCTTCTTCCGGGGCGGCAGCACGTTCCGCGGCTTTGACGTGGCCGGTATCGGCCCCCGCGAAATCGTACGCGTGGTGGATCCGGAGACCGGCGAAGTGGTTCAGACCCGCCGCCTGAATTCCCAGGGCGGCAACGTCTACTATCAGGGCACGTTCGAACTCAGCCTGCCGAACTTCCTGCCGGAAGAATATGGCATCCGCAGCGCCCTGTTCGCCGAAGCCGGTGCGCTCGGATCCCTGCGTGGTCCGGATATCGGGCCGACCATCTACTTCACCGATTCTGCAACCGGCCTGCCGGCGGTGCGTCTGACCAAGACCGCTGCCTCCCTCCGGGCTTCGGCCGGCCTCAGCGTGTTCTGGGATTCTCCCTTTGGCCCGATCCGCTTCGACTTCTCGCAGATCCTCAAGAGGGAAGACTATGACCGGACAGAAACGTTCCGGTTCTCAACATCAACCCGTTTCTAAATTTCTCACCGAAAGACAGGAGACTAGAATGTCCCGACTCAAGAATTTCGCGCTCGCGCTGATGATGAGCTTTGCCGCCTTTGCGGTCATGACCCCGGCCGCTCAGGCGCAGGGTACCACCGTCATCACGATCGACGAGGCAAAGATCCTTCGTGACAGCAAGGCTGGCAAGGATATCCAGGCCAAGCTGAAGAGCATCGAGACCCAGATCAATACCGAACTGTCGCCGACCCGTACGTCCCTGGAGACTGAAGGCAAGGCGCTGAACACCGAGCTTCAGGGCAAGACCCGCGAGCAGATCGCTGCCGACGCCGCACTGGTCACCCGCCTGAACGCCTATGACAAGAAAGCCGGTGACTTCGGCAAGGCCCGTCAGAAGGCTGCCAACGAGTTCGCGCTGACCGAGCGTCAGGCTCTTGTCGACTTCAACAAGGCGCTGGAGCCGGTCCTGCTGGAAGTCGTGAGCCAAAAGGGCGCCGGGATCGTGCTGTCCAAGAGCGCCGTGATCTATGGCGTGGACTCGGTTGACGTCTCCGCCGAAGTGATCAGCAAGCTGGATGCGGCGACGCCGACGATCTCCGTCGTGCGCAAGCGAATCCCGGACCAGCCGACCCAATAGGCAAGAGGGCAAAGTGCCAGTCGACACGCGTTTCTATGAGCGCCGGGGAACTCTGTCCCTTGGCGAACTGGCCGAAAAGACCGGTGCGGAGCTGAGAGGCGACGCGCAGATCGAACTGACCGGTATCTCCTCGGCCGCCAATGGTCGCCGGGGAGACATCGGTTTTCTGGATGGCGACGGCAAGTCGCCAAGCGATGTCAGCACCGATATTTCGGCGCTGGTCGTCAATGAAGCCAACATCCCGCATGTTCCGGAAGGCGTGCCCTATCTCGTGTCGCGGTTTCCGCGTCATGTTCAGAGTGTGGCCGGCGCAGCGCTGTTCCGCCCCCGTCATGCGGACTGGCAGGGCGAAGCGCGGATTTCGCCGGATGCCAGCCTCGACGACAGTGTCCGCATCGGACCGGGTGCCTGTATCGGGCCGGGCGCGGTGATCGGTTCCGATACCGTGATCGGCCCCAACGCCGTGATCGGCCCCGGCGTCCAGATCGGCCGCAAGTGCAGCGTCGGCGCGGGGGCAAGTCTGTTCAATGCCCTCATTGGCGATCATGTGAAGCTGCTGGCAGGTGTGCGGATTGGCGAAGCCGGGTTTGGCGTGATGCCGGGCCCCCATGGCGCCGAAGACGCGCCGCATTATGGCCGTGTCATCCTTCAGGACCATGTCACGGTCGGGGCGAATTCCTGCATCGATCGCGGTGCGTTTGATGACACCATTCTGGGCGAACGCTGCCGGATCGATAATCTGTGCCAGATCGCGCACAATGTCGTTCTCGGCAGATCCGTCCTGGTGGCGGCCTTTGGCGGCATATCCGGATCCGTACAGGTGGGGGACGGATCCATGCTTGGCGGCCGCGTGGGCATTGCCGATCATGTGAAAGTGGGTGAGGGCGTCTCCCTTGCGGCGTCTGCGGGCTTGTTCCGTGACGTCGAAGCCGGGGAGACCTGGGGCGGCACGCCGGCCAAACCCATTCGGCAATGGATGCGGGAAGTCGCCTGGTTGCAGAAGAACTCGAACCCGAAGAAAAAGGGATAGGCGGCACCCGGCCGCCGGCAACTGACTGGAACAAACTGGCCATGGACATTCATCCCTCCGCCTGCGTCGAGGATGGCGCCGAACTCGGCGACGGGGTTCGCGTAGGCCCATTCTGCCATGTCGGCCCCAACGCCCGTATCGGTGCCGGATCCGTGCTGATGTCGCATTCGGTTGTCACCGGGCATACCGAACTTGGCGAGAAGTGCGTGCTGCACCCGCATGCGGTGCTGGGCGGGGTGCCGCAAGTCATCGGGTTTGACTCTACACCGGAGTCCCGCCTGATCGTCGGCAATAATTGCGTCTTCCGAGAATACGCCACGGCCCATTCCGGCATGCCGAAATTTGGCGGCCTGACCAGGATAGGCGACAATTGTTTCATCATGATCGGGGCGCATATCGCGCATGACAACCGCATCGGCAATCATGTCGTCATGGCCAACAATGTGTCTCTGGCCGGCCATATCGAGGTTGGCGACCATGTCTGGTTCGGAGGCTTGTCGGCGGTGCACCAATTCTCCCGGATCGGGCGCAACGCCTTCATCGGCGGGGGCGCGATTGTCGTGGAAGATGTCATTCCGTTCGGTTCCGTGGTCGGCAATCATGCCAAACTGTCAGGACTGAACATGGTGGGCCTGAAGCGTCGCGGTTTTTCGAAGGCCGACATCCGGGACATTCGGGCCGCCTACAAGGCGATCTTCCATGGGGAAGGCCTGTTCCGGGATCGCCTTGAACAGGCAGCCAAGGATTACGCCGACAACGCCCTGGCCATGGAAATCATCTCGTTTATCCAGACGGGCGAAGACCGCCCTATCTGCAAGCCGGCTTGAGCGGAAAGATGGCGCCGCTCGGTATCATTGCAGGTCTCGGCGAACTGCCGGTCGCCATTGCCGACAATGCGATGGAGACCGGACAGGGTGCCTATGTGCTGCGTCTGAAAGGGTTCGAGGATCCGGCGCTGGCCAGGTTCCCCGGTGAGGTGGTCGGCCTTGGCGAAGTGGGCGGCATTCTAAAGCGATTGAAGGCGGCGGGCTGCGAAGACGTGGTGTTCGCAGGGATCGTGAAACGGCCCGATTTCGGCAATCTGAAACTCGACATGAAGGGCGTTCGCCTGTTGCCGAAGGTACTGGCAGCCGCCCGCAAGGGCGATGATGCGTTGTTGCGGGTTCTGGTCTCGGAATTTGAAAAGCAGGGCTTTCGCGTTCTGGGCAGCCATGAAGTCCATGGCCAATTGCTGGCGCCATCCGGTGTCATCGCCGGGAACATGCCCTCTGACGAGCAGATGGCGGACATCGAGCACGCCGCGCGTGTGGCGTCTGCCACGGGTGCGTTGGACATCGGTCAGGGCGCGATTGTCTGCCGCGGGCTCGTGCTTGCGGTCGAGGCGCAGGAAGGCACCGACGCCATGCTGGAGCGCTGTCGCACGCTTCCCGAGGAAATCCGCGGGACGCCCGCCAGTCGGCAGGGCGTTCTGGTCAAACGGCCAAAACCGGGACAGGAGCTGCGCATTGACCTGCCGACGACGGGGGTTTCAACGGTCGAGAAAGTGGCCGCGGCGGGTCTCGCAGGGCTCGCCATCGAGGCAGGGGGGGCATTGCTGCTGAACCGGCGGGAGATGATCGACCGGGCGGAGGAACTGGGCGTATTCATTTACGGGTTCCCGCCGGAGACCGGCCAGTGACCGGCCCGCGCGTCTTCATGGTGGCGGCAGAGGCCTCGGGAGATCTGCTGGCGCGCGAAGTGGTCGAAGAATTGAGACGGCGGTCACCGGACGCGCATATTGCGGGAATAGGCGGCCAGGAACTTGCGTCGGTCGGGATCGAGTCGGCGATCAACATCTCACCCTTGTCCATTCTCGGTTTCTTCGAGGGTCTGAAGGCCTATGGGGACGTGGTGCGGCTGGCTGATGAGGCCGCCGATGCCATTGTAGCAGATGCGCCTGATGTGGTCGTGCTGGTCGATTCCTGGGGGTTCATGCTGCGTGTCGCGCAACGGGTCAGGCTGCGCGCACCGGACATTCGGCTGGTCAAGCTGGTCGGGCCGCAAGTCTGGGCAACGCGTCCGGGACGCGCGAAGACGCTGGCGGCTGTTGTGGACCATCTATTGTGCATTCACGACCTGGAAGTGCCGTATTACGAGCCCTACGGCCTGGAGACGACCGTGATCGGCAACCCGGCCATATCGCGGCATGAAACGGGGGATCCAGCACGCTTCCGCAAGGCATTGGGGCTGGCGGAATCTACCCGTATCGTTCTGGTCCTGCCGGGGAGCCGGCCGAGTGAGATCAAGCGCGTGGCGCCGGAACTGGTGGACGCCGCGCGGCGCGTCAAGGCGGCCGATGAAGCCCTACAGATCGTGTTCATGCCGGCTCAAAACGTTTCAGAACAGTTCAAATCGTCCTTTCCGGACGCAGCCCAGTGGTCAATCGTGACCTCCGATCCGTCACTTCGTTTCGATGGCATGGCGGCCGCCGACCTGGCGCTGGCCTGTTCGGGCACCGTCACGACAGAACTCGCGATGCAGGGCACACCCATGATCGTGGCTTACCGGACCGGATGGATCACCTGGGCCCTGGCGCGCGGCCTGTTGTACAAGAAGACGCATATCACCCTCCTGAACATCGTCAGCGATGACCGGGAGATTGTTCCGGAATTCGTGCAGACCCGACAGAAGGCCGAGCTCATTGCGGCAAAGGCCATGTCATGGCTGGAACAACCGGACCGCCTGACGGCACAAAAGGCGCAGCAGGCCGAAGCGCTGGAGCGCATGAAGGAAGGCGACCGGGATGCCAGTGAAATCGCGGCCGGTGTCATTCTGGAGGAAGCGGCCCGGAAACGTTCGGGCGTGCTGACCCATCAGCCCTGAACGAATGCCCGGTCTATTCGGGATTTCAGCCACCACAGGCCGGGCAGTTGCACGCACAGCCCCCATTTCTCGGCAAGGGCGGCGCGTCGGCCGAGGGATACGAGTTTGAGATAATCGGCTTGGGGCCGGAAGGCCTGCAAGGGACGACCCTTGAGGCGCGCGAGCAGGTTCTGCATCAGGACCGGGCCCTGGCGTACGGCATAGACGCCGGCCTTCGGGACTGTCATGCCGGACATGGCTGCCGCATCGCCTGCAACGAACACGCCTGGATGGGAGTGCGATTCGAGCGTCGGGCCCACCAGCGGAAAGCCGTGATCGGTTTCGAGACCGGATGCAGACAGCCAGTCATGAGCCGTTGCGCCCGCCGCCCACAGGACCAGGCCGGTTTGTATCTCACAGCCATCATTCAGGACCAGATGGCCATCCAGGAAGCGGCTGACGGATACGCCCTTGCGGACATCAATTCCGGCGCGGTCGAGATGTTTGCGCAGGGCGTGGCGAAGAGCCGGACTTGCCGATGAGAGTGGTGTGTCCCGGTCGATGAGGGTGACACTGCCGGACAAGTCCCCCAGCTGCGCGCGCTGCGCGTGTCTCACCGCGAGCGCCAGCTCCACACCGCCCAGCCCGGCGCCGATTATGGTGACGTGGGAAGGAAGACTGCCGGCAAGCCCCTGCCAGCTATCGGCGAACCCCGCCATGGGTTTGACCGGCATGGCGCGGGAAGTTGGGCTTACCTGCGGCGGCGCAGAAACGATGCCGACATCAATCGATACAATGCCGAAGGCGTGAACTGCGCCACTGTCCGAGGTTGCCGTGCGGGCCACCGGGTCCGGCCCGCAAATCCTGTCCTCGACAAGCTGTGCGCCTGAATCGCGGCACAAGGGCGCAAGATCGATGTCGATTTCGTCACGGTCGAAGTGTCCGCTGACAAAGCCGGGCACCATTCCGCTGTAGACGGCCTTGCCGCCGGGATTGACCAGTCGGATCGAAACCTCCGGGTGAGGATGGTTCCGTAACCATCTGAGCGCTGTGACATGCGCGTGTCCGCCGCCGATGAGAAGAATGTCGACCGACATGCAGCTAGTCTCCGAGCGGTTTGTCGCTCCACCAGGATTGAAGGGAGGAGGCGATGGCGGCGCAAGCCTTGTCTGCGGCAGGCGGACCATTGAAGACGACCATGGCGGATCCTTCCAGCGCGGTTTCCTTCAATGCGTCCACAGGCCAGCGTGATCCGTATACCTTGCAGTTTCCAAGCGTTGTCAGATACTCGCCGAATTCGCTTTCCCGGCCATCCCGGAAGAGCGGCAGCCAAAGTATGAGAACGGCTTTTGGCCAGCGCTTCAGGGCCTTCGGCGTCCACAGGGCAAGGGCATCGATATCACGGCTCGTTTCGTAGCTGGGGTCAACGAGGCCGACAAGGGTTTCGCCGCTGCGTGGTGCCAGTTTCAGGGCGCCTGCATATCCGTCCGCCTTGCGAATCTGGATCCGGTCATCGGTCCCGATCGCCTTGACCAGGGCTTCGTATTCCTGCGGGTGTCTTTCAAACAGGACGTAGCGTGTCGGCTTCGGCAAAAGGGTTTGTGCATGAGCCGGTGATCCCGGATAGGCGTTCACGCCGGTTGTTTCGATGAAATCGACCCAGGCGCGCAGGGGCTTGGGGGCGGCGCCATTCAGCATGGACAGGACGCCGGGACCGGCTTCGTTTCCTTTTCTTGCCTGCGCCCCCTGAAGATCATATCTGCCGCGCCCGGAATGTGTTTCCACATACAGGATTCTCCGGTCGTCCTCGGCGAGGCGACTGAAAATCTCATGCAGGATCGCGTGCTTCAGGACGTCGGCACGGTTTCCTGCGTGATATCCGTGTTGGTAGGAGAGCATCGGAAAAGCGGGCTCCGGAAAAAGTCCCCGCCGGTGGGGCGGGGACCGTTGGCTTATTCCTGTTCGAGACTGTCCTTGCGGACGGATTCGAACTCATTTCCGGGGTACCAGGTCGGCCAGTCATCGGACTGGGCAACGCGCAGGCCGACCTGATAGAGCGCCTGAATGTCTTCGGCGAAGCCGGAGAGGTCCCAATCGTCAGAATATTCATCCATCGGCTTGTGGTAGCGCTCAGCGGTATAGACAGCGGCCGCTGCCTTACCTGCGGCGATGCCGCCGTCCAGCTTGTCCTCGCCGCCATCAGCATACAGCATCGGCACGCCCTTCTTGGCGAGGGAGATATGGTCCGACCGGTAGAAATAGCCAGCCTCGGGCTTGGCATCCGGCTTGATCACACGGCCCTGGGTGTCGAGCACGTCCTGGAGGATGTCTTCCAGTTCGGATGCGCCATAGCCGACCACAACCATGTCGCGTGTGCGGCCGATGGGCAGCGCGCCGTCCATATTGATGCCGGCAACGACCTTGTTGTGCGGGACGAGTGGGTTTTCTGCGTAATATGCAGAGCCGAGCAGTCCCGACTCTTCCAGCGTGACCGACAGGAAGAGGGCAGACCGGTCCAGTTCGTCAGCCGCCATGGCCTCAGCGATTTCGAGAAGCGCAGCGGATCCCGTGGCATTGTCGACGGCGCCGTTGAATATCTGGTCCTGGTAGAAATCCTCGCCCGGGGCACCGGTCTTTTCTTCGGATTTCTTGCCGAGATGGTCCCAGTGCGCTGTATACAGAACATACTCGTCCGGCTCGGTCGCGCCCGGCAGGACCCCAACGACATTGCGGCTTTCCAGCTGGTCAATCGTCTGTTTCACCTTGCCGCTTGCCGTTACGCCTTCCAGCGGAACCGGCTTGAAGCCTGGCGCCTTGGCCTGTTGCTTGAGCGCTTCGAGATCAAGGCCCGCGCTGGCGAACAGCGCGTCAGCCGTTTCCCGCGTGATCCAGCCTTCCAGCATGGTTCTCTCGGCGCCGCCATCCGCACGCACGAGATCCGACTGGGCACCGCTCCAGGAATTGGACACGACATCCCAGGCATAGGAGGCCGGTTCGGTTTCGTGAATCACGATGGCGGCCGTGGCACCCTGGCGAGCGGCTTCTTCGAACTTGTAGGTCCAGCGGCCATAATAGGTCATGGACTTACCCTTGAAGAGGTCCGGGTCGCCCGTGGCAAAGCCGGGATCGTTGACCAGCATGACGACCGTCTTTCCCTCATAGTCCTGACCGTCATAATCGTCCCAGTCATATTCCGGAGCGACGGAACCATAACCGACAAAGACGACGTCTGTCGGATCGAAGGCGAGTTCGTTCGTGTTCTGGCGTTTCGTCCAGAATACGACGTCTTCCTTCGGCGTCATGTCCATGTCGGTGCCGTCAGGCGTCGTGAACGTGAAGTAGGAGGCGTCGGTATCGACGGTCTGGTTCACCATTTTCACCGTCTGGAAATAGCTGCCATCTTCCCCTGCGGGCTGGAGGCCGATGCGCGCCATCTCCGCCGCGATCCAGTCTGCCGATGCCTCTCCGGCTTCGGTGCCAGGCCCGCGCCCTTCGAATGTGTCATCCGCCAGCGTCTTGATCCGGACAGCGAGGTCATCTGCCGTGATGGCGGCCGTGGTCTGGTCCGGTAGCGGCAGCAGGAGTTCGGTTGCGGCTTCGGGCTCGGCCTGTGCAGGCGTGTCGGTTTTCGGGGCGTCCGCGCCACAGGCCGCGAGCGCGAGGACGGACGCCGAAATGAGAAGTCGGTTCATGAATCTGTTTCCCGTCAAAGACTGTTATGCTGCAGGTCTGGCACGAGGCTTAACATTCAGCAAGGAAGCGGCGCACCCGGCGAGCCGGGACCTGATCTCAGTCGGGAAGGGGTATCCAGTCCGTCTCATCGCCTGGTACGAGCGGGAATTGTTTCGTGCCGCCGGACTCGACGGCGCGAGTCCAGTCCGCCCGGGCGGCAGCAATCTTGTCCGGGTCGCTTGAAACAAAGTTCCAGTCCATCTTGCGGGGGGAGTCGAGCGGCGCTCCACCGCAGATCACCGCTTTGGCACCCGCCGGAAGCGCCAGCGAGACGTCCTTGCCGGAGGCCAGAACGGCCATCTGTGTCTCGTCCACGGCCCGGCCGTCGATCTCCAGCGTGCCCGTCACGGCGTAGACAGCCCGCTCCGTGGCGAGGCCCGCCGGCACGGTAAGGCGGGCTGCGCGATCCGCTTCGAGGGCGACGTACAGGATGGGCGTCGGGAAGCTCACCGGCGATACATGGCCCCATGCTGTGCCTGCAAGCAGTTTCATGCGCACGCCATCCAATTCAAACGCAGGCAATGAGTCCGCTGGATGATGGTCGAAGGCGGGCGCGCAATCCTCGTCGTCTCGCGGCAGCGCCACCCAGGTCTGCAGGCCGTGCAGCGTCTGGCCGTTGGCCCGTTGCGGCTCCGGCGTGCGCTCCGAATGGACAATGCCGCGGCCTGCCGTCATCCAGTTCACCGCGCCGGGCTCAATCACCAAGTCGGTGCCGAGCGAATCCCTGTGCCGGATTGCCCCGTCAAACAGATAGGTGACAGTCGACAGGCCGATATGGGGATGCGGCCGGACGTCGAAACTGCTTCCCGGCGCATAGTCGACCGGGCCGAAATGGTCGAAGAAGACAAACGGACCCACTGCTCGATGGGCATGGAAGGGCAGGACCCGTCGCACGACGAAACCATGACCCAGGTCACGTGTTCTGGGTTCTATGATCCTTGTAATGGACATGACAGTCTGGCCTCCTTCAATTTAGCCCGAATTACCCCCTAATTGAGGCGCCATGTCCAGCGACTTGAAAGTCTGTCTTGAAGAGATCCGGGCCTGCACCGCGTGCGCCGGCGAGATGGCCCGCCGCCCGAACCCGATCCTGCAGGCATCGGAGCGCGCCCGAATCCTCATTGCAAGCCAGGCACCCGGCAATCTCGCCGACACGACCGGAACGGCGTTCAACGATCCGTCGGGGCGCAGGTTGCGGTCCTGGCTCGGCATGGACGAGACGGTTTTCTATGATCGCGACAAGGTGGCGATTGTGCCAATGGGGTTCTGTTTTCCAGGCTATGACAGGAATGGGGGCGATCGACCGCCCATGCGCCGGTGCGCGACCCTGTGGCGGCAGACGCTGCTCGACCGCCTCCCGCACATCCGGCTAACGATCCTGATCGGGGCATATGCCCAGGCATGGCATCTGGGGGCGCGCAGAAAATCGACCTTAACGTAAACGGTGCAATGCTGGAAAGAGTATGTAAGTGAGCGAATATTCACATTGCCGCATCCCAGTTGGAGAAACACTGCATGGCTGAAACGCAATTCCTGGTTCGAGACGGACGTGCTGCCCGCCTTGCGAAACGCGGTGGATACGGCCTTGGCTTCGCCGCGCTGATTTATGCGCTGTTCCTGCTGTCAGGGTGCGTCAGCCCCGTTACGGTCGGCGCATTGGAGACCCGTACGCCGCAAGCGCCGCACTTCCTGCCGGAGCGGAATGTGTTCGTGTCACAGGATGGCGCACAGCTCGGGCTGACCGTGTGGCCGTCCGAGCAGGAGGGCGAGCCGGCCCATGTCGTGGTTGGCGTTCACGGCATGAATGATTTTGCCAATGCCTTCCACATGGCCGCGCCTTATTGGGCGGCGCGTGGCGTGACCACTTATGCCTATGACCAGCGCGGGTTCGGCCGGTCTCCGGGGCGCGGCTACTGGCCTGACGAGGACCTGATGCGGGAAGACCTTCGCACGGCCGTCGCCGTGGCGCGCCGCCGGCATCCGGACGCCACGATCACGGTGGTCGGAATCTCGATGGGCGCCGCGGTTGCCATATCCGCTTTCGGGTCAGACCGGCCGCCGGCGGCAGACCGCCTGATCGCATCCGGACCGGGCCTGCGCGGTTGGGGCGCCATGAACCCACTCTACAAGGCAAGCCTGTGGATGTCGGCCCATACCAATCCCGGATGGATTGTGCGGCCACCGGCGCGTTTTGTCAGGATCGAGCCGAGCGACAATATCGAGATGCTTCGCGTCACCTGGTCAAACCCGCTGATGCTGCGCGACAATCGCATTGACCAAGTCTATGGGGTCGTGTCGCTGATGGAGACCGCGCACGATTATGCAGGCGCGCTGCCGGAAGATGTGCCCGTCCTGATGTCCTATGGCGCAAATGATTATGTGATCCCGGAAGACGGAGTAAAACGCACCGCCAGGGCTCTGCCGGCTCACGTCCGGACCGTGTATTACGAGTCGGGCTATCACATGCTTTTGCGGGACCTGCAGGCGGAGACGGTTCATGCCGACTATCTGGCCTTCATGCAGGCGCCATCGGCTCCTTTGCCCAGTGGCGCGCCGGAATGGCCGTTCCGCTAGCTGTTTCCACAGCGGAATGCCTCTTGCAGTGATGGATGCGTGGACAAATATACGTCTCTCTGCCACTCCTGTGCAGTAAAGATTCCTTTGTGAAAACATCAAGGCCCGATTCATGACGACATCCTTCCAGACAGCGCTCAACCTTGTTCCCATGGTGGTGGAGCAGACGAGCCGCGGCGAGCGGGCCTTTGACATCTTTTCCCGCCTGCTGAAGGAGCGCATCATCTTCGTGACCGGAGGCATCGATGACGGCATGGCGGCCCTGATCACATCGCAGCTCCTGTTCCTCGAATCGGAAAATCCGAAAAAGGATATCGCGATGTATATCAACAGCCCCGGCGGCTATGTTTCCTCGGGCCTCGCGATCTATGACACGATGCAATACATTCGCTGCCCCATTTCGACCGTTTGTATCGGCCAGGCTGCGTCCATGGGATCGCTGCTGCTCGCCGCCGGTGAAAAGGACATGCGGATCGCGCTGCCGAATGCGCGCGTGATGCTGCACCAGCCGTCTGGCGGGTATCAGGGCGTTGCAACCGATATCGAACGTCATGCCGAAGAAATCATCGAGCTGAAGCGGCGACTCAACAACATCTATGTCCGCCATACCGGCCAGGACTATGACGTGATCGAGAAGAAGCTGGACCGCGACACTTTCCTGACAGCTGAGGAAGCACGGGATTTCGGCATTGTGGACAAGGTTTTCGAACGCCGGACGGCCGAGGATGACAAATAGGGACCTGATCCCGCATCCATGCGGCCTGCCTCTTGCAGGGCAGGCTGAGAACCCTATTGTCTTATTAACGAACCGGGCACGGCGTCTTAAAGACGAAATTAAGCCTTACCGGGCATTGAGGACGGCATGACGAAACAAAATGGCTCAGGCGATTCCAAGAACACTCTGTATTGTTCGTTCTGTGGAAAAAGCCAGCATGAAGTAAAGAAGCTGATTGCCGGCCCGACCGTGTTCATCTGTGATGAATGCGTTGAACTTTGCATGGACATCATTCGCGAAGAGAACAAGACCTCCATGGTCCGCTCGCGCGAAGGCGTTCCAACGCCGCAGGAAATCTGCGATGTGCTGGATGATTATGTCATCGGCCAGACGCATGCGAAACGCATCCTGTCGGTGGCCGTACACAATCACTACAAGCGCCTGTCCCATGCCGGCAAGACGGATGGGGTGGAACTGTCGAAGTCGAACATCCTGCTGGTCGGCCCGACGGGCTGCGGCAAGACCCTGCTGGCCCAGACGCTGGCGCGCATCCTGGATGTGCCGTTTACGATGGCAGATGCCACGACGCTGACCGAAGCCGGCTATGTCGGTGAGGATGTCGAGAACATTGTCCTGAAACTGCTGCAGGCGGCGGATTACAATGTGGAACGCGCCCAGCGCGGCATCGTGTATATTGATGAAATCGACAAGATTTCCCGCAAGTCCGACAACCCGTCGATTACGCGCGACGTGTCCGGCGAGGGCGTTCAGCAGGCACTGCTGAAGATCATGGAAGGCACGGTTGCCGCTGTGCCGCCACAGGGTGGACGCAAGCATCCCCAGCAGGAATTCCTGCAGGTCGACACGACGAACATCCTGTTCATCTGCGGCGGTGCGTTTGCTGGCCTGGACAAGATCATCTCGTCTCGCGGCGAAGGTGCCTCGATCGGCTTCGGCGCCGCCATCAAGGCTGCCGAGGAGCGCGGCGTGGGCGAAATCCTGCGCAATACCGAACCGGAAGACCTGCAGCGCTTCGGCCTGATCCCGGAATTCATCGGGCGTCTTCCGGTGATCGCGACGCTTGAGGATCTGGACGAGACGGCGCTGATCAAGATCCTGACAGAGCCGAAGAATGCGCTGCTGAAGCAGTATCAGAAGCTGTTCGACATGGAGAATGTCGAGCTGAGCTTCACGCCGGAAGCCCTGACGGCTGTTGCCCGCCGGGCCATTGCCCGGAAGACCGGAGCCCGTGGCTTGCGCTCGATCATGGAAGGCATCCTGCTGGACACGATGTTCGAGCTGCCGAATCTGCGCGGTGTGGAAGAAGTCGTCATCAATGGCGAAGTGGTCGAAGGCAATGCCGAGCCGCTCTATGTTCACGCCAAGAAGAGCCAGCCTGAAGCGGGCTGACCTTTGACATCGGAATGAATGCGACAAGCCCCGGCCCCATGTGCCGGGGCTTTTCCTATTCCGGCAAATGAACGGTCAGGATATCGATGCGGGGCGGCATGAGAAACCGCATGGGCAGTCCGACCATGCCGGTGCCGCTGGTCACATAGACCAGGCGGTCTCCGGCCGGGGTCGGAAATACATGCAGTTCCTTGTCGAAGGGCCAGTCGGTCGGGATGGCCTTCCTGTAGAGCCAGGGCAGGCGTATCTGGCCGCCATGTGTATGGCCCGCCAGCATGAGGTCATAGGCAAAGTCGTCCGGGACATTCAGCGCGGTATCCGGATTGTGGGTCAGCAGGATGATCGGCGTGTTTTCGGGCAAGTCGGCCCGAAACGTGAAGTCCTGACGGCGTTGCCACAGATCGGAGGCGCCGGCCACGATGACGTCCTGGCCGCCGATCGTCACCTCAAAGGCGCGATTGTGGGGCGTGATCGCGCGCACGCGGTCAAGCGCCGCCATGACGGGCGAGGAGAGGTCCGGCCCGGGACGGCCGACATCGTGATTGCCCAGTACGACGAAGAGCGGGGCATCCAGTTCGGCGAGGACCGCCAGTTCCCGGTCGATCTGGCCTGATGTCGGATAATAGGTGAGGTCGCCGGCCAGGAAGACCGCGTCCACATCTTCGGAATTTATCCGCTCGACGATCCGGGACAGGGACATCGCATTCCGGAAAATGCCGATATGGGGATCTCCGAACAGGGCAATGCGGATCGTTGCGGATTGCTCAGTCGCCCCGGTCAGTTGGATGTCTTCCCTGTGCGTGACCAGAATGCGCGGCTCGACAAATCGGGCATAGGCCAGTGTGCTGAGGGCGCACAGCATCGCGCAGGCCGTCCAGCGGCGCAGGCCGGTCTTCCTGATGATGTCGGACAGCAGCCATAAGGCGGCGGGAAAATACAGCCACGAGGCCCAGAAAATGAATACTTTCATGGAGACAGCCTGTAGGCCGCAATCTGGGCGAAGGATCGATGAATACTGGACAAAGAAGAGGCCGGTACCTTTCGATACCGGCCTCTACAAGGGTTAGAGGAGAGAGAACAGGCCCCTAGACCTTGTAGTACATGTCGAATTCCACCGGATGCGGGTGGAGTTCATAGCGCATGTTCTCTTCCATCTTCAGCTCGATATAGGCATCGATCTGGTCGTCATCGAACACGCCGCCCTTGGTGAGGAATGTACGGTCTGCGTCGAGCGCTGCAAGCGCTTCTCGCAGTGAACCGCACACTTGCGGGATCGATTTCGCCTCTTCAGGCGGCAGATCGTAGAGGTCCTTGTCCATCGCGTCGCCGGGATGGATCTTGTTTTCGATGCCGTCGAGGCCAGCCATGAGCAGGGCTGCGAAGGCGAGATAGGGGTTCGCGGTCGGGTCCGGGAAGCGCGTTTCGATACGCTTGGCCTTCGGGTTGGAGCCGAACGGAATGCGGATAGATGCCGAGCGGTTGCGGGCCGAGTAGGCCAGCATGACCGGAGCTTCATATCCCGGGACGAGGCGCTTGTAGCTGTTCGTCGACGGGTTCGTCAGGGCATTCAGCGCGCGGGCGTGCTTGATGATGCCACCGATATAGTAGAGGCACTGTTCAGAGAGACCGGCATACTGGTCGCCTGCGAAGAGCGGCTTGCCGCCGGCCCAGATGGACTGGTGGACGTGCATGCCGGACCCGTTGTCGGCAAACATCGGCTTCGGCATGAACGTGGCTGTCTTGCCGTAGGATGCCGCCACATTGTGGATGACATATTTGTACAGCTGCAGGCGGTCAGCCATCGTGGTGAGCGTGGCGAATTTCATGCCGAGCTCATGCTGGGCCGGTGCCACCTCGTGGTGATGCTTTTCCGGGTTCAGGCCGATATCGCCCATGACGGACAGCATTTCGGACCGCATGTCCTGCTCGGAATCAACCGGCGGCACCGGGAAGTAACCGCCCTTCGGGCCGGGGCGGTGGCCCATATTGCCCATCGGGTATTCCTTGCTGGTATTGACCGGAAGTTCCGTGGAATCAAAGCTGTAGCCCGTCTTGTGAGGTTCGGTGGACCAGCGGACATCGTCAAACACGAAGAATTCGGCTTCCGGGCCGAAGAACACGGTGTCACCCACGCCGCTGGACTTCACATAGGCCTCGGCCTTCTTGGCCGTGGTGCGCGGGTCGCGGTTGTAGGCCTGGCCCGAGATGGGATCCAGGATGTCACACATCACTGCCAGCGTGGTCTGCTGGAAGAACGGGTCGATGATGGCCGTGCTGGTGTCAGGCATCAGCACCATGTCGGACTCGTTGATGGCCTTCCAGCCGGCAACGGAAGAACCGTCAAACATCTGACCTTCGGTGAAGAAGTCGTCGTCGATCATGTCCTTGTGGAAAGAGACGTGCTGCATCTTTCCGCGCGGATCGGTAAAGCGAAGGTCGACGTATTGAACGTCCTCGTCCTTCATGAGTTTCAAAAGGTCATCGGCCATTGGAATTGCCCTCCAGTAAACAGCTTATTCTGTGTTGGTATTCGTAGAGAATGGCGCGGACTTTTTACAGAGCCGCGTCACCCGTTTCCCCGGTGCGGATTCTGACCGCATCGGTGATGTCGGAAATGAAGATCTTGCCGTCACCGATCTTGTCGGTGTGGGCCGCCTTCTTGATCGCATCGACTGCGCCTTCAACGGCAGAGTCTGCGAGCACGATTTCGATTTTCAGCTTGGGCAGGAAATCGACCACATATTCGGCGCCGCGATAGAGTTCGGTGTGACCGCGCTGGCGGCCGAAGCCTTTTGCTTCCACAACCGTCATGCCCTGAAGGCCGATCTCCTGCAGTGCCTCTTTCACATCATCCAGTTTGAAAGGTTTGATGATTGCCTCGATTTTTTTCATGGCCCGTGTCTCCCAGCCGTTTGGTTCGTGTAGACAAGCGGTATTCGCCTTCTGCGCCGGAAGCGAGACCCCTTGCGAGACTTGGCATCAGGTTAACGGGCGCTGATCGAAAATTGGACTATGGTGCCTAGAAATTGCGCGGCGAGGGCTTCGGACGGGGTGGCAGGGGCTGTTTTCGCAGAGGCAGCGCGGCGTGGGCCGGTTGGTTACGACCGGGAGGGACCGTCTGCAAATCTGTTGGCATGATTGAGTTTGTGGACGATTCGCGCAAAGCAGGGGGCGCAGGTGTGACCGCAACGTCCTGCGCGCGGCGTACCGGCAGCGGTTCAGGCCATGTCTGGTCAAAACATGCCCGTTTCAGATGGTGTCAGGCGGTTTCAGGAGGTTTCATGTTGTATCTAGTGCGTCACGGCGAGGCGGCCGCAAGTTGGGGAGACCACCCGAATCCCGGCCTGAGCGAGACCGGGCGAGGCCAGGCCGAAGCGGTTGCACGTCACCTGCAGGACCTCGGCGTGAAGCAAATCGTGACCAGCCCGATGCAGAGGTGCCGTGAAACCGCCCGGCCGCTGGAAACGCTGATGGGCGTGGAAGGGCGGGTGCTGGAGGCCGTGTCCGAGATATCGACGCCGGACGGTGTGGCCGACCGGGTCGCATGGCTGCGCACATTCATGGCCGGCACATGGGACGTCGAGGCGCAGTCTCATATTGCCTGGCGGGATACGATGCTTGCGGAACTCGAGAAGCTGCCGGACCAGACCGTCGTCTTCTCCCATTTCGTGGCCATCAATGCGATTGTCAGCGCCCTGCAGGGGGCCGCCCGTACCGGCGTGTTCCGGCCGGGCTATTGCTCTGTCACCTCTCTGACGCGGGAAAACGGAAAGCTGAAAGTTCAGCAATTGGGAGGCGAATCCGAAACCCGCGTGCTATGAGCCTGACTCATGGGCAGACCAATTCTCACTCCGCAGGAAATGCGCGCCGCCGAAGACGCACTTTTCAAGGGCGGCACCGACAGTTTCGAACTGATGCAGCGCGCCGGCAATGCCGTTGCCGAGTTCGTTCACGCAAAATGGCCTGAAGGCCGGATCCAGATCCTGTGCGGTCCGGGCGGCAATGGCGGGGACGGCTTCATCGCCGCAGCCAAGCTGGCGGAGCTGTGGCGCAAGGTGGATGTGTTCTGCCTGATCGACCGGGCCGAACTGACCGGCGACGCAGCCAGGGCCGCAGCGGCATGGGATGGCGACGTCCGCCCGCTTCAGGAGGCGCTCGAGGCGCCGCATGACATCGTTCTGGACGCCCTGTTCGGCGGGGGCTTGTCACGCCCCCTGGAGGGTGTGTGTGCACAGCTGGCCGAACGCGGCGGCCGGGTCGTCTCGATTGATGTTCCTTCAGGCATTGACGGGCTGACGGCGCGTCCGCTCGGCCCCTGTTTCCGGGCAGAAGGCACGATTACCTTTGCGGCGTTGAGGCCCGCCCACATGCTGATGCCGGCGGCGGCCTATTGCGGGGGCGTGTTTGTGGCCGACATCGGCGTGCCGGTTAACACGCAATTGCTGGAGAATTCTCCGCTGCTCTGGGGGCGCGGACTGCCGCAGCCGGGGCAGGGGACGCACAAGCATGCGCGCGGCCATCTGGCCGTGATGAGCGGCGGCGTGTCCACCACGGGCGCCGCGCGCCTTGCAGCACGAGCTGGGCTGCGCGCCGGCGCGGGCCTTGTGACCCTGCTGTCCCCGCCCGATGCAATCGCCGTGAATGCCAGCCATCTGACGGCAATCATGCTGAAACAGGTGAGTTCGGCCGAGGAATTCCGTTCCGCCCTGGAAACGGCCAGCGTGTCGATTCTGGGACCTGCAGCCGGGGTCAATGAGGCGACGCGGCTGCATGTCGAGGCGCTTCTGGCGTCGCCCGCAAAGGCCGTGCTGGACGCCGACGCGCTGACCGTGTTTGCACAAGACCCAGAGAGCCTCTACCGGCAATTGCGTCCAGGTGACCTGATCACGCCGCATATCGGTGAATTCAAGCGGCTCTTCGGTGACCTGCTGGAGACAGAAGCCAACAAGGTGGAGGCCGCGCGGGCGGCGGCGAAGCTGGCCGGGTGCGTGGTTTTGCTGAAGGGACCGGATACGGTTATTGCCTCACCGGACGGCACGGCGATCGTGAACACGCATGCGACCCGCTGGCTGGCGACGGCCGGCTCCGGCGATGTGCTGGCCGGTATCGCCGGTGGACTGATGGCGCAAGGCGTCGAAACCTTCGCGGCGGCGAGCATGGCCGCCTGGCTGCACGGCGAGGCGGGGCGGCGCATCGGTGCTGGCCTGATTGCCGAGGATCTGGAAGCGGAACTTCCCGGCATATTGAGCGCCCTGCACGGGGAGCACCGCTAGTTTCTCACCTTTTGTGTTGAAGCGCAGGCAGAGCTCGCGTAGGAACGCGCCGATGCGGATGTGGCGGAACTGGTAGACGCACTGGATTTAGGTTCCAGCGCCGCAAGGCGTGGAGGTTCGAGTCCTCTCATCCGCACCAGTCTTCGCTCGTGCCTGAATGCTTGAGTCCATGCGCGATCCAGGCGCCCTGTGTCACCTGCGTCTCAAAACCCCCGATCCGCTCCATTAGACAACAGTGCCTTAAGAAACGCGGTTACTATGGCGAATGCGCAGATGTGCAATCACCAATCAGGGATACGGCAACATGGTCAATATACAGAAGTTTCTTTCTATCGCAGGGATCGCCGGACTCGTACTCGGGTTCGGCTTCGGATCAGGCAACGCAGCCCATGCGGACGTTCATTTCAGTGTACGAAACTGCACACCCAACGCCATTCACATCCGGACATACAATGGTGAAGATCACGACTACACGTTCTTTGCCCGAAGCTTTACCCTTGAGGGGAAGACTGACACCGGACCGCGCGAACACACGATTTGTCATACAGGCTGCGCCTTGCTGGAGAGCTGCGAGAAACACTGCCAGATCACAGCGCGCAGAAACGAAGTCGAACGCACCAAGTCAGCCGTCTCGGTCAAGGAGGATCATTTCATTCGTATCCTGTCTGCCGAACACCATTATCGCGATGACATTCACGAGATGGGGACAGAAATCACCTATGAGATCACCGATTACAACAAGACGTGCAATGACCCGGCCGGAGAAGTGGGAACATTGGATTAGTGAATCAGGACTCCCTTGCGGGGGAGTCCTGCGTCACCGTATCGGACCTGGTCCCAGATCCCTGGAATGTCACTTGCGATGGCATTTGAGATTTTCGGGAAAGAATCCGTCACACACGAGGTTTTCGCAGCTATTCTCCTCGTCGCATACAAATGTATAGTGGCATTTCGCGATATCGGGCATGCAGGCCGCGCCAGTGATTTCGACCGTATGTCCACTGACGACATCCATTGAGGCTTCGTTGCCACCGGGCACTTGATAACTGGTCGTTCCAGAGCATTTCTCATTGTGTCCGTATGCCTTGAAGGTCAGGATGTAAGACCCCTTGTTGGCGAGGCTTGCGTCTACACATTTCTCCGCTGCGGCGGGCAGCGCCAACATGACTGCGGTCATCATCAGGGCCGTCATGGTCTTGCGCGAACTGGTCATAAGGTTTTCTCCGGTCGATAAAGGATCCATTCTTCGACCAATGAGGTATTCTTCTTAAGTGTCAGTGGCATTTGGCGGGAGGATCCTTGCACGAGCGTCGCAGGGGTCTGGAAACTTGCTGGAACGGTTGCGATGACAAACCGGACGGGCAGAATCGGGAAACAGGCCATGAGCCGTATCAGAATGCGTGGAGTTTCAATGGTGTCGGGTCTTGTCGGCGTCTTGATGGTTGCCGCATGCCAGCAATCGCACACCTCGATCAGTATCGGAACGATATACAACCTTGAAGGCACGCAAGCCATCCTTGACGTTGAATCAGCGCGAGGGGCCAGAATGGCGTTTGCTGAAATCAACGCAGAAGGCGGTGTGTCTGGCCGCAAGGTGCAGCAGTTCGAAGCCAGGGGTGTCACCGAAGCCGGAGAGGTGCATGACGCCACGGCCACCCTTCTTGCCCGCAATCCGGAAATACTGACTGTGATCGGCCTGTCGGATACCGATATGGCAAAGGCGGCAGCAGGGGCTGTCACGGCATTCGATCGGGTCTTCATCACCAGCGGAGCGACGTCACCCAGGCTTCCCTCCGAGTTTCCCGGGCACGTCTTCCTGGCCTGCTATGGAGATAATGTTCAGGCCGCCGCCGCCGCTGAGTGGATGTATCGGGACCTGGCCGCCAGAGACATTCTTGTGCTCTATGATGATACATTTGAATTTACCCGGCTTCTGACCGGGTATTTCCGCAAGAGCTGGAAAGATATCAGCGGCAAAGACGTTTCTGCGATCAAGGTGGATCCGCAATCGCCGGATGTGTTGCGTGAGTCATTTCAGGGAGTTGATGCGATCTATCTGGGCCTGCAGACCGCTGACAGCGCGATTGGCACGATCCGGGCGCTTCGGGCGGCCGGTTTTGAGGGCCCCATCATAGGCGCGGACGGGTTTGATGCCAGGTCCACATGGGGAAAAAACGTCGATATATCTGGCGTGTACTTCACCACGCATGGATATTTCGGCGTCGACAGCCCCGATCCGCAGGCACGCGCATTCGGACGCCGGTTCGAGAAGATGTATCCAGGAGACACGCCGACAGCGTTTGCGGGCCTGGGGTATGACACGGTCAGGCTTGCCGTCCTCGCTTCGAGGAACGCTATCACAGCAAACGATGTCGCGCAGACACTCTCCGGCATTTCCGCGTTCAAGGGGGTAACGGGAACCCTATCCTACACGGAGGGTTCGGTGCCGCGGAAAACAGTGACGATCCTGAATGTGAAGGCAGGTTCTGTCCGCTATCAATCCGAGATCATGCCGGAATTCGTTTCAACGCCCTGATGCGGCGGATGAGACCTACAGGCAAGGTGATGCACATCGCGCGCGTACAGGGTGCAGAGTTTCTCGAGGCACGCTGTCAGTCGTGCGAAGGGTGCCGGTCCTGGACCTCTTTTGGGTTGAGACGTCGCTGCAAGCAGTTGGCGACCGGGTGTTAATGATCAGGTGCCCAGAATCTGCCTAGCGTAGAAATTGAAAGGCGAGCTGCATGCTCTTCGGCATGGATCCCGCGGGGACTTTATGGACGTATTCGGACAATAGGTCCGTGAGTTCAGTCTGACGGTCATGAGGAGGTCTTCCTGACTGGAACATGCGCGTCAATGCATCCGGGACCTCGCAACGAGACAGGTTGTGAGACCGGATTCGAGAAGTGAAAGGAACAGGTAACATGTTGGTCGACACAAGGATTCACCGTCAATCGCAGGGCCGGGCGAGCCTGCCGGGTGGAATGGGACATCTGGCATCGATCTGCACGGTCTTCCTCCTCGCCAACATGGCAGGGGGGCTCGCCCATGCTGACGCAACTTCCAGCGTGCCGGAACAATTCCGGAGTGATACCTATATTGAAGCCGACTATGAGGATTTCTGCTCGAGCCAGTCATCGGGCCGGGAGTGTATCGAAGTCACGATCAGGAACAGCTCCCGGGCGACGCTCGACCCTGTCAATGATACCAAACAGGGGTCGGTGACCGGAAGTGGCGCGCTCGACGGGTTTCAGGTGTTCGAGTTTCCGGGCTGTATCGACAGAGGCGACCTGCCGCAGCACCTCAAAAAGAGTGTGCCGGCGGATGGGCAATTCACGCGGCGCATGCGCGAAGAGAAACTTCATTACTGGCGGCCGGCCCGGGAGAAGACCATCAAGGTTCTGAGGGGGTGCACCTATGCGGTTGCGGTAAAGCGCAAGATTGGTGATCACAAATGGCACTTGTCCTATATTCCTGCGTCCGCGAAGACGGGCTGCAAACTGAACTACAAGTACGTTACGCAGGATGCTGACCTCGCATCATATGAAAGATGGGCCACATTCGGGGCAATCGGAGGAGACATCGCCACGATCACCGGCATTCTGGGTGTTGGCAGTACGACGACCATTGTTGCGACCACCAATACCTTGTCCAATGGCGTTGATACATTTGGCGTAGCCTTCTCGGACGGCGCCGCTGCAGGGATCGAGGCCGCGACGACGGCCGGTGTGTATCTGGCAGCAGCGGTCGTTGCCTATGAAGCTGGCCTTTGGGGGGCGTTCGCCGGACAGGAACTCGTTGACAAAATTGATGGGCATCGGGACTTCACGCTGAACAAGGACTGCTGATCGCGCAAGGTCAGCACAGTCCGATCTTGTGCAAGTGCCATTATCAATAATTGTACGTAGACGTTGGGAATGAGGGGCGAAACCATGTTGAAACTGAATGGTCCTGTCTGGCTTGCGCTGTTGCTGACGCAGGTACCTCTCGGTGCGCCAGCCTTTGCGGATGCGACATCAAGCCTTCCAAAGCAGTTTCAAAGCGATACCTATATCGAAGCGGATTACGAGGATTTTTGCTCATCCCAGTCCTCCAGCCGAAAATGCATCACAATCACGATCAAGAATGAATCCCGGGCCACTCTGGACGTGGCGGATGATTCGCTTGACGGATCCGCTCTGGGCAGTGGGGCCCTGGAAGGGTTCCAGGTGTTCGAGGCCCCCGGATGCATCACGCGGAACAATCTGCCCGGCAATACACGCCAGCATGTTCCCGAAAAGTCCAATTTTACGCGCCGTATGCGCCAGGAGAACCTGCATTATTGGCGGCCCGGCCGGGAGAAGGACATCAAGGTGCTTCAAGGCTGTGCATATGCTGTTGCCGTGAAACGGAAGGAGGGAAAGCATCACTGGCATTTTTCATATGTTCCGCCCACGGCAAAGTCGGGCTGCCGCCTGGACTATCGCTACGTCACGAACAAGGCCGACATCAAGAGCTATGAGAAATGGGCAACCTTTGGCGCCATCGGGGGCGGTGCGGAGGCGGTTCTCGCCGGCGTAACGGCGGGGTCGGCCGCCGCATACTACCTGACCTATGACAGCATATTGACCGTCTCCGATGTCCTGCTGGAATCTACAGTAATTGGCGCCATGCCTGCGGTGTTCGTGCTGGGCGCAGCGGCTGCCTATGAGGCAGGCCTGTGGGGCGCCTACGGTATTGATGCCGGCATCCATGTGATTGACGGGAAACGGGACTTCCTGCTCGGCGAGCATTGTTGAGCCCATCATTCATGCACCAAGGGAGCGATACATTCATGAGACCCTGCAATCCAGTTCTATTCGTCCTTGTTTCCCTGGCTGTCTTCGCCGCAACACCGGCGGCGATCGCAGATGCAACATCGAAGGTGCCGGAGAAATTCAAGAGCGACACCTATATCGAGGCGGACTACGAGGATTTCTGTACCGGTCAGTCCTCGGGCCGGGCGTGTATCGAGGTCACCATCAAGAACAGTTCCATGTCCGTCGTCGATATCCGGGACAATTCTTTGGACGGCTCGCTCAGCGGGACCGGCGCACTGGAGGCATTTCAGGTGTTTGAGGCCCAGGGCTGTGTCAAGCGATACCAGTTGTCAGCAGACGTGCGAGCGCATCTGGGGCCGGACGAGACGTATTCTCGCCGCATGCGCCAGGAAAATCTGCATTACTGGAAAGACGGGCGCCACAAGACGATCAAGGTGCTCAGGGGATGCACATATGCCATCGCCGTAAAGCGGGAGAAGGGGGACCATAAATGGCAGTATTCCTATATTCCACCTTCGGCCAAAAGAGGGTGCGAAATCGACTACAGGTACATAACATCGAAAGCAGACCTCAAAGCCTATGAGCGGTGGGCAACATTCGGAGCGCTTGGCGGCGAAGGTGCTGCCGGATTGACCGGCCTGATCAATACGGGCTTCTTCACCGGTGCGAGCTATTATTCCCAGATGATCGGGATCCAGGAAACCATCGCAGGTCAGTCCATGCTCGAGACAGCGCTTGAGAATGGCGTGCTGCTCGGAGGGGAAACTGTGCTGATCCTGGTGGTGGCGACTGCCGCCTATGAAGCAGGCCTGTGGTCGGCCTATGGAATTGACCAACTTGTTCGCGATTTCGACGGCAAACGCGATTTCATTTTGGGCAAGCAGTGCTATTGATGGTCTGAGGCAGAAACATTGAGGTGCAGAGCCGTGTCAGGAGTAATCAGATTGATTGCGTGTCTGGTCGGTGCGGGCCTGTGCGGCTTTCCGGCTGCGGCGGAAGATGCGACAACACACGCGCCTTCCGAGTTTCAGAGTGATATCTATATTGAGCAGGATACCGAGGATTTCTGCAATACGCAGAATTCCGGTCGGCCATGCATCGAGGTAACGATCAAGAACCGGTCCCGGGCCACACTCGACTGGGCAGACGAGTCCAGGAATGGTTCGCTCACCGGGAGCGGCGCTCTGGAGGCATTCCAGATATTCGAAATACCGGGTTGTATCGATGTGGTGAATCTGCCCTACGCCGAAAAAAAGTCGATGTCGGACAAGGACAAGTTCACGCGACGCATGCGTGAGGAGAAACTGCATTATTGGAAACCCGGCGCCGACAAGACCATCAAGGTGCTGCAGGGCTGCACCTATGCTGTGGCTGTAAAACGCGAGGATGGCGACAAGAACTGGCAGTTCACATATGTCCCTCCGGCGGCCAAGGATGGATGCACACTGGAATACAAATACGTCACCACTTCTGCGGATCTCGAGACATATGAACAATGGGCAGGTTTTGGCGCGATCGGCACAGGCAGCCTGACCTTCGTAGGCGATCTCGGGTTCGGCAGTTATGCCGCGTATAAATGGTTCACGGCTTATACCGGCATGGCCCGCGACGGGTTCATCATGAGTGAAGCGCTCGAAGATGCCGCTTTGGAAGGATTGAGTGCATCGGGGGTGGGGCTTGTCGTTGTGGTTGCGGCACCCATCGTCTGGGAAGCTGGCGTGTGGGGCACTTTCGGGCTGGACACACTTGGTCGCAAGTTGGACGGAAAGCGCGATTTCATAATCAGCAAGGAATGCTACACGGAAAATTGAAAGCCCCGGCGCGAGCGGGCGTGCCTTCCAGACATTTGCTGTCGGTCAATCGCGAACGGGATCTGGCGGGCAGCCACGGCAACGCCATTCCGCTGAATTACAGAATCCGTAGTCGGTCGCGGCAAGATGTGGTTTCGGCCCCGATGAATCGCGCGACCTGGTCCGACGGTGACGAGAGACCCTGAATTGAAAGGCAGAGGGAAGGCACGGGCATGTCAATTTCCGCGCCTTCCAAACTATTTATCTTCCTGGCCGATGATTACTCGACGTCGCCTCTCGCGATCAATCGCTTCACGTCATGAAGCGGGGCCGGAGGCGGGTTGTCGAGATGCCAGATGTGAGGCGTCAAATACACGATGATTTCCGTCTCCTCCATCTGCTCTTGGCGTTGGGCAAACAGCAGGTTCACCGCGGGAACATTGCGGAGGAACGGCACGCCGGAGTTCCCCTGAGTGCCTTCATGACGGTACAGGCCGCCGACAATGATCGTTTGACCACTGACCACGTCCATCACTGAGCTGGCATTGCTGCGGTCGATGGTAACATTGGTATCATCTGCCGAAGAGATGAACTCCGACGCCTCCACGCTGAGCTGCACGCGAATGATATCCTCATCAAGCACTTGCGGGGTGACATCAAGCGTGATGCCGGCGGAGATCGGTGTCGTCGACCGCACACCATCACCTTCTTCCACAATCACATATTGATCCCTTGTAACTTCCAGCTTGGCCGTCTCGTGGCTCAACGTAGACGTATAGGGCCGTGAAATAACCCGGGCATGGGAGCGGTCGGTCAAAAGGTCAACCATCGCGGTGAGCTGCGTGGCGTTTCCCGCGCCGCTCAGGAAGGAGAATGTTATGGCATCGTTCAGCGAGTCTCCGGGAGCAAGATCAATTCCGCTGTAATTGCCGCTGGCCGCATCCGAGACGCGGGTGCCCAGACGCTTCAGCGCGACCGCATCGGCCTCGAGCACCAGGGCCTCAATGATGACATGCGGGCGTTCGCGATCCGCAAATCGCAACAGGATCATTGCCTCGTGAACCTGCGCGGCTGTTCCCGAAAGAAAGACGGCATTGGTGCCGGGCAGCCGCGAAGCGGTCATTTGCTGTGGGCCGCCTTCTGACTCCTGATAGTCAGTGTCGTCTTCGACATCCCCGCTGGATGTTATGACGACTGCGCCGCTGGCACTACCGGAAGAATCGGTATCGTCCGAGCTTTCGTCATCATCGTCGCTGCTATCGTCACTTTCATAGCTGCCATCGTCGTCGTAGTCATCGCTGTCATCACCATCGTCATCGTATTCGCTGTGTGGCTGCAGAGAGTTCAGCAGATTGACCGCATCGTCCGCATCAATGTATTTCAACACAACCTGTGTACGGACGGGTTGGGACGCATCCTGACTTGTCGTCGTCTGGGCCATCGCTTCAACCCCGGACGAGAACACAAGCACACCGTCCTGTAGCGCAACTGACACATGAGACGGGGCTAGGATCAAATTCAATCCCTGGACAAGGGGAAGGGACGAGAACAGAACGGTTGCATTCCCTGAAAAGGCCACATCCCCGGACTCATATGGCAAGTCGGCCTGTTTCAGTATCGAATCCATGACATCAGACACCGACGCATTTTCAAGATGCGCGCTCAGCACCATTTCTCCGGTACCGTTATCCTGCAATTTGAGACGCCGAATGTTTTTTCCGGAATCGGAAGTGAGTTTCGGCGGTGCTGCGCTCTGTGCGAGGTAGTTCTGGACAAATGCGTCCATCTCCCGGTCAAGATCGTCGGGAGAGGCGATACAGCCGCACAGAACTCCCGTGAACAGGAGGGGCAAGTAGCGGACACTCGTTCCTTTGGAAAACGTGCTCATGCGTCGGAGTCCATTTCAGTGGAGATTGCTTGGGATTGATAGGCGTTCTTGGTGTCTTCCGCGACGTCGTCATTGGTATAGTGAACGGTATAGTGCCGATGGCATCCACCTGGTGAGGTGGAGATCGTCTTGATCTTTTCGTACCTGTTATGTTTGTGAATGTATCCGAACGAGGATCGCACCCACTCACGTTTGCCATCTACGATGACCGGATAGTGAAAGAGCACCGTCTGCGCCGATTGCCCCCATGGGAAATCGTGACTGACTGAGCCGCTGTGCGCTTTCATCAGCGTGTGCTTGCACACCGTAATGAAGGAATCGAATGCGCCCGCGCACCCCAGCGCCTGCCACACGACTTCGATATCCTTATCTGAGTCATTGTACACTTTGACGGTCACGCAAGCGCTGGCTGCGTGTGTGAACGCGACAGCCGAGACCGCCGAGAGAACAAGTTTCTGCCACATGGGAACCTCCTGCTCGTGGAACATGACGCGCACACCAATGATGGTGGCCACGCCTTGCTGGTTCATTGCTGAACGGACTTAGAGAGCGGGCTGGTTAATGAGGCTTGAATAGTCAGCTGACTGAGACCCTCGTGCAACGAAAGGGCGTGGTCTGCAGGGGAAATTCAGCGCAGGTTTAGTGAGCTGTTAGGCGTGACAGATCCATATTCAGTGTAGATATTTATTGGAGGTAGTCGTGTTAAGGAATCCGGAAGAAGGTCAACAGCCTTCGTGTTCGAAAGGCTGGTTAACCCAGGCGGTATCTGCTGCGGCGGGTCTTGTGGCCTTGGGTGCAATCTTCGCTGTGCCCATGTCTGCGTCTGCGGAAACCATTGAGGATTCGTGTCAGGCCGACATGGTATCCTGTGGAGAAATCCGCGTCTACAACAATAGCTGGGTTGCCTATTCCGATATTTATCTGGAGGGCAGCCGAACAGCGCTCCTGACAGACAGCTCCCGGTGCAACAGTATCGACTACAGGATCAAAAAGGACTTGTTGAAGGACGAGGTTCATACTTTCAAGGTGCCGGCACCTTGTCACTACACATTGATCGTGAATGTTTCCGGCGCGATCGGCAAAGCATCGACCAAATCAAGGACCTTCTCGCTGACACAGGAATGTGAAGTGAAGATCATTGGCACCGGAACGTTGTATGACTCCCATCTGGAATTCTTTACGAACAAGGAGGATGCAGGATGCGAATCCACCTGATTCAAAACGTTCGTATGCCATCGCCGCGTTTGCTGTCGGTCGGTGTCATCGCAAGTGCGGCCGTTTGCATCGCCGCACCGCTTCCTGCGAACGCCGAGTTGTCGGCGATTGACAGGGATGCGTATTGCAAGGAAGAGCTCGCCTATTGTGGGACCATCACGTTCGAGAATGGCGGTGGCTATGTCGTCACCGACGTTCGGCTGAAGGGCGCAGCAGCCGAGACTGAGCCGAAGATTCTCAGTGCGGACAGCGCCACCTGTGAATCCATCGACGTTTCACACAAGGGTGACATTTCCCTTGGCAATGCCGTCGCTTTCATATTGCCGGCGACTTGCACCTACACGGCCCATTTCAAACTGGCCCTTGCTCCCGACCTGGCCGGAGACCTGACCCTGACGCCGGGCTGCAAGATCACGATGAAATCCTACGGCACGGCGTTTGAGCCAAAGCTTGATGTCAAGAAGCCGGGAGGCAAGAGTTCCGACGCAAAGGGCAACATTTGCGGTGATGACTGAGATGCAAACCTGCCGGCCTTTTCTCACGACAAGGCCGGCAGTGTAGCGCAGGAGGGCGAGAACCTCTTTGTGATACCAAACCCCGCAGGCCCGTGATGGTCACGTGTCATCCCGGTTACTGCAGGTCGACCCGGTCTTTGTCGTAGTCACTTTGCGTGTACGTGATCGTATAGTGCTTGTGACATTTGGGTGCAGAAGCCGGAATGTAGTCAGACGGCTTGTTGCGACCGAATTCACTGCCGTGAAGATTGTATGTGGCATAGCCGTCCGAGAATTCGTGGCCTTCTGTTCCCGGAACCAGAACGACGATTGCCGGAGCGGTGGTGCCCCACGGATAGTCGTAGGATTTGCTGTGACCCGGGCCGATCACATGATGCGTGCACACGACGGCAAAATTCTGCCAGACCTTGAGGCACCCGCCGGCTTTCCAGCCAACGCCAATCGTGGCGTCGGACTTGTTTTCGAACTTGACCGTGTAGCAGGCGAAAGCAGGGGATGCGGTCAGCATCATTGCGCCTATTATTACCAGATAACGCATGAATGTGGTCCTTTGTTGAATGAATGGCGCCGTGTGTACAGCCGCCTAGATATCTCCCGCATCATGCGCCTGTTTCAGGGCCTGAGTGCGAATCTCGTTCCACTGTGACTGGAGCACTTCCTGGGAATAGTGGATGGTGTAGTGTTCGTGGCAATGCGGAGCGGACTCCGGCACAAAGCCGTGCCGGGTCGTAAACTTTCCGTCCTTCAGATTGTACTGAAAGCGGGCGCGGTTGCCGAAATACTTCTTCGTATATTTATCCGTATCTTTGCCCTGATAGTTGAAATACACGAATATCGAGGGGGCAGTGGTGAGCCAGGGAAAGTCGTAGGATTTGGTCGTGCCCGACGCGACCGTAGAATGGGTGCAGATCATCTGTTCACCTTCCCAAACCTTGCCGCATCCAATGGCGCCCCAGCCGACCCGGATCTCCTGCTGGCTGGTGTTCTCTATTTTCACCGTGTAGCAGGCAGATGCCGGACCGCCGGAGAACAAAACGCCTGCCATCAGGGCAATCGGGCGGAGTATCGGGAGCGGTTTGTGGAGCAGACTGAATGTGGACATGTGCACCTACCTCGACAGCCAGTCGACCTGGCTGAACTGTATCGTATAGTGTTCGTCACAATGGGGCGGGGTACCCTTGAACGTGCTGTCGCGAAAACCTCCGTCATGATAGGTGTAGGACCATTCCGTATAGCTCTCACCCTTGTCGGACTTGTGAGAGTCGCGGATGATCACGACCGGACCGGTCTTTATCCAGGGGTAGTCATAGGATTCCGAGCCATTCCCTGACACGGCCTTGTGGTGGCACACTTCCTCGTGGCCATCGAAGATGCCCCCACATCCTTCTGCGCGCCAGATCAGTTCCAGAGGACGATCCGTCTGGTTCTCCACCTGAACCGCAAAACATGCAGATGCCGGCTGCGCGATGACCGCGCCCAGGGACAATGCCGCCACCAGGTGTCCGCCCCGACGCCCAAGGGCCCGCGAAACCGGTTTGGGCGTTCGCGGGCAGTCCCTGGTTTTCAAGATATGCATTTTCGGCATCAGTACCTCTCCTCAAGAATCTGTTGCGTAAGCGTGATTGTGTAGTGCAGTCCGCAATGGGGAACCGAGTGCGGGTTGTGCTTCTCGATCGAGAATCCACCATCCCGATACATGTACCTGATGTGGGCGTAGCGGCCGTCTGGCTTCTTGAATACAACGTCCACTTCGGGTGCGGTTGTGAGCCAGCCAAAGTCGTAGGCTTCAAAGCTGCCGGCACGGGTCGTCTTGTGCGTGCAAATCCGCGAAAAAAGCATGCTATGCAAATCGTAGGTGCGAAAACATGCGTTCGCTATCCACAGTCCGATGACGTCTGATTCGGACTGGTTCTTCAGTTCTACCTTGTAACAGGCATGTGCGGGCATCGCGCAGGCCAAAGCGAACACAAGAAACGGCGAGACCCGGCTCAGAAACTTCATTTGTTTTGCTCCTCAAGGAGATCTTCCTGTGTGAATACAACCGTATAGTGACCATGGCATCCGAACGGTGTGCCGGGTACGCCGTCTGTATTGTGCCGGAACCCTCCGTGTTCATATATGTACCGACGCATTTGATTGTACTCGCCGAAATCTGTGTCGACCTTGAAGGTTACCCAAAGGGTGAGGGCTGATTTAAGCCACTCGTAATCATACGAGTTTCTTTTGCCTGGTCCGATCTTGTGATGCTCGCAAATCTGAAGAAGCACGGGATCTTCGGCATTGTAGATTCCCGCACATCCGAACGCCCCCCAGAACCCGGTGATTTCGGCGTCTGACTGATTTTCAAGGGCTGCAGTGATGCATGCGCTGGCCGGCAGAGCCAGCGAGGCGAGGACCGATATCGTCAGGACAGCCAGGCGTATTGCAATGGTCAAGATAATGGCCTCGTCTCTTGCAGGCATCCCGCGGGTGCATGCCTATGTGTCATAACCGAGATCGGCATCTGTGACGGTGACGGAAAAGTGGCGCTTGCAACCGGGAGTCATGCCGAAGATTTCGTCATGAGCCTGAACGAAGTGATGCGTGTCATAGATGAATCGGAGAAATCCGCCGGTGCTGCCGTATCTGGTGTGAAAGGTATAATCCAGCCAGAGGGTCGGCGCGGTTGTTCCCCAAGGGTAACTGTAGGACGAAGTTTGTCCGGCATGAACGGTTCTCACCCTGCAGCCTTCAGGTGCAACGAGGTTCTTCGACGTATAGATTTTGCCGCAGCCAAGTGCCGCCCATATCACGTGTACTGATTGCGAAGATTCGTTATTCAGCCGGACTGTGAAGCATGCGTGGGCTGATAGCGCCGAGAACCATGTACAGATCAGCAGCGAAAGCGCCATGCGAGGAAATTTTATCATTGTCGGCATCATGTCTGCCTCGTGCGGACTTTGCTTTCCGGTACCTGACGATCAATAGGAGCAGAAGATTAATCGCCAGCTTAGGATAGGGGCCGTCTATGTCACCAGCGTCTCATTTACGCTGCATCAGCCCGGGCCTGCTTTGTAGCGGCATCCCCCGGAAGAGCGACGTCTTGTGACAAGTAAGGTGCTCCGGCCCTACAGTCTTCGAAGCCAGGGTTTGAAGTTCACGCTGCTGCGCACCTGTGGGTCCATGCGGCGGTGGAAGGGGGTCTTCTCATAGGTCGCGCTGGCCAGTTCGCTTGGCGACATGTCGAACCGCGCCCGGAACAGGCGGCTGAAGTGACTAACGGACGTGAACCCCCAATCCTCGGCAGCCCGCACAACCCGGCCGCGCGTCGGCGGCGACATGGCCAGGTCCGAAAAAGCGCGTTCCAGCCGGCGCTGGATGATGTATCGCTGCAGACCACCGGACTCTTCGAAGGCTCGGTAGACGGTGGCGCGTGACACGTCGAAGGCCTGGCAGAGATGTTTGGCAGACAGCGTCATGCGGGAAAGGTTGTCGTCAATAAAGTCGCGCATTGCCATCGCGCGGGCTTCATCCACGATGTTTGGTTGCTCGGCAGACGAAATCAGCAATCCTCTCAACAGCCCGCCGAAACCGGCCGCAATTGCTGGCGCGGCCTCTTCTTTGAGGTGCGGAAGCTGGAGCGTCATGGCGTGGATGGCGCTGTAGAGAACCCTTCCGACAGGACTGGTGATATCGAATTCCATATGGGCCGGATGCACTGACGGGTCGTAGCCGATCGCGCTGTAGGGAATGATGATGCCATCGACTGCGGACTCTTCGCAGATCGCCTGCCAATTGCGGCGGAAGTCGAGAATGTGAATGGATCCGGGGCTCATCGTAACCGGAATATCGCCGAGAACACCGTGCCCGCGCCCTTTTGTGTAGATCTGCAAGGACAGGTATTCCAGATCGTCCTGGTGAAGATGGCGATGTTCGCGAATGAATTTCTGTTCGCCGAAGGCCACCTTGGTAAAGATCAGATTGTCCAGCAGCCAAGCATTGACAGAAGCCTCATACTCTTCCGGCGCTGCGGTCGGGAAGGCGATATCGTATATCGGGTCCATGGCATCGATCCATGCGTCTCTCGCATTCTTGTCGAGACGTGTCGAAATCTCCATGCTCATGGATTGGATCAGAATCTCATCATCTGACTTTGGCATTGCCGGCCCCTGTTTATCAGCGTCGCGTTGCGACCGTTCACAAAGCTGGACGCGCAAGCCGGAAGACTTTTCAGAATTTCCCCGAAAAAAGTTCCGCCATGAAAGCCAAGTCCCCCTTTTGGGGGACAAATGCGCCCTTGC
This sequence comes from Hyphomonas sp., assembly GCF_017792385.1. NCBI lineage: Bacteria > Pseudomonadati > Pseudomonadota > Alphaproteobacteria > Hyphomonadales > Hyphomonadaceae > Hyphomonas > Hyphomonas sp. Next base: position 3,248,561 of record NZ_CP051230.1, on the reverse strand, counting down.
ATTCAGCGATATTCGCCTTCTCCAGTCGGCATCAAGAACGATTTACCGGATTTGATTGTCCCGGCGTCGCATGGAATTGAGAGGGAAAATCAACCTTCGGGACGCGGACAATATCCTCGTGTCTCTGATGCTGTAGGGATTGGCACAAGTCTTTGAGTTCGTGCTTTTGCCTCCTGGCACAAATCCTTGTTCTGACAGTCTCAGAACCGGTTTTACCCTTTGTGCGCATTCCGCGCGGTACTGTTGCGCCTGTCGAGTTTACAGCACGAGGGGCCATGGAGATGCAGTCTGGGACGACCGGAAGAAACGGGCAGGTGGCCAGTCGTGTCGCGGCCGGCCGCAAGCGGTTTGCCCCGAGTGTTCAGAACATTGGCCTACTGACGGGTCCGGTACTGGCGATACTTCTCATCGTTTCGGTTGACCGGCCCGAAAGTTTGAGTTTTGCGGCGCTTGCGACGGGCGCCCTCATGGTGTGGATGGCGATCTGGTGGGCCACGGAGGCTGTTCCCATTCCCGTCACGTCGCTGCTGCCACTCGTGGTCCTGCCGCTGATCGGGGCGGGAACGCCAATGTCGGTTGGCGCCAGCTATGGCCACCATATTGTCTGGCTGCTGTTTGGAGGGTTCGTGATTGCGGTCGGCATCGAGCGGTGGAACCTTCACCAGCGGATCGCCCTGAACATTGTGGTGCGGGCAGGCACGTCCAGAAAAGCCCTGGTGCTCGGCTTCATGGTTGCGACGGCGCTCCTGTCCATGTGGATATCCAATACAGCGACCACATTGATGATTGTTCCGATTGCCCTGTCAGCCGCGGCGGCGCTGAAGGAGTCGGATGGGCGGTTCGTGTCCGCCCTGTTGCTCAGCATATGTTATGCTGCCTCGATAGGGGGAGTTGCGACTCCCATCGGGACGCCTACAAACCTCATCGCCATGGACTGGTTGCAACGCGAGACCGGTGAGAGCATCAGCTTTCCGCAATGGATGGCAATCGGTGTGCCGGCGACCTGTCTCCTGATTCCGTGTGCCTGGTGGATTACGACCCGTACCCTGCCGTCCGGTCGTGATGCCGATGTGCTGCAGAGTATCAGGAAAGATCTTTCCAGCCTGGGAGCTTTGTCCACGCCCGAAAAGCGCATCGCCTCTTTGTTCGTGATCATCGCATTCCTGTGGATTTCGCGGCTCTGGCTGGTTCGAACACTGGACGCAGGAGGCTGGAGCACGCTGGCAGGCTTCAGCGGTTCGCAGGTGGACATGATGATTGCGATACTGGGCGCCGTGGCGGCGTTCATCGTCCCTGCCGGACCGTCTGAAAAGCGTCCCTTGCTGGAATGGGAGGAGGCGGCCAGGATTCCATGGGGCGTGCTGATCCTGTTCGGTGGCGGTATCGCACTTGGCAATGCTGTGAAAAGCACGGGACTGTCAGTCTGGCTGGGTGGCAATTTGGAAGCGTTGGGCGTTCTGCCAACACTCCTGTTCGTTGCGGCGGTTGTGGCCATGGTGATCTTCCTGACGGAGCTGACCAGCAATGTTGCAACGATGACCACGCTCGCCCCCATACTGGGCGCAATGGCGGCCGGGATTGGCGCGCACGCGGCCAGTTTTCTGGCGCCCGCAGCGATCGCCGCAAGCTGTGCCTTCATGTTGCCCGTCGCCACAGCGCCCAATGCGATTGTCTATGCGACCAATTCGGTTCCGATCCGCGATATGACGCGCAAGGGGTTCCAGCTAAACCTGCTGGGTATCGGTATCATCACGCTCATCGGCTTTTTCCTGGCGCCTCTGGTGGTTTGAACTCCCGCCCGGGCTTGCCGCACGGGCAGGGGGATCCGGAGTGGACAATCGGTCTCTCACCTGCCAGCAAGTGCAGAAAAGAGGAGCCGCCGACATGTCCATTGCCAAGACAGAAATTCACGGAAACATCGCCGTTCTCACCTTGAATCGCCCCGACAGCCTCAATGCGCTCGGCGCGGAAGGCGATGGCGCGGCAATCGCGGCGGCCTGCAACGAGATCGTGGCGAACCCTGCCATTCGCTGCGTCGTGCTCACCGGGGCGGGGCGGGCCTTTTCTGCCGGCGGCGATGTCAAGGCGATGAAGGAAGGCACCGGTGCCTTTGGCGGCGCGCCGCATGACATCCGGGAGGGCTATCGGCGCAACATCCACATGATCGTGAAATCGCTCTACAATCTGGAAGTTCCGATGATTGCGGCCGTCAACGGGCCGGCCATCGGACTGGGCTGCGATGTCGCCTGTATGGCCGACATCCGGATTGCGGCGGACAAGGCGAAAATGGGGGTCACCTTTCTCAAACTGGGCCTCATTCCCGGCGATGGGGGAGCTTGGCTGCTCCCGCGCCTGATTGGCTCTTCGCGTGCGGCCGAACTTCTCTTCACCGGCAAGGTTATCGACGCGCAGACTGCAGCCGAATGGGGCCTCGTCTCGAAAGTCGTTCCGGGCGAAAACCTCATGGACGAGGCCATGGCGCTGGCCGAACAGATCGCCGCCCAGCCGCCTCAGGCCTTGCGGCTTGCCAAGACACTGATGCGGCACGGGACCCATGCGTCCTACGAGACGATCATGGAAATGTCCGCCGCGTCCCAGGCCCTGATGCACAAGACCGAGGACCATATGGAAGGCGTGGACGCGATTCTCGAAAAGCGCGCCCCCGACTTCAAAGGGCGCTAGGCGACGACGTTCTCGGCGAAAAGCTGCTCGACGGCCTCAGCTGACAGGTTGAGGCTGTCGAGGACATCGCGAGTGTGCTGACCGAGCGTCGGTGAGGGGCCTTTGGGGCCGTCATCCGCGCCCGGGAAGCGGACAGGTGAAGCGGGCGAGGCATAGGTTGATCCGTCGCCTTTCGCGCTGGGAGTCTGAACGATCGCACCGGCCGCCAATGCCTGAGGGTCCCGGGCGACTTCCGCCAGCGTCTGAACCGGAGCCCAGGCGAGCGATTCCGCGTCGAGGCGCGCAGACATCTCTTCCTTGGTGAAGTTGGCAAAGCCTTCATCGAGGATCGTGACCACCTCTTCCTTGTGCTTCCGGCGCGCCTTCGCCGAGTTGAACCGGTCATCCTCGATCAGGTCTTCACGGCCGATGGCCCGGCATATGGGGCCCCAGTCGACTTCGCCCTGTCGTGACACCAGGCAAATCCAGCTGCCATCCTTCGTCTCGAAGAAGTTCGTGATCGGCACGTTTTGCTCATGACGGGACTTGGTCGATGCCACCCGGTCAAAGAAGAGCTGAATCGCGAAGTCCGAGCCGAGCGCGTACAGGCCGGTCCGGAACAACGAAGCCTCCACCAGACGGCCCTGCCCGGTCCGGCCGGCTTCTACCAGTGCAGCACAGATTCCGGCGGCCGCAGACATGGAGGTCGTATGATCACCAAAAGCGGTGCGAAGCGCGAACAGATCCTCGCCTTTTGGGACGGTCAGCCTTGCCACGCCTGTCCGGCTCCAGAAGCTCGCAATATCGAAGCCGGGGCGGTTCGCGTCCGGGCCCTGCAAGCCATAGCCCGTCAGGGAACAATAGACGAGTTTGGGATTGATCGCCTTCAGGCTCTCATAGTCGAGGCCAGATCGTTCCAGGCCGCCCGGTCTCACATTGGTCAGAAACACATCTGCTTCCTCGACCATTTTGCGGACGAGGTCCTGTCCTTCCGGCCGGGATGTGTCGATCACGATGGATTTCTTGCCGCGATTGTCGAAATCAAACACCGGATTGTCTGTGATATCAGTGCCGATGGTCTTGAAGAACAGGCGGATCGGATCGCCGCCCGGAGGCTCGATTTTTACTACATCGGCCCCCCAGTCACTGAGGATGGACCCCGCACCGGGGGCGGCCATGTAGGTCGCATATTCGACCACTTTGATACCTTCGAGCATGTGTCCTCCTGAATGTCCGGTTTTATCCTGTTGTGCAGGATGGTCCTGGGCATGGCCAGCCTTACCAAGCGTCAGCCCCCCGAGGGCGGCGCCGGGCCGTGATGCATGGTCTCACACGTCTGAATCGCCGAGTGGACCTCGGTTCCGTGATCGCGATCGCGTCCGTTAGAAGGGGCGTGCTCCAATGGCAGTGGCGGAGGAGGAGGGATTCGAACCCCCGGAGCCCGCGAAGGCTCAACGGTTTTCAAGACCGCCGCATTCAACCACTCTGCCACTCCTCCGAAGTCCCGCTGTTTCCCTCACGAGGCAGGACTTGGCAAGCCCCGATCTGCGTCAGCCGCAGCTGGGCAAAGTGTAAATGAAAGGATAATGTGCTCGTCTGTTTCAACAGGATGAGTTCATCCTGTGTCCACCTTGGCGTGGTAAACAGGCAAGGTACGGCAGAAAAGCCGGACGTTCAGGCGCAAAGCGCCAACGCAACTCAGAATGAGGTCCAATCGCGAATGCGCGTGACTATCCTTCCGGCAACACCCCGTCTCCAGGCTGTTCTTGCAACTGCCCTGATATCGGCGGCCATCGTCCTTCCCGCACAGGCAGATTCCCGCACACCGGCACCGATCGTCTTCAAGACCGCTGGCGACAGCGCGCGGATTTCCCCGGAACGCCAGACCGTATTCATCACGCCGACAGCAACCTCAGCTGCGCCCGGCAAGGCGAAAGCCCGTATCGCATTCACTTATCCGGGGGCGCCAGCACAATCGGCCGGCCAGGCGGTCCAGCCGTCGCACCCGCAAACCGCACCCGCCAAGCGGGCCTATGCCAGTATTGATACGCCAATTGCCGTCCAGCCGGAACCGGTCGCCGTGCATCCCACAGCGCCAAAGGCCTTTGATCCGCGCGCTGCAGCCCGCCGTGTGGCCGCGGAACGCGCCCAGGCACCCGTCGATTCCGAGTCGCTTCCTGCCCTGGCAGGTGCTGTGGAGAAACAGCCGGAGCAGGGGGGTATGACCCAACCTGCCCCCAAGCCTGCCACGGCCGCATCTCCTGTTGTGATGCCGGAGCCTGTGCCGGTTTTCGACCAGTCCGGCACCGCAATTGTCTATGGCGACGAGTTCCACGGCCTGCCGACCGCCAATGGCGAACTGTTCAGCCAATCCGAATTGATGGCGGCGCACCCGAACCTGCCGCTTCCGAGCCTGGTGCAGGTGGTCAATATTGACACCAATACGGAAGTGGTGGTGCGCGTGAATGATCGGGGGCCATTCGAGGATGGCGCCATGCTGCAGCTATCGGAGCGCGCCGCAACCGAGTTGGGCATGGCCGGGGCAGGGCGCGCCAATGTGCGCATCCGTTATCTGGGCCCTGCTCCGGCCGTTGCGCCTGCCACCGCGTCAATGACGCTGGTTTCAACCAGTTCGGCGGACGCAGATCCAGCCGAGGACCTGTCCGCCGCACCGTCGGTTCAGCCTGCAGCGATGTTCACGCACGATCGCGGCGCGCCAGCCTTGTATCAGCCCGTTTCAACCGGGACCTATTTTGTCCAGGTTGGCGCATTCTCCGACATCGCCAATGCCGAAACCCTCGTGCGCACCATGCCGGCTCACATTACGACCCAGATTGATCCGGCTCATGTGAACGGAACAGATTTCTTCAGAGTGCGCGTTGGCCCGTTCATCAGCCGGGAAGCTGCAGATCGCACGCAGGCCGATCTTGGCCGGTATGGACTGCCTCAGGGACGTATTGTCTCCAAGGATTGAGGTGCGCCATCGCACCGCCACCATTGACGCTGACCACAAACCGGCCCTTTTTCCTGTATAGACGGAAAAGGGGCCGGTTTTGCGTTCGGCCCCTTGGATATGAACACTCCGGAGATTTGACATGATGCAGAGAACCCACGTCCTGGCGGCACTCCTGTCTGCCGTTCTTGTTGCGGGAGGGGCTCAAGCTCAGATCATGGACACGCCGGCGAGCCATGCGGTCATCATGGATCATGAAACCGGCACGATCCTGTTTTCGAAACATGGCGACGAGCCGATGATCCCCGCCTCCATGACAAAGATGATGACCGCCTTTCTTGTCTTCGAATTGATCGATCGCGGCGAGATTTCCCTGACGGATCAGTTCACGGTCAGCGAGGATGCCTGGCGTCGCGGAGGGTTTCCATCCGGCACATCCACGATGGGCCTGGCACCGGGCGATACGCCCACCGTGGAGGAACTCCTGCACGGCGTGATCATCATGTCCGGCAATGATGCTTGTATCGTACTCGCCGAAGGCATTTCAGGATCCGAGGAAGCCTTCGCGCGGCGAATGACCACCCTCGCCCATGAACTCGGCATGACATCGGCGGACTTCAAGAACGCGACCGGCCTGGAAGATGTCGGTCATGTCGTCTCTGCCGAAGACCTCGCCAAGATGGCCAAGCTGACCATCGACAAGTATCCGCAATATTATGACTGGTACGACATGCCGTCCTATACATGGCGCGAATACACGCAAGCCAACCGGAATCCGATCCTGTCCATCGAGGGAGTCGACGGGCTGAAGACCGGCCATCTTGAAGTGTCAGGCTATGGCCTGACCGCCTCGGCCGTGCGCGATGGCGTGCGCCGCACCATCGTGATCAATGGCCTCGACAGCATGGCGGCGCGCGCGCGCGAAGGCGAACGAATGATGCGCATGGCTTTCCAGAGCTATGATCTCAAAGTCGTCACGCCGGAAAGCGTCGAACTGCCGGAAGTCCAGGTCTGGCTCGGAGAACAGCGCGCCGTACCGGTCTCCCTTGCTGACAAGATGACGATTGCCGGACACAAGGCTGCACTGGAAAAGGCCCGTACGGAGATTGTCCTCGACAACGCCCTGCAAGCGCCCATCCGCGCCGGAGATACACTTGGCAAGCTTGTCGTCACGATTGATGGCCAGCCTCCTGTCGAGGCACCCATCGTTGCTGAAGCCAGTGTCAAGAAACTCGGCTTTTTCGGCCGCGCCGTAGAGGGGCTGAGCCAGTTGATTGGCGGCAGCGATGGGTGACGCTCGGCGGCTTCGCTTCATCACGCTCGAGGGCGGCGAAGGTACGGGCAAGTCGACCCTTCAGGCGGCGCTCGCCGACCGGCTGACCCGGCACGGCTTTGATGTCGTAGTCACGCGGGAACCCGGTGGCACACCGCTGGCAGAGGCGGTGCGCAAACTGGCATTGCATCCTCCGGCCGGAGAGACCTGGTCTCCGATGAGCGAAGCCCTGCTGATGAATGCCGCGCGAAGCGACCATCTTGAAAAGCTGATCCGACCGGCACTCGCTGCTGACAAATGGGTGATCTGTGACCGGTTTGCCGACTCCACGCGCGTTTATCAAAGCGTGAAAGGCGGTGTCTCGCCATCTGTTTTGAAATCGATGGAAGGCTCGGTCCTTGGCGATACGGTTCCGGGCCTGACGCTTGTGCTCGAAGCACCGCTGGATGTAACGGCTGGCCGACGCGCCTCCAGGCGTGGTCCGGAAGACGCGTTCGAGGCCCGGCAGGCCGACTTTCATCATGCCGTCCGTCAGGGATTCATTTCGCTTGCGCGGTCTGAGCCGCAACGGTGTCATCTGGTCGACGCCTCACGCCCACAGGGCGATGTGCTTGCAACCGCATGGGCCATCGTTGCGCAAGCCTATGCGCTCAATGAGCTGGCGCAGTGAACCCGGCCTGGCCCCTGTTCGGACACGACGCCGCGGAGACCGCGTTTCTCGAGTCTGCGCGCACTGGAAAACTCCATCATGGCTGGTTGATCGAGGGCCCGTCCGGCGTTGGCAAGGCCACGCTGGCCCACCGTCTTGCTGCCTACATGCTCGGTGCGCGTGGTCCGGATACAGCGCCACTCGATGCAACGGAGGAAGATCCGGTCGCGCGCATTTGTCTGGCGGGCGGACACCCGGACCTGCGCATCGTGAAGCGCGAACTCAATGACAAGGGAAAGCTGCGGCAGGATATCAGTGTGGACCAGATCCGCGACCTTACGCATTTCTTTTCACTGAAACCTGCACAGGGCGGCTGGCGCATCGGGATCATCGACTCACTCGACGAACTCAACCGGAATGGGGCAAATGCGCTGCTCAAGACTCTCGAGGAACCGCCAGGCCACAGTCTGCTGTTTCTGGTGAACCACGGCTCAACCTCCATCCTGCCGACGATCCGGTCACGGTGCCGAACCCTGCGGGTGACGCCGCTTGGAGAGGATGACACACGCAAGGCGCTCGATTCCGCCGGCGCGCCGGATGAAGCTTTTGCGCTGGCCAGGGGCCGGCCCGGTCTCGGTATGCGCCTCGCCACACCGTCCGGACTGGCGGCGGCTCATGCGGCAAAAACCCTTTTGAAAAGCTTGCCCCGTCCGAATGACGGGCTGGTCACGGACGCGCTACAGACGGCAAGCGCGGACGAAACCGCTATGGAAGCGTTCCAGGAAGAGATCCTGTCCTGGCTTGCCGGGCGCGCGGAGGAGGATTCGAGTGCGGCCAAAGCCTGGCTGGATGTGTCTCGTCGTGCCAGCGAGGCGCGCGCCCTGAACATGGACCCGGCGCAAACCGCGGCGAAGCTGATCGCGGGCCTTTATGCGCCGGCGCGGACGCACTAAGTCGTCGGAATGTTTGATACTCACGTAAACCTGCACGGCGACACGTATGCCGAGGATCTGGGTGAGGTCCTTGCACGCGCACGTGAAGCGGGTGTCTCTCGCATGTTGGCCATTTGTGATCGGCTCGACAATTTTCCGGCAGTGCTGGGCATTGCGCGCGCCCATGCCGACATCTGGTGTTCGATCGGCGTCCACCCGCATCACAGCAAGGATTTCACCGACCTGACAGTTGCCCAATTGGTGGAAGGCGCTGAAGACGAAAACGTTGTGGCGATCGGGGAGACCGGGCTGGATTTCCATTATGGCTACAGCGAAGAGCAGGATCAGGTCCGCAGTTTGAAGACGCACATAGAAGCGGCACGTCAGACAGGTTTGCCGCTCATTCTTCACACGCGCGAAGCAGACGACATGATGGGGGACCTGCTTGAGGAAGCTTACGCGGCGGGTGCGTTCACACCGCTGCTTCACTGTTATACGGGTGGCGAGCGGCTTGCGCGCCGCGGTCTCGATCTTGGAGCATATGTGTCTGTTTCCGGCATCCTGTCCTTCAAGAGCGCGCGGGAAGTTCGCGAGGTTATCGCAGATATACCGATGGACCGGTTGATCCTTGAGACGGACTGTCCGTATCTGGCACCGGTTCCGATGCGTGGCCGACGCAATGAACCTTCCTATCTCGTTCATGTCGCCGAGGCATTGGCGGCCCTGAAGGGGCTTCCGATTGAGGAAGTGCTCGAGACAACCACGCAGAACGCCCTGAAGCTCTTTACAAGGGTCCGTGGTTGATGAAACGGGGGCTCTTCACCTTGCTTGGTACCGGATCATCCGGTGGGGTTCCGCGCGTTGGGGGAGACTGGGGCGCGTGCGATCCGGAAGAGCCGCGCAACAGGCGCCTTCGATGTTCGGCGCTGGCACAGGTATTCGATGAAAGCGGAAGCGCGACGAATGTGCTGATCGATACGTCTCCAGACCTGCGGGAACAATTGCTGAGACAAGGGACCAAACATCTGGATGCAATCCTGTTTACGCATGATCATGCGGACCAGAGCCACGGCATCGATGATGTGCGCCCCCTGTTCATTCGGCAAAGACGGCCGATCCCGACATTCATGAACGCCGAGACCCGCAGCACGCTGACCGACCGGTTTGCTTACTGTTTCCAGGGGCAGGGTGGATATCCGGCCATTCTGGATCTTCAGGATGACCTGGAGCCGTTGAACTCAGTGACGATCTCCGGCGCTGGTGGCGCGCTGGACGTGCTGCCTGTAGATATGGAGCATGGACGCATCCGGTGTCTCGGCTTCCGGATCGGAAACCTCGCCTATTGCAATGATGTGAATGCATTGCCGGAGGAGACCTTCGACGCACTCGCCGGCATAGACACGTTCGTGGTGGACGCCTTGCGCTATACCCACCATCCGTCACACGCACATCTGGACCAGGCCCTGGAATGGATTGCGCGGATTTCGCCGCGGCGCGCGGTTCTGACGAACATGCATGTGGACCTGGACTACATGACGCTCTGCAGGGAATTGCCGGAGAATGTCGAGCCCGGCCATGATGGCTTGAGCCTTGACTTCACTGCATAATATACAACTCGCATTTCCCATAATGTAGATTATGCGATTCATGGATTCAAACCTGCGGTGTCTCTTTCGAATCTTCTGACGGCTTGATTGCCGGCGTGAGCGAAACCAGTTTTCTCGACGTCCAGCCGCATCCAGTTGGTTCGCATTCCTCTCGGCCTGCCTACCCCTTCTCTTCTCATGACCGCAATCCTCACCAACTGGTTAATCGGGCCGTGAACAGGTGAACACGGAAGGCCTAGAGGACAATGTCGGGCACCCATGATGACAACAAGGCATGCTTGTCTCGCAAGTCTTCCGCGGCCTGGTCTGCAGACCGGTGCAGGAAGATCACGCTGTCTCCGGGACGCACCTGGCCCAATTGGTGCCGGTCTGAGCGGTTTACCTGAAGAAGATGTGGGTATCCGCCGGTTGTCTGGCAATCAGACAGCAGAAGGAACCCCCTTCCCTGTGGCGGCACCTGCAATGCGCCCGGAAAGAGTCCGGCGCTGGGAAGGTTCCCCGAATGCCCATCACGATCCGGAGGCAAGTTTCCCTCAATCTCGAACCCGATTCGGCTCGCCCGGCGCGTGGCGCGGAACTGCTCCGTCCACAAAGTAGCGCAACGATCGGAATAATCCGGCCCTTCCGTTGCTCGCAGCGCAAAGCTGGAACTGATCGGATAGCGCAGCGCATCCGGCGTTCTGGTGCGTTGAGGCAACGTCCTTTCGCTTCGCGCGGTTTCTAGCACGTCGTCGGATTTGAGTGCGCGTCCCTCATGTCCGCCAAATCCTGCCGGCAGGTAGGTGGATGGACTGTCGAGGAAGATGTCGGCGCGAATCCCGCCTGAAACGGCAATATAGGTTCTCAGGCCTGTGTCGGGGCTGCCCAGCTCAAGGATGTCGCCCTTTTGCACAAACAATGTCTCGTGAAACGGTGCCGTCTGTCCATTCAGCGTGAAGCTTGCCTCGGCACCAGTGACCGCGACAGCGAGGTCGGCGCAGAATTCCACGCTGAAATTTCCATAGGTGATCTCGATTCCGGTTTCGGCGGCACGGTTTCCCGCCAGCCTGTTGGCAAGCGCGAGGGAGACACTGTCGGCTGCACCGGACCATGGCACGCCCAGATGTCGATGGCCGGAACGCGGTGCGCCCTGCAATGTCGCCTGCACGCCGGATTTGATGATTTGGAGCGCCGCCATCAAACCCACTCGATCCTGATCGGGGTGCCTGCGGTGAGGAGAAAGGGCGGATCGCGCGCAGCGTCGAACAGGGACGCGTCTGTGCGCCCGATAATGGGCCAGCCCCCGGGACCGTCCAGCGCATAGATGCCGAGATAGCCCTCAATGAATCCAACCGATCCCGCTGGCACCGATTGGCGCGGATGCTCCAGTCGCGCGCCGCGCAATCCCGCGTCTGCACCGGCTACATACGCAAACCCCGGGGCAAAGCCGAGCATGTCCACAACCAGCGGTGACTCTTTCAGGCGGGACAGGAATATTTCCTTCGGAAGTCTGTTCTGCTGCGCCAGACGATCCAGGTCAGGGCCATCGCCGGCCTGTGTGTTTATTCGCAGGTTCACGGGTTCCGGCGTCTGCACAGATCGCATGGTGGCAGACGAGATCTGCGCCAGCAGCACAGAATGGGCCTTGGAAGGCGTAATGCCCACCGGGTCGAACTGGACAGTGACAGAGGACCGGCCAATGACCACTTCCTGCCACGGGCCGGTTTGAAGGAGATACGCAGCCAGGGCATGCCGTGTTTCCGGCTCTGGTGTGACGAGCCGCAGGGCATCATCCCCGCAAGGAAGGATCTCCACAGCTTTCATGCGGCCAGCTGGGCACGAATTTCGATGCCCTTCGCCTGCAGGGCATCCCGCAGGGCCAGTGCTGATTGCACGGCGCCGCCGGTATCACCATGCAGGCAGATCGTATCGACCTGAAGCGAAATCGTGGTGCCGTCTCGCGCTTCTACCGTGCCAAGTTCGATCATGCGGATGACCTGAGCGATCTGGTCATCTATCGCGCAGAGCATGGCATCCGGCGCGGTGCGGGATACCAGCGTGCCATCCGGATTGTACCGCCGGTCTGCGAAGCCTTCGGACAGAAAGTCCAGCCCCGCGAGTTCAGCCTGTTGCTGAAGGGCCGAGCCCGGCGGACCGATAATCGCACGAATGCGGTGTTCGCGCGCCGTGCGCACAATTGTCCGCGCCAGATCGGGACTGCCAGCGGCATCATTGTAGAGCGCGCCGTGTGGCTTCAAATGATCGATGGTCACGCCCGCTTGCCGGGCCAGGCTGGTCAGATTGCGTACCTGCTGGCGAAGAGTGGCGTCCAGTTCGTCAGGCTGCAGCGCCATGGATGTTCGGCCGAAATTCGCCTTGTCCGGATAGGATGGATGAGCACCAGCCACGACGTTCCGGGCTTTTGCCGCTTTCAAGGTGGCGCGCATGCTTTCATCGTCTCCGGCATGACCGCCGCAGGCTATGCTGCACCGGCTGACCACATCCAGAATGGCCCGATCCAGCGCCCGGCCGGATTCGCCGGGCAGTTCACCAATATCGGAATTGAGACAGACTGAACGACTCATACCCAGACATTTAGGGCGCGCAGGATCAGGCGCAAGCCGAGGCCGAACGTGATCAGGACGACCAGACCTCCCAGCAAATTGGCAAGACTGGAATTGACGTGCTTGCCCAAGAGATCCCGGCGGTTCATGGCAATCAGCAGGAAGACCGCCAGAATGGGCAGGATCAGGCCATTGGCCACTTGGGCAAACAGGATCAGGCTGACGGGCCGAACGTGTAGAAGGGCGGCCAGCGCGCCAATGATCAGCACGGTCAGCGTAATGGCGCGAAAGACCCTGCCATTGCGGGGAAAACCACCAAACTCCGACAAGGCATAAGCTGTGGCGAGCGGAGCGGTAATGGCGGACGAAAGACCGGCCGCGAACAATCCCAGCCCGACGAGATATTTCGCCACCGGGCCATAGGCGGGTTCAATGGCATCGGCCATGTCCGCAGCGGACGCGACCTCGATCCCCGTGCCGAACAGGCTTGCCCCGGCTGTCGACAGGATCAGGATGGACACGAGACCACCCAATCCGATCGAGACCACCGTATCGGTGCGCGCGTGCCGAATGCTGGTGTCGGAATGCGGCTCCCATTTGTCACGTACGGTCGCGGCGTGAAGGAAGAGATTGTACGGAACGATCGTCGTGCCGATGAGCGCCATTGCCGTCAGCAGGCTCTGATCCGGAAGGCGCGGCACAAGCCCGGCGATCCAGGCCGACAGGTCAGGCCGTGTGATGAGCAGACTGCCCACAAAGGCCAGGCTCATGATGAGGACCAGTCCAATGAGCAGTTTTTCGATGTGCCGATAGTGTCCGAACAGGAGAAATCCTGCCGCTATGACGGACAGCACGACCACGATGTGACCATGCGTAATCGCCGCGGTACCGATGATGGCTTCAACGCCCAGCGCGCCACCGGCGAGGTTTCCCGCTTCATACGCTGAATTCCCGACGCCAATGGCAGAGATGCCGAGCGCCATGATCGTCCATTTCACCACCGGCCCATTCTCCGGAGCGATCATGGAGGCCGCGAGCCCGTGCCCGGAGGCGAGGCCGAGCCGTGCCGCCATTTCCTGCAGAACGATCGTCGCGACCGTTGCGAAGACGAGCGCCCAGATCAGAGCAAACCCATAATTGGCGCCGGCGAGCGTGCAGGCGGTCACCGTTCCGGGTCCGACAAAGCCGGCCGCAACCAGCATGCCCGGCCCGAATCTGCGGCTCATGTCAGCAATCCTGTTGTCATGCCAACAGGTTTAACCCGATTTGCCGCCGGTCGCCTAGACGTGGATGACCCGCCCTTCGGCGTCCAGTACGGATTCGTGCATGGTTTCGGAAATGGTCGGATGCGGGAAGATCGTGTGCGCCAGATCCTGCTCGGTCAGTTCACCCTGCCGGGCAATGACATAGCCCTGGATCAGCTCGGTCACTTCCGCGCCAATCATGTGTGCACCCAGCAATTCACCGGTCTTCTTGTCGAAGATCGTTTTCACCAGGCCGTCGGACTCACCAAGCGCGATGGCCTTGCCATTGCCGATGAAGGGGAAGCGGCCGACCTTGATGTCGTAGCCTTTCTCCTTGGCGGCCTTTTCGGTCAGACCGACACTGGCCACCTGGGGATGGGCATAGGTGCAACCGGGCACATTCCACGGATCGAAGGGTTCAGCATGATTGGCACCGGCAATGCCTTCGACGCACACAACGCCTTCATGGGAGGCCTTGTGCGCCAGCCAGGGCGGTCCGGTCAGGTCACCGATGGCATACAGGCCGGGCACGCCGGTGCGTCCGAAACTGTCGACCGTCACATGGGTCTTCTCGATTTTCACGCCGAGCGCTTCCAGGCCGAGATTTTCGACATTGCCGACAATTCCAACCGCCAGGATCACGCGGTCGAATTCCTTCGACTCCTTCTTTCCTGTCTTGTCGGTGATGTCTGCAGTCACGCTGGACTTACCAGCCTTCAGGTTCTCGACCCTGGCTCCGGTGACGATGTTCAGGCCCTGCTTCTTGAAGTCCTTCTCGGCGAGTTTCGAAATTTCCTCGTCCTCTACCGGCAGGATCCGATCCATCACTTCGGCAACGGTCACGTCTGCGCCAAGTTCGTGATAGAAACTGGCAAACTCGATCCCGATTGCGCCGGATCCGATGACGAGCAGACGCTTCGGCATCACGTCAGGAGTCATGGCTTCACGATAGGTCCAGATCAGCTTCTTGTCGGCAACCAGTCCGGCTTGCGGAATATCCCGCGCGCGGGCGCCGGTGGCCAGCATGACATGCTTGGCCTGATAGGTTGTGTCCTTGCCAGACGCATCCTTGACGATGACTTTCGGCGCCGGGGCGCCTTTTTCCAGTCGGGCCGTCCCTTCAATGACGTCGATCTTGTTCTTCTTCATCAGGAATTTGACGCCGGTCGACAGCTGATTGGCGACGCCCCGCGAGCGTTTGACAACCGCATCGAGATCGAAATCGGCCTTGTCGATCTTCAGGCCATAATCCTTGCCGTGCTTTGCCAACCGGAGCACTTCGGCAGAGCGCAGCAGGGCCTTGGTCGGAATGCAGCCCCAATTAAGACAAATACCGCCAAGGCTCTCGCGTTCGACGATGGCGGTCTTCATGCCAAGCTGCGAGGCGCGGATGGCCGCCACATAGCCGCCCGGACCCGACCCGATCACGATGAGATCATATTGCGTGCTCATTGGGTTATTCCTCTCATTTCATCCCAGGCGATAAGTGCCTCGGTTGCGCGCAAGTCCGCGCTCTCGAACATTTCCGGCGTGCAGATGTATTCCGGTTCCTCGGTCGAAATCTTGTTCATCATCTCGACGCTTTCTTCCGCAATTCGTTCACGAACGGCCGGGTCAACGCTCTCCTGGCGCAAATCGGCCATGAAGTACGACAGATGGTCAGGCTGCTCCCGTTCACACAGAAGGCTCATGCCTTTCTGAATCGCGAGGTCGGACGCAATTGCACTGAGCTGTGCCGTATCGTGTCCGGACGCGTCGCTGCCCACCTCGCGCTCGCCGGAACAGCCGGTAAGGAAGGCCAGGCTGACCAGCATAAGCGCAAACCGGGACATCAGAGCAGCATTGCCTCCGGTGTTTCGACATAGCGCTTGAAGGCCTGCAGCCATTTCGCGCCTTCAGCGCCGCCGATCACGCGGTGGTCGCATGTCAGCGTCACCGTCAACACGGTTCGGGCAACCAGATTGCCTGTCTCGTCCACCACGGCGCGTTTCTCCCCGGCGCCGACCGACAGGATCATGCCTTCGGGCGGATTGATGATGGACGCAAAGCTCTTGATGCCGAACATGCCGAGGTTCGAAATGCTGAACGTGCCACCGGTATACTCCTGCGGCTTCAGCTTCCGCTCGCGGGCTCGGCTCGCAAGGTCCTTCATCTCTTCGGATATCTCGGCGAGCCCCTTGGTCTCGGCATTGAAGATCACCGGTGTGATCAGACCGCCATCGATCGCAACCGCAACCGAGACATGTGCGTGCTTGTGATACGCAATGCCCTTGTCGGTATAGGAAGCATTGCAATCCGGCTCGTCGATCAGCGCCATTGCGGCAGCCTTGATCAACATGTCGTTGACCGACACCTTTACGCCTTCCGGCGCGGCAGCATTGATCGCCGCGCGGCTGGCAAGCAAATGGTCCAGCGAGAGATCGATATTCAGCGGGAAATGCGGCACCTGCATGAAGCTGGTGGTCAGACGCTTGGCCACGGTCTTGCGCATGCCATCCAGCGGGACAAGCTCGTAGCTGTCCGGGGCATAGATGCGGTCATCCAGCACTTGTGGCAGGATCAGACCATCCGGTTGGGCGACAGCACCGGCCGAAGCTCCGGCCGGGGACGCCTTGGCGCCTTCCACATCCCGCTTGATGATGCGGCCGCGCGGGCCTGTGCCCTTCAGGGCGGACAGGTCCAACCCCTTCATGTCGGCGATGCGGCGCGCCAGCGGGCTGGCCTTGATACGGCCGTCGGCTGCGTTTGCAGATGGCAATGGGGACTTTGACATTTCCTGAACCGGCGTCGAAGCCTTTTCCGGAGCAGGTGCCGGTGCCTTCTCATCTGACTTGGCCGGCTCGGATGTTTGGGCCGGAGCGGCGTCCTTGGGGGCATCCGACTTGGCGGGCGCCTGGACGGATGCAGCGTCTTCGCCCTCTTCCGCCAGCACCGCAATCACTTCATTGACCTTCACGCCTTCGGTGCCGGCATCAATCAGTATCTTTGCGACAGTTCCTTCATCGACGGCCTCGACTTCCATCGTCGCCTTGTCCGTCTCGATTTCGGCTATGATGTCGCCCGAAGAGACCGTGTCGCCTTCCTTCACGAGCCATTTGGCCAGCGTGCCTTCTTCCATCGTGGGAGAGAGCGCGGGCATGGTGATGTTGATAGCCATCTCAGTCACCCATCTTCTTGACGTCGCCCGGCGAACGCGGGCCGAACTGAATGCGATTGAGGAAGCCGGTCACGATTTCCTTGATGATGTCTTCCTTCTCGGGACCCTCCGGGTGGTGGTCCTTGAACGCATCGGTCACATGCTTGGCGATATCACCCAGGATGAATCCCCACATCGTCGGCTCGGTCGCAGGATCGGCTGCTTCGCCCACCCGCAGGCTGACATGGTCGGTATTGTCGGCAATCCAGAAGCGGATCATTTCCTGCGCCGTTTGGGTGGAGTCGATCGACGGCGGTGCCTTGAGCTCACGTTTCTCAGTCGACATAGCAGACCCTCCGTGCGGCTTCGACAATATCATTCGCGCCCGGCAGGCTGAGCGCCTCCAGATTGGCCGCATAAGGCAGGGGCACATCTTTCTGGTGAACGCGTGCAGGTGGCGCATCGAGATAGTCGAACGCTTCCGCTGTCACTGTGGCCGCAATTTCTGCGCCGACACCGAAGAACCGCCAGCCTTCTTCACAACAGACGATGCGATTGGTCTTTTTCACGCTTTCGATCACCGTGTCGGTGTCCAGCGGGCGAATGGTGCGCAAATCGATGACTTCCGCATCGATCCCCTGCTCCGCCAGCGTCTCGGCTGCCTGGAGTGCAAATCCGACCATGCGGGAATGCGCGACCAGCGTAACGTCGGACCCCGTGCGCTTGATGGCCGCCTTGCCGAGCGGCAGAACGTGATCGTCGAGATCCGGCACGGGGAAGCTGTTTCCATAAAGCAGTTCATGCTCGAGGAAGACGACCGGGTTCGGGTCCCGGATGGCTGCCTTCAACAGGCCTTTCGCGTCAGCCGCGTCATATGGCGCAACCACTTTCAGACCGGGAATTTGACCGTACCAGGCTGAATAGTCCTGGCTGTGTTGCGCGCCGACCCGCGTGGCCGCACCATTCGGACCGCGGAACACGATCGGACATCCCATCTGGCCGCCCGACATATAGAGGGTCTTGGCGGCGGAATTCACGATCTGGTCGATGGCCTGCATGGCGAAATTGAACGTCATGAATTCGACGATCGGTTTCAGTCCGGCGAAGGCGGCCCCAACTCCCAGGCCGGCAAACCCGTGTTCCGTGATCGGTGTATCCACGACACGCCGGGCACCGAATTCCTGCAGCAATTCGCGGGTGACCTTGTAGGCCCCTTGATACTCGGCCACTTCCTCGCCCATGACGAAGACGGTTTCGTCGCGGCGCATTTCTTCGGCCATGGCATCGCGCAGAGCATCGCGGACGGTGGTTTCAGTAAAACTTGTTCCTTCGGGAATGGCCGGGTCGGACAATACGGCGGCCTTTGGCGCATCAACCTGTTCAGGCGCGCTGTCGCCAGCATCGCTTGCTGGCGCGTCGGGCTCAGGCGCCTTTTGGGTGGCACTGCCATCGCCCTTTGCTTCTACCGAAGAGGCATCTTCACCCTCTTCGGCAAGCACGGCGATCACTGCGTTGACCTTCACGCCTTCGGTACCTTCCGGCACCAGTATCTTGGCCAGCACGCCTTCGTCGACGGCTTCAACTTCCATTGTCGCCTTGTCGGTTTCGATTTCAGCGATGACGTCGCCGGAAGAGATCGAGTCGCCTTCCTGCTTCAGCCATTTCGACAAGGTGCCCTCTTCCATGGTCGGCGACAGGGCGGGCATGAGAATATCTACGGACATTATTTGGCTCCGGAATGCAGGATGGCAGACGGTCGGGGGGCGCGCATGATGTTCATCAGGCGACCTCGACGTCTTTCAGGACATCGGTCCAGAGTTCGGAAGGATCAGGTTCAGGGCTCTCGAGGGAGAAATCGGCGGCTTCCTTGACGATGCCCTTGATCTCCTTGTCGATATTCTTCAACTCGTCCTCGCTGGCATGTCCGAGTTCGAGAAGTTGTGCTTTGAGCCCTTCAATCGGATCGTGGTGAGACCGGATATCGTCGACCTCTTCCCGTTTCCGGTATTTGGCGGGGTCTGACATGGAGTGCCCACGATACCGGTAGGTCTTCATTTCGAGGATGTAGGGCCCCTTGCCGGAACGCGCATATTTCACCGCCTTTTCACCGGCGGCGCGAACGGCCAGAACATCCATGCCGTCCACTTCCTCGCCTTCAATCTCGAAAGAGATGCCCCGTTTGTACAATTCGGTTTCCGAGGCGTGGCGGGCAACACTGGTGCCCATGGCGTACATGTTGTTCTCGATGACATAGACGACGGGAAGGTCCCAGAGAGACGCCATGTTGAAGGCTTCATAGACCTGGCCCTGATTGGCGGCGCCATCGCCGAAATACGCGACGGCAACGTTGTCCAGGCCGCGATACTTGTTGGCGAAGGCCAGGCCGGTGCCGATGGGCACCTGGGCGCCGACAATGCCGTGCCCGCCATAGAAATTCTTTTCCTTGGAGAACATGTGCATCGAGCCGCCCTTCCCTTTCGAGAGGCCGCCAATGCGTCCGGTCAGTTCGGCCATGACACCGCGTGGATCCATGTCGCAGGCCAGCATGTGACCATGATCGCGATACCCGGTGATGATCTGGTCGCCTTCTTTGAGGCAGGCCTGCATACCGGTTACGACGGCTTCCTGGCCGATATAGAGGTGGCAGAAGCCGGCAATCTTGCCCATGCCGTAGAGTTGGCCCGCCTTTTCCTCGAACCGTCGGATCAGGAGCATGTCCCGATAGTATTTCAGCATCTCCGCCTTGCCGGCCTTGGAAGGTGCCTTTTTGGTACTTTTTGCTTTAGTCGCCATGCAATGTGCTCCAACCCTTTTCCAGACTTATGTATGCGCAGTAACGCAGGGACAAGTCAGAACAACTATGTCAATTTGCAGAGCTCGGTTCCGAAGTCAGGAGAACAATTTCGTTCGGGTAAACGAAGGCCAGCTTGTCGCGTGCCATGGCTTCCACGAAATCGGGGTCGACTGACCCGGGTGTCAGGCGGCGAATATCGGTTCTCAGTCGGGTGATTTCCGCTTCCAGGCGAACCAGCTCCGCCTTGCGGTCCTCCAGCTCCAGCTGGGCATCTGACCAGCGGCCAAGACCCTTCTCCCCCGCAAAGGCGTGGTAAGCAAAATAGAGCACAAGGAGGGACAGGCCGACGGCCTCGAATCGCGATCTCATGACCCCACCTAATCGTGGTATGGTTAAGAGAGCGTGATCACCGCCGGCCCACTCATGACACGGCCGTTCAGGCTGCGTTGATGCGCGAACGTCCGGCGAAGATTCCCACCGGCCCCAGCTCTTCCTCGATCCGAATCAGCTGGTTGTACTTCGCGATCCGGTCGGAACGCGACAGCGAACCGGTCTTGATCTGTCCGCAATTCGTGGCGACGGCCAGGTCGGCAATGGTGGCATCTTCGGTCTCGCCGGACCGGTGGGACATCACAGCCGTGTATCCATGCAAATGGGCCAGCTCCACAGCGTCCAGCGTCTCGGACAGCGTGCCGATCTGGTTGACCTTCACGAGAATGGAGTTTGCCGCGCCCTTCTGCAGTCCGATGGACAGGCGGTCAGGATTGGTCACGAACAAATCGTCACCAACCAGCTGCACGCGATCCCCGATCGACTCGGTCAGGGCAACCCAGCCATCCCAATCGTCCTCGGCCATGCCGTCCTCGATTGAAATGATCGGGTACCGGGCACACAGATCGGCCAGGTACGCCGCAAACTCGTCCGAGCCGAGGGACTTGCCTTCGCCAGCAAGCTCATACTTGCCGTTCTTGAAGAATTCGGTCGAGGCGGCGTCAAGTGCCAGGGCAATATCCTCGCCCGGCGTGTAACCCGCCTTCTCGATGGCCTTCATGATGAAGCCGATGGCCTCATCCGTCGACGCCAGGTTCGGAGCGAAGCCGCCCTCGTCCCCGACATTGGTGTTGTGGCCTGCCGCGCTGAGCGTTTTCTTCAGGGCGTGGAAAACTTCCGCCCCCATCCGTACCGAATCCGCCAGGCTGTCGGCGCTGACCGGCATGACCATGAATTCCTGGATGTCGATCGGATTGTCCGCGTGCGCGCCGCCATTGATGATGTTCATCATCGGGGTCGGCAAAACCCGCGCATTGGGACCGCCGACATAGCGGTAAAGCGGCATGGCGGAGCTTTCCGCCGCAGCCTTGGCGAGCGCCATGGACACGCCCAGAATGGCGTTCGCGCCAAGACGGGATTTGTTCTCGGTGCCGTCGAGATCGATCATCAGCATGTCGATCATGCGCTGCTCGGTGGCGTCGAGGCCGGCCAGTTCGTTGAAGATTTCCCCATTCACGGCGTCAACCGCCTTGGTCACACCCTTGCCCAGATAGCGCGCCGTGTCGCCGTCGCGCTGTTCATGGGCCTCATAGGCGCCCGTCGAGGCACCGGACGGCACGGCTGCGCGGCCCACCGAGCCGTCTTCCAGCGTGACATCAACCTCGACCGTCGGGTTGCCCCGGCTGTCCAGAATTTCCCGGGCGTGGATGTCGATGATCTCGCTCATGTTTGGCAGTACCTTTGCGGCCTAGAAATGAAAAAGCGCCCCCTGCTCTGGCAGGAGGCGCTGGAACCCTTAAGCCGGTGCGCCGAAAAGCGCAACAGCAGGACCTTTAGATGTCGTCGCGCGGCTCGAGCACCTGACGACCACGATACATGCCGGTCTTCAGGTCGATATGGTGCGGGCGGCGCAGCTCACCGGACTCCGCGTCTTCGATATAGGTGTTCATGTCGAGGCGGTCGTGCGAACGACGCATGCCGCGGCGGGACTTGGAGACTTTGCTCTTGGGGACTGCCATAACAGGTATCCGGTGGTTTGGCGCAAATTGCGCGTGAATTGGAAAGGGGCCTCATACATAGAGGATGGGTCCAATGCAAGCCGTCAACGTCACCGGGCACCGAATTTCTTCAGCCCTGGAGTACATGGTCTAATCTGCCCGTGCGGCCTCTGCCTCGCGCAGGACCCGCAACAGGTTTCCGCCCCAGATTTTCCGGAGATCTTCCTCCGAATAGCCTTCTGCCATCAGGCGTTCTGACACTTTCGGCAGGTAGGAGACATCCTCCATCCCGGCAACGCCGCCGCCGCCATCCCAGTCGGCGCCCATTCCGACATGGTCGGGCCCGACGATTTCGAGCGCGTGCTGCATCTGCTCCATGAACACATCAAAACTCGACAGCGGCATCGGGTAGTCCGAATCAATGACCTCACGGCGTGCCGCATAGGCTGCGCGCTCCGAATCCGAGAGTTCAAACATCGAGCGCCCCTCGAATTCTGCCGCCAGCGCCTCCAGAGCGGCGGTGCGCTCTGCAGGGGGCTCCAGATCTTCGATATAGGAGCCCAGGGCATTGATCTGGATCACGCCGCCATCCGCTGCCACCCTGCGCAACAAGTCATCCGAGATGTTGCGCGGATGGTCGTAAAGCGCCGACACGCCCGTGTGAGACAGCACGATCGGGGTGGTCGAGAGGTCCATGATGTCTTCAACGGCGGAACCAGCAGCGTGCGAACCGTCAATCAGCATGCCCAGCCGGTTGGCTTCGCGGACAAGGTCTTCGCCAAGCGGTGTCAGCCCGCCAAGGTCGGATGCAGACAGATCGGTCGCGCTGTCCGCAAACTGGTTGTCGCGAAAATGGACGGGACCGATGAGGCGGACGCCGCGATTGTAGAATTCCTCGACCAGACCGAGATCGGTACCGATCGGATAGGCGTTCTCGATGGATTTCAGCACCACGCGCCTGTCCGCCGCCACAATGCGCTCGACATCGTCCGCGGTTTCAGCGAGCTCAAAATGGTCCGGATGCGCAGCCACCATTTCCAGAATTTCATCAGACCGCGTCAGCGCCGCCTGCTTCGCGGCCTCGAAGGAAGCAGCATCGAGCGGGCCCTGCGGCGTATAGATGACCCAGAAGCCGCCATCGAGGCCGCCCCGCTGCATTTTGGGCAGGTCGACCTGTACCTGTCCGAGCCGTGTCGGATTGTCCGCCATGATGTCAAAGCCCGGCCGGGAGAGGTTTGCAGGCGTGTCGAGATGCGAATCCATGACCAGCAGGCGTTCATGAATTTCGGCGATTGAGCCCTCCGGCCCGGCTTTTGCGTCGGCCGGGGCATCAGGGTTTGCCCCACAGGCTGCCAGAGCCAGGGCCGGCAGGATATTGAAGAAGTGTTTCATTGCGTCTCGATTCTGCTGAAGTCCGGCCTGAAGCCTAACGTGCAAGTCGGCGAGGACAAGAAAAAGGGTCGCCCCGGGGGACGACCAAGTTTAGCAAGAAGGACGCTGGGCAATAATCCAGGCAATCTGCTCAGGACCTCTGCCCAACGAGAAGGTTAATAGCAGGGTCAACCTGAACGAAGGGACCGGCCCGTGGTTGCCTTCCATTCATCTTTCAGGCGAATGCGCGCTACTGGATTCCCCAATCCTTGAGAATGTCCTCGGTATGCTCGCCCAGCCCCGCAGGCCGTCCCTGAATGGCGCCCGGAGTGGCCGAGAAACGTGGCGCCGGCGCCGGTTGCACAACACCTTCGACTTCCACAAAGGTCTGCCGGTCAACATTGTGCTTGTAGGACGGCGCTTCGGACATGGAGAGGACGGGCGCGAAACAGATATCCGTGCCTTCCATGATCTCGCACCATTCATCGCGGGTCTTCGTCTTGAACACGTCCATCAGCTTTTTCTTGAGCGAAGGCCATTTCGACCGGTCCATCTGCGCCTGGAAATCAGGATCTGTCAGGCCCGCCTTCTCGACCAGCAGGGCATAGAATTGCGGTTCGATAGACCCGATGGACACCCATTTGCCGTCCTTGCACTCATAGGTGTCGTAGAAATGCGCGCCGCCATCCAGAAGGTTCGCCTCGCGCTCATCGGTCCACAGGCCCATGGCCTTCATGCCGTAGAACATGGTGGCGAGAGATGCCGCCCCGTCTGACATGGCCACGTCCACGACCTGGCCGTCGCCCCCATTCTTCACATTCAGGATGCCCGCCAGCAGGCCCATCGCCAGATACAGCGCGCCGCCACCATAATCGCCCACCAGATTGAGCGGCGGCCGGGGGCGGCCGTCGCCATCACCCATCGCATGCAGGGCTCCGGTGATGGCGATATAATTCAGGTCATGGCCCGCGGAATGAGACAGGGCACCAGTCTGCCCCCACCCGGTCATGCGACCATAGACCAGTTTCGGATTGCGGCCGAGCACCACATCCGGCCCCAGACCATTGCGCTCCATCACGCCGGGCCGGAACCCCTCGATCAGGCCGTCAGCCTTTTCGAGCAGCTTGAGTGCAGTTTCGACATCAGCCGGCTCCTTGAGGTTCAGGCCAATGGACCGGCGGCCCCGGCTCATCACGTCAGAGGCCCGGCCAGGCTTTCCATTGCCCGGTCGGTCGATGCGGATGACATCCGCACCCAGATCCGACAGCAACATGCCGCAGAACGGTCCGGGGCCGATGCCCGCAAACTCCACTATCCGAACGCCGTTCAACGGTCCCTGTGCCATGATGTGTCCTACCTTTTTTTGATCTCGCGGGGTCAATTTAGCGGATCATTAAGGCGCTGCGACACAAAGGAAAGGGGTACCGCAACGTCGCCCGAAAGCACCCAACCAGACCTTATGAACGACCTCGTCTATCTTGACCCGCCTGTAGAAGTTGTTGCGACCAGCCCCCGGCTGGAAATGATCCTGTCGCGCCTTCGCTCCGGCAGGATGCGTCCGTTCCGGGCCAGCGCCGAAACCTCCTGTGCAGGGGCGGACGCGGTGCTTCTGGATGTGCGGAGCACGGATGCGGAACTGATCCAACGTCTGGCAGAGCAGTCGGGCCGCAATTTCCGGCCGGTTCTCCTGTTGGGGGAAGGCGTGGATCCGAACCGGTTTTCCAATGCACTCGTCATCCCACGGGATCGGGATCTTTCCGTACTGCGTGGGCGCCTGGAAGCCCTTTCACGGCGCAGCGCGCGCATGTCCGAACTGGACCTGCGCGCGCGGTCGGCGGCCGCTTTTGGCATCTCCTTGCTGGAACACCGCGCCGAAACGGTACCGGACCTGCTCTATCTGGGGGATGGATCCGCGCGCTTTCTGGCCCTTCAGGCGGCCCTTGGTGAACGTGGCATCGCCGTTACCGCCGCGTTCAGTCTCCACACGGCACAGGATTATCTGCGCCAGAAACGTTTCGCGGCATTCCTGATCGATCTGACGCCCGACATGCGGCATTCGGAGCGCCTGGCTGAGTGGCTGGCCCAGGCTCGCCCGCGCGCCGAGGCAACGCCGCTGTTCGGTCTGATCGAGCCGGGCCAGCCACTTTCTGGCGTTCAGATGGAAATCGCAAACCGACTCGTCGAGGTCTTTCAGCATGGATCCCGCCTCAGGGACCTTGCGACACATATTGAAATGCTGGGCCGCCAGCATGTCGATCGCACCGCGCTGTCTGTGGGCAATCAGGAGCTCGCCCCCATCACCGATCCGCAAACGGGCCTGTTCTCGTCCGCCTTCTTCCAGCATCATCTTGATGCCCAGATTGCCCTCGCCTCGGATCGTGGCGAAGCCCTGTCGATCATCGTGCTGCGCGATCCTGCAAATGACCCTCTCAGCTGCGATGAGCGTGCCCGGATTTCCGGCCTGATCCTCTCCACCCTGAGGGAAACCGATACGCCGGCGGCCCTTCCGGACGGAAGTTTCGCGATCAGTCTGCCGGCAACGGCCTACAAGGGCGCGGCGCACATCTGCGATCGCCTGTTCCGTCAGATGAAGCGTGTCGCCCCTGCCCTGTGCGAACGCTTCGGATGGCGCATCACGGAGAAACGCGCCTATCATGATGCAGACAGCCTGCTGACGGAAACCGTGTCCGGCGTGTATCAGAAATCCCGGGCCAGCTAGGCAGGCACCAGTCCGGCGGCGGCTTCCAGTTCCTTCAGGAATTTACGGATGTTCAACAGGCGCTGCTCCGGCGTGCCACCCAGGCCTGAATGAACGAGTTTCGAATCCGGTCGGATGCGCAACTGGGATGGTCGGCTGCGCACCACATCGAGAAGGCGCGCAGGATCGAGGATCGTGTCTTCGCGGAATGCGAACACGGCTCCCTTGTCTCCGGCATCCAGCTTCGAAATGCCCAGCGTCTTGCACTGCACCTTGATGGCCGTGACTTCCAGCAACTGCCGTGTCTCATCCGGCAGCGGACCAAATCGGTCGATCAACTCGGCGGCAAAGGATTCCCGTTCTGCTGCTGTCGATATCTCCGACAGTCGCCGGTACAGCGACAGGCGTATGTTCAGGTCTTCCACATAGCTTTCCGGAATCAGGACAGCGGCGCCTGTATTGATCTGCGGTGACCAGTCATCAGCAAATTCATCCCCGTCGCTCGCCCCGGTCTTCAGCGCGTTCACGGCATCTTCGAGCATGGATTGGTAAAGCTCTACCCCGACTTCCTTGACGTGTCCGGATTGCTGGTCGCCAAGCAGATTGCCGGAACCGCGCATGTCCAGATCGTGGCTCGCCAGCTGGAATCCTGCGCCAAGGGAATCTAGTGACTGGAGGATTTTCAGTCTCCGGTCGGCCGTCTCTGTGATGACCTTGTCCTTCGGGGTCGTGAAATAGGCATAGGCCCGCAGCTTCGAGCGTCCGACGCGCCCCCGCAACTGGTAGAGTTGTGCCAGGCCGAACATGTCAGCGCGGTGAATGATCAGCGTGTTGGCACGGGGAATGTCCAGTCCGCTCTCCACAATCGTTGTCGAAAGCAGCACATCATATTTGCCTTCATAAAAGGCGGTCATGATGTCTTCCAGCTCTCCCGCTGCCATTTGTCCGTGTGCAACGATAAAGGAAACTTCCGGCACATTGTCACGCAGGAACCGCTCCAGCCGATCCAGGTCCTGAATGCGCGGTGCGACGAAGAAGGCCTGGCCGCCACGATATTTCTCCCGAAGCAACGCTTCTCGCAGAGTGACCGTGTCTTCCTCGGTGATGTAGGTCCGCACGGACAGTCGGTCGACCGGCGGCGTTGCAATGATCGAGAGATCACGAATGCCCGTCAGGGCCATCTGCAGCGTTCTCGGAATCGGGGTTGCCGACAGTGTGAGCACGTGCACGTCCGCCTTCAATTCCTTGAGGCGCTCCTTGTGCTTGACGCCAAAGCGCTGCTCTTCATCCACAATCAGCAGGCCAAGCCGTTTGAACTCGATGCTCTTGGTCAGCAGCGCATGCGTGCCAACCACGACGTCAACGCTGCCATCTGTCAGCCCCGCACGTGTTTCCGATGCCTCTTTCGCGCTGACCAGCCGGGACAGCTGGCGCACTTTCAGGGGCCATCCGGCAAACCGCTCGGCAAAGGTCTTGTAATGCTGACGCGCAAGCAGGGTCGTTGGCGCGATGACCGCCACCTGCTTGCCGCTCATCGCAGCCACAAACGCACCTCGCAGCGCGACTTCCGTCTTGCCGAAGCCGACATCGCCACACACAAGCCGGTCCATCGGCTTGCCGGACGCCAAATCTCCCAGGACGTCCTCGATGGCGTTCAACTGGTCGTCCGTTTCCTCATACGGGAAACGCGCGGCAAATTCCTCGTACAGCCCCTGCCCTGCATTCACCGCATCGGCGCGCTTCAACTCGCGCGCGGCGGCGATGTTCATCAACTCGGCCGCCATCTCCAGAATGCGCTTCTTGGCCTTCGCCTTCCGGGTTTGCCAGCCGGCCCCGCCCAGACGGTCCAGCTGGTTTTCGGCATCTTCCGATCCGTACCGGCTGATCAGGTCGATGTTCTCGACCGGCAGGAAGATCGTGTCGCCGCCTGCATATTCGAGATGGAGACAATCGTGGGGTGCGCCGGTTACATCCAGCGTCTTCAGCCCGACATAGCGGCCCACACCGTGGTCGATATGCACGATCAGGTCGCCGGGATTGAGCGCCGCAGCATCGGAGATGAAATTCGCGGTCTTCCGCTTTCGGCGCGGCCCGGCAAGACGATCGCCAAGTATGTCGGCTTCCGAAATCACCGCGACATCCGGTGTCTCGAAACCCGACTCGAGCGGAATCTCCACCACGGTGAAATCCGTCTTGCTCGCCGCCTCGAGCGAATGCACCAGGGCGAGATCCGTCAGGCCATGATCTGCCATCACATTGATGAGTCGATCAGCCGAACCGGTTGACCAGGCTGCAAAGACGACCGGGCGGCCATCCTTGCCGAGACGTTTGGCATGCGCGATGGCCGCCTCGAAGATGTTGATGTCGGACTGAAGCCGTTCCGGCGCGAAGTCCCGTCCGGGACGCCCCTGCAGGTCAAAGGCGTCGGCGCTGGGCTCGGAGGGATAGAACCGTGCTGTGGCTCTGGAGGTCAGCCCGGCTTCCAGTTCGGACGGCGTCAGATACAATTCTTCCGGCGCGAGCACCTTGGCCTGACGCACGTCACCCCCGCCAGCTTCCAGACGCGCGGCATGATAGTCGTCGGCCTGGGCCAGGCGCTCGGCGGCGGCCTCTCCGGCAAGGTGGCCCATCCCGATCAGCGGGTCAGGGCCGGCATAGTCGAACAGGGTTTCCAGATGGTCATGGAACAGGGGCAGCCAGCCTTCGACACCCTGACGGCGGATCGAGGCGCGCGCGGCCTCATAGGCCGGGTCACCCGAGGGCGGACCGAACACTGCGAGATATTTCTCCCGGAACCGGGCCAGCACATCATCGTCGAACAGGATTTCGCTGACCGGAGCGAAGGCCACAGCCTTGGCCTCTCCCGTAGACCTTTGGGATTCGGTGTCGAATGTGCGCAGGGTCTCGAGCGTATCGCCAAAGAAATCCAGCCGGTAGGGCTCAGGCGACGTCGGCGGGAAGATGTCGATGATGCCGCCACGGATGGCGAATTCGCCCTGCTCCCGAACCGTACTCGACCGCAAATAGCCGTTCACGGCCAGATAGTCGGTCAGTTCCTTCTGGTTTACGGATTGTCCGCGCGCGACGGCGAACGAGGATCGGCGCAGAACGCTGACGGGCGGGACGCGCTGCACGAGGGAAGAGGCCGTCGTAACGACAAGAATCGGCCCCTGGGCTTCCTCATATCTCGACAGGCGCGCCAGGGCTGCGCATCGGCGGGCCGCCACACCTGCAGTCGGGCTCACCCGGTCATAGGGCAGCGTATCCCAGCTCGGCAGGTCCACCTGTTCCAGCCTCGGCGCGGCAAACTGTGCCACACGCCGAGCAGTGGCTGCAGTCTTGTCGTCCCGCGTGACATAGAGCCCGACCCCGCCGCGCGCCTCCAGCGCCGCGCAGAAGGCGATCAGGTCCGCGCCGAAAGGCGCACCGGACAGGGCGGCCGGGCCGCTCAGTGATTTCAGGAGCTCTACAGGGGTCATTGTCCAAAGAACGCGGCAGGAGGGAGAGGGATGCGGCGCTAACCGCCCTGCGCGGCGTACCGGAATGCGATGAGTTGGTCCAGCACCGGACCGCGATGCGACTCAGGCACGGGCTTCTGGCCGATCAGCCACGCGTAGACCTCCCAGTCCGGAACACCGAGGAGGCCTTCGAACTCGTCGAGCGCATCTGCATCGAACGCATCGATATGGGCATCAGCAAAAGAGCCCATCAGCAGGTCCATCTCCCGGAATCCGCGCCGCCAGGCCCTGAATTTGAGTTTTCGGCGACGTGTTTCCATTCCGGCCTCCTTCTGGTCTGGTTCCCCATATAGATCGCGCAGCCGGAATATACAGCGGCGATTGTGCACCCCGTCTCCGGCGCCTAGTCTGGCGCCCATGCGGGACGAACGACTCTTTCCCTTGTTTGAAAGTCTGGACAGCCTCTCGGGCGTTGGCCCGAAGCTGAAGCCGGTGCTCGAACGCTTAGTTGGCGGGGACAGTGTCTGGGACTTGCTTCTGCACCTGCCGGAGCGCTGGGTGGACCGCAGGGTCAAGGCGAGCATTGACGATGCCATTCTGGGCGAAGTGGCAACGCTGCGGGGTGAGGTCCATGCCTATCACGCGCCCTATTCCGAGAAGTCTCCGCACAAGATCGTCCTCTATGACGGCACAGGATTTCTGACCCTCGCCTTTTTCCGCGCAGATGGACGCTGGCTGCAGGGGCAGTTCCCGCTCGGAAAGGAGCGTGTGGTCTCGGGCATGGTGGAAGAGTTCAATGGCGAGCGCCAGATGACCCATCCGGACTATATCGTCGATCCGGCCAGGGGCGCGCTGCCGCCGGTTGTTGAACCGATCTACGGCCTGACCGCCGGCCTGACGAACAAGCGCGTGCATGGCTTTGCGGTACAGGCACTGGACCGGGTGGATGCCGACTTGCCGGAATGGGTCGACCCGGCGCTTGTGGACACCCGCAACTGGCCGGACTTCAAGGCGGCCCTCACGGGCCTGCATGCGCCCGTCGAATATGATCCAGACGCGTTTGAGCGCGCACGAGATCGTCTCGCCTATGACGAAGCCCTGGCCCGGGAATCTGCCTTCGCGCTTGCGCGTGCCAGCCGGGCCCGAAGGTCGTCGCCATCGGTGCCGGTCCACGCCGACGCGCATGCCGCCCTTTTGAAAAGCCTGCCCTACACGCCCACGGGGGCGCAAAGCCGGGCCTTCCGCCAGATATCGGAGGACATGGCCTCCACGTCGCCCATGCGCCGCATGCTGCAGGGTGATGTTGGTGCAGGCAAGACGCTGGTCAGCGCCATGGCTGCCGTGCAGGCCGCCAGCGCCGGCTTCCAGACCGCGTTCATGTCACCTACCGAAGTGCTTGCGCGCCAGCAATTCGAGACCATGGACACGCTGCTCTCGCCCCTCGGCTACACGGTGGCGGCGCTGACCGGGCGGGACAAGGCGACCGTCCGCGAAAGCATCCTGATGGGTCTGGCCGACGGTACGATCCATGTCGTATCGGGCACGCAGGCATTGTTCCAGCAGGCCGTGACCTTCCGCAATCTCGGCCTGGTCATCGTTGACGAACAACACAGGTTCGGCGTCGCAGACCGCATGCGGCTGGCGGGCAAGGCCCTCAGCCCGCACATGCTCGTGATGAGCGCGACCCCCATCCCGCGCACGCTCGCCCAGGCCGTACATGGTGACCTCGACGTCTCCATACTTGATGAAAAGCCGGCTGGCCGTGTGCCGGTGGAAACACGCGCGCTGCCGGACACGCGCCTCGATGAAGTCGTCGGCGCTGTCGGGCGGGCCATTCGGCGCGGTGAGCGAGCCTTTTGGGTGTGCCCGAAGGTCGATGTGGATGATGACGATTCGACCGCCGTGGGCCGCCATGCGGCTTTAAGCGAACAGTTGGGTGTGCCTGTCGGTCTCGTCCACGGGCGCATGAAGCCGGCTGACAAGGATTCAGCCCTCGAGGATTTCCGCAGTGGCCGCACCAAACTGCTGGTCGCCACCACTGTCATCGAAGTGGGCGTGGATGTCCCGGAAGCGACCATCATGGTGATCGAACGCGCCGAAGGCTTCGGGCTCGCCCAGCTGCACCAATTGCGCGGGCGCGTCGGCCGCGGCGACCGCCCTTCCTATTGTCTCCTGCTCTATCGGCCGCCACTCGGGGAAACGGCCCGAGAGCGACTGGACACGTTGCGGCGGACCGAAGACGGTTTCGAGATCGCGGAGGCGGATTTCAAGCTGAGAGGCCCGGGAGACATGCTTGGTCTGAAACAGGCTGGCGCCACGGATTACCGCGTGCTGGATCTCGCCCGTCATGCCGATCTGCTGGATATCGCGTTGAAAGACGCAGGAGCGCTCGTCACGCGCGATCCCGAGCTGCAAAGCGATCGCGGCCAGGCCCTGCGTCTCGTGCGGGAATTGCTTACGCCCCGGATGCAGACTGCGCCGGTGGAGTAGCGTCTCCGTCGACCGTGTCGGACGTGTTGGCATCTTCCTTTATCGGCAAATGTTCCGGCACAACGAGTCCGGCAGACAGGATCATCTTCGCGCCTTCCTCGACCGTCATGTCCAGTCTGACAACTTCGCTCGACTCAACATACATGAGAAAGCCGGATGTGGGGTTCGGCGTGGTCGGCACGAACACACCGATAAAGGCAGGCCCGAGCACGCTGCGCACTTCCCCCTTTGCCGGGCTCGAGAGGAATCCGAGGCACCATGTGCCCTTCTTGGGATACTCGATCAGCACGCATTCGCTGAACTGTTCGGTATTGCTGCTCGCGAACACATCAACCAGTTGCTTGAACGCCGAATAGACCGATCGCACGAAGGGCAGTCGGCTGAGGATGCGGTCGGCCAGACCGATGACCGAACGTCCGATCAGGTTTGTCGCAATCGCACCCAGAACCGTCAGGAACACCACCAGCACGATCAGGCCGAAGCCCGGCACCGCATAATTCAGATATGTCTCAGGCTTCAGCGCGGCCGGCAGCAACGGGACAACCCGCTTGTCGATCTCGTTGATCAGGAATTGCAGGATCAGAAAGGTGACCACCACCGGCAGGGCAATCACCATGCCGGCAAAGAACCGCCCTCTCAGCCATCCGAAAAAGCTGAGGCGGCGCGGCTTGTGAGGAGGGAGCAAACCGTAATCGGGTTGATCGGTTTTCTCGGTCTTCGACATTTATTCTTTCCTTCAGCCCCCGGGGCAGGCTTCCTCAAGGTTACGCCTTGGCCTGATCAGTGTTCCGCGCGATTGTGATGACATGGGTAGTCATGACGAGATTCTAAAGAGTTTACAGGCATGGGCTGGGCAATTTTACGGCGGCGACGCGACCGTTTCGCAGCTCGTTCGCCTGTCCGGCGGAGCCAGTCAAGAGACATGGAGTGTTGATGTCACGCATGATGGAGCGGCCGAGGAGCTGATCCTGAGGCGTGTTCCCGGTGGCGTCGCCACGACCCGCAATTCCGAAGCCTTGGGGCTCGCGACCGAAGCCAAGCTGCTTGAAGGCGCGGCCGGATCGGTCCCTGCCCCCCGCGTGGTTCAGGTTTTCGATCCCGGCAGCGAAGTCGGGGAAGCCTTCCTGATGAACCGGATCCCCGGCCAGACGATCGCCCGGAAGATCCTCAGGGATGACGAATTTCAGACAGCCCGGTCACGGCTGACGGCGCAGTGCGGCCAGGCATTGGCGGCAATACACGCGATTCCGCTCGACACATTGCCGGACCTTCCCGACAGCGGCGGGCTTGATCAGCTCGAGAAATACGAGACCATCTATCGGAGTTTCGACCTGCCGCGCCCGGTCTTCGAACTCGCCATGGCCTGGCTGAAATCCAACACGCCCGCCCCCGTTCCGAAGGTCCTTGTGCATGGGGATTACCGCATCGGGAACCTCATCGTGGATGCCGATGGCCTCGCCGCTGTGCTTGACTGGGAACTTGCCCATCTGGGTGACCCGCGCGAGGATATTGCGTGGCTGTGCGTCAATTCCTGGCGGTTCGGATATGCCGGGAATCGCGTTGGAGGCTTCGGCCAGCTTCCGGACCTGCTCGCGGCCTACCATTCGGCGGGCGGACAGGAATTCACCACCCGCGAAATCGACTGGTGGGAGATACTCGGCAGCCTCAAATGGGGGATCATGTGCATGATCATGTACGAATCTTTCCGCTCCGGCGCCGACCCCAGCGTAGAGCGTGCTGCCATCGGGCGGCGGGTGTCGGAAACCGAGATCGACCTGCTGAACCTGCTCGAACAGAAAGCCTGACCCATGCATGACGCGCCATCCCAGTCGGAAATGATTGCCGCCGTGAAATCCTTCATCGACCAGACCGCGCTGCCCTCCCTGAAGGGCCACGCGGCCTTCCATGCACGCGTCGCCTCGAATGTCCTGGCCACGGTGCTGAGGGAACTCGAACATCGCCCCGCCGCCGAATCGGCCGAACGCCAGCGGCTTGTGGCGCTGCTGAACGCCGATGATACAGCGCCGGTCGACCGTCTGAATCGCGATCTTTGCGAGAAGCTTCGCAAGGGGGAACTGGACCTGTCCTCGCCGGGGCTGCTGTCACACCTCAAAACCACCACAATTGACCAGTTGTCTATCGACCAGCCCGGCTATTCAGGCCTGAACCCAGACTGAGCCGCCCCGCGCGGACCGATATTCAAATCAGGAAGTCCAGATGAAACGTCTCACCGTGTTGATCGTCATTGCGGCTGTGCTCGCTATCGGCGCAGGTCCATGGGTCTGGAACACATTCATTTCGCCCCGCCCACAGCTTGAACTCGACCCCATGAAATACAATGAAGATTCAAGCTGGTCGGCCCTTCCCGTCGAGGATCCGGAACCGGTCTGGAGTGGGGGCTGGGGTGTTGATGTGTTCCTGATCAGCGAGGATTCGGCCCTGCGAGGTACAACGCAAGCCGGCCTGCAGAAGCGCGAATTGCGCGGTCGTCGTCAGGCGCAGGCCTTCAAGGCATCGCTGGAATCCGCGGGGGAAGTCTACGCACCGCTTTATCGTGCCAATGCCGTCAGTGACGACGTCACGCGCGCATTCGAAACCTATCTGCGTCGCGACAATCGCGGTCGCGCCCTTATCATCGCGCATGACCGGCCGATCCCCGAATCCATCCTCGCACGCCTCGAACAGGATGCATCCCTGAGAGAGCGCTTTGGCGGTTTCCTGTCGATTTCGGACACACGCGACGGTATTCCGCCATTGCACGAAGCCCCCAAGGACGCTGCAGCGGACGGCACGCTGTCATATTGCAGCGACCGGCTGAATGAGGCGGAAAGCTGCCAGATGGTGGTGCCGGCGCAGCGCGAGAAAGGTGTTCTGGTTCTGACCAGCGAAGGGACGCCAGGTGGTGACCTCGTCTCCGGTTTTCCAGAATGGCTGGAAGCCAATGTCGGAAAGATGGCCGAACCACTCGGCGACTTCGAAGAGGTCGAGATTGTCGATATCCGGCGTCCGGGCGATACGGACGAGAGCCGGGAAAGTGACGAAGACTAGCCGGCCGGATTGACGGGCATGGCCGCCTTGAACGCCGCCTGCGCCAGGCAGTGCGCATTTACGGCCATCAGGGCCGGGTATGGTGACAGGTCCATCTCGAACCGCTGTGCATTGTAGATCTGCGGGACCAACGCGATCTCTGCCAGCGTCGGCGTTGCGCCGAACAGGAAGCCGGACGCATTCCGCTTTGCTGCTACAAGCTCCAGCGCATCAAACCCGCGCCGGATCCAGTCATGATACCAGGCCTTGACCGCAGCATCGTCCGCGCCAAATTCCGTTCGCAACATCTTCAGCACAGAGAGATTGTTCAGTGGGTGCACATCGCAGGCAATCGTGTCCGCGAACGCACGCGCCTCCAGACGCAGCAATGCATCCTCTGGCAACAGGGACGGCCCCGGCAGGGTCTCATCGATCCACTCCAGAATCGCCATCGACTGCCCGACCACATGCCCGTCCACTTCAATAGCCGGAACGCGCATTTGCGGGTTGGTCGACCGGAACGCGTCGCTGAACTGCTCATCCTGTCCTGGCGCGATGTTGACCTGGACGGTCTCGAACTCCGCCCCTTTCAGGTACAGCGCGATGCGCAGGCGATAGGACGCGGAAGACCGCCAGTATTCGTACAGCCGGATCATCAGGCCAGTCCCTGCAGATCAAGAACTTCGAGCAGCGCTTCGCGCGCCGTGCGGCATTCATTTGCGAATTCCGGATCGGCGAGATCCGGCGCTTCCAGCCTGTCACGATATGTCTTGCGCACGACTTCCTGCAAATCGTCGATGGTGTCCTCGTCCAGCAAAACGCCTTGGTGGCACGCATCGATTTCGTCATCTGTCATTACGACTCGCAATCTGAGACAGGCCGGTCCGCCCCCGTTTCGCATGGACTGGCGTACATCCGCATAGATCACTTTGCCGATGGGACCATTGCTTGACACCAGCCGTTCACAATAGGCCCGGGTGGAGTCCGTTTCCTCTGTCTCTGTCGGGGCAACGAGCACGAGGCGGTCCTCCCCCGGCAGTTTCAACAGCTGCGAATTGAACAGATAGGCGCGGATGGCATCCTCTATCGGAACCTCGTCCGCCGGCACCATGACGGGCTTGAAGTCGAATAGGCCTTCGGCTGCCGACCGAATATCTGACAAAGCCGCTTCCGAATCCTCGAACGCCAGTTCATGGAAAAACAGAGTATCGAGCGCGCCAACCGACACGACGTCATTGTGAAACGCGCCGGCATCGATTGCCGCGCGGGACTGGCGGATGAAAACGCTGCGTGCCGGGTCCAGGCCGTGCGCGCGCGCAACGGATTCGCTGGCCAGGCGGGTCTGCCGGGCAGGAAATCCCGCCATGCTTTCTCCCGCGTCCCGGCCGTAGACGAACAATTCCACACCCGCTGCACCGTGCGACGCGCACAGTCGAACATGATTGGCGGCACCCTCGTCGGAAAAGTCCGGATGCATCGGAAGCGCCCCACGCACGGCAAATCTCTCATCATCGGCAAAGATGGACACAAGACTGGCGGTCGTGTCCGGATGTTCCTGTGACCGGTGCAGCATTGTGGACAGGTTGGCCGTGGTCAGATGCAGCCGTCCGTCCCGCGTATCGGCCGACGGCGAAACCGTTGCCGCATTTGCGGTCCACATGCTTGATGCGGAATATGCCGCCTTCAGCAATCTCGGCGCCGTGCGCGCTGCCTGTTCGATGATCTGCGCGTCGGTTCCGTGGAAACCTGCCGAGACAAGCAGGTCGAGATTCGGTCGCGGCAGCGGCGGCAAAACGCCTTGTACCAGTCCGTGGCGAACCAGCATCCGCATCTTTTCCAGCCCCTGAAGGGCGGCTTCCCTCGGATTGGCCACATCGCCCGCATTTGCCGCGCTCGCCAGATTGCCGTCAGACAGACCGCCATAATTGTGGCTGGGCCCGATCAGACCATCAAAATTCACTTCATGCGCTTCGCTCATCGCCGATCCGTGCCCCTATTCCGGAAATCCCTGAGCCGACATGCGGGCGGCTGTGGGAGACACCTGGCTCGCCTGGGGCCACGCACAGTAATCTGCGGCATAATACGCGCCGGGCCGGAAATTCCCTGACAGGCCCGGGCCGCCGAATGGCATCGCGCCGCTCGCGCCAGCCGTTGGCCGGTTGCGGTTCAGGATACCGGCCCGCATTTCCGAATGGGCGCGGATCCACAACATGTCGTCATCGCTGATCAGTCCTCCGGAAAGACCGTACCGGGTCGCACTCGCGCGGGTGAGCGCGGCATCGAAATCCTTCACCCGGATCACCTGCATCAACGGCCCGAACAATTCCTCGTCCGGAATGTCATTCGCATCGGTCACGTCGATCACACCCGCCGTGACGAACCCGCCGCCCCGGTCCATCCGTTTCAGCCGGCGCAAACTCTTGCCGCCCTTCCTGGACAGCATGGCCTGAAACTCGGTGGCATTGGCGGCTGCCTGCTCGGACACGAGCGGCCCCATGAAGATGCCGTCCTCATCCCAGGCCCCGATTTTCAGTCCCTTGGCGCGCGCCACGATGGCTTCGACCACCTGATCGCCGAACTTGCCCTCGGGCAGGATGACTCTTCTGGCACAGGAGCATCTCTGCCCGGTCGTCAGGAAGGCCGATTGCGCCGCAATGTCTGCTGCGGCGTCCACATCAGCCGGATCCCAGATGATCAGCGGATTGTTGCCGCCCATCTCCAGCGCCAGGATCACATCCGGCCGTCCGGCGAAATGCTTGTGAAAGAAGACGCCCGTATGTGCAGAACCGGTGAACAGCAGGCCGTTGATGTCCTCGTTCAGCAATGCGCCGCCCGTCTCCCGGCCACCCTGCACAATGTTCAGCACACCCGGCGGCAGGCCGGCGGCTTCGAAGGCCTCCGCCATGATGGCGGCGACGCCCGGCGCCAGTTCGGACGGCTTGAACACACAGCTGTTCCCCGCCAGCAGTGCCGGCACGATATGGCCGTTCGGCAAATGGCCCGGAAAATTGAACGGTCCGTAGACGGCCATGACGCCATGCGCCCGATGCGTCAGGTGCATGGATCCGAACGCGGCTTCCATGGCTTTCGCCCCGGCGCGCTCTACCTGTGCCTGCACAGACACCGCCACTTTCGCTTTCATGGTTGCCGCCTCGGCCCGGGATTCCCAGAGCGCCTTGCCCATGTCGCGGCTGATCACTTCGGCGATCCGGTCGCTGCGCTTGCCGATCTCCTCGGCATAGGCCTCGAGAATGGCGGTTCGCTCGCTTTGCGGGGTCCGCGACCAGCCGGCATAGGCCCGCCGCGCACTCTCCACCGCACGCGCCACATCGCCCGCATCAGCGCTGGCACCCTCCCAGACGATTTCGCCCGTTGCCGGACAAAGGTTCTTCTGTACCGGGCCATTGCCGCCCTGCCAGGTTCCGTCAATCCATACGGCATCCATCATGATTTGCTCCTGAGCCATATTCTGCACCGGTCTCCCGGACGGATCTTCAACTTGTCGAACACATCCTGCGTGGTCACGGCCGCCTCTTCTCCGGTCAGCTTCACCACGGCCTGCGACACCCGGAAGTCGGGCAGCCTGTCGGTGGAGACCAGCCCCTGCCGGGCAGTCGCGTCCAGACCGCCTTCCGCCAGGTTCAGCGTCACCACGCGGCTTTCCCGGATCGTGCGCAAATGCCGCCGCTGCACGGCAACCAGCGGGCCGCCATCGAAAATGTCGACCGTGCGGTCGAATTCAAACCCTTCCCATTGCAGCAATTTGTAGGCGCCGACACCTTCCGAATGGCATCGGCCGATGACTTCCCGCGCTTCGGGAGGCAACAGGTCCACATAGACCGGGTATTTCGGCATCAGGTCGCAGATGAACTGATTGTCTGTCGTGGCAGACAAGCGGTCGGCCTCGTCAAAATCCATTCGGAAGAAGTGCCGCCCCAGGCATTCCCAGAAGGGCGAGATGCCGTTCGCATCGATCACGCCGCGCAGCTCAGCCAGCACCTTGTCGCCGAACCGCGCCGGATCCGTCGCCATCAGCAGATAACGTGATTGCGCCGCAAGCCGGCCCGCACCGC
Organism: Hyphomonas sp.; assembly: GCF_017792385.1. NCBI lineage: Bacteria > Pseudomonadati > Pseudomonadota > Alphaproteobacteria > Hyphomonadales > Hyphomonadaceae > Hyphomonas > Hyphomonas sp. Next base: position 3,209,664 of record NZ_CP051230.1, on the reverse strand, counting down.
CGCCGCGATGGTTTGCTTTCAGGAACAATGTCCCGACTTCCGTATACCCCACATATTCATTGGTCAGGACCAGTGCATCCATGTCGAACCGCATGTTCCCGGCCGCATGACTGGATTGGGACAGCGTGATGATCCGGTAATTGAAGAAAGGCTGATCGATGCCCGTACCGGCCTTCACGGCGGAGCAACCGACCACTTCCCCGGTGCGCGCATCCTCCATCATCAGGAGGTATTTGCCGTACTCGATCTTTTCGAGCCGCCCGTTGAATGCGCGGTCCGACTTGTCGAGGCGTTCCTTCAGGATCGGCTCGTCGACCGGCAAGCTCGTAAAACCCGGACCGGACAGATCGGCCAGTTCCATCAAGGCCGGCAGGTCATCAAGCCGGGATGGCCGCATGACATAGGGCGACGTCACGGCTCAGCCTCCCATCAAGCTCTTGATGCGCCGGGCGTCCAGTCGCCCATCCGCCAAACGGTTCAGCAACAGGGCCGACAGGGTTGCGCGTTCGGCAAAACTCTCCGTCACCACATACTCCTCATTGGAGTGAATGCGGCCACCGCGAACGCCCAGCGTGTCGACATTCGGCACACCGGCCGCAAAGATGTTGTTGCCTTCGCACACACCGCCCGTGTCCACGAATTCGAGATCGAGCCCGATGGCCTGCCCGGTCGCATGAACGGCATCGAACAGCGCCTGCTGCGCTGCGTTGCGCGGCTTGGGCGGCCGGTAGAAACCGCCATGCAGATGGCCGCTGATCCCGTCGCGCGCGATGGCCCGCTCAAACAGGGTACGCACTTCGCGCGTTGCCCAGTCCGCGCTGTCGGAATCCGGTGCCCGCGCGCCAAATCTCACAATTGCCAGGTCGGGCACAATGTTGACGGCTGAGCCGCCATCGATCGAGCCGACATTCAGGGTCACCCCATCGCGCTGACCATTCAGGGCTTCCAGTCCCAGCACCAGTTCTGCAGCCGCCTCAATGGCGCTCCGTCCCTCTTCCTTGGCGCGTCCAGCATGCGCTGCCTTTCCGTGCAGGACGATATCGAATACGGCAGATCCCTTGCGGCCGCCTGACATCGCGCCGGTTTCCATGGCCGGCTCGTAGGTCATGCCGATCATTGCACCGGACTTCGCGGCGCGCGTCAGATATTCCGCGCTGGCAAAGTTTCCGATTTCCTCGTCCGGGGTCAGGACAATCCGATACCCCAGCCGGTCGCGCAACGGCCCCGCCTCAAAGGCCTTGAGCGCCTCAAGCATGACGCACAGGCCGCCTTTCATGTCGGCCATGCCAGGCCCGTTCAGCCGACCATCACCCAGGTCCCTGACCCCTTCAAACGTGCCGGGCGGAAACACCGTGTCATAGTGGCCGGACATGATGATCTGCACATCCGCATTCGGGCGTCCGGTGACCTCAATGACGGGGCCGGTCGTCTGGACCTCCGTCTCGCCCGAGGCAGAGACTGCTTCGAACCCGCCGGTTTCGATCAGGTCGATGTCCGCCTGAAGGTCCGAGAACGCATCGGCCAGCACCGGGGCGAACCGGCGCAAGCCCTCGGTGTTCCAGCTGCCGGTATTGATGTCCGACCAGGCGCTGGTGCGTGCGATCATCTCGGGGCTGGCGCTGTGGAGGCGCTCGCGAGCGGCCTCGTCGTCCCGGCTCAGTGTCGTCAATGTATCCATAGGCTCTTGGTTTCACAGGAAACTAGAGCGGGCAAGTCCGATCAACACGGGGACAAACAAAAACGGCCCGGCAAATTGCCGGGCCGTCTCTTGAGCGTGTCGTCAGTGATTACTGAACAGTGATCACGACTTCCGAACGGCGGTTCAGCGGCTCGCGAACACCGTCGCGGGTTGCTTTTGCCAGATCGGTTTCACCCTTGGCTTCCTCGGTGATGATCGACGGCTCGATGCCGCGAGCAGCCAGGGCGTTCGCCACGACGTTCGCACGACGCTGGGACAGGCGCTGGTTGTAGGCGCTTGCACCCGACGTATCGGTGTGACCGGCAATCGAAACAGTGTTCGGGGCACAACCGGCTTCGCCGTTGATGTTGGCCACGGCCTGATCGATCACAGCAGCAGCCTGGCTGGTCAGGTCAGCGCGATCCCACTCGAAGTAGACCACGAATTCCTGGTTGAGGCTGGAGCACACCACTTCCGGAGCGTCCGTGGTCGTCGTCGGAGGCGGCGGCGGCGGAGGCGGAGGTGGCGGCGGAGGCGGAGGCGGCGGAGGCGGCGGCGGAGGCGGCGGCGGGGGCGGCGGAGGCGGCGGCGTTGCGCCGAAGTTGAACCGCATGCCGACCGTGGCTAGGTGCGCCGTGTAGTCTGCGTCGTAGTTCGTGCCGCCATGCGCGCCACCGAACTCGAGGTCTTCAGCAACCTTGTAGCGGTAGCCGAGGTCCAGCGTCAGCTTCTCGGACACCTTGTAGCCGAGGCCGAGCAGGCCCTGATAAGCAAAGCCCGTGTCGCTGTCAGCAAACCCGTTGGCAGCGGAAATGTCCGTGCCATTCGTGTAGACGAGGTTGTTTGCCTTGGCATTCGCGCGCAGGACACCAACACCCAGGCCGACATAGGGCTGGAGGGCGCCGTCACGGTTGAAATCATAGATACCATTGAACATCAGTTCCATGGTCTGCAGGTTGCCGGAAGCACCCGGAACCGCGCCGACCGGTGCGCCGTTATAGGAAGCAGCCGGAACGCTCAGCTCGGCGTCGCCATAAGCGCCGACACCTTCGATCCGGAAACCGTTGTCGAAGCCGTAACCGAGGCCGAGGTCGAAACCGATCATGTCGTCGGGATCGGACTCGCTGCCCATCGTGCCGATCACGTCCTGGTCGGCCGGATCGTGGTCAAGCTTGCCATCAAATCCGAAAGTTGCGTCGGCGCGGGCATACCACCCGTCCTCAGCATGTGCGACAAAGCCAGCAGACGCAAATGCGGCCGCGGCTGTCGCGCACATCAGAGTTTTCTTCATACTCAATCCCCTTTTGTGTGCCGAATGACGGGATTGTCCTCGGCCGCAGGTTCATACGGGCAAATCGCCGTATGGTTCCTGAATAAACATATTTCCCTGATACGGCGAGCCCCTATTAGCCGACCGACTCAGATCAATGGCGGCATTTTTGCTCACCGCGGCGGAATTGCAACAGGTTGTTGCGGTTTGGTCAAACTTTCACGGAAAGAATATCACCAATGTTTTCAGGGGTCAGAAACCCTGTGAGACAGGGGTGATGGTACCGCCTCCCCGGTTCGAACGGGGGACCTCTAGATCCACAATCTAGCGCTCTAACCGACTGAGCTAAGGCGGCACGATGAGCGGCAAATACCGCCCAATTCCCAAGGATTCAAGCAAAACCCGGACACGCAACTGCGCTTCGGGCAATGCGCTCCCGAGTTCAGACCTTGGCGACCTGTTCGAACTCGAGATCGACCGGTGTTCCACGGCCAAAAATGGAGACGGTCACCTTCAGGCGGCCATTCTCTTCGTCGATTTCCTCGACAGAACCTTCAAAGCCCTGGAACGGACCATCATTGACCTGGACCTGTTCACCGATCTCGAAGGAGATTTGCGGACGCGGACGTTCTGCGGCCGAATCAGCGGACGTGCCCAGAATGCGGTCGACCTCGCGTTGGCGCACCGGCAGCGGTTTCTTGCCGCCTTCGGCGCCCAGGAAGCCGGACACTTTCGGCGTGTCCTTCACCAGGTGGTACACGTCATCGGTCATGACCGCCTTCATCAGGACATAGCCCGGGAAGTAGCGGCGCTCGACGGTCTTCTTCTTTCCGCGTGCGACTTCAACCACTTCCTCGGTCGGCACCTGCATGTCTTCGATCAGGTGTGCCAGTCCCTTGCGCTCGGCCTGTTCGAGAATGGTCGACGCGACCTTCTTCTCGAAGTTGGAATAAGCGTGGACAATGTACCATTTGGCTTCAGCCATGAGGCCTTCGCGCTCCCTAGTAGAATGTTGACGGGCCAGTCGTGTCTCAGAGGCCCGTGATGGCCTTGACGACCATATTGATGACGAAGTCGCCTGCGAAGAGGTAAAGCGCGATCAGGATCGACAGGATCACGACAAAGATCGTGGCCTGGATGGTCTCCTGCCGGGACGTCCACGTCACCTTGTTCCCTTCGGCACGAACCTGCCGAAAGAACGTGATGGGTCCTACGCGTTTCTTTTTCACCTTATCGGCCATTCCGACTCTCTCTTGAAAAGCGGGGAGTTAGCGGTTTTGCGCCGCCACGTCCACGGTTAAGTACACTGCCCGTTCAATCAAGGCTAGGTGGGGGCTTTCTGCAGGCTTGCAAGGGATTTTCCCGGATCATGCCGAACGCCCGAATTCCCGTGGCGGCAGTCCGGCCACATCCACGCGGATCGAAAACAGGCTTCCCGACAGCGGACGCGAATCAAGCTGCGGGAATGTCAGCCCGGCGCGCGCCGTCGTGATGAACAACGTTTTCAGGTCATCTTCGCCAAAGGCAAGACTGGTCGGGCGCGGGGCCGCAAGAAGGATGACGCGGTCCACCTCTCCATCCGGCGTGAACCGGACCACACGGGACGCATCCCAGAGACATGTCCACAGGCACCCCTCCGAATCGATCGCGGACCCGTCCGGAAATCCGCCGAGGTCGAATGTGTTCGCAAACACCTTGCGGCCGGTCACTTTTCCGGTCGGGCACTCACAGTCGAACGACAGGATTTCCTGCTCTGCCGAATCGCATGTGTAGAACACCGTCCCGTCCGGCGAGAACTGGAAGGTGTTCGTGATCAGGACTGACGGCAGGCGCAACGGCTCCAGCCCGGAATCGCTGGAATATCGGTAATAGTTTCCGGATGGCTCCTTGCCGGCATCATCCATCGTGCCGAACCAGAGGCTTCCGTCCGGCGCAACACCGCCATCATTGGTTCGGTTGCCGGCCGGTTCATCGGTCAGTGCCACAAGACGATCATACGCCTCGGTTGCCGGGTCATAAACGCCGATCTCGCGGTCCCCGGCCATCAGGATCCGGCCATCATAAAGCGCCAGCGTGCTGGCCCGGATCGGCAGGTCATATCGTCTCGTATTGCCGGTCCGTGGATTGTAGCGATGCAGCTTCGCGCGCTTGATGTCGACCCACCACAGAAAGCCCTCGCTCGGGCTCCACAAGGGACCCTCCCCGAGGATGCACCCGGTTGGCGCGACACATTCCGGCGTCAGGAACATGGTGTTGGAGCCTCCCCGGTTGGTCTCGACATGCAGCTCCCTCCGCTACGCGCTCAGCAGGCCGGCGAGTTCGGCCAATTCCCACATGCCGTCTGCCTGGCATTCCTTCGCCGAATACTCCACGACATCCGCGCCCAGAACATCAAGGACCAGTCCATAGCGTTCCGCAAGATCGCCGTCTGCCACCAGGATCACATCATCGCCCGGATCGTAGTGCGCCGCAATCTCGGCGCCGATCAACAGGCCGGAGAGCGCACACGCTCTATGTTCCGCGGCAAGTTGGCCCAGTTCCAGAGCCGCATGAACCGCAAAGGACGACACGGCGTTGTCGGTATCGAGTGACCGCTCGGCCCATTCCATGAACACGGCTTCTGCAAAGGACTGATCCGCCTCCTCCTGACGATGCTGCTCCAGCGTAACCATACAGGCCGCCTGCAATTCGGATGTCATTTCAGTCGTGAATGCGACCAGCCTGCCAGCCACAAGCTCAAAATGGCGCGTCAGCGCACCAGGCACACAGACAAGTCCCTCCGACTCGTCGATTCCAAACAGCGACACCTCGGCCCCATCCGACAGGTCAGATGGTGCCGTCTGGCTGAGATTGGGCAGGAAATGAACATTGCCGAATGTCTGGAGTTTCTGCGCGACCTGCTCCAGCCGGACCGGCACCTGAACCCGGCTTGCTGCGTCGCCGGGTGCGCCAGCTACCAGGATCGGGCAGCTCCCCTTGCCATATGCTGCTGAAGCCTGCACTGCGCCTGTCACGGCGCTGGCAAGCTCCTGTCTCGATGACGGGCGATCCATAGGGAGTACGCGTCCGCCGTCCGTCTCGCCGTGCTGGTCGAAACCCCAGACAAGGGCACCATCGGGTGAAAGCATCACGCAAATCAGAATAGGATCTGGCGTCATCTTTGGGGCTTTTCACAACGGACTAGTCGCCATTCCTGCATACATCCCCGTCGCGTGAGTTGCCACGCTTGTCAATCAACCGGTCGCTTTCCGGCCGGAGTCACGATAGGCAGGCGACATGACACAGAATGCCGACTCGAAGAGTGCTGCCGCAGAGGCCATGGACCGCCTGATCGACATCATGGCCCGGTTGCGAGATCCCGAGACCGGCTGCGCGTGGGATGTCGCCCAGGATTTCTCGACCATCGCTCCCTATACGATCGAAGAAGCCTATGAAGTGGCTGACGCCATCCAGCGCGATGACATGGCCGAGTTGAAGGAAGAACTTGGCGACCTGTTGTTTCAGGTCGTGTTTCATAGCCAGATGGCGAAGGAGGCGGGCACATTCCAGATTGCCGACGTCATCGAAGCGATCAATTCGAAGATGGTGCGTCGGCATCCCCACGTTTTCGGCGCCGCCGACACGCGCACAGCCGACCAGCAAGTCGTGGCCTGGGAAGTGATCAAGGCGGAAGAACGCGCCGCCAAGGGCCAACACGGGGCAGAAGAGAGTGCGCTGGACGGCGTCGCCCTCGCCCTGCCTGCCCTTCTGCGCGCAGAAAAACTCCAGAAGCGTGCCGCACGCGTGGGATTCGACTGGACTGATCCCGCTCCGATCTTTGACAAGCTTCAGGAAGAGACCGATGAAGTCCGCGACGCCATCTCAAGCGGAGATCCGGACCGGATCGAAGATGAATTGGGGGACCTGCTCTTCGTTGCCGCCAATCTCAGCCGGCGCCTGAGCGTGGACCCGGAACAGGCCCTGCGTCGCGCCAATGCGAAATTCGAACGCCGGTTCCGCGCCATGGAAATTCTGGCACGGTCCGAAAACCGGGATTTCGCGGCACTGGACATCAATGCCCAGGAAGCGCTGTGGCAACGAGTGAAACTGGATGAAACGGATTGACCCCGCCTAGGACGGTCTGAACTCCGGAAATTCGGAATAGAATTGCCCCAGACGGTCATGCGTCAGCCGCGCCGTGACAATCACTGCGCCATCTTCCTGAGTCTGCTCAGAGAGCACTTCACCGTTGCGGTGCAGCCATGCACGGGCCCGTCCGTCCTGGGCGCCCAGCTGCAGCGCAATCTCGCTGGCGCCCTTCAGGAGCATTGCCTCGATCAGCTCGACCAGTTCGTCCAGCCCGGCTCCCGTCAGCGCAGACACCAGAACCGCAGGCGTCTCCTCGCTGCTGCGCGCCGCATAGGCCAATGCCTCGGCCCGTTCTGCCGGAAGCCGGTCCGCCTTGTTCCAGGCTTCGATCATCGGTGGCAGCGGCAATCCTGTCTGTTCTTCCAGCTGTTCCAGCACGATCATCACATCTTCAGCCTGATCGAGATCCGCAGGGCTCGACCGGTCACGCACATGTACCAGCAAATCTGCCTGCATCGCCTCTTCCAGCGTGGCCTGGAAACTGTTCACCAGATGCGTTGGCAGATCGGTGATGAAGCCCACCGTGTCGATCAGCGCGGCCTCGCCCAGTGTCGGCAGGTCGAAGCGGCGTATGGTCGGGTCCAGCGTTGCAAAGGGCATGTCCCGCGCAAAGACATCCGCGCCGGACAATGTATTGAACAGGGTCGACTTGCCGGCATTGGTGTAGCCCACCAGCGCGATCACCGGTTTGCCGCTGCGTCTGCGCCCGGCCCGCTGGACTGCGCGGGTGCGCTTCACATCGTCCAGATCCCTGCGCAGGCGCAGGATCTTGTCGTCCAGCATGCGCCGGTCCGCTTCCAGCTGGCTCTCGCCCGGCCCTGACAGGAAGCCGCCTCCCCCGCGCTGCCGCTCAAGGTGCGTCCAGGTACGCACGAGGCGCGAGCGCTCATACAGCAGCCGCGCCAGTTCCACCTGCAGCCGCCCCTCCTTGGTGCGGGCCCGCAGGCCGAAGATTTCGAGGATCAGACCGGTCCGGTCGATGACTTTCACTTCCAGCGCGCGTTCAAGATTGCGCTGCTGGACGGGCGTCAGATCCCCGTCAATCACGGCCATGGTACAGCTGTTGGCGCGCAGATCCTCCGCCAGCCGGTCGAGAATGCCTCCCGACAGAAGAACGGACGAGTTCACCTTGCGCACATGTTCGGCGCGCAAAAAGGCCAGGTCACAGCCCAAGGCCTCCACGAGGCCGGCGGTTTCCTGCAGGCGGTCTTCAGTCGGTCGATTGGCGGGTGTGAACCAGGGTATTATCACGCCGGCCACCTCTGGCACCGGCGTGCGATCAATCATCCGGTCGGTCAAAGGAACCTATTCCGCATCCATTTCCTCGTCGAACAATTGCACCGGCGCGCTGGGGGCAATCGTCGAGATGGCATGCTTGTACACAAGCTGCGGCGGACGGCCATCACCGCGCAGCAATACGCAGAAATTGTCGAACCAGGTCACCACGCCCTGCAGTTTGACGCCATTGACCAGAAAGACGGTCAGCGGGGTTCTGGATTTGCGAACAGCGTTGAGGAAGGTATCTTGCAAATTCTGTTTTTTGTCGGCGGACATGACGGAAATCCAATCTGGCCTGTTCTTGTTATGTGTCGCGCTAACGGGATTACAGCTGCAGTGCAAGTGTCAACAGCCGTTAGCCCCTCCAAAAGCTGATGGAAAGGGCCGGAATCAGGGCCAGAACCTCCAAACGCCCTAAAATCATGGTGAAAATGGTCAAAGCCTGCGCAGTGTCCGGCAGGTCCATGGGGTGGTTCCCAAGCACCGCAGCCGAATTGGTGAGACTGCCGATCGAGAGCCGAATGGATGCAATGAAGTCCTGCCCCATGAAGGAAAATGCCGCCATGGTCAGGAATATCGCCAGAATATAGCCGATCAGATAGACCCACACGCCAATCACGCTGCGCTCGTTCAGTTCCCGGTCCCGGAACCTGAACCCCAATATGGAGCGCCGGTAGCCAAGCTGCCTGAATTCCTGACCGGCGCGGCGCGCAAGCACGATGAAACGCGCGATCTTGACGCCACCGGCCGCCGACAAAGCGGACCCACCGATCAGCGCCGGAAGCACGAGTACCGGCAAGGGAATGCGGTTATAATCTGCCGGGTCAGACAGGGAGAGCCCGGACGTTGAAAGCGCCGAGAGCGCCCAGGAGAGGCCTTCCGTCACATTCAGGTCCGAGGCCACGGCAAAGGCGATGAACACGACCAGCAGCCCGACAAACAGCATTACTTCGGGATCTGTAATGGCCTTTATGGGCTTGCCATCCCGCAAAGGCAGCCACAGGGCCAGCCCCATTGCCCCGAACAGCAACCCAAATCCAAGGATGATGGACGGTCCCGTATCGAGTGGTGCGCGCATGATGCCCTGAGGGTGCACCAGCCCCGTCGTCAGGGCGCTGACCGCATCACCCAGTGCCCGCTCTGCCGGCACCCCCATGAACACAAGCGCGGAGAATAGGGCGAGGAGCGAAACGACCATGAGCAGCGTCACCATTCGCGCGACGCGGGGCACGGCATCGAAGAAGCTGGTTTCAGGCACGGTGAACAGCACGGTGCGGTGAATCCCCGGCCCTCCGAGGTTCAATGCGGCCAGTACGCTGGCCGCCGTGGTGATCGTGGCAAGCCCACCCAGCAGGTGAAGCATGCCCCGCCAGACGACAAGGCTGATGGGCCACTCATTGTTGTGAACCGCAATGACGGATTGTCCTGTTGTCGTCAGGCAGGCCGTTGCCTCATGGATCGCGCTGATCACGCTCGTATTCTCGACACCGAGTATGAATGGCATCCCGGTGACCAGGGGCGTCAGGAACCACCACAGGATCACGGTGCCCAAAGCATCTGAGGGGCGTGCCTTTCGTTTCGGCTTCGGGGTCAGAAGCAACACGCTGCTGGAAACCACAATGATGCTGAGGATCATCGCGCCGAACGCGAACGTCTGACTGGATTCCCCTGCCGCAATCGACATGAAGACGGACGGGACAGCCGTGATCACGACGACGAGGAACAGAAAGGCCAGGACCCGGACGACGGACGCGTAATTCATGGCCTAGAAGAAATCCGGACTGACCCGGAAGTATTTCTCGACCTTTCGGACCATTTCCTCCTGATAGAAGATGATCAGATGGTCCTCGGCCTGAACGGTCACTTCCGGTCCGGCGATGAAAACCTCGTTGCCGCGGATCACGGCCGCGGCCGTCATGCCTTCCGGCAGATCGTCATATCCAAGAGGCTTGCCGATCAGCGACGAGGACTCCAGCGTGATTCCCTCGGCCACTTCGGCCTTTCCGTCTTCGATCGACTGAAGGCCGAGAATTCGGCCACGCCGCATCCGGAGCAGGATCTGCGATACAGTCAGGGCGCGCGGATCCAGAACGGCATCCACTCTCAAATCGCGCGCCAACCCGGCCAGTTCCGTGGCATTCACCAGCGCCAGCGTGCGTTTGGCACCCGCGCGCTTGGCCAGATTGGAAATCAGGAGATTGGCCTTGTCATCATTGGTGATCGCGACCACGAAGTCCGCTTTCGGCGCGCCGGCCTCGGCCAGAATATCGGGATTTAGGCCATCCCCCTGGATGACGATGGTCCGCTTCACTTCGGAAACGACATTGTTGGCGCGTTCGACATCCCGCTCGATCAAGCGGATCCGGTTCTTGCCTTCCTGCTCGAGGGTCGTCGCGACATACAGGCCGACATTGCCACCGCCCACGATGACGACATGGCCAGACTGTTCGGAATCCCGATTGAAAATGGACGTCAGGCGCTCGGCATGCGTGTCCAGCACCGCAACATAAGCCCGGTCTCCCGGCTTCAATACATCGGTGGATCGCGGCGCGCGAACAGAGTCTCCGCGTCCTATGCCGACAATCCGTGCAGACAGGTCCGGGAACAGCCCGCGCATCTGGTCCACCGGCGTATCGAGCAGAGGGTTGCTGTCATCGATCTCGATCCCGAGCAGGCGAATCTTGCCCTTGCCGAAAGTCGCACTCATCACGGCGCCGGGCGTGCGGAAGCGCTGCAGGATCGCTTCCCCAACCTCGACCTCTGGCGAGATCACCATGTCGATGGGCAAGCCCTCGCGCGAGAAAATGTTCTTCCAGGCCGGGTCGATATAGGACTGCTCCCGGACGCGGGCGATCTTGTAGGGCACAGAGAAAAGCGTGTGGGCGATCTGGCAGATCACCATGTTGATCTCGTCAAAATGGGTGACCGCGATGATCATTTCGCAATCAGAAGCCCCTGCCCGCTTCAGGACATCCGGATGACCCGCATGACCGGTAACGCCGCGCACATCGAGGTCGGTCGAGACCTGGTCCACCAGGTCTGGATCCTCGTCAATGATGGTGATGTCGTGTTTTTCGCGTGCCAGGCGACGGGCAATCCCGTGACCCACACGGCCCGCCCCGCATATCAGAACTTGCATCGATTAAGCCTCTCGACGGCCTCAACCGTCCTGACGAGTGAGATTCGAATTTACGCCTAAAGCCTTTAATTTTCTATGCAAGGCCGACCGCTCCATGCCGATGAACTCCGCAGTGCGGGAGATATTGCCGTTGAAGCGGGTTATCTGCAGCGCAAGATACTCCCGTTCGAACTGCTCCCGGGCGTCGCGCAGCGACAGACCCACCAGCTCCGCCGATCCGGCATTGCCACCATCGCCCGGCAAACCGGTGGTTTCGCGAGGAAGTTCGTCAACACTGACCGGCCGGCTCGCGTCCGAAGGAGACAGGATCAGGATACGTTCGACCACATTTCGCAATTGCCGGATGTTCCCGGGCCAGTCCATGGACTGCAATACCGCCATGGCCTCATCCGAGAAGGTCCTCGGCGTAAGGCCGGAGGAATCGGCGATACGGTTCGTGAAATAGGTCACCAGGTCGCTGATATCGTCGCGCCGTTCAGCAAGCGATGGAACGCGAAGCGGTACCACGCTCAGCCTGTAGAAAAGGTCTTCGCGAAACCGGCCTGCGGCGATCTCCTGTCGTATGTCCTTGGTCGTCGCTGACATCACCCGAACATCGACGCTGACATCCGAACGCCCGCCGACACGCTGGAAACGCTGCTCTGTCAGAACTCTCAGGATCTTGTTCTGGGTGCCAAGCGGCATGTCTGCCACCTCATCCAGAAGAAGCGTCCCATTGTGCGCCTTCTCAAACAGGCCGATCCGTGTGGTGCGCCCTTCGCTGTCTTCTTCGCCAAACAGGGCGCTTTCCATCTGGTCAGGCGCGATCGTCGCTGCGTTGACCACGACGAACGGGCCGTTTTCCCGTTGCGAGTTGCGATGGATGAGACGCGCGGCGAGTTCCTTCCCGGCGCCGGCTGGCCCGGTGATCAGCACGCGCGAATTGGTCGGCGCGACCTTGTCGATGGAGGATCTGAGGGCACTGGCCGCGTGGCTGTCGCCGATCCATTGCTCATTGCCACCGGCGCGGTTTTTCAGCGCCGCATTCTCGTATTTCAGCGCAGCAGATTCGATTGCCCGCTCCACCATGTGCAAAAGCCGGTCTGTCTTGAACGGCTTCTCGATGAAATCATAGGCGCCCCGACGGATGGCCGCGACGGCCGTCTCGATGTTCCCGTGCCCGCTGATCACGATCACGGGCAGGAGCGGATCGATGGATTTGAGGTATTTGAGCAGGGAAAGGCCATCCATCCCGCTGCCCTGCAGCCAGACGTCCAGCACAACCAGTCGCGGTGTGCGGGCTCGCACCTCTTCCAGAGCCCGCTCGGCTGTATCTGCCGTCCGGGCGTCATATCCCTCGTCTCCCAGAACACCCGCAATCAGTTCGCGGATATCGGGTTCGTCATCGACAACAAGAATGTCCAAGGCCATGTGACAGGCTCCTCTACACTACACTATCCCGGCCGGCGCCGGCTGTTCGGTTGTTTCATTTTCAGAAGCTGCGGTCAGGGTTTCGGCCACCTGCAGCAAATTGTGCGGCAGCCAGATCCGGACCCTGGCTCCACGCATGCCATCGAGCCGGTTCTGGAGGGAAATGGACCCGCCATGATCGGCAATGATGCGGTTCACGATCGCGAGTCCGAGTCCGGTGCCCTTCTCGCGGGTCGTGACGTAGGGTTCCAGCAGGCGATCTCTCACCTCTTCCGGAAAACCAGGGCCGTTGTCTTCGATGGAGATGTCCACGCCCTTGTCGGTTTCCGTCAGAACGACGCGGATGCTGCCATGCACTTCCGCTTCTTCCGGCATGCCTTCGATCGCTTCCGCGGCATTCTTCAGCAGGTTTCCAAGGGCCTGTCCGATCAGGCGCTCATCTCCCACATAGGTCACGCTGTCTGCTGCCGCCTCGAATTCCACTTCGATATCCGGTGTGACCATGGCCTGGGAAAAGCTCGTGGCCTGCAGCAAGGCCTTCATGTCGAACTGGCTTGCGCTTGGCTTTGGCATGCGCGCGAACGACGAGAACTCCTCGACCATCCGACCGATGTCGCCGACCTGCCGCAATATGGTTTCGATGCAGCGGTCAAACACGCCATCCGAGTCATCAATGACACTGGCATAGCGTCTGCGTAGCCGTTCGGTAGACAACATGATGGGCGTCAGCGGATTGCGGATCTCGTGCGCAATCCGGCGCGCCACGTCCCGCCACGCCAATTGACGCTGCGCATTCACGAGCCGGGTCGTGTCATCGAATGTCAGGACGCATCCGCCCGCCGGGTCCGGCGCGGTTTTCAGGCGGAAGTGCCGGATCGCCCCGTTCCGGTTGATGTCGATGGAAGCGTCCACAGGCGAGTCCTGCTGAAGCGTGTCCCGGGCGTACTGGACAAAGTCTGGCGAGACATCAGTCAGGCGCTCGCCCGCGACGATCTCGTCGATGCCAAGCAAATCCCCTGCTGAACGGTTTGCCAGCGTCACGACCATGTTGCCGTCCATCCGAATGACACCGGCGCTGACTTCAGCAAGCAGGGTTTCGACGAAACGGCGACGGTCTTCCTCGACTTCGCGGGCGCGGATCAGGGCGTTGCGCTGTTCCGACAATTGCTCGGTCATGGCATTGAAGGACTGGCTCAGTGCGTAGACTTCGTCTTTTGCGCCTGTTACCGGAACCCGTACCGTCAGGTCCCCATCGCGCACCGTATGGGCTGCGAGCGCCAAACGGCCGATGGGACCCGTGACCCGGCTTGCAGCCTCAAGACCCAGACGGCCCGCCAGAAGGAGGACCAGAGCGGCAATCTGCGCATAGCCGATTGCAAAAATGGTCTGCAGGCGCCCGCCCTGGCGTTTGGCATTGTTGTACTGAATTATCTCGGCTTCCGCCTCCCGCAAGCGAACAGCAGCATTTCGATCGAAATTCTTCACGGCGTAAATGTATCCGTCGAGCGGTTCGGTGATGTGGATCAGGGCGGTCGCCACGCCGCGATTCTCATACAGCGTGGTCGCAATCTCTCCCCGGTCCGCCTCCTCAAACGCGGAGGCTGGCGGCGGCAGGAGGATCGGATCCTGTACGCTCTCCTGCGCAACCAATTCAACGCCGTCGGCGCCCAGGATGGCGATGGTCAGAAAATCACGAAACGCAAGTTCGGACCGGAGGCCTTCGGAAAATGCCTGGGATGCGCTGGGAGACAGGTTTCGCGTGGCATCGGCATCGGTCAGGTTTGCATCCACCTCGCGCGCGAAATTCTCCACATCGAGCGCCGCCAGACGGACATCGACGTCAAATGTGGTTTCAAAATTGTCCACATAGTTCCGGAAGATTTCGGCATTCTTTTCCATCACGGAGTCGACCCGCTCCCCGAGCCAGTTGTCGAGGCCCTGTGTGAAGACGGCGCCGAGGAACACGGCCACAATGGCAGACGGCACAAGCGCGGAGAATCCGAACAGCATGACGAAACGCCGGGCCAGACGCCCGCGCCCCTCGCTCTCGCTGTTTGACTGGATCGACAGGTATTCGCGCGCGACGATCGTGGCGAGAACGATGATCACGACAAAGTTGAGGCCGAGCAGCCATGGTGTGGCGCCGGATGTCGGATTGTCCGGATCAACCCCGGAAATTGCAATGAAAGTGGCAAACACGGCGACCAGAGCCGCGATGATGAAGAGGCCCTCAAAAAGGGCCCAACTCGCTTTTGTCGCCTGCTGACTCAGTACATTCGACAAGGATACACCGCTCTACACTCGGCCACACCGGCCCGTTGCCTTTATGGCACATGATCGTGCCTGAAAAGCAACAGTGGTGCACTAAAGCCACAGTCGGCGGATCAGTCAATCACTCATCTGCAATGCCAAGCGCATTGATCTTCGCCCGCAACGTGTTCCGGTTCATGCCGAGCAGCTGCGCAGCTTTTACCTTGTTGCCTGCCGTCACCGACAGGGCCAGGCGAATGAGCGGGCGCTCCACCTGATCGATCACGTTCGAGTAGACGTTCGATTCGTCCTTGTCACCGCTGGCGATCAGATCACCCATGACATAGCGATGCAGCAGGGTCTCGATGTCCTTTTCGAAACCGGCACTCGACCCTTTTTGCTCACTGGCACCTGCCCTCAACTCACGCTCGACATCGCGAAGCGTGACGGTCTCATCCGGACACAGCACAGCCAGCCGGAGGACGAGATTCTCCAGCTCGCGGACATTGCCAGGCCAGTCATAGGCTGTCAGCAGGTCGAGAGCGGATTTGTCGAGCGTCTTGGCGGCGAGCCCCTGACGCTGTGCGCGAATGAGGAACGCACGCGCAAGTTCCGGAATGTCCTCCTTGCGAAGCCGGAGCGGCGGCATCGTCAGGCGCACGACGTTCAGCCGGTAATAGAGATCCTCGCGAAACTTGCCGTCATCAACGAGCCGGCCCAGATTCCGTCGGGTCGACGCGATGATCCGAGCGCCGCTGGAATCCCGCATCAATTTCACGAGTTGGGTCTGGGCTTCGGCCGGAAGGTCGCCAATCTCGTCCAGATAGAGCGTTCCGCCCTTCTGGTGCACAGCGCCCGGCTCGCCATTCTGGCCGAACAATTGCCGATTGATCTCGGTCGCCGGCAAGGCCGCCAGGTCCAGCGCAACGAAGTTTCCGTTCTTGGCATCTCCAAGCTGATGGATGGCCCGCGCAGCGAGTTCCTTGCCGGTGCCGCTCTCGCCTTCGATCAGAACGGTCAGATCCGTGTTCATCACTTTCGCGATGATCCGGTAGACTTCCTGCATCGCATCTGAGCGGCCGATCAGTGGCAGGCCGGCATCACTGATCGCCTTCTGGGATTCCGGATTGATGGCCCGGGCGGAGCCCTTGGGCTGGGATTTCAGGGCGCGCTGCACAAGACCGGACAGCGTGTCGATGTCGAACGGTTTCGGGAGGTAGTCGAACGCGCCATGCTGGGCCGCCGACGCCGCGGTCAGGATCGTGTTCTGGCCGCTCATGACAATGAAGGGCAACTCCGGCCGGGCAAGCTTGAGGGATGGCAGCAGGTCAAAGATCGACGCATCGCCCAGGAAGACGTCAGAAACGACCACGTCTCCCTCGCCATTGCGCACCCACCGTTCGAGCGCTTCCGGAGAACTGGTCGCGCGGACTTCATATCCCGCCGCGACTAAAGTCTGGTTCACGATCAATCGAATGCTTGCATCGTCTTCTGCAAGAAGAACGGTCTTTTCAGCCATCAGTCTTTTCCCCTGTGCCAAGTGGCAGCAACACTGAAAAGCGCGTCGAACCCGGCACGCTGTCTACTCGGATCTGACCGCCATGTGCGGTCACGACTTCCTTCACAATCGACAAGCCGAGCCCGCGGGCACCTGACTTGCTGCTCTGGAAGACTTCAAAAATCGTGTTCTGGCGATTCCGCGGAATGCCCTTGCCGGTATCCTCGACTGACACCAGCATGGCCCGGCGCAGGCCTGCCCCCAGCCTGGCCTGGCGGAAGGACAATCCGGCAGCGTAGGATGTCCGCACGGTGACCTTTCCGGTCACGTCTCCGTCCATGGCGGCCTCGGCGGCATTCCGGATCAGGTTCTGGAATGCCTGCTGAAGATGATCGGAGTCCCCTATAACGGGTGGCAGCGACGGGTCAAAATCCCGCTTGAACTCAATCCTGGACCCCATCGCAGCACGCTCGGACGCCAGGACGCGTTCCAGCAGCGCGTGTATGTTGAACGGCTCCATATGAGGGGCAGAGAAGAGTTCGAAGGCCGACAACCGATTGACAAGACGTTCAATGCGGCGCGCCTCTTCCTTGATGATCTCGAGGAGTTCGGCCTGACCGTCCACATGCTGGCGCTCCAGCAATTGCGCGGCGCCAATGATCCCGCCGAGCGGGTTCTTGACTTCATGACCGAGGATGCGACCGAAGCCCGCGACGCCTGCCACCGATTCATTCACATCGCGTGTGGCCGCCTCACACATCGCGATTGTGAACCCATGATCATCCGTTGAACGCACCCAAATGTCGCAGATCTGACGGGACAGCAGTCCGGGCCCGGTGATCGGTGTGCCAGGTGCAGCTATGTCCCCAACCGTCCTCTGGGCGCGGTCGAGCAGCTCGAAAACGGGCGAGTCATGATAGACGATCTCGCTCAGTGGCTTGCCGCGCAGACCACGCCTAGATGATTGAAGCAGGCTCTCAGCGGCGGCATTCACTTCAACGACCTTGCGGCGCTGATCCACCAGCAGAAGGGCGATCGGAGAGAGGTCTCCCAATCGAGGTGCCGACAGGATTGCTTCACTGGTCATCACGCCACCTCCAGTTCCCGAGTCATGGAATACACACCCTTCAACGCCTGTTTCACTGCAGCGGCCGTTTCGAGCCGGCACACATCAGCGCGAAGGCGACGCCGCTCCTGCGGAGGCAGCGGCAGGTCAACGGCGTCCAGAGCAGCTGACACATGCTTTCGGACGGTGCGCACGCCCAGACGTTCGCCATAAAGGTCGACGCTGTCGGTGATCTGCTCCAGCAGGCTCGCCAACTGCGTCTCCAGATCGGGCTGCGTCACGGTTCGGCCCGCAAGATGAGCTGCAACCTGCCCTGGCAACCAGGGACGCCCGATTGCGGCGCGGCCGATCATGACCCCATGCGCGCCCGATGCCTCCAGCGCCCGTTCGGCATCATGTGGCGTCGCAATGTCTCCGTTCACAATCACTGGCAGGGATACAGCCGAAACCGTATCGGATACGCGCGCCCAGTCCGCTTGCCCCTTGTAGAACTGGCACCGGGTGCGCCCGTGAACCGTCAGCATCCGGATGCCCATACGCTCCGCCGCTACCGCAATGTCCGGCGCATTCAGGCTGTTATGGTCCCAGCCCAGTCGCATTTTCAGCGTCACCGGCAACCCGTTGGCTCCATCTAGGGCCGCCTGAATGATATCGAGCGCAAGCGGCATGTCCCGCATCAATGCGGAACCCGACTGCGCCCCAGTGACCTGCCGCGACGGACATCCCATATTGATGTCGATCACGTCGACCCCGCTCTCCCGAAGGAGCTCCGCCCCGACCCTCATCGCTTCCGGTCGGCTTGCCGCGAGTTGGACGATCCATTGACCGTCGCCGTCATGACGGCACGTCCGGCGGACGACATCCGGCCGTGCCCGGGCCAGCATCTCGCCTGCCACCATCTCGGACACCACGGCCGGCGCGCCGAAACGCGCCGCCTGACGACGCATTGGGGCATCTGTTGCGCCAGACATGGGCGCAAGCCAGACCCGAGGTGCCTTAAAATTGGTCATTCTTGTATCTTTCCAGTTTTTAAAACTTTCGCAAGTGCACAATTTCAATGCAGGTGTACTTCGCACCTGCGGCAATCGCCTGTAGCGTTCGCCCGCGCCCTAGCTTAAAAAGCCGCGCATGAACAAGGCAGTTGCCATCATTGTTGCAGCCGGTCGCGGAAACCGCGCTGGAAGCGCCATTGCCAAGCAATGGTGCGAGCTGAACGGCCGTCTCGTGGTGGAATGGTCACTCGACGTGTTGTCGACCCATCCTTCCATTGGCGAAATTGTCCTTGTTGCAGGCGACGATGCGCCCGACGGCTTCTCGCCTGCAGGCTGCAGGATCGTGTCCGGCGGGCCTACCCGCACCCAGTCTGTGCGCAACGGGCTCGGCGCACTTGTCACGCAGGATCCGAACACGATCGTCCTGATTCACGATGCCGCCAGGCCCGGTCTGGATCACGCGACGCTGGACGCCCTCCTGACAGCGTTGGATACGCACGATGCGGCGGCGCCTGCCCTACCCGTTCAGGATGCCCTGAAGCGAGACCGTGGCCAGAGCCTTGATACTGTGTCGCGCGAAGCCCTCTACCGGGTACAAACACCGCAGGCCTTCCGGCTCGCCGCGATCCGGAAGGCACTTGCGGGCTCAGGAGACGATCTGGTTGACGACCTCACCGCCATCGAGGCTCAGGGAGCCAGGGTCAAGCTGGTTCGGGGCTCAGACCGGCTGCACAAGATCACCTATCCAGAGGATTTCGACATGGTCTCACGCCTCATGGCCCCTGCAAGCCCGCAAATGCGTATTGGCAAGGGCTTCGACGTGCACGCTTTCGAGCCGGGCGATCATGTTACACTGTGCGGGGTCCAAATCCCGCATGTGGCGCGGCTGAAGGGACACTCGGACGCCGATGCTGCCTGGCACGCATTGACGGATGCGATTCTCGGCGCGGCGGCGCTGGGCGACATTGGTGACCATTTCCCACCCAGCGATGGCAGGTGGAAGGATGCCGACAGCGGCATCTTCCTGGCGGAGGCGCAGAAACTTGCGCGCAAAGCCGGTTTTGCCATTGCCAATTGCGATGTCACGGTGATCTGCGAGGCACCCAAGGTGAAACCCCATCGGGAGGCCATGCGGTTGCGCACCGCGCAATTGCTGGACCTGCCACTGGATGCCGTGAGCGTAAAGGCGACCACGACCGAAGGGCTTGGCTTTACCGGCCGGCGCGAAGGGATTGCCGCCGAAGCCGTCGTGTTGCTGCGCGGGACCTGATCATTCCGTCTCATATGCGCGAAATGCCGTCTTCACGGATGCCAGAACGGGTCATATCGTGTCAGCATGTTTCCAGATCGTCTCAGAAATCTCGCCATGCTCATCCTTGACGACGCCGCCCAGGCCCGGCTCAGGATTTGCACCGCCGAAAGCTGCACCGGTGGCCTGCTGGCCGGTCTGCTGACCGACATTCCCGGCAGTTCGACCGTGTTCGAGCGCGGCTTTGTCACCTATTCGAACCGCGCCAAGGAAGAAATGCTCGGCATCGCCGGGGATGTCCTGGCAGACTATGGGGCCGTATCCGAGCCGGTGGCGCGCATGATGGCCGAGGGCGCGCTTGAGGCCAGCCGCGCAAACATATCGGTGGCCATTACCGGCGTGGCCGGTCCGGGCGGCGGCACGCCCATGAAACCGGTCGGCACCGTCCATGTGGCCTGCGCCCGCGAGAACCGGGCCGTGATCCATGAAATGCTGCAAACCGGGGATATCGGCCGGGAACAGATTCGCCTTGCCGCCATGGAATGCGCCCTGAAACAGATACAGATGCAGATCGCCTAGGCGCCCTGCCCGTACCGACGGTCCGCTTCGGCGAGGAAGGCTGACAGGATCTTGCTGACGGCCAGTTCCTGATTGGCCTTGGCCAGCATGCCGATGAACGGGTTCTTGAAGTCGTAATCGATGGCCAGAGAGATGTCGGACCCGGCATCATTGGAGGCGAGGATCTTCCATTCCGCGCGCAGTTTCCGAAACGGCCCCTTCACCAGGGAGGCAACCACGGATCCTGCATTCGGGTCCGCTTCGACCCGTGTGGTGAACCGTTCGACGAACCCCTTGAAGCCGACTGCAGCCTCTCCGAGACAGGTGAAACTGCCATCCTGCGCGGCCATCATTTCAGACACGCGCATGGCAGTGATCCATTTGATGAAATCAGGATAGGCCGCAATGTCGGAAACCAGCTCGAACGCCTGCGTCCCGCTGAAAGGCACGTGCACGGATTTGGAGAAATGCGGCATGCCTAGGCAGTGGCAGCGGCCAGTTGAGCGTCCCGCGCCGCCCGCAGCCGGGCGAAGTCTTCACCGGCATGATGAGACGAGCGCGTCAGCGGTGAAGCAGACACCATCAGGAATCCCTTGGCACGGGCAATTTCCTCATAGGCCTTGAACTCTTCCGGAGACACGTAGCGGTCGATCGCGGCATGCTTTCGCGTCGGTTGCAGGTACTGACCGATGGTCAGGAAGTCGACGCCGGCAGATCGCATGTCGTCCATCACCTGCATCACTTCTTCCTTGGTTTCGCCAAGACCGACCATAAGGCCGGATTTCGTGAATTGCTGCGGATCGCGGTCCTTCACCTTTTGCAGCAGGCGCAGGGAGTGGAAATAGCGCGCGCCCGGGCGAATCGACAGGTACAGGCGCGGCACGGTTTCGAGATTGTGGTTGAACACGTCCGGCCGCGCATCAATTACGCGATTTTCCCAGCCATCCTTGCGCAGGAAATCCGGTGTCAGAATTTCAATGGTCGTGCCCGGCGATGTCCGGCGAATAGCCTCGATCGTGTTCACGAAATGCATCGCGCCGCCATCCACGAGGTCATCCCGATCAACGGACGTGATCACGACATGTTGCAGCCCCATCTCGGCCACGGCATCCGCCACGCGGCGGGGCTCATCCTCGTCCACCTTGCCGGGAGTCAGCGGCTTGCCGGTCGAGACGTTGCAGAAGCTGCAAGCGCGCGTGCAGATCTCGCCGAGAATCATCATGGTCGCGTGCTTCTTGTCCCAGCACTCGCCGATATTGGGGCACCCGGCTTCTTCACAGACCGTGACGAGCCCGTTCGACTTCACGATTTCGCGCGTCTCGGCATATCCCTTCGATGTCGGGGCCTTCACCCGAATCCAGTCGGGTTTGCGGAGCAGCGGCGTGTCCGGGCGGGACTGCTTTTCCGGGTGCCTGTGCTTGCGCGTGTTCGGTGTCAGATCGATGAGATTTGCCATGGCGGGAAAATGGACGTGACCGACTGTTTCATCAAGGGAAATACACTGCAGAGTGTTTATGCAATCTTGCAATAGGGCTTGCGACAGTGTCGATAAATGACAGATTGTTACAGAAAACAGGGGCAATGCCTCGGAGGAAACGAAGGCCGTCATGACCGGACAGACCATCCCGGCACCTTTGCCATATCAACCATCCCGCACCCGTACCGACCTGTTCAGCGCCCTTTTTCGCGCCCGGAGAGAGTTCGGAGCTGCGAAAACCGTCCTGATCGACGGGGACGAGCGCGAACTCACCTACAAGGAAATCATTCAGGCTGCGCTGGCCCTCGGGTCTGCCCTGCGCAGCGGCACGAAGGCGGGCGAAGCCATTGGTGTGATGCTGCCCAGCGGCGCGGGCGCCGTCATCGGCTTCTTTGCCCTCAGCGCCTTCAATCGCGTCCCGGCCATGCTCAATTTCACCGCCGGTTCCCGCAATTTGAAGGCCGCGCTCAAGGCCGGCCAGATCAAACGCATCGTGACGGCTCATCGCTTTGTCGAACTTGGCGGACTGGAACCCCTCATCGAAGATCTCTCCGATGCGGCTGAAATCGTCTATCTTGAGGATGTGCGCGAGAACCTGTCCCTCAAGGACAAGGTGGTCGCTGCCGCCGGCTCGATCTTGCCGGGTCTGGTTCGCAAGCAATCGAGATACAAATCCCCTGGCGTCATGCTGTTTACTTCCGGGACCGAAGGCGAACCAAAAGGTGTCGTGCTGAGCCATGAGAACGTCATGGCGAATGTCGAACAGGTGCGGGCGCATATCGGGCTGTCTCCGGAAACCGACAAGCTGTTCAATCCTCTGCCGACCTTCCATTGCTTCGGCCTGACTGTGGGCGCCGTGCTGCCGCTCGTCGCCGGCATTCCGGTCGTGTTTCACCCTTCCCCGCTTCAACCCCGCGAAATCGTGCGGCGTATCCGGGCCAGCCAGTCGACCATTCTCCTGGCGACCGACACGTTCATTTCCCAATATGCGCGGATCGGCAGTGACGGCGACATGGATTCGATCCGCCTTGCCGTATGCGGGGCTGAACGCGTCAAGGATGAAACCCGCGCGTTGGTGCGCCGGAAATTCGAGATCGAGATTCTCGAAGGTTATGGCGCCACTGAAGCATCGCCAGTCATCGCGGCGAACCAGTGGGAGCACAACCGGCCCGGCACCGTGGGCTGCCTGATGTCCGGCATGGAGTCACGCCTCGTCCCGGTGGACGGGATCGAGGAAGGTGGCCGCCTTCACGTGAAAGGCCCCAACATCATGATGGGGTATCTGCGACCGGCCAATCCCGGCGTGCTGGAACGCCCAGAAGGCGGCTGGCATGACACCGGCGATATCGTGGCCATTGATGATGACGGATCGATCCGCATCCTTGGCCGGGTCAAACGCTTCGCCAAGATCGGCGGTGAGATGGTGTCCCTCGCTGTTGTGGAAAACTGCGCCAGCGCGATCTGGCCGGACAATCTGCACGCAGCTGTGACCCTGCCGGATCCCCGGAAGGGAGAGCAGGTGATCCTGCTGAGTGACACGCCGAGCAGCAATCGCGAAGACATTCTCGCCTGGGCCAAGAATCACGGCGTGCCGGAATTGTCGGTGCCCAAGCGGGTCTACCATGTCGACGAGATTCCGGTGCTCGGCACCGGCAAGATCGACTATGGCGCGGTTCAGAAAAAGGCCGAAGCCCTGCTGGAAGACTAGGCCGATGTCGCCCGGCGCACCGGCATGTGTTTCTTGCCCCAATCCCTGAGCGTCAGAAGGGCTGGTGCCAGCTCCTTGCCCTTCTCTGTCAGGACATAATCGAATCGTTTGGGCGTGGTCGTATAGGCCCGGCGTTCCAGCACGCCGGCTTCGACCAGTCGCTTCAGCCGGTCTGCGAGAATGTGCCGTGTCATGCCGCTGGACGCGATAAACTGCTCGAAGCGGGACATGCCGAGGAAACAGTCGCGCAGAATCAGCATCGTCCAGCGGTCGCCGACCACGGACAGGGTGCGCGCCACTGGACACCAGTTTTCTGAAAGATCAGACCATTTCATGCTGACACACCTATACTGATTTGCCATAGTTCCAAAACGACACTTACTTCTGGAGACTTCCATGGCAGGCAAGCTTGAGTTCTGTTTCGACTTTATCAGCCCATTCTCCTACGTGGCCAATGCGGCCGTGCAAGAAATTTCGGAACGGACCGGCGCCGAAATCGATTTTCGGCCGATCTTTCTCGGCGCAGTGATGCAGGCGACCGGAAACCGGCCACCCGGCATGGTCGCCGCCAAGGGCGCGTACATGATGAAGGACCTGCAGCGCTGCACAAGACGCTACAGCCTGCCCTTCCGAATGAACCCCCACTTCCCCATGGTCAGCACCCGCCTGTTGTTGCGTGCCGCATGCGGCTCGCAGAACACCCCCTCGGAACAGAAGCGTTTCATCGATGCCTGTTTCAAGCATATGTGGGCCGCACCGACTCCGCTGAAACCCGATGATGACGCCTCGGTCGCAGCCATGTGCGACGCAGAAGGGTTCGATTTCGACCAGATCAAGGCTCTGGCCGAAGCCCCTGCGAACCAGGACGCCATGAAGGCCAATACGGAATCAGCGATCGCACGCGGCGCATTCGGCGCGCCGACCTTCTTTGTCGGCGACGAGATGTTCTTCGGACACGACCGCCTCGACTATGCCGAGGAGGCCCTGAAGGCTCAGGCGTGAATGCCGGCCTTCTCGGCGAGGGCCCTGTAGGATTGTTCCGGACGCGGGCCCATGTGCGAAATCACTTCCGCGGCGGCGATGTGGCCCAGACGGGCGCAGGTTTCGAGCGGCAGGCCGCGTGACATGCCGAACAGGAAGCCAGCGGCATACTGATCACCGGCGCCGGTTGTGTCTTCCACCTTTGCGACCGGTTCAGCCTGCACGGTGATCGGTTCTCCAGCCCCGATCACGACCGATCCCTTTTCGCTGCGAGTCACGGCAGCGATTGCCGTGTCGGCTTGCAAGGCGGCCAGGGCGGTATCGAAATCCTCGGTCTCGTAGAGGGACAGCAATTCTTCTTCGTTCGCGAAGACAATGTCGACATTGTTCCGGACCAGCTGGAGGAAACTGGCACGATGGCGATCCACGCAGAATTTGTCCGACAGGGTCAGCGCAACCTTGCGACCGGCCGCCCGCGCGACTTCTGATGCGAAGACAAAGGCTTCCTTCGCCTCTTCCCGGTCGAAGAGGTACCCTTCGAGATACAGGATCTTGCCGGCCTTGACGGTCTCCTCGTCGACATCATGCTTGGTGAACATGACCGATGCGCCGAGAAATGTGTTCATGCTGCGCGCGCCGTCATCCGTAACGAAGATGATGCTGCGCGCCGTGGCCGGACCGCTCTCGAGTGGCTTGGTGGCAAATGGCACACCGGTTGCCGCCATTTCGCGCGTGAACTGGCTGCCAAGCTCATCCTTGGCCACCTTTCCGATATAGGCAGCGCTGGCACCGAAACTGGCGAGTCCGGCAATGGTGTTGGCGCCACTGCCCCCGGACGTGAACACCGGGTTGACCGCGGCTGCTGTCAGCTCATGCGCCCGATCTTCATCAATCAGGGTCATCACATTGCGGGCGATCCCCCTGGACTGGAGGAAGGCGTCATCTGTCCGGGACAGGACATCAACAATCGCATTGCCAAGGCCGACGACTTCGAAGCGGATTTCACTCATTTCACAGTTTCCCTCATGTGCCCACGCGGACTGCCAGAGGAGCGGTCTGGACGCAACTGCGGCACATGCTAAAGGCGGTCGGATGAAGATTGCCTACCTCTCCTCACAAGTCACACAACCCGGTTCTCCCATCCGTCGCGCCGATGCATTCGAACATGATTACATGATGCGCGCCCTGCGACCGGAGTTTGCCGAACGCGGCATGACGATCACGGATATCTGCTGGGACGACGAGCGTGCGGACTGGTCAGACTATGATGCTGCGCTGATCGGTACGACATGGGATTACTGGGACCGTCAGACGGACTTTCTGGAAACGCTGGAGACGATCGAGCGCCATACGGCGCTGTTCAATCCGTCGGCACTTGTGCGCTGGAACAGTGACAAGACCTATCTGAAGGACCTGGCCAAGCGGGGCGCCAATCTCATCCCGACTCTCTGGATCGACGACATGACGCCGGATCTCTATCAGGCCGCATTCCGGGAACTCGGCGAAGACAGGCTGGTATTCAAGCGCCAGGTCGGCGCTGGGGCTTCAGGCCAGCATTTGCTGAGCGCCGGAGACCCGATGCCGGACATGCCGCACAGGATGATGGTGCAACCCTTCCTGCCGACAATCCGGACCGAAGGCGAATTGAGCTTTGTCTTTGTGGACGGGGAATTGTCGCACGCCCTGTTGAAGCGCGCCAAGGCAGGCGATTACCGGATTCAGTCGGCCTATGGCGGCCATGAAGACCCGATCCAGCCAATGCGTGCGGATCTGGATGCGGCGCACAAAATCCTGTCGACGCTGGATGACACGCCCCTGTATGCGCGGGTCGACATGCTGCGTCATCCGGACGGATCCCTGCGCCTGATGGAACTCGAACTGATCGAACCCTATCTGTATCCGGAACAGGGACCGCGCCTCGGAGAAAGACTGGCGCGCGCCGTCGCCGCGCGCCTGAAGTCCGGCTAGGCTCTATTCGCCCAACGTGTAGACGAGCGAGAACTTCGTCGCCGTGTCAGTCGCTTCATAAGTTGGCTGTGGCGAGGTATCATGGCGCACGTCGAAGGAGATGCGCGCTGCCAGATGGCCGTTGAGCGCGGCCGTGAGCGCGATGACGTTGCCGATCTGTGTGGATTCCTGACCATAGACAAGATTGGTCTTGTTGCTGAGCGAAACGGCATCATTGAACGCATAGAAATATTCGGACTGCGCCACGGCGCCGAGGGATTCCTCCGTGCTTGCCGGAATGATCAGCACCGCGCCGGTACTATCGGTCGTGATCTGGCGCTTGACCTCGTCGATCTTCAGACCTGGACCGCCGCGAACCGTCCAGTTGTGGTCTTCATCATCAAGAACATACCAGCCGACACCGCCGCCGATGAAGGTGCGGCTGTCGAAACCCGTGAACTGGTCCACCTCATAGGACGCGCGTCCGAAGGTGAACATCGTGTCGTTGAAGTCATGCTCTATGTCGCCAGCCAGGAAATAGCGATTGCGGCTCTCGACGCCGTCTTCCTTGCCATAGTCGCCCGAGATCTGCAGCCCGAAATTCCAGGCGCCGGCATCCCGGTCGACATCGATGCCGAGGCCTGCTTCCGAGGTTTCCGTGTTGCCCGTGGTCAGGCCGGCGCTGAGTGCGGCTTCGCCGCTCCAGCCATTCTCGTCAGCCGATGCGGGGGCGGCGAAGACAAGGCCCAGGGCCGTGGCGCCGACGAGCAGGTTTTCCATGCGGATCATGCGGTTCACTCCGTGTTTGTACAGGCACGAGGCCGTGTCGGTCGGAGATGGCCCTGTTTTGGTTAAATTGGGGCAAACTGGTGGCACCCTGCCCGCATGGCAGGCAGGCCACAGTCCGGCTCGTCAGCGGGATCGCGGCCCGAGCGAGGAGACATTTGCCGGATCCGGCGTCTTCGGCGTGTAGCGACAGAGGTCCGCAATGGCGCAGTGCCAGCATTCGGGCTTGCGGGCCTTGCAGACATAGCGGCCGTGCAGGATCAACCAGTGATGCGCGCCTTTCTTGAATTCGGGCGGTGTGGCGCGTTCCAGCCCGGCCTCCACGGCGTCCGGCGTCTTTCCGGGGGCAAGGCCGGTGCGGTTGCTGACCCGGAAGATATGCGTGTCCACGGCGATGGTGGGCTGGCCGAAGGCCTCGTTGAGCACGACATTGGCCGTTTTGCGCCCGACGCCCGGCAGCCGCACCAATTCTTCCCGGGTTTGCGGAACGTTGCCGTCAAACTCCTCAATCAGCATGCGACTGAGCGCAACCACGTTCCTGGCCTTGTTGCGCCACAGGCCGATCGTACGGATGTATTTGGCGACACCGGCCTCGCCGAGCGCCAGCATCTTCTCGGGCGTGTCTGCCACCTTGAACAGGCGGGCGGTGGCCTTGTTGACGCCGACATCCGTCGCCTGGGCCGACAGGGCCACGGCCACAACCAGGGTGAAGGGATTTACGAAATCGAGTTCAGTACGCGGGTCCGGCCGGTCCCGGGCGAGCGCCGAGAACAGGGCAGTCGCCTTTTCACGACCAAAGACGCGCGGTGCGCGGCGCTTTCGTGCGGGTCTGGAAACCGGAGGGGTATTCGTCATGGTCTCTGTCTAATGCGCCCTCGCCTGCGCACAAGACCGTGCTATCTAGAAGACATGAGCACAGCTGAAGAAACCATCTACATGGACGCCATCCTCCGGCCGAACCGATCCCTGAGTGAACGCGGCTTCGCCATCGTGATGGGTATTGTCGCGGGGGTGAGCTTTTTGACGGGCATCGCGTTCCTATCCATGGGTGCGATCCCGGTGATCGGCTTTTTCGGACTGGATGCGCTGATCTTCTATCTGCTCTTCCGGTCCTCGTTCCGGAAACAGAGGGAAGAGACCCGAATCATCGTGACGGCCAGCGAGGTGCGGCTGAGCCATCGCAAGCCCAATGGCGCGGAATCGTCGGCGACCCTGCCAACGGCATTCGCGCGGGTGGAGCTGGATGATCCCCTGACGCCGACCAGTTGGCTGCGCGTGGAATATGGCAAGACGGCCTATGTGATCGGGCGATTCCTGACCTTGCCGGAACGCAAATCTCTGGCCCGCGCGCTTCGATCGGCCCTGAAAGAGGCCCGGGCAGAACGATTTTCTGCGTAAAAAATGACGCAGGCGTCATAGTTTTTTCAGACAAGCCGTGTTAAAGTGACTCCAACGTCATAAATCGAGCCTGCCCAGAAGGCTCAACGTCGGAGGAATATTCATGGCTGCCGATACGGTTCGTCTGCTCGACCACCCTGCTCTTCAGCGTCCGAAGATCTCGCATCGCGATCCGCTGTTTGAAGGCTATCTTGAAATCGGCCAGGACGTCCCGCCGGCCAGCAGCCTGCCGCTGGCTGACCTCCACCCGGAAGATCCCGAAGTCTGGCGCCAGCAGAAAATGTGGGACCGGTTCGAGCGACTGCGCAACGAGGCGCCGGTCCACTATACGGCAGATTCCTTTGTCGGACCGTTCTGGTCGATCACGCGCTATGAAGACATCATGGCGGTGGACACCGACCACAAGCGGTTCTCCTCCAGCTGGGAGCATGGCGGCATCACGCTTGGCAGCCCGCCAGAGGATTTCGAACTGCCCATGTTCATCGCCATGGATGAGCCCCGTCATTCCGAGCAGCGCAAAACGGTCCAGCCGGCAGTGGCCCCGAACATGCTGAAGGAATTCGAGCCCCTGATCCGGTCAAGAACCCAGGGCCTGCTCGACTCCCTTCCCGTCGGAGAACCGTTTGACTGGGTCGACACCGTGTCGATCGAGCTGACCACGATGATGCTGGCAACCCTGTTCGACTATCCCTTCGAGAAACGCCGCGATCTGACCCATTGGTCCGACATGGCCACCGGCATGAACAATCCGGACATCTGCCCGGGAGGGGAAGAACAGTGGAAGCGCGAGATGATGGAATGTCTCGCCACCTTCATGCAGATTTTCCAGGAACGGGGCGCGCAGCCGCTTAAGAATGATCTGATGAGCCTGCTGGCACATGGGGAAAAGACCCGGAACATGACCCCGATGGAATTGCTCGGCAACGTCATCCTGCTGATCGTGGGCGGCAACGACACGACCCGCAACTCGATGTCGGCATCGGTCTATGCCCTGAACAAGTTCCCGGCCGAATACGAGAAGCTGAAAGCAGACCCTTCGCTGATTCCGAACATGGTGTCGGAAACGATCCGCTGGCAGACCCCGCTTGCGCATATGCGCCGCACCGCACTCGAAGACGTGGAAATGCACGGCAAGACCATCAAGAAAGGTGACCAGGTCGCCATGTGGTATGTGTCCGGCAATCGCGACGAACGCTTCTGGGACAAGCCGAACGAATTCATCATCGATCGCCCGAATGCCCGTCGCCACATCTCATTCGGGTTCGGGATCCATCGCTGCGTGGGCAACCGGCTGGCGGAACTCCAGCTGCAGATTCTGTGGCAGGAATTGATGGAACGCTTCAGCCATATCGAATTGCTGGACGAACCCTCCTTCACGGCGGGCGGCTTCGTGAAGGGTTACACCTGGATGCCGGTGATGCTGCACGGCAAATAATCTTTGGCTGACGCCGCGCCAAGTCATTAAACCTCCCATCTGACCAGATGGGAGGTTTTTTCATGGACGTGTCTCAAGCCGTTGCTCAAAGAATTTCGACGCGGGCATTCCTGCCGGACCAGTTGCCGGAAGCAGACGTGCGCGATTGGCTGGAACTGGCCCAGCGCGCGCCATCCGGTGGCAACACCCAGCCCTGGCGCACCATTGCCGTGAGTGGCAAAGCGAAGGACGCGGTGATCCAGATGGCCGGACCGGTCCTGGCGGCAAACCCCAAGGGCCAGCCGACCGACCGGCCAATCTATCCCAGGGACCTCTGGGAGCCCCATGAGGCGCGGCGCAGACGCGTTGGCGAAATGATGTACGAAGCGCTCGGCATCCCACGTGAGGACCGGGCTGCCCGCATTGCCTGGTTCGCAAACAATTTCCGGTTCTTCGGCGCGCCCGTTGCCCTGTTCTTCGTGATCGACGAGCGTATGGGCCATGGGCAGTGGGGCCATGCAGGCATGTATCTGCAAACGCTGGCGCTTCTCGCGGAAGAGCGCGGATGGGGCACCTGCATGCAGGAATGCTGGGGAATGCTGCGCCCTGCCCTGAAGGATCATTTCAAGCTGGGAGACAGCGAGATGATCTGGTGTGCGATGGCCGTCGGGAAGCCGGATCCGGCGCATCCGGTCAATACGCTTCGGGCAGAACGCGCCCCTCTGGACGAGATCGCGGACCTGCAAGGTTTCTGATTTTCGCCCCATTGCTGCCGGATCGGCATGGCGAAATGCCGACATGCCGACCCGACGCGCCTTCCTGCTCTCCGGACTGAGTCTGCCCCTGGCCCCGGTCCAGCTCGCCAGGCGCAGCCTGCCATGGCCTACCCGTCTGGCCATGGCCGCGCGCGCTCAGATCGGCGTGACACGAATTTATGACCCGGCCTATGTCCGACTGGATTATCCGATGGGAGATGTACCGCGATCCCGCGGCGTGTGTACGGATGTGATCATTCGCGCCTATCGCGACGCATTCGGCATGGACCTTCAGGAATTGGTGCATGAGGACATGCGCAGCGCCTTCGGCGCCTATCCAAGCATCTGGGGACTGACCCGTCCGGACCGGAACATTGATCACCGACGGGTACCCAATCTCGAACGCTATATCGAGCGGCATGGACACGTATTGTCTTTGCCGGATTCGAGTTCTGGCTGGCAGGCGGGAGATCTGTACACAATGCGCTACAAGGGGGCCCTGCCGCACATCGGCATCGTATCCGACCGCGCCAGCCGGACCGGCCGCCCCCTGATCCTTCACAATATGGGGTGGGGCGCCTCCGAGGACGACATCATTGGCCGTTTTCCGGAAGAGCGTCGATTTCGGCTGCCGCCGCCTTCCGGGGCGTAGACCGCGGCGACACAAGCAACAGTATGGCGACCGCAAGAAATGGCAGAACGCGATGATGATACCGGTCTGGCGGTCCCGAAAGGAGGGCAAACAGGAAGTCATTGGCCAAAACCAGCAGGGTGATGGCAATCACATTGCGTCGTGTCAGCGGGTCGGCCTTGTTCCAGTAGAACAGAATGGCGGTAACGAAAATCGCGTACAGCAGGTACCGCATGAAGGTGGCTATCCCTTCTGCCGGGGACGAGGAAAAGACCCCTTCGGCCTGCCAGGATGATTGAAATGGCGGAGGAAAGGTCTCGGACAGAACCGGCCGAAAATCAAACTCAGTATCCGGACCGTAAAAGCTCGCAAAATCCTGCAGGACCGCACGCACCAATTCCGATGGACGATAAACCCATGCGTCCTTCAGGATTGGAAGGGCATGACGGGATTCAAACTCGACGAGATCGAAACGTCCCTCTGTCTGCTTCCAGACATCCCAGAACAAATCTCGCCGCAACCGGTTTTCTGGATCGGCTTTCAGGTCGATGACCAACGCCGCGCTTTCTTCAAGAACGACATTGCCTGACCGGTCTGCTTCGCGCACCAGCAATTCCGGCTGGACCGAAAACACGCGCGCGGCGGGAAATGTCCTGGCGAGCCGAGGCGTGTCCGGCTCGATGGTCGCATCCAGAACAGCATTCATGCCAAAAGCGACGACAGCCGCGATCACAGCAGCCCAGACCGGCCGGCGGGACCGGCACAGCAAGAATGCCAGGACCGCAAACACCACTGCCATGATCTGGCCAGACCCGTGCGCCGACAGAAGAAGGCCTGCAACCGCCCCCGTCATCAAGGGCGAGTGCCTCAAAGACGCTGCGAGCAACACGATGGCCGGGAAGAACCAGGCGTCCACCAGCACGGCACTGGCATAGAGCGGCTGAAGGCTGATCAGAATGAGGCCCAGAAGCACCAAAATGTTCGGTTTCAGATCGAATGCGCGTATCAGCAGCATCCACGCGCCGGCGATCAGTGCACTGTTTACCAGTGGAGTGGCCCAATATCCCAGAGCCTTGTAGGGCAAGGTCATCAACAGGGCGGGCGATTTCGCCCGCATCCAGTTTACCCCTTCTCCCGAATAGGCGATCGAGTCCGACATGACGAGCGGGAACCCGTTGAGCATGGCCGGCGCAATCAGGAGCGCAAATATGGCATAGCCGAAAAGCGCAACCGGAGACGTCAAACGGCGGGCAATGTCACCGGTCATGTGCAGCGTTCCGAAGCAGACCTATTCGTCGTCTTCCCATTGGCCCATGG
Source organism: Hyphomonas sp. (assembly GCF_017792385.1). NCBI lineage: Bacteria > Pseudomonadati > Pseudomonadota > Alphaproteobacteria > Hyphomonadales > Hyphomonadaceae > Hyphomonas > Hyphomonas sp. The sequence continues at coordinate 3,176,734 of NZ_CP051230.1, read as the reverse complement.
GTTGCTCTGGCGTACGGGGCTGTTTCGACAATTGAATAACGGCCGCCTTGACGTCCTGGCTATCGAACTCGTCATCATCCGCCTTTGAACGTTCAGGTGCCCGCGTATAGGCAAAGACGCTGACCGGCGCATCGTCGTCTTCTTCTTCGCCCTCGTCGGTATGCTGAGCGTCAACCGGATCGGCCAGATCTGACTCGCTGTCCAACTCGGCATCTGCAATATCGCCATCGTCATCGGCGCCTTCATCTTCCATGAAATCCGTCACGAAAGACTCGCTGTCTTCGACCTCCGGCAGGGTGTCTTCCGGCATTTCCTCGCCCATGAGCGCTTCCTCGTCCGGCATCTGGAACCCTTCGGGTATGACGTCGGACAGCAGCCCTTCCGCTTCGAGGTCAGCCTTGCCCGGCAGGGTTTCGAGGCCCTCAAGGCCGAAATGCTCCAGAAAGGCGTCGGTCGTGCCATAGGTAATTGGCTGCCCCGGCGTCTTGCGGCGCCCCTTGATCTTGACCCACCCTGTTTCCAGAAGCGTATCGATCGTTGTCTTGGAAACGGCAACACCTCGTACGGCTTCGATCTCCGCCCGCGTGACCGGCTGGCCATAGGCAATGATGGCGAGCGTCTCCAGCGTGGCCTGTCCCAGCCGCTTCTGGACCTGACGCTCTTCAACGAAGAGATAAGCGAGGTCGGAAGCGGTCTGAAAGCGCCACTTCCCGGCCACTTCAACAAGGTTGACGCCGCGGTTCACATATTGCGCGCGCAGGGCCATGAGGACTTCAGCGGCCTCGACCCCGTGCGGAAGCGTTTCGGCAATCTGTTCCGCCGACAGCGGCTCGCCCGCGGCGAACAGGATTGCCTCGGCCCGGCGAATACCTTCGACCAGCGCTTCACTTGCCCCTTCGATCAGAGCTTCTTCCGACCGGCGATAGGCGAATGACAATTGGGCGACCGGATCGCGTTCCGCTTCAGGTGTGTCGTCTGTCATCAAGTGTTTCTCAAGCGGTTGCATTGCTGCCCCCCTCTGCTCTGTTCCCCGCATTGCGCAAGTAAAGTGGCGCGAAGTGTTCATCCTGGCGCACATCCACTTCCCCATCACGGGCAAGTTCCAATGCGGCCGAAAACACGCTGGCAGTGACAGACCGAGGTGGCAGTTCAGGGTCCACGTCTGTCATGGTTGATCGGATTTCGTCCAGTGAAGACCACTGTTCCAACTGCTCTCGCAGTGCACGCAGCGTTGTCCGCGCCAGTTCGAGAGGCAATACGAGCTGTTGTTCGATCGTGTGCGGGCGCTCTTTCTCGCGACGGTCCCGTATCGTGCCGAAAGCCTGAGTCAGTTCATACAACGTCGCCGTGAACTCAGTATGCTTCACCACTTTCGGCTGTACCGGGGCACCCCTCAGGAAAACGACATTGTTCAGGATCGGCCCGGATTCGAGTTCTTCAACCGCACTTCGCATGGCATCCAGCCGCTTCAGGCGAAAAGCGAGACGCGTCGCCATTTCCTCGCCGGTCGGCTCGTCTTCCGCCGCCTTTTCCGGCTTGGGCAACAACAGGCGCGACTTCATGAAGGCAAGCCACGACGCCATCAACAGATAGTCGGCGGCCAGATCGATCCGCTTAGATTTCGCCTCTTCGATGAAATCCAGATACTGCTCCGCCAGCGAGAGCATGGACAAATGCAGAAGGTCGACCTTCTGGCGGCGCGCCAGTTCGAGCAACAGGTGCAGCGGGCCTTCATACCCGCCCACATCGACTGTGAACAGGTCGCCGGCTTCGGCGTCCTGCGCGTCTGCAGAGAGCGCGTCAATGGAGATCATGTCCGCGCTCATGCAGCCCCCGCCATTTGCGGGAAGTAAGATTTGAAGGTCTGCCATCCTTCGACGAGATCGAACTCTTCCTGGCGGGTCGACATAGCCTCCGCCCGCTCGGCGCGCTCCAGCGCCCGGCCGGACAGGATTGGCGCAGCGGCGGCCACTTCCGTCATTTCGGCCAGAATGGCATCGGGATCGGACAGGAAGCCCGAACAATGCAACAGGACGTCACAACCTGCCGCAATCGCAGCATGCCCCCGCTCGCCAAGGCTGCCGCCCAGCGCTTTCATCCCCAGATCATCCGTCATCAGCAGACCATCAAACCCGATTCGCTGGCGAATCACGTCCTGAATCATGATTTTTGACAGGGTCGCCGGCACATTGGCGTCAAATGCATCATAGGAGATATGGGCGGTCATCGCCATTGGCGCGTCCGCCAGGCGCGCAAACGCGTCGAAATCGCTTGCGAGTTCATTATCGCCTGCCGTCACGCGCGGCAGCTCCATATGACTGTCGGCCATGGAACGTCCATGCCCCGGAATATGCTTGATGACGCCAGCCACGCCACCTGCCGCGAGCCCCTTCAACGCAGCACCGGCCAGGGCCGCAACAGATTCCGGATCGGTACCAAACGCGCGATCCCCGATGACGTCGTGCGCGCCTGCAACCGGCAGGTCGACGACCGGAGCGCAATCGGCATGGATGGACAGGGACGACAATTCCGCAGCGATCAGCCGGTGGCCGAGCCATGCGGCAGACAGACCCTTTTCCGCATCGCGCGCATGGAGGTCGGCATAGTCCCGTCCGCGCGGGAACAGTGGCCATTCCGGCGCCTTCAGGCGGGCAACACGCCCACCTTCCTGATCGATGAAGATGAGACAGGGCCGTCCAAGCGCCTGCCAGATGTCATCCACGAGTGTGCGGACTTGCTGGCGCGACACGCAGGATCGCCCCATCAGGATCACGCCCCATGGCTGCTGCGTTGCAAACAGCCTGGCTTCAGCCGCTGTGAGCGTCGGGCCCGATACGCTGAGGATGCACGCCTTGACCACTAGCCCGTCACCACGATGCAATTGTCTCCGCCTGCCTTCACGGCCTCGCAGAAATCGGATGCAGATTCACGATCTGCGAAACTCCCAACGCGCAATCGGTAGAAAACACCCTTGGCGCCAAGATCTGCCCGCTGGATTTGCTTCCGGGCGCTGCGATACAGGCCGGGCTTCGCCTTGTTGAGCTGGGACCAGGCGGTCTCTGCGGCTTCTTCCGACCGGAATGCGGCCAACTGGACGAGATAGCTCCCGTCCTGGACGAAATCGAACTCGTTCTCCGCAACGACCGGTTCGGGAGCCCTTGGCTGGCTGAGCGGCGCGGGGGCGATGGTGTCACCTGTGCGGGCCATCTCGACAGGTTGCCGGGAGCCTTCCGGAACGGTCTGCGTGCGCACACCGCCGATAGGCTCATCCTCGTCTTCGGGCATGGTTTCGAGATCCGCGAGGGCGCGCACCTGGTCATCATCCGGCCCGGTCCCTTCGCGGCCGGGCCGCAACTCTATCGGCGGGCCGCCCTGCAACATGCCGTCCGACTCGCCGCCCGCCTCTGCGAAGTCCTTTAAGTCTGATTCCGCCCGTTCGGAATCGTCCATCTGGTCGTAGAAGCGCTTGTCCGTGTCGGGGACGGCCGTTCCACCGCGGTCTTCGGGGGCGCGCTTGTAGGGCTGGGCGTCGGCAATCACGCTGGGAATACCAGCGCCATTGGCCCGAACTCCCTGCCGGTAGGTATTCCAGACGACAGCGCCGAAGACGAGCAGCACGCCGACGGCGAGGGCTAGGATCAGCGGACCGCGCGCAGCATCATCCTCGCGCACGTCGAATCCGCGGTAATCGTCTTCAAACGGGGAGTAGTCCCCACCGTTTTCCCGATATCGCCCCATGGAATCATCCTCGCAAAAAGGTTCACAGAGTTAAAATTACGGCCCGTTTCGTTAACGACGGTTGAATATCCAACAGGATTCTCAGCCGCGCCCCCTTCAGGATGCGCCTAGTACCTGAACCGGGCGGCAATGTGGCTATCTCAGGACGTCCGGGTGATACAGCCGCCGGTGCTCGTCGATGGCGTACCCATCCGTCATGCCGGCGATGTAGTCACACACGATGCGGGCTCTGCGGGCTTCGGTCGCCTGTGACGCATCCTGGCGCCAGGGCGCCGGCAGGGTCTCCGGCTCCTGAAAGAAGATATCGAACAGTTCCGAAAGCATGCGCTTGGCTTTGCTGCGCATCCGGTTAACGGTGTAGTGCTTGTACATTCGCTCATGCAGGAAGGCCCGAAGGGCCCTCTGGCGGCTTTCCAGTTCCTCGGAGAAGGCGACCAGGGGCACAGACATGGCGCGCACTTCCGCTGCGCTCTGCGGCGCATATTCCCGCGCGCGGCGACCCGTCTCCGCAGTCAGGTCGTTGATCCAAACGCCAATCAGGCGGCGCACAGCCTCGTACGACACCATTCGGTCGCTGAGATGGGGATATTCTATCTTCACGCCCCGGAACTGATCTCCCACAATCGGGAGGTCCATGAGATCGTCGATCGTGAACAGGCCGGCGGCGATCCCGTCATCGATATCGTGATTGTTGTAGGCGATGTCGTCCGAGAGCGCCGCGACCTGCGCCTCGGGACCCGCGAACTGGTGAGGTTCAAGATCCATGAAATTCGCATAGGCGCGAAAGGCGGCTGGTAGAGAGTCCAGCGGCGTATCCTCCTGCACCATCGGGCCGTTATGCTTGACCAGACCCTCCAGCAGTTCCCAGGTAAGGTTCAGACCCTCGAAATTCGGATAGCGCACCTCGAGCTTGGTGACGATCCGCAGGGTCTGCGCATTGTGGTCGAAACCTTCATACTCTGCCATGCAGGCGTCCAATTGATCTTCGCCGGCATGGCCGAAGGGCGGATGACCGAGATCATGAGCAAGCGCCAGGGCCTCGGCCAGATCTTCGTCCAGCCCCAGTGTTCGGGCGATGCTTCGGGCAATCTGCGCCACTTCGAGGGAATGGGTCAGGCGCGTGCGGAAATGATCGCCTTCATGGGCCACAAATACCTGTGTTTTCTGTTTCAGACGGCGGAAAGCGGTTGAGTGGATGATCCGGTCACGATCCCTCTGGAACGGGGTCCGCGTCGCCGAAGGTGCCTCCGGAAAATACCGGCCGCGACTGTCTTCGTGCCGTGTGGCGTACACTGCTCTCTTTTCCATTGGCCCGGGAATCCCTATGTTGAGGTCATGAGCACGACGATGGCCCCTGATGTGACCCTTACAGCCTCTGCTGCCAAGCGGATTAATGCGATTCTGGCGAAACAGGACGGGGCAGATTTTCTGCGCGTTTCTGTCGAAGGCGGGGGATGTTCCGGATTTTCCTACAAGTTCGATTTCGATTCCGCTGCCGGGGAGGATGATGTCGTGCTCGAACGGGATGGTGCGAGAGTCCTGATTGATGAAATGAGCCTGGAATTCCTGAAAGGCTCCGAGATCGACTTCACGACTGAATTGATCGGCGCGGCGTTCCGGATCAACAACCCGAATGCCACCGCTGCGTGTGGCTGCGGAACCAGTTTCTCGATTTAACTTGCATTGCCCCACGGCAGGCTCGCTATGGTGAACGAACCGTAGCGAGGATGAAGTCATGCCCACTGCAAAGCCCTATCGCATTGATGTGCCACAGGAAAAGCTCGACGCCATCATGGCGCGCGTGAAGGCCTATGACTGGTTTCCTGCCCCGGCGAACGAGGAGGGATTTGCCTATGGCATGTCCACTCCAGTCATGAAGGACATCCAACGCTACTGGCTGGCCGGATATGACTGGCGCAAATCCGAGGAAATCCTCAACAAGTTCCCGAGTTACAAGGTCGAAATCGATGGGCAGGTGATCCACTTCGTTCATGTGGTTGGCGAAGCGGGCGGGCGCCGCCCCCTGCTGCTGACGCATGGCTGGCCGGGATCGGTCTTCGAGTTCTGGGAAACCATCTCGCCCCTTGCTTTCCCCTCCCGCAATGGAGGCGCCGCCGAGGATGCCTTTGACCTGATCATCCCGTCCCTGCCCGGCTACGGGTTTTCCGGACGTCCGAAATCCCCCATTGGACCACGGGCGACAGCGGCGCTGTGGGACACGCTGATGCGCGACGTGCTGAAATATGATTCCTATCTGGCGCAGGGCGGAGATTGGGGCAGCATGGTCACGTCCAATCTCGGCCTCCATCATGGAACGGTCGACGACAAGGGCGGATGCCGCGCGATCCATCTCAACATGGTCGGATTCCGCCCGACACCGGCAACTCCCCAGTCAGAGGAGGAAGGTCGCTGGCTGTCGGGCATGCAGGATGCGATGCAGCGTGAGGGTGCGTATCTGATGCAGCAAATGACCAAGCCGCAAACCCTGGCGATGGCGCTGATGGATTCTCCCGTCGGAACGGCGGCCTGGATCATCGAAAAATTCAATGGCTGGTCCGATCTGTCCGAAGGCGGTCTGCTCGACACCTATTCGAAGGACCAATTGCTCACCAATGTGATGATCTATCTCGTGAACGACGCGATTGCGACCAGCGTCTGGTTCTACAATGGCTTTGCTCAGGAGGGCGGCAATGCGCTGCCGGAGGGGGTTCGCTGTGAAACGCCCACCGCCTTTGCCAATTTCCCGGGTGAGCCTGTTTACAAGCCGGCCCCCCGCAGCTGGATGGAGCGCGCCTACAATCTCGTTCGCTGGACCGACATGCCAAGAGGTGGACATTTCGCCGCCATGGAGGCGCCGGACCTGTTTGTCGAAGAAATGCGCAGCTGGGGCCGCAGCGTGGAGACGACTGAAGCTGAAAGCTAGCTGCGCAGATCCTTGCCCAGATTGTCGAGCACGGCATTGGCGAATTTCGCTTCCTGCTCTTCAAAGAAATCGTGCGCCAGAGAGACGTATTCATCCAGAATGATGGCATCTGACAGGTGCTGGTGCTCAATGAATTCAGCAGCTCCTGCCCGCAGGAGCGCACGCATCGTGGCGTCCAGACGGGTCAGTTTCCAGCCGGAAGCAAGGCGTCCCAGGATCGCCTTGTCGATAGCGGTCTGGTGGGTGACCACGGCATTCACGATCGACTTGAACAGATCCGGATCGGCTTCTTCCACCGGCTCCTCGTTCGGGCCGATGCCCAGACGATCCTCCATGAAGGCCCGAATGGTGGCCCTGGCAGACTTGCCGGTCTGCTCCATCTCGTAGAGCGCCTGAACTGCTGCGAGGCGCGCTCCCGCCCGCCTCGCCCGAGTGACTTCGAAAGGTATCTTCTGGTCGGTCACCGAATGAGTTCCTTGCGGAATTTGATCATGGCCAGACAGGCTTCGGCGGCATCCTTGCCCTTGTTGCCGCGCTTGCGGTCAGCGCGTGCCAATGCCTGCTCTTCATTCTCGACGGTCAGGATCCCGTAACCGATCGCCTGGCGGCGCTGGACAATCAGATCCATCAAGCCTCGGGCGCTTTCACCGCAGACATAGTCATAGTGCGTGGTTTCCCCGCGGATCACGCATCCGAGCGCAACCGCACCATCAAACCGTCCACTGTCGGCCGCCATGGCGATCAGCCCCGGCAGTTCAAACGCGCCGGGGACTTCCATGACCGTCACCTTGGCGCCGGCAGCTTCGAGGGCTTCGAGGGCGCCTGCCTCGAGTTCATCGGAAATGTGCTTGTAGTATCGCGAAATGGCAACGAGTACGCGGTCTGCCATCAATTGCTCTCCTCATGAAGGTTGCGCCACCCCTCTATGGTCAGGCCGTAGCCGTCAAGGCCTGCCAGGCGGGACGGCTGCGTTCCGGACAGGTAGATCATGCGGCGAACGCCAAGGTCTCTCAGGATCTGAGCCCCGACGCCATACTCTCGGATGGGGGCCGTCGGGTCCGGAGATACTGAAGGTTTCAGGCCAAGACGTTCGGCGATTATATTCGGCCGCATCGTGTTCACGAAAACAATGACGCCCGGCTCGTCGGCATCTGCGATCATCCGCATGGCGCGCTCGACCAGTCCATGGCGCGGCCCGCTCTCTCCCAGAACGTCAGACAGGATATCCATACGGTGCACGCGCACGAGGGTCGTACTGTCCGGGGTGACGTCGCCATGGACGATGGCAATGTGTTCGGAATTGTCGAGCTTGTTGCGGAAGCAAACCGTGCGGAATCCATCACCATATCCGGAGTCGAGCTTCGCCTCGATGCGTCGCTCCATGAACCGGTCATTCTTGCGACGCCAGGCGATAAGGTCTGCAATCGTGCCGATCTTGAGATTGTGCAGCTGGGCAAAGGCAACCAGTTCCGGCAACCGGGACATGGTGCCGTCTTCGTTCATGATTTCGCAGATCACGCCTGCCGGATAGAGACCTGCCATACGAGAGATGTCCACGGCTGCTTCCGTGTGGCCGGCCCGCACCAGAGTGCCACCCTCCCGCGCAATCAGCGGAAACACATGCCCTGGGGAGACGATATCGTCATGATCCTTGGTCGGATCGATCGCGACGGCAATCGTGCGCGCGCGATCATGCGCCGAAATACCGGTTGTGACCCCTTCCTTTGCCTCGATCGAGACAGTGAAGGCCGTGCCCATGCTTTCCCGATTGTTCCGGGTCATCATGTCCAGGTTCAGTGTGTGCGCACGTTCCTGCGTCATCGCCAGGCAGATCAGCCCGCGCCCATGCCGGGCCATGAAGTTGACGTGTTCCGGCGTTGCAAAGTTGGCGGGGATAATGAGGTCTCCCTCATTCTCCCGGTCCTCGGCGTCCACCAGGATGTACATCCGGCCGTTGCGGGCGTCCTCGATAATCTCGTCAATCGAGGAGATTGCGCTGTGAAATTCGCTGCTCATCTTGCTTACTGCCCTTCCGGCGCATCGGCGCCAATCATCCGCGCCACGTAGCGTGCCAGCATGTCGATCTCAAGATTGACGCTGGAGCCGGGCTGCAGATCGCCCAGCGTCGTCACCTGCCAGGTATGCGGAATGATGGCCAATTCGAAATCCCCGTTTGGCAAGGCTTCAGCGACGGTCAGAGACACGCCGTTTACGGCTGCAGAGCCTTTCGTGGCGAAGTACCGGGCGATGCCTTGGGGGGGCCGGATCGTGAGACGATAGCTCTGGCCTTCCGGTTCGACGGAAACGACCTGCCCGACACCATCGACATGGCCAAACACGAAATGCCCGCCGAGTTCGTCGCCAAGCTTCAGGCTCTGTTCCAGATTTACCCGCGACCCGACATGCCAGTCGCCGAGGATCGTCTTTGACAACGTTTCCGGCACCGCCTCGGTTGCGAACCATGCGCCGCGCTCGCCCTGTCCCATGTCGACCACGGTGAGGCACACGCCGGAATGCATGATGGACGCGCCCATTTCAATTTCGTCGAGCGGATAGGCGCTTTCCACTTCGAAACGCCGCAACCCATTGCGGTCTTCCACGGAGCGGACCGTGCCGACATCCGTAACGAGGCCTGTAAACATTTTCCTGCCCTCAGTTTCTTATTCAGACCCTTACATAGGTATCGAGCACGTCGACCCCAATCCGTTCCGTCGCGACAGCGCGCCAACGTGACGCCTCCGACAGGGCATTGAGACCGAGGGCGCCCAGCGCGGGCAGGCCGTCTCCGCCGATCAGGATGGGCGCGCGAAACCACGCGATTTCGTCCACCAGGCCCGCTCGGATGAAGCTTGCGGCAAGGGTCCCGCCCCCCTCGATCAGGATCGATGAAATGCCTTCGATTTCCGCGCGGCGAACCAATTCTGTCACATCGACCCGAATGCCGCGTCCGCATCGCCATATTTCGACCCCGCTGGCCGCCAGGATGTCCTGTGGTTGCCCATTCGTGGCGACAACCACACGGCCCGAGGCAGCTGACTGGACGAGGCGGGAACTGCGCGGAGTGCGCCCATGAGAGTCGGCGACGATGCGGACCGGCTGCTGCTTCGGCAGTGGCACGGTGCGAGCAGTCAGCAATGGGTCGTCAGCCAGGACGGTGCCGATACCGACCAGAATGGAGTCATGGGCCGCCCGTAACTGGTGGGCACGCGCACGTGACTCACTGCAGGTGATCCACTGGCTCGTTCCGTCTGACAGGGCGATGCGCGCATCCAGCGATGTGGCCACTTTGAGGGTGACCTTGACCCCGCTCATTCCGCGTCGCTTTCATCGTCCAGCGATGTGGCTTCAATGAATTGCGCGAAGTCATTGGGGTCCCGGAAATCCTTGTACACGCTGGCAAAGCGGACATAGCCGACAGGATCGACCTGACGAAGCGCCTCCATGGCAAACTCGCCGACCTCATTCGACGTGACTTCCGTTTCGCCGCCACTTTCCAGCTTGCGGGCAATTCCGGACACCATCTGGTCTATCTGCTCACGGTCCACCGGGCGCTTCCGAAGTGCAATCGTGATGGATCGCGTCAGCCGGTCACGATCAAACGGCACGCGCTTGCCATCCCGTTTGACCACCATGATTTCCCGCAGCTGGACGCGTTCGAATGTTGTGAACCGGGCTCCGCATGCCTCGCACACCCTGCGGCGGCGCACAGCCGTATTGTCCTCGGCGGACCGGCTGTCCTTGACCGAAGTGTTCTCGGATCCGCAGAACGGGCAACGCAAGGTCTATCAGCCTCCCAAACCATTATAGATCGGGAACTGGGCCGTAAGGGCTTTCACCTCTTCGCGAACCTTGTTCTCGACCGCGGCGCTGTCGCCCGATGCGACCGCGTCCACGATTTCGCCGATCCAGTTGCCGATCTGGGTGAATTCCTCTTCGGCAAACCCGCGCGTTGTGCCGGCAGGCGAACCGACACGGATGCCGCTGGTGATCATCGGCTTCTGGGGATCGAACGGAACCCCGTTCTTGTTGCAGGTGATGAAGGCGCGTTCCAGGGCGTGCTCGGCATCGCGGCCGGTTACATTCTTGGGCCGCAGGTCAATCAGAGCCACATGCGTATCGGTGCCGCCGGACACGACGTCCAGCCCGCTCGCCTTGCAGGCCTCGGCCATGGCCCGCGCATTGGCAACCACTTGCGCTGCATAGGCCTTGAAATCCGGGCGGAGCGCTTCGCCGAAGGCGACCGCCTTGGCCGCAATCACATGCATCAGCGGGCCACCCTGAATGCCGGGGAAAATGGCGGAGTTGATCTTCTTCGCCAGCGCCTCGTCATTGGTCAGGATCATGCCCCCACGCGGCCCCCGCAGGGTCTTGTGGGTTGTTGTCGTCGCGATATGGGCATGGTCCAGCGGGTTCGGATGGGCGCCCCCGGCCACCAGGCCGGCGAAGTGCGCCATGTCCACGAGGAACAGCGCCCCGACCTCGTCGGCAATCTCGCGGAACCGCTTGAAATCAATCTGACGCGGATAGGCAGATCCCCCGGCAATGATCAATTGGGGGCGATGGGCCTTGGCAAGCCGCTCGACCTCGACGAAATCGATCCGGTCATCCTCGCGGCTAACACCATACTGGACCGCGTTGAACCATTTTCCCGACTGGTTCGGTCGTGCGCCATGGGTCAGGTGTCCCCCGGCGTCGAGACTCATTCCCAGAATCGTGTCACCCGGTTTCAGGACGGCGTTGAAAACGCCCTGATTGGCCTGGCTGCCCGAATTCGGCTGCACGTTCGCAAACCCGCAATTGAAGAGTTTCTTTGCCCGCTCGATGGCCAGTTCCTCAGCAATGTCCACAAACTCACATCCGCCGTAGTAACGCTTGCCGGGATACCCTTCGGCATACTTGTTGGTCAGAATGGTGCCCTGGGCCTCCAGCACGGCCTTCGAGACAATGTTTTCCGACGCAATCAGCTCGATCTGTTCCTGCTGACGGGTGCGCTCCTTCCGGATGGCGTCGAACAGGTCCGGATCCCGCTCCTCCAGTGACTGATTGAAGAAATCCGTCGTATCGAACCGAGTGGGCTGGGCGGTATCTGCCATGATGGGAATCTCCTGCTGGGTTCGCGGTATTTACGCTTCAGGAGGTCAAGTCGCAACCATGCGTGCGCGCTCACGTCACAATATCGCACCGGAACGACCTTTTTGAGAGAAAGGACCCGGAATATCGTGCAATTACTTGGAGAAGTATGGTATTTGGGGGTTAATTTGGGGCGTGGATGCGCAGTTTTAACTTCAAATACCTGACAGAGTCTTGTTGAGCCATGAGTGAACATGAGACATCAGATCTGCTCGACATGACGACCGAGATCGTTTCGTCCTTCGTTTCGAACAATCAGGTCGAGGCAGAATCACTGCCGGAGCTCATCCGGAGCGTGTTCGACACGGTTTCGGGCCTATCGGGTACCATGGAGCCGCCGCCCGCCGCTCAGGAGCCGGCTGTCCCGATCTCGAAGTCGGTCATGCCGGACTTTCTGGTCTGCCTGGAAGATGGCCGGAAGCTGAAAATGCTGAAGCGCTATTTGCGATCGAAATTCGACATGACTCCGGAAGAGTACCGGGCCAAATGGGATCTTCCGCCGGATTATCCCATGGTGGCGCCCAATTACGCGAAGTTACGGTCGAAACACGCCAAACAGATCGGGCTTGGCAGGAAGGCCACCCCGCCTGCGAAGAAGAAGACGAAATAGGCTGAACAGGCCGCCTAGGCTGCCTTGTCGAGCCCCAGCTGCTTCCAGACGGCCAGGATCGCGGCGACCAGTTCGTCCATCATCGCTTCATCATGCACCGGGCTCGGCGTGAAGCGCAGGCGCTCGGTCCCCTTCGGGACGGTCGGGTAATTGATCGGCTGAACATAGATGCCAAAATCGAACAAAAGCGTGTCAGACAGTGCCTTGCAGCGTTCAGGATCGCCCACGAGCAATGGCACGATGTGCGTATCCGTTTCGATCATCGGCAGGCCGGCCTCACGGAATTTCTGCTTCAGCATGGCAGCATTGGCCTGGTGCTGGCGGCGCAGATTGCGGCCTTCATCGGTCCGCAGTTTCTGGATGCTGGCCAGCGCGCCGGCCGCCATGACCGGACAGGTCGATGTCGTGAAGATGAAGCCCGACGCCATCGACCGGATGGCATCAACCACGGTTTCATGGCCGGCAATGTAGCCGCCCATCACGCCATAGGCCTTGCCGAGCGTTCCCTCGATAATGTCGATCCGGTCAGCCAGATTCCACATTTCGGCAACACCGGCACCATTCTCACCATACATGCCGACCGCATGTACTTCATCGAGATAGGTCAGTGCGTTGAACTCGTCGGCGAGATCGCAAATCTCCTCCATGCGGCCGAAATCGCCGTCCATCGAATAGACGCTCTCAAACGCAATCAGCTTCGGACGGTCCGGATCATCATTCTCCATCAGGGCACGAAGATGATCGACATCATTGTGGCGGAAGATGCGACGGTCCGCGCCCGACCGGCGAATGCCTTCGATCATCGAGGCATGGTTCAGCGAGTCGGAATAGATGATCAGATCGGGCAGGATCTTTCCGAGCGTCGACAAGGTCGCCTCATTCGACACATAGCCCGACGTGAACAGGAGCGCTGATTGCTTGCCATGCAGGTCCGCGAGTTCACGCTCGAGGTCGACATGGTAGCGGGTGGTGCCGGAAATGTTGCGCGTGCCGCCGGAGCCGGCGCCGAAACTGTCGATCGCCTCGTGCATCGCATTGATGACGTGATCATCCTGGCCCATGCCAAGATAATCATTCGAACACCAGATGGTGACTTCCCGCTCGCCGTCCTCGAACCGTGCCGTAGCTTTCGGAAACCTGCCCTTGTGACGGTGCAGGTCCACGAAAACCCGGTAACGGCCTTCGCCATGAATGGAATTGAGGGCGTCCTCGAAGGCCTTCAGATGCTTCATCTGTCTACTTCCCGATCTCTTCCGAGCCTACATAATGGCCGAAACGGCAATTGATAATGGCTCCATACGTCGCGGACCGCTTTTGTCGCATAGGGGAAACCCCTTAGGCGTCATAGCCCGGCATCTGGCGGTCCAGTTTGCGCAGCAGCGCAGGCCAGATCAGTTTCTCCGTGATCATGTTCATGCCGGAACTGTGTTCCGTCATTCCGCCCTGACCGGCAACCTTCTCCTGCAGATCGGATTCACATTCCAGCACGCCATCTCTTCCGGCCGACAGGGCCATGATCTGCATATTGCAGGCGCGCTCGAGGAAGAACATGCGGGTGAAGGCAGACGCAGCCGTGTCGCCGATGGTCAGCGTGCCGTGATTGCGAAGGAGCATGGAGTGCTTTTTCGGACCAAGGTCGGCCACGAGCCGCTCGCGTTCATCGAGATCAAGCGCAATGCCTTCATAGTCATGATAGGACACATCCTCCCGCACGATCATTGCGGTCTGGCTGAGCGGCATCAACCCTTCCTTCTGGGACGACACGGCCACCCCCTGATCCGTATGAAGGTGAATCACCACTTTGGCATCCTCGCGCGCATCATGGATCGCCGAGTGGATGGTAAACCCTGCCGGATTGATGAAGTGATCGGTCTCCTGCACGACATTGCCTTCCAGATCGACCTTTACCAGAGAAGATGCCGTGATCTCCTCGAAGAAGTGACCATAGGGATTGATCAGGAAATGGTGGTCCGGGCCGGGCACACGGTGGGAAATGTGCGTGAAGATCATGTCATCCCAGCCATGCAGGGCGACCAGTCGGTAGAGTGCCGCAAGGTCCACGCGGGCCTGCCACTCTTCTGCGGTTACTGCGGACCGGATGTCTGGTTTCTGTGCGCCGTCGGCCATGATCGTATCTCCCTTGTCGTTCTGGCGACAATTTAGCGGAAAAGGCGATATCAGGCCAGAAAAAGCTGACGCCCGCGTCACGAAGCTGTCTGCCGGCCATTTTGCTGAGGCCGCCCGTTCCGCAAACCGCCTTGACGCCAACCCCTCCGGCAAAGCAGATGAGCCCCCATGAATGGAATGCGCTTACACTTTTACGCGTCAAAACGCCCGGAGGCGCAGGACGCCTGGTCTGTCCTGACGAAACGCTATGGCCAGTGTGACGAGGAAGATGCGGACGTCATCGTGGCGCTGGGAGGCGACGGCGCCATGCTGGACTCGCTGCGCCGGCAATTCGAGGGGGGCAAGCCGGTCTACGGCATGAACCGTGGCACGGTTGGCTTCCTGATGAACGAGTTCGGGACAGACGATTTGCCCGATCGCATAAACGCGGCCGAACGCGCGGTGATCTCCCCGCTCCGCATGATCGTGCGCGACGTGCATGATCAGGAACATCGTGCCCTGGCCATCAATGAAGTCTCGATGTTCCGGCAGACCGCCCAGACCTCTCGCCTGCAGATCACGGTAGACGGCAAGATCCGGATGACGGAACTCGCCTGCGACGGATTGATGGTGGCAACTCCTGCCGGATCGACTGCCTACAATCTGTCGGCTCATGGCCCGATCCTGCCGATCGGGGCCGGTCTGCTGGCGCTTACACCCGTCAGCGCATTCCGGCCAAGGAGATGGAAGGGCGCGCTGCTTCGCCGGGACGCGCATGTCCGGATTGATGTCGTTGCTCCGGTCCTGCGGCCGGTCGCGGCTGCAGCAGACAATCAGGAAGTACGCGACGTGGTCAGTGTGGATGTGCAGGAAGACCGCAGGCGCCTCACCATGCTCTTCGATCCGGGGCACGCCCTTGATGAACGCATCCTGCGCGAGCAGTTTGGTTTCTAGAACGATTTCAGTGTTCTTTGGTCAGTAAAACGTTAAGCCTTCGACGCTAGGGTGGTTCCAAATACAGGAATACACCATGCTCAAGGCTTTGATTGGCAAGCTGAAACCCAGCTCCGGCTCCCCCTCTTCCTCGTCAACGGCACCGGTTACCCCGGACATCAGTCGCGTGATCAAGCTGACCCCGGCTACATCGCCCCCGGAAGGTATTGAAGACACGCAGGACAACGGACACGATCCAGACGAGTTGGGCAATCGCGCAGAAGCGGCTGTGGACGGCCTTGCCTCGCAATTCGATGCCTGGATGCAAGCCGATCTCGACCGCCTCAAGACTGCCTGGGTCGCCGCCCAGTCCGACACGGCTGGTCTTGCCGACTACAAGATGCTGGAAACCTGCGCCCACAATATTCGTGGCGTGGCCACATCCTACGGATATCCGGCAATTTCCCGCTTGTGCGGCTCGCTTTGCACTCTCGTTGCGAAGTCCGAACCCGGAGAGAATGTCGCGCTGATCAATTTGCATGTTGAAGCCTGCGCAGCGGCGTTCAGTTCAATTGGTCGGGGGGATGCAGCGCAATCTGTTGCGGACGCCGTATGTGATGCCCTGGAAGAGCGCGTCGCCGTCAAGACTTCCGCGACCTGATCACGCCGCGGCGATGCCTTCCGACATGTGTTCGGACAGGAAACTCCGGATGACCTGACCGGTCTCCCCTGCGCGCGTGACAAGGAAAAGATGCCCCCCCTTCTCGATGACATGAAGGCGCGCATCTGGAAGCCCGGCCCTGAGTATCCGTCCGTTCACGAGCGGCACGATTGTGTCCCGATCCCCCATGATGACCAATGACGGCATGTTCAGGAAGCGGATGAATGGCAGGCTGGTCCACCCGGCGAATGCCAGCAATTGATAGATATAGCCCTTCGGGTCCGGGGGCATCAGATTGTCTATGTGACGGCCTGCCTCCCCCTCTACAGCCTCGCCATACAGGCTCTCGAAACTCTGGCGCATGAAGTCGGGGTCGGTATAGCGACGCGCGTCCACCATCTTGGTCAGGGACTTTGGGTGTCCCGGAATCATCGTCACGCCAGCGCTTGTCGCACACAGGACCAGACGCTGGACACGGTTGCGATACTGGAAGGCGAATTGCTGGGCCAGCGCGCCGCCCCAGGACACGCCCATGACATCGACAGCGCCAATACCGTTGCGGTCCAGAAGCTTGCGCGTCCAGCGCGCCAGCATCCACGGTCGGTATGGCCATCGCGTAACGTCGCTGCCCCCGACGCCCGGAACGTCAAACGTGAAAATTTCGCGATCCGGAAACATGTCCCCAAGACCAGCCGTGAGCTCCAAATTCGCACCGATCCCGTTGAAGAAGAGCAATGTTGGCTGTGTCTCCGGACCGTCCAAAGCCCAATGAGCTGTCCGCAGGCGCAAGCCGTCCAGTTCCTGCATGGAAATCTCTGGGTGACGGTCTGGCTTGCTCTTCATGGGCCCCTACTCCGGTACAACAGGGCTTCACTCGTCGAAAACGTAGCGGCCCGGCGCCTCATAGAGAGGGGGAAAGGCATCGCTTCCGCAAGCCTCGGGCGCAGTTTTCAATGCGCCGGACCGAGCCTTCAGCCACGCTCCCCAGACAGGCCACCAGCTGCCCGTCTCTTCACGTGCGCCAGCAAGCCATGCTTCGGGCTCCGATGGTCGTTCGCCATTCCGGAACATGCGTGCCTTCGGGTTTCCCGGTGGGTTCAGGAGGGACTGGATATGCCCGCTCGACGACAAAACGAACTCGACATTCTGCGAGCCGAGGAGCCCGAGGGTTCTGTAGCAAGCCTTCCATGGGGTTATATGGTCCGTCATTCCCCCAACGACGAATGCGTCAGCGGTCACCTTCGACAAATCCAGCGGATGGCCAGCGACATCAAACTCACCGGGGTGATCGAAGGGCTGGTTCAGTCCGATGTCCAGATAGTCGGAATGGAGCTGGGCCGTCAGATTGGTGGAATCATTGTTCCAGAACAGGATGTCAAAGGGCGGCGGATCCTCGCCCAGAAGGTAATTGTTGACGACATAATTCCAGATCAGATCATTCGGGCGCATCCACGCAAACATGCGTGCGAGATCCTTGCCCTTCAGGATTCCTTTCCGGCGGGAATAGGCGCGAGCGACTTCGAGACTGTGGTCGGATGCAATCTGTCCGAGTTCACTGTCATCCCGCTGGGGGTTGAGCACACAGACCATGAAGGTCAGACTGTTGATCCTGTCATCGCCTGCAGCGGACAGGAGGCTGGCAAGGACCGCAGCCGTGATCCCGCCGGAGCAGGCCCCGGCCACATTAATCCTACCGGACCCGGTCACCTTGCGGATTACCGCGCTGGCCTGGATCAACGCATCCACATATTCCCGCATGCCCCAGTCGGCATGCTCCTTTTGCGGGTTTCGCCAGGACAGCACAAATGTCTGCAATTCCTGCGCCCGCAGGAACCGGACCATCGATGTGGCCGGCGACAGGTCCATGGCGTAGAACTTGTTGATCTGTGGTGGAACGATCAGCACAGGTGTTTGATGTACCTTGTCCGTATTCGGCTCATACTGGATCAGCTCGAGCAGTTCATTCTTCCAGATCACCTTGCCCCGGGACGTCGCCAGATTTCGCCCGACCTTGAACGGTCGCTTGTCGACCTGGCTCGGCAGACCATCATTCCGGGTCAGGTCCGAATAGGCATTCTGAAGGCCCCGCAACAGCGATAGCCCGCCCGTCTCGACCATGCGTCGGTTGGCGTCCGGATTGCCGATGAAGGTGTTTGTCGGGGCGGCAGCATCCAGCAGCATGCGGGTCATGAACCTGGCGCGGGCATGTTCAAGTTCCGACATGCTGAGATTTTCGACCCAGTCCTGAACATGCTCCTGAGTTGCCAGATAGGCCTGCATGCCGCGGCGATAGAATGGATTCTCGCGCCATGCCGGGTTCTGGAAACGGCGGTCGCGCGGGTCAGCCTGTCGATCCGACTGGCCCATGAGGATACGGGCGCTGTCCGTCGCCATCCGGCTGGCGGCCTTGGCTGTCGAGACGGGGTTGGACATGGATGCCCGCAGCATCATGGCCACCGCCCCGACCAGTTCTTCGGTATCGAATTCAGCCATCAGCGGATGGGGCGGCATGAAATCACCTCCCCTTGCACGACGTTCGGCCCACCGCAGGAGCCCACTTGATTGATTATTCTACCCTTCATGACGGTCTCCACCCCAACCGAAACATAGATCTTACTGCTCTTTCGTATTCGGAAAGAGTATCCTTCAAAATTTCAAATAAAATTCGTTTCATAGTGAGAATTGCGTGTCAAACTGCCGGTCGACCCATGAAAACCCGCGACCGCATACTTCATGTCAGCCTGCTGCTCTTCAACGAAGAGGGCGAGTCCCACCAGACGGCCGTCGACATATCCAATGCGCTGGATATCAGCCCGGGCAATCTCTACTACCATTTCAAGGGCAAGGACGCGATCATCCGTACGCTCTTTGACCGTCACGATGCAGAAATGAAAATCATCCTGAACGGTGCCAGAGGCCGTCTGGCGCAGATCGAGGACAGCTGGATCTATCTCTACATCCTGCTCGAAGAAATTTACGATTTTCGCTTCTTCTATCGCGATCTCGGCCTGCTGCTGGATCGGTATCCCGATCTTGCGGTGCGGTTCCGGGGGATCACCGGGCAGATGCGCCACGCTCTGGTGGACATGTTCGACGAATTGACGGCCGGGTCTGTCCTGCGGCTTGATCCCCGCCTGCGGGATGTCCTGACCGACCAGGTCATGACCACCCTGACCTTCTGGCTGGCAGAAGACCGTCTGAATACGGAGCGGCATGATGGCCCCAGCCTGATCCACAAGACAGTGCTCCAGGTCATGTGCCTCCTGCCGCCCTATATGGGGGAAGAGGGCGTGGATGCGCTGGCCGGCCTGTTCGAACATTATGATCGCGTGACCGCATGAAAAAGGCGGCCGTCACGCGGCCGCCCTGATCACAATACCCGGTTTGCGCAGTTTACTTCATCAGGGCCCGCGCCTGCTTGACCCAGCCATCCCGCACGATCCGGCCCCTGGCCATGATTTTCGCATCAAGCGCGTCAATGTCGGCCTTTTTCAGCGCTGCGATCTGGGCAAAGCTGGTAATGCCCGCAGCCTTGAGCTTGGCGGCGAAGGCCGGACCGACTCCTGTCATGCGGGTGAAGTCATCCACACTTGCCTGTCTGGTCGCCGGCTTCGGTTTGGCGGCGGGCTTTTCCGGAGACTCCGCCGGCTTCGTCATTGCCGCCTGAACGGCCTTGCTTGTGCGGGTAACGGCCTTCTTGCCCGACTTGGCCAGGTCAGCGCCGGTTTCGGTCGCCACCGCCTCGATCTCTTCGGTCAGGCGCGTGATGCGCTGCTTCAGATCATTTGTGCGTGCCTTGGACTTTGACCGGGCCTTGGAGACGGTTTCAGCGACTTCGTCCTCCAGCTTGTCCAGTTTCGCGGCCAGCTTGCTGCCCTTCTTGCCAAGGCCCTTCACGCCCAGCAGGTCGCGCATGCGCTCCATGCGGGCTTCGAACTCGTCGCGCGCCTGGGTCTGGAATTCGCGAGCAGCTTCGGCATATTTCGCAGCGCTCTTCGTGGCGGATTTCATCGCCTCATTGTCCTCGACACGGGCGCGGACATCCTTCTCGATTGCTTCACCCCGCTTGACGAGATCCTCGAACAGTTCGGTGGACTGCTTGTTGAAGGCCTTGGTATTCGCGATCGCCGTATCATAGGCCTTGCCGTACGCGCCAACGCCGGCCAGCCAGATCTTGTGGGCCATGTCGGCCGTGTTGAGGTCGGGCGCGACGGTCGTCTTTCCGGCCTTGCCAGTCTTCTTGGCCTTGGACGATTTCTTTGCCGTCTTGCCGGATTTCGCTTCCGCCGGTTTCGGGGCGGTCTTCTTGTCTTTCTTCTTCGCCATGAATGCCTCCAGGGAGTTGGATGTATCGATGGTTCTGAAGGTACAGGATAATCCTAGAATCCTCATACTAATCCCGACAGGCCTTGAAACCGGGAGACGAATGCCCTGTATCAGGCAGACACCCACCGAAGGAGAGAAATGACATGAGCGCAGTTGATTACACGGTCGACGGGAAGACCTTTGAAGGCTTCTTCCTGCGTCCAAAAGGCAAGGACGTCGCCCCGGTCGTCATCATCGCCCATGCCTGGGGCGGCCTTGGCGATAATGAACGGGAGAAAGCCGCACGCGTGGCCGAGATGGGCTATGCCGCTTTTGCAATCGACGTTTACGGCAAAGGCAAGCGCGGGACTACGGTCGAAGAGAACCAGGCCCTGATGAATCCGCTGGTCGAGGATCGTGCGGAGCTTCAGAAACGTCTTGCCGGTGGCCTTGCCGCCGCAAAGCAGCAGGTGGGTGTCGACCCGAAGAAAGCCGCCGCCATCGGGTTCTGCTTTGGTGGCCTCTGCGTGCTGGACATGGCTCGCGCCAATCAGGATGTTCTGGGCGTTGCCTCATTCCACGGCCTGTTCCGTCCGGCCGAGAACCTGCCTGCCCCGAAGATCACCGCCAAGGTATTGATGGAGCATGGCTGGCACGACCCGATGGCCACGCCGGAGGATGTGATGGCCGTGACGAAGGAAATGGACGCTGCTGGCGCGGACTGGCAACTCCACGTCCACGGCAATTCCATGCACTCCTTCACCACGCTGGGCGCAGACAACAAGGAGATGGGCACGGTCTACAATGCTGATGCAGACCGGCGCAGCTTCGAAAACCTCGAAAGCTTCCTGGCGGAACTCTTTTAGTCGGCGCGCAGCGCATATCCGGCGGAACGGACGGTCCGGATCGGATCGTCCCCGCCTTCCTGACGCAGGGCCTTCCGCAGGCGCCCGACATGCACGTCAACCGTGCGCGCCTCGACATAGACGTCCGATCCCCAGACCGTGTCCAGAAGCTGTTCGCGTGAGAACACGCGCCCCGGATGCTGCATGAAATAGTCGAGCAGGCGGAATTCCGTCGGGCCGAGATGGATGTCCTGACCATTGCGGGCCACCTTGTGGGCGACGCGGTCGATCTCGATGTCCCCCACCGTGATCTTGTCATCCTTCAGGCCCGGACGAATCCGGCGCAGCACCGCCCGGACACGGGCCATGAGTTCGGTGGTCGAGAAGGGCTTGGTGACATAATCGTCGGCGCCGGTATCAAGACCGCGGATCCGGTCACTTTCCTCACCGCGCGCCGTCAGCATGATGATCGGCAGGTTGGGATTGGCACCCCCGCTGCGAATCCGACGGCACACCTCGATCCCGCTGACCTTGGGCAACATCCAGTCGAGCAGAAGCAGGTCCGGCGCGCGCTCCTCGATCATGAGCATGGCTTCCTCGCCATCCCCCGCAATCGCGACCTCGTAGTCTTCCTTCTTCAAATTGTAGAAGAGCAGTTCCGAGACGGCGCTTTCGTCTTCAGCGATGAGTACGTAAGGCTTCATGACAGATCCTCTCGTGCCGCGTCCATTCAGACGCCGGTATTCGGCGATTTCGGGCGCTCATGGGGCACCAGATATTCGCCAGTGATTTGAAAGTAAATAAATTCCGCGATGTTCGTGCAGTGATCACCGATGCGTTCGAGATTCTTTGCCATGAACAGCATGTGTGCCCCGGCACCGATCATGCGTGGGTCCTCGATCATGTAGGTGATCATTTCACGAAACAGCGAATTGTAGTGTTGGTCGATGTCGTCGTCGCTCTCCCAGACGGTCTTGGCTGCCTCGGCGCTGCTGGTTGCATACGCATCCAGGACCGAATTGAGCTGCAGGGAGACAGGACGGGCCATCCGTGCGACGCCATTGCGCATGTTCGAGGGAACGGCATCGTCGAGCATCAGGGTGCGCTTGCCGATATTCTTCGACAAATCTCCGATCCGCTCCAGTTCGCCGGCAGTCTTGAGGGCTGCGAAGACGGAGCGGAGGTCATGCGCCATCGGCTGGCGGCGGGCGATGAGGCTGACGATCTGGCGTTCGACCTCCTCTTCCAGTCGGTCAACACCGGCATCGCGCGCGATGACCTCCTTGGCCAACTGGATGTCGTTCCGGTCAACCGCCGCGCAGGAGTCCAGGATCATCGTCTCGACGATGCCGCCCATGCGCATCAGATCCGCCGCGATCTTGTCGAGTTCGTCTGTAAATGCAGAGACGATATGATCTGCCATGAGGACTCCCTTAGCCGAACCGGCCGGTGATATAGTCTTCCGTGCGGCGTTCGCGCGGACTTGTGAAAATCTGGTCTGTGTCCCCCATCTCCACCAGATGGCCGAGATGGAAAAAGGCGGTGCGTTGCGAAACCCGTGCCGCCTGCTGCATCGAATGGGTCACGATGACGATGCAATAGCGCTTGCGCAATTCATCGATCAATTCCTCGATCCGCGCCGTCGCGATGGGATCCAGCGAAGAACAGGGTTCATCCATCAGGATCACTTCCGGGCGGACGGCGATGGCGCGTGCGATGCACAGGCGTTGCTGCTGCCCCCCCGACAGACTGGTCCCGGGCTGGGTCAGGCGATCCTTCACCTCGTCCCACAGGCCGGCCCGGCGGAGGCTTTTCTCGACAATCGCATCAAGCTCATGCCGGTCATCCACCAGGCCGTGAATGCGGGGCCCGTAGGCGATGTTGTCATAGATCGATTTCGGGAATGGATTGGGCTTCTGGAACACCATGCCGACACGGGACCGCAACAGGACCGGGTCCACATCCGGCGAGTTGATATTCTCGCCGTCCATATAGATCTCGCCGGATACCCGTGCCCCGTCGATCGTGTCGTTCATTCGGTTCAGGCATCGCAGGAATGTGGACTTGCCACAGCCGGAAGGCCCGATCAGCGCCGTCACGGAGCGATCGAAGACAGGCAGGGAAACATCGTAGACGGCCTGCTTGCCATTATAAAAGACGCTGACATTCTGACAGTCGATGCGCGGGTAAACGAGGTCACGGCTTGAATCGGCGCCCTCCCCCGTCAGGGCTGGATCATGTTTTGACTGGGTCGTCGTGTCCATCACCATCTCCGCTCGAATCGACGTCGCAACAGAACGACGATCAAATTCATGACTACCAGTATCGACAAAAGGATCACGATGACAGCCGCCGTCATCGGCTCCCAGGCCCGTTCCGCATTCGATGCCCAACTGTAGATCAGCACAGGCAGGGCTGTCGCCTCGTCCGTGGTCGAGGACGGCACCTCGGCAACAAATGCCACCATGCCGATCAATAGCAGCGGCGCTGTCTCGCCCAGCGCCCGCGCCATGCCCAGGATCGCTCCCGTCAGCATACCTGGCAAAGCCAGAGGCAGGACATGATGGAAAACCGCCTGCATCCGGGACGCGCCGACCGCCAGAGCGCCACTGCGAATGGACGGCGGCACAGCCCGCAAGGCCGCGCGTGCCGCAATGATCACGACGGGCAGGATCAGCAGCGCCAGAACCAGTCCCCCGACCAGCGGGGCCGAACGCGGAAGTCCGAACGTGCCAAGCAAAAGCGTCGCCCCCAGCAGGCCGAAGACGATTGATGGCACGGCCGCCAGATTGTTGATGTTCACTTCGATCAGCTGGGTCAGTCGATTTCGCGGTGCGAATTCCTCCAGGAAGATTGCCGCGAAGATCCCGATCGGAATGGCGACCGATGCCGTTACCAGCAATGTGAGCAGAGAGCCGACAATGGCAGCCAGAGATCCTGCCAGTTCCGGATAGGTGCTGTCTGTGCGCGTCAGCAGGCTGCCATGCGGCACACGCTGGATCACTCCGGCGGATTTCAGAGACAAAGCCCAGGCAATCTGTTGGTCCGAAATGGCCCGCCGCGACTCCGAGGAAGGCAGGATAAAGATCCGCAAGGGCTCAGCCTGAAATGGTTCTGCCGTCCCTGCGAGCAATTCCAGATCGACTGTTTCCCCTGACAGGCCTGTCATCCTGGCAACACTCTGTCCTGCCATGATGATCACGGAAGGCACCTCATCACCGGCCAGAGCCGCAAGCTTTGCCTCCACCTGTCCGAGCGCGCGATGCCGCAACCGAAGGCCCTGCTCTGCCTCGATCGGTTCCCCCGGGCCAAGCCGCATCAGAATTACCCGCGGAGCCGCGCGCTTGAGGAACATATCCACATCATCCGAGACCGGAATATTGACCATGACGCTCTGGCCAATAAGCGAAGGGGTCTCCGCGACCCGGCGTGCCAGAGGCAGAACCGCCAGTCGGTCAACCAGGGCATTGAATTCCTGTCGCGCCTGAACCGTTTCCGCAGCACGCGGGAATAGCGACGAAAGATCGTCGCGAAGCAGGGAATAGAACCCCTCGATATTGCGGGTAATCTCGCCGGGCGACGCATTGCCGTCGGGAACAATTCGTTCCGGAACCAATTTAATTTCCGTCTTGACCACATGGTATGTAGCTGCCCCTGTCGCCTTCCAGGCAATTGCCCCCATCAGAAAAACAAGAGACAGCAGCGCGAACCCCAGCGCACACAAGCCATAGGCACGAAATCTTGCGTCCGCCGCGCGGCGACTGCGCAACCTCTTGAGTGCCTGTTCCGTCTGGAAGGTCGGTTTGGGAGAACTAGTCATATTTCTCCCTGTAACGTTGCACCACGCGCAGGGCGATGAGGTTGAAGCAGAGTGTCACGGCAAACAGGACGAGTCCCAATGCGAAAGCTGACAAGGTTTTCGGACTGTCGAACTGGGTCTCACCTGTCAGCAAGGCCACGATCTGTACGGTTATCGTGGTCAGATCCGTCGACGGGTCAAAGGAGATACGCGCCCTCTGGCCTGCTGCCATGACCACGATCATCGTCTCACCGATGGCACGCGACACTGCCAGCAGCATCGACGCCACGATTCCCGGCAACGCGGCCGGCAGGATGATCTGCTTGATTGTTTCAGACTTGGTGGCCCCCATGGCGAAAGCCGCATCCCGCAATGTGCCAGGTACGGCGTTGATCACATCATCCGACAGGGATGACACAAACGGTATGACCATCACGCCCATGACAAGACCTGCTGCCAGTGCACTGGTGGGCTGCGCTGCCAGAAGTGGCTCGGACCGCAAGCCGGCTTCTATCAGAAAACTGTTCACCCCGAGCGAGGCCGCCCGGACGGCAGGCGCAATCACAAGCAAGGCGAAGAAGCCATAGACCACGGTCGGAATGCCAGCCAGCATTTCCAGAAGCGGTTTTGCAAGGCGTCGCGTTCGGGGCGACGCGTATTCGGAAAGGTAGATCGCCGAGAACAGCCCGACCGGCGCGGCGACGAACATGGCAATGAGCGCAATCATGAACGTGCCGAAGAACAGCGGCAGTGCGCCAAATTCCGCGCTGGTCTGAGCGTTCCAGTGCAAGCCGAACAGGAAATCGGTGATCGGCACCTTCGAGAAGAAGCGGAGACTTTCGTAAAGCAGCGACGCCACGATGCCGACCGTGGTTGCAATGGCGATGGCGGCGCAAAGAAACAGGAACACTTCTGCCCCGCGCTCCACCTTGATACGCGCCCTGAAGGCAGGCGCCACGCGACTGCGGGCATAGGAGATCCCGGCTATCGCCGCGCCGATCATGGAGACCAGTGTGATCGCCTTCAGCCCGCCGGAAAGCTCGAGATAGCGTGCGGTCACCGTGGCAAATATCCGGTCCGCACCGGAATAGCCGCCGGTACCTGCAGCATTCGCAACAGCCTCGAGATAGGATTGCAGCTCTGCCGCAGACAATTCATGGAAAGCTGACGGCAATTCGCCGCTCAGAACATGGAACAGGGCCGATTGGGAGAAAAGCGCGTAAAAAGTGGCAATCAGCAATGGAGGGACAAACCCCCACATTGCCACATAGTAACCATGGTAATTGCCGCGCGAATGGAATCTGTGGCCGCCGGCCACCATGTACCGCTCAGCCCGTACGCGTCCGATCGAGAATCCGGTTGTCACCACGAATACGATCAGCGCGGTCAGCAACCATCCCATCGGTAGTTGGCCGAGCTGCTGCACCATTCAGGCGGTCCCTTTCCATCCGCGCCCAGATAGCCGCGCAAAGCTACACTTATATGACATAACTCTGTGGAAATTCATGTAACAGGAACTCCCTTGAACCGCAGGCCCGGATCGGCCACATCAGACCGCATGATGAATGACAGCAACAGTGACGCCATCTGGCATGGCACCACCATCCTCGCCGTCCGCAAGGGCCAGAAACTTGTCATGCTCAGTGATGGTCAGGTGTCCATGGGGCAAACCATCATGAAAGGCAATGCCCGCAAGGTTCGCCGGATTGCGGGCGGAGAGATTCTTGCAGGGTTTGCCGGCGCGACCGCTGATGCCTTTACCCTGTTCGAACGACTTGAAGCCAAGCTGGAGCGCCATCCCGGTCAGTTGCAGCGCGCG
The DNA here is from genome assembly GCF_017792385.1 of Hyphomonas sp. NCBI lineage: Bacteria > Pseudomonadati > Pseudomonadota > Alphaproteobacteria > Hyphomonadales > Hyphomonadaceae > Hyphomonas > Hyphomonas sp. The sequence continues at coordinate 3,149,865 of NZ_CP051230.1, read as the reverse complement.
GCGGTAGAACTTGCCAAGGACTGGCGGACCGAAAAATACCTCCAGAAACTGGAGGCATTGCTGATTGTTGCCGACAAGGAGTCGACTCTGGTCATCACCGGTGCCGGAGACGTGCTTGAGCCGGAACACAATGTCGTTGCAGTCGGATCGGGCGGAAACTATGCGTTGGCAGCCGCGCGTGGCCTGTATGATTATGAGAGCGACGCCGAAGAGATCGGTCGCAAGGCGATGCAGATCGCCGCTGACATCTGCGTCTACACAAACAGCCATTTCACGCTGGAATCGCTGGACCTCTAGGTGTCCCGTTCCAGGCCTTCTTTCAAGACTGACGCCCAGGTCAGCGCATACCGGAAAACCTGATGAAAGACCTCACCCCCCGCGAAATCGTTGCAGAACTTGATCGCCATATTGTCGGCCAGGCAGGGGCGAAGCGCGCCGTGGCCATTGCGCTTCGAAACCGCTGGCGCCGCAAGCAGGCATCTGAATCCATTCGTGGTGAAATCACGCCGAAGAACATCCTGATGATTGGCCCGACCGGGGTCGGCAAGACCGAAGTGTCCCGGCGCCTCGCCCGTCTGGCCAATGCACCCTTCCTGAAAGTGGAAGCGACGAAATTCACCGAAGTGGGCTATGTCGGACGAGACGTTGAGCAGATCATCCGCGATCTGGTGGAGGCGGCAGTCTCGATGGTACGCGATCAGAAGCGCGAAGGCGTAGCCGACCAGGCACGGGACGCGGCCGAGGAGCGCCTGCTGGACGCGCTGGTCGGTGAGGATGCGCAATCGTCCACGCGCGAAGTGTTCCGCAGGAAACTGCGCGCGGGGGAACTGGACGACAAGCCGGTCGACCTGGACATCGCCGAATCCGGTAGCCCGATGCAGATGCTGGACATCCCCGGCCAGGGCGGCTCCATGGGCATGATCAATCTGTCGGACATGCTGGGCAAGGCCATGGGCGGGCGCACGAAACGGGTCCGGACCACCGTCAAGGAAGCCTATCAGCCCCTTGTCGAGGAAGAATCCGACCGGCTTCTGGACGAGGATGCGATTGTCCGCGAGGCCGTGCACGCCGTCGAAGAAGACGGCATTGTGTTCCTGGACGAAATCGACAAGGTCGCAGCAAAACAGAATCGCGGCGGCGCGGATGTCAGCCGCGAAGGTGTGCAGCGGGATCTCTTGCCCCTGATCGAGGGAACGACCGTCAGCACCAAGCGCGGCGCCGTGAAGACCGATCACATCCTGTTCATCGCGTCAGGCGCATTCCATGTCTCGAAGCCATCGGATCTTCTTCCGGAGCTGCAGGGCCGTTTGCCCATCCGTGTCGAACTCGACGCCCTGACGCGGGACGATCTGCGTCGCATCCTGGTCGAACCGGAGGCCAGCCTGATCCGGCAGTATCAGGCGCTCATGGAAGCCGAAGGCGTCACGCTCGAATTCGAGGATGCGGCGATCGACCGACTGGCGGACCTGGCCGAGGCGGTCAACAGCAGCGTCGAGAATATCGGCGCCCGGCGGCTTCAGACCGTTCTCGAGCGCCTGCTGGATGAAATCAGTTTCGATGCCCCCGACAAGAAGGGCGAAACGGTCACGATCACCCCGGACTATGTCGATGAACGCGTCGCCAGCCTGGCCGGAAATGCCGACCTGTCGAAATTCATTCTCTGACAGGGTTCAGACATTGACCCGCGATAGCAATTCGATGGTCTGACCGTAGCCTTCCACCTCGGGAATCACTAGACAGGGTTCGCCTTCGGGCGTCTCCGATTGCTGCGGCTTCACGGTGATCACTGTCTCTGCACCGAAGCGCTCAACCGCATCGGCGACAGATTTGGCCGTGGCCAGCTTTTTCAAATTCATCCGGGTCGGGAATATGATGACAGCTTCCCCTGCCTCTTCCGCGTCGAGCGCAGCCTGGGCCCCGATCCATACGGAATCCGTCGTCTCCCGCCCATCATGGGCGGCGATCTGGTCCGGCGGCGCTGGCGCAAGGTAAAAGTGGGTATCGAACCGTTTCGGCATCATGTCCGGCGTGATCCAATGTCCGAAATGCACAAGACTGTCGAGCGCCAGAACGAGCCCATTGTCCCGGATGAGTTCCAGAAAGCTTTGCTCTCCCCGATCCACAGCTGAGCGGAAGGGATCGAGCTTTTCGGCTGTCTCAGGCCCGACCAGGGGCTGGTTGGTTCCGCGTTGGGCCTTGTGGCGCGCCAGCAGCAGGCCGGACTCCTCGAACGCTTCCCGAACCGCGGCGATCCGTGCGTCCTGCTGGACCGGCCCGAAATCCCCGTCGGTATAGGCGTCCCAGTCCGGACTGGAATCTTCAGGCGTTGCCTTCCCGCCCGGAAAGACCAGCGCACCGGCGGCAAAATCGATCTGGTAGTGCCGTTTCACCATCAGCACTTCAGGCAGCGCGTCTCCATCACGAACGACAAGTACGGTGGCGGAGAGCTTGGGGCCTGCAGGCTGTGACGACATTCTTGATCTCCCGATTAATTGAAATTTCTTCTAAATCCGCACGGATTTCTGCGCGTGATCTTCAATTATCTCCCTTAGGGAAGGCAATAGGCACGGTCAGAAAGACAGGAAGAGTGATGCGGGAATTATTTCAAACGAAAGTTGTCGCTCACAGTGGACAGAAGGTCCATCTCCGTTTCCAGCCCGTCATGCATGTGCTTGACGGCACCGCCTACGGCACGGTTTGCGAACTGTCCCGCCACTATGAAGAACGCGCCGCATTCGGCCCGGCGAGCCGGTCAAACACTGCGTCAGAACCAGCAAAATGGCTGAGCGACCGTCTGGCGGAAGTCGCAAGCGCGGCGCACACGTTCGACAATCGTATGCGCCCGATCATCGTCCCCGCCCCGGCAGCCGCTCTGCGCGACAAGAACACGGCAGTGGGTTGCGACGCTGCCATTCGTCGGACAACACTCTGCCAGCAGGAAGTCAGTCTCGAATTCCCGGACGCTGCCTTTTCCGACGGACACGCGGACGCCATCAATCATGTTGCGGCTTTGCGCAAGCGCGGCTTTCGCGTGTCCATCGACATGCGCAAATCCTGGCAATCTCCTCTCCGTCAGGGGCTTGGCCTGTTGATCGACAGCATCCGCGTCGACGCAGAGGAAGTGTCCGAAAGTGACGAATTGATGGATATCTGCGAATCCGCCAGCCATGCCGGCATTCTCGTGATCGCAGACAAGGCCAATTGGCGGGATGGCGCCTTTCTGGAACGCATCGGCGTCAAGGCCGGTGTCCGCCTCCGCAGCGACTGCTAGGCGACATCCATCGAGCCGCCCGCTTCTTCCATGGCGGCCATCTCTGAATAGTAATCCAGTTTTTCCAGCAGGTAGTCGAGGTCTTCCTTTGGAATGGCCTGAAACTGCGTGAGCACGCGTTCGATCATGCGGGCCCGGAAACGGGCGCGGTCATTCGGACCGCCATCATGGCTGGTCTCGTGGAAGACGTTCACGGCTGCGCGAAAGGCCGGAAGCATCTTGCGCGGCATGCCGGCGCGATCAAAGACGGCCTGCAGACCCAACGGGCCCGCATCATGGATCATCAACCAGACACGCTGGTGCCCGACGCCGGACAACTCTGCCAGGGCATGCTCTACGAACGGCATCTGGCCGCAGCACAGGGCGCGCATGATGAGGGAATGGGTCAGCCTGCCATTCAGGTGCAATTGTGACACAAACCTTGGAAGATCATAGGTGCGACCCGCCTGCTCGACCAGATCCAGCGTGGCGCGCTCTCGTGACGCCGAGGCCAGGTCGATCGCCAATTGCGCAGGAAGCTCGTGCCGATTGACCAGCAGGTCGAACAACTGACCCGATACGAGAGAGACCATTTTCTCGGCGATATGAACCGGAATGAATTCGCGGCTGATCAGCCCCTTCTGCACCCCTTCGTCCGATCCGAAACGCCGAATCGAGTGATCATAGGCCGCGTCGTTCCAGTCTGCGCCCTCATTGGCCGACAGAACCCGGACGGCCTCTACCGTTCCATGCTCTGAGATGACCTCGGTCAGCGTTGTGGAAAGGCTTTCGCGGTTGGCAATGGCCGCTTGTTTCGCGGCCGTCACGGACAGGACCAATTCAATCAGGTCCTCATCAGAGAAAACCGGAGAATCCTGCAGGACGGGAATGGCCACCGCCTCGACATCCTGAGCAAGCTTCAGCGCAATATCCCGCGGCAGAATGGGCGAATTCCGCAAGGTGACCGACAAGGTCCGCCGGACGAGGTCGGCCGCATCATCAGCCAGTATGCCCATGATTTCCTGAGCATATTCCCGTTCGCGATCGCTGAGCACGTCAAGCGCAATGCGCCGACACAGACGATGAGCCACGGACGCACGATCCTCCGGCGTCTCGCCCTTGATCAGGCGATGGATATCCTGTTCGGTCAATTGCGGGCGGATGCTCTGGACGCTCATCTTCTGATGCCTCTTCCTTGCGATTCGACACAAATTCGCGAGATGCGGTTAATATCCAGTTTACCTATTAGGGTTCGGCGCATGAAAAAAGCCGGCCCTGCGGACCGGCTTTGTTCAGACTGCAGTCTTCTGTGAAGTTTACTCGTCGTCTTCCTTGAACAGGTCCTCGCGCGACACGGTCTCTTCCGTGATTTCGGCGACGTCCAGAATGTGGTCGACGACCTTGTCTTCATAGATCGGTGCGCGCAGCTGGGCCATGGCACCCGGGTTCTTGCGGAAGAATTCCACGACCTGGGTCTCCTGCCCCGGATACTGACGCGCTTCTCGGATCAAGGCCTGATTCACTTCCTGCTCGGAAATCCGCACGTCGGCAACGCGTCCGATTTCTGCCAGGACCAGTCCGAGACGCACACGGCGCTCGGCAATCTTGCGATACTCTTCCTTGAGTTCGTCTTCCGACTTGTCCTTGTCCTCATCGGCCGTGCGGCCGGCATCCATCTCAGCCTGCAATTGCTGCCAGATCTGGCCGAATTCCTGTTCCACCATGTTCGGCGGCAGATCGAAGCTGTGAGCTTCATCCAGTTGGTCCAGCAGATTGCGCTTTGCCTTCGCACGGGACGCATTGTCGTGCTCTGCCTTGAGCTGGTCCTTAACCAGGCCTGTGAGCTGTTCCAAGCTTTCCAGTCCGAGGCCCTTGGCGAATTCCTCATCGATTTCGGGGGTCTTCGGCGCGCGCACTTCATGCACTTTCACTTCGAAAACAGCATCCTTGCCAGCAAGATCGGCAGCACCATAAGCTTCCGGGAAAGTGACATTCACTTCCTTTTCCTCACCAGCCTTCACGCCGACCAATTGGTCTTCAAAGCCGGGGATGAACTGACCGGATCCGAGCACGAGCGTCTGCTGCTCGGCGCTACCGCCTTCGAAGGCTTCTCCGTCGATCTTACCGACGAAATCCATCACGACCGCGTCACCATCCTTGGCCTTCGCGGTCTTCGCACGAGCCTCATATTGGGTGTTTTGCTCGGCGATACGCGCGAGTGCTTCGTCAATCTGCTCCTGGGCCACGTCTGCCACTGGGCGGGTAATCTTCAGCTTCGTCACGTCAGCGGGTTCGAACTCCGGCATGACATCGACGTTCATGTTGTAGGAAAGGTCGGCCTCGCCCTTCACAACCGCTTCCATGTCACCTTCGATTTGAACGTCAGGCTGGCCGGCCGGGCGCAGTTCATTGTCTTCCAGCGCCTTTTGATTGGTCTCGGTGACAAGCTTGTTGATCAACTCGCCCATCAAATCCTGGCCGTACATCTTGCGCACGTGGGATGCGGGAACTTTGCCCGGACGGAAGCCTTTCAGCTTCATTTGCGGCCGGATTTCCTCGATCCGCTCATCGAGTTTCGCCTGCAGCTCTGAGGCTGGCACCTTGATGGCAAACGTGCGGCTGAGACCTTCTGCCTTGGTCTGGGTAACTTCCATCGGTTCAATCATCCGTAATCTTGGGTCACGGGCGCAAGAATTGCGCGCGGGCGCCCTGTGAATCCTGTCTGAAGGGGCGGCTTATGTCATAGCCGAAAGCCCCTGTCCACGCTGGACTATGCCCGGATAGCAGCACTTTCCGCCATGCCAATACGGGAAAGGCTGAATGAAGGGTTTTCCGGTCAAGCTGACGTCATGAAACTCGGGTCCGAGCAAGAGAAAAAGGCCCGTCGCGTGAGCAAACGGGCCTCGATACCAGAATGATATCCTGCAGATCATGAGGGCGCCGAACGTTCATTCGGGGGACTAAAAGGCCGTCCGGCGCCCTCTTCCGCACTTACTGCACCGAAATGTTCACCGTGTTGCCGATGGATGCTGCAGTCGCAGCAGCCTCGGCCCCATGGCACACTTGGGCAGCCAGTGAGGAAATCTGGTGACCCGAATTGGCTTGGTTGATGCGGGTCAGAACGTTGCCGACCAAATCCGAGTTGAGGCTGGTCAGCGATGCCGAGTTACCGATCGCTGCAGCGGTTGCCGTGCCATCTGCAAAACCGGACAGGCGGCCGTTCAATTCGGCAACCATAGTTCCGGAATTGTATTGCCGTGCGCTCATGGTGCCGCTCCCCGGAATCTCGACTGAAAGAGAGTTACCAATGGACGCGGCGGTAGCTGTGGCCTCGTTCATGTCAGTGACGACAGCGTTCATTTGCGAAGTCATGTAACCGCTGTTCGATTGTACGGAACGGCTAGCAATCGTGCTGACCTCGGACGCGACAGAAGCGGTGTTGCCGATAGCGGCAGAGGTCGCTGTGACGGTGCCGGAATTCTGGATATCCACATTCGCGTTGGCGTATCCGGCGCCTGAGTTGGTTTGGTTCACCGACGACACCGCATCAGCGACCGATTCGATCGAGTATGAGTTGCCGATGGCAGCTGCTGTTCCGGTGACTTCCCCCAGCTTGCCGCCCAGAAGTTTCAGGGTCGCCGTCTGGTTTCCGGAGTTCGCCTGGCGTGTAGCGTAATCGACGGCATTCGATGCCGCGCCCGCGACATCACCAGCCACAGAACTGTCCAAGCCAAGATTCACATCAGCGTCCACCAAAGCGTCTCCACCGAGTGTGATATCTGCATCGACAAGGTCTCCACCGAGGACATCGACATTGGCATCGACCAGGCTGTCACCACCCACATCGACCGTCGCGTCCACGACACCGCCAAGACCCAGGTCGACATCAACAAGGCTGGAATCCTGCGCCATCGCAGCTGGGGCTGCAAGAATGAGGGCAGAAGCGAAGAAAAGAGCAGACCGTTTCATGAGAAATCTCCTTTAATTTTGGGTCTGTTGAAGGGCAGGCACGTCCGACATGACGAACTCTGCTTGAGAGCAGGCTTGCGCGGACGGGCCGGCGATGCCTGAGACGAGGTCGAAAACAGCGCTTTCGACAATCGTTCGAATTGCGGTGTGGACCGGTTCCTGGGCGCGTTCGCCCAAGCCGATGTCGATGGTCGTGTCGCCTATGAACTCGAACACGCCCGCGCGAATTTCGCGCCCGCGAATAACTTTCCGTTGGCTGACCAGGTTGACCACGGACAGGTCCGTCGTGTTCACCAGCCGAAGATCAAGCGCCACAGTCATGGCATAGTGTCTGGCACCGCCGATGACTGGACCGATACGTGCCTCTCGAACACCGCTATGCACATTGAAATTGAGTTCTGTGATGCCGCCCAGCAGGATGTAGTCACTGCCCGCGATGGAGCCGGTGAAAACCTTCCGGTAGTCCTCTGTTGGCTCGCCCGCTTCACTGATCAGGCGATTATTGGCAAATTCGAGCTCCTGCTCGGCCACGGCCGTGTCGAGACGCTCGGCCAGAGGAAATCCTGCCTGGCTCAACGCTGTCATCACCATCAGGGATGCCCCCTGCGTGGCGACTGCGCCTTCGAATGTAGAGAACCTGCCGGTCATGTCCCGTATGTCGCCGACTGCAATCCGTGGTTTCTCAGCCCCAGTTGTTCGCTTCATGCAGGCGAGTTGGCTGGAATACGCAGTTGTGCTGGCCTCAACGATCGCTCCGGTGGAAAGATAGTCCGGATCAGAGACCACAGCGTCCATCGATGTACATGCGGTTGCTGCAAGCAGACCTGCGCCGGCAAGGGTTGTGAAAAATGCTTTGCGATACGTCATGATCAATCGCCCCCGCCTGCCGGCAAGTGAGCGACGATGGCGGTCTGGTTTCCCGTATTCACTTGGGACGCATCGACGACCACCGTGTTGTTGTTGCCTTCGATCTCGACACTGATCATGTTTCCAATCGCAGTCGCCTGGCCTCCTGTGGTGGTCCCCGACCAGGATGGCATCATGGGAGTCGCGCTGATGAACGATCCGACCCTCTCGGAAGGACTGCCCCCCCCACTGGACAGCACGACACGGTTGGCCTGCGCATCGGAGCTGAAACCGAGAGGCCGCTGCGACCACCCCGATGGCTCCATGCTGATCTGAGCCGAAGCGGACGCCGCAGACAGCAGGAACGCCGCAGCCCCAATCGTTTGTATTTTTGGATGGAAGTAATTCATGTCGTATCCCCGAATGAGTACCAAGCTCACGGCGATAGATGCCCGGTTTCACCCGGCACGGATATTCTCCGGAAGAACGGTCATGCAGCGCAAAGGGTGGGGGCCACCCTGACCTTTTGGTCAGGTAGTCGCTCCATTCGATCACTGTTATCTGTTCGGAAGTGGAGCGGTCGCACTTCCAAACCGTGAGATACCGAGGCGCAGGTCGCTAGAAACCAGATGAAAGGGGCAGATACTTGAAAGGTGTTGTGTTCAGACAGTTCCTGGATTTTGCCGAACAGGAATTCGGCGAAGTGATTGTTGACGAATTGCTGAACTCCGTCGAACTGGAATCGGGCGGTGTCTACACCAGCGTCGGGTATTATGATCATTCAGAAATGATCGATTTGGTTGGCGCCCTATCCGCAAAGACCGATGTGTCTGCGCGTGAGCTTCTCGTCAAGTTCGGACAGAGTCTCTTTCCGAGTCTGATTGCAGGACACCCTCAGGACAATGTCCATCATGCTTTCGATCTCATCGAGCGCATCCACGGCGTCATCCATCGGGATGTCCGCAAACTGTACCCGGACGCCGAAGTCCCGGAAATCCTGCCGCAATCACGTGATGGCGATCGCGAAATGAAGATAAGCTACGCGTCCGCGCGTCCCATGGCCGATTTGTGTGAAGGCATGATCCTCGCGGCCCTTGCGCATTACGGAAATCTCGCAGATTTTGAGATCGTGAGAACCGATAGTAAACACCGTTACCTGTACAATGCGGACTTTCACATTCTCCGCAAGGATGGACGTTGAACGGAACGGACGACACGGTTGCAAGGCTGACGCGCAAGCTCGAAAGGGAGACGGCGGCGCGCGCCGCTGCCGAGCGCCTGCTGGAACAGCGATCTGCCGAATTGTATGACATCACCGAGCGCCTGCGCGAGGAGGCCATTCAGGTCAAACACCTGACGACCGCGATTGACGTATCCGCGGACGGGATCGCCATCACAAACCGGGATGGATTCTTCACATACATGAACCCGACCCATGCCAGCATGTTCAGCTTTGCGCAGGCAGATGAGTGTATCGGCATTCACTGGAGCACGCTGTACAGTACCGATACGCTACAACGTTTCGAGACAGAAGTTTTTCCGGAATTCCAAAGAAACGGATACTGGCGTGGAGAGGTCACCGGGTTGGGCAAGGACGGCTCGAAAGTGCACCAGGACCTGTCACTGACGGCCCTGTCAGATGGAGGAATCCTCTGCGCCACGCGGGATGTCGGCATCATACGCCGGCGGGAAGCGCAACGGGAAAAGATGCACGAGATGCTGGCGGATGCTGAGCGCAGGGACGCCCTCGGGCGTATGGCGCAGTCTGTCGGGCATGATTTTGCCAACATTCTCGCCATCATCAACGCGTCCGCTCAGCTGCTTGGCGATGACTCGCAAGCGGATATTTCAGATCTGCTGATCGCCCGTATCCAGCAATCCTGTGATCAGGCAAATCAACTGGTTGAAGACCTGATGCATTTCGATACCACACCGGAACGCAAGGTCTGCGCGCTCAACCGTCTTGTCCGGGATGTGGGCGAACTCAACAGCAACCAGTTTCTTGCGACTCAGGGGTTCGAACTTCTGATCACTCAGGACAAGCTGGTGTGCGAAACCGATCCGACCCTGTTCTCTCGCATGGTGTTCAACCTGCTCAAGAATGCCCGCGAGGCCATCTTGCCAGACGGGCAGGTATTCCTGTCCCTGATGCAGATCGCCCAAGACAGTGCTGTGGAACCGGATTTTTCCCCGGCTGCAGTCTATGAGCGTGGCAAGTGCAGCACGTTTCCGGCAGCGCGTCTGATTGTCCGCGACAATGGAGCAGGAATGTCTCAGAAAGCGCTGGACACAGCTTTCCTGCCCTTTCAATCGACAAAGGGAACAGGCCGCGGGCTTGGTCTGGTTACAGTTGATGCCCTGCTTCAAGGACAGCCCGGTCGCCTGCGCGTCTACAGCCGGCCCGGCGAAGGGACCATGATCGTGATTGATCTTCCGCTGCTAGAACCGCTCCAGGCACTTCCTTCATCAATCGGTGCGGACAGTGTTGAAGCTCAGGTGACAGGAACCGGCGCCATGGTCATTGACGACGACCAGTTTCAGGTCGACATGCTGGTATCCCTGTTGAGGGATTTCGGCTGGGACCCCGTCGGATTTACCAATCCTCTGGAAGCGCTTGAAGTGTTCCGCGTTGCACCGTCCGCCTTCGGACTGGTTGTAACGGACCGGCGAATGCCACAGATGAGCGGGGATGAACTTGTTCCTCAATTGAACGAAATCTCGCCATCTGTTCCGGTTATCATGAGTTCAGGCGCACTCGCTGCGCCGCTCCCCGCCGGGCTGGCCGCCACACTGAAGAAGCCGATCTCGCGCGAAACTCTCTGGGCGACACTCGACCGGATCGGTAGAACTGCACCTCTCGACCCCGCGGACGAACCCATCTAATCGGGCAATTGAACGGACCAGATACATGCGCATTCTCATCGCCGACGATCACGACCTTGTGCTGGATGCCGTGCGCTCGCTTCTTGAACATGAACTGCCGAATGCGGATGTATCAGTCGTGCGAACCGGACAAGCAGTTCAATCTGAACTGGAGAGCGGCGCACGGTTTGATCTCGTGCTGCTGGATCTGCGTATGCCGGGCATAACAGGCGTCCAGGACGTCAAGGAAATGATTGCCAACTTCTCCGATCAGAGTTTTGCGATCCTGTCCGGCGTCGCGGGACAAATGGAAGTAAACGCCCTGATGGATGCTGGCGCCAGGGGGTTCATTCCCAAGACCATGCCGGGGGATGGGCTTGTTGCAGCGGTCCGGCTCATTCTGGCGGGGCAAGTATTCACACCGGCACAAACCGAAAATGCATCCGGTCCGGACGGAACCGATCTCACGCCGAGAGAACGGGAAGTCCTGTTTTGTCTGCAGCGGGGGGAGTCCAACAAGCTGATCGCGCGCTCCCTGGATATTCAGGAAACGACCGTCAAACTGCATCTGAGATCGCTCGCTTTGAAACTGGACGCCCGCAACCGAACTGAAGTCGTTGTAAAAGCCATTCAGTCCGGATTGATCGCGTAAGCGAAGGCAGGTTCTCGGCCTTGTCCTGATCCTGTTTGAGCAAGCTGCAGACATGAAGCCTGCGAACACGCGCAGGCTCACACATTGATTGAACTTACGGCCCGGCGCAAACGCCAGAACCGTAGACCCGAACACCGAAGTGCGGGTATTGATGATGATCAATACTGACGCCCCGTCTTTCCGGAACACAGTGAGACTCGTCTCAACTTTTGATGTGTTCTGCGAAATGCCTGAAGATTTGACTGGTCCAACAGACGAAACAGCCTCGAAACAGGCGCAATGGCCGTTTCCCTGGCTGTCCCGGGCAACGCCAGCATGGCATGCCCCATCTCTCGCGCCCTTCTTCGAGTCTCGGCGTGACAGCTACGCGTCGACTGCTCTTGGAGACGTGCTTGACCGGTCGATGCACGCCCACATCGCCCAATTCACAGGTGGCTTGTCCCTGATAGGATTATGGCTGGCCTATGCGGACTGGGCCATTCATCTGGCTGTGTCACCGGGAAAGCAGATGCAGCTGCGTACCAAGGCCGTTCGAAAGGCATTGCGCTATCTAAGCTGGCTCGATCGCGCTGCGCGGGAAGACGACGGTCAGGAACGCTGCATTGACCCCCTGCCCCAAGACCATCGCTTCGACAGCCCAGCCTGGCGAAGCTGGCCCTACAATATGATCTGCCAGGGATTCCTGCTGACCCAGCAATGGTGGCACAATGCGACGCGCGACGTGCGCGGCGTAGATGCGCAGAACGAAGCCATCGTCACATTTGCCACACGTCAATTGCTCGACCTGGCGTCGCCCTCCAATATCCCCTGGCTGAACCCGGACGTTGCTCAGGCAACGCTGTCCACCGGCGGCCTGAACCTCGTGCGGGGCTTTCAGAATTTCGTTGAGGACTGGGAGCGTCTGGCCGGAGGGCACGCTCCGATTGGTGCAGAGGCATTCGCTGTTGGGGAGACGCTTGCCATCACGCCCGGAAAAGTTGTCTACCGAAACCGGTTGATCGAGCTGATACAGTATTTACCGACGACCAAATCCGTCCGTCCAGAACCGGTGCTCATCACACCGGCCTGGATCATGAAATATTACATTCTGGATCTCGGCCCGGACAATTCCCTCGTCAAATACCTGACGGACCAGGGCTATACAGTCTTCATGATTTCCTGGAAGAATCCGGCGCCGGAAGACCGCGACCTGGGCCTGAACGACTATCTGGAGCTCGGCTTCCGTGCCGGCCTTGCCGCCGCGCGTGACATCTGCGGTGGCGCCAGGGTTCACGCCGTTGGATACTGCCTCGGCGGCACACTGCTTTCGATTGCCGCAGCCGCAATGCGGTCAGATGCAGAACGGCAACTGGCCAGCCTGTCCTTCTTTGCGTCCCAGTCCGATTTTACGGAGGCCGGCGAGCTGACCCTGTTCGTCAATGAGAGCCAGCTGGCATTGCTCGAGGACGTCATGTGGGAGCAAGGCTTTCTCGACAGTTCGCAAATGGCCGGAGCGTTTCAGATCCTGCGCTCGAATGATCTCGTTTTTTCGCAGAATATGCGGACCTATCTGATGGGCGAGCGCGCAGCCATGTCGGACATGATGGCGTGGAATGCCGATGGAACGCGTATGCCGTACCGCATGCATCGTGAGTATTTGAGGCAGCTGTTTCTGGACAATGATCTCGCCGAAGGAAGGCTGAAGGTGGACGATCGGCCCGTCTTCCTCAGCGATGTTCGAACCCCCACCTTCGCGGTTGGCACAGAACTCGACCACATCGCCCCATGGCCGTCGGCCTTCAAGATTCACCAACTGACCGATGCGGAAGTCACATTTGTACTGGCCAGTGGCGGCCACAATGGCGGAATTGTATCCGAACCCGGTCGGGAAGGCCGCCATTTCCGTATACTGACACGCACGCATGACGCCCCGCATATGGATCCGGACGCATGGCTTTCTGCTGCCACACATTCGGAAGGATCCTGGTGGCCCGCATGGATTGACTGGCTGGACCGGCATTCGGGCGATCCTGTTGCGCCGCCTTCACCCGGTGGAGGCCTGGAGGAATATGCGCCTCTCTCGCCCGCGCCCGGCCGCTATGTGTTGCAACGCTAATCTCAGGACTTGACCTGCAACAAGCGTCACCGAGTTGCCCACACTAGTCTACGACGAAAACAGGAGGTTCGTGTGTCTATTCTGATCGTCTACTATTCCCGGACCGGGAACACGCAACTGCTGTCAAATCATCTAGCAAATGAACTGGGCGCCGATCTGGAAGCACTTCACGATGGACGCGACTGGATCAGTTCATGGGGCACGATACAAGCGGCACTTGCGTCGGTTCTGGGCGGAAACTCCCGCTTGGCACCACTTGGCAAAAACCTGTCAGATTACCAACTTATCCTGATTGGAACACCGGTCTGGGTCGGTCGTCCAAGCGTACCGATCCGGACATTCATAAAGATGTATCGTCGCCAATTGCCCAATGTCGCTTTCTTCTGCACGCAACAGGGCGAAGGCGGAAAAAATGTCATGAACACGATGCAGAGTCTTGCACGTCGAGTTCCGGTCGCAAGACTTGTCCTGCGTGAAGGCGACCTTGCGGGCATTCATGAGAATACGGATGCAGACCGTTTTGTGGACACGATCCGGACTTTTACGAAGGATCAAATCACCCAGCCGGCTTGAGCATCGTCCATCACACCGGACAAACCTGTATCGGGGAAGACGAGCTGCGTGTCGCAGCCTGCGTACAAACCCTTATGCGTAATGTCCCGTAATGTCAGGTGCCACCCGCTTGCGTCATCCTGAGACTGTCACATCACGCAGCGTCAGGAGACCGACATGACCCGTACTGAAGCCCAAAATGCAATTCAGGCGAACATGACGGGACAAAGACGCGTGTTCGCACCGGCTGAGCATCTGTTCCATCAAGGTGATGCCGACCGCGGACTGCACAAGATCCTGTCAGGTACGGTCACAGTCTATCGTGTGACGGCCGACGGATACCGGCAGATCGAGGCCTTTGCAGGCCCCGGAGACTATGTCTCGTTGTGCCTGTCTTCCACCAGCCCCACCAGCGCAGAGGCATTGAGCCCCGTCGAAACGGACTATGTCAGCCGAGCCGCGTTTGAACGACGACTGCTGGAGGATGCGGAGTTTCGCGCGGAGGTTTTCCGCGACATAGACAAGGCGGCTGCGGATGCCCGTCGGCAGGCGACATTGCTTGCATGCAGGTGCGCAAAGGAACGCGTGGCCGATTTCGTTCTTTTCCTCGCCGGACGTTTCCGGCCTCGAGCGGATGGATATATTCCGATCCCAATGAGCCGCTGTGACATGGCAGATCATTTGGGGCTAACGCTTGAAACCGTCAGCCGGATGCTGAATCGGCTGAAGCAAACAGGGATTATCGACCTGCCCCGTCCAGATCGCTTTCGCATAGCAGATATCGGCCGCCTGCGTCGGCAGGCCGGTCGTGGAGATAGTGGCGCGTGCGACCCGGGCGAAATCGCCGTCTAGAGCCCGTCAGAGCTCGGCGCCGCGCGCAAGGAAAGCCAGTCGCACCAATTCCGCAACACTTCCTGCCCCGGCCTTCTCGAGTACGTTGGCCCGGTAAAATTCCACAGTCCGCGGGCTGAGATCGAGCGTCCGTGCGACCAGCTTGTTCGACGCGCCGGTGATCAACTGGTCGAAAACGTCCTTCTCTCGCGGTGTAAAGCTCAAGATCGCGTCCAGCGCTTGCTTGCGGGCTTGCGCGAGTTCCGCGGCCGCACGCGCATTGTCGGACGCACGCTCAATGGCATTGAACAAGGCATCCTTGTCCCATGGCTTTTCAATGAAGTCGGTCGCACCGGCCCGCATGGCCTTCACCGCAAGCGCAACGTCGCCATGTGCCGTAATCATGATGATCGGGCGCGTGTCATCATTGGCGCGAACCGTCTGTATGGCCTGCATCCCGGACATGCTGCCCAATGAATAGTCCATGAGGATAATGGCCGGGTCTGCTGCGTTATGCTGGTCAAGGAACGCCTCGGCAGAAGCAAACAGCTCGCAGGCATAGCCCTTTGCCTCCAGCAATGCGTCCAGCGAATCCCTGACACCGGCATCATCGTCAACCACGATAATCTTGCAGGCATCAGGCGCTGTCACGTCGGGCTCCCCTCTGTTCTGCCCAATCTACACCACACGGCGTGGAAGGGTAAGGGTGAACTCGGCACCACCCCCAATTGCATCCGCAAGCGTGATATCGCCGCCATGAGCCTGTGCAAGCCGGCGGACAATTGACAGGCCCAGCCCCATTCCGGACCGACTCCTGCGAAAAAACCGGTCAAATATCTTGGGTTTGTCGTCGTCCGCGATGCCTGGACCTGTATCGCGGACGATCAACTCCAACACAGAAGCGTCCTGTCGCGTTACGACAGTGAGTTCCGCCCCCTGCTGGTTGGCCATCGCCCGAAGCGCGTTGCTGACCAGATTGATCAGGATCTGCTGCACCTGAACCCGGTCAAACAGGGATGGGTCCCGCCGCCCGTCATGACTGAAACGGATCGCGACCCCCTTGGCGGATGGCGCATGGGACAGCATCGCCATGGCTTCTGCCACTGCGCCGTGGAAATCGTCGAGTTTCATCTCACTGTCGCCGCGCAGGGTCATCCGCCGGGTGCGCGCGATGACCTGTCCGCCCAACCTGGCCTGGGCTGCCGACTTTCGGGCAAGTTCGAGCGCCTCCTCGAGATCGCCGTCCCTCGGCGATTTCAATCGCAGCTCCAGCGCGTCCATATAGTTGGCAATCGCTGTCAGGGGCTGGTTCAGCTCATGGGCGATGGTTGCCGCAAACTCTCCCAGCGCGCTTTGCAGGGCGGCCGCATCCAGCGCATCTCTCAACGATTCGACTTCTGCCTCACGCGCCACGCGGCGAGAGATGTCCCGGACGATCCCGATGAATTCCGGCCCGTCCCGCCCCGGCAGTTCACTCAGGGCCACCTCCACCGGGAATACGTGACCCGATTTGTAGCGAGCCTGGAGCGTGCGACCAAAATCGGGCAACTTCCGCTCTCCCGTCTCCAGAAACGCGGCAAGATAATCGTCATGTTGACTGGCATATGGCTCTGGCATCAGCAGGCTGAGAGGCTTGCCGATCATGTCTGACGCCGTCCACCCGAACACACGTTCTGCGCTGCCGGTGAAGTCCAGGATCGTTCCCTGCCGGTCGATGCGGACGATGGCATCGGGAGCTGCGCTCAGAAGGACTGACAGCATGGTTTGCTGGTCGGTCATCTTCGAACGCAGGCGCCGGTCCTCGACGACGATGCCTGCGAGTTGAGTGATCTCGTCCAGGAAGCTGCTGAAGACCGTATCATCCGCCTCGTCCTTCGGATCGCGGACCGTGACCAGGATCGCCGCCGGTTCTTCGCCAGCAATGCGCAGGGGGAACAGCCGTGTCCTGTGCACGGGGCCATTGTCCAACGAGACAGCCATGATCGCAGGCAGGCCGGGCAATGACGCACCGGACAGCGTTTCATCAATCCGACTGCGAAGCATGTCTGATTCAACTGAACTGAAGGATGGTCCCGACACGAGTTGCGCTGTGTCCGACGCCCCCCGCAGATAGATGGCGACCCGCCCGGAACCGGGCACGGCTTCGATCGCCTCGATCAGGGGACGCGCGGTTTCAGCCAGGTCCGGATCGTTGTCCACACGGTTCAGCGCGTCGTGAAGAAACGCCGTTACGGGTCTCAGGACCGTGTCAAAAAGTTTCAATCTGTCCAACCGGACCGTCCCATCAGTGTCGAGGCATCAGACCAGCCGCAGATTTCGTTCCAGGTCAATTCAGGCCCGGATCACTCCTTGGACGCTTCCTTGTGCGATCCGTTCATCGCAATCTTCATCACCCGGTCCAGTTGATCGGCATAGTCATGCGCCGCCTCGCTGGCTGCGCGCAGCCATACTTCTGCGCCTTGTGCGGGTGTCCGGCAGGCACCGAACTCGCTCAGATAAGAGAAATCCTTGATCAGGCGCGTATTGTAGAAGCGGGCCATGTCCTGTCCGGTTTCGAACCAGTGTTTCATCGCCTCGGTTCCGTAACGCATGCCATCCGCGAATGGCAGCGGCATCGCCGCGGCGGGATCGAATCCGACCGATGCCTTCTTCGTCGTCCGACTGGTACGGGGACTGGCGGCCGCCTGTTCCGCCTGCGCTCGCTTCTGGGCCATGTCAAATCTCCTCTGGCTAATCCTGTGATGCCCCCATCAGGTCAGGTCCAGTAAGCCGCCACTTTCCGCGAGGCTCAATTGCGGGGAACTACCTAGCGGCATCACCCCGGAGAAATGCGTATTGAGGCATCCCCATCTTGCGAGCTTGTCTGACTTGCAGGTTGGCAGCGGGGCCACAGCTGAGCAACACTGAGCGGACACACGCCAGAACGAGTCGTGAGGAGGAAAACCATGTCCGACACGCCTTCCCTACCCTTTGACGACATCCGGTCCCGGGCCACTGCGCTCAGTGGCGAGCCCTTGCGCGTAGCAGTGGTTCATCCGGTCAGCACGTCGAGCCTGAAAGGCGCTCTGGACGCGGCCCGGTTAGGGATCATCATTCCCATCCTGATCGGCCCGGAGGACAAGATCCGCGCCGCTGCCAAGGCTGGCGAACTGGACATTGACGGCACCGAACTCGTGCCGACCGCCCACAGTCATGCAGCTGCGTCCAAAGCGGTCGAATGGGTTCGAAACGGACGAGCCAACGCTGTCATGAAAGGTGCGCTGCATACCAATGAATTGATGGAGGCCATTGTCAAACGCGATAAAGGTCTCAGGACGGACCGGCGAATGAGCCATGTGTTCCTGCTGGAGACCAGCGGCTATCACAAACCCATCCTGATCAGCGACGGTGCGATCAACATCGCACCGGACCTGCCTGCCAAGCGCTGGATCACTCAAAACGCCATCGATGCCGCGCGCGCGATCGGAATTGAACAGCCCAAAGTGGCCATCCTCTCGGCCACGGAGGAAGTCGATCCGGTGATCCCTTCCACACTAGATGCGGCGGCCCTATGCAAGATGGCTGAGCGGGGCCAGATAAAGGGCGGCCTGCTGGATGGTCCCCTGGCCTTCGATCTGGCCGTCTCGCCAGACGCGGTTACCGCAAAGGGGCTGACCTCGCCGGTTGCGGGCGACGCAGACGTTCTGATTGTGCCAACCCTGGAAGCCGGGAACATGTTGGCCAAGCAACTGGACTATCTCGCCGGCGCTTCGGCCGCCGGAATCGTTCTGGGCGCCTCCGTTCCGATCATTCTGACCAGCCGGGCAGACACTGCGGAGGAACGTCTGGCCTCCTGTGCCTTCGC
The DNA here is from genome assembly GCF_017792385.1 of Hyphomonas sp. Taxonomy (NCBI): domain Bacteria; kingdom Pseudomonadati; phylum Pseudomonadota; class Alphaproteobacteria; order Hyphomonadales; family Hyphomonadaceae; genus Hyphomonas; species Hyphomonas sp. The sequence goes on along the minus strand of NZ_CP051230.1, from coordinate 3,130,964 downwards.
TGCGCTGGTTTCAAACTGGTATCAGAGTGTTTCATGAGCGTTCAGGCCGTTGCCACTTTCAATATCGGATCCTCCAGCCTGAAGTTTTCAGTCTATGGGCTCCAGCCGGACAAGAAGCTCTCGGCGTGCCTTCTCCGCGGCGCGGTGCGCGACCTCTCCGGCGCACGCAGTGTCGACATTTCAGATCCGGCAATGCTGGAAGGCCTGGAAGTCGAGATTCGTCAGTGCGAAGAGCCACACCAATTGACGGAACGCCTTGCGGGCTGGCTGTCCCGCCAGACCGAACAGTTTACTCTGACCGGCATCGGTCACCGGATTGTGCACGGTGGTCGGAAACATGCGCGTGCGGTCATCGCCAATGAGACCAACCTGGAAGAGCTGGAGGCATTGTCGGTCTTTGCGCCCGCGCACCAACCGCACAATCTGGCAGGCGTGCGCGCCGTTCAGGCTGCCCTGCCAGACCTGCCCCAGACACTGTCGTTCGACACGGCCTTCCACCGTACCATCCCCCGCATTGCCGAACTCTACGCTCTGCCCCGCGCATTGAGCGAGGAGGGCATTTTGCGTTTCGGGTTCCATGGACTTTCCTATGCCCACATCTCCGAGAGCATTGGCGAAATTCTCGGCAGTCGGCCTGCGCGGCTCATTGCCCTTCATCTCGGCAGCGGCGCAAGTGCCTGCGCGATGCGCAATGGCGCAAGCATCGCGACCTCCATGGGCCTGACGGCGCTCGACGGACTGCCTATGGCAACGCGGTGCGGCGACCTCGACCCTGGGGTTGTCCTGCATCTGGTTCAGGATCGCGGCATGTCGCCTGACGACGTAGGCGACCTGCTCTACAGGCAGTCCGGCCTGCTGGGCGTGTCCGGCATATCGAGTGATCCAAGAGTGCTGCTCGAAAGTAGTGCGCCGGAAGCGCGAGAGGCGCTGGATCTGTATTGCTATCGTATCGCCAGTCAGGTCGGCTCGCTCATGGTGGATCTTGGCGGCATCGATGCCATCGTGTTTTCCGGAGGCGTCGGCGAAAACTCACCCGAGATACGCAACCGGATCATCGAGCATCTGGAATGGCTCGGCCCCCGGATCGAGCAAACCGCCAACCTCGCCAATTCGACATTCCTCTCCCCGCCCGATGCACCTGTGTCGGTCATACGCATCGAAGCCGATGAAGAACGGATCATCGCACGCGATTGCGCCAGCCTGCTCTAGCGTATCAGGAAATCGCAGCCGCTGGCGTCTGTGTCCCAGCTCGCGGACAGGGGAACCGCATCGGCGGTCATACCCGGAGACTCTTCCATCACGGGTCCTGCAGATTGCCGTGCCCGAACGAGGACGCGATCTTCGATGCGGCTCGAGGGATGCTCAACCAGCGTGTCACCGGGCTCGAGCCCAGCAAGAATCTCTGCGACCTGTCCGTTCATGTGGCCAATTTCGACCTGGCGCAAACGCGCGCGTCCGCGCTCCACACGATAGACCGACCAGGCGCGGTCCTGCTTGAACAGGGCGGTCATCGGCGCGGTCAACACATCATCAGCCGACCAGACCTCGACAGCCACATCGACACGATAGCCATGGCCGAGTCGTGCGGAGGGCTGTCCGGGAGACAGATCCATCACCACATTGACCCGTTGCTCTTCAATGCCGAGTGCGGAGACTTTCGTGAAGGCGAATGGCTCTATCCGGCGGACTTTTCCGTAAAGATCAGGTCCGCCCCAGTCCGAGATCGTCACCGGGTCCCCGGGTGAAATCCGTACGGCGTCTTCCGACAGGAGGTCCGAGATGATTTCAATTTCGTCCGGATCGCCCACTTCGACCAGAGGCGCCCCCTGCGCGACCGGCCCCTCGCTCTGTCGCAAACGACGCAACAGCACGCCGTCAATCGGTGCAATCACGTCAATCAGTTCGCCACCTTCAGATGCGCTGCTCGGGCGAAGGGCCGCACGCGCAGCGGCCAGTTCCTGCCGTCGCATGGCCAGGGCCGCTTCAGCGGCCCGTGCGGCGGCGTGCAAAGTCCGCTCTTCCGCCTCGGCACGCTCGAGCACCTGCCGGGCGATCGACCCTCCCGGTGCGAGCTGACGATAGCGGTTCGCGTCGGTTTCTGCGCGCGAGAGTTCGGCCCTGACCCGGTCCAATTCTGCAGCTGCTGCCCTGACGGCGGCGGCGGCGGCGTCTGCCACCGCGGAGAGCTGCTTTTCAGACCGGCTGTCCAGGACCGGGGCCGCAATGGGTTTGATGACGGCCACCACTGTCTCACCCTCATAGACACAATCACCAGCATCGAGACCAATGCGCTCCAATTGCCCGGCGACCGGCGCCGAAATCTCGAACACGTCGTGAATGCGGGTCTCACCTTCTTCCTCAACCGATACGGTCATGGGACCGCGCTGCACTTCGACGATATCGACGTCCACGGCGCGCGGTGAGAAGGCCCACACCGCCAGACTGACAACAACAAGGGCAATGACTGCCCAGAACAGGATACGGTTTCTCAGGGCCATGGGTTACTCCCGGGTCTTCAATACGGCGATCAGATCGAGTGACTTCACTCGATTTCGGACAAACAGGGCGGCTGCAATGGAGGACGCGATCACGATCAGCGCCGCGAACCCTTGTGTTGAGGGGTCAATCGTCAGTGGTACACGGAATAATTCCGTAGCCATGGACGTCGCCACAAGATAGGCAAGCCCAGCGCCGAGCAAACCGCCGAGCGGCAAGGCGAGAAAGACGAGGAGTGCCAGTTCTCCAATCAGGATGTAGGATACTTCGCCTTCGGAGAATCCCAGTACGCGGAGACTCGCAAGTTCTCGCCCCCGTTCGGTCAGCCCGATACGCGCGGCATTGTACACCACGGCGGCCGCGATGGCCCCGCCGATGAGCGCATAGATGGTCATCATGATGTTCACATTCTCTTCCATCGACTCATTGAAGCTTTCGATGGAGGCGCGCTGCAGCGTTACACTGGCAATTCCGGGGCGCTCAAGCACCGCATCGCTGAAGTCCGCTTCAAGGTCAGGATCGACCATGACGTAGACTCCGCTGATCACCCTGCTTTCCCCCAGGAGCCTGCCGAGCGCCGATGTGTCCATGAAAGCAGGCCATCCCATCGGTTCATTGACAATCGCCGTGACGGTCGCTTCGACAATGGGACGTTCACCTTCGAGAACCTCCAGCGTAACATGATCGCCCAATCCTGCCGCGATCATGTTGGCCAGCTGCGCCGACAGGGCCAGTCCCCTGTCCGGCACTTTCATGTATCGTCGGTCACCATCCAGAATCCGTCTTTGGCGACCATCGGCATCGAGCCCAACCAGCCAGGCCCGCTCGTCCAGATGCCGGTGGCGCAATCTGACGGACACGTCCCGACTGGGCTGCACCGACAGGACACCCGGCAGGCGTTCGATTTCTCTCAGCGCACCAAAATTGACAGGTTCGACAAAACTGATCGCCGCATCATATGCATCGGTACGGTGGAATCTCTGCTCCAGCATCTCGTCAATCGCATCAAAGGCAAACAGGGTGCCGACCAGAAGGCCCTGCGCCGCGGCCACGCCGGCAATCGTGACAGCGGCCCGGACCGGCCAACGCGTGATATGGCGCAGGATCATCCGTGTTGGCTCGTCCAGTTTGAAGAAACCGAACATGCGCTGAACCAGTCCCTTGCTGTACATGGTCGGTGGCGCGGGCGACATCGCTTCGGCAGGCGCCAGTTTCGCCGCGGAGCGCGCTGACCCGACCGCACCGATGACCGCCGCAAACGCCGCCGCACCGCCACCGATCACGAAGGCGGAAGGCTCCAGGCGAAAGATCATGTCGGGAAAGCGGAAACTGTCCGAATAGAGATTGGTCATCAGCCGGGCCAGCGCTGCCCCGAGGCCGAAGCCGACCAGGATGCCACCCGCCACCATGCCCAGAGCCATTTTCACATAATGCCAGGCAATTTCCCGCTGATCGAACCCGAAGGCCTTCAACAAGCCGATCTGCTGGCGTTCCGTGGCAATCAGACGCGCCAGTATGGCATTGATGAGCATTGCGGACACGACCAGAAAGATGGGCGGGATGATGGCGGCAATGGCCGCAAGCTGCTGCATCTCGCTCTCGATGAACGCGTTCGACAACTGATCTTCCGCGCCATACGCGCCGCCAGTCCCGTAAGGCTCGAGCAATGTATCGAGCGCATCGATCACATGGTGCGGATTGGTGCCGGGATTGAGGGACACGCTGACATCATTGAACGCGCCATCAAGATCGAAGGCCGCTTCGAGTGCGCGGCGCCCCATCCAGAAAATGGCAAATCGTTTCTCGTCCGGAAGCAAGCCGCCCGGACCAAGCATGTAGATATGTTCCGGTGAATCGCCGATGCCGACGATCTCCACATCACGAGCCCGTCCGTTCACCACGGCCCGGACGCTTCCGCCCAGTCTGAAGCCGTGCGCATCCATGAAGGATTTCGAGACGACCGCTTCGTCCGGCCGGCCCGGATCCGGGAAGCGTCCGGAATACAGCAACACCCCGTTCAGGCGAGGCTCGCCAATTTCCGGCAGCGAGACGAGTTGCGCATTGGCCGGCTCCCGAAGCCCTTCGATATCGAGCGTGACCAGACGGGAAATACGCGTTTCGACCGCGCGTACACCGTCGATTTCCGCGATGTTGCTGACCAGGCGTTCCGGGGCGCGCTTCGCATTGCTGAACACGTCGGCAAAGCGGAAACGCTCATAATAGGTCGACCGGCTGAGTTCGAGAGAGGAAATGGCGCCGAGCGCCATGACCATGATGGCGACCCCGCAGGCAACGATCGCCCCCACAGCCATGCCCTGCCCGCGCATGTGCAACAGATCCCGCAGCAATTTGCGGTCGAGAGCGGAGATCCAGGCGCCGAACTTCACCAGGACAGTTCCGACGGCTTCTTTGCGCGATCAATCTGGCGGGTCTCCGCTATCTGTCCGTCGGACAGGCGGATGGTGCGGTCCGACATGTCGGCGATCCCCACATTGTGCGTGATCACCACGGTCGTGGCGCCGAGCTCGCGATTCACGTGATCGAGTGCTTCCAGGACCTGAATCCCGGTTGTGCTGTCGAGCGCGCCGGTCGGCTCATCGCAGAACAGCAGCGAGGGACGTTTGGCAATCGCCCGGGCCACGGCAACCCGTTGCTGTTCCCCGCCGGACAGTTCAGCCGGAAAATGGTCCAGCCGCTTGCCGAGCCCGACCATGGACAGCGCATCTTCCGGCGGAATGGGGTCGCGCGCGATCTCCGTCACGAGCGCCACATTCTCGCGGGCTGTCAGGCTTGGCACGAGATTGTAGAACTGGAAAATGAAACCGACATGATTGCGCCGATAGCGGGTCAGCCCCGCATCTGTCCGCCGCGTCAGCGATTTTCCTTCAAACAGCACATCCCCTTCACTGGGTCGGTCCAGACCGCCCAATATGTTGAGCAGGGTCGACTTGCCGCTTCCGGACGCGCCCAGCATGACGAGAAGCTCCCCCCGGAAGACGTCGAGGTCAACGCCGCGCAGGGCCTGCACCTTCACCTCGCCGGTGTCATAAACCTTTGTCAGTCCACGCGCAGACAGCAGGATGTCTGCTTCAGCCGTGCGGTCGGGATCCAGGCTGAATGCGGTATCCGCCATGATTCGGGTCCTAGTGGATCATGAGAAGGGGTTGGTTGGCGTGTCGCAGCATGTGCAGTGTGACCCCTCCCAGCATGCTCTCGCGCAGTCGCGAATGCGAATACCCGCCCATCAGGACAATGTCGCTGCCGGTGGCCTCGCACTGATTGAGGATCCGTTCGGCAATGGGCCGGTCGGGCCATTCGACCGTGCGGCTCTTCACCTTCACGCCTGCCCGTTCCAGCCAGAGCCGGGCGGCTTCGATGCCGGGCGTGCCGAAATCCGTTTCGCCGATGGTGAGGAGCGTGGTTTCCTCGCTCATCTGCAGAAGGGGCAAGGCGCACCGCAGGATGCGGGATGCCTGAAGGCTGCCATCCCATGCGACCAGCGGGCGACGCGGGGCCGCGTCCAGTCCGTCGCGTGGCACAAGCAGCACGGGAGCGCCGGACTGCATGAGAATTTCTTCAAATATCTCCCGTTCGAGCAGGATTTCCTTCGGGTCCGGATTGGACATCACGACCAGATCCGCGACCCGAGCCGCCATGGCATAGTTTCGCGTCATCGCGCCGGTTTCCTCCGACCATGAGGCCGTGACACCATTGTGTTTGAGCGCTTCGGACACCGGCACGATGTGCGCACCATCCTCGTCACACCGCTCCTCGAACGCAACACGCATGGTGCGGGCAAAGGCTGCGGTTGCTTCATCATGGCTTTCCATCGCCATGGTCGTGGCGCTTGCGGCAGCCGGAAAGAACTCCATCGGCGGATAGGAGGCGAACCGTTGGCGGACATGGTGCGCCATGACATGTCCATGAAAGGCATGGGCCATCTTCAGGGCGGCATCGGACACGCTTTTCGCGGTTTGCTCAAACGCCATGGGCACGAAAATGGTCTTGAAGCTCATGCGACTCCCTCCGGGCTGACAGATCGTGCGCCAAATTCGCCACAGGCAGGCATTCCCGCCTTGATCCCAATCAAACGGAGTGGCGATCCACCGTCCTAGGGACTTGAAACCCGCCCTTCAGGCCGGGTCCCGTTTCCGCTTCGCCGCCTGGAGCCGATCCATGACCGCAGGCCGTCCTTCAGAAGTTGTCACGCATGCCAAAACGGTTGATGCGGTCCTGGAGCAATTCGGAACCAGCCGAGAGGGTCTCTCCAGCGCCGACGCCGCGATACGGCAGGACATTCATGGGGCGAACCGGATTCCCCGCGCGCGCAAGACACCGATTGTCCTCCGGTTTCTGTCTCACTTCCATAACGCGCTGATCTATGTGCTGATTGTCGCGGCCATCGTCACCTGGTGGCTCGGCCAGCCCATCGACTCCGCGGTCATCCTGTTTGTCGTCCTCGCCAATGCCATCATCGGCTTCGTGCAGGAAGGCCGCGCTGCTGCCGCACTCGAAGCGATCGAAACCATGCTGTCGCCGCACGCGCACGTGGTGCGGGACGGACGCCGGATTACCCTGGACGCCGAGCAATTGGTGCCGGGGGACAGTGTGTTCGTTGAAGCCGGAGACCGGGTGCCGGCTGATCTGAGGCTATTCGAGGTGCACGGCCTGCAAGTGCAGGAAGCGCTCCTGACCGGCGAGTCTGTTCCAGTGAACAAGGCCATTGAGCCAGTACGCGAAGACGCACCACTTGGGGAACGGACCTGCATAGCATTTGGCGGTACCATCGTTACCGCCGGACAGGCCCAAGGTGTGGTCACAGCCATCGGCCCCCGGACAGAAATCGGGCATGTGAGCGGCATGCTGTCCTCGGTGGACACGCTTCAGACACCGCTTCTCGGTCAGATGAATGCGTTTGCACGCTGGCTGACCGTGCTGATTCTGCTGATGGGAGCAGCATTGTTGTCCTATGGCGTGTTCATTCGAGAGGACGATTTTACGGACACGTTCATGTCCGTGGTGGGTTTGTCGGTCGCAGCCATTCCGGAAGGCCTGCCGGCCGTCCTGACGATCACGATGGCCATCGGTGTCCGCGCCATGGCCCGCAAGCACGCCATAGTCCGGCGCCTGCCGGCAATCGAGACGCTTGGCGCCGTTTCTGTTATCTGTACGGACAAGACCGGCACGCTGACCCGAAACGAGATGGTTGTGCGTGCAGTGTGGACGGCGGGCCAGTCATATGATGTGTCCGGAGAGGGATACTCCCCGACAGGACTCCTCTCCCCTCGTCCACAGCTTTCCGCGACCTGCCCTCTGCACACCTTCGCCATAACGGCCGCCCTGTGCAATGACTCACGATTGCTGAAACAGCCGACGGGTTGGGCGCTGACCGGGGACCCCATGGAGGGCGCCCTTCTGGCCCTTGCCGGCAAGGTGCTGCCGGATCCTGAGGCACTGCGTACCGAGCAAACCCGTCTTGATGTGTTGCCTTTCGATTCCCGCCATCGCCTGATGGTGACCCGGAACCGGGATGGCGACAGCGAAGTGCTGCATGTCAAAGGCGCGCCCGAGGCCATTACGGGGCTTTGCTCCGACATGCTGGACGCTGATGGTTCAGCCATTCCCATCGATCGCAGGGAAATTCGTGCCGTCACGGACCGCTTCGCCGCGCGTGGCATGCGGGTCCTCGCCCTTGCCACACTGAAGAATGCGACCGAAACGGAACTGGGTCCGGAAGCGCTGTCAGGTCATCTGACCTTCATAGGCCTGGCAGGTCTGGCCGACCCTCCCCGCCCGGAAGCGATCCGCGCGGTCGCGGAGTGCCGGGCGGCCGGTATTCAGGTCAAGATGATCACAGGTGATCATGCGGGCACGGCCACGGCCATTGCCGCCGAGATCGGGCTGGAAACTCCTGGGCACGTGCTTGAGGGCCGCGATCTGGATCATCTGGACGATGTCGCGCTGGCTTCTGCGGTTCGCGACACCAATGTCTTTGCCCGGACCAGTCCCGAACACAAACTGCGTCTCGTCAAGGCTCTCCAGAGCCAGGACCTGATCGTGGCCATGACCGGCGATGGCGTGAACGATGCGCCCGCGCTCAAGCGGGCGGATGTCGGTGTGGCCATGGGACAGAAAGGCAGCGAAGCCGCCAAGGAGTCCGCTGCCATAGTGCTTGCGGACGACAATTTTGCCTCCATTGCCGCCGCCGTCACTGAAGGCAGAAGGGTCTATGACAATATCCGGAAACTGATCCGGTGGACACTGCCGACCGGCGGCGGGGAATCCAGCGTCGTGATTCTGGCGCTCCTGTTTGGTCTTGTCCTGCCGATCACCCCCATCCAGATCCTGTGGATCAATCTGATTACCGAGATGACGCTCGGGCTGGCCCTCGCCTTCGAGCCGCTCGAACCCGGGACAATGAGCGCGCCGCCCCGCAAGCGGACAACGCCTCTTCTGGATGCCGGCCTGCTTGGAGATATCGTCGTGGCAACCCTGTTGTTCGCAGCCGCCATCTTTGGAATCTTCACTTACACGCTCAACGAGACCGGATCGCTCGACCTTGCCCGAACCGTGGCCTTCAACGGCCTGGTCGTATTGCAGGTCGCCTACCTGTTCTTTGTCCGGTACCAACACGGCGCGTCCACCACACTTGCCGGACTGCGCGGCACCCCGGCTATCTGGATCGCCTTGTGTGTGGTTGTTGCGGGTCAGTTGGCCGCGACCTATTGGCCGACGGCCCAGGCCGTGTTTGGCACCACAGGCCTTCCGCTAAAACATGCCGGCATCGTTCTCGGCGCAGGAATTGCCGTTTTCGGATTGCTGGAAGTGGAGAAACAGTTGCGGCTTGCCATTCAACGCACGTGACGCCGCGCGGCATGCCTGAATTCTCAACGCCTTGATCAGCATCAAGGCGGTCCGGCTTGACCCGTTCCATTCTGAAGACGCCATATGACGGAGGTTCCAGCCATGAAGTCCGACCTGGAAAAGAAGGCAATCGCCATTCTGGACGCCAGCAATGATCTGGCCATCGCGACTGTTCGACACGACGGCTTTCCCCAGAATACCACGGTGTCTTTCGTCCATGACGGACTGACCCTGTTCATCGGTGTGGGCCGGGACTCCCAGAAAGCGAGAAACATGCGCCGCGACCCGAGGGTCTCGCTGACAGTGACGCCGCCCTATTCCGACTGGGATCACATTCGCGGCCTGTCCATGGCCGCCCGGGCAACGGAAATGACGACAGAGGAAGAGAGCGCAGAGATCGTCGGCATGATGCTGAAGCGGTTCCCCCAGATCGCGAACATGGACCCAATGGAAGGCATCCCACCCGCCTTCTTCCGCATAACTCCGACCATTCTGTCCATTCTCGACTACAGCCTGGGATTTGGACACACGGATACAATGACAGTCGACGATACGGACATCGCCGATACACGCGAAAGCATGCAGCACAAATGGCTCATTCCGACCTGATCGGGAAACTTCCGCCCCGAAGTGCCGACTTCAGATAGCCCATCACGCCCGCCAAAAGGAGACTCATGACTCATGTGCACGCTCAATCGAACCCGGTATTTCGCCACCTGCATGATTGCCGCCAGTGTCGTGGCAGGATGCGCCCTGACGCCTTCACCTACGCCGTATCAGCCTGCAAGTGATCTTCACGGCTACACAGACGAGGCTCTCGCTGAAGACCTTTTCCGTGTCGGTTTCCGGGGAAACGCCGGCACGAGCCAGCAGGACGTAGAAGACAGCCTGTTCCGACGTATGGTCGAGATCGCCGAGACCAAAAAAGCCGGAAGCTTTTCAATCGTCGGCCGGGAGACAACCTGCACCACGACGCTACGGACGACACCCGAAACGACCTGCATCTATCACCAGTCAGCCGACACGACGTTCCCCTACTATTTCGGCATCTACGAGCTCGAGAGCCCCTGGCATTCGAGCCCGAAACGCGAGTATGAGGCGGTTGCAACCATCCGTCTCTCATCTGAAGCCGATTGCGGAGATTATCGGGATTGTTTCGTGACGTCAGAGGCTCGGGCCAGTATCGGGAGTGACAGCGAGTGATCCCTTGAGCGCGGATTTTCAGCGCCGTACACACGCGTCCAGATCCGACAGGACGCGCCCCGTCTCGAACACACCTTCCGTTTCCGACGCGGGCCGCAAGTCAAGGAATTCCACTTCAGCCGTGGCGAGGAATTCCTCCTCTACATTCACGATCGAATAAGCGAAATAGGTCATGTAGTAGGGCGAATGGCACGGGTTTGGCTTGTCGACCTTGTGTTGTTTCACAGTCCGGTTCACGAACCGGAATGTTTCGGCGCCTCTTGATCGAGCCAGTTCCGCAGAGCGGTACAGCAGGAAGAGTTCCACATCCTGTCGGCTTGTATGTGTATTGCCACGAAAGCTGACTTCAGCGCGATCTCCTGAAAGCAGACGATCACTGTAGCCATAGCCTCGCTCGGCTTGTTGATAGGGCGTGGCCGTTGCACAGGCCGTAGCCAGAGCCAGCGTGATACTCAACAGCGCATATGTCGTGCGGGAACCGAACACCGATCTCGTCTTTCGAAACAATCTTGACGGAGACATGAGGCTGCCATGGAACACCAGAAGCCAAATTGACCGGCGTCAACCTGCCGGACCGATTGAGACCTGCATGCAACTAGAAAGCGGATCGAAGCGCCAGTTTCGGCAAGACGCGACAGCAGACTCTGTCCATAATCTGGTTTCACCTTTTCATCCGGACAAAGATTTCCGGCAACAGATAACGGGCTCGAGTCAGGACCAAACGCCTGATGGTATCGGCCCGGGGGATTGATCATATGCGTCTCAAGCTGCTGCTTTTGCTTCTGATCCTAAGTCTAACCTCCGCTCTCGGATCTCCCTCCCATGCTGACGTCCGGTTTCACGTCAAAAACTGTACGGATCAGTCAATCGGGTACTGGACCTTTGATGGAGGGGACAGTTTGCGCATCATCCAGGCCAGTCATGGAACACTTTCAGCTTTCCACCCGGCTGAGAAGTCTGGCGAAAGTGACACACGGTTCCACACGATATCTTGCGAGACCGGTTCCCATTGCCAGCTTTACCTGCACCCCTCAGAATTTTTCAACAAGACCTTCAAGTACAATATCGGCAAGAACGTTTACATGCGCATCATCTCGTTGGTGCAGTTCGAATATGATGACCCCGCAATCGCTGCGCGGGAAGGCACACAATACGCTTTGCGATTCACTCTTTCCAGCGGAACTGAACGTTGTGACGACCCGACCGACAGCTACGCCTCATTGGCAGCGGAGTGAAACAGATGCTGTTCGCCCAAACACTCCTGGCGAACAGACTCGCAGTCGTCCTGTATCTCCGTCGATCGAGACAAGGGCAAGGCAATCACATCGCACAAAGCCACCCCACTCGCGCGGCACGGAAAGAAAAGACTACTTGGAAATCAATCGGGAAAACTGTGCTCGCGATCGGTTCCAGCATACACCGAAGCCCGCCGCTCCAGCGGATGCCGCATCCGACTTATTCCGTGCACTCCCGAACCGAGGTCTACCAACTTGAACGCGAGCAGCGAAAGCTTTGTCGCTCTTTTCACCTGACGCCAGAATGCATGAGGACTCTCAAAGTGATCATCCGAAGAGTTCGACCGAACGGTCAGTTAAATCGCTTCCATACGCAAACCAGGGACATGCCGAGGAGCCGCGACAGCGTTCATCCCATTCATGGCATTGTCAGATCTCCGGCGGTGGCCGGCCTGTTCCGAAAGGCGGCCTGTTCGTGTTTGGCAGTCATCATGCTCTCCAGCATGGCTACCTCAGCGGCGCACGCTGATGTCCATATTCGCGTAAAGAACTGCTCTGACTATCCCGTCAAATTCATGACCTTTGATGGAGCAGACTGGCTCGATGCGGTCCCCTACAAGGTGGGAACTGTTTCCGGTCGGCATACGAGTGAAGCCGATGCTTCACCGAAACGAACCGCCTGCTCTTCGGGTGAGTTTTGCAAGATTGATATCATCCCTCAGAATTTCGACATCGAAGTGAAAAAGAGACTGAAAATCGGCGCTGGAAAATATCTCCGGATCACCCGTATCGACAGGAAATATGCCCCGCCGGACAATCCCACGATGGATAATCGGGAAAAGAGCTATCCGGTGATAGGGTATACGATCGATGCCCGGGAAAAGCGCTGCCCGAATAGCTGAAGCGCGTCACGGCATTCGTTGAAGAGGTCCTTTACGGCTCCATACGGAGGCGTCCAAATGCACGATAGCGATACGCCTGCAGGTCAAATGCAGTTCAGCGCGATTGCATAGATCCGATATTCTACCCCAGACGAAGCCTGTCCTCTACGGAGACAACTCCCGGCGCGGCCCATGCGGCCTGTTCGGCGACTTCCCGATCATGCCAGTCCTCCACGACACCATCCAGCACCACATTGCCGTCGACTACGGACACACGAATGCCGCTCGCTTCGGTTCTCGCGTGCCGGACAAGAGCCTTTTCGATCCGTGCCTTGATGTCGGACGGCGAGGCCCGCTTCCTGACGCTGATCGCGTTTGACACACCTCGAACACCCGGCAGGCTGGACACCCGCCACTTTGCAGCGTCCCGTTGATAGTTCCAGTCGACTTCTCCGGAGAGCGTAACCCAGCCATTTTGCACGCGTACCTGAATCTCGTTGTCAGGCAAGGAGACATCCCAGTCGAGCACATCGGCCGCCTTGCTGGCGATTTCATCATCATCCGTCTTCGGCCGGCCTGTCAGGCGTACCTCGATCTCCTGGGCAATGCCCCGAACACCCTTGACGCGCTTGACGGCGTCCTCGGCGGCCAGTTTCTCCGCAAAGGATGAGACGTGTCCCATCAGCGTCACCACGCCGTCCTCAACCGCCACACCAATACTGGCTGCGTCAATCCGCGGCTCCCATTCCAGTTCATCTTCCACAAAGTCCCTGAGAGTCAGATCGTCCATTCAAACCTCCTGCCTTGGCATGTGTCCATTACAGGTCCTGAAGTCTACTGTATTGACGCGGGTCAAGCAGGCTCAAACAAGGGGCGCAACGGTTCCGGCAAGGCATGAAGGACATGGTCAAACTCACCGGCCGAGACATGCTTTCTCAAGGTCGCGAAAACGGCGCGGGCGATGGCGTCTTCATCCTTTTCCGGATCGGCGCCGAATATGGCAGTGACCGGCGCCAGAAACTCCCGGACTGACCGTATGTTCCCTCCGCATCTGGAGGGCTTCCAGCCATCGTAGAATACGCCTTTCAGGATCAGGGGTAGTTGCGCCGACAAATGCGCACCCTCTTCCACGGTCAGCCTGTCGCGCAATGCGTGCAAGGCTGCGCGCAAGGCGCTGTAGGCCGCGCGCCGGTCCGTCCATCCGAGTTGGTCCGTGATATCCTTCAGCCAGACATTGGTCAGATGAAGGCTTTCGTCGAATTGGCTCACACTCGCTCGGCTCATGGCGCGCTCCTCCTCATGATATCTGACCATTTTGGCATTCGGATGCCGCGATTGGCTTGATAGGCGTCAATCCGGCGCCTCAGGACGCGTGCAATCTGAAGTCACAGCAAGGAGGAGTCCCACATGCAACTGGCAACCGGAACCTATGTCTTGGTCAGTGATGGCGCCAAGGCGCTTCTGCTCCAGAACAAGGGCGATGATGGCATCATTGACCTGCGCGTTGTGAAGGCGCTGGAAGAGAGCACGCCGGCCGCGAAGGAGTTGTCGAGTGATCGCCCGGGGCGGTTCAGTACGCCGTCCGGCGGACAGGCTGCCACAGAGCAGACGGACTGGCACGAGGTGGGTGAAACCCGCTTTCTTGCACAGGTCGCACAAGCAACGCTGGAGACCGTAACTCAGACGTCGCCCGCGAACCTCGTTGTGGCGGCGGACCCGAAATCCCTTGGGGAACTCCGCCGTCTACTGATCGATTCCGGCTCAATCAAGCTGCTTGCGGAGATCAACAAGGATCTGGCGCACCAATCCATTCCGCAAATAGAAGAGGCGATTACCGGCGCCTAGGCCGGAATCTCCGCCCGCACCTTGGCGGCCAGATCCTCGCCCAGTTGCGAGATTGGGGCCGGGCGTCCAAAGAGGTAGCCCTGCACTTCACCGAACCCGGCCAAGTTCACAAAGCGGAACTGTTCTTCGGTTTCGACGCCTTCGGCAATCACATTGATATCGAGCACACGGCTCATTCCGGACAGAATTCCCAGGACCTGGCGCGCGCGATCGCTGTGCTCGGCACGCACAAAGAAGGACCGGTCGAGTTTTACCCGGTCCACCGGCAAATTCTCGAGACGGCTGAGCGAAGAATTGCCGGTGCCGAAATCGTCCAGTGCGATGGTCACCCCCAGATCCCGAATGGCTTCGATGACTTCACAGGATGTGTCCAGATTGCGCAGGACGCCGCGCTCGGTGATTTCGATCTCCAGGAGATTTGGCGGAAAGTGCGTCTCTTCAAGAATACGGGTCACCGACGCCACGAACCCATGCGACAGGAGTTCGTTCGGCGACACATTGACACTCAGGCGGACGGTCTGTCCGAACTCCGTCATCCAGGCCAGCATGTCGGTGCAGGCCTGCCGCATGACATATTCGCCAAAAGCGATGATGTGCCGGCTGGCCTCCGCGATCTCGATGAACTCGGCCGGATCGATGGCCCCATATTTCGGATGGGTCCAGCGCGCCAGCGCCTCAACTCCGACAAGCGAACAGTCCGACACACGCATGATGGGCTGATAGTGCAGGCCGATCTCGCCGCGCGCGATGGCGGACATGAGGTCGCGATGGATCGACACGCGGCGTTCCAGCCGCTCCCGGATATGCGGTTCCGGAACAATGCAGGCATCGCCGCCCTGGGACTTCGCATCATAAACAGCGGCGTCGGCAAGCTCGAGGATGTATTCGATGCCCTCTCCCCGCTCGCCCGTAGATGCCCCGACCGACGTGGTCAGATCAATCAGGCGGCCGTCATAGGAAATGGGTTCGGACGCCAGGTTCTTGATTCTGCGGGCGAGGCCAGACACTTCCTTTAGGCTCGCACTGCGCAGGAGGATGCAACAGAACTCGTCCCCGCCGATGCGGAAGATGCGCAGCCCCGGCTCCTCGATCGCAAGCCGGGTCAGGCGCTGGCCGAGCGCCACAAGCGCGGCGTCGCCACCTCCATGACCATGGCGGTCGTTCAGCTCCTTGAACTTGTCGAGATCAAGATAGAACACGCTGACAGCCTCGGGATCGACACCGTCCTTGAGGGATTCGATCAAGGCGTTGAAGGCGTGGCGGTTTTCCAGACCTGTCAGCAGGTCGGTCGTGGCCTGCTGTCTCAGCCTCTGCTCGAATTCCTCGCGCACGCTGATATCGTGGGCGATGCCAATATATCCGCGGAAGACACCGTGCTTGTTGAATTGCGGACGCCCGCTGAACTCGACCCGGTACTGTTCCCCCCCGAGGCGCAGAATGGCCTTTACCTTCGAAAAGGGTTGGCGCTCCATGATCGTCTGGTTCAAGGCCGTTTCTTCCGCGTCCCATCCGATGAGGACATCGCGCCAGTGCCGCCCGGTCGCGTCCCCCTTGCCGAAAAAGTGGATGATCTTCCCGGCTTCATCGACTTCCAGATGCCAGTCCGATGAAAGCTCGGCATAGGCCATCGAGCGGTTCAGATTCAGATTCTCCCGCTGGACCCGGCGTTTGAGCGCGTCATAGACCTGACGCCCGAAATGCTTCGGCAATACAGCCGCAATTCCGCATCCGACGGCAATCAGGCTGAGCGAGACGCCTGTCAGGAATGTGTCATTCGCACCATTCACGATGACGTCCAGACGCGCCGCCGGACCGACATACCAGTTGATGAATGTAACCACACAGCCTGTATACAGAATGCTCATCAGAGGCGTCGTAAAGAGACCCCAGATGATCGGCGTGATACTCAACAATTGCAGCGCCAGAAAAATCCCCTGATCATCCATCAACAGCATGGCCAGCAGATTGGCCGGCACGCTGATGCACAGCAGCAGGCCCTGGAGGAGCAACTGCCGACGCTTGCTGGCCAGATAGGCTGCACTGCAGAGAGCCGCTACAGTCAGACTGTCAATGATCGTGCCGAGATTGAGATTGTATTGCCCAGCCACAACGAGACTGACGATGACAGCGAACATGATTACGAGCACCGTCAGCGACGAGTACAGGATGATCGAATGCTGCAGCCTGTCCGGCGCCGCAATCGCGACGACAGCCTGATCGTTCGCGCCAGCCCCTGCGGACGGCTCGGTTATCGTGAATTTTTTGCGCATTGGCTCCTCGACATGCGAGGTTAACCCTATCGCGGGCGTGTTAGCCCTCCGCAAAAGCGCGGCGCGAATATCCCTCTTTCCCGTTAGGTCTCTGTTAGGGGTGCGCCACAGCCTGCACTCGAACTATTCGGCCGGGACGCTGACCTCTGCGGTTTCGCGCGCCTCGGATTCGAGTTTCCGGGCCACGTCGCCCGGAGATCCTGTTCCGCGTGCAATCAGCGCATACGCCGTCGGCACGAAGAGAACAGTCACAAGCGCTGCCACGATCACTCCGAACAGGATCAACACACCAATCGCCGCCCGCGTCTCGGCACCCGCCCCGCTGGACAGGATCAGCGGCAAGGCGCCTGCTGCCGTTGTCAGGCTGGTCATGATGATCGGGCGGAACCGCGCCAGCGAGGCTTCCCGAATCGACTCCCTGAATGGATGGCCTTCATCGCGCAACTGATTGGCAAACTCGACGATAAGAATGCCGTTCTTGGCGGCCAGACCGATGAGCATGATGAGCCCGATCTGCGTATAGATGTTCAGCGAGTTCCCGGTCAGCCAGATGCCCGCCAAACCACCTGCGAGAGTGGCCGGGACGCAAAGCATGATGATCACCGGGTGGCGATAGCTCTCGAACTGCGCCGCGAGCACGAGAAACACGATGACCAATCCTGTTGCAAACACGAAGAGGATCGATTGGCCGGATGTCTTGTAATCCAGCGACTGCCCCTTGAAATCGATCGTGGCTTCCTGCGGGAGCACATCCCGCGCCCGCGTCTGCATCGCCTCCAGCACATTGCCGAGCGATGCCCCTTCCGCAAGACCGGCCTCGATCGTGATCGAGCGAACACGATTGTATCGGTTCAGGGAGGGACTGTCCGCAATCGGACGTATGGAGATCAAACTGGACAAGGGGATCAGCTGGCCGGACCGCGCTGACCGCACATAGATGTTCTGGACGTCGTTTGGTGTGTTCTGTTCCGACCGCAAGCCTTCGAGGATGACATCGTATTCCTCGCCATTCTCGATATAGGTCGTCACCCGGCGGGACCCGAGCATCGTCTGAAGCGTGACGCCGATATCCGCGACCGTCACCCCCAGATCGGCCGCACGGTCATAATTCACGTCGATCCGGTATTGCGGCTGGGTTTCCTTGTAATCCCAGTCGATATCCACGAGACCGGGATTGTCCGCTTCAAGTGAGGCGACAAACGTATCCCGCCATTCTGTCAGCTGCTCATAGGATGGGCCGCCCAGAACAAACTGTATCGGCTTTCCGGTGCCGCCTCCCAGGCCCTGACGCATGATAGCGAAGGCCCGAATACCGGGCAGGTCCGAAAGATCCCGATTGACGTTTGAAATGATCTCATCGGCTGGCCGACGTTCCGACCAGTCGTTCAACACGACAATGACAAATCCCTGATTGAACGCCGAACTGCCGAAGCCGGGGGCCCGCATCAGCAAACGGTTGACTTCTCCTGTATCCGTATACGGCAGCAGGCGCCGCTCGATTTCGTCCATATAGCGTTCCATATACTCGTAAGACGCCCCCTCCGGACCCCGAATGGACACAAAGAACGCACCACGATCTTCCGACGGCACATATTCCTGCCGGATCGTCTGTGACAGTCCGAAAGCACCCACAGAGAGACCCAAAAGCAGCAAGCCTACCAGGATGGGACGGGAGATCAGCCGGTCAAGAATCCAGGCATATCCACCGCGCAGACGAGTAAAGGCCGCATCGATGGCATTCGGCAATATTGCGAAGACGCCGAGTCCCCGCTCCCGCTTCAGCAATTTGGACGCAAGCATCGGCGCCAGCGTCAGGGCCAACAAACTGGAAAAGGCCACGGATGCGGCCATGGTCAATGCGAACTCGGTGAACAACCGGCCGACATCACCCTGCATGAAGGTGATCGGAACAAAGACCGAGATGAGCACAAGCGTTGTCGCCACGACGGCAAACCCGACCTGACGAGTCCCGCGATAAGCAGCGACCAACGGTGTCTCGCCATGCTCGTCCATGCGGCGCACAATGTTCTCAAGTACCACGATCGCGTCATCCACAATCAGGCCGATTGCAAGGACAAGCGCGAGAAGGGTCAGCAGATTGACCGACAGGCCGAGTGCATAGAGCACGATGAAAGTGGCGATGATGGAAATCGGCACGGTGACCGCCGGTACAATCGTGGCCCGCACGCTGCCAAGGAAAAGAAAGATCACCAGCGTCACAAGTCCGACCGCGATGGCCAGGGTCGTGTAGACTTCCCGGATCGAGGCATCGATGAAAACAGAACTGTCAAAGCTTCGGGCAATCACCATGCCGTCCGGCAAAGTCTCGTTCAGCCGTTCGGCCAGCGCACGAGCAGATGCCGCCACATCCACCGTGTTGGCTGTCGACTGCTTGATTATGCCGAGGCCCACCATGGGCACACCATTGCCGCGGAACAGGGTCCTGTCTTCCACGGTGCCCCGCTCGACACGCGCAACATCGCCAAGGCGAACAAGGTATCCATCCTCGCCCTCGGCAACGACAAGTCCTGCAAAATCCTCAGGCGTGCGAAACGCGCGCTCGATCCGGACCGTGAAGGTTCGCTTTTCGGACTCGAGGCTTCCGGCAGGCGCCTCGATGTTTTCACTGCGCAGGGCCTGCTCGAGATCCGCGACGGTCAGCCCACGCGCCGCCAGAGCCTTGCGATCAATCCAGACCCGCATGGCATAGTCCCGCGCACCTCCAACCTGAACGCGCGCCACACCGTCAAGCGCAGAGAAGCGGTCTACGAGATAGCGCTGGGCATAGTCGGACAATTCCGGCGTCGTCATGGTCTCGCTGGCGAGATTCAGCCAGATGATCACGTCATCATTTGAGTCCGCCTTCTCGACCTCGGGCGGATCCGCATCTTCAGGGAGGTTATCCATCACACCTGAAATCCGGTCCCGGATATCGTTCGCCGCAGCATCAATGTCCTGGTCGATCGAGAACTCGACACTGATGCGTGACCGTCCGTCGCTGGATCTCGAGTCGATGAAGCGTATGCCTTCCACTCCGGCTATGCGGTCCTCGATGATCTGAGTGATCCGGGTCTCGACAACGCTGGCAGACGCTCCCGGGTAACGCGTATCAATGGAGACAATCGGCGCGTCGATGTCCGGATATTCGCGCAAGGGCAAACGGTCAAACGCGACGAGCCCGAAGATGACCAGGATCAGCGACAGGACCGATGCGAACACCGGCCGTTTTATGGATGTGTCCGACAACAACATGGCTTATCGCCCGGACGATGCTGGAGCGCTCGAGGCGTGACCGCCCCCCTGCATGCCGCCGCTGCCTGGCGGCAAGAGCATGGACTTGTCCCGGATCACGACTTCGCCTCCTTCGCGCACCCGGATCACTCCCTCCGTGATCACCACATCGCCGGCGTTCAAACCGGAGAGGACCTCAACATGTCCTGCCTGACGCTGGCCGAGTGTCACTTCCTGACGCCGGGCAATCCCGTCCTCGACCCGAAACACGAATGTTCTCGGGCCGATCGGTTGCACAGCCTCCTCCGGAATGGACAGGGCTTCGCGCGGCTCCGCCAACAACGTCACCTGCACAAACATGCCGGGAACCAGCAGCCGCTCAGGATTGGGCAATGTCGCCCGAACGCGGATCGATCGGGTGACCGGGTCGATGGCATTGTCGAGAGAGGCGATGCTTCCAGCAAAGCTCTCTCCCGGAAGGTCGTCCGTGCGTGCCTCGATCCGCAGACCCGGCTCCAATGTCGTCAGAAATCGGGACGGCACAGAGAAATCGAGATTCATCTCGCTGTCGTCGATCAGACGGGCGACCACATCGCCTGCCCTGACATAGGACCCAACGCTCACCATGCGAAATCCGAGCACACCATCGAACGGAGCCACAAGAACGCGATCCTGCTGGCGCGATTGCACGGCGCGCAATTGCGCCCGCGCATTGTCCAGATTGCGATTGGCCTCGTCGAGTTCGGATTGCGAGACCGCCTGCTGCTCCGCCAGCCGCGCCAGTCGTTCCTGCTGACGGCGCGCTTCATCTACATTGGCTTCGGCCGCTTCGACCAAGGCGACCTGTTCGCGCTGCGCCAGCGACAGAAGCGTCTTGCCCTGGCGCACCCGGTCTCCATCATCGAAATATATTGCGCTCACCCGGTCCGCCACATTCAGCGTAAGGTCCACCTGCTCATTCGGCTCAAGTGTCCCAAGCGCTTCGATGCGCGTTGCGAAACTGCGCGTCTCGACAGATTCTGCAAACACGCTGGCTGGTCCGCCGCGCTGTGCATGAACAGGCAGCGCCACGAGTATCAGGCAAGAAACGATCAGGGGCAGCAAGATCAGGCGCATGTCGGTTCCATTCTAGTTCGGTTCAGACGCAATGTCGTCCGCGTCTTCTGAAATTCCACCCAGGGCTCGGTACGCAGCAATTGCTGCTTCGGATGTCTGTTGCCGGCTTTCGGCCAGCCGGTCTTCCGCGTCCAGCAGGGTGCGTTGCGCATCCAGAACATCGAGATAGTCGTCGACGCCTTCTTCGAAACGAAGCCGTGCAAGTTCAAGTGATCGCCTCGCAGAGGTCGCCGCGCTTTCGAGGTCGTCGCGCCGCCGCAATTCACTGACATATTGTGTCAGGGCGGATTCAACCTCACTCAGCGCCGCAAGGACCGTCACCTCATACTGGGCGATGGCCGCCTCGGTGCGGGCATCGGACGCATCAATATTGGCGCGCACCCGGCGCAGGTCCGGGCCGGCCCACTGAATCGCCGGGCCGATGCCGAATCCGAGGCTCGAGAGATCACCGACGCTGTTGTCCGGGTTGAAGAGGGCAAATACATCCGCGTTCCACACTATGGTCGGGAAAAGCTCGGCCCGCGCCGCCTCACCCAACGCAATCTGCCGACCAAGCGCCGCTTCGGCCGCGCGGATATCGGGCCGGCGGCGCGTCAGGCTTTCCACACTTCCCGTGAGGATTGCGCCCTGATGTTCGGGAATGTCGTCCGTTTCCAGAACCAGGCGGGCCAGCTCTTCATCGGGATCGGTCGCCGGCTGCCCTGTCAGGGCGGCCAATGCGTTCAAGGATGTTTGAATGGACGCTTCAAGTCGCGGAATGGACGCCAGAGTGGTGCGGTACTGGGTGTCAGCCCGTTCCAGATCGAGCCGGGTTGCCCGTCCATTTGCGAACAGTGATTGCAGCAGGTCCAGCCCTTCCAGCTGGGTCCGCGCATTCTTTCGCGCGACATGCAGGCGAGCCTGGGCACTGCGGAGAGTGACATAGGCCAGCGCAGTGTCGCTGGCGACAATCACCGCAACATCGCGCCGGAGCTGGCGGGCTTCCTGCACGGAGAATTCGGCAGCCGCGATTTCGGCATCAATCCTGCCGAACAGGTCCATTTCCCAGCTTGCACCGATATTGCCCGTCGCGGATGCCTCGACATCCTGTCCGGCACCCGTCGAACGCCCGACATTGGCCCCCGCGCTGGAGGATGTGCCATAGGACCGGTTCAATCGCGCGCTGCGGGCAAGGGATCCGGCCAGGCGAATGTTCGCCTGCGCAACGTCGAGCGATTTGTTGGCGGCCAACGCTTTCGCGATGAGAGACTCCATCTGGGGGTCGTCAAAACGGGTCCACCATTCAGTATCAAACGCAACTTCCTGCAACCCCTCCGAGAATGCCGTTCCAAGCGCCACCGGCGCAACGTCAGGCGCTGGAGGCGCGGAGGCGCAGGCGGACACCAGAAAGATGCCACCTGCAAGAACTGCGGAGGTCAAACGCAAACTCATGAAGGGGCACTTACGTCAGCCGGAACGGAAAACCAATCCAGAACACGGCATTGCAGATCACATATTTGTCAGCAGGATTGGCACCTGCGTCATGCAACCTGCAATTTCCGTAAACCATCCCATGGTTAATCCTTCTCCCTGAGAAATACTTTTTCCACTTGCCGCTTGCGAGATTGCGTTCGCCACTCTGCATGTTACTCCAGCCGATCCTGCATACTGCCCAACAGATACCGGGCAGGATTGCACCAGATTTCCGAACCGAATGCGCGCGAGAATGACCCCGTCCTGCCCGATCCTTGACCTGTCTGAATATCCGGAGCGCTTTGGAGCGGCCTACGATATCTACGAGACGTCCCTGCCCGCTGCCGAGCGGAAGAGCCGTGGCGATATCGAGGCGCTCCTCACCCGGGACGATTACGCCCTCAGTGTGGCCATCTCGGACACCGCCGTGGTGGCAATCTCGATTGTCTATGTGGACCGGACCCACCAGTTCGGATTGCTCGAATATATGGCGACCCGGCCAGATTGCCGGAACATGGGACTGGGCCTTGCCCTGTTTGAGCATGCGCTTGCGACCTGCCGGAACCGCACCCTGCTGATCGAAGTGGAATCAGTATCAGGCGCGCCCCGGGAACGGGCAACCCAGCAGCGCCGACAGGCCTGGTACACCCGTTTGGGGTGTCACCGTCTCACCAGTCTGAACTATTGCATGCCGCAGCTGCAGAACCTGCCGCCACCGCCGCTGGATCTGATGTACCATCCCAACGGCCGACAGACGCCGCCCCGGAAGGCGGACCTTCGGGCCTGGATCAGCAGCATCTATTCGAACGTGTACGGCCTCGACGACAGTCAGGACATCGTCGAGGCCATGTTCTCATGCTTGAAAAGCGACTAGCCCTCTGGATCGTCCACCGCCGTGTCGGTGACGATCTTCCACTCTCCGTCGATCTTGCGCCACACAGTCACGTAATTGCCGGTCGTTTCCGGATCGCCATCGACGGAAAAGCTTCCCCATGTGATCCCGAGATCCCCGCTGGTCGCGCCCATCGCGCCGATGGGCTGCCAATGCACCGGAGACGGCACCGTATCCAGTTGCCGCTCGGCCATGATCGCGTCCTCGCCCACCAGGAATCCGTCGCCTGCCTCGATCATGAATCCCTTGTCGAAATCCACGAATTTCCGCGAAGCCGCTTCGTATCCATTTTCCAGATTGTAGGCCTCATATGCGCGGTCCGCCGCAAGCAGTTCCGCTTCAACCTGATCCGGGGATACCGGCGCGCTGACGCAGCCTGCACTCATTGCGACAAGGGTGCCGATAGCGACAGCCCGACCTGTGTTGACAATCTTGTTCATGAAACGCTCCTCTTTGTGCCTGACTGTAGCGACGGCATCGCGGGACCGGCACTGCGTTTTGCGGCGACATCGGTGCGCCATCAGCACCAGTCTGTCGACAGTTTGCATCACCCTGCGAGGAGACGGGGTGATATCGTGCCTACTGGAGGAGAGATATCGTATGTACATCCGCTCACTGATTTTTGCCGCCCTCGCCTGTGCTCTGGCGCCTTCCGGATCGGCCGACAGCCCGGCATCTGCCCCTCCGTCGCCCTCACGTACGGTGTCGCTGGACCTGTCTGAAGGCACATGGATGAGTCTCGATGTCAGCCCGGACGGGGAGCACATCCTGTTTGACTTGCTGAACGACATCTACGTGATGCCGGCGTCCGGCGGCACGGCCGTTGCCGTGCATGACGGAGCCGCTGCACAGCGCAGCCCGCAATTCAGCCCCGATGGTCAAAGCATGGTCTATCTCAGCGACGAGAGCGGTGCGGACAACATCTGGATATCCAGTCTCGATGGCAGCGGCACACAACAGATCACGCATGAGACACATGCAATGATTGCCGGACCGGCCTGGTCTGCCGATGGAAACGCAATTGCCGCCGTGAAAACCTATTCCGATATCTTCCGTGTCCGAAACTCCGAGATACACCTCTACAGCCTTGATGGGTCTTCAGACGAAATCATCGTACCTCCCCCAGCCAGCGGCAAGGATGTTCAGGAACCTCGCTTCGCCCCGGATGGCCGTCACCTCTATTACACCGAACGTATCGGGGGCGATCACTATGTGTACATGAATACCGGCCTGAAGAACTTCGCCATCAATCGACTGGACCTTGAAACCGGAAAGAAGCGGCGCGCCATTTCCGGTTTTGGCGGCGCGTCCACACCCCAGGTGTCGCCGGACGGCAAGTCGGTTGCCTTCATCCGCCGATTGGGCGCCAAAACCGTTCTCTTCGTGAAGAATCTCGAAACGGGGTACGAGCAGCCGATTTTCGACGATCTCGGGCGCGACCTGCATGGCGACTACCTGCCACAGGAACATTACTATCCGTCATTCGACTGGTTTCCGGACAATCGCACCATTGCCATCTGGGCGAAGGGCAAGATCGTTCGCGTCGACACGCAGACAGCCTATTCGGAAGTGATCCCCTTCACCCTGACAGCCAGACATGAGCTGCAGCCCGCGATACGGTTCCGTCAGGACCTCGCGCCGGACGAAGTGACGCTTCGCACCCTGAGACAGTTTGCGCCCCACCCCGACGGTCAAACCCTGTTGTTCCGCGCGATTGGCAAGCTATGGAAGATCACCCCAGACGAAGCGGATACCCCGGTCCGGCTGACACAGTCCGATGCAGCCGAATCCGAACCCGCCTGGTCTCCGGACGGGAACACGATTGCCTATGTCAGCTGGACGGATCAAACCGGCAGCCGCCTGATCCTGCGGGATGCGACCACGGGGGAAGAACGCACCCTGGTCGAGAGCCGGGCCGTCATCCGGGAGCCCCGTTTCTCGAATGCGGGAGATCTTGTTGCCTATCGCCTCATGGATCCCGATCCATCCTTCAATGCAGCCGGTCCGGAAACAGGCGTGTATGTGATCGACGTTGCCGGGAACTCTCCGCAATTCGTTTCTCCGGCTTCCGGACTTGTCGGGTTTTCACCGGATGACAGCAGGGTTTTCCTGTTCGCCGAACCAGCATTCTATCAGCGTCGCGCTTCCGTTCTGATGAGCCTTGCCCGCGACGGGTCAGACCCGGTCGAGCACGTGATCGCGGAGACGGCGGATATTCGCAATCTCAGTCTCAGTCCCGACCAGAATTGGCTGGGCTTCAAGTATCACAATCTGCCTTATGTCATGCCGGTCGACCTGACAGGTGAGCCGCTCATCCTCTCGATGGAAGACAATCCCTCCGTCCGCCGGCTCAGTGACGTCGGTGGCTATGAGATGAGCTGGACACCGGATTCGTCCACACTCTACTGGACCTTGGGCGCCAATCTGATGTCCGTCTCCCCCGGATCGCCCGATGCCGTGATCGTCTCGACCCCGATCCACATGAGTATGAGCACGGACAAGCCTGAAGGCATTATCGCCTTTGTAGGCGGCAAGATTGTGCCCATCGAAGGGGATGTCATCAAGAATGGCACCGTGATTGTCGAGGGCAACCGGATCACCGCGGTTGGGCCCCGCCGAAAGGTCAAGATCCCTCGAGACGCGAAGCGGATCGACATCAAGGGCAAGGTACTGATGCCCGGCCTGTTCGACGCACATGGCCACATCGAATGCTGTTTCCGCGCCGGGACAATGCCTCAACAACATCCGACGCGTCTGGCGGCCCTGGCCTATGGCGTCACGACGAATTTCGACCCGTACTCCAATGACTTGATGTCCTATGAGAGCGGAGAAATGACTCTCACCGGCGAACTGGTTGGCCCACGCTGGCTGAAGTCTGGGCAGGTCGTGCACGGCCTCGAGGCACGAACGGATGGCGTCTATCATCCACTGGCCTCACTGGAAGAAGCCCGCAACCTTCTCGAACGGCGCGAGGCGCTCGGCCCTTCGATCCTGAAGAGCTACAAGCTGTCGACGCGCGCGCAGCGACAGCGCCTGCTGCAGGCCGCGCGGGAACAGGGCTTCATGGTTGATGGAGAAGGCGCGGGCCAGTTCTATACCAATATCGGCATGATCCTGGACGGACACACCAATCTCGAACACAACCTTCCCGTTGCGACATATTACGAGGACTTGCAGAAGCTGATTGCCGCCTCTGACGTGTCAATGACCCCGACCCTGATCGTGACGTTCGGCGAACTTTTCGGTGAGAATTTCATCTACGAGAACGAAGACCCCTGGAAAGAAAAGAAGGTGCAGACCTTCATTCCAGACGTAAACAATGCCTACAACCCGATCGCAGGTCCGGGAGGCGCACCGCTGCATGTTCGCTGCATGCATTCGATCCACGTCTCGGACGAGATCTACGATATCGGCTTTCGATCCGTAGGAAGATCTCTGACAAAGCTGGCCGAGGCGGGCGCGACCGTGAATGTCGGCTCCCACGGGCAAGCCTCTGGGGTCGCCATGCATTGGGAAATGCTGTTGTTCGCCGAAAGCGGCATGGCCCCGATGGATATTCTGCGCGCGGCCACACTCAATGGTGCGAAGACGTACGGGCTCGACCATCAACTCGGCTCCATCGAGCCCGGGAAACTCGCCGACATCATCATTCTGGACAAGGATCCAACCATCGACATCCGCAATGCAAACAGCGTGCGCTACACGATGGTGAATGGACGCCTGTATGACGCGCACACCATGGACGAAATCGGCAATTACGACCGCCCCAGAAAGGAGTTCTATTGGGAGACACAACCGACCAATGGGATCGACTGGAAATGGACGTGGTCAGGAGACTAGACATGAAACTTCTTTATCTTTTCACGGCGTGCCTGGTCGCTGCTGCGTGTTCGATGACGACCGACGAGGTCACGTCAGGCCCGGAGATGGCAACCATTCCCGCTGCAAGTTTCTTCATGGGCGAGACGGTTGACTATGGGTATGGCGAGATTGACGGCCCTCGTCATGAAGTCATCATTGATCGGCCATTCGCCCTGTCAATCACAGAAGTCACTGTCGGAGAATTCCGGAGATTTGTGGAAAACACAGACCATGTGTCCGAGGGTATTTGCAATATCTATACGGACGAAAAGTCTTGGCACATCGATCCAAGCCGGAATTGGGAGCACCCTGGTTTCGCACAAGAGGAAAACCATCCTGTCGTCTGCGTCAGCTGGGAAGATACTCAGGCCTATACGGCGTGGCTCACCCGGCAGACCGGCAAGGCATTCAGATTGCCGAGCGAAGCCGAATGGGAATATGTCGCGTCCACTGGCGGGGTCGAAGGCGACAATGGAATCGTGGATCATGAAGAGGCCAATATCGGGCTGGTCGAATGCTGTGGTGGACGAACCGAAGGCCGGGACCAATGGATCGAGACGGCCCCGGTCGGCAGCTTTCCGCCAGACCGGTTCGGTGTCCACGACATGCGGGGCAATGTATGGGAGTGGCAGGCCGACTGCCATCAGGACACATATGATGGCGCCCCGGTAGATGGTTCAGCGAGAACCGAATGCGATACGCCGGACAAGCGCGCCATCCGGGGCGGGTCCTATGGGGACGCCGGAGACTATCTGTCACCGCGCTACCGTTTGCCAGGACCACAGTCGCAAGGTTACTTCACTGTCGGCTTCCGGGTCGCGCATGATGTCGACTAAACAATGGTGCGAAAAATGCACCACATGTGCTCCAAATCGCATCTGTCTCTCGCGCCCTCAGAACAACTAGAGTGAAACAAAACAGCAGGGATCGGACACATGATGGCTCGCAAAACGCGCAACTCCGCAAGAAATTCGATGCTGGGAGCAGTCCTTGCCACTGCGCTGCTGACAGCTTGCGCAGCCCTGCCACAGGGCGCCGTTGCGGAGCCTGATGGCCAAGCCGAGCTTCCCGCCCTGATCAATGACGGATTCGACAGCGACACCGCCTTGTCATTCGACTGGCCGATGCTGGAAATTGGCACGGGCCAATACGAGGATGGTCCGACGGGCCTGACCGTTCTGAAATTTGGAAAGAAGGTAAACGCCGCTGTCGATTCCCGCGGGGGTGGTCCTGGCACCGTGAACGCGAAGTATCTGGAACTTGGCTACAATCAGCCGGAACTGGATGCCATCGTCCTGTCGGGCGGATCCTGGTACGGTCTGGAAGCCGTAACGGCGGCCAATACGGCCCTGCTGGACGACCGGTATCGCGGCGGCCGCTGGGACAATGTCGGTCTTGTCGTCGGATCGATCATTTATGATTTCGGCGGACGTCGTCTCAACGAGATCTATCCAGACAAGCGCCTCGCTCAACTCGCCCTGCGCGCAGCGCGGCCGGGGATTTTCCCGAATGGCGCTTATGGAGCCGGCCGGTCCGCCATGAATGGCGGCATCTTCGGCTGTCACGCTCGCTCCGGACAAGGCAGCGCTTTTCGTCAGATCGGTGAGGTCAAGATTGCCGTCTTTACCGTCGTCAACGCGCTCGGTGCAGTCACTGACCGTGACGGCAACGTCGTGGCCTGTCACAAGGGCAGCAACTGGCCCGACGACCTGAAGGCCTCCGATCTGATGAGAGCCGCGCCCGCCAGCCTGCAACCTGGCTGGAATGGTGATGATTCCGGACATGACGCCGAACGCAAGAATACGACCATCAGTGTGGTGGTCACAAACCGGTCCATGAGCCCGGCTGAATTGCAAAGACTGGCCGTACAGGTCCACACCTCCATGGCGCGTGGAATTCAGCCATTCGCAAGCGAATTCGACGGCGACGTCCTTTACGCGGTCTCTACCAATGAAGTCGAAACCGGGCCGGGTCAGACCCTGCCCAGCATGGAGATCGGTGTTACGGCTTCCGAACTGATGTGGGACGCCATTCTCGCGGCAATGCCCGCCGAACAGGTTACGCAACCTGAGCCGGACCCGGACCTGAACATCCCGCAATCAACCCTCAATTCCTATGCCGGCACATATCGCTTCAGCCATCTGGCAGAGTTGACGGTGCGCGTGGAAGACGGCGCGCTGGTGGCTTCCGCCACCGGAGAACGCGATGTCTTCCAGGTCAGCAAGGGCTCCCCCCGTGCCTTGCTGGCCGCCACGCCAGATACATTTACCGTCGAGCGTGGCCGCTATCCGTTCAGCCTTCAGTTCAAGGATGACACAGTCGTCGTCAATCCGGGCCGGTGGCAGCAAACCGGATATCGCGTCGAAACCGACTGATCCGCACCCTACAGACCACATTTCAGGAACTTCAGGATGACCCAACACTCAGCCTTTGACTGGGCCGATGCCCTTCTGCTCGACTCCGACCTGACCGATGATGAGCGCGCCGTTCAAGCCACGGCTCGCGACTTCGCCAGAGACCGGCTCCTGCCCGGCATCGTTGAAGCCAACCGGTCTGCACATTTCGACAGGCAGATCATGAAAGACATGGGCGCACTCGGTTTGCTGGGGCCGACCCTGCCGGAAGAGTATGGCGGCGCCGGTGTCAGCCATGTGGCCTACGGACTGGTCTCCCATGAAGTGGAAGCGGTGGATTCCGGATACCGCTCCGCCCTGAGCGTGCAATCCTCTCTCGTCATTCATCCTATCCATTCCTATGGCACCGACCAGCAGCGCGAACGCTGGCTGCCCGGACTCGTATCAGGCGATCTTGTCGGATGTTTCGGGCTCACCGAGCCTGATCACGGGTCCGATCCGGGCAATATGGCGACGCGCGCCGAAAAGGTCGATGGTGGCTACCGCCTGAATGGCGCGAAGATGTGGATCACCAACAGTCCGATTGCTGACGTCATGGTTGTGTGGGCGAAGCTGGACGGCGTGATCCGGGGATTCGTGCTCGAGCGCGGCATGACAGGACTCACCACACCCGAGATAAAGGGCAAGCTGGCGCTTCGCGCCTCGATCACCGGTGAAATCGTCATGGATGATGTGGTCGTGCCGGAGAACCATCTCTTGCCCAATGCGCACGGGCTGTCCGGGCCGTTCGGGTGCCTGAACAAGGCAAGGTTCGGCATTGCCTGGGGCGCTTTGGGGGCAGCGCGCACCTGCTGGACGGCGGCACGGGACTACGCAGTCGAACGGTCGCAGTTCGGCCGGCCGCTGGCCGCCAACCAGTTGATCCAGCGCAAGCTGGCCGACATGCAGACCGAGATCGCCATCGGCTTGCAGGCCTGCCTCAAAGTGGGCCGACTTCTGGACGCCCATCGCGCGAGCCCGGAAATGATCTCCCTGATCAAGCGCAACAGCACGGGCAAGGCACTCGACATCGCGCGGGCCGCCCGGGACATTCATGGCGGCAATGGTGTCTCGGACGAGTTCCACGTCATGCGCCATATGTGCAATCTGGAAGCGGTGAACACATATGAGGGCACGCACGATATCCATGCCCTGATCCTGGGACGCGCCCAGACCGGGCTTGCAGCATTCAACTGACATGACCCAGGCACTGGCCGGCATTCGTATCCTTGATCTCAGCCGGGTCCTGGCCGGACCATGGGCCACCCAGCTTCTGGGCGACCTCGGCGCGGAAGTGATCAAGATCGAGAAACCGGGAAGCGGCGACGATACGCGCAGCTGGGTACCGCCTTTCCAGTACGGCACCGACCCGGAAAACCGGGAGGCATCATACTTCCTGAGTGCCAACCGGAACAAGAAGTCGGTCTGTATCGACATGGCGTCATCACGGGGTCAGGAGATCATCCGCGAACTGGCGCGCACGAGTGACGTGGTGGTCGAGAATTTCAAGACCGGCGGCCTGGCAAAATACGGGCTCGATGCCGACAGCCTTCGCAGGTCCCATCCCGGACTGATCTATTGTTCGATCACCGGGTTCGGGCAAACCGGCCCCTATGCGGCCCTGCCCGGCTATGACCTTTTGATACAGGCAATGGGCGGTCTGATGAGCGTGACCGGCGTCCCCGACGGGCAGGCCGGTGCCGGTCCGATGAAAGTCGGTGTGGCGCTGGTGGACATACTGACCGGTCTTTATGCAGCGAATGCCATTCAGGCAGCACTGCTGCACCGGACGCGCACCGGCGAGGGTCAGGTGATCGATGTCGCCCTGTTGGATACGTTGGTCGCAGCGATGGCCAATCAGTCCCAGGGATTTCTCGCAACAGGTGAAAGTCCGGGCCGGATGGGCAACGCGCATCCAAGCATTGTGCCCTATGACGTCTTCCCGACAGCCGACGGGCATATTGTGCTTGCCGTAGGAAATGATCTGCAATTTGCTGACCTCTGCGAGCGTATCGGGCTGGTCAGGCTGCCAGAGGATACACGTTACGCAACCAATGCCGCCCGGGTGACAAACCGCGCGGAGTTGACCCACATCCTCAGCGAAAGACTGACATCAGCCTCGACCGCGCATTGGCTGGACCTGCTAAAAGGTGGCAAGGCTCCAGCAGGACCTGTCAACAGGATGGAAGATGTGTTCGCAGATCCTCATATTCGCGCCCGAAACACGCAGATCGCACTGCCCCATTCCAAACTGGGATCAGTGCCAGGTGTCGCCTTTCCGGCGCGGCTCAGTCACACGCCGGCCCGCTACCAGGCGGCAGCTCCTGTGTTGGGGGAACACACAAGGCAGACCCTGCAATCTGTTCTAGGCTATTCGGACGATGACCTTCGCCAGCTCGAAGCGGAACGGATCATCGCCCCGCCGCCCAGCTGACACCATCCCCCTGCATCCTCACCGTCCTTGTACCGCACGCTTCTCAACGTTACGGCGCAAACTGACATGGTGCCCGAACGCGCATGTATTGCAGGTGCGCAATTCGCACCATGTGGCTCTTTTTTGGCATCTGCCCAAGATTTTGTTTGTCCGTCTTACTTCCAGGTAATGTAGCAAAAGCGAGCGGGAGAAGACATGAAACGTAAATATCTATGGACATCCAGCAGCGCCATCCTGGCACTGATGCATGCTGCGACAGCGGGTGCGCAAACGGCTGAACCGCCGTCGGACGAGACGGAGCTGGTGCAATCCGCGATCATGGTCACAGCACAGAAGCGCGAACAGCGCCTGATCGATGTGCCAATGGCCATCGAATCCATTTCAGGGGACGAACTCGACAAGCTGGGCATTGAGAGCGTCCAGGACCTGTCGTTCAATGTACCTGGCCTGACCATGCGGGAAGATGGTCCGGGCAGCTACACCATCTTCATCCGGGGTCTCGCAAACCAATCCGGTTCGGGCGCCCTTGTCGGCATGTATATGGACGAAGCGCCCCTGTCGCTCAGCGGATATGACCAGCTGAGCCCGGTCGCTCTGGACCTTGCGCGCGTCGAAGTCCTGAAAGGCCCGCAGGGCACCCTTTATGGTCAGGGCGCAGCGGGCGGCGTCATCCGCTTCATCACGGCGGACCCGGTCCTCGACAAGGTGGAAGGCAAGGTGAAGGGCGAGCTCTACACCGTCTCGGATGGCGAAATGGGCCAGAAAGGCGAATTTGTCGTCAATGCACCAATCGTTGAGGACCAATTGGCGGTCCGCCTGGCTGTCGGTCTCGAAAGCGGCGGTGGCTGGATCGACCAGCCAGAAGCCGGCATTGAGGATGGCAATGGCACCGACCTCGTGAACGCCCGCGGCAAGATCCTCTGGGTACCGACCGAAAACTTCTCCGCAAAAGCCATGGTTCAGGTTCAGCGGGCCAAGACACAATTGGGCATGGGATATGAAGAGCCGGACCGCGCCGTCGATGTCGGCCCGGACCGCAGCAAGGTGATGATCCCGAAAAAGTTCGATTTCGACATCTACAATCTCGAACTGACCTATGATTTCGGATTTGCGGAACTGACTTCGTCGACCACCCAGATCGATCATGACCACCAGTATCCGTTCAGCTATATTCCCCGCGAAGGCAACTATTCCTATGGCGTTGTCGAAGGGAATGACGACCGCTTCGTGAAAGCGGAGCAATTTTCGCAGGAACTCCGTCTGTCAGACGCCGGCGAGAAGCTCGCCTGGACAATTGGCGCCTTCTACAGCGACGGGGACCGCTCCCTGACCGTGGACTATGAATATGCCTATGCTCCGGGAGCTGACCTCTATGAAGGCGGCGGGGTTCTGTATGATGACCTGTACTACTATTCCGCATCTACCTCGGAATCCTACTCCCTGTTTGCGGACGGAGCCTATGACCTCACCGAGAAGCTGACGGTCGGAGCAGGCCTGCGTTATTTCCATGACGAGCAGACCAGCCTGATCGAATACGCCCCCGGCACAGGCACCGAACTGTCGGACACATTCCAGTCCGTCGATCCGCGCCTCTACATGACTTATGAATATGCGCCGGATGCCACGCTGTATGCCAGCGCCGGATCGGGTTTCCGCAGCGGCGGTTTCAACTCGGCGCCGTTTGATCCGTATGATCCCGAGAACATTCTCACCTACGAGATCGGCACGAAGGGCTCGACAAGCAATCTTCAATACGACGTCGCGGTCTTCTTTACCGAGTACAAGGACATGGTGCGGCGCCGCCTGACCGAGGTGAACGGAGCTTTCCTGGCCGAATCCAGCAATATCGGCAAGGTCGAAGTCAAGGGCGTTGAAGCCGGTCTGGCCTACCAGCCTACGTCTGGCCTGACCCTGTCCGTCAATGCGGCTTATCTCGACAGCGAGATCGTCGAAACTGCCGACACTGACCAGGTCAACGAAGTGGGCGACCCGACCGACTACACGCCGGAACTCAGCTACACACTCGGTGTGAACTATGACTTTGACCTGACCCCGGATCATCCGGCCTTCGTCCGGGTCGATTTCAACCACCGTGACAAGGTCACATATATCGACCGGTCGAGCTTCCTGCCATCGGCGCTGCCGCAAAGCTCGGACGCACTGAACCTGCTGAATGCCCGTGCCGGTGTACAGCTGGGGCAGTTCGACCTCGAGATCTTCGCGACCAATCTCACCGACGAGAACAAGTCGATTGACCCGTATCAAGGCTGGGCGAACGCAAACCGCACCCGTCCCCGCGTTGTTGGTGTCAGCGCTGCCCTCAATTTCTAGAGAGCTGCCACACAAGAACTGACGGCCTTGGCATCAGGCTCTGGCCGTCAGCCCAATTCAGACAAGGCCCGCAACTCTCCAGAGTGCGGGCCTTTTTTCATATGCGTCAACCGACAAGAAAAGAGGCCGACCCGTCATGAAACGGGTCGGCCTCTCTATTGTTTGTCAGGAATAAGGGTTTCTGCGGGCTCAGAGTCCGCAGGCGTCCTCGTCATCGTGAAGGACGCTACCATTGTCCTCCACGCCCACGGCCTCGGCATTGTCCAGAAGCTTGCCACCGCAAATCAGGATCTCGCTGTCACCCGAGGCGCGCGCGCCATAGGGTGAATTGCTCAGGATAGCCGTACGCCGGCTGACGATCCGGGCCCGGTCCTCGGTGTAAAGGCCGTCATCCTCGTTCCCGTCGATCACGCTGTCAGTCACATTCGCCGTCGCATCGCCATAGGCGGCAATGGCAGCCGACTCACTTCCGATGATACGGCTGTCCTTCAGATCAATGACCGCGAACTCTTCCAGCCATACCCCAAGATGAGAGTTGGTGATGGACAGTCCGTTTGCAGTAATGTGTCCGTTCTCCCGTCCGGTAACCGCCATTTTGGCCACGCCGCGGATTTCCACATCGTCCAGCATTACCTGGCTGTTGATCGTGAAGATGCCGTGACCGTCATACACATCGTCCTCAGGCTCCTCATAATGGAAACCGGAAACTTCGAGGCCGGAAATCCTGACCTCCGAATTCCTCACCACCATGGCGCTCACGGGATAAGCCGGGTCGCCCTGAATGATTGCACCCGTGTCGGCCAGCAGCGCAACTTGCTTGTCATCGATCACCACGGCGCCCCGGACTGCGAGATCCTGGAACGGCACATCACGATGAGCGTGCGGCGTGTAGAGACCGGGCCGGATGCGGAGCGTAGCACCGGGGGCGGCTGCGTCGATCGCTGCCTGCAGGCCCGCAATACCGACATGATCGCAGCCTGCGGACTCGGACTCGTCTGCGCAGACAATGATCTCTGCATCTGCTTGCTCCGGCGCGTCTGCAATGGGTCCACAGGCGGCCAGTGCAAGAAGGCCCGGCATGGCAAAATGGGAAGAACGCATGTTCATGATTATTGAATTTCCGATTGAAGGGCTTCCGAAGAAGCGATGTCCGGCTCGTTTTCCAGACGCATCAGTCGCGTCAGCGTGGACCGGAGTGCGAGAATGAGAACGGCCGCTGCCCCGACGATCGCGGCATGCATCAACCAGAAACCGGACGCCGACATCTGTTCATAGAATCGTGCCAGCCATCCGCTGAACAATCCCCCAACAAAAATGGCCAGATAGTACGATCCCACCATCATGGAGTTGACCGATTCCGGCGCCGCCCGGGATGTCAGGGCCAACGCGATCGGACCGACATACAGAAACCCGATGGCACAGACGAAATGGAAAATCGTCGGCCAGACGAGCGCCACGGCTCCATCGCCCGACAGCATGTCGCCAAGTCCCAGCAGAACAAAAGCGGCCGCAAAGACGGCACAGCCCAAGGCCAGCTTGATCAGATCGCCGGGCTCGGCATTCCGTCGCGACTGGTGACGCCAGTACCAGAGCACCAATGGGGCCAGAAGCAACACGGCAAGCGAATCCAGGGACTGGAACCATGTGACGGGCACATCCAGTCCGAATATGGTGCGGTCCACGTCCGAACGCAGCCACAGGGGATAGGCATTCCAGACCTGGCTCTGCGCCGTCCAGTACAGGGAAGTCAGCGCCAGCATGACCAGGATCGACAGGATCACCACGCCATCCCCCTTTTGCAGGCGCGGTCGCGCGTCGCTTTTCTCCACTGTGTCCACAGGCAAATGGGACAGGCCGGACAGGTAAACCGCCAAGCCGATCATCATGCCAATGCCAGCCGCCCCGAACCCGTAATGCCAGCCATACACTTCGCCCAGCGTGCCGCACACCAGGGGTGCGATGAAAGCGCCGACATTGATGCTGAAAACATAGATCGAATAGCCGGAATCCCGGCGTTTGTCTGACTTGTCGTAAAGGCCCCCGACCTGCGCAGCCAGATTGCCCTTCAGCAAGCCGGACCCCAGGATCAAGGTGCCGAGCGCCAGCAGGAAGCTTGCCTCGAAGGCCATGAGAAAATGCCCGGCTGCCATCAACAAGGCGCCAAGCAGGACGGCTTTCGTCCGTCCAAGCATCCGGTCACCGATCAGGCCGCCCAGCACGGGCGCAAAATAGACAAGCCCGACATAGGCGCCGAACACCTGGGAGGCGAGCGCCTGAACACTCAAGGGACCGAATATTGCCTCGAACAGCCCACGGAATGGTTCAAAAGCGGCGACATTCCCGGAGTTTTCGGGCAGGAACAGGTATGTCGCCATGTACAGGATCAAGAGCGCCTGCATGCCGTAGAACGAGAAGCGCTCCCACGCCTCCGTGAACACGATATAGGCAAGGCCCTTCGGATGACCGAAGAAGACTGCATCTCCTGCTGTTCGCTCCAGCGTACCTGCAGCCATGTCAGCGTCTCCGGGCGTATCACTCATTACACTTTTCTCTCCGATGGGTGACTGGGACAACGAACTCAATGCTCGCCCCAGGCTGGCTTCCACTGGATATGCTTCGGCACATCATTGACTTCCCAGTAGAACGGGCGGCGCGATCTCTCATGATTGCCGATTTCGTTCATGGAGCGCGTGTCGAAGAGACGGCCGTTCACCATCGTCATCGAAACAGTCTCCGTATTCCGGATATCTGTGAGCGGATTTTTCTCCAGCACGAGAATGTCGGCGAGCTTTCCGGAACGGAGCGACCCGATCTGGTCTTCCAGGCCCAGTGTTTCTGCGCCGTTGAGGGTGCCGGCCTTCAACACGTCCTCAGGGCTCATCCCGCCTTCAGCCAGCAATTGAAGTTCCCAATGCATCGCCAATCCGTAGACCTGGCCGTGGGAGCCGGCATTTACCCGGCCTCCTGCATCGCTCAGCGCCTTCATCGACCTTGCTGCAGCCCGGAAACCGATATCCCAGATCTCCTCGGCGGCCTGCAGGCCCGTCATCCCGCGGACATAGGGAGGGGCACCGACAGGAACGGCCAGCGGGCTGTAGGAACTCGTGGTCGTCTGGACAAAGGTCTCGACACGGGGATCCTCCCACAATCTCGATGATGTGTAGAGATAGTTTTCCCCCATTACCTCACCGAACAGCACGATCAGGGTGGGTGTATGCGCAACGTCGGACGCGGCCATGAGCTGAATGAAATCATCATAGAGCGTTTCCACCGGCACATTGTGCTGAAGGTTCAGATTGCCGTCCAGAATGGCCGAGATTCCGTTGAAGTAATGGCTCTCACCTTCGACATCCACCATGATGCCATGCGCGCGACCGGCCTTGTTGAGCATCTGCCGCTGCCGACGCTGAATCTGGCGATAGCTCTTGATAATGGTGCCGCCGAGCGCAGTCTTGCGTTCCATCACCGTTTCGGCGTCCGCATAGGAATTGATCGGCACGAAGACCGGATCATATTTGCGTTTGCGGCCGAAGATGACGCTGCCGACCGCAATGTTACGGGGGCCGACCATGTCTCCCGTGAGGGTCATTTCAGACGCGCCATAGGTCGGAAGCTCGGACGTGTAGGGGTCGTAATTCGTGGTCACGCCGAAGGCCAGTGCAGCATAGCGCGACGCCTGCTGCTGGGGAGGCAGGCCGGCGGAGGCGTAGTAACAGGTATCGAGATGGCCATGCATGTCGACCAGTCCCGGCATGAGCGTCTTGCCTGTGACGTCCACGACAAAGGCATCGTCCGGTACCGCAACCTGCCCTTCGGCCCCGATGGCCGCGATCCGGTTGCCCTCGACGAGGATGGTTCCGCGTTCGATCGAGCCGGCCTGGTCCAGGGTGATGATCCGCCCGCCAACCAGGGCTGTAACCCCTTCCGGGCGATCCGCCGTCACGCGCAGATTCACGTTTGCGAACAGCTCCGGCCTGTCATCGGGATCTGACACATCAGCCCGGAAAACCTGCGGCCCCAAGGCCCAGTAAACGGTTTCGGACTCCCGATCCCAGATCAGTTCATATCCGCCTGCCGTCTCCAGCTGACGACCGGCAGTGGCGTCCAGAACCGACTCATCCGCATCCCGGTCAAACCGCGCCACATGGTAGGTCTGATAGTGACGGTAGGCGAGCCATTCCAGATCGGGACTCAGTTTCAACTCGCTCGTGTCAGAATCCTGTGTCCGCAAATGCGTGCGGTGATCGTCTCCCGCAATCGAGATGCTTTCAAGCGTCGTGATGAGCGTCCCGTCGGCATAGCCTTCCGTGGTGAAGTAGACACGTGACCCGTCCGGGGC
Source organism: Hyphomonas sp. (assembly GCF_017792385.1). Lineage (NCBI taxonomy): Bacteria > Pseudomonadati > Pseudomonadota > Alphaproteobacteria > Hyphomonadales > Hyphomonadaceae > Hyphomonas > Hyphomonas sp. The sequence goes on along the minus strand of NZ_CP051230.1, from coordinate 3,092,121 downwards.
GAATCTCGGATTCCCTCCGGCCACGCCCAGCGGTACCGCAACACCGCCGTCGGCCGGAATCCAGTAGATTCCGGGATCAGCCTTGTGTCCGCCCAGACAGTCGTCACCCGCCGCGATCTGGAACATGATCTTCGAGCCGTCCGGTGAGAATGCCGGCTCGCGAACTATGCCGGCTGATGTGAACAGGGTTGTAACCGCTCCATCTGCCGACCGGATCTTGAGACTGCCCCCCGTCACGTCATCCCATTCGATGAAGGCGAGCCGGGAGCCGTCGGGCGAAAATGCGGCTTCCGACTGAGAGGCGTCGCTCGGCGCGAGTGCCAGCGGCTCTCCACCGGACACTGGTTGCTGCCAGACCTTTCCCAAAGCGCTGAAGGCCAGCGTGTCCTGATCCGGAGAAATGGCCAGGCGGGAAATGGCTTTTACCTGTACCGTTTCAGGGTCGAGATTCTGAGTGAATCTTGCCGGTTCTGTCAGCTTGTGCTGCGCGGTGAGGGCAAACGGGAGGTCTTCGGCGCGCCCGTCCTCGAGATGGATCCGGTTGATCTTGCCGCCGGCCCAGATGCCGATGGACTTGCCGTCCGGAAACCAGGAAAAACGCGGATAATACGTCCCCTGGCCGAGAAAGTCGGCCTGTCCGTCACGATCGAGCCCGTCATATACCGGGACCTGCTCACGCGTTTCGAAATCATAGGTGAACAGCAGTGTCTTGTCCTTGACGCGGCGAACAAAGGCCAGCTTGCGACCATCGGGCGAGACCGAAGGCGCAAGCGCTCCGCCGAAGCCCCCGATCAGAGTGTCGATCTTGCCGGAGTCTAGGTTCTTCCGGCGGATCGCGAAATTCTTGTGGTTGGCATCGACATAGACCCCGGAGTCGTGCGGTGGGGTCACCTTCTCGACGAAATAGAGGTGAGAACCATCCGGCGCATAAACGGCGTCGTGCACGTTTTCCCCATTGTCGGGCATCGGCACGATCTGTTCCGCCGGGCCGCCATCGGAGGGATAGGTCACCAGTTCGGATGCGTGCAGCTTGTCGGCAGTGTCGAACATGCGCGCTGCGACCAGCGTCTTGCCGTCTGCGCTCCAGGCCGGATCGACCACGGCGCGGGTGGCTTCGAAGGACACCTGAACCGGATCGCTGCCATCTGCGGCAGAGGTCCAGACATTGTCCGTCCCGTCGGCATCGCTGATGAAGACAATCCGCGTTCCGTCCGGGCTGAATACGGGAGAGTGCTGCATGGCTGGCCCGCCGTGCAGCAGCCTCGCCTCGCCGCCGGTGGCAGGCATCGCATAGATGTCGCCAAGTACATCGAAGACGATGGTTTCGCCGGACGGGCTGACCGACACGCTGATCCAGGTGCCTTCAGTGAGGCGCAGTTCGACCGTGCGATAGGGCTCCCCCGTGTTCGTGACATCCCAGGCCTGTGCCGTCGACATGCATCCGGTCGTCAAAAGCAGTCCGAATGCTCCCAGAACCAGCGATGTAAGTTTCATCAATGCCTGCTCCCCCAGTCAGTGCCGTCGACGCGTTGTTTTCAGAATGCGCAATCGACGGTTCGGCGTGTAGGTTTTTCCTCAGCTGCAACTTCACCATGCCCCGCCGCTGTCGGCGAAGGGGCCTAGGATGCAACCGCAGGTGCGAAATCCGCACCACCCAGCGCGCGCTTCGCATCTGTCGGGGGATGAAACCTGTTTGCGATAGTCCGGAACGGTCATGTTCACATGGTGTCAGGAGGTTTCATGACGTTTCCCAGAGTCCGGATTCTTCACAAATGGATCAGCCTGGCGTTTCTGTTTGTCTGGGCCCTGCAGGCGGCTTCGGGCCTAGCCATTTCCTTCCGGGCGGACATCGATGATTTCTTCCTGGGTCAGGCGGCAACTGAGACCGATCCGGCCGCAATCGAGCGAACGGTCGCGCAGATGCAGGCCAACGGCGACGATATTTCCTCCATCTGGATATCCGGCGGACAGGACGGGCAATTCGATCTCTATCTCGACCGCGCAGGCGACAGCCGGACGGTTCGCATGGACGGCACCGGCCGCCTGGTGCGCGACCGCTCCGATGCGGTCCTGTTCTCGGACGGCGCGGTCTTCGAGACCCTGACCCGGTTTCACAAATCCCTGATGCTGGGAACTGTCGGATATGCCTTCCTGACCCTGTCCGGCCTGCTGCTCGCATCGAACATCGTGCTCGGCCTCGTGGCCGGCTGGCCGCAACGCAAGCGCCTCAAGGCCTTCGCGACGTCTTCCCGGGCGCCGAAGCCAGCCGCCCTGTCGGGCTGGCACTGGCGGATCGGTTTCTGGGGGGCCTTGCCCGCCCTCGTTGTTGTTCTGGCCGGCGTCGCCCTCACCCAAGCGGACGTACTGGCCGACGGATTGGGAGTGCAGCAGGAGACGCCGGAAATCATGCAAGCGTCGGATATTGCGGCCATCCCGCTGGATCAGGCGATCGAGACGGCTCTGGCGGAGTATCCGGGCGCATCGCTCGTGGCGATAAACCTGCCTTCGGACTCCCGCCCCTGGTACAAATTCCGCCTGAACGCTCCGGGGGAGATGCCGCGTCTTTACGGGGCAACCCGTGTATTCGTCGGACTGGACGGTGCGGTCCTGCTTCGTCACGACGCCGCACACAGCGCCCCCAATGAACGCATCACGGAAGCCCTCTACCCCCTGCATACAGGTCAGATCGGTGGAATGGCCGGCCGTCTGCTGAACGCAGCCACCGGTGCCTGGCTGCTCAGCATGATCATACTGGGCCTGCAGCTCTGGAGCGCGCGCAGGCGCCAGCGCGCCACGAAACCTGCCCAGGGAGACTGAAGCATGATCAGCCTTGAAATCGGGCGCGATACGCCCGCGCCAACAGGCGAGTCAGCCAGCGGCTTGACTTCGCATCGACCCGCGCCGTCAAATGCAGGCAAGACACGCGATCACAGGGACCCCCATATGGCCGACCGAAAGGACGACCTTCCCAGAACCGGACAACAACCGCCACAGCGCAAGGCGCTGCCTCCGTTCGAGGGCCTGCGTGCCTTCGATGCCATTGCCCGGCTGGGGGGTGTTCGCAAGGCCGCCAAATGGCTGGACCGGGATCATGCGGTCCTCAGCCGCCATTTGCGGACGCTTGAAGAATGGGTGGGCATCACCCTGGTGGAACGCGCGCCAACCGGCCTTGTCCTGACAGAGGCCGGAAAGGACTATCACCGCTCGATTGCCACGGCCCTCGATATGGTCGCGCATGCCACGCTGGATGTTCTCAATCAGGGCATCCACCATCAATTGCTGATCTGGAGCACGCCCGGCTTTGCCCAACAATGGCTTTCGCGCCGAATCGCATCCCTGGAACGTGCCAATCAGGGCGTGGAAATCGAACTGAAGCCTTCCGTGACCGCGCCGGACTTCCTGTCTCACGAGGCAACCGCCGACATCCGGTACTGGGCGTCCTATGAGGATTTGGGAGAATTGCCGCCGCATCTGCGCAGTCAGGTTATCGCACAATCCCCGATCATTCCCGTAGCGAGCCCGGATTACCTGGCCAACGCCCCCGAAATCGAAACACCGGAAGACCTGCTGAACCATCAGCTGTTGCACGAGAATACAACCGAGACCTGGAAGATCTGGCTGGAGTCGCTCGGCGTGGATTGCGGAGACGGCCTGAAGGGTCCACGCCTCTGGCAGGGCAATCTCACCGTTGACGCCTCACGGCACGGACGCGGCATTGCACTGACCAACCCCCTGCTCTCCGAAAAGCATCTTGCACGTGGCGACCTTGTCTGGATCGGCAAGGACAATCCCGCCTTTCCGCCAAGACGCGGTGACTATGTGCTGATCGCACGCCATGACCGGTGGAACGAGCCGAGCCTGCGAAAATTCCGGCAATGGCTGACGAACACAATCGCCAAGGACACGCCGGAATTCAAACCGTCCCGCTAGGACAGGGCCTCCACGGCCGCGTTGAAGAAATCATTGTCCAGAATGGCTTCGGCGAATTTCGGCTTGGACCGGCAACTCAAAACAGTTAGCACAATGTTCCGTGCAGGGTTGATATAGATATACTGCCCGAAGATGCCGCGTGCACTGAAGGCCCCGTCCGTGAAATTGCCTTCGCGATCCGGAACCGGCCACCACATATAACCGTAATTCAGGGGCGAACCGCCTGCCATGCGCGGCTCTGTGGCTTCCCGGAACCATCCGTCCGGAACGATTGCTTCGCCGTCGATCACGCCGCCCTTCAAGGCAAACAGTCCAAGCCGGGCATAGTCATGCAGCGTCGCGCAGATTCCACTGCCGGCCACTTCCAGACCATTGGGCGCCTCCAGCCACCATTCGGCGTCCGCCTGCATGCCAAGCCGCGACCACATGGTTTCGGAACAATAATCCGCAAGCCATTTTCCGGTGGCCGCTTTCACCAGCGCCCCGACCACATGCGTCTCGCCGGTACTGTAATTCCAGACATCGCCCGGCTCGGCGATGCGCGGCAGGGATGCCATGAACTCCATGATCGCCCCTGACTCCTGGGCAACCTGCAAGTCCAGCATGATCCTCCGTTCCGATCCCGCCGTGGTATGGGTGTCATCCCACTGCACGCCGGACGTCATCTGCAGCAAGTGCCGGATGGACACCCCATCATATCCGCTGCCGGCCAGCTCGGGCATGTATTTCACGAGTTGATCGTCGACACTGTCGATGAACCCATCCTGGATTGCCGTGCCGACCAGTGTGGTGGAGACGGACTTGGCCATGGACATCGACATCCACCGCGTATCGGCGGTGAAACCAGCATCGTGGAACTCATGGACGATCTCACCATCCTTGATGGCCAGCAGTCCGACCAGGCGGTTTCGAGACACATAGTCGTACAGGTCATACATCTCGCCATTCGCCGCGATGGGCATGTCCTCGAGCATACTGGCCGCGCGGGGGATCGGCACTGCGCTGCCGCCGGCCTTTATCGTGCGTGTCGGGAAAATCCTGTGCGTGTTGGCGAATGTCCGCATCTGCACATCGGGCATGAGCTTTCCGGCATAGGCAGACACGATGTCACCCAGTTCCGTGTTGCGCTCTTGGGTCAGCTCGGGGGATAAGGTCACAAAGGGTCTCCTTGCAGGCATGCCTCGGGTCGCAGTCACACGGCCGGTCTTTCGGAAACCTTACAGGGTCGGGACGTGCCGCTCAGGTGCGAAGGAGTTGCACCCCGGTGCCCTCGCCGCACCGGTGCCGGGAAATTACGCGCCTGACAATCGGGCCGCAGGCAGGAAAACTGGCGCGAACACAGCACAGGGAGACACTTCATGACCAGCGAAACCCCGCCATGGGACATGTATATTCCAAAGGCCTATCGCGCCGAAGATCCCATTGCCATCATCGCTGAGCATCCTTTCGGCCAGCTTGTCACGAGCAGCGATGGCCTGCCCTATGCAACCGCGATCCCGATGTATCTGGACGTGGCACCGGATGGCTCAACGGAGCTGATAGGACATATGGCGCGTCACAATCCGCACGCTGCAACGCTTCAGGCAGGTCAGAACGCCTTGGCCATCTTCAACGGACCGAATGCCTATATCTCCGCGAGCTGGTATGCCGAACGACCGACTGTTCCGACCTGGAATTATGTGGCGGCACAGGTGCGCGGTGTGCTTACACCTGTGGATGATGATGACGCGCAGCTGGCCATCATGCGCACGACAATTGCAGAGAGCGAAGCGGATTCCGGCAGCAGCTGGTTGATCGAACATGCGCCCGACGGAAAGGTCGAGACCCTGCTGCCCCACATTCGCTCTTTCCGCATTGCCATCACCCGAATGGATGCCGTGTCAAAGCTCAGCCAGACTCATCCGGCCGGAGACCAGCAGCGCGTGGTGCAGGCCCTCGAAATGCGTGGCGGTGTTCAGGACCGGGAGATTGCCCGGCTCATGCGCGGTCTCTGGAAAGATTGAGCAGGTGGTGACGTTTTCGGTGTTCGGTGCCGAAACCGCACCGCCCCCATCGGTTTAGTCATCTTCTCCGCATCCCGGCGGCGGCCCAACATGGCCTCAAAGACATGAAAGGGACGCGCAATGGCGATCGCACATCGGAACACAGCACAGTGGCAGGCACTGGATGCCTCTCACCACATTCATCCCTTCTGCGATCCGAAATCCCTGGCCGAGCGCGGCGTGCGCGTCATCACCGGGGCGGATGGATGTTACGTCACCGACAGCGACAACAATCGCATACTGGATGGCATGGCCGGCCTTTGGTGCGTAAATGTCGGCTACGGGCGCCAGGAACTCGTCGATGTGGCCGCCCAGCAGATGGAACAGCTGCCCTTCTACAATTCCTTCTTCCAGAGCGCCACGCCCAGCCAGATCGAACTGGCGCAGAAACTGTCAGAGATCGCGCCCGGGAATTTGAACCATTTCTTCTTCGCCAATTCCGGCTCGGAAGCCAACGACACGGTCATCCGTATGGCACGCCATTACTGGCATGTGCGCGGCCGGCCCGAGAAATACAAATTCATCGGTCGGAACCTCGGCTATCATGGCAGCACGCTGGCCGCGACCAGCCTGGGCGGTATGAAACACATGCACGATATGGGCTCATCCACCCTGCCCGGCTTCGAGCACATCATGGAACCCCACTGGTACGCCCACGGAGGAAACATGACTCCGGAAGAGTTCGGCGTTCGCGCTGCTCAGGCGCTGGAAGACAAGATTCTCGAAATTGGGGCTGACAATATTGCCGCCTTCATCGGCGAGCCGATCCAGGGCGCCGGCGGTGTGATTGACCCGCCGTCCACCTATTGGCCGGAAATCCAGAGGATCTGCCGCAAGCACGACATCCTGCTGGTATCGGATGAAGTCATCTGCGGCTTCGGTCGTCTGGGTGAATGGTTCGGTTGCGAACATTATGGCGTCCAGCCCGACATCATGCCGATGGCCAAAGGCATGTCTTCCGGCTACCTGCCGATTTCCGCCATCGCGTTCAGCGACGAAATTTTCGAAACGCTCAACGAGGGCGGGCCGATCTCACATGGCTACACCTATTCCGGCCATCCGGTGTCTTGCGCCGTGGCCCATGCCAATATCAACATCATCGAACGCGAGGGCCTCGTCGCCCGTGTTCGCGAGGATGTCGGCCCCTATATGCATGCGCGCCTTCAGGAACTTGCTGACCAGCACGCCATCATCGGAGAAGTGCGCGGCGCGGGCCTGATCGCCGGACTTCAGCTGATGAAGTCCCACGAGGCACGCGAAGCCTTCACCGCCGAGGACAATGCGGCGAACATCTGCCGTGACATCTGTCTCGACAAGGGCCTGATCATGCGGGCGGTGGGTCAATCCATGGTGATCTGTCCGCCTTTGACGATCACGCATGAACAAATCGACGACCTCGTCCGGATCGCATCCGAAGGCCTGTCCGAAACGGCTGCACGGTTCGGGATCGCCTGACATGTCACACACGATTTCTGCCATGCCGCACCTGGCTGCGGAGACGAATGCTATGCTGGAACGCATCGCCACGAGACTGGATTCCTTGAACGCGGAAACCCGTTTTGACGTCGTCAATCCGTCAGACGGCGCGATCATCGCCCGCATTCCCGATCTTGATGCCGCTCATGCCGAAGAGGCCGTGGTCCGTGCGCGTACGGCCCAAGCCGACTGGGCTGCGCTGACGGCCCGGGAACGTTGCAGCATCCTGCGCCGTTGGCACGACCTCATCCTGTCGGCCGAGCGGGAATTGGGGGAAATCCTGACACTGGAACAGGGCAAGCCGCTCGCCGAGGCGCGCCGCGAAGTCAGCTTCAACGCGGCCTATATCGAATGGTTTGCCGAAGAGGCCAAGCGCGCCTATGGCGATGTGATCCCCACAAGCGCCGCGTCCCGGCGCCAGATCGTGATCCGCCAGCCGGTCGGCATTGTCGGCGCAATCACGCCGTGGAATTTCCCAAGCGGCATGATCACCCGCAAGGCTGCGCCTGCGCTGGCGGCCGGGTGTGTGATCATCCTGAAGCCATCGGATGAAACCCCGCTGTCGGCGCTCGCCCTGGAAGTGCTGGCGGAAGAGGCCGGATTCCCGGCCGGCGTGTTCCAGGTGGTCACCGCCAAGGACCCGGCCCCCATCGCCAGTGTCCTGACGGGCCATGCAGACATCAGGAAACTCTCCTTCACCGGATCGACCCGGGTGGGCAAGTTGCTGATGCAGCAAAGCGCGGCGACCATGAAGCGCCTGTCACTCGAACTCGGCGGCAATGCGCCCTTCATCGTCTTCGAGGATGCCGACATCGATGCGGCCGTCGCAGGCGCCATGGTGGCCAAGTTCCGCAATGCGGGACAGACCTGCATTTGTGCGAACCGCATCCTGCTGCACACGGCGATCCGCGACGAGTTTCTGGCAAAGTTTGCCGCCGCGGCAGATGCGATGAACGTGTCGGACGGCTTCGATCCGGCCTGTGACATGGGACCGATGATCAATCTGGCCGCCAAGCGCAAGGTGACGCAACTTGTCGAAGGCGCCCTGTCCGGCGGGGCCCGCCGGATCACCGCGCGTGTGCCGGAAGAGGCAGGAAATTTCCATCCCCCGACGATCCTGACCGATGTCACATCCGAAATGGACATTGCGTCCACGGAGATCTTTGGTCCCGTAGCCCCGGTCTTTACATTCGACACCGATGCGCAGGCCATCGCCCTGGCCAATGACACGCCCTACGGGCTGGCAGCCTATTTCTGGACCCGTGACTATTCCCGCGCCTGGCGGATGGCGGAAAACCTCGAAGCCGGCATGATCGGCCTGAATGATGTGGCCATTTCCGGAGATTCCACGCCGTTTGGCGGCGTCAAGGAATCCGGCATGGGCCGCGAAGGCTCGCGCTACGGCCTCGATGACTATCTCGAAATCAAATATGTCGCCATGGGAGGGATCTGACCATGCCCTGCGCCCCATCCCGCTCCGCTGCCAGACCCGTCCGGACCGCGACCGCACTTGTCCTGATCCTGCTGACGGGCGCGCATTTGCCGGCTGCGGCCGAAGCGCCGGACGCAGACGACCAGGCGGCGGTGATTGCCGAGCTGCAGGACCGGATCCGCGCACAGGAGGCGCGTCTGGAACGCCTCGAAGCCCTTCTGGCAGCAGGAACCCCTGAACGCCGGGACGCGTCGCCAATCCTCCAGCCTGCAGCACGTCCTGATCCGGCCCTGACTGCGCCGGATTCCGTGCCCGGGCCGGCGGCCGCGTCCCGGTTCCGGCTCAGCGGCGATGCCCGTCTCAGATACGAATACAATACTTCAGAAGGCTCGCAGCGCACCGATTCCCGCGGCGTGGTCCGGGGGCGGCTCGCAGCATCCTATCAAGCCTCTCCCGACCTTGAACTTGGCGCCAGGCTGGTGACGGGGGATCCGGATGACCCCAATTCCGCAGATGTCTCCCTGTCCAATTTCAATGATGACCTGCAGGTCAGTCTCGACCGGCTCTATGGCCGGAGGACATTTGGCGCCCTGACCCTGACCGGCGGCAAATTTGCCAATCCTTTCCGGCGCACCGATCTGGTCTGGGACGGGGATGTCAATCCGCAGGGCCTCGCCGCGCAGTACGCCGCCCTCGACACAGGCGCCACACAGCTTCAGGCCAATGCGCTTCTGTTCCCGATCGAACGGTCCGTCGCTGATGCCGACAGCATCGCGTCCGGGCTTCAGCTGGTCCTGGACCACCAGGCCGGGCCCGGCTGGAAATTCGGTCTCGCGGCCGGCTATTATGACTATGAACTCGAAGCACTCGGCACTGCGGATACGGGCGACACGAGAACCAACCGGCTCGACGCGTCCGGCGCCTATGTTTCCGACTATGACTTGATCGACGTTATCGCCTCAGCCGCCTATACTGGCCTTGGTGATCGCTGGCCGGTACAGGTTCAGGCCGATATCGTGCAAAACCTCGGCGCAGACGATTATGACACCGGCTATTCCGTGACCGCCGCGCTCGGACGGGCGAGCACGACCGGTGATGCCCGCTTCAGCTATGGATACCACAGCGCCGAGGCCGACGCGGTGTTTGCCGCCTTCGCTCAGGACAATATTCCGTATGGCAGCAATTATCTCCAGCATGCCCTGTCGGCATCCTATGTGCTGGGCGAGCACCTGACGCTGGACGCCACGTTCTCCGCCTACCGCGTCAAGGATACCGAACTGATCCCTGTCTCGACGGAAGACTGGCAACAACGCCTGCGCCTGAACCTTGTCAGCCAGTTCTGACACACTTTTCCCATTCTCACTGATTATTTCGAAGGATCGTAGACTTGCGTATCGGCACTCCAAAAGAACTCAAGAACCGTGAATACCGCGTCGGCCTCACGCCGCAGGGCGCACAGGAACTGATCCGGTCGGGCCACACTGTTTCAGTCGAAACAGGCGCTGGATCCGTGGTCGGCTTTACAGACGAATTGTACGAATCCGTCGGCTGTTCCATCGTAGCTGATGCAGACGCATTGTTCGAAGCGTCCGACATGATCATCAAGGTGAAGGAACCGCAGCCCGTTGAAATCGCCCGGCTGCAGCCCCGCCACACGCTGTTCACCTATCTGCACCTTGCGCCCGACCCGGAGCAGACAAGAGGGCTGATGAATTCCGGCGCGACCTGCATCGCCTATGAGACGGTGACGGACCGTTTCGGACGACTGCCGCTGCTCACGCCGATGAGCGAAGTGGCCGGACGCCTGTCGATCCAGGCTGGCGCAAAATATCTCGAAATCTCCAATGGTGGGTCCGGCACACTTCTGGGCGGCGTCACCGGTGTAGCGCCGGGCAATGTCCTCGTCATTGGCGGCGGCGTCGCGGGCCGGAATGCAGCTGAAATGGCGGTGGGGCTCGGCGCCAATGTAACCATTCTCGACCGCTCTCTGGACCGCCTTCGCGAACTGGACGTCATCTTTGCGGGCCGGGCGCGCTGTCTCTATTCCACCTCGTCTGCCATCGAATCCCTGCTGCGCACGGCAGATCTTGTGGTGGGCGCCGTGCTTCTGCCCGGCTCGGAAGCGCCGAAAGTCGTGTCCGCAGACCAGATCAGCCTGATGAAACCCGGTTCTGTCGTGGTTGACATTGCCATCGACCAGGGTGGCTGTTTCGAAACAAGCCGGCCCACCACGCATGATGATCCGGTCTATGAAATTGGCGGTGTCATCCACTATTGCGTCACCAACATGCCGGCCGCAGTGGCCCGGACGTCTACGATTGCCCTGTCGAACGCAACCCTTCCCTTCGCCATGGCGCTTGCGAACAAAGGTGTCGACGCGGCCATCCAGTCCGACCCCCACCTCGCAGGGGGCGTGAACGTGGCAGGCGGCAAGATCGCGCATCCCGAGATCGTGGCCGCCATGGACGGCAAGCTGTAAATCCCGTTCAGAAACCTGGAGGACCAGTTCATGCGGTCGACCGTGACAGCGCTCACCCTCGCCACCAGCTTTCCGGCATGTGCCGAAGCCGAAGGACGATCCCTGTTTGCTGAAGCAGGCTTTGCCAGCGCCCTGAATGACCGCGGTGAACAATTGAGCGCCGAAACGCTGGAATTGCTGGCCGGACTGGAGCAGTCGACCGCCTTCGGGACCGTTTACGCGACAATATATAGAATACAGCCCCTGGACGGAGCAGCCTCACCTTTCAGTGAGGAAACAGACTACTCAGTCGGCCTTGTCGTGGAGGACAGCGCCTATTCACTCGACCTGTCAGCCAACTGGTTGACCTATCCGGGATCCAGCGACGACTCCTCTCTGGAGCTTGTTGCCGCACTCGATCTTCACGTCTGGGCCAAACCACACATCATGATGTTCCACGATGCGCATACGGATGATGCCGGAGTCGAAGTTTCAGCAGGCCCGGATTGGGAGTTCGCGAAATGGAAGACGCACATCCGCGCGCGCCTCGGCAGCGTGCGGCTTGGCGACGGATCTCCGGGCCGGACCTATGCCGGATTTGAATTCGGCGCCGAGCGCGCGCTATCCAGATCGTCCGATTTGGGCGTGTTTGTAGCCTATGATGCATCGAGCCGGAAAACACTGTCTGCTGAGACCCGGGCGGGTGAAATTACCCATCTTCGCCAGCAAGGTGTCGCGGCGGGTGTATCGGTGGCAACACGGCACTGACCGGTCTTCAGCGCGATTCCGGAGAAGGTTCCGACGTGCTCGCTCCACTCATGGCGGCCCCAAGCGGCACAATTCTTGGCTGACGCAACCCTCTCTTCTCGAGCAGCGTCATGTGCCCGTCTGCACCATTTGCAACAACCGCGCAGTCAGCGGTGATGATCTTGACCTTTCCGACCCGCTCAATGTCAAAGATCGCGGGACCGAAGCGTCGTACATTCAAAGTGGAGCTGGACGGTTTGACACGAGAATAGATGGTCTCGGAAATGGCGAAATTCAGCTCTCCCGACTGAGTATATGGCTCGAGATGGGGATTGGAAAACACGTGAAGATCTACTGCCGGATCCTGCGCGTCCCCTTCCCTCCTGTTTTTACGCAGAAGGCGCCGCACAGAGCAACCGATGCAGGACGATTCCCGCCGCGCTAGTCCGGTTCAGGCAGTCCCTGCACCAGGATCACGTCGAAATCACCCCACTGATTGTCGATGCGTGCCGCTTTCAGCGGCGCATATTCCGGACTGTTCCAGAAGGCACGGGCCGCCTCCATATTCTTCCACTTGCCGATGACCACGCTCGCGGCCGAATAGTCGCCCTCCAGGATTTCGACCGAAGGCCCGCCCGTCACGGCGAGATAGGTGCCACCATACTTCTCGTACAGCGGTGCCAGCTTCGAGGCATAGCCCGCCATGAAAGCATCCCGGTCATGTATTTGGCCCAGTACCAGCATGTAGGCAGGCGCTGTCTCGGCGGCCGGTGATGCCGCGACCGGGGCCGTGTCCCCCACGCTCGCACACGCCGCGCTCAGCAGGCCAGCACAGACCACGCCGGCAAATCCTGATATCCGCATCACCATAACACTCTCCTCTGCCCGTCTGTCGCGTCCGCCAAGACGGAGCTCAGTCGCTGAACCCGGTTCCGCTGTCCTCGCGCTGGATCGCCTCGATCTCTGCGAGATCTTCCGGGGGCGACAACCATTGGGGCTTGTTCTCCTGAGCCCAGGCAAGCAATTCCGGCGGAAACTCGTCATGGCTTTCAACGCGCCATGACAGGAGGTGGTAGATGGCCTGTCCACCACCAGCCCACGCCGGCAGCTTGCCATAGCGTTGCCAGCTCATCTGATGGGGTTCCTCGACGCTTCCCTCGGGGTGAATGAAGAAATCATAATTCTCCCAAGCCTGGTATTGCTCGCCACTTGGCAGCGGGAAGTCCAGCCAGACAGACGCCGTATAGGCCCAGGTGTCTCCCATTGGCGTGGCACGGACTCCATCGGTCGCCTTGATGTCCCGCACCCGATCGCCCGTGCCCTGGGTCACATCGCCATAGATGCGATCATTCTCGTAGCGATAAGTGATGAGCTGATACGGATAGGCAATCGGCTCGACAGGCTGGCCGTTGTATTCGGTCAGGATCTCGCCAGTTTCGGCATCCGTATACGCAAACGTCTTTCGCGTGAGATGCAGGATCGGGCCGCCTTCCTCGTCCGGCCAGATCACCTTGGACGAATCGAACCCGATCATGCCAAACAGCTTCTTGCCTGACGGATACTCGTAAACCCCGCCATCCGCGATCCAGTGAACTGGCGCTCCGGTCCCGGCACGCGCATCCACCCAGGTTTTCAAGGCGTCGCCAGACGCCATCTCCACGGCCGGCTGCGCCCCGTCCTGTCCGGTTTGCGCCGTGCTCGCACATCCGCTCAGCATCAGGATGGCGGCGGCTCCGAAAACATGTTGAACGGATTTCATGGTCGTCTCCCCAAAACTATTTGATATATCTTTTACGACGGACCTTGATCTGTCCAGAACTAAAACGCCTATTGTCCCGACTTTGTCTGCTGCACCACGTCGAACTGTCCTCCAGCAAGGCTCTCCAACAGAAAGCTGCCATGTCCGTTCTCACGCCACTTGAAGCCCTGATTGAATTCCGCGCCCGACTTCCGCAAAAGGCCCGCCTCTACGTGGCCGGCTGCAGCGCTGAGCCGCTCGCCATGGTCGACGCCTTTCGCCAGGCGCCCGATCTCGCTGCCGGACTGACATTCTTCGGCATCTGGATTCCCGGGATAAACCGGACCGACTGGGCAGGCCTCCACCCGGATGCGCGGGCGGAATCCATATTCATCGGGCCTGATCTGAGGCACTCCTTTTCCGAGGGGCGCACAGCCTTCCTGCCCCTGTCCTACACGCAGGCCTGGCGCTGGCTCGTTCAGACGCCGGCAGACGGCGCCATCGTGATGGTCAGTCCGCCGGACTCCCGTGGCACGGTCAGTCTGGGTATTTCAGCCGATTTCTCGACTGCCCTGCTGGACAGGGAGGCCATTCCGGCGCTCGCGCTGATCAATCCCGCCTTGCCGGCACCGGAGCATGCGCCGCGAGTTTCCCTGGACAGGTTTACCCTTGTGGCGCAGGAGACCACGCAGCTGGTCCAATCCCCCTCCACGGATCTGCCGGATACATTTGCAGAGATCGGCCACCGGATTGCGAGTCTGGTGGAGTCTGGCGACACGTTGCAATTCGGGTTGGGCAATGTGCAACAAGCCGTACTCGGCGCACTGACCCAGCACCGCGACCTGCGGATACATTCAGGCATGATTACCGACCCGCTGCTCGACCTGCTGGAGTCCGGCAGCGTGCCGGAACTGCCCGACAGCATCGTCACGGGAGTCGCCATTGGAACGGACCCGCTCTATGCGCGTGTTGCTCAGGATGCGCGCTTCCGGTTCAGCCCGGTTGCACACACACACGCCTTGACGACACTCGCAGCCATTCCGAGACTTCGCGCAATCAACTCCGCCATTGAGGTCGATCTGTTTGGGCAGGCAAACGCGGAGTTCATCAACGGCCGACAAGTGTCGGGCGCGGGCGGCCTGGTCGATTTCATGCGTGGCGCAGCCGCATCCGATGGGGGCCGCGCCATCACCGCGCTCGCTGCCTCTGCACGCGGCGGCAAGATTTCCCGCATCGTCCCGCGCCTGGCACCGGACGCGACATCCATCGCGCGGGCGGATATGGACACGGTGGTCACGGAATTCGGCATTGCCAAACTCCGCAACCGGACGATTGATCAGCGTGCCGAAGCGCTCATAGCCATTGCCGCGCCGCAATTCCGGAACCAGCTTTCAGACGAATGGGATGCCTGCCGCCGCGCAATGTAACCGGCAGCAATCGGAACACCTCAGTTCAGAACCTGATAAATCTCGAGACGCCCACCATCCGGTGCAACCATAGCCACCGACCGTACGCGCCCATACGGCGCCATGTCCAGCGTCACCGGATCAGCTTCAAATTTCCCGCCCCGCTCCGAGATCGCACGCATCGTCGCCTCCAGATCTGCGACCGGGTATCTCAGGACGGACAGGCCAATATTGGCCGGTTTCGCATGCCCGGACAGGTCACGACCGCTGGCGCCGTCAAAGGCGAGCAGTTCCACCGATCCCTCGTTCACGCCCTGCGGGTGCAGAATGTATACGATCCGATCGATCTCCGCGGCTGCTTCGTGCGGCAGGCCCAGCACATTGGGACCGGGCACCTCGCTGGCGCCCACATGTTCCAGATAAGTCTGCATGCCCAGCACGCCCTGGAAGAAAGCACGTGCGGTGTCCATGTCCCGGACGGTCTGCGTTGCATTGAAGGTGCGGCTCATGATCTTGAGATCGGGCCAGCCTTCCAGCTCCGGATTGAGACGTTCGATGAATGCAACGCGGACCCCGTCGTGCCCCCGCGCGATCCATTCAATCACCTCGAACGGTCCGAACGTGTACTGGATGGGCGCGCTGTCACCCTGCCAGCCCCGGGCAATCATCTTTTCGCGCAAGGCCCACAATCCCGCCACGCGCACGTTGAAGTCGAAGTAGCCGCCCGTGTCCCAGGGCCGGTCATCGACCCGGATCATTTCCTGTTCCACGCCTTCCAGTTGCACCAGCCGAATGAATCCCCGTTGGGCACCGATATTGGCAAAGAC
Source organism: Hyphomonas sp. (assembly GCF_017792385.1). NCBI lineage: Bacteria > Pseudomonadati > Pseudomonadota > Alphaproteobacteria > Hyphomonadales > Hyphomonadaceae > Hyphomonas > Hyphomonas sp. The sequence goes on along the minus strand of NZ_CP051230.1, from coordinate 3,076,065 downwards.
GTATTCCTCACCCGTCGCGGTTGACGGCAGGTTCCACAAGACCTTCAGGCCCGCCCCGACAGGCTGCCGGGCGCGTAATTCCCACCCGGCATCCTCGGTAAGAAATGCGTGCCAGTCCGAAACATTCCGTGTCGTGATCACGATCTCGTTCCACCCGGTCAGGCCAGCAACGTCGGAATGGTCCGCATCTACGCCCGAACCCGCAGAGACATCAGCGCTTGCGCATCCGGCAACTGCGAATAGCGCGATCATTGCCAGCAGGATCCGTATCATGGCGCAACCGTCTCGAAGACTTCGATCAGAAACTCGTTCGGAGCCAACAGTGTCGCTGCGCGCACCTTCCCGTGCAGCGGGTCCGCAAACTCGACTGGCCCATGGACGATGGGCGTGCCGGCCTCACGCGCGCGCCGCAGGACCTCGTCGAGGCTAGTGACCGGGTAGGACCACATGCCGATCCCCAGATGCGGAACGCGCGGGGCCACGCCGGAATCAATGCCGTCAATATTTGTGAAGTCCACGAACAGCATGTGTCCGCCGGGGCCATGGCCCGGAGACATGAGTATCGTGAACCGGAATTCCGTACCGTCCGGCAATGCCATCGCGCCGTCGGATCCCGCCGACTTGAAGATACTGTCGCGGCGGACCTCCAGGCCGAGCACGCCTGTGTAGAATGCCAGAACGGAATCGCTGTCATCAATCACCTGCGCGGAATAGCCGGGCCCGCCCAGCCCGGTATCGCTGTCCACGGCGCCGAGAGGCAACATGCCAACGCGGTCGATGCCGACCGCGTGAACATGATCCGGGGCATCGAAGATGGTTTCGTGAATGGAGTACATTGAGCCATCTGTACGCGGCACGTCATAGATTTCTGCCGAACTGGCGCGGGCTCCAAACCCCAGTCCGCGAATTTTCGCGTCCAGGCCAATCTGATCCTTGTTCGGGAAGCCCATCGAGAACCCGCCATAGGATCTCGAATCCCAGCTGTCATGAACGCTGGGCACGTCCTGGTCGACCACAAGGACCCGTATGGCCATGGCGGGCCGCCCATGGATGTCGGCGCCGGGCCGAGTCAGGTGAAACTCCTGCCAACCGAGCCCTTCCGGCATGTCCCAGAGCTCAGCCTGACGGGCCTGCACATCCGCCCCGACCTCGACAGGACCGGAGAGGGTCATTCCAAGGCCGTCCACATAGAACCGTTCAATAGCCGCAATATCGCGGGTGGACAGCGTGACGACTTGCAACGGCAGAGCCAGCGCGTCCGCCTTGCTGGAGGCTGGTGACATCGTGTCGAGCGGATCGAACCCGGCCGCGACTGCAGGCGGGGCATCGGAACTGGATGGCGTCCCCACGGAACAGGCAGCCACAGTCGCCAGAAACCCGGCGAGAAAGAGTGTGGTCGTTTTCATGTCAGTTTCCCTCCTCGCCCTAGTTCTGGCGCGGGTCTGAAACCAGTTGGTTGAGCTCAACCGTATGCCCGTCATTATCGACCAGCATGGACACATTCACGACGATGTCCCCGGCCTCCGACGGATAGCGACGTTCATGCGGCTCGCCGATCACCGTGACGCCGGGCGCAGCCGCCGCTGCAGGGAATGTCGTATCGAGCGTCTTGGAGTTGAAAAGCAGCACGATCTCTCCTGGCGTGAAGTCCGCCGCGTCCGGCTCCGCAAGATCCTTGTCGGTCTGGTCGAGAAACTGCCAGAGACCCAGCATGCCGATAAAGCTGTCATTTGCCTTGAGAAGAACCAGACGCGAGCGGTTCTTGCCGTCGGCGCCATGACGACCGGTCAGCCCCGGAGACGTGAGTTCCTGATCATACTCCACCGTCATGCCCAGGGCATCCCGGTACAGCGCCAGGGAGGACTCCATGTCCCGCACGATCAGGGTGGTCCGGCGCAGGTCGAGAGGGTTGACTTGTGGCGCCGTCTCGGCGGGCGTTGGTGAGGCGGTGACACTCTGGCCCACGGGGCCGGTCGCGCAGGCTGCAAGCAAGGCGGCGCCGAGCGCCCCTGTCAAAAATCTCTTCATGTGGAATACTCCCCTCAGGCTTCCCACTAATGATATATCATTATAGGGGATTGCCTAGTCCCCGAGGAGGATTTGTTTGCGATCGGAGGGATATTTCTGGAGCGTCAGGCAACGGCCCGCACAGCCGCAGGGTCGATCCGGCCCGGAATGCAGTCATATCCAAGGAATTCCACATCCGGTGTCAGATAACCGGGTCTCACAGGTTCTTCCCTCGAGAGGTCCGTGGACAGATACTTTTTGTTGTCGTCCGCGAAAACCGTGGCCACAACCGCATCGTGTCCCATCCGGTCCTGCACCTTCAGCGCGCCAATCAGGTTGGCCCCGGAGGAAATGCCGACCCCCAGACCCAGTTCCGCAGCCAGTCGCTGGGCCATCAGGATCGCATCGCCGTCATGGGCCGACACAATTTCATCCAGTTCGTCCAGCTTGACGATGGCCGGAATGAAATCATCCGACACGCCCTGGATGCGATGGTGCCCGATCTTGTGCCCCGTCGACAGTGTCGGCGATTCTGCCGGTTCCAGGGCGTGCAGGCGCACATCCGGATTGATCGTGCGCAGCGCGCGTCCCACACCCATGATTGTTCCGCCGGTGCCGACACCTGCAACGAACGCGTCCGGCATCTTGCCGACCTGCTGGAGCTGCCAGGCGATTTCCGGGCCAGTCGTGCCCATATGGGCATTGCAATTGTCGCCATTGGAAAACTGACGCGGAAGGAAGACATCCGGGCGGGCATCGGCCAGGGCCTCCGCCGCGGCGATTGCCCCGAGAAATCCGCCCTCCTCCCGACTGACAAGATGCAACTCTGCCCCGAGGGAGCGCAGCAAGCTTTTGCGCTCGTCGCTCATCCAGTCTGGCATGTAGATGCGCACCTTGTGGCCAAGGGCACGCCCGATGGCGGCCATGGCAATGCCGGCATTGCCGCTTGTCGCCTCGGCGATCAAATCGCCTTCCTTGAGCGCACCGCACCGATACCCACATCGCAAAATGTTGAGCGCCATACGATCCTTGATGCTGCCGGTCAGATTGTAGTGCTCTGCCTTCGCGAAGATCGTACGGCGCTCTCCCCGGCATTTCAGGTGCACGGCGAGAAGCGGCGTGTGTCCCACCATCCCGCCAAGTGCCACAAGTCGGCTGTCACGCGTGACGTCGTGACCGATCTGTCCTGAAAATGCCATTCGTCTCTCCCTGTGAGACGATTGATTTTCCACATGCATGGGCAAAAATCATCTGAATTTTAATCACGATATTCGATTTTTTGGTGACAGTATTCTGTTTTGGTGTATGTTTACCGAATGATCGATGAAACTGACCGAAAAATCCTGAGACTGCTTCAGCATGATGCGACGATTTCCCTGGAATCAATCGCAGAAAAACTGAGCGTCTCGGTCAATACGTGCTGGCGGCGCGTCAAGCGCCTTGAGGAGTCCGGCACGCTTTCCCGCCGTGTGGCCCTGTGCGATCCGGAGAAGGTCGGACTTGGTCAGACCGTGTTTGTCGCCATTCGCACGAACGAGCATTCTTCCGAATGGCTCGAAGCCTTCGCCCAGACCGTGGAGTCGATTCCGGAAGTGGTCGAATTTTACCGAATGGCCGGAGATGTCGACTATCTTCTCAAGATCACGGTCGCCAGCGTTGCGGAGTATGACCGGGTCTACAAGGCGCTGATCTCCCGGGTTCATGTGTCGGATGTGAGTGCCACATTTGCCATGGAATGCCTGAAGAACACGACCGAACTGCCTGTCTAGTCCTCCCTGCTTTCCGGTGCATACGAACAACTTGCCTGCAGCCAGCGCAGATTGAGCCCCAGCCGCTCGGCTCCGGCCTCGCCCCACGCATAGGAGACCGCGCGGTCACTTTCACCTTCCATCACATACAGGGTCAGCGATGGCCGGTTGGTGCCATAGGGCCAGTCGACATCCCGTAGCTTCAGGCGCACTTTGCGCGGCGGCGTTTCATCCGTCACCAGTTCGGCCACACCGCCCTGATCATGCAGCTTCACGCCCCGGCGAAACCACCAATCATCCATGCCCGCGCCGCTGTCGCCATGGCTGGTCCCGCGAAGGATGGCCGTCCAGCATTCAAAGGGACGCGCCCGGCGCATCCGCAACTCCACGACGCCGTCGCCAGTAACTCGGCTGATCCAGAATTCCTGGTCCGAGAGCGTCATTGTGAGGATGCCGGTGCCAAACATCGCCTCGCACCCTGCGCCTGCAGCGGCGCCTTCGAACTGGGAGCCGGTCCTCGTCCAGGCAATTCGACACTCGGGCAGGTCCGGATGGCTCACCGTCTGCACAATGGTTTTCGCGTCGGCATCAAGGGAAAGCACGTGACGCAGCCTCAACTGTTCGCCGGTCGGCATGTCCGTAACGGACTGAAGGGCATGACCCGTCTCGTCGTCGGTCATGTCCGAGGCTCGGAATGTCGTGTGCTGCCGCGGCGCGATGCCGTCCGGGTCCATGCCGGCATCCTCCGCAAAAAATACGTGCCGGTCATTGTCCCAGCGCCCTTCAAGCCGTTCAGCAAACTCGACGAAATCCTTTTCGAGCCAGCCAGGAACGTTTTCAGAGTCTTGCGCCAGCGCGGGCCCCGTAAACATGCCGCCCAGCATGGCGCAGGCGACGAGCTTCCTCAGGTCAGTCATTGTCTCTCCCTTTCATGCAGAAACGGCCCGACACTGCGTGCCGGGCCGTTCGGTTGGGTTCAGGACCGCATCCCGCCTAGAAGCGCAGCGTTGCGGTGGCGCCCCATTGCGACGCCGGAGCCGGTGTCACACCAAAGGCGCGCGTGCTGCCGGCGGGCGATGCTGGCGCATTGAAATCGACATAGCGCAGGATGCCGGAAACCGTGTCATCCTCGAAGACGTTCTTGCCCCAGATCTGGAACGAGATGTTGCCGAACTCGGCACCGGCCCGGAGGTTCACGCGCGTGGCGTCGCCCGTTTCGGCTTCATTGTGAACCTGGGCGTAGAAGGACGACCGATAGGTCAGGTCCCCGCCGATATAGTAGTCCACATCGCTGGACCCGATATCGAAATCATAGCGTGTGCCGATGGCTGCCTGGTGGTCGGAAACGAGTGGCGGCGTCTTGCCCGAAATGTCGCCCGCTTCCGCACACCCTGCCGCAGCCAGGTCATTGCACGCAGCGCCGGCCAGCAGGATCGCATGGTCGCGGTCCACACCTTCGGTGATTTCCGCATCCAGGTATCCATACGAACCGTAGACGGTCAGATCGTCGGTCAATGCCTTCACGAACTCGACTTCGATACCGAAGATTTCGGTTTCGCCGATATTGGCCCGATAGGAATCCACACCGCCAGCACCGGTCGTGTAAGTGTTGGTCAGGACCTGGTTTTCAAACTGGTTGAAAAAGGCCGACACGTTCAAACGGTCGAAACCGAATTTCGATGTCTTCGCGCCCACTTCGAAACTCTTGAGTTTCTCTTCCTCATATGTGGTCTGCGGTGCGTCAAGATTGTTGAACCCGCCCGGAGAGTTGCCTTCTGCATACTGTCCGTAAATCATCGCGTCATTGTCGATGCGGTAATCGACCGTCAAGCGCGGTGCCGTGAATTCGAAGGAAGCCTCACGCACATCCGTGCTGCCCACCACCTGGTTCGGATTCTTGATGAAGGCCGGAAGACCCGCAACGACGGATGGATCGACATATTGCGACAGGACGTATTGCTGCCCCATCGACTTGATGTCGTCCTCCGCCTGACGGATTTCGAGCCCGACCGTGAGTTGGTCATTCACGTCATACTCAACTCCGCCGAAGAAGGCGACGTTGTCGATTTCGGTAATGTCGCTGAGGGAGTCAGGACCGAACTCCGTGAACTCGATGAATTCGGCCAGCGGCTTGCGTTGCTCGCGCGACGTATAGGCCCCGATACGCCAGCGGAACGCGTCCGTACTGGGCGACGACAGGCGGACCTCATTGGTAAAGGCCGTGCGCTGTGAGGCGCCCGTATCATTGAACGGAGAAACCGTGTCGCAATTGGTGATGAAGAAGACGCAGGCCGGCCCGATGAAGAAGGCCTCATCGCCATTATAGGTCTGGTCCGTACCGGTCCGTTCGTAGATTTCGGTGACACCCGCCTGATAGGTCAGGGAGTATCCGGACCCCATGATGTCCCAATCGGCAGACAGGAACCCGCGATCCGATTCGCGATAGAGCCCCGGATGCAGCAGATTGTCCGTATTCAGCTCGATCTCGCTCGGCATGGAAACGGTGCCGCAATAATACCCGCGGGTGTCCAGATAACAATTGTTGTCGGCCGAATCCGTCAGGGCGATGGCGAAGTGCGTGTCTTCGTCTTCCGCCGTGATATACCGCGCGCTGATGCTCAGATCTTCGAACGGATCGAAGAAGACCGCGCCGCCAAAGGTGCTGGTTTCACGGCCGTTGAGGTCACCGCCAAGAGCGTTCTCATAGTCACCGTCAAACGTCGAGATCTTTGCGTTCGCGCTGAATGCCAGCATGTCGTTGACGCGGACATTCACAAAGCCCGCCCCCTGCGCATAGCCGTGTTCTCCGAACTCTCCGGAAATCTGGCCGGAGACCGGCTCGTCTCCCGGCTTGCGGGTGACATAGTTGATCGCGCCCGACAGCGTGCCCCGTCCGAACACGGCGCTTTGCGGGCCCTTGATGATCTCGACCCGCTCAAAACTGGTCAGGTCCAGTGAGCTGGAATCCCCGAAGAACGGAACACCATCCACGAAGATGCCGACCTTGCCTTCGGAGATCAGGATGTTCGATGTGCCCCGAATGACCGGGCGATCCCCATCACGCCCGAACGCCTGCTGTTGCTGAAAGCCAGGCACGAAGTCGGACAGTTCCGCAATATTGGTAATGGCCTGTTCGCTGATCGCGTCGGCACCGATCGCGGAAACGGAAATCGGGATGTCCTGAATGGACTCCTCGGTTTTTCTGGCCGTGACCGTAATCACGTTCTGGCGCGACTCCGCTTCCACCTCGCCATCATCCTGTGCGCTTGCCGGCGCGGACATGAATGTGAAAGCCATGGCTGCCGTACCAGCCAGGAGAAATGTTTTGGACATGGATGGTTCCCCCATTTTCGTCTCCGAGACCATACCTTTTATTTGGTATATCAATATATCTTGCTAATCATTGTGGGCATGGCAAGCGCTTTTTCGGGGATTGTCGAAAGTTTACACCACGAATCGTGTCTTTCCAGGCACACCTTGCACGGTTTGGAGGCACCCGAACACAAGAGGCCGGACCCATTGGCCCGGCCTCGCGTCATTGAAAGGTGCCGAGAGCGACTATCTCGCCGGAAGGTCGATTTCGCCTTCACGAACACCCTTGTAATACCCCCAGCTCGTCATGTTCGAACGCGGATCGCCAGAAGGCGGAGGGCTCGCATATTCCGGATAATGTGCTGCAATCTCTGACTTCATTGTGTCGGACAGCTCATCATAACTGCCAAGCTTGCGACCAGCGGTGTGCATGTACATCACACCTTCCCGGCCATTCATCTCCATCCATGGCAGCCAGTCCGACACGCGTGACCAGCCGACCGTGATCTTGGCGGTGGTCGTCGCAGGATCCAGCAGATCCTCCGTACGGCCGAAGAAATTGAACATTTCGGTAGCGTGATAGGTGCCTCCGATTTCCGGCTGGTAATCGCCGCCGAGCGGGTTCGGGTACCAGAGCGGGAACGTGTTGCGCATCCACCAACTGCCGCCGCCGATCTCGCCGGACCAGGTGGCCGGCTTCCCGTCGCGCCCCGTCTCGAACATCTTGAAGTTCACCGGGTCATTCGCAACATGCATCACGTTTACGGTCTGCCCGGTCCATGGATTGTCCCAGGTTTTCAGCACTTCACCTGTTGTCTTGTCCTTGTAGAGCAGGATCTCGCGCGACACGAGATGAAAGCCTTCCCCAGCCGATTCGTCCGAAATGGTCGAACAGGCACGGATGTTCATGCCCTCGACATCGAACAGATGCACATCCTTCTCTCCCTGCTTCCGGGAATAGGCCTTGCCGTGCCACCAATAGACAGCTGGCGCGTCGTCCACTGTGGAACACTGCACCTTCCGCATGAGGGTGATCGTGTCGGATGCATCGGACGGGTCGAGTTGCGCCACCTGGGCCTGACTTACGGTCGCGCAGGCAGCGGACACCCCCAATGCGGCGAACAAGGCGGAAAAGCGGAACAGTGATTTCATGAGACTCCCCATTTGATATACCATATCAGAATACACAGCTGCGCCCTGCCGCCAAGCCTGAAATTTTCCCGCACACACATTCGTGCCCGGTGATGGCGCTCACACGATCCACGTTCTTGCTTAATCTGCTTACGGACTTGATTGCAGTTACCCCACCCCTCGGGTCAGGACATTGCCTCGAATATGGCGTAGGCTGCCTGTTCGGCGGATTCCATCGCCCCCTCCATGCCGGTGTGCAGGCGTGAGACATGTTCGCCTGCGAAATGCAGTCGGCCTGCCGGGCGGCCCATGGCTTGTGCCCAGGCTCCGATTTGCCCGGGTGCCCAATGCATGTAGGCGCCGCCCGACAAGGGCTGGGCTTCATCCCATCGCACCACCTTGCGGGCGGTCGCCTTCACACCGCGCAGGGTCTTGAGCGTTTGCTCGGCCAGCGCCATCCATTCTGCATCGCTCGCTTCCGGCCGACACCCAGCCCCATTGATCCAGCAGGACAGCCCGATCGTTTCACCCGCCGCGCTGCGCACGGGAAACACCCGCTCGATCGGTGAATCGGTCCACATCATTTCGGGAAGCCCGTCTGAAAACGGCGCATCCAGCGTCAGATGAACCTGATGGATGCGGGTATAGGGAAGCGTTCCGATGGCTGCGTTCTGAACGGAATTCAGCGGCGCTTTCAGGTCCAGCCTGGCCAGGACCGGAAAGGGCAAGGCGCAGATCACATAGGGCGCACTCAGAGTGTGAGTACCCGAGCGAATGTGGACACGATTGGCCTGCACATCGATGCCGGTCACCGGCATCCCCAGCTTCACTGTCCCGTCCGGCAGGCTGGCCGTCATTGCCTCCGGCAAGCGCTGCGCCCCGCCCTCGATCTCCCCCGGCGGGCCGGTCATTCCATCCTGATTGAACAGGACCAGGGTCCTGTAAAGATTGAGCATCGAATAGGATTGTAGGTCATTGGCATTCAGCGCGATCTCACACAATCTCCGTGAGGACGGATCGAATCCGGCCTGTGCAAGAAAGGCATCGGCAGAGATGTCGTGCTCCGGTCCCGCTTCGCGCCATGCATACTGGTCTTCCAACGGGTTTGCGCGCGCCGCCGCCATGAACAGGGCCATGTCCGGTGTGAAAGCCCTGAATGCCTCCGGAAATGGATTGTCCGCATGCGCGGCCCATTCGCGGGCATCAAATACGGCCCCGTTCAGAGCGATCGTCTTGTCGCGGGACATGGGTGTGGTCGGCGGATTGATGGCAATGCCCAGATCCCGCGCTGTGCTTCGGATACGTGCATAGGACTGGCCAACCTGTTGCCCGCCGGCTTCGGGCGCGCCCGGAAGCTCGTCCAGCGTCCACATCCGCCCGCCGACGCGCCGCGAGGCTTCGAGCACCCTCACCTTGATCCCGTCTGCGGCAAGCATGCGCGCGGCATGCAGACCTGCCAGACCTGCGCCCAATATGATCACATCCGCATCTGCAGGCTCCTGAATGGCCGGTGCGCAGGCTGCCGCCGTCGCTGACGCGCCCAGCGCCAGCACCCGGCGCCTGTTCCACAGCAGTGTCATGATCTTCTCCTCACCCGCCAAACGATATATCTTTTAGGCGAGTGAAAGGCGGCCTGCCAAGTGCGCAAAACGACCACAGGCCGTTGGATGGCAAGGCCACGGTCTATTCTGAATGTATACGGAACTCAGACACGACGACGCCGTCGGACAGCAACAGACGGCTCGCCTCCCCTCACCTGAACCGGGGAGGCACAAGACAAGCCTTACCGGCATTCTTGCAGCACCCCCGGTGACTGGAGATCCTTATGTTGAGAAATGCAATCCTGTTCGGCCTGGCGTTTGCCGCGGCCTCATACGCCTGGAGCCAACAGGCCCCTTCCGAAGCCGCCTGTCAGGCTGGCGACGCAGAAGCCTGCTTCTACACCGGCGCAGAATACGCCCAGGGGCAAGGCGTGACGGCCGATCAAAGGCGCGCTGTCGACTTCTTTCTAAGATCCTGCGATCTCGGCGTGCCCGATGGATGCTCCACAAGTGGCATCCTGATCAGTACAGGCGAAGGAAATCTCGAACAGGACATCCTGCGCGGCGTCGGATACATGGAGCGCGCTTGCGGGATGGGCCATGTGGACGGGTGCAGTCGCGCCATCGGTCACCGTATCAGTGAGGCCTCCCCGGCCTTCAATCTGACCCAGGCCGTGGAGATTGCGAAAGTCGGCTGCAAAGCCGGAGTGGAAAACCCCTGCTACTGGGGACTCGACTGGTCGTGGGACGGCAAGAAAGGGCAATACAAGGACCTGATCGACATGCCGACCGCCGGCTGGTTTGCGGAACAGGCCTGCAACCAGTTTCATGACGAAATGGGATGTGACATCGCTGCGCGCATCTATGCCAACCCCGACGCAGATACATTCGATGCGGAAAAGGGCCTGACCTATTCCATGATCAGGTGCGATGAACAGAAAAGTGGTGCGGACTGCCGCAATGTTGGCGGTGTCTATCTCAATATCGGAGAACACGAACTTGGCACAATGTACATGCGTCGGGCGTGCGACTTCGGGCATGCGGGCGGATGCGAAGCCGCCACCGAATGGGAAACCTATTTCCGGGAAAAGGCCGAACATGACGCGCGGATGGCGGCATTGCGGGAACAGGTAGAAGTGCCCCTGTCCCAGGGACGCTACCAGGAGGCTGTGAGTGCGGCAATCAACTCCACCGGATCGCTCGACCTCGCCGAAAGGGCCATTCTGGCCACGCGTGCAGCTGGCCGGATGGGCGATCTGTCGACCAATGACCTCTACGCCGCGGCACTCTGGTTCCCGTCCGGACCAGTCCGGTCAGCCGCCAATGCGGAACTTGCTGCACGGGGCACAGGCCTTGAAGGCACGTTCGGAACCGGCACGAATGCTCCCGGAATGGCAAATGCACGCTGGCAGCAAATGTACGGTACAAGTGCGCCGAGCTACAGCAGCTCTTCAACCACCTTCACCCCATCCAGGACTCCGAGCGCCTCCGAGATTTCAGCGGCAACGCGGGAAAAGTACCGTTGGGCGCACTGCACGATGAGCGGCAGCAACCGGAGCGCGACCGTTTGCCAGTAGCCGGGGCAGATTTCCAGCGCTACAGCGTTGAAGGTCAATCATTGGGGGACCGGACGACGATGACAGGGCGCGCGCCACGCATGGCACTGGGCGGCGGACGGCTGAAGATGCCGCCGCTCATGCGCATCATTGTCCTGTCAGTCCTGGGTGTCGCGCTGTTTCTCGGCATGGTGGCCGTGTCCCTGCAGCCGGCGACCGGCTGGACAGCCGATCTGTCCGCGTGGCGGCATCCGCTTCGGATCGATCCCGGAATCTGGACCTCTCTCCTCACAGGCATTCTGGCCTATCTGATGTCGGTCTGGGTCTGGGCGCTGAAACCGTCCAGTCTGGCCGGCACCCTGTTTGCCGTCAGCGGGCTAATGACGCTTCTGTTCTGCTTCTCCTCCTTTCCTGGATCCATCGCCCTGCCGATGAACGATGCGGCAGTCTCCCGGTTCTGGATCGTCAACATGCTCGGCGCATCGGGATTTGGCATTGTGATGACCTGCCTGTTCCTCATCTATCCGCGAGGCTTGCCGCACTGGAAACTGTTGGCCGCCGTCACGATCATTGGATTCGGAACCTGGACACTGCTGCGCACCTTCGGTCCGTTCCGGGATTTTGCAGAAGTCCAGCGGATCACAACAGTGGAAATGTTTTCCATCATTGCCTCTGTCGCCTGGCAGGTACACGCGTCCCGGTCCGACCCCAGACAATCCGCGATAGCCCGTTGGCTCGGTGCCTCCGTCCTGATCGGGGCTGGCGCCTTCATTGGTTCCGTAGCCCTGCCGCTCACCTTCGGCTTCCCGCCCCTCATCCGCGAAAACTATGCCTTCTCCTTCTTTCTGATCATCTATGCGGGACTGGCTGCGGGCCTGTTGCGCTATCGCCTGTTCGACCTTGGAGCATGGGCCTATCGGCTGGTTTTCTATGCCCTGGCGATCGTGCTGCTGATCGGCATTGATCTCGCGCTGATATCCCTGCTCTCCTTTGGCCGGTCCGAAGCCTTCGGGCTTTCCTTGCTGCTCGTCGGCTTTGCCTACCTGCCTTTGCGCGAAAGCCTCTGGCAACGCTTCACTCGTGGGTCGCATCAGCCGGCACAGGCGCTCTTTCAAGGCGTGGCCGACGCGGCATTCCAGCCGACTGCCGTCGAACGACGCCAAGCGTGGACGGAGCTCCTCAAACGCTATTTCCAGCCGCTCGACATGGCGCCCGGTTCTGCTGGCATCAGCGCCCCTCGCATCGCCAATGAAGGCCTGACCCTGTACATTCCGTCCATTCCGGATTCCCCCAGCCTCAAACTGGAATATGGACGTCAGGGTCGTGCCCTGTTCAGTTCCAATGATGTTGAAACGGTCCGCCATCTGGTCAGCCTTTCGATACAATTGACGGAAAGCCGGGCTGCTTATGATCGGGGGGTGTCGGAAGAACGCCTGCGCATCGCTCGTGACCTGCATGACAATATCGGGGCACAGCTGTTGCGCGCCCTGCATTCGACAGCGCCGGACAAGAAGGATTCCGTCATTCGCGACACGGTGGCCGATCTGCGCGACGTCATCAATCACTCGCATGACGGCGCGCTCGATCTGGACGAGATGCTGGCTGATCTTCGCGCTGAAACCGCCGAGCGTCTGGAACCACACCGGATCGGACTATCCTGGAGCCTACAGGCGGACGCGGGGCTGACCCTGACACCGGCCAGCATCCATGCGCTCCGGTCCGTCGTGCGCGAAGCGGCGAGCAACACGATCAAGCATGCCAACGCGTCCGTGTTCATCGTTTCCATCATGGTCTCGGAGGGAGACCTTCAGGTCCAGATCACCGATGACGGCGAAGGGTTCGCTACCGCGGAAGTTCACCGCGGAAAGGGGCTGGCCAACATGAAGGCCCGTATCGAGAGCGTCGGCGGAACATTCCTGATCAGCACGGAAGGCGCCGGCCCCAAATTGGCCGCGACCCTGGCGCTCGACGGGGTCCGCACATGAAGTCCGTCCTTGTTCTGGAAGACATTGCCGAAACACGCGCCTGGCTTGCGGATGCCGCGCAGGCCGCGTTTCCAGGCTGCGCGATTTCCGAAGCCTCCCGGATTTCCGAAGCGGCGAGAATGATATCCCGGCACAGCTTTGATCTGGCCATTATCGATCTGGGACTGCCGGATGGAAACGGAACCGACATTATTGCGGCCTTGTCCTCAAAGCGTCCGGACACGGTCATTATCGTCGCCACCGTGATGGGAGATGATTCCTCGGTTGTCGGCGCACTTGCATGCGGAGCCCACGGGTATCTCCTGAAGGATTCACCCCGTGACTCCTTTGTCCGGCAGCTGGCCTTGATCCAGCAAGGCTTCCCGGCGCTCTCGCCGGCCATAGCCAGGCGCATCGTTGAACATTTCAGGAAGACTGCCATTGCCGAAAATGAAGGCGAGGATCTGACCCCACGTGAGCGCGACGTACTCGGCTTGATCGGCCGAGGCCTGAGAAATTCCGAGGCCGCCCGCGCCCTGGGACTCAGTGAGAACACCATCGCCAGCCACATCAAGTCCGTCTACGCAAAGCTCGGTATATCAACACGCGCCGAAGCCGCACTGATTGCTTCCCGGCTGGGGCTCACCTGAACCGGGGAGGCACGCACCGCCGAGACGCGGTACATGATCGCCACGGCTCATGCAGGCTTCCAGGGGGACGCACGGCAAGCCTTGGGCGCAGGAGCGAGTGTCGTATTCCTGCGCCCTCATTTCGCCCCTGGATGTCATGCCAAGAGTTCAAGCAAGCATCCATGGAACAAGGGGCCGCCATCTTCGGCCTCCCGACAGGCCATATCGGATTCTCCCGCCAAGCCGGGCCACCCTGAAACCGGGTCCCGTCCGCAAGAACATCAGCTGATCCCGGACACCCCTTTCAGGGCATCAGGATGCGCGTCAAAGGCGACCGCATTTACAGAAAGCGCTTTACAGTTGCAAATGGAGACGCAATATTCGCACGATCTTTTTGATGCGTGCCGGGGGGCCGACGCATGTGGACTACACCGTCTTTCAAGGAAAACATTGGAGGGCTGACGGTCATTCAGGCTGTCTATGCGTTTGCCATGGCCCTGGGGCTTCGGGAGGTATTCCTGGGCTCGCGGACATTCATGACCAATGTCGCTTTCAGTCCGGATGGATTTTCCCTTGAACGGGTGCTTCTTCTGTCCGCATTGTTGCTGAACATGATGCTGCTCGGCTTGCGCTTTTTCTGGGTCCCGCGGAATCTGAGAGGCCTGATCTTTGCCGCAGTCAAGGCGCGGGGACATCAGGGCGGCAGGCTCAGCGCCGATGAAAAAGGCAAACAACGCAAGATTCCCCTGAAGGACATTACGGTCGCGCTTCATCTCATCGTGATATTCCTGCATGGATCGGTCTTCTATTTCCTCTGTGTCGAGTTCGAATTCATTGCCTTCGCGGCGTCATCAACAGCCCCTTTCGATGCCGGTGCCCTGTCGGGGTATGTCGTCATCCATGTTGCCTTGCTCCTGCTGAATTCCGGATGGATCGCCTCCATTCAGAGGCAGGAAGCCAGAATGCGGAACGAGGCGTCGCCCGCCAAGAACGCGTCGGCGGCGGCCGGCAGTGTCTGGTGGCGCAATAATCTCCTGTGCGGCCTGCTCGCCATCGCGCCACTTGCGCTTTTGTCGACCTGCGGCAATTCCGGCGTTGCCTGCCTTGTCGGAACCGGACCCGGCGAAGTGGAGATTTCCGGGCTCACGCCATTTGCGCCGGACCATGTGTATGCGAGTGTCGTGTCCGTGTTTCACCTGTTTGGCGTGGACGACGCCTTCCTGGCCACGGGCCTGATCTCCGTGTCATTGGCGTTTCTGCTGGCAAACAGCCTGTTCGACCTGTTCAAGACGGGCAGCACCTATCTCCTTCTCGAAGAGATAGAGTGGGCCGAGCCGAAGGATGGTGGGGGACCCGGACCCACCGGACCTGTCACCGGCGAGGGCCCTCAGTGAAAGTCCTGTACGATGTTTCGACCTTTCTGATCGGGTCTGTCTGGGCATTATGCGCGGCCGCGCTCATGGTGCTCGGTTTTTTCAGAAGCATCAGTCTGGAAGGCGGCGAGGGTTCCAGGCAGCTTCATATCGTGGGCGGGCTCGTCCCTCTGCATCTCGATGGGACGGGAGGTGGACGCGAGGCCGAAATCGTCGCCGCCGCGTTTGAAGCGGCGGATATGGACCTGGAACTAGTCTTCCATACCGTGCCGTTTGGACGTCATTGGGCCCAGTTCGAACGAGACAGCCGGTTCGGAGCCGTGCTTATGGTGCCCGGCGATCTTGATCTGGGAGGGTATCGCTCACCGGAGTACACCCTCTACCAGAACGGGATCATTTTCCGGTCAGACAGTTTTCCAGATGGACTCGGCGCTGATCCCTTGTCCGGATTGACGGACAAGCGGGTCGTCAGCTTTCCCGGCGCCAGAGATATCATCCCTGGCCTCGACAAGGATCATTCCAGGTTCGAATTATACGCCGAACGCCCCTATCAATTCAGTCATGCCGCCATGCTGGAATCCGGGTTCGTCGATGCGGTCATCGCTGACGAGCTTGTCACGGCTCATTATCTGAAGCGGGTTGCCGGTCATGGCGCACTGTCGGACGCCTCTGACTATGTATTCGCGCCGGCATTCTGCCCAACAGCTTACCGGATCGTCTTTCGCGACGAGGCGCTCCGGCGAGCCTTTGCCAGAGGCCTCGCCATGATCCGGGAGAATGGTGAGCATGAGCGCATTACGGGCCGATATCAGGAAAATGGAGTCAGGCGCGACTCAGCCAGCGGCACCATGCAGGAGGAATGTCAGACATGGGACGATTGAGGATAAATTACGGACTCATCCTGTTGTCGCTCATCGCATCTGCAAGCGTGCTCCTCCTCAAGGGTCAGTTTGTTGCCGCCAACGGCCTTGTCCGGATTGCCGCCCTGCTTTTCGGAATCCTGGCAACGGCGTTTGTATGGAGCGTCAATCTCGACCCCGACGAAGCGGATTTTGATCGTCAGCTTGGGCACCTGAAGGCCCAGAGACTCATCATCCTGCTATTCCTGGTCGCAGGCGTGGTGCTTTCCTGCCAGTGGCTGCTCTATTTTGACCGGTTTGAAAACCCACGCCTGCTGAACCCGGTCTTCAACATTCTGAACACCGCCCTGTGCGGGGCGGCCGTCCTCGTTTTTCTGATCAGCGGCATCAAATCCCTCTTTTCGGGACGGGGCGGGAAGATGTCTTCGGAAAGCCCGCCAGCCGAGCCTGCTGACGAACAGGATCAGCCGGAAAACTCGCAAACCGCGACGAGCTGAGGCTGGGCGACGGAGAGGCACCCTCGGCGCAGCCCCCGGGTTTCCAGAGTGAGATCGATGGAGTCGGCCTGCTCTGTCAGGGCGTCTGCCACATGATCGATTTTATCGCCCATCTCCCCTTCCAGACCGATCAGTGTGGTAACAAATGCCGCAGCAATCAGGTCTCCGAAATCATCGGCGTAAATACGTGTGGGCTGTTGCTCAAGGGACAATAGCGTCAACCCGGTCGATTGCGCTGTGGCGTGGTTTTCAAGGCTCTTCACATAGTCTGCGACCGGGTCCTGCAGGCTCTTGCCTCCCCCGGAGGACGCTTTCAGATAGCTATCCACCATCGCGCCCGTGAAACAGGCACGTTCATCGGCCACCACAATCAGGACCAATGCCCCGGGAGCGAGCCATCCGGCGAGTTTGGCGCGGAGTGTCCCGGGATCGCTCAGGAAATACAGGGAATGAAGAATCAGGCAGACCGTATGCTGGCGCCCGGCCGCCACGGAATCGAGTCGGTCGAAGGGCATTTTGAGCCGGTCCGACGAGGCGATCGCGTAGCGTGACACAACGGCCTCCTCATAGGAATCCAGATAGGGGTCGCTGACATCTGAATAGGTGATGTGGGTGATGCGGTCTGCCAGGCCCGGGCAAGCCTCCAGCAGGAAGCCGGTCGATGTGCCGTCTCCACATCCAATGTCCAGAACACTCATCATGTCCTGGGTGGCAAGAACCCTGGCAAGATGCGGAACAAACTGATCCCTCTGATCGGTGCCCTTCAGAAAGGGGGCGCGCAAGGCCGCGTGCCGGTTCCCGCCAAGCTGGCGGAAGAGATTGGGTTTGGTCAGGCGAGAGAACGCAAGCTGATACAGCTGGGTTGGGTCATTTCCGGCAAATTCAAGCTTCAGCAGGTCTGCGCAGGCCGCAATATCGTCCCGGATCCTCTCATCCGGAATCAATCTGTTGCTCATGGCTTGCTCCTGATCAGGCTTGCGAGACCTGGTGACATCCTGCCGGGGTCCTTTTTGAGGGTATAGGGGCACAGTCTTGCGTTTCTGAACAGGGTGCGTCTGCCCGCACCTGGCCGTATGGCGAAAGGGTCGGGAATGCCCGGTTGCCAAGGCGGTTGCCTCCCCTCACAACGAGGCCGGACAGCGCTACGGATGGGACGGTCAGAGTCCGTTGCCTGATCTGACGGCACCTCTGGAAGCTTTCGAAACGCAACGAGGGAAATGAAATCATTCCCACTCAATGATGAAAAAGCATAAATAACTATTTAAAAACAGTCTCTTGCAGAAATCTGTGAATAAACATACCGTCATTTCACAGATTTTTTCCGTGGCTGGATTTTCAATAGTGAACACCGGGTCAGCAAATGAAGTTGACAAGATTCTGATGCACGCTGCAATCAATTCACTATCGAAAACGCCGAGGGTCGCGATTCAGCATGTTTCATTCAAGCCTCCGGCGTGACGAGCGCAGAGGCTCAGTGTCAAATCATCTAGTTTAGCGTTCCGTTCATTCCGACTATGAAGTTCACGCCTACGAAGCCAGCAAGTTGCAAACTGAAAAGTTAACCGCTCAGAGGATTCTCCGGGTTATGATCGAACAGCCTTTACATCAGCCGCAGTTACAAGATGTGATCGAACTAGCTGAAGTATTGGGACGGAATCGAGCGAGACAGGAAACGAGGGAAGTAGCGAAATCGCGAGAGCCGCTTCCCACCCCGCCGACCATTCCCCTTGGTCAGGGGCGCGACAGGGATGCGGGCTTCCGTGCCCTCGCTGATACCAAGGTACACAAGCTGCTTCTGGACTGGCGCATAGATCATGAGCTGCTGACGCTCGCCAATCGGTCGTCACTGGAAGACCATATCGTGAAGCGGATTTTGACCTGACAGGGTGGTTTGCTTACCGGCCGGTGCGCGGCTTGCAACGACGACTGATGCGCGGCGTTGGTCACGCGTACGGCATCTATTGCTAGCCCATCGGTCGGGTCTTTTCGTGACGTTCCACGAAGTCCAGGATGGTGGAAAAGCGCAGCCGGTCATATGGCATCATGATCAATCGATCGCGGTCCTTATCCAATTGGGAGACCCTTTTCAGCATGGCTGAAAGGCCCGGCAGGGCTTCGTTAAGCTCGCCAACCAGCGAAGCGCCATAGGAGAACAGATAGGTGTCAATGACAGAAAGGCGCAAACGGCCCTGGCCTGCCGGGTAGACACGCTGAAAGTCCTTAACTTGAGTTGCAATCATCCTCGGCACAGGCCTGAGATCCGCCTGCGGTAGCGGACCCGTCAGTTCCAGGAGCATGAGAACTGTAAAATAATTGCCGCGCAACGCTATGCGTGTTGCAGCTCTGACAAACTCGTCTTGGCACGCCTCGCTCTCATCAAGGGCCTTGCTGATCGCGACGAGCAATCGCCTGCAGCTGCTGACGAAGCTGATCTCCTTTTTCTTGTTCTTCTTGCCATAATGACGCGCTGTCGCCAGATGCGTGTACAGCATCTCGGACACTTCAATGGCGACGCTCTCGGAGGCGAAACGCAATCCTGTCAGCGGCACATGGGCCGAATTCGGATCGCCGTCCCCATCCTGCATTTCAAGTGTCTGCGCCTCGACCGCCCTTTGCAGGTTCCTTCGCGCAGCCTCGAGATCGGCGGCATTGTTAGAAGTCAGACGCGATCCAACGGCTGCAAGATAATATGCCTCCCGCCCGGTCACGCGCCCGAAGGTCGGATCGAAGAAACCTGTCCCGCTGGAGCGGCGTTCCAGATTGCGCGCAATCTTCGCGGCGCGCAGCGCCACGAGGGTAGCGACAGGCCAACGGTCGGCATGTGCGAAGAGAAGCGCATAGCACATGGCCCGAATATACACGGTGGGATCGTTTCCCTCCGTCGAGCGCGAGAGCTCCGCCAGAAATTCCAGGATTTTCTCGCGGTTGCGAACAATCCCCTGCTCTTCGGACAGAAGCTCTATATAGGCTGGCGCATTTCCCATGCCGCGAAACACGATCGGAGGAACCGCCCGGCGGGGCGCGGAGGCTGTATCCGCAGCCAGATCGACCAGCTGAAATCCGGACTGGACCGCAAGGAGGAAAAAATTATTCCAGCTTTCTTCTGTCCGCAGATGGATGTGTTCATCCAGCTCATCGAGCAGTTCCTCCTGAGAAGCCTCAAGATCGCCAAACCGTTCGATCATGCGATCGACGGCAAGCCGGCTCGAGGTTCCGTGCGAGAGATTGACCTGCTCGAGAAAGGCAATCCATGCAGCCATGAGTTCAGTGTGAA
The DNA here is from genome assembly GCF_017792385.1 of Hyphomonas sp. Lineage (NCBI taxonomy): Bacteria > Pseudomonadati > Pseudomonadota > Alphaproteobacteria > Hyphomonadales > Hyphomonadaceae > Hyphomonas > Hyphomonas sp. The sequence goes on along the minus strand of NZ_CP051230.1, from coordinate 3,056,173 downwards.
GACGCGGCTTTCCTGAAACCAGTTTCAGGGCGAGCGCCCCAAATCCTCCATCCTCCCCGGAATGCCGGTCGATTGCACGGCGGAAGGACACGACGTCAGTATGACCATTGCCTGTGGAGTGGGCGAGAAATGTATCGAGCCAGTCCGTGGGCGCCGCGCCTGACCCTGTCAGATCCGACTTGCCATCTGCATCCGAGTCCAGGATGAGATCCGGTTCCGAGAGCAGGTATTTGGGATTCCGAAGATAGAGGTCGGAAAATGTCAGTTCGCGCACGTCGCTGCGCGCATATTTATATGGCCGGTAACGCCGTCCGGCATCGATGATTTGCGTATTCTTGGTCAGCAGAACGATCTTGGTATCATGTGGCCGAAGCAGCCTGTTGATCCGGTCAAGCGCCGAAAGGGCCCGCTTGTCCTGGTCGAGATATCTCCTGGGAAGAAAGGAATTCAGTTTTCCTTCCCACCAGTCCGCCGATCCTTCCCAGTCCGTTTCAATGACGTCGTTGCACAAGAAAATGTGTTCTCCGGAGCTCGCCCGGGTAAATTCGGAGAATTCAGGCAGGGCGGCAGCAACGGTCAGCCCCAGAAGACGCTTGTGAGCCAGAAGCCGACTGAACTCCAAAAACTTGTCATGCGGATCATTCAGACTGTAGAGCACACCTCTGATCCGGTCGCGCCACTTGCTCGCTACAGCGAGGCGTTCCTCAGGCCCGGAGGCCTTTGACAGCGCGGCCAGATAGGACTCGATCACTTTCCGGGCTGTCCGGCTGCGGTTTCCCTGGGCATCAAAGCCGCGCGAGACATTGTCGAATACGCCTTTTGCTTCCTCGGCATGACCAGGCAACAGAAGAAGGGGCCGGTCCGGTGACAGCTTGGACAGGACATATTGCTTCACAACCGCGCCGAACTCGGCCTCCGTATCGCTGTCATGCGCTGTATCTTTCGGGCCAGTGAAAATCCGGAAGGATGGTCGGTCCTGCACGGACTGCCGGCGGGACCGCAGGACGCTGAAATATTCGTAAAGCAAATTGGAATCGAGCGCGTAGATGATCCGGCCCCGCCTTGTTTCCTCAGGCGCCTGCTTGGTCCCGGTGCCCATGCCCCCGGTGAACACCCGGTCATGTTGGCGCAGGTAGAGCATGTAACGCAGGTCGACGGCTTCCTGAATATCCATTTCAAGTCGCTGGGCGGCTTCGAGGCGGTCATCAGGTCGGGCCGGTTCATCCATGCGTCAGACCCCGAAATACGCCGTGGATATTTCTGAGGCGCGCTCCCGGATTGCGTCCGTATCACCTGACCGGACCAGCTTCTCCATCTTCTCCAGGTCCTGCTTCAAACCAGCCGCGGGCCTTCCGGAGGAGATCGCCTCGGGCACGATTCGTTCTTCCTCCGCGCGCTGATTAAATACATCGATCCGCCCCGACCCTAGCAGCTCCCATTCCGGTAACCGGTCCCGCAGCACGGGCCAGAGCGGCGCAGCAAAACTGAGGGACCCGATCCCGCAGACCACGATGCCGATCGGAACACCGTTTCGCGTGGTGACCAATGCGCCGGATTCACCTTTACGGGTGACCGCCTCCCCGTCGATCGCGGTGAGTTCCAGCGCGTCAACAAAGAGCGTCATCTCTCCGGTGTACGGACATGGCATTCTGAACCTGGCATGGGTCGAGGACAGGGTTGCCTGCCGCGCCTCATCGATCCCGACATGCACCTCGACGTGGTCGCCCAGATACCGGGCTGGCAGAAACGCACCGGAGTCTCCCATATGGGTCGCCGGGCGCCATGGTTGGTGGCCGGCGAGCTTGATACCACTCCTGACCGGAAGGATTGCAAGCATCTCCGTTGCGGCTCGCACCTCGCCGTGCATCTCTTCCGGAAACCGGTTGGGCGATCTGGCGGCAATGATCCTGCCCCCGGCGCGCAGTTCGCCCTGCGTATGGCCGATCTGCGCCGCTGTCACGAGCACCAGATCGTGAACACTGACGTCAAACACAAGCAGACCGGCCCGGCCTTCGAAATCCCCTTCGCTGGAGCCCTTTACGATCCCTGCTGGGTGGAGAAATACATCATCGACTTCGGTATCATTCATCGAACTAACGGCCAGAATGGCCCTCCCGGCTTGTTTGCGAGGGAACCTTTAGAGGCTCGCCGCGCACAGCAGTTCCGACAAAACTTTTAGGCAGATTCTTGCGTGTGCGCCGGAATTTTTCTCCGTCATAATTCTCGCCATCGATCATCAACTGGTAAATCGCCACTTTTCTCACACTCTCTTCGCCATATTCGGTTGTGATCCGGTCTTCATGGAAGCCGTTCGATACATCCACGCCATGTTCCTGGCTAAAATAGGTCCGTGCCATGTCGATATGCCAGTCGGACCAGAGCGTCGGCTTCGCCGGCGAGGGATACCCGCATGCCTCTGCATAGAAATTGGCCTGCGCGAAGGAGAGATAATCATAGTCTGCGTAAAGCGCCTGCCGCCTGAGGATCAGATCGCGCCAGGTGGACCGGTCCGCAAACAGCTCGCCAATCGGAGAGTCATAACCGTGCCGGCTGACATAGAGGCAATCTCTGAGTTTCAGCGAGTTTTTGGCAGGCGGCGCGGGGTCGAGCGGAGCCTTCGCTGAAATCGAGTGAATGACATTCAGGCTCAGATGCTTCGCCTGGACGATGGACGGGTCCTCACCCTCGAACTCAAAGGTCCGAACCGGTCCATTCCGGATCGTCGGCTCACCGTCATACTTGTGGTACTCGACAAAACCATTCACCACGGCAATGGCCAGCAACAGCTTGTGATAGGGTGAGACATGGTACTCGATGGGCGTGTCTTTCAGGCCCAGCAAGGTGACCTTCCCGACTTCGGTCCGCGTCTTCAGGATCTTGTTGATACTGATTTTACCGAGCCGGTCGCTCTGTGCCAGAGCGACATATTCCCCCCAGATCTTTTTTGAAATCTGGTTCGCACAGTCATTGGTATCGTGTGGAAAATTCTCATGCAGAATGGCGTCCGCCACCTGCTTTCGGGCGGTACTCTCAATCCTCAGTATTTCAGCCTCGACATCCTTGCTGTTGAGAATGGGACCGGTGTTCGCCTCGACGCTGCCCGCCCTGAAGTTCCGGAACAGAAGCCTCAGAACCTCGATGATGCCGCCATCCCCGGTACCCCCGACAACATAGTTCTTGAATGGCGGCGAATCGAGCTTGCGGATCGGCGCAATCACATCATCCTTCAAATTCCAGTAGCTCTTGGTTCCGGAACCCTCCGCGCTCAACTCCTTGCCAAATCCGGTTGCAACAAAAACACAATCAAACAGGCGCTGTTGCGGCGGCGACTTGCTGTCCGGCACCAGCTCCGTTTCCCACTTGTCTCCGCGATCATGAATCCGGGCGACTTCGCATTGGGTGAAGACGCCCTTTATTTCGCTTGCGAAATGTTCGCTCAGTTTGTGCCATTCACTCCTGATCTCGCCGACCACCGTATTGCAGGGTGCCTGCCACCAATTGAAAAAGGGAAGAAAAGTCGTGGCTTCCAGCGCTTCCTGCGGCCAGAAATTGATCGATGGATGAATGTCCCGGTGCGAGGCGTCCGAGAACTGGCTGAGTTCTTCGCCTTCCTTCTCCAGGATCCAGACATGGGCCTTATGCGCTGCACAGGAGATGGCGGTCGTAAGGCCGGCAAGACCGGCGCCAATCACGGCCACGTCCATGCCCTCGAGCCCATGGGCCCTGCCGGAGCGCTGATAGTCTTCATTGACGGACCAGACGAGATTCAGTGCGCGCCTTTGCTGGGATCCGAAGCTGACCCGACTGGCAAACGGGCCGACGACGTAAAGACCGTTTTCATACGGCACGCGGCTTGCCGAAAATGCGGCACTTCCGATCGACCGTTTCCCGATACTCATATTTGCGCCATCCGCCCCCGCGTCACTGCGTCTACCCTAGCGCGAAGCGCGTGATCGACAACCAAAATCTTTCAAAATTATGACGGCACCCCTTCCGCGGCGACGTCCAGCCTGTCAGCAGATTGCCCGGCTACGGACAGCGAAACCTTTTGCAGACCTTGACTGCATTATGACAACGACCAGCTGCATTGAGGGTCACCGGAACCCCCTTCATCCCTCCCCTGAACAGGGAGCCTGACAGACACCCTGCGCCAACATTTTCCCAGTCGGCCTAATTCAGAATCAGCCAGCTAGCCGGATCCTTTTGCAAGGTGCGGCCGGGATGCTACCTTTCAGGCTGGCGCCCGAATTATCGCATTACCCGGCAATTTCGGCCGTGAGCAGGTCAGCGCCATGACCACGCCAGATGCATACACAGAGCACGGTCCAGAACCGCAGGGTCTCGCTATCAAATTTTTGCAGGGCTGAGCAGCCCATCCGTGGCTCCGCAATCACAAGGCAGGCAATTCTGATCGTCCTCGTCGCGAGCGCGTCAATGGCAGTGAGCGTGTGGCTGAGCGACCCAAAATTAGGATGGCGTACCATGTCCGTTTTCAAACGACTTCACGCCCGATTTCATGCCTTTAACTACTGCTGACAAAAAACCAGCTCTTGTCATTGTTGCTGTGGATAATGGGAACAAGCCCTCCAAATCGGGACCGCAGGCCTTATTATACCAGGGCCTTATTATACCAGGATTGCACTAATTCCGTATGCTGTTCAGGTAATGTGCAGAAATACTTTTGATTGATCCGTATGGCATTGCCAGACAAATGGGAATGCGCTTTCGCGCATGAGGTATTTCAAGTCCCTCAGCCCTGATGGGCTTCACCCCGTGGCCACCCACTCCTGACTATTGCAGAAGATGAGATACAAGCCAATGGCGGTCGGTGCGCAGGACTTCGGCGCTGAAGCGGCGTCGACAGGCCGTAGGAACTGTTCCCAAGCCTGCAACAGGCCGACACATGTCAGCCCAACAAAAACTGCTCAATTTCAGTTCTACAAATCCGGTTTCGCTGATTGGTTGAGCGAATGGGCAAACGCTTTTATTCTGGAACTCATGAAACAGGGGGCCGCGCTGTGAATCGAAATGTCATCCGATTTGATCCGCGGGACCACAAGCGCAATCGGCGAAGTCCGCCGCCGCCCGGGAAGAAGGTACGACAATTGCGCTTTCGCGGCCTGCTCCCCGCCCTGTCAATTCTCCTGATCTCGTTCGCCTTGGGACTTGGCATCTATTGGACGCCCAGAAGCTCGTCTGTCACCATTGCCACATCAGGCTTACGCCTTTCCGGGGTCGCCTCGGTGGTGGACGGCGACACAATTGATATCCGTGACCGGCGCATTCGCCTCAGCGGGTTCGATGCGCCGGAACGCGGGCGGCGTTGCGGCAAAACCAACGTCTATCAGAAGGCCTCGCTGTATCTTTCCGACTATATTCAGCGGCAGACCGTGACGTGCGATGTAACGGGCAAGAATGGCGACCGCCTCGTTGCCACTTGTTATGTACGCGGCAAGGACCTTGGTGAAATCATGGTGGCCAGCGGCTGGGCTCGCGACTGGCCACGATACAGCCAGCGCACCTATGCCGATGAAGAAGCAAATGCCCGCCGGTCCAAGGCCCGCCTCTGGGGACTTTCCTGTCCGGACGACCTCTGGGGCAATCGCAACTACAACTGAGCGGCCCTGAAGCTGCTCCGGCTCCACCAGAAAAGCATCGGGGCCGCGATGCCCCTTCCCGTCTGCCGCCATCGCCTGGCGGGTCACTATGTCAGCCGCCGCCCCGCCCCAAGGCACGGGCTGCGCCCACTTCGGCCTTGGCCCGGCCCGACGCCCGCCATGGCCGTGCCCCAGCGATGGCTGGCTCCGGAAAAGCACGGGAGGCGTTACGAGGGCGATACCTCAAATCATCAAACGATTTCGTGCGGCAAAATTTCTAGGGCAAATTGGATTTCTTTGTTGACCATTTACTATATTTGTACTATCTATTGGGCAATCAAAATTACTTAGATACCCAAGGATTACAGATATGCACACTTTGGCAGACGAATTTTTTGATCGAATCTCTGAGTTTGAAGGCGCCTATGAGTGGGAGGAACACGATGACGGAAAGTCGATCCTCGCCCTGATTGGCGAGCTCATTGAACACATGACCACGCGCCATCATGCCAATATCAGCATGGCGGCACTGACCAAAATCATGAGTTATAGCGATCTCATCGAATGGGACTGGTCAATGCTTTCCAAGGTCCATATCTCCGCCGACTGGCGCGCGGAGCTGGAAGAGGCGATGTCGTATTCGATCTTCGATGGCCCCTACTTGTTTGATCATCTGCACGATCTCCACGCCTTTGCCTATTACGGAATTCTTCCTGGCTGGAGATCCAATCTTTCACTTGATGCGACCGCCCCTGTAGCGGCCGAACTTCAAAGCCGCTATGCCGCCCAACACGACGTCGCAAAATGGGTTGAATCTGCTTGCGCCAAAATCGACGAGGTCGAGCGGCTCTTACCTGCAAGCAGGCTCAAACATGGGTTGTTTGAAAACTGCGCGCGGGTAAGAACCGCCGCCAGGGCTCGGCTTGCTTATGACAAAGGCGAGCCACTCAGTGTCGCTGAACTCGCCGCCCTCTCCGGCGTGTCGATGAAGCGGCTGCAAAATGCGATCTATGCCAAAACCGATGAAGCTCCGCTGGTTGGAAAGAAGGGCAAGATCGCAGCCGAGAATGCCCGCCCCTGGCTGGAAGCAAGGGACTACAAGCCCTCTCTCTGGCAAGCCGTGGAGAAATTGCAACCTCTGAAACCTGACTGGGGCGAAGATGTTCCCTATGGTTCAGACACGCCTGAAGTCGCGCTCGCCGATTACGTCTTTGTGCCGGTTGCCAATGACGGGTCAGAATTCCTTCCTGACGTCTGCTGGCGCAAGGGTAAAGGCGAAAGCGACGCCGGATATACGATCGGTACAAAAGGCGCTGAACAGAGAATCTCAGACTACCGCGCTGCATTGGACCTCCTGGCACGGATGGATACACCGCGCTGGCGCCGGCCGAATGCCGATAGCGGGAACTGGGGCATTGTCACCGGACATAGCTGGCGTCGGGTTGCCCTTGAGAGCCTTCAATTTCCGAACCCAGAGACGGAGGATGTGTAATGACGCGCACCGATATTCTTTCGTCCTGCCGGGTATCCCGGCACGCAAAGATACGCCAGTCACAAAGAGGCGTGCCCGACGTAGCACTGGAGCTTCTCGTCAAATTCGGGTCCAGCGAATCGAGCTTTGACGGAACAGAACGGCTCTATTTTTCAGAGCGGGATTGGAAGCGCGTTAAGAAACATTTCGGGCCATGGATGCCGAACAAATCCGGAAAGCTACGCGATCTCTATCTCATCCTTGCCGGTGACGGCACGATCGTGACTGTCGCGCACAAACATTAACCTGCTCAACACAACAACCACAATTATTTGAGTATACTATGCCTTCACATTCTTTTCCCGATCTCGACCGATTTCGCTCTGCTCTCATGAGCCCCGACACCCCTCGCGTCAGAGATGCACGCTTACAAATTGCTGCAGATGCAAAATTGTCAGTGTTCTACGCGCCGTTTGAACATATCAATCACAATGCGCGGCTGATCCTGGTTGGTATCACGCCCGGCCCGACCCAAATGGCGAATGCACTACAAGCGATCCGCGCGGTCAAAGCTTCCGGAAAATCCGACGCTGAGGCCATGGCGGAGGCAAAGGCGTTTGCCTCCTTCAGTGGCGAGCCGATGCGGTCGAATCTGATCGCCCAGCTAAATCATTGGGGCGTTCATGACTGGCTCGGCCTCCCAGACAGCGCCAGCCTCTTCGGCGACGCAAGCAACCTTGTGCACTACACATCCCTGCTGCGCAATCCCGTCTTCGTCGGCACGACCGGATATAATGGCTCGCCGGATATGATGCGCCACCCCATTCTGCAGGCTCAGATCCTCGAGAATTTCGTTCCCGAGATGCAGCTGCTCGACAAGGCCTTGATGCTGGGTCTTGGACCGAAGGTCCATGCCGTTCTCGATCGCCTTGCAAGTATGGGAAAAATTCCGCGTGATCGATACATCAACGGACTCCTTCATCCATCCGGTCAGAATTCCTATCGCATCCGCTATCTGGTCGGAGATCAGCGCTCAAATTCACCACACATGACAAATGCAGCTCCATACAATGCTGGACGGCGCAAATTCCAGCAGCAGAAGGCCTTATCCGGCGCTGATGCTGGGTAGGTGGACAAATTTTACTCTTGCTGCGGTTGTTTGCAAACCGCAACACGCCAGAGTCATTCCCAAGAACAGCAAGATCACAAACAAGGTGGAGAGCCGCGCAACTGGTCTGCCCCTCAGAGATGAGCCGCCCAATTTATTAGCCCGGCGGTATCTCGGTAGCGGCATGAACGCTGCTACGTGGAAACTGCCGGACCAAACATTCTTGCGGACTACCTCAACAGGGCAAATCACGGGTGAGGCCAAAGTTCAGTGCCCGGCACAGCATCTTGATTATTTCGTAACGAAAAACCGAAAACGCCATAAGCGCACCGGGATCAAATCATTGCCCCGACTCGGAGACATGAATCTCGCTCAAGAACACCCCCAGACTTCGATCATCCGTCGACGATCCATCCATGTCTTTTGGACTTGGGGATATTTGCCGTCGGAACGCAATTAGGACCAGCGGCTCCTCACCTTCATTGACTGAAAATGGGCCGACCTTGAACACATTCATGGCGTCAGAGTCGACCTCACACACAATCGCGCGCGACTCTTCACCAACACTCGCTGATACATCCAAACGCTGGCCATTATTGAGCGCCGCGCCCAGAACTCTGGCGTGCAGGATCAACTCAATGGAACGTGCATACTGAACGCCGCTTAAAACAAAACAGACTTGTCCAACTGGTCCATCACTCCAAACGCCAGCACGTTCACATTTGTGCCAACTGTCGTACAGCAAATGTTGGTTACCATCAGCAGTCGTGAAACTGACCTTGTCCTCAACCAAACCTTTGGATACCGGACTGCACCTCAAAGTCTCCAGACGCAGAATATCGATATTGTCATCAATGTCTGGAGACTTCATTGCTTGAAAATTTATCATTAGCTCACGCTGCGGATCTGTCTGATCAAGCGCATTCACAGAGAAGAACATACTAACCTCCTGTGGGCCAACACGCCGAATTGAAGTTGCCGCAACTTCAACGCCGGCCACATGCAACGACAACTGCCGCGAGTAACTGAGGCTGTTCTCGATCGCCAAATCCAACCGATACAGTCCGTTCATCTCATGGGGCAACGAGAAATTCAGGCGTGCCTCACCGGTTCCGGCAACAACGAAGGAATCCTCTGCCTTACTCCACCTACCCGAAAGAGCGGAGCGCCCCTCTTTCCCCAGCCCGAACTGAACCAGTCTATTTTCAGTCAAGCTTGGGCATTGCTCGCTCAGAGCGAGCGCAGGACGCACATGATCCAGTATTTCCAAAGCCAGTGCTTCCCAGGTCAGATCCAACGCAATTTCTCGCACATTTGTCTTTCGATCCTTCAGCGCCCTCCGCACGATTCGCTCGACATCGCCCTGAGTAGCGCTCATCTCCACCCTGAATTCAGCCAAGGGGCCAACCAGGATGTCATCCGCAAATCCGGTTCGAGTTGCCACGGGAATCACGTTGCACATCATGGCCTCAACAACTGGAATTGGGCCGCCTTCGAGTTCCGATAGGGATACGTATACGTCCATTTTCGCATAGTGCACCGGATATTCTTCGTACGGAGCTTCTATGTACTCGAAATTGGGGAGTGCGCAAAGTCGATCAAATCCAGACCAATTTGTCCAAAGCAACCCCTGATTCTCGACATCGTTCGGTCCCGGCGCCACAAGAATGAACTTTACGTCGGACATTCGCTCTATCACCGAGAGCATTAGATCGGGCTGCTTTCTACTGTAAAACGCACTTACGAACCCGACTGTTTTTCCACGCCTCTCGTGTGGCAAGAACAGATCAGGGTCTGCAGCGCCCAGAACCGTGCTGACACGCTCAGGATCGACACCAAAAGACTTCAGAGCACGCTCAAGCGACGAATTGGTGGTGAATGCGTGATCAATCCGATTGAGAGCAAAAGTCAGTTCACTCAGAGAAATCCCCTTGTTGGAATCGAAATGGGTGAACCAAACGAACAACCCACCCGAGAACAGTTCGGGGTGATTTTGCATTGCAAAGAACATCAGTGAGAAATGCGAAAAGAAATATCCCCGAGCTTTCGGAGGAGGCATGGTCAGAGTGTTATTTCTTTCTGAGTACAGAATATAGCAATGCAATCCACTGTATTTGGCAATCACGCGGCATATCTTGTCCAGAATCCAGCCCTTGCTATTTGCATTCACGACAAAAACAATGTCGTAGGCAGCACGACGAGGGTCCTCAACAGTGCGCGCCGAGTAATTCTTGTGTATACGGTCAGTGTAAGCACTCATATTCGCAAGCCTCCAGCCGCACTAAAAGAATTGATCAAGCTCAAATGCCTTGAAAATGGATTTCTGCCTGACTTCCCAAGAGTAGTTCGTTGCCAGGCTGATATTGTGCTGGGACTTGGCTCTGATCTCAGCGTTTCGGTCCAATGCCGAACTCAACGCATTCAGAAAATCGCCATACTCGTCTGGTTTGTACCAAACGACCCCCAACTCACTCTGCTTGAACCTTTCCAGCACTGGAGTTTCCGCGGCCACTACGGGCACGCCACTGGCCAGGTACTCAAAGAATTTCAAAGGCGATGATATACTTGCACGATGTCCAGGCGCCCTCGTCATCAATAGTACATCAGCTGCACGCTGTAGAGCGATCGCCTCATCCTGTGGAAGGTAACCGAAAAATGTGATGTTATTGATGTGTCGTGCGTTCGCCAAGTTGACCCAGGAGTCGATATCAGCACGAGTCCCACCAGCCAACCCAAATTGAGTGGCAGGCATTCTCTCAGCGGCCTCCAGGATAGATTGAATACCACGCTCTCTCTGAAGACCTCCCGTGTAAACTGCAACTGAGCTTCGCCCCCCGCTGAGAAGATACTCGCGAAATGAGTCCGAACGAGTCGAAGGGGGGGCGAACGCGCGCTGATTGACCCCACTATCGAGAACCAGGATTTTTTTCTTGTCGACACCTAAGAATTCGAGCCGATGCGCAACCGTTTCCGTGATTGCGACTGTTCCCCGTCAGCGACCATGAGACAGATCGGCCAAATTGCTTAAGGAGGATTTCTGGCACATCGTAGCCCGCCAAGGGAGCGAAGATGAGACAGAAATCCGGGCCGGAAGGATCGGCCGAAAAACATGTGAAAGAGATACGCCGTAAGACCCGGCGCAAATTCTCTGCCGAAGAGAAGATCCGCATTGTTCTGGAAGGCCTGCGCGGAGAATATTCGATTGCCGAACTGTGTCGGCGTGAGGGGATCGCCCAGGGCCTTTATTACACCTGGTCGAAGGAATTCCTCGAAGCGGGAAAGAGGCGGCTCTCCGGCGATACCGAGCGCCAGGCGACGTCCGGTGAGGTGAGCGGCTTGAAGCGCGAGATGCGGGATCTGAAGGAAGTCGTGGCCGACCTGACGCTGGAAAACCGCATTCTGAAAAAAAGCGTGATCGGGGATGGGGAGGATACCGAATGAGATACCCTGCCTCTGAGAAGCTGGAGATCATCCGGCTGGTCGAACAATCACACCAGCCGGTGAAGAAGACACTGGAACAGATCGGCGTGTCACGTCCGACCTTCTATCGCTGGTATGACCTTTACCGGCGGTTCGGTGAAGCCGGGCTTGAGGATCGGCGCAGCGGCTCCGGCCGGGTCTGGAACCGCATCCCGAACGAGGTGCGTCAGCAGGTACTGGAAATGGCCCTGGATCAACCGGAACTATCTCCCCGGGAATTGGCGGTGACGTTCACCGATGAGAAGCACTACTTCGTCTCCGAGGCCAGTGTTTACAGGCTTTTGAGGGCGCACAACCTGATCACGAGCCCGGCTTTCATCGTGATGAAAGCGGCTGATGAGTTCAGGGAGAAGACCACCGGGCCGAACCAGCTCTGGCAGACCGACTTCACCTATCTGAAAGTGATCGGCTGGGGATGGTTCTATCTCTCCACCGTGCTTGACGACTTCTCCCGCTACATCATTGCCTGGAAGCTCTGTACCGGCATGGCGACGAGCGATGTGCAGGATACGCTGAACCTGGCGCTTGAGGCTTCCGGACTCGATGAAGTAAACGTGATCCATCGCCCAAGACTACTCTCAGACAACGGACCTTCCTACATCTCTGGCGATCTGGCTGAGTATCTTGCCGACAAGGGAATGAAGCATACGCGCGGCGCGCCGTATCATCCCCAGACCCAGGGCAAGATCGAGCGCTGGCATCAGACCCTGAAAAACCGCATCCTGCTGGAAAACTACTTCCTGCCGGGAGACCTCGAAGCGCAGATCGACGCGTTCGTTGGCTACTACAACCACCAGCGCTATCACGAGAGCCTGAACAATCTCACTCCGGCAGATGTCTATACGGGCCGCGGCCAGACCATTCTGCTGGAACGTGAGAAAATCAAAAGGAGGACCATGAAACTACGGCGCTTGCAGCACGCCCAATCCGCTGCTTAACTCAACCCAGATGCGCCAGACCCTCCTTAAGTCAGGCAGCCTGAAGTCTCAAATACCTGACGACGGACAGCCCCGCCATGAAAGCTCCGTTCCAAATCGTCCTTCAATCTGCGGAAGGATGGAACGCAGGTGATTGTATCGCCCTGATGCCCCCTCTCCTGAGATTGAGAGTGTGACATGCAGCATGTTGCTGCCAGTATTTGTTCGAAGCTCGAGGCGAACGCCACCTTTTTGAGAAAGCAAGAGCGTGTCTGTCCTGCTCGGCGTCACATCAACCTCTCCCATAGCGCCCAGAAAGCCACCCCAGAATTCTGCCCAGTCGAACTCAGGACGCATGATAGCTGTAATGATCGAGCGAATGTCAGCTGCGCTTTTCACCTTCGTGTTCACCAGAGTTACAGGCTCAAATCTATTCTTGCGATCCAAGCCAGAATGCCGCCCTGTATTGTTAGTACCCGGTTGTTTCTTGTAGGGCTTAAGTTGTGGCACCAGCCCTGCTGATTGGATCGCACTTTCAAATTGCGCCTCACACCAACAAGTTAAGCCTGTTTTGCCGGAGATTTCGATTGCCAATAGTGCTCCATTATTACCGCCCAAGCGAATAAAGATAATCTTCTTGTCCTGTCCGCTGAGTGGATCGGGAACAATGCCAGCAGTGCCCTTCAAAATTTCAACAAGTTCCATTCTAAGCGGGTTGGAGAACTCCTGTTCGTTCTGAGCCACTCGCTCTTCAATTTGATCCCAACTCAATGCTTCATCTACTCCCAATCGATTCTGAAAATTGATCTTAGAATATGCAATACCAGTGTTCACATGCCGGCTAATAGAAGTTCACAGAAAAAGTTGACTTGCTCCATCTGCTCGAGATTGCTCACACTTGTGTTCGCCAATCCAGGATGGGCAACAACGATCGCCAGCGCCTGTGCCCGAGAAATAGCGACGTTCAACCGATTTTTGGAAAACAGGAATTCTATTCCCCGCGGACTTTCAGATGCATCTGAAGCGCACATAGAAAGAATGACGATCGGCGCTTCCTGGCCTTGGAATTTGTCGACGCTGCCCACCCTAGCCCGTGGCCCAAGCGCGGCCTTCAGTTTGTTGACCTGGTAGTTGTAGGGCGCGACGAACAAGATGTCATCGAGCGTGACCTTGCGAAGCTCGCCACTTTCATCTGGCCACAGCTCCGTGTCCAGCAGCTCGTCAACGATCTTGGCAATCTCGGCGATCTCCTCATCACTCGCCTGGCTGTTACCATCATGCTCAACACCTACAAAGCAAATGCCAGATCGCTTCGGAACACGAGCCCCATTGGTCTGAACCACATGCTGGCTAGTGCTGGCATCAGATCCCAAGCGAGCGTCATAGACCTGTTCAGAAATAACCCGGCAGACATCGGGGTGCATTCTATAAGTCTTTGGAAGGAAAACGCCCAAATCAGCCGGGATGGTTGCTTTGCCTTGTAGAAGATAATCCAAGATCGAAAGGCCACTCTGTCCTGGGTGAGAACCTTGGATAGGTTGGGCCAGCTGCATCTGGTCGCCCATGAGAACAATATTCTTTGTAGCCGCGCTCATACCGATCAAATTGGCGATTGAAACCTGGCCGGCTTCATCGACGAACAGATAATCAAATTCATCCTCAACACCCGCATTGGCAAACGCCCAGGCCGTCCCACCGAAGCACAGAGCATTGGAAACCGAGAGGTCTTTGACGCTTGGAATATGAGCAACATCCCCTCGCTCAAAGATGGGATCTGTATCGTCACGCTGCGCTTTCACAAGTCGGGCTTTAATTCCATCCGCCTGAACCTGATCAGCAACGCCTGCCAACAGGTTGTTGATCGCCTTGTGGCTGTTTGACGCTATGCCGACCTTCAGCCCCTTGGTCAGAAGATCCGCAATGATGTGCTTCGCTGTGTATGTTTTCCCGGCGCCTGGCGGCCCTTGGATACAAAGGTAGCTGTTCTCAAGATTATCCACCGCGTCAATGACTTCATCCAGTAGCGGCCTCTCACCTTTCAGAATGGGGCCTTCAGGGTTACCAGAAATACGAGGTCGGCTGCGCTTCAGGAAATCGACGATGGCACAAGACTTCATGCCAGAAGCCATGATGTCTTCAACAACATGCTGAATGGCTTCCGGAATGGGCTTTGGCGAAACAAACTCATCCGGCAGCAAGTTCATGCGCTCCGGCAGATCTTTTTTAGATCCAAAGGCGATCACACCCGTTTCCGGGTCGTATTCCTTTACGGTCAGTTTGAGGTCGTCATGGTCAAAAACATAAAAATTCTTCGCTGAACCTTTGTACGGCTGATCAACATCGAACCTGTATTCATGGACCGGGTTGCCGCGCTTCGGTTTGAAAGCTGGCTTGCCTGTTCGTTGCACTCCTGCAAGGCAATCCATGTCTTCGTAGAGTTCTGCTTCTGACCACCCCTGGCGATCAAAATACCGCCACCAGACTGGTTTGGCCTCTCTCCGGTGAAATTCCAAAGACCAGGCGAGGAGTTCAATCACATCTGCTTCGGACTTGTCCGGCCACTGCTCTGCTCTTGTCAGCAACTCGTCGCGAAGGCGGGCAACATCCTCGACACCTTGAGGCGGCTCGATGACATCCTCTTCCCCTCCACCAATATATGCAATATCTTTTTTGGCCTGCAGTTCCCGCAGCCAATCGGTCAGCTCTTGCGTGCTATCGCAATCATCAATGTTGTAATCCCTGATCGATCGCAGGACTTCTGATTCCTGCCAGGTCATCCCGTCGGGGTTTTCGCGCCAAGCCTCGTAGACAATGATACTATCAGACCCACTTGCCACCTCTGTGGAGCGCTTACCCCTATAGATATGCTCGACATTCTTGATGGAGTATTTGGGCTCACCTATTAGTAGGCCGTGACGAACGATGGTATACAGATCAACGAAGACCTTGTTCCGCAATAGAGCATCTACTTTGTCTTCGCATACGCCATGTTGCCCCATCAGGCGCCGAATGGCGGAGACCTCATAGCTCGCATAGTGGTAGATGTGCATTGATGGGTCTTTGAGCCATCGCTCATAAACCCAGTCGATAAACTCGATGAAGGCGCGCTTCTCTTCCGCTTTGTCATGCGCCCAAAAATCTTTGAACGCGCGCGAACCATCCGCTTCAAAATAGGTGTTACCCCAGAGATATTCGAGACCGCCTTCAAGCCCAGGAAATCCCTCAATGTCGAAGAATACATCGGAAGGACTTGCAGGAGGTAGCAAGGCAAGACCTCGCGCCAGGCCGACCGGGTGTGGCAAGACCTCAAAGTCAGGCTTTGCTTTGTCACGGGAAGATATTTGTAGCCGAGCCTGAGCCTTGGCCCGGCCCAACACATCCGCATTCATTCCCGGAATGTCTGTTAGTTCGGATTCCGCAAGTGCAGACTTCGTCTCGATGCCGGCTGCTTCTAGCGCCAAAATCTGGCTTCGGCGCAAATTGGCGACCCCGGACAGATGGTCCCTTTCTTCCAACAATCGCGCCGCCAACTCACTCCAATCTCCATGAGAATTGCTCAACGCAGGATCTGGCGTGGGCGCGTCGGTATCCGCGTGAAAATCAAGAAACGCCGCTTTCAGGGAGCGATAGTAAGCAAAATAATTGACGACCCGTAGCCGCTTGATGTCTCCCGTACCCAGGACGACGGCGACATGGTCAGGCCGACGTCCCTGAAGGGCTTCGAGCATTTCCGCGTAACAGCAAAGCTGGATCGCGAAATAAGGCTTGAGCTTTCGAGAGAGCTTGGTGTCCCAAACCTCATAGTGAAATTCACCCAGGCTCGAAGCGCCATCCACACGCACCAGAAAATCTGCCTTGCCCGCAAAGCCATCGCATCGCAGGTACGCTTGGGTGATCACCTCTTGACCGGAGCGCATCGCATCAAGCGTCAAAGCATGCATCTGGTCCGGATCGCCATCCTCGATCGCCACGAGGTCTTTGCCCTCTTCCTGAAGCGAACGAACAAAAGCGTCTTCGTGATCAAACCCCTTCTTCCGCAAATGCATCAACAAAGGATCTTCCGGATCCATCAACTCTGACAAAGTTGGGTCAAACAGTCTTTTTCGATCCATTGCGGACGCAAAAGGAGATTCCATGAAGGTGATCAAATCTGAGGGCGAAAACAGGATCTCTTGATCAATACGTCTCAATCCTACGGCCCTCCACGCAACACCCTGCTAATTCAGGACTTACTGGCCTACCGATGTTCATCTCAATGTCCAATGGCAAATATATTTCTTTTGGAAATTGAAGTTGGACCTCGGCATTGACCTCCAAATTCGCTCGCTGAGACACGCCGGACCGAAGCCTTCCGGCAAATGTTTCAGCTGCTATTCAAAAATTTGGCCGCGAAAGCGTATATAGGTATCGGCATAAGTCGGGGCATCTTCTTCAAAGGAGCACCCGATGCCTGAGCGATTTCCGCGGTGGAAAGAAGCCGCCAACTACGTCCAAGAAAGCTGTGGAATCCCCTGCTCACCGAATTGGCTTGCGAAACTCGCTTCAGTGGGAGGCGGTCCGTTGTTTCGTAAAGCTGGCAGATTTCCGCTTTATTCCAGGACCGACTTGGACGCGTGGGCGAACGCTCGCATGTGGCTCAAACAATCGTTCACTTCGGTCCGACTCCAGAATCCGACTGATTCCATGAATCACCTTCAGAGGCCACGCTGGCGGGGACATAAAATGAATAAAGCAATTATCTGACACCCTCTCCGCCTATGGTTTGGTTGTTGGGGGGCGGTTTCGGAAATTGCCACCCGCTCCGCAAACCATCTCGCCCACGGCGTTCATACCGCCTTGCTGTGGGGAGATAACGGTATGAGCGCCGCTACGTGGAAACCGCCGGACTAACAATTCCAATGGACCACCTCAGTGGGGCAGACCGACTCCAAGATTTGGAATGTGATCGGGGACACGTCATCGACTCATGATCCGTACTCCGTTGTCATGTCTGATCGCTGCCGTGCTCGGTCATATCTCTCGGGACATCGCATAGCGTTTCAGTCGCCGCTTTCGCCACTGCCGGCGAAGCAAGGGACGGATGTCTTTTCCCAGATGGGGCCGTACCTCCCCCTTTCCTGTGACTGTGCTTCTCGAACCGTGACTCTGTCTCATCTGGTGCTCCATTGATTGCGCCGGACCCTTCCGGCCTCTTGTAAATCGATCCGAGCGCCACATAATTCAAAACGTATTTTTCTTTCTTTTCGATAGCTGGAGGCTATTGCCAATGCGGCCAACCCTGAGACAGATGCAATACCTCGTCGCTATAGCCGAGACAGGCAAGTTCGGAGACGCCGCAAAACGGGCAAATGTCAGCCAGCCCTCCTTGTCGGCCCAGATCGCCGATATGGAAAATCAGCTGGGGACGATCCTTGTGGAACGAGGCCGGCACGGCGCGTTTCTGACTCCCCTCGGAGAGGAAGCCGTCAAAAGAGCCCGCCGTGTGCTGCGGGACGTCGAAGACATGAAAGCGTTTCTGCAGTCCGGCGGCGCCTCTCTTGCTGGCCGCATCCGCCTGGGGGTCCTTCCGACCGTCGGACCATATCTCCTGCCCGCGGTGACACGCCAACTCCACGTCGAATACCCGGATTTGAGGCTCTCGGTCCGTGAAGAGCGCACCATCGATCTGGAGGCTCACCTGCATGATGGACGGCTGGATACCGTCATTTCTTCCGTTGAAGACCATTCAGACGCGGATCATATGCCGCTTTTCGAGGAATCCCTCTGGATTTGTGCCGCGCCCGACGACCCGCTCGCCCAATCGGCTGGCGATGTGCGATTGGCAGATTTGTCAGGTCGCGCCCTTCTGACACTTGGATATGGCCACCGCCTCAATCTGACCATTCAATCCATCGCCGAGGCGTCGGGGGCACATGTCAGCGCGGAATATGAAGGCACCAGCCTCGACGCCATTCGCCAGATGGCCGAAATGGGTGCAGGTGTCGCGGTGTTTCCCAGCCTGTACGCCATGACCGAAGCCCGCCGCGACCCGGACCTCGTCGTGCGCCGTATTGATGACCCGCTTGCCCGGCGGGAAATCTCGCTCATCTGGCGACAATCCTCGCCACTGGCAGACCGCCTGCCCCGGCTGGCAGAAGAGTTCAAGAAGGCAGCGTCCACGATTCTCCTCGGTCGGAGAAAGTAAGCATTCGATAGCTTAATCCTATCTTCTTCAGTTTATTTTTCGATTTCACTAAAGAAACATTCCTCCCACATGGATTGAAAGATCACCATACAGGGAGCTTTCAATGTTTCATCACCTCAACCGGCCTGCGGCCAGGATTGCCGATGCACAATCGCCCCGACCGCATGACGTGCCCCAAGGCCGGAAGGGTCCTGGCGCACAGGCTCGCATGACTTTCTTCTTGGAACCTCGGTCTGCGGATGAATTTGTACTGGTGGCCAAATGGCACCGATCCGTGGAGGCGCTGGTGTTCTATGTCGATGCGCTCATTGGATGGGCCCCCATCGAGGTGACGGACATGCCGGTCGAGTTCACCGATGAACACGCCGCGAAATGGCAGCTATGCCGGTTTCGCTATTCCGGCCCCCTGAAAGATCGCGATCGGTTGATCGACAATGCAAAATGCCTCCTCAGCCAGCTCACGGACTGGATCGAACCGGAAATCCTCCTGTCCTGTACGGCTCCGGTCGCTTCAGGACAGGCCGCCTGACCAGATTACGAGCCAGGCCGATCCCAGCCGATTGGTCCTGAACTGCCTCCCCCTCCCTGCCTCCAGGATTTCTGAAAGGACCTGCACGCCCATGAACTGGATTTTCGAACTCTTCGATCATTTGTCCGACCTTTCACAGTCAGACAGCGATTCGCGCACGACACGCCGCGCCCGTCACCACGAGACGCCATTCCCGCCTCCATCCCGGCCGGACACAGCGTCGCTCCATAATCCAGAACCAGCGCGCCGGCCACGCAAGCGGGCGCGGAACATCGATTTTGATCTCTAGGACCCGGAAGACCCAGATGCCCCTGATCGTATCGCGTATACAGACCTTTCTTCGCCTCGAATCCTCGGCGGGAATATTGCTCATGCTCGCTGCGCTTCTTGCGCTGATCGCAAGCAATTCGCTGCTGCAGAACGCCTATCTCACCCTGTTCTCGACACCTGTCGAAGTGAAAATCGGCGCGCTCGAAATTGCCAAGCCCCTGATCCTCTGGGTGAATGATGGTTTGATGGCCATCTTCTTTTTCCTGATCGGCCTGGAGATCAAGCGGGAAATCCTGCAGGGAGAACTTTCCAGTCCCGACAAGGCGACCTTGCCCATAATGGCGGCGATCGGGGGCATGGCCGGTCCGGCGCTTGTATTTGTTGCCATCAATGCCTCCTCGCCCGGCACGCTCAATGGATGGGCCATCCCGGCAGCGACCGATATCGCCTTTGCGCTCGGTGTCCTCCTCCTGCTTGGAAGCAGGGTCCCCGCCTCGCTGAAAGTGTTCCTGCTTGCCATAGCCATCATTGACGACCTCGGAGCGATCACGATCATCGCCCTGTTCTACACTGCGGATCTTTCCTTGACGGCACTATCCCTCGCAGCGCTCGGCATCGGAGGACTGATCGCGCTCAACCGGATGGGGGTAAAGGCGGTCACACCCTATGTCCTGATTGGCCTCTTTGTCTGGGTATGCGTCCTGAAATCCGGAGTGCATGCGACGCTCGCGGGTGTGGTGACCGCGCTTGCCATACCGATACGCGGTCATCGCGCACAATCGCAATCGCCATTGCACAGAATTGAACACGGGCTGCATCCATGGGTCGCGTTCGGAATCCTGCCGCTGTTTGCCTTCGCGAATGCCGGGGTCTCGCTGACCGGTGTATCCTTTACAGACCTGCTTGCACCCCTTCCGCTTGGCATCGCCGCGGGCCTCGTTCTCGGCAAGCAATTGGGCGTGTTCGGTGCGACGTTTCTTGCGGTCAAAGCCGGACTTGCCAATCGGCCCACGGGCGCAAGCTGGGCCCACATATATGGCGTAGCCTGTCTGACAGGTATCGGATTTACAATGAGCCTGTTCATCGGAACCCTCGCCTTTGGCGATGCAGCCTTGCTCGACCAGGTACGTCTCGGGGTACTCAGCGGGTCTCTGGTCTCCGCCCTGCTCGGCGTTGCCATTTTGATGGCCGCACCAAACTTCGAACGGCGGGGCGCCATCCGCCCCGTCAATCAGACGATGACCCGTGACCTGGGGTAATCATGGTGCTCCGCTGGCCTGCATCGCCAGCGGAGCACTTTTCTGCATTAATCGAGGCGCCGTGGTGCAGGACAGAGCGCCTCTCCCACCGGGGCTCTGCCCAAAACGTCTCGCGCTCAACAGAAACCAGGTCGCTCAACATCCACAACCATCATGAAGCGCCTGCACATGCTGGTATGCTCAATCGGCGGAGAGCGATGAAACACTCCCTCAAGCGCCTCTGAACGCTCTCCCAGAAACATGCCGACTTCGAAAGGCAGCATTTCCTGAATCTCGGGCTCCGATGCAGTGTCATCCACATGGATCCATTGGCTACCGCGCCCCATATAGGTCGTAATCAGACGAATATCTGTCTGATCCTTGTGGAATTTCCGGCAGGCGTCATCGGTGACGTATTCCAGTCGCACGGTGTAGTCGGGGCCTGAGGCAGAACTTGCGTCAACAATCGCCAACGCGTCGGAATACACGAAGTCGCAAATGCGCTGATCCCAGTCCTGCGCCGTGAGGAAGCTTTGCATCTGAGACAGGACGTCCGCTCCAGCGCCATCCACGCGAAACTCCATGAACCCCGAAAAATCCTGTTCGAGAAACACCGCGTCGAGACCCGGCGGGACCGGTCGCCGCCACAAAGCGAGCTCTACCTGTTCAGAAAAGCCTATATCCACCAGCCTGCGCAATCCGACAGCCCGGACCACCTTGTTTGTTGACGGCTTCATTTGTGTCCGCTGTGGTTCACGAAATTCAATGCCCGCACCTTGTGTCATGACGAGACCGTCCAGACTGGAAATGGGTCCTTCAGGTCTGCGCGCCTCGTAACGATTCCGGCCGAATCAATGGCAGCCTCGGTGAGGCATCCGTCGAGCCGCATCCTCAGGGCCGCCTCATCCATACCGATTCCAATGAAGACGATTTCCTGGCGCCGGTCGCCAAACTCCGGAGCCCAGACTGTCGGAAGATAGGATTGAAATGCCGCCGATTCAGGCCAGCGCTCTTTTGGAACGGCCGCCCACCAGGTGCCAACCCCGCTATGTCGGACCAGAGATCCGGCCTGACTGACTTCGCCCAACCATTCGGGACGGGTAGCGACCCAGAAAAACCCCTTCGCCCGCACGACATTTGGCCAGGCTTCATTGAAAAACGCGTACAGCTTTTCGGGGTCGAATGGCTGACGGGCGCGATACACGAAGCTCTCGATACCATATTCCTCGGATTCCGGGACATGTTCCTCAAACCCGTACAATTCCTTTGCCCAGAGCGGATGGTTGTGAGCCTTCTCGAAATCGAAACGCGCCGTCCCCATGACCTTGTCCAATGGCACCTGACCAAAGGAGGATTCGATGATCTCCGCATCCGGATTGAGAGAGCGGACAAGCTTTCTCACGAGTTCGAGATCGTCTGGCGCGACAATATCTGTCTTGTTCAAAATAATAACATCCGCAAACTCGATCTGGTCGACCAATAGCTGAACCAGGGGACGCTCATCCCCCTCACCCAGGCTCTCCCCGCGATCGGCCAGGAAATCCGAACTGCTGTAATCCTTGAGCAGGTGCGCTGCATCCACGACGGTGACCATGGTGTCGATCTTGGCCACATCTCCGAGCGAGAACCCGTGCTCATCCCGAAAGTCGAACGTCGCAGCCACCGGCAGAGGCTCGGATATGCCCGTTGATTCGATCAGCAGGTAATCGAACCGCCCTTCCCGCGCCAGCGCCGTCACTTCCTTGAGCAAATCATCGCGCAGCGTACAGCAAATACAACCATTGCTCATTTCGACGAGCGCTTCGTCGGTCCGCGAAAGATTGGCTCCCCCGTCGCGTACCAGCGCGGCATCAATGTTTACCTCGCTCATATCATTCACAATCACGGCAACCCGGCAGCCTTCGCGATTGGTCAGCACATGATTGAGCAGCGTTGTCTTGCCAGCGCCCAGAAAGCCGGAGAGCACGGTTACAGGGAGTGAGTCAGTCATCGTCGTTCTTTGTTTCTGAAGGATTGGAGATTTGAGGCGTCACGCCCCCACGGATTACGCGTCAGGCCTGGCCAGGTCTTTGCGGTGCTGCCCCCAGCGCCAGAGATGCGCAGCAGCCAGCAGGCATGCGCCAACAAGGGTGAGAGGCGTTTCGAGAGAATGGACCGCGTCCACAAAGGCGGCGGTCACCAGTAGAGCCAATCCTGATATCGCAAGCCCGGCAAAAAGCGCCGGACCTCGTCGCGGCATACCCCGTACGAGAGCGGCCCCTGTCACCGGCAAGGCCATCACGACAAACACTTTGTGAACCCATTCCGCCTCCGCCCAGGCGCCCAGCAATGGAAGAAACGCCGCAAGAACCGGCAATGCCAGACAATGCACAACGCAAAGACCGGAAAGCGAAAGTGCGGTCGCATCGATGGCTGCAGCAACCGGCCGGCCCATCAACCCAGCCGCCGTTTGCATGAAACTGTTTGGTTCCGGATATTGAAAGACATGGCACAACCTTAATTTACGTTATTACATAACATATGGTAGGTGTAGTTGAGTTGATCCTAAATGGCCAGTCCGAATGTCTGACAGTTCTCACATTTCGAAACCAGGAAGCCCCCCGCTTTCGAGAGCGGATCTCTTGCGGCACGCAGAACAAACCATCGGGAAATCAGGCCGCGCGTTCACGCGGATCAGGCGACATGTCTACGAATTGTTGCTGGACGCCGAGATGCCGCTCGGCGCATATGACATAATGGAGAAGCTGGAAGGTGTTGGCTGCGCCCAACCTGCAACGGCATACAGGGCCCTGTATTTTCTGGAGAATCTTGGACTGATCCGAAAGATCAAAACCGTATCGAAATATGTCCCGATTGCCCGCCCTCACCCGGAAGCCTCGATCGCATTCGTGGTCTGCAAGGAGTGCGGCGCTGCCGAACAGGTGACGCTCGACCTGGACAATCAACGCCTTTTGGCGCGCGCACAAGCCTGCGGCTTCCAGACACTGGATTTGATGATCGAGTTTACGGGCTATTGCTCTGACCATCAGACCTCTGAGTTTTCCTGATTCGAATATCCCTTCATCACAGGAGTTTTCCTTGAAACCATCCGCGCTTTTATCCGCCTTGATCGCCTCTGGTATCATTGGCCTTCCACTGGCCCAGGCAGAAACCCGTGCGCCTCATGTGCATGGTGCAGCAGATCTTGCCATCATCATGGACGGCGATCAGATATCCGCTCATCTGACGAGCGCGATGTACAATATCACCGGATTTGAACACGCACCTGAAACCATTGCCCAACAGGACGTCCTTGAATCCGCCATCGCCACGCTGGACACTCCCGACAAAATCTTCGAATTCACCTCGTCTGCTGCCTGCCGGTCGACCTCAGTACATCATTCGCTGCAGCCCGAAGCCGGGCCGGATACATCCCCGCATGAGCATCACGGCAAGGAAGAATCGCAACACAGAGATCTCGTTGCTGAATATGCGTTCACCTGCGAACATCCTTCCCGGCTGAAAGCTGTCACGGTGCACATGTTTGCCTCCTTCAAGAACCTTGAACGGATCAACGCGATCGTCTTCATTGGCGACGAGCAGATTGCACCAGAAGTAACGCCGCACGCTCCGACAATTTCACTCCCCTCACCCAGATGATGCGCCCGTTCATGAAAGCCCTGACCGCGTTGCTAAGCCTTACCCTTGCGGGGTGTGGATCACCGTCCGACCCGGCCGGCTCAGATGCGGGCCGTCCTCCGCCGCCAGCCATGCCTGAGGATGCAGAAAGTGTGGACTTCGAGGCCCACGACACCGCGCCGGGTGCCTCTCACGAAACCTCCGGCCGGCGCTCATCTGCCTGGGGCGTCGATGCAGATGATCCCATGCCCATTCAATGGGAAGACCTTATGCCTGAGGGCGCTGAAGAGGAACTGATCCGTCAGCAGGACGAATTTTTCGAGATGCTGGAACAACGCTATGCGGCCAGCGCCACATCCCTCCGGGACGCCCAACCGCTGGACCAGATCGATGAGGGATCAGCAATGGATTACATGCCCCAGTTTGGAAATTTCGATACGGTCGAGGATTTGGAGGGTATGTCAGTCCGGATTCCCGGCTATGTGGTTCCGTTTGATTTCGACCTCGACCGTCGGCAAACCGAATTCCTGTTTGTTCCTTACATGGGAGCATGCATTCACACACCGCCACCACCCCCCAACCAGATTATCTTCGTCCGCGCAGACCCGGGTGAGCAAATCCCCGACATCTGGGCGCCTTATTGGGTAGAGGGCATCCTGAAAGGCGAACCAATCGAAAACGATGTGGGCGACGCTGCCTACTCTCTGACGCTCGAACGAATGGAACCCTATCTGTGAGGCGGCTGTGACACAGCGTGCGCAAACCTTGCAACAAATGTCTGAGCGCGGCCGAAATCGAGAACAGGACACAGGTCTTCATATAGTCGAGAGTGCCTTCCAGAATGCTGGTCTTCGAACGAGTGACGCAGCGAGTAAATCACATGATCTTCTGTCGGCAGGAGCCCGCATTGTTTGACAGCTTTCATCAGACTGGCTGGGACAAGCGTATTGCGGTCACAATAATGCTCAATGCCGGTCGGTCGGAGCTTCATGACTGGAAGCGCGACACCGCCCTGCGGGATTTTCCACTCTGAATCAATCGTCTAGAGTTCGCGGCGTTCATGCAACCTCACAATGAGGAGGTGGCAGCATGAACGCTGCTGCCTCGAAACCGCCGGACCAATAAATCTGGTGGATCACCATTGAGGGACAGGCCAGCTTTTCCAAGCCATTTGGGACCGATTGCCATCAGGCCAACCGCCCGGCCTTCGATACGCGCGAAGGCGGTCACAATGCCGACACAGAAATCCCGGCGCAGTTCAATGACGGATCCATCAGGCGCTGGTCTCTTGCCCATGTCTCCGCCCCACAACTGAAGCCGGAACTGCCTCAAACAATGGACTACATTCCACGAAGCAAACCAACCTTTTCCCCATGCAAAGAATAAGAAGAAGACTAGAATCTTGAACTCCGGGTAATTGCCGTGCCTTGAACCCAGTGCCGGGATCCAGGCGCCATCTCCCGGCTCCATGTCTGCTTCACGCGTTGCGCTGAAACGAAGTTGATCGACGGCCGCAGTATTACCCCAAAGAAGCGAGCAGGCTCGGCAACCTGCCTGCTCGCTGCGGCTTGGGACCTAATCAAACTGGACGGCGAAGTCACCATAGATCGGATCGTAATACACGCCGCCAGCTTCGTAATCTGCATTCCAGACCTTCTGACCCGTGTCATCGATCCGGTACACGTATGGAGACAGGAGCAGCCTCTCCTGGTGCCAACGACCATCCTCACCAGAGGGGATCTGCGTACCTGATCCGTACAGCATCAATCCTTCATCCGAGCGAATCTCGTGGGCCGGGCTGGTCTCCCGGTATTCGTGACTCACATTCATCAGCTTGTGGCCAAGTTCATGCGCAATTGTCAGCTTGTTGATCACATCATGCTTGGTCAGCGTGATAACCCCGCGTAGCCTGGTCGGAATAGTATCCGCATACGTATACGACGGAAAGGACAGTCCCGACGTGTTGACTATTTTGGGAGCCCAGTTTCGTCCGCCGTCCAGATCCTCGTAATACGGCATATAGACGTTCTGAAGTCCAACGAGATAGACTGTGCGGCTGTTGTTCGCCTCGGTTTCAATGATGGATTCGAATGCCTCTGTCGCTGCGTCGGTCATCTCTGCAGGGTGAATTTCACTCTGTACGTAGAGATTGCCATAACCGCCTGACGGCAAATCCGACTCCCATTTGGACGCCGTGATCGCCAAATGCCGAGGGTCTACTTCTCCTGTCTTTACAAAGAGGAGATTGAGCTGGACCCCTGTTGGAGCGAAGACTTTCTTCGCGTTCAGGAATTCTGCGATGAGCCCGTCCAGCGGCAAAATGTCCGCCGCGGCGGGGTGCAGGTTCGACGGATAGTACAATCCGACATCCACCGTCGGCTTGCCCGCTACGAGATCCTGATTGATGGCAGCGACGTCTACCGATCCGACATGGCTCCATTGCACCTTATCTGTCACAGCGCTGGTCTCGAACGATTGCGCGCGAGCATCTGTTGTTGCGCATCCTCCCAGGCTTAACGCGAGCAAGGATGCAGCGAGGAACGTTCCTTTCATGGATGTTCTCCTTTGTTGGCGTGTGTTGGGCAGGATTACTTCTGGGCCTTGGAGGCCTCGAGCACCGAACCGAAATCCGGGTTCTTCGACTTGGCAAACTGGATTGCCGGATGATCAGATTCCAGCTGGTGATAGTAGAAAGGTTCTCCGTCCTTCATCTGCTCATCCAGGGTCGCGGCCATCTCTCCAATCCCTTCGACAAAGGATTCGTAGTTGTCGCCATCCCGCTTCTTCTTGAAGATCAGGATCTCGGCACCTTCGGCAAATGGCGCTTCCCAACCCGTCGGCATGTTGGAGCCGAAGTGGAAGAGCGACCCCGCTTCCATCACTTTCCGCTTACCCTCGCTGCAGAGAACCCAGCGGCCTCCCAACGTGTAGATGATGCTCTCGGTCGGGTGCGGATGCTCGGACAGGAACATGCCAGGCTCGAGGCGAAGCGAATATGCCCGCAGCTCTTCCCCGAACAGGAGCGGACCGAAATAACCTTCATGCGTGAAGGTGGCACTGCCGCTGTTCATGGCCTCATCGACACTCTCGATGATTTCGACATTGTTGGCCAGCTGAACATATTCCGGGGAATTCGGTGTCGCTGCAACCGTCATGGCCGGCTTCACATCACCCGGCATGTAATGAGACCCGTCCGGCGCATGCGAATGACCATGCGCCTCGTCACTCGTCTGGGCATTGGTTTGCTGGGAACAGGCTGCGAGTGAAATGGCGCAGAGGGCGGGAACAATAACTCGAATATTCATGGGTATTCTCCTTTGGTGGCGTGTATTGAGTAGGATTATTTCCGGGCCTTGGAGGCCTCGAGCACCGAACCGAAATCCGGGTTTTTCGACTTGGCAAACTGGATTGCCGGATGATCAGATTCCAGCTGGTGATAGTAGAAAGGTTCTCCGTCCTTCATCTGCTCATCCAGGGTCGCGGCCATCTCTCCAATCCCTTCGACAAAGGATTCGTAGTTGTCGCCATCCCGCTTCTTCTTGAAGATCAGGATCTCGGCACCTTCGGCAAATGGCGCTTCCCAACCCGTCGGCATGTTGGAGCCGAAGTGGAAGAGCGACCCCGCTTCCATCACTTTCCGCTTACCCTCGCTGCAGAGAACCCAGCGGCCTCCCAACGTGTAGATGATGCTCTCGGTCGGGTGCGGATGCTCGGACAGGAACATGCCAGGCTCGAGGCGAAGCGAATATGCCCGCAACTCTTCCCCGAACAGGAGCGGACCGAAATAACCTTCATGCGTGAAGGTGGCACTGCCGCTGTTCATGGCCTCATCGACACTCTCGATGATTTCGACATTGTTGGCCAGCTGAACATATTCCGGGGAATTCGGTGTCGCTGCAACCGTCATGGCCGGCTTCACATCACCCGGCATGTAATGAGACCCGTCCGGCGCATGCGAATGACCATGCGCCTCGTCACTCGTCTGGGCGGAGCCCTTTGGTTCTGGGGCATCAGCAGGATTTGCAGCTGCGGGCTGCCCCATGGATCCCATCTCAAGATGAGCGTGAATGTGGTCATCACGACTGATGGGATAGTCTTCGCGCATAGTTGTATGGAACAATCCATGGGTTTGCATCAGGAACAATCCAAACCCCGCAAACATCAGACCCGCATTCACGAATTTGCTCGCCGAGCCAAAATGCCTGTTACGGCGCAACACGTTCAACACAAGCCACATCACAGCCAAAGCAGCTATCTGGCCGAATTCCACACCTACATTGAAGGAAAGTATGTGCATCAGCAGGCCTGAATCTTCACGAATGGGAAGCTGCTGCAGACGCGTCGACAGGCCAAAGCCGTGGATGAGTCCGAACACGAGAACCATCAGAAGGAGATTGGGAGATTTGGCACCAAAGACCTTCGGGAAGCCATCGAGGTTTTCAAACCCCTTGTAGATAACGGTCAGTGCAATGATGGCATCAATAAAGAAATAGTTGGCAGTGATTCCCAGATAGGTCGCCGTGATCAGCGTGATCGTGTGGCCGATCGTGAAGGCCGTGACAAACCGAAGAATTGAAGAAAAGCTGGTCAGGAAAAACATGACCCCGAACAGGAACAGGAGGTGGTCATAACCTGTAATCATGTGCTCAGCGCCAAGAATGAGGTATTGAAGGTCACCTCCTTCCAGCATCCGGCGACGGGCTTCCTCAGATATACCATGTGCGTGCGCAATGGGCGTCATCAACAATGCCCCCGCCAGAATGGCAAGAACTGCCCTGGATCGCTTCAGCAACATCTAAAACTCCAATACTTGAATTCGAAAGATTTCAATAAAAGCGAACTGCCGGCCGGTCAGGAGTGAAGCAGCCTGACAAGCCGGCAGCCGCCTGAGCGCCTAGTCCAGGACCAGCGTTGCGCGGGCGTAGAAATACCGTCCGAGCAATGAGTAGGTCATGGTGTCGGTGTTCCCGTCAGACCAAGAACTTACGTAGGGGGCTTTCTTGTCGAAGAGATTGTCTACACCTGCGCTCAATTTTAATTTCTCAGTCAGCTGATAGCTACCCTGCACGTTATGATACACGACGGCATCGATGTCGGTCCCGATGCTTCCCGGTGTCCCATAATAGTCTGTAGCCGCTCCGATGAGTTGTGCATTGTATACACCGCTCCACGGTCCGGAATTGGCAGACCACGATCCGGTGGCGCGCCATTCCGGATAACCGCCTTCGCAACATCCCACTCCGCCATCATAGACGAACGGCGTATCCCCATCGAAGGCCGTGACTTCATACTTGAAGAGGTTCGTCGCTTGCAGTTTCACTGAGTGACTGATGTCCTGGGTGGTGAAGTCGTAAGTCGCACTGATATCTACCCCTTGCATGACTTCGTTCCCCGTGTTGGCACTCTGCGCAGACAGGAAATCGATGTCACCGGTCAAGGCATTCCGGGTGTGATGCTGCGTTCCGCAGAACGGGTGCGACAAACCAACGGAATTGTAGCAATAGGCAAGCTTCGTGGAGCCAGACGTTTGACGAATGGCGTCCTGAATATCGATATCGAAATAATCGACCGTGAAGGACAGGCCCGGAACGAACCGAGGCTGATAGACCGCGCCAATGGTGAATGTCGTGGCATTCTCCGGCTCCAGGTCCGGATTTCCGCCCTGATTGGTCAGGATTGACGAACTGAATTGAGTATAGGTGACCGGCACGCCAGCTGCCTGACAATTCTGGTAGATTACACTCGAAGGATCCAGCGCAGCCCAATTCGAACACGGGTCACTTGTCGGGATCTGCCCTTCACTGACCCCGGAGAACAATTCCGTGACGCTTGGAACCCGGAAAGCGGTCGAATAGGTGCCGCGCAATTTGAAGTCTGGCACAATCTGCCAATTGAGCCCGACCTTGTAATTCTCATCAGACCCGAAGAGATCATAGTCGGAATAGCGCAGCGCAAGATCAAGATCCACCGATTGGGCCAAGGGCGCGTCGGCAATGAGCGGGACGTGTACTTCAGTATAGAGCTCCTGGGCCTCGATCGACCCTTTGACAGGGTCCTGAGCGTTGCCAAGTGCATAACCGGCCACGAGGAGCGCATCGGGGTCAAGCCAACCTTCATCCTCCCGGTATTCGAACCCGGCGGCAAACCCGACCGGACCAGCCGGCAATTCAAACAGGCTGCCCGCAATGTTCCCCGTAAAGCTGATCTGCTCGTTTCCGCCCGTACTGGCCTGGTTCATCAGGATGTAGTCGCCGACCTCAGATGTGATATCGCCCTCGCCGAGCAAATCGGCGCACGGAATTCCATTCATCCCGCAGATTGATGGATCAAGCGTTTCGGAAAGCCGTAGCGTATTGATATTGTTCTTGAGCGAGTCCGTGGCGGTATTGCGCCCCCAATTCAAGGACACATCATATGCCCAGTCCTGCCAGAGATCGCCCTCGATCCCTGCAACAAGCCTCCAGGTCGATACGTCCTGCGCAAATTGGCGAGATCCGAACTCTGCCGTCCGACGGCGCAACAGGATAATATCTTCACCGGTCGGATTGGTCGGGTGGGACGCATCAAAGGAAATATTGCTGAGCGTCGCCGGAGACCCGGGCTGGTTGGACGTTCGCCAATTGAACAACGCTTCGCTGAAGAACCGCATGGAGTCGGAAATCTCATACTTTCCGATCGCTGCGAAACTGACCCGCTCCACGGGATTGGATGCATTGAAGAAAGGATTGTAGTTGAACCCGTGCGCCAGAATGTCGAATGGCTCGTAGGCATCGCCCCCCACAAAATTGATCTGGTCTCCGTTTGGCAACACAGCGCGTCCGCCTGCAGTGCTTGAACTGCCGGAACACTCGAGCGTATTGTCCCCATCTCGATCAACAAGCGGACACGGGGCACGGACATCAAGGGGGGCAGCCTGATTGTTCTGATAGCTGGCATTGAACATCATGCTGGCACGGTCATTTGTGAGACCCCAGGTCAGGTCAACCAGATATTCTTCCGCATCTCCCTCATCGGAGATACCAAATTTCGTATCTAGTTTGAAGCCGTCGAATTCGTCCTTGGTGATCAGGTTCACAACTCCGGACACTGCATCCGCACCGTATACGGCAGATGCACCATCCTTGAGCACTTCGACCCGCTCCAGGAGGGAAACCGGGATCATGTTCAGGTCGACGGAACTGTTCGCTCCCGATCCACCGGCAACGACACGACGTCCATTCAAGAGAACGAGAGTCCGGTTTGCGCCGAGCCCCCTGAGATTCACCTGGGCTGTGCCCCATCCGCCTGACACCCAATACGCCGCATTCGCATTGCCTGCAAAGCCCGCTGAGAAGGATTGAGTCTGCAGCAATTCTTCGACATTGGTAATTCCTGTCGCGTAAATGTCCTGGTCATCGAGAACAGCAAGTGGACCCACGCTCGACAGATCAGACCTCTGGATACGACTTCCCGTCACGACAACTTTTTCCTGCGTCGCAACATCTTCCGTCGTCGCATCCACCCGGAGCGCAGGGTCGTCTTCGACCGATTGCGCAAGGGCCGTACCGTTCGCCAGAAGCGATACGCTGACCCCGATTGCGGTTGTCGCCAGAAGCTGCCGCGCCAACACCCCCACTTTTTCAACGCCACGCTTTTCCATTTCACCACTCCTATGATTGGTTCCATTGTTTCCCGACCAACTTGGGAACAATGGCATTCGCTTCATGTCCGGACCCGCAACGCCCCAGCCCCATGACCGGGAGAAATCAGACCCCCTCGCACAAAAAACCCATTATAGATCGGTTTTTTGCTCAAAAATTGAGCGCACTCGCGCCCACACACCGCATCATCTCGCAACAGATTCACTGCGTACGGATAATCGAACTAGATACATCTGGCACTCCCCTCGAGATTCGTTCTGGATCTGGCCTTCCGAGGCTCTCTGTTATCGGGAAGCATCTTCAAACACTCCCCGCTCCAGCAACAACTCCTGTACCGTCGAGACTGTCTGACACATCCGTCAGGTACACGTTCATGTTATTGTCAAAAAAGAGGCCGTCAACATTTTTTTCGCCCCCATTATACGATTATGCGCATACATAATAATTTTTGGGCGCTCCATGCATGTTTTCATCAAGGACCAACTTCCAATCGCCTCGGCTGAGCTCCGCAGCGGCGCGACTCATTTGAAAATTATTCTGACCCAAGGTGAATCCACACTCAGTGACGAACAAAATTTAGCGCCTGCTCCAGCAGATGGTGGACCGGTTCAGCCAGGATGAAGGCCATGATCGCAGCATAGCACATCACGCGTTCGGTCATGATCGTGACCCCACTCTTTGAAGGTTCGGGAGAGCATAGCAACCAGCCAACACGACGCTCGAGCGACTGGCCAAGTACCGAAAACACCAAATCAGAACGGGTTGGCTCCGAAACTTCTTGCTGGATCAGACGGAGCCTGCCCAATTGGACCAAAGTGTCGGCAACGGCCAGACGGTCCCCGCATTGGCGCGCAGCATACCGATCGCATTCATGCTCTACGGACAACAGGAACTCGTCGATCATTCCCTTTCGCGCTGTGGAGTTAAAAGGCCGCGTCAACACCTGCAGGAAAACCAGCAAGATGCCGTCAGCACGGCGGGCATGTCCGCGCTCATGATTCATGACGATGCTGACCTGCTCAGGGCTCAAACTTCTTATCAGGCCGTCGGTAAGGAATATGCGCCTGCGCAGGATTCCGACACAAAAGGCTGACAGCGCGGGCGATCTGAGCACATGGGCATCCAGATCGGCGTGATAGGTGCTGCACAGTTCAAGCTCCCGAAATAGCCGGGAATGCAGATGGAGCCGACGGGCGAACAGGGCAAGCAAGGGAACCAGAACAACAGCTCCAGCCACACCTCCCCCTACAATGGCTGATCGGGCAATGGGCACCGGAGCATGAGGCAAGCAGAAGCGCATGCCCTGATCAAAGTGGCAATGGGTCGGTACCGTGTTGAAACCTGCCGCAGATGGAACGGCACAACACGCGATGAACATAGCCACACCGACAACCGCCGGAATGGCGGCATACCCGAATATTGCGCGCCGGTATTGAGTCGGGCTCAGGGTAACCTGATGTCGATGAAATACGGACCAGAACAGGCTCAGCCCGGCCGCTACCACAACGGTCACACTGATGGCTGCCACAAGGGCGATGCCAAGATCGGTCAGATATCCTGCCTCAGTCATCGCCCGCGTCCAGTCCGCCTCCGCCAGCCTCTTCGCGCTTTTCCCGGATGAGACGCTCCAATGTATCCAGCGCTTCACTGTCTGCATCAGCGGCATGATCGAGGAAGGCCAGAAGGTAACTGCTCTTGGATTCCGGCGAGAGACTGCGCAGGACGTCGTCCATCACACGGCCGATGATCTGGGACCGGCTGACCTCCGCGCGGTACACATAGGCATGGCTGACTTTGTCGCGCGACAACAGCCCCTTCTTGAAAAGGCGCTCCATGGCAGACTGAACCGTGTTATGGGTCTGGCCATCATCCCCACCCAAGGCGAGATGGACAGCCTTGACGTCGGCGGGTCCTCGGCGCCAGAGATATTTCATGATCGCAATTTCGAGAGGTCCCAGAGCAATCTTGCGGGTGCGCACCGACATCGGGACTTCCTTATGGTTTCGGGTCGAAAAGTGTAGCGTATTTTCCGCGTCCACCCCTGTCAACGAACCGGGATCCCTATACGGCTCGCGAGGACGCTTGCCCAAGCCTCATATCCGATTTCGGACGCTGATGGCCCGCGATCTGCCCGCCTCTGATGGCATTTTGCCCGGTATTTGTTCAAAGCCGGGAATACAGCTGATACCCTTCGCGGTAATAGAGCTTCATTGTCGTGATGTATTCTCCCGCCAATGACGTGGTTCGATCGATCACGAACAAGGCCGCCCCCTCCTCACATTCCAGGGTGCTGGCGATATCCCGGTTGGCAGCCACAGCTGAAAAGGAGACGTCCCCGCTTGAAAACGGAACAGTCTGAACCAGCCACTCATTTGCACTTATTTCTTCCAGAGGCGCACTCCGAATCGCCGGCACGGCCTGAAGATTGACCCAGCGCGCCTCAAACGCAAATGGCCTGCCATCCGCAAGATGTACTGTGTCAAGTTGCAGGGCCTTGACGCCATTTGACAGACCCAGGCGCGTCCGGATGGCCGCGGGCGGAACGCGTTCAGCTTTCCGGAGAACCTGGTGGCGATAATGCCCTCCCAGCGTCTCTATCTGTTCCCGAATGACAGGAATGTCGAATTTGGCCTGCCGAACAGGCATGTTTGAGACGCGGGTACCGCCCTTGCGCTTGCGGACGACAAGACCGTCCTGAGCCAGCCCTTGAAGCGCCCGGTTTATTGTCGTGCGGGCACATCCATACTCGTCAGCCAGATCCGCCTCTCCGGGAATAAGCTCACCCAACCCCCATTCCCCCTTCTGGATCCGTTCCAGAATGGATTCCCTGATCGCCTGATGCGATATCGTCGTCATAAAGTTCCCCTCAGTCGTTTGCTCAGCCCGGCATAGGCAGTCACGATCTGGTCCCTTTGCACATGCTGTCCACCCTGAACCATGTGCCGGCCAGCCGACCAAACATCGGTGATGATATCATCCGCCCCAGCAAATATCCACGCATCAAGCATCGCATCGCCTACAAGACCGGCCAGTTCAAGCGACTTCCCGTCGAGCGCCAGCATGTCGGCATATGCTCCAACCGCGATCTTGCCGGAGCTCCGGCCCAGCGCACGAGCCGACCCTGCAACCGCGTGTTCGTACAGGAAACGGCCATTGGAGCGCACGTCCCCATTTGTCAGAAGCGTCCGCCGCCGATCCCTCAGACGCTGTGTCACTTCCAGCAGTCTCAATTCCTCTGTGAGGCCTATCCGCACATTCGAATCTGACCCGATTCCGAACATTCCGCCTTCGGATACAAAATCGACACAGTTAAAAATACCGTCTCCCAGATTAGCCTCCGTAACAGGGCACACTCCGGCAACGGCACCCGAGCGCGCAAGGCGACGGGTCTCATCTTGCGTCATTTGCGTTGCATGGATCATGCACCATCGCTGACCGACCTCCATCTGCGTCAGAAGCCAATCGACCGGTCGTCGCCCCAGGAAAGCGATGATTTCCTCGACTTCGGCAACCTGTTCAGCAGCATGAATATGAATTGGCCCGTGCGGCAATCCCGCAACCACCTCGCTGAAGGCCTGCGGAGGAACCGCCCGGAGACTGTGCGGCGCCACACCCAGAACAGTATCAGATGGCATCTCGCGCAT
This sequence comes from Hyphomonas sp., assembly GCF_017792385.1. Lineage (NCBI taxonomy): Bacteria > Pseudomonadati > Pseudomonadota > Alphaproteobacteria > Hyphomonadales > Hyphomonadaceae > Hyphomonas > Hyphomonas sp. The sequence goes on along the minus strand of NZ_CP051230.1, from coordinate 3,020,477 downwards.
CCGCTCCCGGAACCGCGACTGGATAAGGCTGAACTGATCCAGGTCACATCCGAACCGTTCCTGACCGCCAGTCAGCTGGCGTCCGTCACAGCCGCCCTGCATGTATAGGACCGGCAAATGGGTATACCCGATCCCGGTCAATTCAGCCGCGTTGGCGTGACGCAGGGAGGTTTCGGCGATATCGTCATATGCGCTGCCTCCCACCGCATGATGCAGATAGTGGAATTCGGCTTGAGCCGCATATCCGGCTTCGAGCATCTCCATTTGCACCTGAGCAGCAATAATCTCGATGTCCTCGGGCGTCAGGATCTCGAGAAACTTGTACATCAGTTTTCGCCATGACCAGAAATCGTCATGCGCATTCGGGCCACGACGCTCAGCCAGTCCCGCCATGGCTCTCTGAAAACTGTGGCTGTGTACATTACCAGGCGCCGGAAGAAGGACGCTTACAGACTGGTCGAATTTTGCGTCACATGGCTCAATGGCCGAAATACGCCCCGACGGGTCCAGAGTGATTGCGACATGTTCGCGCCAGCCATCGGAAGTCAAAACCTGATCAGCAGATATTTTCATGGTCATCCCGTGTTGCCGACTCTGTTTTTATGTGCGTACATATAATTATAATGTTCACATAACACAAGAATGACGAAACACGTGCAATACCTTACTGACTGCATGATTGCCACCATGGCACACGGGCAGCCCGATTATGGCCTGATACCGAATGGCACCATTCTCGTGAAGGAAGGCCGCATCACCTGGGCAGGCCCCACAGACGCCTGCCCGGTCGACCTGGACGCGTTGACAGGGCGGTCGCTGGAGGGACGCCTCGTATCGCCTGCGCTGATCGATTGCCATACGCACATCGTGTTTGGAGGACATCGTGCGCAGGAATTCGAGCAACGCCAGAAGGGTGCCTCGTATGAGGAAATTTCCCGAAGCGGCGGCGGCATTCAGTCCACTGTAAGGGCCACCTGCTCCTCCAGCTTTGAGAGCCTTGTCGATAGCGCGCTTGCTCGACTCGACAGTCTTTTGAAGGAAGGCGTCGCCGTGGTGGAAGTAAAATCGGGTTACGGACTCTCGATTGAAGACGAGATACGCATGCTCAGAGTAGCCCGCCATCTTGAGGCCGTACGACCGGTGAGGATTCACACCACCTGGCTTGCGGCTCATGCCGTTCCTTCCTCCTACACCGACCGACCTGACGCCTATATTGATGACATCGTCATTCCGGGCCTTATCCAAGCCCACGCCGCAGGCCTTGTGGACTCGGTTGACGGCTTCTGCGAACGCATCGCGTTCAGCAGCGATCAAATCGAACGTGTGTTCGAAGTCGCCCGGTCCCTTGATCTGCCGGTCAGACTGCACGCAGAGCAATTGTCCAATTCCGGGGGAGCGCAACTGGCCGCAAAATATTCGGCACTGTCGGCTGATCACCTGGAACATCTGACCGATGCCGATGCCGCATCCTTGGCAAAGGCGGGCACAGTCGCCGTGCTGCTTCCCGGCGCGTATCACATGCTCCGGGAGACTGTTTGTCCCCCCGTAGAAACGCTGCGCGCCCACGGGGTCGACATGGCCGTCGCAACCGACTGCAATCCCGGCACGTCACCCCTCTGCTCGATCCTGACCGCCATGAATATGGCCTGTATAGACTTTTCCCTCACACCCGAGGAGGCGCTGGCAGGAACAACCCGTAATGCCGCCCGGGCTCTCGGCCTGTCCGGGCAGTATGGAGAAATTGTGGAAGGTGCAGTCGCAGATCTGGCGGTATGGAATGTAAGCCATCCAGCCGAACTGCCCTATTGGATCGGGAACGGTCTGCTCTCTGAACGTATCACCTGTCAGGATTGATTTCATGCTGGAACTCGTACCAGGTCGGGTGTCACTTTCCGACCTAGAATCCATCTATCGCAACGCGGCACCCTATCGCTTCTCGGACCTGGCCTACACCGCCATCGCGACGGGGTGTTCAACGCTGGCGGACCGCATTGATGCCGGCGATGTGATTTACGGTGTGAATACCGGGTTCGGCAAACTCGCTTCTGTCCGCATACCACCGGACAAGCTGGCATTGCTGCAGAGAAACCTTGTCTACTCGCATGCCGCCGGAACAGGCCCTGTCCTTCCCGAACGCATTGTTCGCTTGATGATCGCGTTGAAAGGCATCTCCTTGGGACGCGGGGCCTCCGGGGTACGGCCGATTCTTGTTGAAACCCTCTCCAGATTGGCAGAAGCGGACATTCTTCCAGTCATACCTTCACAGGGGTCGGTTGGCGCATCCGGCGATCTGGCGCCACTGGCACATCTGGCCGCTCCGCTCATCGGAGAAGGCGATGTCGTCTATCGCGGAACACGCATGCCGGCCGCGCAAGCCCTCCAAAGGGCCGGCATCGAGCCGATAGAACTCCAGGCGAAGGAAGGACTTGCCCTGTTGAATGGCACGCAGGCGTCAACGGCGCTTGCCCTGGCCGGGCTGTTCGACGCCTGGCATCTGGCCATCGCTTCGCTTACCACGACTGCCCTTTCCGTGGATGCCGCGATGGGATCAAGCGCACCGTTTCACGACGAGATACACCAGCTGAGGGGACACCGGGGCCAGATCGACAGCGCACGCAGATTGCGCGAATTGCTGGCAGGATCGGAAATTCGGCGCAGTCATGTAACGGGGGATGAGCGCGTTCAGGACCCATATTGCCTGCGGTGCGCACCGCAGGTAATCGGCGCGTGTATTGACCAGATCAAATACGCAGCCCGAACGCTCGAAACCGAAGCCAATGCCGCAACCGATAATCCCCTGGTCTTGTCCGACGGAGAGATCGTGTCTGGCGGAAACTTTCATGCAGAGCCCGTGGCTCTCGCTGCCGATCAGATCGCCATAGCGATATCCGAGATCGGGGCGATTTCGCAGCGACGCATCGCAATGCTGGTCGACCCCGCGCTCAATTTCGGTTTGCCCGCCTTCCTGGCACCGAACCCCGGGCTGACCTCCGGCCTGATGATCGCTGAAGTGACCTCTGCCGCACTTATGAGTGAAAACAAATCCCTCTCCAACCCCAGAAGTGTTGACTCAACTCCGACATCGGCGAACCAGGAAGACCATGTTTCGATGGCGTGCCACGCTGCGCGGCGGCTCACCGAAATGACGGAAAATCTGGGGGGTATTCTCGCGATTGAGACTATGTGCGCTGTTCAGGGAATTGAGCTTCGTGCGCCACTTGCGACCAGTGCTGCTTTGTCGCGCGTGATTGGCAGAGTACGAGACCAAATCTCTCCTTATAGAGACGATCGTATCATCAGCTCTGATATCGCCACAATGAAATCACTCGTCCAGACAGGGGCGCTACTCTGCGAGGCGCAAGCTGAAACCACGCGTATGGAACTCGGGTCATGAACGCAGTGACCGTAACAGAAGGGACTGGGCGGGTCATTCTCGCCCTGCCGCACGCCGGTACCGCGATGCCGCCCGCCATGCGCGAGAACCTGACCTTGTTGGGACGGCAAATGCCGGATACCGACTGGCATGTCGATAGATTGTATGAGGGCCTGTTACCGTCTGCCACCATTGTTCGCGCGAATTTCAGCCGGTACGTGATCGACCCAAATCGCCCGCCTGATGGGGTCAGCCTTTATCCTGGACAAAATTCAACCGAGCTTGTTCCGAACACCACATTCGACGGCACTCCAATTTGGAACTCAGTTCCCGGGTCGAAAGACATTTCCCATCGACTTCAAACATATCATGCACCCTATCACAGGGCCTTGCATGACCAGATCGAACGGGTTCGACACATTCATGGCGGCGCAGTGGTGTATGACTGCCATTCCATAAGATCCGAAGTTCCCTTTCTGTTTGAGGGGCGACTTCCAGACCTGAATATCGGCGATAATAGAGGCACCAGCTGCTCGCCGGAGTTGACCGAGGCGGTGGCGGCCGAGTGCCAAAAAGCACCGCACTACACCCATGTCGTGAATGGCCGGTTCAGAGGTGGTTGGACCACGCGACATTACGGAAATCCGGATGCGGGAGTTCACGCAATACAGATGGAATTGTCGCAACGCTGCTATCTGGATTCTGAAAGCCCCCCATTTGACTATTCGGAGCCACGCGCCGAAGCGCTCCGAACAGTCTTGAAATCCATCCTGCGCGCCGTCGAAGAAACGGCGAAATCCATCCTCTAACGGAGCCCTCAATGAATGCAATCTTGCCAAACCACCGCGACGTGAAAAGCCCCACGGGTCGAGATCTCACTTGCAAGTCCTGGACAATAGAAGCGCCGTTCAGAATGATACAGAATAATCTTGATCGCGAAGTGGCCGAGAACCCTGACGACCTCGTCGTATACGGAGGCATCGGGCGTGCGGCTCGTAGCTGGAACGATTTTGAACAAATCCTGTCGGCTCTGAAAACACTCGATGAAGACGAAACCCTGCTCGTCCAGTCCGGTCGCCCCGTGGGCGTGTTCCGCACTCACACTGATGCTCCGCGTGTCCTTTTGGCGAATTCCAATCTGGTTCCCAAATGGGCCAATTGGGACCATTTCAACGATCTCGATCGCAAAGGCCTGATGATGTACGGACAGATGACGGCCGGATCCTGGATCTATATCGGCACTCAGGGCATCGTTCAGGGAACGTATGAAACTTTTGTCGAGGCGGGACGCCAACACTATAATGGAAATCTCCAAGGCCGATGGATCCTGACTGGCGGCCTCGGTGGCATGGGAGGTGCTCAACCGCTTGCGGCCGTCATGGCTGGCGCCTGTTGCCTTGCAGTCGAATGCGATCCGGATCGCATCGATTTTCGTCTGCGCACCCGTTACCTCGACGCCAAGACAGACAATCTGGACGAAGCACTCGAAATGATTGAGGCCTGGACTCAGGCTGGAGAAGCGAAATCAGTTGGTCTGTGCGGCAATGCAGCCGACATATTTCCGGAACTGGTTCGAAGAGGCGTGCGGCCAGACCTGGTAACCGACCAGACGTCGGCACACGATCCAGTCAATGGATACCTGCCCTCCGGATGGTCCCTGTCGGAATGGAAGCAGAAACAATCCTCACACCCCAAAGATGTGGCAAGCGCGGCCTGCGCCTCCATGAAAATTCAGGTCAAGGCGATGCTGGATTTCTGGAATATGGGCGTCCCGACCCTCGATTATGGAAACAATATCCGCCAGGTTGCCTACGATGAGGGTCTGACGAATGCGTTCGACTTTCCGGGATTTGTGCCAGCTTATATCCGTCCTTTGTTCTGCCGTGGCGTCGGACCTTTCCGATGGGTTGCCTTGTCCGGCGATCCCGAAGACATCTACAAGACAGATCAGAAAGTGAAGGAATTGCTGCCGGATGATCATCACCTCCACAGGTGGCTGGATATGGCCCGGGACCGCATTTCCTTTCAGGGGCTTCCGGCCAGAATCTGCTGGGTGGGACTCGGCGACCGTCATCGTCTCGGACTTGCCTTCAACGAAATGGTCGCCAAGGGTGAACTCAAAGCGCCCGTCGTGATCGGCAGGGATCATCTGGACAGTGGTTCGGTCGCAAGCCCGAACCGGGAAACCGAAGCCATGAAGGATGGTTCGGACGCGGTCTCTGACTGGCCCCTGCTGAACGCCCTGCTGAATACGGCATCAGGTGCCACCTGGGTCAGCCTCCATCATGGTGGTGGAGTCGGCATGGGATACTCGCAACATGCGGGTATGGTGATTGTTGCCGATGGGACCGACGATGCCGCGCGCCGATTGGAGAAAGTGTTGTGGAACGATCCGGCGACAGGCGTCATGCGCCACGCAGATGCTGGATATGACGAAGCGATCGCCTGCGCGCGAGAAAAAGGACTTGTTCTGCCAGGCCTGTTGGACAAGTAGGTCCGGCAGCAACTGGCAGGTCGCCCGTGGAGTGGACCTCCACGGGCTGTCCGGGCCGGGATCGCGCCCGATCAGGGGAAACGCCGAATTTCGGAATACTGTCCCTTGGTACGAAGCGTCATGGTGACCGTCTGTTCGCTCCGGTTACGCCAGAACCATCCGTGCGATCCATCGAAGGCTGCCACAAGCTCGCCTTCATGCCGGACTTCTGCCCGTCCGTTGCGATAGGTAATCGACTGGCCCTTCGTGCCATCTCCATGCAGCGCCGAATTCAGATGGCCGACATCGGACACCCATTCAAAGGTCGCCACCCCACCTTCCATCATGATCAGCTTGATTTCCGTTGACTCCCCCGGTTTCAGCACTGCAACGGTTTCGTCTGCCCATACCGCAGTCTCGGCCTGAACTTCGGCCTGATCGACGCGCTCGACCGAGGATGGATCGGCGCCGATAGCGCTGGATTGTTCCGCTGGAGATTCTACCATGGTTTCTGCGCCGGACTGATCGGACATCAACGCATCCTGCTCAGCTTCCTGAGCGAGTTGCTGCTTGATCTCGCCCATGTTCGTGAGCCCCAATACACCTCCTATCCGTGTAGGATCCACGCCGTACTCGGCAGGCAACACGACCGTCACCAGCAATCCTCCAGCAATGCACAGGGCAATAAGCGTGGATCGCATCAATTGGGCAGAGCTGGGAAGGTCTTCCCGCTTTGGCAAATCAGAATTGTACATTGAACGTGATCCTTATTGAGATGCAGTGAGAACATAGCCGGTCAACTGGTAACCGATCAGAACGAAGCCAGCCGTCATCATCGCGACATTGGCCGTATAGGCATGTTTGAGAAAACTGGAAGTTCGACGCCAATAGCCCATGACGATCAGAATCGTGCCGAGCGCAAGAAGCTGCCCGACCTCGACTCCGACATTGAATGCCAGAAGATTTATCAGCAATCCGTCAGGCGAAATTTCATAGTCCAGGATCTTCGACGACAGACCGAAACCATGACAGAATCCAAACACCAGAGTTGCCAGTTTCGTATTGGGTTGAAACCCGAACCATCTCTGATACGCACCCAGATTATCAAGCGCCTTATAGACAATCGACAGACCAATGATGGCGTCGATGATAAAGGAGTTTATTCCAAAATTGAAATAGACACCGGCCAGCATGGTCGTCGAATGCCCGAGGGCAAAAAGACTCACATAAATGCCGATGTGTTTCATTCTGTAGAGGAAGAATATTACTCCAAGTAAAAACAGAATATGGTCATATCCTGTGATCATGTGCTTGGCCCCGAGGTAAAGGAAGGAAACGAGGTGCACGCCTGTAATTTCCTGAATGTATCCCCGATCACCTTCCGCTACGGCATGCGCATCAGCAATCCCCGCAAACCAGGTTGCCAGGATTACCGACACCAGGCCCGCGAGAATGGGACGTCCCATTTGATTTATACGCGTTTGCGTCATTCAACGTTGTTCCTCTCTATATCTTTGAGTGTTTTTCGTACGCAGTCCGGACATCCGGGCTGCACAGTTGAGCCTTGCTTTCTCGATTGGGGGGCGACAAGGGCCCGCATCGTTTCGCGATTACAGCCGCCTTGTCACTTAGGTTGATCGGGGCGAAATCGGGAATTGCATATCCCGTGGCGAAACAGAGAGCGAAAAGCGCCCAGAAACATGTGATCATCAGTGACTTCTCAATGAGTTCTTGGCCAGTGTGTATGCAGATCATCAATCACGAACGCATGGACGGGTTCGCCGGACCGATGTCCGTCCTGTAAGTGCGGGTGGTCTGGAGAAAGCTCAGGATGATCATGCAGCAAAACAGAAACATCATGCCTCGGCCAGATTATGATTGCTGTCGCCATTCCCAGGGCTGACAACAGGCCCAGTCCCTGAAATGCCGCCGCCATACCGAACACGGATCCGATCCAGCCAGCCACCGGATAGGCAATCAGCCAGCACGCATGACTGAGGGCAAACTGTGCAGAGAAGAGTTCCGCCCTGTTGTCGGAGTGCGACGATCTTTTGAGCAATCTGCCTGCGGGTGTGACACATAAGGCATACCCCGCCCCAAGCAGAAACCATGCGATCAGGATCATCCGCCATGAGATTGTCGACGTCCATTCCATCACACCGAGGCTGCAGAGCAGAACCGTCAGGCAGCACGATGCTGCCAGCAGGATTGTGCGATCATTGAAACGTTTCAACAGAGTGGGGAGACCGAATGCGACCAGCATGGAGCCGAAACCATAGGCGGCCAGAGTGATCGCGTACTCGGTCTGCGAAAGACCGAAGTTCTCACGAACTACCACGACCGTGTTGACAATCACCATCGCCCCGGCTGCCGATGCCGACACAGTGATCGCCAGCAACCCAACCAACCTCGGGGTTTTCAGATACATGATTGTTCCCCTGCTGATCCTGCGGAGGATTCCGCGTCCACCGGAAAGGCCTGACCGGGCGATGGAAAGACCGGATGACGTGACAAGGAGGGCAGACACCAGAAACCCCAGCGCGGTACCTGCAAACAGGGCAGTGAAAGACACGACCGACAACAGTGCCGCAGCGATTGCCGGGCTGGCCAGGCTTTCCATGTCATACGCCAGGCGGGACAGCGCCAAGGCGTTCGTGTAGTCCTCATCATCTGGCAGGATTTCGGGAATTGACGCCTGAAAGACCGGCGTGAACGCAGCGGAAGCCGACTGCAGGAGGAAGATCAGGACATAGATCTGCCAAATCTCCGAAACAAACGGAAGGCAAAGCGCTACCCCGCCTCGTGCCAGGTCCATGAGCACGAGAAATGCCTTGCGGGGAAAGCGAGTTGCGTAAGCCCCGACGATTGGCGCGACCGTTATATAGGCGACCATTTTGATGGCCAGGGCCATGCCGAGCACTCTTCCCGCATCGCGCCCTGCCAGGTCGAATGCCAAAAGGCCGAGCGCCACAGTTAGCAGACCCGTGCCGACGAGCGCCACGAGCTGTGCGACGAACAGGTGGCGATAGACACGGTTGAACAGAATGCTCAGCATGGGGTAACGCTTCTCCGTCAGACTTCACTCAGCGGGAACAGAATTCGCGCCAACCGGAGCCACCCCCTTCTTTCGCTCGCCGGCATGTACAATCCGATAGAGCGCCGGCAACACCAGCAATGTCAGAAGGGTTGAGGAGAATATCCCTCCGATCACAACCGTGGCCAGGGGTCGTTGCACTTCACTTCCCAATCCAACATTGAAGGCCATGGGGATGAAGCCGAGGCTGGCAACAAGTGCTGTCATCAGCACGGGTCGCAGTCGCTGCAACGCACCTTGGAAAATGGCCTCATCGAGCGACTCCCCTCGCTCCCGGCGCTGGCGGATGAAGCTCAGCATCACCACGCCGTTCAGGACCGCGACCCCAGACAGGGCGATGAATCCCACGCCAGCCGAGATCGAGAAAGGCATCCCCCTAAGGGCCAGAGCTGCTATCCCGCCTGTCAAGGCCAACGGCACTCCCGAAAACACGATGGCAGAATCCTTCACTGTCCCGAAAAGCATCAGCAACAGCCCAAAGATCATCAACAGCGCGATCGGAACGACAACGGACAATCTCTGACTGGCTGACACCAATTGCTCATAGGTTCCGCCATACTCGATCCAGTATCCTGAAGGCAATTCAGCTCCCCTTGACACACTGGCCTGCAAGTCGACGATGAAGGACCCTAGGTCCCGCCCCCTGACATTGGACGTCACAACCAGTTTGCGCTTGCCGTTTTCCCGGCTCACCTGATTTGGCCCAGGTGCAATCTCGACACTTGCGAGTTCAGACAGGGGAATGAACATGACGCCGTCCTCGGATCGCCGTCCCTCCGGCAACGGAATGGGCAACCGTTCGATTGCTGTTACGTCCGTGCGCAGATGCTCCGGGAATCTCACGACGATATCGAAACGACGGTCTCCTTCGAAAAACCGCCCGGCTACATCTCCGCCCAAGGCTGTTGCGGCGACACTCTGGATATCTCCGACGTTCAGACCATATCGTGCCAGGGCATTGCGATCCGGATGGATGGAGAGAATGGGCAAGCCCGTGACCTGTTCACGTTGGACATCGGCCGCTCCCGCCGTGTTCGCCACAATCTCCTGGATCCGGTCTGCCGTCTCTTCCAGAACTTCCAGATCATCTCCATAAATCTTGATTGCAACGTCAGCCCGCACACCGGAGATAAGTTCATTGAATCTCATCTCAATCGGTTGGGTGAGCTCGTACTTGCTTCCCGGAATCTGTTCGACCAGCTCCTGGAGTTCGGCAACGATTTGCGCCTTGGGCTTGCGCGGATCGGGCCAGGCCTTTCGTGGTTTCATGATCACGAACGTATCCGCTACGCTTGGCGGGACCGGGTCCGTCGCAATTTCCGGGGTGCCAATTTTGGCAAAAACACGTTCTACCTCCGGGACCTCCACGATACGCGCCTCAAGCGCTTCCTGCATTTCGATCGCTTGGGACAGGCTGGTCCCGGGAATGCGAAGGGCATGCAGCGCAATATCGCCTTCATCGAGATTGGGTATGAATTCTGACCCAAGACGGGTTGCCCCCCAACCCGCGACCAGAACCAGCCCGATCGCCGCAAACACAGCGGCATATCGCTGTTTCAGGGCCAGACTGAGCGCAGGTCTGTACAGCCACTTTGCACCCTTCATCACAAAGCTTTCCTTTTCCGTTACACGTCCGCGTACAATCAACGCGACCGCTGCCGGGACGAAGGTCAATGAAAGGATCAGAGCTGATGTCAGGGCAAGAACCACTGTAAACGCCATCGGATGGAACATCTTCCCTTCGATGCCTGTAAGCGCAAATATCGGGAAGTAGACAACCGTAATGATTATGACGCCGAAAATGGAGGGACGAATGACCTCGCTCGAGGCCTGCGCAGCGAGAGAAAACCGTTCGTCACGCGTCAACAGACGACCCAGTTTCCCCTGCTCTTCGGCGAAACGCCTCAGGCAGTTTTCCACAATGATCACGGCGCCATCGACAATCAGGCCGAAGTCCAGAGCACCGAGGCTCATCAAATTGCCGGATACGCCATTCTCCACCATGCCCGTAATGGTCATGAGCATGGCAAGTGGAATTACGGCGGCTGTAATCAGCGCCGCACGAATGTTCCCAAGCAGAAGGAACAGTACCACAATGACCAGCAACGCACCTTCCGCGAGGTTTTTCTCGACGGTCTTGATCGTGGCGTCGACAAGATTGGTCCGATTGTAAACCGGTGTAATCTCGATTCCGTCAGGCAGGCCCGGCCGAATTTCATTTACCCGGGAATCGACCGCGACCGACACGGTTCGGCTGTTCTCACCAACCAGCATGAAGGCAGTTCCCAGAACAACCTCGTTCCCATTCTGGGTGGCAGCCCCCGTACGCAACTCTTCGCCAACCGTGACTGTTGCGACGTCCGAAAGCTTCACGCCATAGGCACCCGTATCCTTGACAGTGATATCCCGAAGGTCGTCCAGGGTACTGGCCTGGCCGGGAACTCGGATCAGATTCTGTTCCCCGTGTCGCTCAATATAGCCCGCGCCGGTATTGGCATTGTTTGCCTCAACCGCCTCGATAATATCAGCCAATGTCAGATCGAAGCCAGACAATGAGGCTGGGTCAGGAAGAATGTGAATTTCCTTCTTGAAGCCACCAATTGTATTGACCTCGGTGACACCTTCCACGGTCCGCAATTGGGGGAGGACAACCCAATCATTGAAGGTCCGCAGATCCATTGGAGTATATGGCTCACCGGCGTCATTTCGGGCATCTGGCCGAGCCGAAACGATATACATGTAGATTTCGCCTAGACCGGTGGCGATAGGTCCCAATTCGGGCGACACCCCTTCCGGCAGTGTAGCACGGACAGCCTGGATCCTTTCGGACACCAGCTGCCGGGCCCGGTATATGTCCGTACCATCGTCGAAGACAACCGTGACCTGACTAAGTCCGTAGCGGGATACCGACCTTGTATAGTCCAGATCCGGAAGACCGGAAATGGCTGTTTCAATCGGGTAAGTGATCCGCTGTTCGGTTTCAAGCGGGGAATAGCCTGGGGCTTCCGTGTTGATCTGAACCTGGACATTGGTGATGTCCGGAACCGCATCAATCGACAAGCGATTGAAATTGTAGATTCCTAGCGAGGCCAACCCGAACACCAGGGCCAGCACCAACCACCGCTGACTGATCGAGAAACGAATTATACTCTCAAGCATGATGGGCTCCTAGTGATCGTGACTTGCGCCGGACTTTTCGATGTCGGCTTTTATGAGAAACGAATTTTCGGAGACATATTCCGTCCCCGCTGCCAGGCCGCCCAACACTTCCACATATGTTCCGTCGCTGGCGCCGAGGTCGAGCATCCGGACCTCATAGGTCTCTCCAACCTTTGCGTAGACAACGGTAAAGTCCCGGAAACTCTGCAGGCCGGATTCCCGCACGGCGAGCGGGACGACGGTTTCGCCCGTAACGACTTCCCCCATCACCCTCATGCCAGGCACCATACCCGCATCAACAGGTACCGGAGCCACGGCGATCCTCGTCTGCGTCGCCCCCCCTGTGACCGGGAGGAACCGGGTAATTTTGGTCTCGTACACCTCTTCAGCGCCGGCTATGCCAACGCGTACTTTCTGGCCAACCTTCACTTTTCCGGCATCGCGCGGAAAGACGTGAAGCCGTGCTTCCAGCTGGCTGAGATCTGCAAGTGTAAAGAGGGACTGATCCCCTGCTACATCGCCGACATTCGTATTGCGTTCGAGCACGGTTCCCGACACGGGCGCCGTCACCGAGTAGGTCTGCAGGCTGGATGAACTCTCGACGCGCGCAAGCGTTTGTCCTTCCCGGACGACGTCATTCACTCCAACGCTGACGGACTGGACTGGACCGGGATAGCGCGCCCGCACTTCAGCGAAAGCTGACGGGGACAATTCTGTGATTCCCGACAGCGCCAACACGTTCTGAATGGTCGCCGAACCTGCAACTTCTGTCTCAACTCCCATTTCAGCGGCAGTATCGTCGGGAATCGATGTCCGCCCCTCGAATGATTCGAAACTCCAGGAATAAGGTTTCCCTTCAAATGTCGCATCCACAAAAACCTCAAACGAGTGAGGCTCCGTCACAACACCATCCCCTCGCAAGAAGTCCTGTGACGGACTAAATGTGAAAACATCATCCTTGTCTCCAAGACGATCCAGTCGAACAGAAAGATCCACTTCAGAGGGGGGTATCGGCTGCCCATTCAGAAACGGGTAAATGCGATACTCAGGAGGGATGCCTGTTTCGAAAATGGTGACTTCAAGAGACAGGCCGCCAGCTTCAAGAAGACGGCCTCCATGCGGACCTTCCGGCGCTTCGAGCTCCATCTGCGCTTCCGCCATTGCCTCCTCTCTATCCGTTTCCGGCACAGCGTTGCTGCCGCCGCATGATGACACGGCCAGCAGGCCTGCGACCCCTGCGGCCTGCAATGGAAGGTAAATTTTAGGACTCATTGGTTCGTCTCCACCAGGGATTGCCAGTCTTCCCGTCCTGTAACCCGGGCAAGAGCGGCTTCGTTGAGAATGAACGTCTCGACATGGCCGAGCCGTTGTTCGCGCAACTCGGCAAGCGTTCGTTGCGCATCGATGATTTCAAGATAGGAGAATGCGCCGCGGCCGTATCCATCCTGGGCCAATTCCAGCGCGCGTATGGCTTCCGGCAACAGGCGCTCATCAATATCAGACATGCTTTCCAGGGCATTTTGAGCCGCGCGTTGATAACCAACCGCCTCGCGCAATAACTGCTGACGCAGGACCCGCTCCTGCGCAGCGATCAGTCCTTGTTGAGCTTGTGCCTTCGCGGCCCGGGCCGTCGCATGCGTGCGGGTGCCAAGCGGGATAGAGATCCCGCCAACAACCCCCATGTCTTCCTGATAGCCAAACTTGCGGACTCCGGCGCTCCAGGTAAGATCAGGCACGCTTTCTGCTTTTTTCAACTCGATTTCCGCCGTCAGCCGCCGGTCTTCTGCTTGCAGCTTCTCGAATTGAGGGGAATAGACCTCATTGATTTCCAGGCGTGCCGTTTCGAGTCGGCGTTTCACAAAATCTGGTTCAATTGCGAAATCTTCCGTACTCCGCCACATACCAGAAATCGCCAGGCGACGTTCTTGTGCAAGGCGTCGATAGGCGGCCGCTTCACTCTGAGCACGGGCGAGATCAGTAAGTGACCGGGCCTGCGCAAGAACCGGATCCCGAGCGGCGTCGACCCGGCGATCTACGGTTTCCTTCATTGAAGACGAAATCTCGACACGATCACATGCGAGCTGTGCCCGCTGTTCGAGCAGGGCGGCCTCTATGTAAAGCGTTTCGATGACGTGCACGATATCATGACGGATGATGTCATGCTCGGTCTCGGCCAAGGCAACTCCCGCGCGCGCCAGCGCCTGCCTGGCCTCTCGCTTTCCTCCCCGTTCCCAGACACGGGAGAAACGACCGGTTATTTCAAGATTGTCAATATTGCCTGCAAGACCAATCCCTGGAAAGTTCTCGATCTCGAGACTGAGCGAGTCCAATGGGCGAAGATCCGCGATCGCTTTGTCAGTGCGAGCGACGGCGACGGCCTGATCCGCAAGAGCCGGGCGCAGATCCGCTTCAAGCGCGGACTGAACGACCTCCTTGAACGTTCGTATCTCGCCTTGCTTACCTGCATTGCAGGCGGATTCCTGTGCACTGACAGGGAGGAGAGGCAACGCCACCGCAAGGGCGCAGCCGAAATATTTGATTGCCATGAAAACCTACTCCAGGCTGAACAAAAAAGCTCCGGCATCACAATCGATGCCAGTGCACGACAGAATGTTCAGGCTGGAAGCCGGTCAGGATCGGGCTCTTTAGCGCGAATGGGCCCCTGATAAATCGAAGAATTGGCTGATAGTCTCACGAACGCAGGAACGATTGCTTTCACGCCGTCGACTGGTTGCAACGCCAGAGCAACGAAATGGAGCTCTGCCGGATGGTCTGTATAGTCCAGATCCGAAGGCTCACTCTCCGAGTGTGACCGGTCAAATTCTTCCAGGTCATGGTCGTCAATATGATGATCAACGGTCTGATAATGGACCAGTTCATCAACATGCGCGTGCGAATGCGCCGCCCCCGACAGAAATGTCGAAGTCGCCAGAATCGCGCACAGAAAGACCGCCAGTAAACGCATGCACTCTCTACAAAGCCCGTCCCGATACAAATGTAAAGCAAAAAAACCGATCAATGATCGGCGATCCTTGGTCGCTGGTCTGCCCCCACAAGGCTGGTCCATTATTTGAGTTGGTTCCGGCTTCAGATATGCAACTGAGACATGGGCAAGAAATCTACGCCTGAAGAGATTATTGCGAAGCTGCGGGAGGTGGAGGTTCGCCTCGCGCGGAGAGAGACGGCGGGTCAGGCTGTGCGTTGGATCAGGGTGACGGAGCAGACATACTATTGGTGGCGCATGGAGTATGGCGGGCTGTAGGTTGGCAAGGCCAAACGGATGAAGGAGATCGAGAAGGAGAATGAACGGCTTCACCGGGCGATCTCTGATCTGACTCTCGACACCCAGATCCTGCCGGAAGTCATCAAGGGAAAGTTCTGAGCCCTTCATGCAAGCGCGAAGCGGTCGATCATGTGGTGGAGACACTCGGCGCAACCGAGTGTCGGGCCGTTTCGCGGGAAATCGCGATGCGATTTCTGATCCGCTTCACCGTGATCGGCCAGCATCGTTCCTCTCAGCGCAAGCCGCGTGTGCCACGCCAGGACGAGGATGTGCTGACAGCAGCCATCATTCACCTGGCTGAACGGTTCGGCCGGTATGGCTACCGCCGGACTAACTATTCCGATGGACCACTTCAATGGGGCAGAGCACCGCCCGCAGAACGTTCCCGGCGCACCGTGCGCTGACCTTTCAGATCACCCTGAGATCGTCCACCAGCTCTCGACGTCGCGCAGGCCTTGAAGCTATCGGTGAATGACGTCCTGGAGCCTCTCCTTGTCCAGCATCAAATCGGAGACTTGTCGCCTTCACTTCCAGATCCCGGACCTGGATCATCGGGGCGTACCCGGTCTCGGCCTATTCCCGGCGTGATACGAGTTGCTGCTCGACCGGGGGCAGTGTTGCGTTCACTTTCTCCAGTTGGGTTTCCGCCTGCCTTCGCGCAAAATCGACCCCAATGATCTTCTCCCTCAAACTGGCGATTGCAACAGTAAGAGAAAACGGTCCTACTCCGTTGACCGATCTTCACCGACCTGGGACAGAATGATCCGGCCAGCCTCGTGACGTGTTTCTGCCTCCAGATAGAGAGCAAGGGCATTTGCGAACGCTTCGGGCTTGCCTGTTTCAAAGACGCCGCTTATGCGCTCGGCGGCGAGATCCGTGTCTTCGATGAGGATTTGCGTGGTGGAGTAGCGGTTCATTTCCGCAATCGCCTTAGCCAAGGGGACATTGTCGAAGTAGAGCTTTCCGGTCTGCCATTGGCTGATCGCATCAAGATCGGCCTTTGAGACAGTGAGTGGTGTGTCCGGCGCGACGAGGGCCTGCTGGCCGGGAGAGAGGTCGACCGGGTCTGTGTTTTCTGAGCTTATGGTGACGCGCCCTTCAATCAGGGCGATGCGGACCTCATCCTCATCGAGCCTTATGTCAAATGCGGTACCATGGGCGCGTGTGCCGGTCGGGCCGGCTCTCACCTCGAATGGGCGCGGTTCCGGCGCCACATCGAACCTTGCCTGGCCGCGCAGGAGGTGGAGCTGTCTTGCATCTTTTGTGAAGCGGAGCTCGAGCGCGCTGTTCGTGTTCAGATGAATTTCGCTGCCATCGGCGAGCCGGATCTCGCGCCGTTCCCCGATCTCGGTAACATATGTCTCCTCAAATGGCGGGACGCCGGGCTGCGCCATGCCGGACACGAACAGGGTGAGCAGGAGCGCGGCGGCGAGCGCGGCCCCTGCGAGAAGGAGAATGGAGGTGCGCCCCCGCGCAGGCCTCTCGCCTGCCCCGGCCAGTGAGGTCTGGTCCAGCAGCTCTACCGCCCGCTCGATTTCGGCATAGGCGGCTGCATTGGCCGGATCTGCCGCCTCCCAGGCCAGGAAGGCGTCCCAGATGTCCTTGTCGACATCCGGGGCCTGCAATTCGGCATGCCATCTGGCTGCCGCAAGCCGGCGCGCGCTGTCGCTTCCTGGATCCTCTGTCATCGGCCCGGCCCCGTTCAGCGGGAGACGCCGCCTGCCCGCTCCGTGCGGGCGAGTGCTTCGGCCATCTCCGCCACCGCCATGGCAATATCAGATTTGACCGTGCTTGGGGAGACGCCGAGCCGGGCGGCAATCTGCTTGTGGGAGAGATGTTCGAACCGGTGCAGGCGGAGCGCTTCACGCCGGCGCGCCGGCAGGCTGGCCAGCGCCGCCTCGACCAAAGCGAGTTGCTGGCGGGAGGACAGGATTTGTTCCGGCGCCTGGGTCGCCTCGCAGGCTAGCCGGCCGGCCACATCCTCGACCGTCTCGGAAGCCTTGCGGCGTTTGGTGTCCCCGGATTTGAGATAATTGATCGAGAGATTGCGCACCATGGTGAAGAGAAGCGGTTTGAGCTCCCTTGCCTCCCGGTCCGGATAGGCGCGGGCGGCAGCCAGGAAGGCCTCCTGGACGATGTCCTCAGCATCGCTGGCATGGCGGATGCGGATCCGGGCGAACCGGATCAGTTCGGCGCGATGCGTGCGATAGAGCTCCGTCAGTGCGGCGCTGGGCACGGGAGATTGCGGGCGCAAGGGCGCGCGGATCTCGAGGCTGGCATGCGGCGACGGCCCAGCCTGACGGAGGAGCGGGGTGAGGTTCGAGGTCAGGGCGCGGTGGGTCATGGGCGTCTCTGCCCCGCAGACACCGCCAACTGCTTAAATGTCGGCATCAGGCAGAAACTAATGCGCTCATACAATGTGTGTGCACCTAGGGTAGACAAAACGCACCCTCGTCCAATGATTGCGAATGATTCCGAGTATACTCCGTGGCTGTATACTCTGCAATCGATTCATGTCGCAAAATGCGACTACGCCAAATCTTTGCTGCCAACCTAAGGGCGATACGCAACGCAAGAGGCCTCTCCCAAGAAGACTTGGCCGATCTCGCGGAAATTGATCGAACTTATGTCAGTCTGCTGGAGCGGTGCGAGTACAGCGCTTCGCTGGATGTAGTTGAACGAATAGCAATCGCTCTCAATGTCGAAGCGAGCGCATTGCTTGATTCCAAAGAAGATTAGACCTGTGAGTTGGTAGCTGGAGATAACGTCTCCAATGCTCCAAGACTGACATCGTATCTACTTAAACAATAACCACACGAACAGACACTCGGCCAGATCCGATGGAATGGTCGCCTTCTAGGTCGGACATGAGCCCACCAACGTTTTTTATAAGGCAGTCCGGATCGTAGACAACGCACCAAAGATATTTGCAATCGGGATGGGCTGCGTAGTGAGCTATATCAATAATCAACTCGTCTCCTATCCTCTTGGCGTGTGCACCGTTTCGAACGAATTTCGTTTCGATCACGGTGCTATGACCCGGGAGCAGGAAATCCATCCGAGTACTGGCCCCGGCATAGCTAGGCGTGAACTCTTCGGCACGTACATCGGCAACCCACGGTCTTAACATCGCGTGCAGAAGGTCTTGCACATCGTACTCGTTGCTAAAAGTAAGTGATTCCGCGCCCTTTCTACGGTGCGACAACGGATACATTGCACGCGGTAAACCGCGCACCAGAATTGCCAGCAAATCCTCCACCGAATTTGGCCCAATACTGCAATCCGTACTCATCGGTGTGCTGGACTTGTTCTCGCTAGTCTGTGGCTGGATCGCTCCGCCGTTCGGAATAACCCGCCCCCCCTGATAGTATTCTAACCCATTGTCGGAGAGCGCCTTTTCTACGCGTTCGCGGTTCTGCTTCCATTGTTCAAGCGAGTCCTCGTCAACTGGCTCAACATCCATGAACTCTTCCAGAATATTGCCTAGCACTCGCAGGCTATCCACGTCAGGATCTTGCCCTGCTCGAAATAGCCACTCTTTCCATTTCGAATGGTGAGCCAGGTCCGGCGGATCGCCCGGCGCACCGCTAGATATAAAGAGTGCGTCCAGAGTGGCGTGCGAGCCTGAAAGACTATCGCCTACAATGGCACAGAGACCGCGAGATAACCTGAATTCCGTCATGGAGAACATGATGAAGCACATCCCAGACGCTACACAATACCGAAAATCTTTTCGTGCACTTTAGCGTCCACTGCGCTCGCCAGAAGCTTCCGGAAGCCGTCAGAGGTGAACTACATCTCATTTTACACGACTAGATTCAGTTGCTTCGTTTCCGAGCTGGTAGGAATGGAGTGATCCGAGCAAAGAAAAAGGAATAAAGCGAATCTGTCGCCCAAACTTTGGATAAGACCTCGCCGTTGTCGGCAAACTTAATGTCCGATTGATCATCATAGCGGCTGATTGAGGCGATCATTCGGCGCAGTGCCAGACTACGTCGTTGACAGAGACGAAACGGGCCAGGCGGTCGAGTTCGGCCTGGAGCTTTGTCATTCTCTTGGGGGTCCATGTGATACCGGGTTCGGGCCAGATATTCTGGACTGTCAGTGTACCGGCCTTGCGATCTGCCTTGAGGTCTATGCGTCCGACGAACCTGTCACCTTCCAGCAGGGGGTAGACATAATAGCCCCATATGCGCTTTGCGGCCGGGACGAACATCTCGACGCGATAGTCGAAGCCGAAAAGGCGCGCGAGCCTGGTCCGGTCGCGGATGACAGGATCGAACGGGTTGAGAATGCGCAAGCGGCTGGTCGGGGCGGGTGCCGTATCGAGACGGCATTCGATATCACTGGGCGCGATGGCCGGGCGGAGGGTCCCGTCGGCGCCCTCGATCTCGACCGGGACAAGGTCCTGGGCAGTGCGTGTGGCCCATTGTCTTGCCTCTGCTCTGTCGACCGCCTCCCAGAAGCGCTGGATGTCGCCTTCTGTGCCGAAGGCCATCCGGTCCAGCGCGCCGCGACACAGCCAGTCGATCTGGTCTGTGTCCGGTATGTCCTGCTCGCGCAGGTCTGTTGGAATGACTCGCTCGGTGAGGTCGTAGAATTTGGTGAAATTCTCCCTGTGCGCGGTCGACAGCTCACCGGCATACCACATGTAATCAAGCGCCAGCTTGTGAGGCGGGCGTGACCACATTGCCGTCTCGCCCCTGGTCTTTGTATCGAATGCCTTGGTGCTGAGCGGCCCTTCGGCTTCTATTCTGGCCTTTATCGCCTGGCGCCCCCCCTCCTCTGGCATGCCGCGATGCCATTGCCAGCCGCGCACCTTTTTCTCGAGCCGCTCAAACTGCCGGGCCCAATAGGGATAGAAATCCATCGGGATAAGCGACGCATCATGAGTGAAATGCTCAAAGACCCGGCGATGCTCGCTCATATGCCGGCCCAGCATGGGTTCGCGATAATTCTGGTTACGGCTCCAGAGAATATGATGGTGGGCCCGCGACACGACCCGGATGGAATCGATCTGCACGAAACCGAGCCCCTTGATCAGGGCATCCAGATCGAGCGGTCCGGTCGGGGTAGCCGCCAGCCACTGGGCCGAGAGCCAGAGCCTGCGGGCATCGCGATTGGATATGCGCAGTCTTGCGCTCATGGGCGCTCCCGTTCCGGCCTGGCGCCTGATTGCATCCCTTGAGGCCTTCGCTCAGAAGCGCGCATCGAGGCGAAGATAATACTGGCCGCCATCGGTATCATAGGGTGCGTTTCGCGAATAGATCAGCCCCTTGCTGGCTTCCAGCCTTGCTTCGTCCGGATATTCATCGAACATATTCTCAGCCCCGAGGCGCAAGGTCAGATGCTCTGTCAGATCGACGGATACACTTGCATCGAGGAACAGTTCAGAGCCGAACTCCTGGATGAGCGCGCTGTCCTGGCCTGTATAATCGACCCATGGGCCGATCCATCTGAGACGCGTATCCAGCGAGAGTCTCCCCCGGCGATAACGCGCCGATGCGTGGCTCGAAAACCGGGGATAGAGCCGTTCAAACCGGGCAAGCCGGGACGGCGTGTCGTCGAAGGCTGCATCGATCACTTCGGTCCTGTTGTAATTGGCAGACAGGCCGAGGGAGAGGTCGCCGCCGGCAAGGCGGCGCTCATGATCGAGGACGAAATCGATGCCATAGGTGCGCGTGTCATAACTGTTCTGAAAGAAGCTGACCTCAGTAATGCTTTCTCCGCCCGGCACGCCCAGCCCGGCAAGGCGGGCGCGCTCGCCGGGATCGAGGGTGTAGTTGTCGGATATGAAGATCCGGTCACGGATTTCCGTATGATAGACATCCGCGCTGGCAATCAGCCCCCTGGCTGGCCGGGCGACCAGCCCGGCGGACAGGTTCACCGATGTTTCCGGGGCAAGCGGCAGGATGTCGGCATCCTGCCTCATGCCGACAATTTCTGCGACCGGACCGGTCGGGCTGAACCGGCCATTTGTGAAAACATCCAGCGTGTCGGGGGCAACGCCCTGCGATGTGCGTTCGGAATAGAGTTGGGCCGGAGTCGGTGCCTTGAACCCGGACGAGACCGTCGCCCGCAAGGCAAGGCCGGCTGTCATATCCCGGCGAAAGGAAAGTTTGCCGTTCAACTGGCTGCCAAATGAGTCAAACGCCTCCAGCCGCAGGGCAAGCCCGATCTGGCTGCGCCCATCCGGATACATCTCGGCATCGGCATAGCCGGCCCAGCTGGACTGGTCATGCGTCCGCGCCTGGTCCGGTGTGTATCCCGGAAACCCGTTTGACCCGGATGTCAGCCCATCCACCGCCCCCGGCCCGATCTCGAATGAGGCCGCCTCTCCGGCCTCAATTCCGTAGCGTTCAAGCCTGTGCTCAACGCCAAAGGCGAGATGGCCGGGCCGGCCTGAACCGGAGAGCGCCGCAAGCGGCGCCCGGAAATCGGCATTCAGGTTCAATTCCTGTTGCCGGAGGCCGCCTGCCTCGAACCGGGTCGGACTGTCCGGGCCGAGCGAGGCATTGATCGTGTCATACAGGAAGTAATCGATCCGGTTCTCCCCGAAGCTGACACTGACCTCATGGGACACGCCATTGCCCAGTGCGCCTTCGATCCCGAGCACGACAGACAGGTCGCGCTCATCCTGCCCGAATTGCGGCGTGAACCCATTGGGATAGACCTGCTTGAGAGACCAGTCGCCAAAGGCCATGCCGGGCGCATAGACGCTCGGCGTTTCGGGGCTGCGCCAGTTGAAATCGCTCACGCCCTGCCCCTGGCTCGCATTGATGAGCGCACGTATGTCCCCGGCCCGGCTCGCCAGCCTGGCCGTCAGGAGCGCGCGGATATCCTCGCGTTCCGGCTGCCCCCATTTCTGGACAGGATCGTCAATCTCGGCCTCCGGATGGGCTTCGAGATATTGCAGGGCATCGAGGCGCTGGCGTGCACGCGAGGTCGGCGCCGCATCACTATAGTCGAGGCTGAACCGGAAATGGCCCCTTGCGCCGGTTGCCCCGCCGCCGAGGCCAAGCCGCTTCTGGCGGCCATCGCCCTCATAGTACCGGCTATGCTGCGCAAAGCCTTCCAGGCGGGCATCCTCACGGGGAATGATGTTGATGACCCCGGCAATGGCATCGGATCCGTATTGGGCCGAGGCGCCATCACGCAGGATTTCGACCCGCGCGATGGCATGCGCCGGTATCTTGGACAGGTCGGGAGATTGCGCCCCGCCGGCATTCAGCATGGCCGATCGATGGCGCCGCTTGCCATTGACCAGGATCAGCGTGTGGTCGGCCGACAAATTGCGCAGGCTGTAAGGCCTGACAAAGACCGCGCCATCACTGAGGGGACGGCGCTGAACGAAAAAGCCGGGCAGCGTGCCGGCCAGTATGTCGGCAAGATCATCCGAAACCGGCGCAGCCAGATCCGCCCGGTCCAATATGTCCACCGGCGACAGGCTTTGGACGGCCTCGGCGCCTCTGCGGGAACCGGTCACGATGATTGTGTCATAGATGCGCGGCAGGTCGGCGACCGGCGCAGACAGCCGGACGCGCTGGAGCTCGGCGGCACTGGCCGCGCGCTGCTCAGGGCTCCTGCGCCGTATGATCCAGACGCCGCCGGCATCTTCCTGACCGGTCAGCGACGTACCCGACAGCAGGACGGCAAGTGCCTCGCCCACCGGCATGTCAGCGTCTGGAGGAGCAGCCTCGAGCCCAGCCAGATCCGCTGATTGCGCAATGATGATCGTACCGGTCTGTTCAGCCAGACGCGTTATGGCTTCGGCCAGGCTGATATCGGCCATATGCTGCCTGTGGGCCTGCGCTGCCGCCGGCAAAGCCGCGACAGCGCATGTCAGCAGGAACAGGCAGACCGATCGCATTTGTCCCACAGGGAGGCCCTCGCATGCCGCTTTGGCGTCGCCCCTTACAAACCGATAGCCATGACAGGCGCATGACACGCCCTAGCCCGAATGCGCATTCCTGGCGGGGTGACGCCGAAATGCCGCACTCGGCCCGATAGCCGGCGCTCATCCCTCCGCGAGGAGGCTGCGCAACGCCTGGACCAGTCTCAGGCACTGATCCGGCGTATTGTAGAGCGCAGGCGTCACCCGCACACAGGCCCCCCGGGCCACACCGCCGCGATGGACGGTGAAAATCCCATACGTGTCGGCCAACGCTTTCACGATTGCCTGATTGTCCTCGACCGAGATCCGGTTCCTGAAACGAAACGAGGTGATCGCCGCGTGCAGGCGCGGATCGGGCGGCGTCAGGATTTCGATACGCGTATCATTGCGCATCTCCTCGGCCCAGAGATCGCGCAAATAGACCAGCCGGGCGGCCTTGCGTTGAGGACCAACCCGTTCATGGAAGTCAAGCGCATCTGCGAGTGTCAGAAACGTCGCGAAATTCGTGGTCCCTGTATGGATCCGGTGCTGGATCCGGCCAACACCGTCCGGTCGCTCGGAGATATCCGGCGAGATATCTGCCAGCCGGTCCCGCCGGATATATATCAGGCCTGCGCCAATCGGTGCGCCGATCCATTTGTGAAGGTTGAAGCCGATGAAATCGGCGCCGAGATCGTCAATGTTGAAATCGATCTGCCCCCATGAATGGGCGGCGTCGACAATACAATCCACGCCGTATTCCCGCGCCATCGCAACGATCTCGCGCACGGGAATCATCAGGCCGGTCCGGTGGCTGATATGGGTCAGCAGCAGCAGGCGAACGTCGGGATGGGAAGCGAGCGCCTCACGGTAGGTCTCGATCAGCTGATCATGGGTGACCGGCTCGGGAATATCGATCCGGACGATCCCGGCGCCTTCGCGCTCGGCCTTGCTGGCCATCGCGGCCTGGATCGAATCGTAGTCGAGATCGCAATACATGACGGCATCGCCCGGTTTCAGCCGGTTGTAGCCTTCAATCAGCGTCTGCAGGGATTCGGTGGCATTGCGGGTGAAGAGGATCTCATCGCGGCCTGCTCCAAGGAAGGCGGCAAGGCGCGCATGGACCGGCTCGAGTTCGGCATGATAGTCGCGCCGGGCATACCAGGAATTGTTCCGGTTTATCCTGTCCGTGTTGCGCACAAACGCCTCAAGCACCGGTTTTGCCATCAAGCCCCAATAGCCATTCTCGAAATTCACAATGTCCGGTGTCACCTCATATTGCGCCGCGATCGGACGCCAATAGGATTCATCCCGTGCAATCTCCTGCACCGAACGCGCTTCTGCCCCGGCCTCGGTCGGCAAAGCGGCCCGGGCGGGGTGTGAGGCAAAGGACGCCGCTGCAGCAGCGGCGCCCTTCATGACCAGTCGTCTGGTGACGTCCATGTTTTGTCCCGTATCAGAAGCTGACATCGAAGCGGAGATAATACTGGCCGCCATCGGTGTCATAGGGGGCGTTGCGGGAATAGATCAGTCCCCGGCTGGCCTGGTAGGTCGCCTCGTCCGGATACTGGTCGAACACATTCTCCGCGCCGAGGCGGACCGACAGGGCCTCATTGACCTGATAGGTTGCGCCGAGGTCGAACAGGACCATGGCTCCAAAGTCCTGGAAAATGTCGCCGGTGGAATTGCCGGAGAAATCGCGCCATTCCCCATAATACCGCATACGCCCGAACATGTCCCATTTGCCGAGTGTATAGCTCGCCTGCAGGTTTGCCGTATGCTCCGGGATACCCTTTTCGAACCGGTCCGCCGAACTTGTATTGGCCGCAAAATCCCCGCCGGTGACGTCAGTCTTGTTGTAATTGTAGGCACCGGTCAGGCTCATCTCCCCGGGCCCGAACCCGAAATCATAAGCCATGACGAGATCCAGCCCCTTGGTCCGCGTGTCGAAATCATTCTGGAAGAAATTGACCCGAGTGATGCCTTCTGCGCCGGCAACGCCGAGCGCTGCAAGTTCGGCGCGTTCGGCATCGGTCACCGCGAATGTCGTCGACGTGCTGAGACGGTTGGAAACGTCGATCTGATAGAGATCGAGTGTCGCCGTCAGGCCGAACCCGCTATTCCAGGCGAGACCTGCGGTGATGTTTTCCGATTCTTCCGGTTCGAGCGGCAGGATGCTGGCATCGTCCCGCTGGCTGATCAGTTCGGCGACGGCACCCTGCGGGCTGAACCGGCCGCTGGTGAAGATGTTCAGCGTCGTCGTGTCGAGGCCCTGATAGGTTCGCTCGGAGAAGAGCTGGCCGGGCGTCGGCGCGCGGAAGCCTGTCGAGGCCGTCGCGCGCAGGGCCAGGCCCGAGGTCAGTTCGAACCGGGTCGAGACCTTGCCCGTCGTGCTGGTTCCGAACTCCGAGAAGTCTTCGTATCGCACCGCGCCGCCAAGAGTCCAGCGATCCGTAAGCGGAGCTTCAAGGTCGATATAGGCAGCATAGCTGGACTGGTCGGAGGCGCCGGACTGGTCCGGCGAGAATCCCGGAAAGCCGTTCGAACCGGACGGGAACCCTTCCACTGCCAGGGGCCCGACAGCAAAGGAGGCATATTCGCCCTGACCGATGGAGTATTCTTCCTTGCGGCTTTCTGCGCCAAACGCAAAACTCAGATCATCGGCGAGCATGTCGAGGCTTGCCAGATAGACGAAGTCGGCATTCAGATTGTATTCGGTCTGGGTCAGCGTCCCGATGTTGAACGAGGTCGGGCTGGCAGATCCGAGCGATGCATTGATCGAATCATACATGAAATATTCGATCTGGTTGCGGCCATATCCGGCGCTGAAATCATAGGAAAATACGCCCTCATCATCGCTGCGCAGGCCGCCGGTCAGCGAGAAATCATTGTCGTCCTGACCAAAGCGCGGCGTGAAGCCGGCCGGATAGATGGCCGAAAGATCATAATCCGGATCAATTGCGCTGTCCCCGAACGCGCTGGTCGACAACGGATTGCGCCAATTGAAGTCCGTGACGCCGGACCCGAACCCGTACGTGCTGAAGACATAGGCTTCAGCGCCTTCCAGTTCATACGCCCCATTGAGCGCGAACCGGTAGGCCTGGCGTTCCGGCTGGCCCCAATTCTGGACAGGATCAGCCACGTCGAGATCCGGAAAAGCCTCCTGAAGCGCGATCGCATCTGCGCGCTGGCGCGAGCGGGAGGTAGGCTGGGCATCCGTGTATTCGCCGGAAAGGTTGAGGAATCCATTTGCGAACCGGTAGCCCTGTTGGACGCCGAGCCGGTATTGTTCGCCATCCCCTTCATAATACTGGCCAGCCTGGGCGAAGGCATTGGTGCCGGCTTCGTCATCGAGAATGATGTTGATCACGCCGGCAATGGCATCGGAACCATATTGGGCCGAGGCGCCATCCCGCAAGACCTCGATCTGCTTGATGGCATAGGACGGGATCTGGGCAAGGTCGGGTGCCTGGGCGCCATTCGAGCCGAGCAGCGCCGACCGGTGCATGCGCTTGCCATTGACGAGGACCAGGGTGTGATCGGCCGAAAGCGAACGCAGGCTCGCCGGACGCACGAAGACCTGACCATCCGCCATGGGCAGGCGTTTGACATTGAAGGACGGCACCAGCTGGGAGAGCGTGTCCATCACTTCATCGGAAGCGGTAAGGTCAATAGCCTCCTGCGAAATGACATCCACCGGGGCCAGGCTGTCAAACGCGGTGCGCGGAGCCCCGCGCGTGCCTGTGATGATGACCGTTTCCTGGATGCTGGCATCATCCGGGCCGGTCGCAGATTGTGCAAGCGCGACATGGCAGGAACACAAAGCGGCGCCCGACGCCGTCAGGACGAGCGCCTTGCGCAGGTTGATCGAAGTTTTCATGACTTTCCCCTCATGATGAACCAAGCGGGGTGAAACCTCACACCCGCCGCCACGCATCTGCGTGGTCGGGGAGAAGACAGATCAGGGGGCGGAGCCTTTCAGCGATCTTGCGAACTTCATAAAAACTTCACCGCAGCCCGGCTCAGCGGCTCGCAAAGATCACGATTTCTGTATCGCTCTCGCGCACATCGAGAGGATAGGCCGCATCCAGACCCGCGAGGACCTGGCCAATCTGCCCGACCGGGAAAGACAGTGTCAGCCGCATCTCTGCCGGCGCGCCCGGGGCCAGTCTGACCGGCAGGTCGCTATACTGGTTCATGTCCGCCACAATGTCGCGCAGCGGGGCGTCGACAAAAGAAAGGCGGCCCGTTCTCCAGGAAAAAACCCTGTCGGCGTCAAAGGTCCCGACCTCGCCGAGCGGCAACGCAGCATCGGACACGATCCGCTCGCCGGCGCGCAAATCCCGCGCCGCGGCATCGGCCATGACACGGACATGTCCATGCTCGACTGCGACAGATACCTGCCCGGTCCGCTTCCTGATGTCGAACCGGGTGCCAAGCACGCGGACCCGGACCCGCCCGGCATTGACGCTGAGCGGACGGCGCTCATCACGCGCAATGTCGAAATAGGCATTCCCATTGACAAGCCGAAGGTCGCGGGCCGCATCTGAAAAAAGCCCCTCGACCCGGCTCGCGCCACCGAGCGTGATTTTGCTGCCATCGGTCAGGGTGAAGGTCCTGATCTCTCCCCGCGCAGTAGAGAAAGAGACCGGATCTGAAGCAGATGGTCCAAGAAGCAGCAGGCCGGTGCCCGCCGCACAGGCAAGGCTTGCCGCAAGCCCCCCAAGCAGCAGACCGCGCCGGGACGGGGTTCGCTGCTGCCGGGGAATGCGGACAGTATCCTGCCCGGCCAGCATGTGTTCGATACCGTCAATTTCGGCAATGCCGTCCCATAATTGGGACGCCCTGCGGAATGCGGCGCGATGATCGGGAGATGCGTCGAGCCATGCGGCGAAGGCCTGCTCCTTAGCCGGATCATGCCGTCCGGAAGCAAAATGGACCAGCCAGGCACTTGCCTCGGCGTCTGGCGCCGTGATGTCGGGTAATCCGGTCGGTACAGGCGTGCCGCGTGTCTTCATGGCAGCCACCTATTCATCCAGCCCGGCCTGGAGCAGCGCCATGATATTGTGGAGTTGGCGCGAAATATCTGCCTCGCTCCAGCCTGTCTCTTTCCGGATCTCCGCATAGGTCTGTCCCCTGAACCTGGTTCGCAACAGGATCTCTCTCTGCTTCGGCGTCAGACGCCTGATCGCGCGCGCGACCCGCTCGAGGTCCTGCTTTCCCATTAAGACAGTTTCCGGCGAGATTTCTTCCACATTCGGGGAAATATTTCCATTCAACGAGTTTCTGACGAAGTTTCGTCCACGTCGGACCTTGTCATTGGAATTGAGCGCCAGATTGATCGCCGTCCGGAACAGAAACGCACGGGGCGAGCGGATCCGGCGGACCTCTTCAAGGCCCGCAAGCTTCGAGAATGCCGCTTGGGCAATATCCTCCGGTTCTGGCGGACCCGCCCCATATATCTTCCGGAGCCGGCCGACGAGTTCACCATAATGCTGGCGAAAGAGATGGTTCAGGAACCTGACACGGTCGGCCAGGTCCTCCGGTTCGCCATCAGACGGCGTCATGCTGACCGGATCTGACACGATGTTCGGCGGACCTGCATGATCGGAACGGGAAGGTTTTGCCTGCATGATGCGCCTTGAACTCTCTGCTCGCGCTATTGGCGGACCAACGCGACGAATTCATGAAGGAGGATTGAAACAAATATTACAAACCGCCCCGCCTCTTCGCGCTCGGCAACTTCGCAATTCCTGTTCAACTCGTCCCCTATCACCCGATCAGAACAGGCTGCCTTGTCGCGGATCTGCAAGGGGAGCTGACCGCTGGTCTTCGGGCTCCATCTGCCAGCTGCCATTGTCTTCGAACGGGATCAGGACGGACTGGATCTGGTCGAGGCTCGCCCCTGCTTCGCCAAGCCAGGTCGGCAGGTTTTCGGGATGCAGGACCGCCGCCATACGCTTGTCGGGATCGCCGGTGACGAATTGGGAAATGCCTTCATTGGCCCCGGTCGTGCACATGACGAATTCCGGTCCGGTGTCCTCTCTCTCGCGATAGAGGACGGCAATGGCGAGACGCTGGCCGTCTTTCGGCCGGATGGTCCATTGCCGCGTGCGTGTCTTGCCGGTCGGGGTGATGCGGTCCGGGCGAAAGGTCGGGATTTCCTCGCCCTCATTGAAGCTTGTCACGATGAGAAGCCCGCGTCTTGCCTCGAAATGCGGCCGCCAGAGCTGTGAGGCCTGCAGCCGGTCATTGCGCGCATGGATGTGTTCGGGAAAGCGCCGGCCCTGGCGCAGTCCGGTAAAGCCCCAGCGCATTGGCCGGGCCCGGCGCTGCCCATCCGGCCCGAGATGCAGGACCGGCGCAGTCGCCATGGGCATGGCGATGTCTTCGGGCAGATTGCTCGCACGCGCCGTCAGCGGCTGCGAGAAATCATGGATCTCTGCCCAATTCGCAAAATACCTGAATTTTCCGCACATGAGCGCCAGTCTGGCACGCCTGGCAGGCAGGGAAAAGACGCAGGGGCCGGCACGAAATTTTCTCGTTTAAGTTTATTTTGGATTCCATCTTGCAAGGCCCTGGCCCCAAGGAGGCTTTGTCATGGCCGAAGAACATGAACCCTATCCGGTCCGGGCCGAGGATTATGCCTATACCCGTACCCTGTCGCGCAGCCGCTGGGCCTGGGAATTCCTGCGCCGCAACCGGCTGTTTCTTGCCGATGCCGCCCGCGAACCCGCCGGCACGCTGTCGGTGCGCAAGGCATGTCCGAACACATTGCTGATCCGGCCCCGGACCGACCAGACCGCCGCCGATCGCTGGGGGCTCGCCTTTTTTCCCGATCCGGCAGCCAATGGCTATGACGCCCAGGCTTTCTGGTCGGGATCGCAATTTCCCCGTCAGGTCCAGCTGCATGTCTCGCCCGCCATGCCCGGAGAGACGTGCGAAATCCGGCAACGGGCCGAAAGCTGCTGCAATCTCGTCCACCTTGTCGATTCTGCCGGACGTGAACACCTTCTGGTGCGCGGCTGGCCCCATATCGTGCAGGTCAGGTGTACGGGATGCTCGCTGCTGACCTCAGATCCGGTAAGGCTCGGCTTCATGATCAGCGGCGTCGACTCCCTTACCCAGCGCGTGCGCCTGCTGGAAGATGCATTCCGGGTCTTCTCGGACCAGCAGGAACCGGATCTGCCTGCCTGGACCAGGACCCAGCTTGCCCTGCGCAACGCGCTCATCGCCTGGGACTGCCAGCTGGCAGGCCTCTCCCTGCGCCAGACTGCGCATGTCATCTATGGCCACGCGCGGGCCGAAGCGGCCTGGGCCGGGCCCGACCGCGCGATGAAGGATTCGGTGCGCCGTTCGCGCAAACGCGCCGCCTCTCTCATCCAGGGCCGCTACAGGGAATTGCTCGCGCCGTCTGCCTCCGGTCGCAGGCGACTGTGATCGGGCCGCTCACGGGCCCCAAACAGCCTCCAGGGGCAACATCCCGCCCCGGGCCCGCTGACGCGGGGCGCATCGGATCTCCCCGGCCGACTGATCGGTATCAGGCATCCGGCTTGCCCGGCTTCGTCTCCGGTCCCATGCCGCCCCGGCCGGGGCAGCAAGGGCTGCGGGGGCTCGCCGGCCCGGGGCCGCGCGGCGTGCTTCCCACTGGCCTCGCGGCCAGAGGGGTCACGGGCGCGTGGCCCTCTCAGTATTCATCGGGGGCCGTCCCGCCAGCCGGCTCGACCAGCCATTTGCCATAGACATCGACGGCCTGGCGCTCGAAGCCGAGCTTCGCATAGAAGGCTCGTGCATCCAAATTCCCCTCTCGCACCATCAATTCCATCTTCGGCGCGCCCCGCGCAGCAAGCCAGAGGCCGGCCTCTTCCATGATTTCCCGCCCATGGCCCCGGCTGCGCCGGTCTGGCGCCACAGCGAAATAGTAGGCCCAGCCCCGATGGCCGTCATATCCGGTCATGACGCTGGCAATGAGTTCGCCCGCCTCATGTCCAACCAGAAGGGTCGCGTCCTTCGCGGCAATTGCGCGGGCGATGTCAGCGGCTGGATCATTCCACGGCCGCAGCAGGTCGCAGGCCTGCCACAACCCGATCAGCGCGTCCTTATCGGAGGCGCGATAATCTCTCACATAGAGCGTCATGCCAGAATCCGGTGGGATGATTCCCCGGTCCCGGCTAGACGCGTTCGAAAACGCTGGGGGTTGATGGGAGATCATGTACACCCGCTCCAAACGACGTCCAGCTTGAATTCAGAAAGGTGCCTTCCAACCAGAATTAAATCGATCAAGGCTTGAGTTTGCGAAAAGCTCAGCCCTACCTTAAGGATCCGTCTTTCTCGTGGGGGTGGGAAATGTTTCCGAATGGTTTGATCGGTTCCATCGAAGTCGACGAGACGCTTGTTGACGCGATCGCGGCTTTGGTCTGCACATTTGCTTTCGGCATGGTCGTCATCGTCGTCTATCGCCTTTTTAGCTCCAGATTCACGGGAAACATGCTGATCACATTTTTCCGGGTCACGGACAGGTTTCTGATTGAACGAGTTGCACCTGTTACAGGAATCCGGAAGCCGTCAGCCATGCAACGTTGGGCTCTGCTTCTGGCCTGGTTTCTTCTTTGGACTCTCATCGCCGTGTTCGCCCCCTACTGGTATGGAATGTGGGCTACGATACTGGGAGTGTTGTCTGTACTGGCCATCTATCGCGCATGGAAAAAGGACGAAACGGGCCGCCGATTGAGGGAAACTCAAAACAAGGCAACGTCTGACAAAAGCGATCTCAGCAATGAGTTGTTGCTCGGACTAATCTTTTTGATGGCATTCTTCACAATTGGTTTCTCGAGATTGGGAGAGGTGGAGGCAAGTCTCAAGGGCGACGCAATCATTCCATATGCTCAATCCACTGCTTTCGTGGGAGGAGAATTGCTGATGGCCCTGCCAATCATCGACGTATCTGAAGTCTTCGATTGGAACAATCCAAGCGGATTGGCACCTGGTGGCCCGATTGGCAAGCTTCTCCAACTTGCGTTACGAGTCTTTTTGGACCTCGTCATACTAACTACGCTGTTTCAAATTCTAGACATCATACGGCGCCAAAGGACTGGTGAGGACCTTCGTGAAATTCGGCGCATCATACGCGATGGTGAGCCTTCTCGCCGAGTTGACGAGGCGCTCACTCAACTGACCTGTTTTGCCCGCCATGGCAGCTTGAACGCTCAGCGGGAAATAGAATTTCTAATCCAGGATGCCGCGACTGGCAGCTCAGTATATACTTTCCCTCGGCTTTCCGAATTAAGCTTTGAACTCTCCGGTCTCGCCAACAAGTTTGGTGTGTCAAGATTCCGGCTTTCCGCAATAATTGCATTGGAAAAAGCAGATCGAGCAAGGACGACCTCATCAAGTCCTCACCAACGAGCTGAGACATTGGCGAAGCTCTCGGCGTTGATGCAACAATTCGCGGATTCCTTCGACGTTCCCGAATTAATTCGTCAAGCTTATACCAAAGAAGCTGCCAAAATTGCAGACGAGAGCAATGCGCTCTATGGAGGAATGGCTCCGGTT
Source organism: Hyphomonas sp. (assembly GCF_017792385.1). NCBI lineage: Bacteria > Pseudomonadati > Pseudomonadota > Alphaproteobacteria > Hyphomonadales > Hyphomonadaceae > Hyphomonas > Hyphomonas sp. The sequence goes on along the minus strand of NZ_CP051230.1, from coordinate 2,987,670 downwards.
CATGCTCAGCTTATATTCCTGTCCTCGAAAGCCCAGCACGCGCGCCTGCAACAGAATACTGAACTTCTGCAGAAAACCGAAAAATGTTTGTTCAATCTAATCAAAGAGATGAGAAGATTGAAATCAAGTACCAGCCTCGTTCTGGAGGCAACGAATTTGCTTGCGGTTGTAAATGAAGCCCTGTTCTCCATGACCGGAGACGCTAAATCACTGGAAAGAGCAACAGATATTCTGAACATTTGCAGATCCACATGCGATCCAAAGACATTCCCTGACGATTACTTTGTATTTGGCCTGAATTACGCAAAGTTGGTCATAAAGAAGTGGGAGAGCGCAGATACCTGGCCCGATCGACAGGAAATAGACAAGTTAGAGGCTAATCTCAAAATGATCATGAGACATGCCCAACTATCCCATAGATCCCATGTTCGTCACGAATGTTTACTTTATCAGGTTCGACTAGACGTTTTCGTTGCCTCGAAAGCAGAAAACTACAACGAGATATTTGAAACTGCGGCACAAAGGCTATCTCGTGCCATCAAGAAACTTGATGGAACAACAAATGAATTCTGGCATCAAGAGAGTTTGCTTAGACTGGCTCAATTGAACCTGCGATGGGGAATTCGACTCAGCGAGCACAATGATGACCATCAGCTCACTAATGAAATTTTGGTGCGATTCCGGAGATCAGCTGCCGGTTATGGAGACGCCTTGAGGATAGACCGACGGCATTCGTTTGATCCCGGACTTCTATATGACTACCAGCATGCAGCGGAAGCACATCGACGGCTGGGAGAGGCCACAAGAGATGTCGAAGCGCTCGCAACGGCCGAGCTTTTGTTCACTGGGCTGCTAGAGCATTATAAAATGCGCGGCAGACCGGAAGACATCGTCGGCGCAAAACTGAAATTGGCACGGTGCTATCGCAACAAGGCTGAAGCAGGTCGATCTGAGTTACGAGCCGATCACTATGAAAAGGCATTTCTGCTCCTGGGGGATGCAGTAGTTTCGTCCCTCGCTGAAGATCTGGACAGCCCATTTGGAGAGCATGGTCCAGACATGATGAAGGAGTTGAGGGCAGTTGTCGACGCTATGCCGCCGCGAGCCCACGGAAACGACTACCAGATCCTGAAAATCAATTTGGACCGCCGTCGGTATTCGAAGGACAAAGCTGTCCGAAAACAACTGGCTGAAAGCTTGTCGCCTATGATCGGTAACCTTCGCCAATCCCGCTCAAATTCTCCGCAATGATCAAGCTGTGAACTCATAGGGCATTCTGGAACGCACGGCCATTGCTTGGCTCGACTACGGCAATTCCATGCGCAGGCAGACGGGGGTGGGCGGACGACCGGACTGCCCGGACCCGCCGCTTGCGCAAGGCGCCGGGACGAGCAGCGTCCGAATGGATGGGAAACACCCTACCTTGCCGCCTTGCCCAACCGGCTATGGGTCCGGCCTGCCGGCAGTCTCGCCGCCCACCCCCGCCTGATGCGGGAGGGAATTTGGGCGGGCAGACGAGGCTTGACCCATGACCAGACCAGACCCGGCAGTTCCTCTTGCGGTGACCCCCGTGCCCCCGGCTGAAAATTCCCCGCGCATCTATGTCGCCTGTCTGGCGGCCTACAATCACGGCCATTTGCATGGGTGCTGGATACCGGCCACGAAGCCGCGCGAGATCATGCAGGCGGTCCGCGCCATGCTGGCGTCGAGCCCGGTGCCGGATGCCGAGGAATGGGCGATCCATGATCATGAAGGCTTTGAAGGCGCCGAGATTGCCGAATATGCAGGGTTTCAGACCGTCTGTGATCTGGCGGAATTCATCCGGGCGCATGGCCGTCTTGGCGCGTGCCTGCACCGGCATTTTGCCGGCGATCTCGCTGCGGCGCGTGCGGCCTTCGAGGATCATGCGGGCCAGTATGGCTCGCTCGGCGAGTTTGCCGAAAGCCTCCATCGCGAGACCGGCACCAACATCCCGCAAGCGCTTCAGCCCTATATTGACTGGCAGGCGCTCGGCCGGGACATGGAACTATCCGGCGACATCATGACACTCCGGACCGGGATCGACGCCTTGCACGTCTTCTGGTCGCAATGAGCATCCTGCCCCGCCCCTGCCTGATCCTGACCGTGATCGAGGGCCGGATCACCGATATCCGTATCGGTGCATGCGAGCCGGACATCATCCTGCACGATTATGATTGGGGCGAGAGCGACCCGCATCCCTCGCGCGACCGGGACGGTCACGCATTCACGAAAATCAGATGGAGACAGTCCGTATGGAAGCTGGGCCTGTCCCTCTACCCGCCAGAGACGGAGACCTGACATGGCCGAGACAGAACTGAAACACATCCCGCTGGACGCGCTGCGCATTTCGAAACTGAACATGCGTCATGGACGCCGCAAGCCTGACGTGTCCGACCTCCTGCCCTCCATTCGCGAGAGCGGCGTGCGCCAGACCCTGCTGGTGCGGCGCGAGGGGCAGGCCTATGGCATCATTGCCGGACGCCGCCGCTTCTTCGCCCTCAAGGAAATCGCCAGGGAGACCGGCACGAACCCGCGCGTGCCCTGCGCCATCATGCCGGAAAGCGATGCCGCCAGCGCGATATCTGCCTCCCTGATCGAGAATGTGGCGCGCCTGCCCGCCACGGAAATGGAGCAATACATCGCCTTCAAACGCCTGCATGAAGCCGGTCAGCCGCTGGAAGAGATAGCCGATTTCTTCGGAGTGACCCTGCTTCTGGTCCGGCGTGTGCTTGCTCTGGCCTCGCTTGCTGCGCCGATCCGGGACCTCTATGCAAAGGACGAGATCGACCGGGAAACGATCCGCGCGCTGACGCTTGCGACGCCCGGCCAGCAGGCTGAATGGCTTCGTCTTTTCGAGAGCGAGACCGAACGCGCGCCAATGGGCAGGTCCTGCAAGGCTTGGATCACCGGTGGGACGACCATAACGAGCGACAAGGCGCTGTTCGATCTCGACACCTATCCCGGACAGGTCACCGCCGACCTGTTCGGCGAACATGGCGTATTCGCTGACGCAGACCAGTTCTGGCAAGCCCAATCAGTGGCGATTTCCGAGCGGATCGATGCCTACAGGTCAGACGGCTGGAGCGATGTCATCTGCCTGGACCGCGGCGCCTACTTCCATCGCTGGGACCATGTCCAGTGCGCCATGGAAGATGGCGGGAAGGTCTTTGTGGAAATCCGCCATGACGGCACGGTACAGTTCCACGAGGGACAGCTGACCTCCGCTGAGGCTCGCAAACGGCAGCAGTCTGCGAAGGGCGATATCGACGCCGCGCCCGCAGCGATCCGCCCGGAAATGTCCGGCCCGCTTGCCGAATACATCCTGCTCCATCGCCATGCAGCCGCGCAGGCGAGCCTTGCCGCATCGCCTGAGATTGCGCTCCGCCTGATGGCCGCGCATGCGATGGCCGGAAGCACGCTCTGGGATGTCCGGCCGTTCGAGCTCCGAGCCCGCAAGGATGAAACACAGGCAAGCGTGGAAGGCTCGCTGTCTGTCGCAGCACTTGCCGGGACGACGCAGGAGACCGACGCGCTGTTCAGATCCCTGAACGTCAATCCCGCCTTTCGCCGGAACGGGGATGACTATCGCCTGTGCGAGCTTTTTTCGGCGCTGCTGGCCATGTCGGACGAGGATGTGTTGAAGGTGCTGGCCAATGTCATTGCCCGCACACTGGAAGCCGGGAATGGCATTGTCGAAGCCGTGCTGCATGTCTGTGGCACCGATTTGTCAGCAGCGTGGTCGCCTGACGAGGCCTTCTTCGATCTCACCAAGGACAAACGCGCCATCAATGCGATGATTGGCGATATTGCCACTCCATCGCTCGCAGAATCCTGCCGCACCGACACGGGCAAGGCGCAGAAGCAATTGCTGGCGAACCGGATCAGCGGGGAGGGTTGCAAGGCCAATCCTGACTGGCGGCCGGGCTGGATGCAGGTACCGCCGACGCGCCTTGTCGAGGGGGCCGGGTCCCCACCTGCCGATGCGTGGACACGGGTCGCGGGACTGTTCGAAGCGGAGACGGTCGCCACGCCCGATGAGACGCCTGAACCGCAACAGGGTGGTGCCTGAGCATTCGTCTCCTGTTCAGCAGCATTATGGGGCCGTCCGGTGTGTGGCACCGTGCGGCTTCGCGCATTTTCGGTTTAGCGATGCGGCATTGATGCCTGGGCCTTTGCCAAATGCTTTCAGAATAATCGCGCGTCTTGAGGTCTCGAATGACACTGACGGGATGCAGGCAGTGAGATCTGATTTCTTGTCCGGCAGGCATGTCTCGGCCCCCTTGCTCCCGTCTTTGCCTTCATGACCTGGACGAACTGACCCGGCCCTGAAACCGGACAGACGAAGAATTTTCCCCGGCGTGTTCCACGCCTTCCTCGCGCACCAAAATTCTCCGCCCGTCCGGTGCTCCGCTTCGCTGCGCCCGCAAGGCGGTTCAGGACCAGACCAGCCCGTCCGGGCGGTCCGGCGTCGACGGGGACAAGGGGTCCCCGGAGACTTAGCCAAGGAACGAAAAGGAGACCCCCATGGCAAACGCACTCGGCTATGTCAGCGAGACCAAATCCGGCTTTGAAGGCCATCTCGCAATGATGAACCTGTCAGCAGCGATCCGCATCGAGAAGAATGCGGAAAAGACCGAAGACGGCCAGCCGGACTACCGCATCTATGCCGGAGAAACCTCGACCGAGATTGGCGGAGGCTGGATGCGCAAGGCGAAAGCATCGGGACGCGATTATGTCTCGCTCACCCTCGCCGACCCGCAGATCGGTCCCCGCCGCATCTTCGCGAACCTCGCCCCGGTCAAGGGCCGCAAGGGCCGGCACGTGATCCTCTGGAACCCGCGCGACTAGGCCCGGCCAGACCTCCCTCCAGCCGCTCCGGACATTTGTGCCGGAGCGGCTTTTTCCATGTTGGAGGTGCGGCCCGGGCCAGGCAGGACGGACGCGAAACCGTACCGGATGAGCCGCAGGCGCAGCGGTGTCGCGCGCGCCGGCGGCGACTTCGACACTCACGCAGCAAGATGGAACCGGCACTCTGTGCAGGCGCAGAATGGCGCCAGCAAGAGGAGATCCGGCACGATGACGAACTCGTTTGATGATGGTAACGGCCTGCGGCCGCGCCGGGACCTTCCGGTCCCCACGCAATGGCTGAATACGGATGAAACCGCCGGCCATCTTGGCCTCAAACCGAAGACCCTGGTCAACATGCGCTCTCTCGGCACCGGTCCAGTGTATCACAAGATCGGCGCCAAGGTCTGGTATCGCGGCAAGGACATCATCGCCTACACGAATGGCCGCCGGTTCATGGGAACCGGTTTGCGGGATGACTCCTAGAGGCCCGCTTCTTGCCATGGGTTGCGGCCTCAGCCTGATGCTTGCGGCAAGCTTCATCGACCGAACGAATCTTGTCTGGAACCGAACGAAGAGCGTGCCCAGGGGGCTCTATTTTGTCGATCGGTCAGCGCCTGTTTCGAAGGGGGATCTGGTCGTCTTCCAGCCGCCAGACGAGGTCCGGAGATGGCTCGATAATGAGAGACTTGTTGGCTCGGACTGGCCGCTCCTCAAGCATGTTGCAGGTGTTGACGGAAATGAGATTTGCCGGTGCGGGCCGGAGATATTTGTCAACGGTTCGCACGTCGCCGACGCCCTTGAAACACTGCGAACCGGCAGCGCCCTGCCCGCCTGGCAGGGCTGCCGGGCACTTCAGACCGGAGATGTCTTTCTGCTGAATGACCATCCCCGTTCGGTGGATGGACGATACTTTGGTGCGCAGCATCGCGCGCACATTCTGGGGGTCGCAAGGCCCATCTGGACCTATGGCAAACGGACGGCTGAGCATCAGGCGGACGTCGAAACGGTGGAAAGCGGGTCAGGAATGGCATCAGGGTCCCGGAGGGCAAGATTAAGGGAGTGTCACCCGGCGACACTTACCCCATTGTCTGCACATCCTTTTCTATGTGACCCGGCTCCGGAGGACGGGTGCACGGATTTGCAATCCGCTGCGCGCCTGGAGCAATGAGCGACGATTTCGACTTCGTTCCGCGCCTTGGAAAGATCAGGTCGCAGGGCAAGACAAAGCCCCAGCTGAAGCGGCTGAAACGTGTCGTCGCGAAGGGGCGGCTTAGGACACGCGGACGCAAATCCCTGGCACCGGGCGCGGTGCGTTACGCAGGACGCGGCAAGGTGCAGGCGGGCCTTGCCCGGCACTGGTCCAACCAGCGGGCCCGGCGCGTCATTGTGAAGGTGCATATTGCGCGGGCGGGTCCAAGCGGCGCGGCGGGCTTTGCAAAGCATGTCGCCTACATCCGCCGGGAAGGTGCCGGGCGCGACGGCGAGCGCGGAAAGCTCTATGACCGGAGTGTCGATGAGGCCGATGCGAAAGCGTTCAACAAACGCGCGTCCGGAGACGGGCGGCAGTTCCGGCTGATCGTCTCGCCGGAAGATGCCGACCAGATGAAGGATCTGACACGGTTCACGCGGGAGTTCATGAGCCAGGTCGAGAAGAATCTCGGCTGCCGGCTCGATTGGGTGGCCGCCAATCATCACGACACTGCGCAGCCGCATGTTCATATCGTGATCCGCGGCGGCAATACCCGGAATGGCGAGCTGCTGATCGACCGCAAGTATATCACGGAGGGATTTCGGGCGCGGGCGCAGGAGCTGGTGACGATTGAGCTTGGTCAGAGGCGGCTCAGGGAAATGGCGGCGGCGAGGTCGAAGGAGGCCGAGCAAGAAGCATTGACGGCAATTGATCATGACATTGCCTGTTCGCTGACCGATGGACGTTACACGCCGGAGACTGAACGGGGCGGATTGGTGAGGTTTGACAGCGCGGTCGTTAAACGGCGATTGCGGTTCCTGGAGACGCTCGATCTTGCGAAGCGACAGGATGACGGCCGTTGGACGTTGAAAGAGGGCTGGCAGGATACGCTGCGGGCGCTGGGCAGACGTGGGGACATAATCCGAACGCTGGCCAACCTTGAAGGCTGGAAAATCGATGCGTCGCGTCTGTATGCCCTGCCCCGTGATTTGAACTCCGCTGGCGATATCCTGGGACGGCTCGCAGCCACCTTGCCGGGTGATGAACTGCGGAACGGAACGACGGCACTGATCGAAGGGCTCGATGGGCGAGTCTGGTCAATAGAAATGACCGAGCAGGAAGCGGTTCAATTGCCGAAACCGGGAGGGATTGTTTCGGTGGGGCGAAAGGCAGTGGAGCCGAAGCCTGCGGACCGGACGATTGCAGCGATCGCTGAGCGAAATGGCGGGGTGTATTCGGAGGAGCTGCATCAACAGTCCGATCCATCGAGTTCGCCGACATTCCGTCTCGCGCATAAGCGTCGGCTAGAGGCGCTGAGAAGGCTAGGTGTTGTTGATAGAAATACCGATGGCACCTGGGCCATTCCAAACGACTTCGACGAGCGTGTGTTGCAGGCCGATGCGAGAAAGCAAGGTCTGGCTGTCGATGTTCGCTCCTGGCTGCCGATCAGAGCGCTTACTGAACGACATGCAGAGACTTGGCTTGATCGGATGGACACCGAAGTACTGGATCGCGCAACGGGTCCATTCGCGGACGAAATTCGAATGTCCCTCGGTATTCGAAAGGTTTGGTTGCGAAGCGAGGGCTATGCGCTGGATCAAAACAGTGGGCTTACCGCTAACGATGCTGAGCGTCTCAAGCGAGCTGAACTTGAGAAGGCGATGAAGACAGAAGGCGCTCGCATAGGACTATCTTTTGCGTATCCGGAAAGCTGGAGTGAATTTTCAGGGACCTATTCGCGGCACGTCGATCTGGCTCAAGGCCGATTTGCTGTGATTGAAGGAAAAGACGGCTTTGTGCTCGTTCCGGCATCCGGCCAGAAATTGAATTGGGTCGGCAGATGGGTCGAGCTCAACCGTTCGCGTGCTTCAATTCAATGGTCGTTAAGTAGGTCTAGGATACGTGAATCATGATGGCGCAAAAAGAAAACCTAGACTTGAGTGAAGACTCTCCCTCTTGGTATGAAGCTAACGACCCTAAATTGATAAACTCCATAGGCGTTTGCAGCGCTAGGCGCTTAAATTTAAGCTCGCACTGTTCCCCGTCAGCGACCATGAGACAGATCGGCCAAATTGCTTAAGGAGGATTTCTGGCACATCGTAGCCCGCCAAGGGAGCGAAGATGAGACAGAAATCCGGGCCGGAAGGATCGGCCGAAAAACATGTGAAAGAGATACGCCGTAAGACCCGGCGCAAATTCTCTGCCGAAGAGAAGATCCGCATTGTTCTGGAAGGCCTGCGCGGAGAATATTCGATTGCCGAACTGTGTCGGCGTGAGGGGATCGCCCAGGGCCTTTATTACACCTGGTCGAAGGAATTCCTCGAAGCGGGAAAGAGGCGGCTCTCCGGCGATACCGAGCGCCAGGCGACGTCCGGTGAGGTGAGCGGCTTGAAGCGCGAGATGCGGGATCTGAAGGAAGTCGTGGCCGACCTGACGCTGGAAAACCGCATTCTGAAAAAAAGCGTGATCGGGGATGGGGAGGATACCGAATGAGATACCCTGCCTCTGAGAAGCTGGAGATCATCCGGCTGGTCGAACAATCACACCAGCCGGTGAAGAAGACACTGGAACAGATCGGCGTGTCACGTCCGACCTTCTATCGCTGGTATGACCTTTACCGGCGGTTCGGTGAAGCCGGGCTTGAGGATCGGCGCAGCGGCTCCGGCCGGGTCTGGAACCGCATCCCGAACGAGGTGCGTCAGCAGGTACTGGAAATGGCCCTGGATCAACCGGAACTATCTCCCCGGGAATTGGCGGTGACGTTCACCGATGAGAAGCACTACTTCGTCTCCGAGGCCAGTGTTTACAGGCTTTTGAGGGCGCACAACCTGATCACGAGCCCGGCTTTCATCGTGATGAAAGCGGCTGATGAGTTCAGGGAGAAGACCACCGGGCCGAACCAGCTCTGGCAGACCGACTTCACCTATCTGAAAGTGATCGGCTGGGGATGGTTCTATCTCTCCACCGTGCTTGACGACTTCTCCCGCTACATCATTGCCTGGAAGCTCTGTACCGGCATGGCGACGAGCGATGTGCAGGATACGCTGAACCTGGCGCTTGAGGCTTCCGGACTCGATGAAGTAAACGTGATCCATCGCCCAAGACTACTCTCAGACAACGGACCTTCCTACATCTCTGGCGATCTGGCTGAGTATCTTGCCGACAAGGGAATGAAGCATACGCGCGGCGCGCCGTATCATCCCCAGACCCAGGGCAAGATCGAGCGCTGGCATCAGACCCTGAAAAACCGCATCCTGCTGGAAAACTACTTCCTGCCGGGAGACCTCGAAGCGCAGATCGACGCGTTCGTTGGCTACTACAACCACCAGCGCTATCACGAGAGCCTGAACAATCTCACTCCGGCAGATGTCTATACGGGCCGCGGCCAGACCATTCTGCTGGAACGTGAGAAAATCAAAAGGAGGACCATGAAACTACGGCGCTTGCAGCACGCCCAATCCGCTGCTTAACTCAACCCAGATGCGCCAGACCCTCCTTAAGTCAGGCAGCCTGAAGTCTCAAATACCTGACGACGGACACTCGAAACCTTCATTGCCTATGTGGATTCAGGCTTCGGCCTGCTGGCCGGCGATGTCGCCTATCTGACAAGCACGCTGATCGTGATCGACATCACTCTGGCGGGGCTCTTCTGGGCCCTCTCGCAGAATGCCGATGTGATCTCGGGGCTCCTGAAGAAAGTGCTCTATGTCGGCTTCTTCGCCTTCATTCTTGGTAATTTTTCGATCCTCGCGAACATCCTCTTTGCAAGCTTTGCCGATCTTGGGGTGAAGGCCGGCTCCTCGACGCTGACAGCCGAGGATCTCATGCGGCCCGGCTATATTGCAGGGGTCGGGTTCGAGGCGGCGCAGCCCTTGCTCGAAGAGATCGGCGACATGCTGGGTCCGATCGGTTTCTTCCATAATTTCATCCTGATCGCCGTCATGCTGATTGCCTGGGCGATTATCCTCGTCGCCTTCTTCGTTCTGGCGGTCCAGCTCTTTGTCGCGATCCTGGAGTTCAAGCTGACGACGCTGGCGGGCTTTGTGCTCGTGCCTTTCGCGCTCTGGAACAAGACGTCGTTCCTTGCCGAGCGGGTGCTCGGCAATGTCGTCACCTCCGGCATCAAATTGATGGTGCTCGCCATCGTCATCGGGATCGGCTCGACGCTGTTTACCTCCATCACCGAGGCCTTTGGCGGGCCGGGCGACGTGACGCTGGCGGAAGTCATGGGCACGGTCCTTGCCTCCATCGTTTTCCTCTGGATGGGCGTGTTCGCGCCCGGCATTGCCTCCGGCCTTGTCACTGGCGCGCCGCAGCTTGGCGCGGGCTCTGTGGTCGGCACGACGGCTGCCGTTGGTGCGGGCGCTGTGCTGGCGACGACGGGAACGGTTGCGGCCGGACGTGCAGCGCTTGGCGGCGTATCCGGCGCGGTGAAGGCTGGGGCTTCCATGACGGGCGGCGCTCGCACCTCCTACGACCTCGGCCACATGGCATCCGGTCAGTCCGGCTGGCGCGGCGCGGCGGCGGGTGTTGTCGGCGTCGCGCAGGCTGGCGGCGATACGCTCCGCCGGATGGCAGGACGGCCGTTTGCCTCTGTCGGCAATGCCTATCGGCGTGGCAGCGAGACGGCCTTTGCGGCGACGGGCGGTACGATGGCGGCGGCGTCCGGCGACGGGCCGTCTACTGGCTCCGCCAGCCCGGCCTGGGCGCGGCGCCTTCGCACAGACCAACGCCTGCAGCATGCCGGCGCGATCACGGTCCATGCCCTGAAGGACGGCGATAGCGGCATGGCGGGCGACAATCCGAAACTCCGAAGCGAAGAGGACTGACCCACATGGCCTTCCGGCGTACTTCCACGCATTACGGGCTAAGCCCGCATCCCGAAACGCCCTACCAGAAAGCCGGCCAGGTCTGGGACGAACGGATCGGATCGACCCGCGTCCAGGCGAAGAACTGGCGGCTCATGGCGCTGGGCCTGCTCGGACTTCTGACCGCGTCCTCTGCGGCACTTGTCTGGCGCAGCCTGCAATCGACCGTCATGCCCTATGTGGTCGAGGTTGACGATACAGGCGCCGTGAAGGCGGTCGGGCCGGCGCTTGCGAGATATGAGCCGACGGACGCGCAGATCGCGCATCACCTCGCAAACTTCATCTCCGATGTCCGCAGCTTGTCGATCGATCCGGTCATCGTCCGGCAAAACTGGCTCGCCGCCTATGACTATGTGACCGACAAGGCCGCGATCACGCTCAGCGATTATGCGCGCGACAATGATCCCTTCGCCGAGATCGGCCGGCGATCGCGCAGCGTCGATGTCGTGAGCGTCGTGCGCGTGTCGGACGAATCCTTCCAGGCCCGCTGGCTCGAGAAGACCTATGAGAATGGCTCGCTCACCGGCGTCAAACGGTTCACCGGGCTCTTCACCATTGTAAACTCCCCGCCGCGCGATGCGGAAACGCTCCGCGCCAATCCCCTCGGCCTCTACATCCATAGCCTCAATTGGGGCGAAGACCTTGTCACAGGAGACAACCAATGATCCGTATCGTGAGCCTTGTATCCACCCTCGCTTTGGCGACCGCCTGCGCAAGCGTTCCGCCTGAGCGCGTCCTCGAGGATACGGCCTTTGTCGAAGCGGCGCTCGTCGAGGAGGTACCAGAGCGGCCTGTCGAGATTGTCGAGACGCCGACCGTGCTGCCGTTGCCCGGCCAGATGAAACCGGTCGAAGCGACCAAGCGCACAGTCACGCGCGTCTACACCTCGCCGACCGAGACAATCCGCAAAGGCACGACCGAGGCCCGAATCGAGCCTTCCGTCGATGGCTATGTGAATGCGATCCAAATATATCCGTATACCGAAGGGGCACTGTACCGGCTCTATGCCGCGCCGGGCCAGGTCTCCGACATAGCGCTGCAACCGGGAGAGACACTGGTCTCGGTCTCGGCGGGAGACACGGTCCGCTGGATTGTTGGGGATACGTCTTCCGGGTCTGGCGGCTCTGCCCGCGCGCACGTGCTGGTCAAGCCGATCGCGGCAGGTCTTTCGACCAATCTCATGATCGCGACGGATCGGCGAACCTATCATCTCGAATTGGAAAGCGTTGACGGCACCTATATGGCGGCCCTCTCCTGGCGCTATCCGGCAGACGAACTGGCAGAGCTTGTGGCGCACAACAAGATCGCGTCCATCCGCGAGAATGCGTCCATCGCACCGGGCATTTCGGTCGACCGGCTGGACTTCGATTATGTGATCGAGGGCGACAAGCCGGCCTGGCGGCCTGTGCGCGTCTTCGATGATGGCCGGCAGGTCTTTATCCAGATGCCGGCCGGGCTTGCCACCATGGATGCTCCGCCGCTCTTCATCCTTGGGGCCTCCGGCGATGCCGAACTCGTCAATTACCGCTTGCGCGGCAATTACTACATCGTCGACCATCTCTTCCGGGCCGCCGAACTCCGCATAGGCGAGAAGGACCAGACTGTCGTGCGGATCCGCAAGCGGGTCCAGCGCTCGGGCCTTGCCAGCCTGTTCGGAGCCGAAGGATGAGCGAGCCGGCCCCTTTCCCCAAACAGGCCGACGAGCTGAAGCTGCGCGCGCGGCCACGGCCCGTCACGCGGATCAACCGGAAGGTGCTGATGGCAGGCGCCTGCCTTGGCGTGCTGGGCCTGTTTGCCGCTGCCTCCATCGCGCTTGATCCGCCAAAAGCCGTCGATCCGGCAGAACGGCAGGAACTTTACAACACGGCGGCCAAGCGCGCGCCTGACGGGCTCGCGGACCTGCCCGGCTCCTATCTGGGCTGGCAACCGGCTGCCGGCACGCCAAGACTCGGCGCGCCCATGGCGGGTGATTTAGGCGGCACAGTCGTGGCGGAGGAGGAAGAATGGGGCCTTGAGCCTGACTGGAATGTCGCGCCGTCAGACGACTTCCGCCCATCGGCGGAAGATGAGGCCATCCGGGCGCAAAGACTGGCGGACGCGAAGCTCGCCGATGCGGCCGGCAAAGCGGGCGTCTTCTTCGATGTCGGCAATCGGCAATCTCTGATGGGCTCAGTGTCTTCGGCTGGAGGGCGTCCGGACAGTCTCGGCTCCGAACTCCTGGCGCTTGCAGCCCAAGGCGCAGGCACGCCGGGTTTTGCCGGCGCGCCAGACCAGAACCTCCAGGCAGAGAAGATCGCGTTCGCAGCGGAGACGCGGGACGGCGACACCTACAACCCTCATGATGTCGAGACCCCGGTCTCACCCTATCAGGTGATGGCGGGCACGCTGATTCCGGCCTCACTTGTGACGGGGCTCAATTCTGATCTGCCGGGCAATGTCATCGCGCAGGTGACCCAGCCGGTCTATGACACGGTGAGCGGCGCGCACCTGCTGATCCCGCAAGGCGCACGCCTGATCGGGCGCTACCAGTCGGAAGTCTCGTTCGGCCAGGAGCGCGCGCTCCTGATCTGGGACCGGGTCATCCTGCCGGATGGCAGCTCGCTGCAGATTTCCGAGCCAGCTACGGATGCGCGGGGCTATGCGGGCGTTTCCGACCGGACCGACCATCATTGGGACCGCGTCTTTGCGGCCGCAGGGCTCGCGACTCTGCTCGGCATCGGATCTGAACTTGGCTCTGACGATGATGATGTCGAGCGCGCGATCCGGCGGGGATTCGGAGACAGTGTCTCTGAAGCCGGTCAGCGCGTCGTCGACCGCAATCTCGGCATTCAGCCGACAATCCGTATCCGCCCGGGCTGGCCTGTGCGGGTGATCGTGACACGCGATCTTGTGCTGCGGCCCTATTCTGAGGGAGGCCGGTGATGAGTCTCCGCATCGGACAACTCCCAGACCGGACACCGGTGAAACTTACCGTGTCGGTCGATCCTGATCTTGCTTCCGCACTTGCCGACTATGCGGCGATCTATGCCGAAACCTATGGCGCGGAAGAGAAACCTGAAACCCTGGTGCCTGCCATGCTGGACATGTTCCTCAGCTCGGATGCCGGGTTCAAGCGGGCCCGAAAAGCCCTTCACGCCAGAGCCAGCAAAGGAGAATAGCAATGGCAACAATCGGCACCTTCAGCCAGAAGGATGGCAAATGGACCGGGACGATCCGGACCATGACAATCAATGTGAAAGCCCAGATGGTCCCCGTGACCGAGAAAGCCGAAGGTGGCCCGGATTTTCGGATCTTTGCCGGCGGCGCAGAACTCGGTGCCGCCTGGCGCGAGGAGAGCAAGGATGGCGAGACGCCATACCTGGCCGTCAAGCTCGATGATCCGGGGTTCGAGAAGCCGCTGCGGGCCGCTTTCTTCGAGAAGGAAGAGGATGGCAGCGGCGTGCTGGTCTGGAACCGGCAGAAGCTGAACTAGCAGGAGGCGTGTCATCGTGGGCTATGGATTGCGGACAGGCGGTTTGGACTCTCTCAAGGACCTCGCAGAGGACATCTACGCCTTTGGATCCAAGTCTGGTTCAGACGCGCAAACATTCCATGACGACACGCTTCGCCAGCTTATCGCGAACAACAGGACCGTCCGGCGGCCCGAATTGCGCAAACTGGTGCCCTTGTCGGACACGACGATATACGAGCTTGAACGGCGCGGAGAGTTTCCAAAGCGGTTCTACTTGACCCCAAAATGCGTGGTATGGCCGCTAAAAGACGTTCTGGATTGGATTGAGGAGCGGCGCCGGGCGAGTGAGGATGAACGGCCGGAAAATACGCCGGTACCCGATGTCCGGCAGCGCACCAGTCGGCCCGTCCGACACTGATCCTTAGAATTGAAGCCGGTGGGCTTTGCCGATCTGATCGATCCGTTGGTCTGGCACGCCAACTTCAGACGCAACGTCAGGCCAGACCTTCATCGCGGAAATGACCTGATCGAGAATGGCATTAGCCTTGGCGCGCTTCAGTCCGCTCGTTTCACCGAACGCGATAAGGTCATCACGTGAAAATCCGTCCCGCTTGCCATTGAGGCTCATCTGGTGACGACTGGTCCAGTCCCCGCTCGGATTCCAGGCATAAGAGAGGTCAAAGGCGGGCGAGAGGCTCCAGCTGCCAGACCGGTCCATCAAGAAGGCGATGTTCTTGACGTGATCATCCTGATTGCGCGCGACGATATTGAACATGGCGCGGCGGACTTGCTCTTCGACCACATCCTGACCCATGCCGAGGCGGCGGATTGCCTGGACCGCCTGCTCATAGGCATAGGCCCCCGGCAGATTGAAATCATAGTGCGCCATAGCGCAAAGCGATTGCATATGGAGTTTGCGTCCCTTGCCATCGCGGTCGAAGCGGCGGGTCATGAAATGATGACGCCCGCCTTCGGCATGCACACGGCACTCTGCCATAGCTATCCCGGCAAGGCCTGCCAGCTTCGAATAGGCAAACTCGATCAGCCCAAACCCCATGGGGTCGGCAAGTTCGTGGTCTCGATTGTTGGACACACCATCGAACTTGATCAGCCAGGGCTCGAAGCCTTCACCACTTTCGAGCTGACCTGAGCGAAATTCGCCGGTTCTTGGGCTCCAGGCCAGAATGGCTTTCGCGCGCGCGCCGCCGGCGGAGGTTCCGACGCGGAGAATGTCTTCGATCGTTTCGCGGTCATCCTCACCCGAGAAGACACCGCCGAGGCTTGCGCGCTCGTCAAGGATACGGTTGGCGAGATCGACCAAGGCGGCGACTTCAACTTTTCTGGCACTTGTCGGATTGCCGATAATGGCCGGCTCAAACTCAAGCGCGCCCATGCCACGGCGCCCGACATAGCAAAGCCGCTCGACAGGGTTAAAGCTGTCAGCCGTGCGCCCCTGGGCCGCCAGCCATCCATCGATGAGCGCATTACCAAACTTGTCTGGCAGGCTGTCGGCAAGGAGACCCGGCAGTCCCTTGAACGTGTTGCGGGCAAGCGCGGGGAATTCATATGGATATGCGCTGAGGGGCATCGTCATGGGGGCGAGCTCAATGCCCGACCGAACAAATTCGGGCCGGTATTGAAAGACCCCGATTTCCCGGTCTGCCAGCCAGCTGACAGCCCCAATGTCGCGGCCCCACAGGATCACCCGCGCATCAGTCATCGCCCCACTCCCATTCGCCCTCATCATCAGGGCTCAGGTCTGGTCGGGCCCTTTGGCGTTCTTGGCCGCCACGCTCAATGCGCTCGACGGGCCTGACCGATGGATCTGGTAGGATGGCGAACAGATTTTGCACAATGTTGAGCGCCTGAAGGATACGGATAAAGGTATCAAGGGATGTGCCCTCACCCTTGGCAAAGCGCTCTATGGTACGCTTCGACAATCCCGTCTGTTCTGCAAGCTGCTTTTGTGTCACGTTGCGGGCAAGCCGGATCTGGTCGACGCGCTCGCAAAGTTCACGCTCGATCTCGATGCTCGAAGCCACACCCTCTTTCATATAAGTCGCCATATTTGTCGCCTTAAAGCTAATTTTTGTACTTAAATCGCAATATATTGCGATTTAATGAAGGTTGGACAAGAGGCCTAATTCCCAAACTTCGGATCCAGTTCAAGGTCAAACCCAAGATCCGCAGAAGCCGGAGGCGTCAGAACCGGTTGCCGCTGAAGCCCTGCCGACCAGGCATCAATCGTGTCGGCCCATTCCTGCATCATGTGGCGCCGGCCATCGGCATACTCAGCCTTGTTATAAACACCGCGGGAGGTTCGCCGGTCCTCATGCGCGAGGCATTTCTCGACCCAGTCACGATTGAAGCCGAGCTCATTAAGCAGGGTGGATCCAGTGCGTCTGAGATCATGGACCGTGAAACGTTCCAGCGGCAAGCCCGCTTCCTGCGCCGTTTCCCAGGCGGCCGTTGTCAGCCGGTTGAGCGTCGCATTCGAGATCGGCTTGTAACAGTCATAGCGTGAAGGAAAGACATAGCGTGATCCTCCCGCGCAGGTCTTCAACGCCACGAGGATATCGAGCGCCTGACGCGACAGGTAGACATTGTGAGGCAGGCCCGTTTTCATCCGCTCCTTCGGAATGGACCAGACTGCATTCTCAAAACTGATTTCGTCCCAGGTCGCGAGGCTGACTTCCGCTTTACGTTTCATCGTAAGCAGGATGAATTTGAGCCCCAGTTTGAGCGTCGGTGTCGCGATGAGTTCTTCCAGCACGCTGTAGAAGATTCTGATTTCGAGTGGAGACAACGCGCGGTCGCGTGGGCGCACCTTGGCAATCGAGACAGGCGCGACTTCATCGGCAGGATTGTCGACCTTCACGCCATGAAGCTTGGCATACTTGTAGATGAGATGAACAAATTCCCGGACATGAAGCGCCGTAGACGGAGCACCACGTTTTTTTACCTTCTCGCAAAGCGCGCGAAGATCCTCGGGAGTAACCTCACTCAGCAGGTAGCTGCCAAACGCTGGCAGTATATCTCTGTTGAGAATATGCCGGCGCATGTCGCGCGTGCTCTCGGCCATGTCATCACTTTCGATCCAGCGATTGGCCATTTCGGAAAACGAGCCGGATTCCATTAGCCGCGTTTTCGAACGCTTCTTTTCCTTCGCCGGAGAAACACCAGCATCTATCAACCGCTTGGCATCCATACATCTGTGGCGGGCCTCGGAGAGGCTGATGCCGCCATGTCCGTAGCGTCCAATTGTGAGCGTCTCCCGCCTGCCATGGATGCGGTAGTCCATACGAAACGTCACCGTTCCGACAGTGGAAACCGTGACATACATTCCGTCCCGATCTCCCACTTTGTAGAGTTTTTCCTTTGGTTTCAGCGCTCTAATGGCGACATCGGTCAGCACGGCGGCATCCTTTCCGGGCATTTTTACCGTCAATCCTAAATGCGACGGTAAATTTCCCTTTTTCTTTGTATATTCAGTGTTCTACGGCTCTATTTTTACCGTCACCCCGCATTTCTGCATGACGGTAAATGCGAATTTAGAGGGAAGTGCCGGGAACGCATACCGTCAGCCTTACCGTCACCGGCTCGCATTTGACGGTAAAAATTGGCGATAGGAGTCGAAAGAAAAACGCCATTAAGTCGTTGAACTTAATGGCGTTTTTGAAATATTTCGAAAGGTCGCGAGAGAAATGAAATCATTCCCACTCGATCGTGCCGGGGGGTTTGCTCGTGACGTCATAGACGACACGGTTGACGCCCTTGACTTCATTGATGATGCGCGTGGCCACGCGGCCGAGGAAATCATGCTCGAAGGGGTAATAGTCCGCCGTCATCCCGTCGGTTGAGGTCACCGCGCGCAACGCCAGAACGGCTTCATAAGTCCGCTCGTCCCCCATCACGCCGACCGTATTGACGGGCAGCAGCACGCTGAAGGCCTGCCAGATCTCGTCATAGAGGCCCGCCTTGCGGATCTCATCGATATAGATCGCATCGGCCTTGCGCAGCGTGTCGGCCTTCTCACGCGTGATCTCGCCCGGGATACGGATGGCCAGGCCCGGCCCGGGGAATGGATGCCGCCCGATAAAGCTCTCCGGCAGGCCCAATTCCCGGCCCAGCGCGCGCACCTCGTCCTTGAACAGTTCACGCAGCGGCTCGACCAGCTTCATGTTCATGCGTTCCGGCAGGCCGCCAACATTGTGGTGGCTCTTGATCGTGACGCTCGGTCCGCCCAGCGCCGACACGCTCTCGATCACGTCCGGATACAGAGTGCCCTGCGCCAGGAAATCTGCTCCGCCGATCTTCTTCGCTTCTTCCTCGAACACGTCGATGAACAGGCCGCCAATGATCTTGCGCTTGCGTTCGGGGTCGGACACGCCATCCAGCTTGCCAAGGAACAGGTCGGATGCGTCCACATGCACCAGCGGAATGTTGTAATGCTCGCGGAACAGATTGACGACCTGCTCGCTCTCGCCCTGACGCATCAGGCCGTGATCGACATAGACACAGGTCAGCTGGTCCCCGATGGCCTCATGAATCAGCACGGCCGCAACCGAGGAATCCACACCGCCTGACAGGCCGCAGATCACCCGGCCCTTGCCGACCTGGTCGCGGATCTTCTCGATGGCCTCGGCGCGATAGGCCGCCATGGTCCAGTCACCCTTCAGGCCGGCCACACCATGCGTGAAATTGCGCAGCAATTCGCGGCCATGCACCGTATGCACGACTTCCGGGTGGAATTGCGTGCCATAGAATTTGCGTTCCGGATCGGAGATGATCGCATAGGGCGCGCCCGGCGACTTCGCGATCACGCCAAAGCCCGGCGCCATGTCGGCGACATGGTCGCCATGGCTCATCCAGACCTGCTCGCTGTCGCCGGCATGGAACAGGTCTGACAGGATCGGATCATCGACGACCTTCTCGATGAAGGCGCGGCCAAACTCGCGGCTGGTACCGCTTTCCACCCGGCCGCCCAATTGCTGCATCATCACCTGCTGGCCGTAGCAGATGCCAAGGACCGGCACGCCAAGCTCGAAAATCGCGTCATCGGCGCGCGGGCTGTCCTCCCAGGTCACGCTGGACGGGCCACCGGACAGGATCACCGCCTGCGGGCCATAGGCTTCCAGGAACGCCTTGTCGACCTTGTTGAACGGGTGAATTTCGCAATAGACGCCGCTCTCGCGCAGGCGCCGTGCAATCAGCTGCGTCACCTGGCTGCCGAAATCGACAATGAGGGCGCGTTCATGTCTCTGCTCAGTCATGGCGCCCGATAGCCGAGACAGACAGATTCGTCCACATCTGAAGGGCTGTTCCGGCGCGCCTATTGACGGTCTGGCCCAAAACGTCCGACCTTCCGGCCATGACTGATGCGCTTTCACTCACCGAACTCAGACAGACCGCCCTGGCCAGGGCCCGCTCCGGCGACTGGTCCGGCGCGGCTGCGGCCCTGCGCACCGTGCTGGCCGACACGCCGACCGATCTGGGCAGCCTGCTCCTGCTCGGCGATGTCAGCCATTCCGGCGGCGATACGCCTTCTGCGTCGGACGCCTATCGCGCGGCCCTGTCCCTTGCGGCGCAGGCGCCGAATTTGCCCGCGCCGGTTCAGGCCGGTCTGCAGCGCGCTCAGGCCCGGCTTGCGGACTATGCCTCGGACTATGCCGCGCGCCTGGACGGCCTGATCCCGCCGCAGCAACGCACTGCCCGCTTTGACCAGTCCCTCGACATCCTGCTCGGCCGTCAGCCCGTCTATCTTCAGGAACCCCGCCGATACTATTTCCCCGGCCTACCCCAGATCCAGTTCTACGATCCGGCCGCCTTTGACTGGGTGCCGGAACTGGAAGCCAGGACCCCGGACATCCAGAGCGAACTCCGCGCCGTCCTCTCCGAGGACCAGGCAAGCTTCCGGCCCTATATCGAACGCACCAGCGGCCATCTGGGAGGACAGGACCATCATTTGCTCGACAATACCGACTGGAGCGCCTTCTATCTCTGGAAGGATGGCGCGAAGGTCGAGGCCAACTGCGCCCGCTGTCCCGTCACCACCGCGGCGCTGGAACGGGTCCCGCTGGACTTTGCAGAGGGCAAATGCCCGTCCGTCCTGTTCTCTGTTCTGAAGCCCGGCGCGCATATCCCCCCGCACAATGGCATGGTGAACACGCGCCTGATCTGCCATCTGCCGCTGATCGTGCCCGGCCCGGCCTGGCTGCGCGTCGGCAGCGAAACGCATCACTGGCAGGAAGGGAAAATCGTCATCTTCGATGACACGATCGAACATGAGGCAAAGAACGAAGCCGACCAGACGCGCATTGTGCTCCTGTTCGACATATGGCGGCCAGAACTGACCGAACAGGAACGAAACGAAGTCGCCACCCTGCTCGGCGCCATCGACACTTTCAGCGAAAGCTAGGCTCAGCCCGCCTTGCTCAACACTGCGAAGAAGAAGCCGTCCGTACCGGCCCGGCGCGGGGTCAGGCGTACGCTGCCTGTGGGTGCACGGAACTTGCGGACCATTGCCGCGCCGTCTTCGGTCAGCAGGCCGGACGCGATTGCCGCCTCTGCGGCGTCTTCCTCGGTGAAGTCCGGATGTCCGGACAGGAAGTTTGCCACGCGGTCCTCGTCTTCCTCGATCAGGAAGGAACAGGTCGCATAGACCAGCCGGCCACCCGGCTTCACGAACTGGCTGGCCGCCGCAAGGATTTCGTCCTGTTCGCCCATGCGCTTTTCCAGCTGCTTCTCTTTCAGCCGCCACTTGGCATCCGGGCGGCGGCGCCAGGTGCCGGTGCCGGTGCAGGGCGCATCAACGAACACGCAATCCATCTGCCCCGTCAGGTCTTCCAGCTGCGTCGGCTCGCTCGGATGCACCAACTGCACATTGTGCGCGCCGGACCGCTTCAGGCGCGGGATCAGCGCCGAAAGGCGCCGCCCGTCAATGTCATAGGCGAAGATCTGCCCCTTGCCCTGCATCTGCGCCGCCATGGCCAGCGTCTTGCCGCCGCCGCCCGCGCAATAGTCCAGCACCTGTTCGCCCGGCTGGGCGTTGGCTGCCGCGGCCGCGATCTGGCTGCCGGCATCCTGCACCTCGACCCAGCCCTTGGAATAGGCCGGAATGCTTTCCAGGGACGCTTCGCGCTCGCTCGGGTCGCGCGCCGGAATGTTGAAGGCATTGACCAGAAGCGGAGAGGCTTCCGCCTTCGCGCTGCGCAGCGGCTGTGCGGCTTTTTCGGCGTCCACTTTCAGCGTGTTCACGCGCAGGTCGACATCCGCTCGCACGGCCATGGCCTGCGCTTCGACGGCGGCCTCCTCGCCGAACACGCGTGCCATCATCGGCGCCATCCATTCCGGATAATCGCCCTGCACATGCGGCGGGGCCACCGGGTCCGGCGCCATTACCAGCCGTTCGCGTTCATCCAGCGTCAGCTTGCTGGGCGCATGGTCTTCATCCATTGCATCATCGATCTGGCGGATGTTCCAGCCCCAGGCATGCGCCAGCGCGCCAAGGATCAGCGCGCGCGGGCTGTCATCGCCCATCGCATGCGCAATCGAATTCCTCTTGCGCAGCGCGTCCAGCACCAGTCCGCTAACCCAGGCCCGGTCCTTCGATCCGGCATAGCGCGCGCGCTTGCCCCAGTCCCGCGCAGCCGATTTCACCGGCTGGTGCCGGGTCAGCACGTCATTCAGCACGTCGATTGCCGCTGCGATGCGTCCGCCATTGCGCATGGAAATAGCCTCTCGGGTCTCTGCAAACCGCCCTGTTACCGCGCAAATCCGGTCAGGGAAACCGGCAAAGGCTTAACCCGCTGCCTCCACCACATGTGCGGCCATCGCCCGCCCGCTTTCCACGGCGTGGCTGGCAAGGGCGCCCAGCGCCCAGTCTCCCCCGGCGATCAGGCTCGCGTCGGCAGTCGCGACAAAGGGCTTGCCCAGCGGCGTGCGCACCCGCGCATATCGCCAGCGATGGGCCGCGAGATAGTCCGGCCCCGCCGGCACATCCGCCTGCTCGCGGAACGCGTCGAACAGCGCCTGCGCGGCATCCTCCTTCTCCAGCTCCAGATTGGCCGCGCTCCAGGCCTCGCTGGCATGCACCGTCCAGCGCTCGAAACCGGTCTGGCCCGGCTTGGCCAGCATCGGGATGGCAGTCGCCAGCGCCCCCTGCAGCGGCTTGACCTCCTGCTCCAGCCCGGTCGGATCGGCAAAGGCCAGCAGCAACGTCCAGAGCGGTGACATCTCCGCCGCCGCGATCTCTTTCGCCAGTGCGTCATCTGCGGCCGTCAGCGCGGCGGCCTGCACCGGCGGCGCCGTGACGATCACCCGGTCGAACACACCGAGACTTGTGCCGGTCTGGTCCCGCAGCGCCCAGCCGGATTCGGTCCGGACCAGCGGCTGCACCTCGATCTGCGTCTGAACCTCCAGACCGCCGGACACGTGCCGCGCCAGCGCGCTCATGCCAGGCAGGCCGGTCTGCCGCATGCCCGGTTCGGCCCGCGACCAGACCTCGCCCGCCACGGGCACGCTTTCCGGCACGCCCGGCGCGCCATGGTCAATCGGCCCGAACTCGGTTCGCCGCGTGGCCAGCCGCCCGCCCAGCCCCCGGCTCTTCTCGAACACGACCGTCGCCCGGCCGGCGGCCCGCAGGCCCTGCGCTGCCGTCAGCCCGGCCAGGCCCGCCCCGATGATCGCAATCCGCTCCATCCTGCACACTCCCTGTCTGTCACAGGGCTGACCTAGGGCGCGGTCTGGCCAAGTCCCGTCAAAAATGCCGTAATGCCCGTGTGGGAGAATACATATGTTGCAACTGGACCTGCCTGCGGGGATCAAGCCCGCCAATCCGCTGGACTGGCGCCAGCTCGGCAACATCACGGCCGAGGCCTTTTCGGAAGATCCGATCAATCGCTGGATCTTCGGCACCGACGCGGCCATGCAGGCGACCTTCAGACAGCTCGCCCGGGACGTCTACCTGCCGCATGGCATCTGCCACATGATCGGGGATGAGGCGGCCACGATGTGGAGCCTGTCGGATGCCCGCCAGGGCCTGTCGCCGGTCCAGACCCTGCGGCTCGCCTGGTCGCTGATGAGCAAGGGCTCCAAAGGCGCCATGAAGCGCGCGATGGGCGCAGGCGAGATCATGGCACGGCACCACCCCTCCGACCCGCACCTCTACCTCTTCACCATCGGCACACGGAAGGCTGCGCGCGGCACCGGGCTCGGCAAGGCGATCCTGCGCCCCATGCTGGACGCCGCCGACCGCGAAGGCCTGCCCTGCTATCTGGAAAACACCAACCCGGCCAATTCCGGCTTCTATATGAGCCACGGTTTCGAACGGATGGAGGTGTTTGAATTGGGCGAAGGCTCGCCGCCCATGGAAGCGATGTGGCGCGAGCCCGTTCAGGCTTCGCCCACATAAAATTCCCCGTAGGGCGGGTTAGCCAAAGGCGTAACCCGCCTTCCCGATCTACCGCGTCAGCGAATAATTCGGGCTTTCCCGCGTCATCTGCACGTCGTGCACGTGGCTTTCCTGAAGGCCCGCGCCGGTGATCTGGACGAACTCGGCCTTCTCGTGCAGCTCGGTGATCGTCTTGGCACCGACATACCCCATGGCCGCGCGCAGGCCACCGACCATCTGGTGGATGATCGGGCCGAGCGGGCCCTTGAACGGCACCTGGCCCTCAATGCCTTCCGGCACCAGCTTCTCCTGTGCGGCGTCCTTCTGGAAATAGCGGTCGGCCGAGCCGCGCGCCATTGCACCCAGGCTGCCCATGCCGCGATAGGCCTTGTACGAACGGCCCTGATACAGGAACACCTCGCCCGGCGCCTCTTCCGTGCCGGCAAACATGGAGCCCATCATCGCGGTCGAGGCTCCGGCGGCCAGCGCCTTGGCAAAATCGCCCGAGAATTTGATCCCGCCATCGGCAATCACCGGCACGCCGCTCGCCTGCGCCGCATTCGCGCACGCCTCGATGGCGGTCAACTGGGGCACGCCCACCCCGGCGACGATCCGCGTCGTGCAGATGGAACCCGGCCCGATGCCGACCTTCACCGCGTCCGCGCCCGCATCGATCAGCGCCTTGGTTGCTTCCGCCGTCGCCACATTACCGGCAATGATCTGGACCGAATTGGAAATCTTCTTCGCCCGCTCAACGGCCTGCGCCACGGAGATGGAGTGTCCGTGCGCGGTGTCGATGATCACACAGTCCACGCCCGCATCGATCAGCGCTTCCGTGCGCTCAAAGCCCGCATCGCCGACGGTCGACGCCGCCGCCACACGCAGGCGCCCGGCCGCATCCTTGGCGGCGTTCGGGTTCACGGCCGCCTTGTCCATGTCCTTCACGGTCAGCAGGCCGACACAGCGATTGTCATCATCCACGATGACCAGCCGCTCGATCCGGTGCTTGTGCAGCAGGCGCCGGGCCTCTTCATTCGATGTATCCATCTTCACCGTGACGACTTCCTTCGTCATCAGATTGGCGACAGATTCCGACACATCTTCGGCAAAGCGCGTGTCACGATTGGTGATGATGCCCACCACCTTGCCTGCGCCATCGACCACCGGAATGCCGGAGAAACCGGTGCGCTGCTTCAACTCGTTGAGATCGCCCAGGCTCGCCGAGGGCGAGATCGTCACCGGGTTCATCACCACGCCGCTCTCATACTTCTTCACCATGGCCACTTCACCGGCCTGCTGCTCGATGGAGAGGTTGCGGTGGATCACGCCAATGCCGCCGGCCTGCGCCATGGCAATCGCCAGGCGCGCCTCGGTCACCGTGTCCATCGCCGCAGAGATCAGCGGGATGTTCAGCGGAATGGCCTTGGTCAGGAAGGTGGAGACATCGACGTCAGCGGGCATGACCTCGCTGGCCCCGGGCTGGAGCAGCACGTCGTCGAAGGTAATGGCTTGTCGGATTTTCATGTGGGGAGCTCCCTTTTTGGCCCCATAAGGGAGTCGCGGGGCTTTGTGAAGTCCCTCCCTGAAAATCCCTGCGCAAGGCTGCAATTCCCGCAACTTCCCTATGGTCATGAGCCGCGAAGTGTCGTTAGTTTCATTTGTAATCAATTGCTCTGGGAGGAAGCGTGCGATGCAATTGTCAGATTATGGTCTCAGCCGCGAGCGCGGTTTCCTGTCATCCTTCGACCCGGCCGGCATCACCCTGCCACAGGCCCTGCAGCCAATCCGCGAAACCGCGCTGGCCCTGCCGCGCATCCTGCCAACCGGTCGCGTCCGCGCCCATCTGGAGGCGCTGCCCACGCTCGACCTGACGGATTTCCTCGCCACGGCCAGCGAGGCCGAACAGCGCATCGCCATGCTGCACTACAGTTTCATGGTCCAGTCCTATGTCTGGGGCGAGGCGGAACCGCCCCGGGCCCTGCCGGCCTGCCTCGCCGTGCCGATCTGGCAGATTGGCCAGGCCATCGGACAGCCGCCGCTGCTGCCCTATTCCAGCTACACGCTGGAGAATTGGGGCCGGTTCGATCCGGACGGCCCGATCGACCTGTCGAACATCTACACGATCCAGCATTTCGATGGCGGCCTCGACGAAGCCTGGTTCATCCTCGTCCATGTCGCCATCGAGGCCCGGGCTGGCGAATTGCTGGAAGAAGCCACCCGCCTCGTCTCGCATCTCTCACAGGCAGACCCGGACGCGTCCGCCATCGAGACCAGCCTCGCGGCCATGTCCGGTGCCTGGGATGACATCAACGCCATTTTTGACCGCATGCCCGACCAGTGTGACCCCTATGTCTATTTCCACCGGGTGCGCCCCTGGATTCATGGCTGGAAGGACAATCCGGCCCTCGGCGACGGCCTGATCTATGAAGGCGTCACTGAAACCGGCGGCAAGCCGCAGGCCTTCCGAGGCCAGACCGGCTCGCAATCTTCCATCGTCCCCGCCATGGACGCCCTGCTCAGCGTCGGTCACGCGGCCGACCCTCTGCGCACCTTCCTCGACGAGCTGCACGCCTATCGCCCGCCGCAGCATCGCCGGTTCATCGAGGATCTGCGTGCCCGCAGCACCCTGCGCGACTATGTCGGGACGGCGGGCCACACGGCCCTCACCACGCTCTACAATGACAATGTCCGCAAGCTCGCCCGCTTTCGCACGCGTCACCTCGAATACGCGGCCAGCTACATCAACAAGCAGTCAAAAGGCGGCGCGGGCAACGATCCCGATGTCGGCACTGGCGGCACGCCCTTCATGAAATATTTGAAAAAGCATCGCGACGAGGCCGAAGCGCACCTTCTGCCGGTCTGACCGGTCTCAGTCGACGCACAGGGTCGGCGTCGGCCGGCCGTTCTCGACGGTTGCGTAACATCCAAACGGGCTGTCCGTGACCTGGCATGTGCCGGTCACGTTCGCCTGCCGGTCCTCGATGCCGTCAAACGAATTCAGGCGGCACTGCCCAAGGCAATCGGAATTGTCCGTGCACGCCTGACCGGCGTCTGCAAACGTTTGTATACATTGTTCCCAGCCCAGCATCCCATCGCGTGCCACAATGCCCCCCGCCGCCTCGCAGGCCGCCCGCTCACTGGCAGATGCTGTCTCTCCGGCAAACTGGATCTTCTCATACGGGTCCGCCCCGGATTCGAATCCGCGCCCGTCGGCATAGACATCCTGCAAATAGGCGCATCCAGCCAGCACCAGGCTGGCAGCGAACAGGGTAAACACGCGAATCATCAGGCAAAACTCCTTTTATTTTAGGGCATTGGCGCTAGCGCGGACATACTTCCCGTCACGGTTTCAATACCAGTGTGGCGCCCCATCACACACCCCTTCTGTCGCCCATGAAGACCGTGCCGTGCAAGGTTAATCGATGCAAGCCCCGGTTATTTTGGAACGATATCCGCCCTCTTGCATAATACTTGCAACAGATCACGCAGTCAGAGGCAAACAGGCGCACTTTCATGGGATCCTCCCGTCCGCCCCTTCAACAGATTGTCGGAACGTCCCCCGTCTCCGTGGATGACGCGATTGACCGTGCGCTGGTCCTCGCGCGCGAAACCTATGGTGAACCGGACTGGTTCGAGATCGGAAATGCGCGCGGCTTCATCAAGGATGGTCGGGTTACGCATTATCAGGTCACGGTCGAACTGGGGTTTGAACCGGACAGCGCCAATCCCGGACGCTCGCATGATCACTACCTGAATTCGGTTATTGACCGCCGCCGCAACCGGCGCGCTCCGAACACGGTGGACCGCCGCTTCTAGCGGCCCCTGAATCCCTTCGCCACAACAAAGATTTCCGGGCTGCCCGCACGGCTCGATGGCGGCTTGATGTGTTTCACCGTCTTGAAATGAGCCTTCAGCGTTTCCAGCACCTCCCTGGTCGCGCCGCCCTGGAACACTTTCGAACAGAAACTGCCCCCGGGCGCCAGGTGCTCGATCGCGAAGGCCACGGCCATTTCCACCAGGGCCACGGTCCGAAGATGGTCTGTCTGCTTGTGGCCGGTCGTATTGGCCGCCATGTCGGACAGGACGAGGTCCACCGGACCGCTCAGCCCCTCCAGCAAGGCCTCGACATCTTCCGGATGGGTCACGTCTCCCTGAACGATGTGCGCCCCTTCCATCGGCTCCACCGGCAGCAGGTCGATCCCGGCCACTTCCAGCGCGCCTTTCTTCAGGGCCACCTGCATCCAGCCGCCCGGCGCGCAGCCCAGATCCACCACGCGCTGCCCCTTGCGCAGCAGGTCCATCTTCTCGTCTATTTCCAGCAGCTTGTAGGCCGCTCGCGCACGGTAGCCCTCATCGCGTGCCTTGCGCACATAGGGGTCCTGCAACTGGCGCTCGATCCAGCGTTTCGAGCTTTCATTCTTGGCCCGATGGGCGATCACCTTGCGTTCGCCCATTTGACGGCCGGACGTGTTCTTGTTGTCCTTGCCGGGGCCTTTCCAGCGGCGCTTGTTGTCATCCGTCATGCCCGGCCTCCGATGCCGATGGTGTGTCCCTGCCGTCGCGATTGCGGCGCTTGCCGCCCCCGCCCCGGCGGTTCCGGCGGGACGGTTTCTTGCCATACATCATGCTCAACAGGAGGCCTTCACGCAGCCCCCGGTCGCCCACACGCAACCGTCCGGCCGGATAGGCCCGCCACAGCGCATCCAGGATCGCGCAGCCGGCCAGCATCAGGCCGGCGCGTTCCTCGCCAATGGTCGGCAGGGCAGCCCGGCCTTCCGGCCCCGCAGCCCGCAACATGTCCAGCACCTTCTCGCCAGCCGTCCGGTTCATCCAGGTTCCGTCCACCCGGTCGCGCCGATAGCGGTCCAGTTTCAGGTGCACTCCCGCCAGGCAGGTCACCGTGCCGGACGTGCCGATCAGGTGCGCCCCTCTCAGTTTCATGGCGGACCGGATTGCGGCCGTGCCCTGCCAGGTCTCGATCACGTCACCGCAATGATCGAGCATTGCCTGATAGGCATCGGCGTCCGGCAGGTGCGCATAGGCCTCGGTCAGCGTCACCACGCCCAGCGGCAGGCTGGTCCAGTTCTGGATCGGCGCGCGCTGGATCAGTCCATGCAGGCCATTGGCGCGCGCCAGTTCGGCATTCAGCCAGGACAATTCGGTAGACCCGCCACCAATATCCACGACCAGCACAGACGGCGCATCATCGCCGATCAGATCATGACAGCCGATGCTGGCCAACCGCGCCTCTTCCTTGGCGCCAATGATCTTGAAGGTCAGTCCGGTCTCTTCATGCACGCGCTGGATGAACTCGGCGCCATTCTCTGCCTTTCGGCAGGCTTCCGTCGCAATGCACCGCACCTTGCCGACCCCATGCGATTTCAGCTTCCGGCGAATCGCCTTCAGCGCGTCCAGGGCCCGTTCGATGGAGGCATCGGACAGCCGTCCGGTCTCGTGCAGCCCCTCGCCCAGCCGGGCAATCTGGGAATGCGAATCAACCACACGGAACGTCTTCCCGTGCGGCGTGGCCACCAGAAGGCGGCAATTATTTGTGCCCAAATCCACGGCCGCATACAGGTCCGCAGGCTTGGCCGGGCGCGGCCGGCCGCGTTTTCCGCGCCGGGCCGCCGTTTTTTTATCAGCCATAGTGTGGCCCAAATTTCTCAGTTGATGCATGGTGTACCACAGGAGTGCGAAATGGCCAGACGCGCATCACTCTTGGGAAGGCTGCTTGGCAGTGTCGGGCTCGGTCGCCGCAAGGCGTCCGAGGCGCCGCTATTGCTGGACAGGCCACTGGACCGGTCCGCGCGCTACAATGACATCACACCTCTGGTTGCGAAGTTTCAGATCGGCCAGGTCGTGCGCCATCGTCACTTCCCGTTCCGGGGCATCATTTTCGATGTGGATCCGGTCTTCGCAAACACTGATGAATGGTATGATTCCATTCCGGAAGAGGTGCGCCCGCGCAAGGATCAGCCCTTCTATCACCTGTTCGCGGAAAACGACCGGACGCATTACGTCGCCTATGTCTCGGAACAGAACCTCGTCATCGACGATTCCGAAACGCCGCTCAGCCATCCCGACATCCAGGACTGGTTCGACGAGACCGGCCGGGGCCGGTATGAGTTGAAAAAGGGCGTCGCCAACTGACCGCGTCAGCTGGGCAGGCCGTCCGGCGCCTCTCCTGACAGGCAGGCAATCACGTTATCCCAATGCGCCAGCGCCTCGGCATCGCCCATGGCGGCAATTTCCGCTGCCCGCAGCGTGGCGATGACTTCGGCATCCTCGCCATACTGGCGCAGCAATTGCGCCGCGACCTGTGCCGCCGCGCTCATTCCGCCTTGGCCTTGGCCCGCGCGATCGCGGCTGTGGTCGATTGGCCGTCCACCAGCGGGACGATATGCACCGTGCCGCCACGTGCCTGCACCGTGTCTGCGCCGACAATCGTGTCGATCGTGTAGTCGCCGCCCTTGACCAGCAGGTCCGGCTGCAACGCCTCGATCAGGTCCTGCGGCGTGTCCGCGTCGAACACGACCACCGCATCGACCGCCATCAGGCCGGACAGGACCCGCGCGCGGGAATCCGCGTCATTCACTGGCCGGGTTGGCCCTTTCAGACGCCGCACCGACGCATCGGAATTCAGGCCGACAACCAGCCGTCCGCACCGCGCCTTGGCCTCTTCCAGCACACGCAGATGACCCGGATGCAGGATATCGAAACAGCCATTGGTGAACCCGACCGTCAGGCCGGCCTCGCGCCAAGTGGCCACTTGGGCCATCGCCGTATCGAGGGACAGATAGCTGACCCCGCCATTGCGCAGGCCCATCTGCAGGGCGCTCAGCACTTCCTCGGCGGAAACGGTGGCGGTCCCGGCCTTGCCCACCGCGATGCCGGATGCGGTGATCGCCAGGCTGACCGCATCGGCCAGCGTGCCGCCTCCGGCCAGGCCCAGGGCCAGGGCCGCAATGCTCGTATCGCCGGCGCCGGACACATCATACACTTCCCGCGCCTGACCGCTCAGATGCACGGCCGGTGCGCCATCGGCAGCAAAGGACATGCCCTTGGCGGCCCGGGTCACGACAATCGCCTTTGCCGGCAGCACGCTCTGCGCCGCCACAAGGGCCGCCTCGACATCCTGGTCGGTCTCCACCGGCAGGCCCATGGCAACCGCCAGTTCGCTCGCATTCGGCTTGATCAGGTCCACGCCGCCATAGCGCGCAAAATCGCGCCCTTTCGGATCGGCGATCACCGGAATGCCGTGCCGCGCGCCCGCCTCCAGCGCCGCTGCAATAACGCCATCGGTCACCGCGCCCTTGGCATAATCCGACAGGATGATCACGCCGGCGGACTCCGCCTCGTCGGCAATCGACGCGATCAGTTCCGCTTCCGGTCCGGCCTCGATCGGGCTTGTATCCTCGGCATCGACGCGCAGCAGCTGCTGGCCACCGGCAACAAAGCGCGTCTTCAGCGTGGTGGACCGGTCGCGCATCGCGATCAGATCGGCATCCACTCCGTCGATACTGCCCAGAAGCGCGGCCAGTTCGCGGCCTTCGCCATCATCGCCCACCACACCGATCAGTGACACCGAAAGGCCCAGCGACGCCAGATTGCGCGCCACATTGCCCGCTCCGCCCGGCATGGCGGCCTCGCGGGTCCGCCGCATGATCGGCACCGGCGCCTCGGGCGAAATCCGCGTCACGCCGCCATAGATGAACCGGTCGAGCATGACATCGCCGACACAGACCACGCGTTTGCCCTTTGCAGCCCGGACCAGATCCGGGAGATGAGTGCCTGACATATCGGTTACAGCGCCTTGGGGGTTTTGATTCCGTTGAACATCGCTGTGGTATATCCCTCAAGACCGGGGGGCGGAAGGCCGGGAGACCATTCGCCGGTGATCCAGTCCGGACGGCCGCGCGTACACAGTCCGGAAATCGCCGAATATCGCCCGTCTGGTCCTGCCTGGAGGTCTTGTGTCAAAATCCGCCCCTGCAATTGTCTGGTTCCGGGAAGACCTCCGTCTGACCGACAATCCGGCACTGCATGCTGCCGTGGCCTCCCACCGGCCGCTGGTCCTGCTCTTCATCCATGACGAGGCCACAGACGGCCTGCGCCCCCATGGCGGCGCCTCGAAATGGTGGCTCGACAAGTCGCTACGGGCGCTTGCAAAGACCATCGACGCCGCTGGCGCACGCCTCACCTTTCGGTCCGGAAAATCGGCCGATGTGCTGGATGACATTATCCGCGAAACCGGCGCCGAAGCCGTGTTCTGGAACCGGCGCTATGACAAGCCCGAACGCGATCTCGACGCCCGCATCAAGGAAGACCTCACCGGCCGCGGCATCGACGTGTCCAGCTACAATGCCCGCCTGCTCAACGAGCCCTGGGCTGTCGAAACCAATGCGGGCGGCTATTACAAGGTCTTCACACCCTACTGGAAACAGGCCCGCCAATGCGTCGATGCGCGCGACACCTATGGCCGACACAAGACGCTGAGCGGCCCGAAGGTCGACAGCGAGTCCCTAGACGATTGGGGCCTGCACCCGACCAGGCCCGACTGGTCGGCCGGCTTTGGAGACTGGACGCCCGGCGAAGACGGCGCCCTCGCCCGGCTGGAAGAGTTCCTCGACGGTCCGATCAATGGCTACAAGGACAACCGCAACCGGCCCGACATGGACTGGTCCACATCCGGCCTGTCGCCGCATCTGCGCTTCGGCGAGATCGGCCCGCTGCAGATCTGGCGCGCCGTCCATGCCGGCATGGAAGCGGGCAGCATCCACGAAAAGGACGGCTTGCATTTCCTGTCCGAGATCGGCTGGCGGGAATTCTCCCACACGCTTCTGTTCTACAATCCGGACCTTGCGACCGAGAACTACAACGACTCCTTCCGGCACATGCCCTGGCGCACCGACAAGGCAGCGCTCAAGGCCTGGCAGACCGGCCAGACCGGCTACCCGATGGTCGATGCGGGCATGCGCCAGCTCTGGCAGACCGGCTGGATGCACAACCGGGTACGGATGATCGTTGCCTCCTTCCTGACCAAGCACCTCCTCCTGCCCTGGCAGGAGGGCGAGACCTGGTTCTGGGACACGCTGGTCGATGCCGACCCGGCCAACAATGCGGCCAGCTGGCAATGGACGGCCGGCTCCGGCGCCGATGCGGCCCCCTATTTCCGCGTCTTCAATCCGATCAGCCAGGGCACCAAGTTCGACGAGACCGGCGATTATGTCCGCCGCTTCTGTCCGGAACTGAAAGACCTGCCGGACAAATATCTGCACGCCCCATGGGAAGCTGATGCAGCCACGCTGAAGAAAGCCGGCATCACGCTCGGCAAGACCTATCCGAACCCCATCGTGGATCATTCCGTCGGCCGCCAGCGCGCGCTCGACGCCTATGACACATTGAAAGAGAAAAGAGACGCCGCATGAAGAAGATCGCTGTCATCGGATCCGGCATCTCGGGGCTCGGCGCCGCTTGGGCGCTGCGCAATTCCGCACACGTAACAGTTTTTGAACAAGCAGGCCGGGCCGGGGGGCACGCATGCACGCATGCGTTCGATTATGACGGTCACCAGACGCGGGTCGATCTCGGCTTCATCGTCTACAATGCACTGAACTATCCGAACCTGATCGGCTTCTTCGAGGCCCTCGGTGTCGAGACCCAGGCCTCGGACATGAGCTTTTCCGTTTCGGATCCGGATGGCTGGGAATGGGCCTCCACCCTGAACGGCATCTTTGCCCAGCGCAAGAACCTGTTCAGCCCGCGCTTCCACCGGTTCTGGCGCACCATCCTGCGCTTCAACGACATTGCCCGGGAGGAACTCGCCGCCGGCCGCATCAATGACACGACGCTTGGCGCCTGGCTCGACCGGCACGGCTTCGACGCGGATTTCCGCAGCAACTACATCCTGCCCATGGGCGCTGCCATCTGGTCGACCTGCGAAGACAGGATGCTGGACTATCCCGCCATCAGCTTCTTCCAGTTCTTCGACAATCACCGCCTGATGCACAAGGAACGCCCGAAATGGCGCACCGTCTCCGGCGGCAGCGAACACTATGTCCGCCGCGTTGCGGACGCGCTCGGCGACCGTATCCGCCTCAATACGGGCGTCGAGCGCCTTTTCCCGTTCGGTCACCAGACCGCGCTGGTCACATCGGATGGCCGCCGGGAAGTCTTTGACGAGATCATCCTCGCCACGCATTCCGACCAGGCCTTGCGCCTGACCGAAGACAATTACGAAGACCAGGCCTTCCTGCTCCGCTCGGTCCGCTACCGTCCGAACCGCATCTATCTCCACCGCGACCCTGCCCTGATGCCGGCCCGCAAGGCCGCCTGGGCCAGCTGGAACGTGCTGAAGCAGGACAGCGGCGACATCTGCCTGACCTACTGGATGAACCGCCTGCAGGGCCTGCCGGACGAGCGCCCGCTGTTCATCACGCTGAACCCGGATACGCCGCCCCGTGACGATCTGATCTTCCATGAGTACGAGTTCGACCATCCCCAGTTCGACGCAGCCGCCGAAGCGGCCGTGCGCGGACTGAAACGCATCCAGGGCCGGGACGGCCTGTGGATCGCAGGCGCATGGATGGGGCGTGGCTTCCATGAAGACGGGCTGAAATCCGGCCTCTCGGCGGCGCTCTCCCTCGGCGGGTCGGTGCCATGGACCCCGGAAGGCGTGGACATTGTCCAGCCAATGCGCAAGCTTCGCCTGGTGGAAGCTGTTGCCGAGGTGTCCGTTTGACCGATCCGCGCGCCCTGCCTGCCCTGACGCTGTGGACAGGCCAGACCGTTCATGTGCGCTACACGCCCTTTGAACGCCGGTTCGCCTACAGGCTGGTCCTGATCGATCTGGACATTGACCGCCTCGACGAGGCAGCCGCCGGCTCGTCCCTGTTCAACGTCAACGCCCCGGGTCTGTTCTCCTTCCGCACGCAGGATCACGGACCGAAACAGGCCGGCGCGCCCTTGCGCCCCTGGGCCGAAGCCCAACTCGCCAGCGCCGGTGTCAGCCTGGATGGCGGGGCCATTCGCCTTGTCACCTTCCCGCGCCACCTGTTCTACAAATTCGCGCCACTGTCGCTCTGGTATGGCTACGGGCCGGAGGGGGATCTGCGCGGCATCATCTATGAGGTCAACAACACGTTCGGCGAACGCCATTGCTATGTCGCGGCCACGAGCGCCGGCCGCAGCAGGCACAGCGCGCCGAAATCCTTTCATGTCTCGCCCTTCTTCGACGTCACCGGAACCTATCGTTTCACCCTGCGTTCGCCGGAGAACAAACTGGGAGTGGTCGTGGAAAGCCTGAAGGACGGAGCCTGCCTGCACATGGCCAACATCACGGCGCGGCGCCTGCCCGCAACGCCCGGCAACCTTCTGCGGCTCGCCCTGTCCAATCCGCTTTCGACGCTTGGCGTTACCGTCGGCATTCACTGGCAGGCCCTGAAAATCTGGCTGCGCGGCGCCGGCTATCGGCGCAAGCCGTCGCCACCGGATTCCGGCACAACGATTGCTTTACCTGAAAAGATACGCAATTCTGAAAAGCGGAAGGACGCCGCATGACCGAGGTCATCAAAGCCAGCAGCCAGTCCATCCGGAACCTGAAGGATGTTCCGGCAAGTTTCCGACTGGCAGCCTTTGCCCTGCTGAACACGCGCGAGGGCAGCATTTCCTTTGTTCTGCCGGATGACCGTGTCCTCGAATACCGGCACGATTCAGATGGTCCGCACGCGACCCTGATCGTGCATGATTATGACTTCGTGAAACGGGCCCTGGCCGGCGGCGATGTCGGCTTTGCCGAGGCCTATATGGACGGTCAGTGGTCCACGCCGAACCTGACCGAAGTGCTCCGCTTCTTCTCGGCCAATTTCGACAATATCGGCAAGCTCGCGGTCGGCGGAGCGCTGGTGCGCTGGATCAACATGGTCCGTCACATGTTCAACCGCAATTCCCGCGAGGGCGCGAAAAAGAACATCATGGCCCATTATGATCTGGGCAATGATTTCTACAGCCTCTGGCTGGACCCCAGCATGACCTATTCCTCGGCCATCTTCGACAATCCGAACATGAGCCTCGAACAGGGCCAGCACAACAAGTACCGGAACATTTGTGACCGGATCAATGCCGGGCCGTCCTCGGAGATCCTCGAGATCGGCTGCGGCTGGGGCGGATTTGCCGAATACGCCGCCAGGCAACGCGGCTCGAAAGTCACCTGTCTGACCATCTCGCCCTCCCAGCGCGACTTCGCCATGCAGCGCATGCAGAAACAGGGCCTCAGCGAGCGCGTCGAGATCCGGCTGGAAGACTATCGCGACCACAAGGGTACCTATGATGGCGTGGCTTCGATCGAGATGTTCGAGGCGGTCGGGGAATCCTACTGGCCGAGCTATTTCGCGAAAATCTTCGAGAGCCTGAAACAGGGCGGCAAGGCTGCGCTCCAGATCATCACGATTGATGACGATCTGTTCCCCAGATACCGCAAGCGCGTCGACTTCATTCAGCGCCACATCTTTCCGGGCGGCATGCTGCCCAGTGAAAAGGCCCTGAAAGGCCAGTTCCAGTCGGCCGGCCTGCGCCATGACGGCGTCACCTATTTCGGCCAGGACTATGCCCGCACCTGCCGCGAATGGGCCCGCGATTTCAACGCCAATTGGGACACGATCTCGAAACTCGATTTCGACGAGCCCTTCCGCCGCATGTGGAATTTCTACCTCTCCTATTGCGAAGCCGGCTTCACCGATGGCCGCATCAATGTCGGCCAGTTCCAGGTTTCAAAGGCCTAGAATCCCTCACCTCCCACGCCTTCGGCGCGCGCCCCTCCTCTTCCGCAAGCGGGAGAGAGATTTGTCCGTGCTCCGCGTCTGACCCCTCTCCCTCCGGGAGAGGAAGGCCCCATTGCGTCAGCAATGGGAGGTGAGGGCCTCGCCTATCCCCGTCTTCCCAATATTTTTCCCAACGAAAACAACACCTCGCGGAATCCCAATCCGCCAGCATTCTGCCGCCCGCATCCTGCCCTCATGTCAGGATTGCACTACACACCTCCCGTCGAAATCCGCTCAGCGGTCTGGGTGATGCTGAATACGCTCAGCCTCGCGGTGATCTCGCTGCGTGACCGGTTCGGCATTGCCGCCTGCACGCCTTTCCTGCCCCGACACGTGTTGACCCGCCTGTCACGTTTCCTCGCCCAGGCCGAACCGGCCCTGCGCCGGTGCCTCTATCTCAGCGCGGCCGAACTCGGCGCCCTGCCCGCGCCAGCGCCCGCCCGGCCCGTGCCGGCGGGAACGCAGCCCGTCAATCGCCCCGCCGGGCGCGCCGCTGCGCCGATGTTCCGCCTGTTCGAAACCGGCACCGGCCGGGCCGGCTCCACGCCGCCACCAAAGACCTTTCGGACAGGCCCCCGCATTCGCTTTCTGGATACGAACGAAATTCCCGACATCCGGGAATATGCGTCTGACCCGGACGATATCCTGCCGGCCCGAACACTGGTGCGCCGCCTGTTTGCACTCGATCACGCACTCGATCATCGCGACCGCTATATCCGCAAGCTGCGCCGGGGGCTGGCCGCGCCCCGAAAAATCCTGAAGCCGCTTGGCCGTCGCCTCTATCGTCGCGGCCCCCTGTCACCCCTTCAGGGCGACACCGCCAGGACCCTCGACATTGAGGCACAGACGATTCAGCCCTGGTTCAATTCTTCCTGATCCGGACAATACGGAAACGCCCTGCACCGGCCGGAGCCCCTCCGCGCCGGGCACGGGTGCTGGTCGCCCCGCCGCGTCACACCCGATGAGCGCAGCTCATCTGGGTGCCCATCTCCCGATCGGGCTGCTGGCGCATGATATAAATGCAGGAGATGGGCCCTCAGACCGCTGCGCGGTCGAGGGTGACGCCACTTCGGAACGTCCCGGAGTACTCATCCCGTACATTTGCTGCGCAAATTCCGGGATGACAGGAGAGGGGCAACTCCTAAACCAGCCGGCTCTGTTTCACCGCTGCACCAATAAAGCTCGCAAACAGCGGATGCGGCTCGAACGGGCGGGATTTGAGTTCCGGGTGATATTGCACGCCAATGAACCAGGGGTGAGACGGGATCTCGAAGATTTCCGGCAACTGGCCGTCCGGCGACAGGCCGGAGAACAGGCCGCCAGCCTTTTCCAGCGCCTCGATATACCCGGCATTCACCTCATAGCGGTGGCGATGGCGTTCGGAAATGTCCAGCGAGCCATAGATTTCGGCCACCTTGCTGCCCGGCTTCAGGCGCGCCGGATAGGCGCCGAGGCGCATCGTGCCGCCCTTGTCGGTATTGGCATCGCGCAGGACCTTTTCATTGCCCTTGGTCCACTCTTCCATCAGGCCGACCAGCGGCGCATCGGTCTCGGGATCATTCTCGGTCGTGTTCGCGTCCTCGATGCCGGCCATGTTGCGGGCCGCCTCGATCACGGACATCTGCATGCCATAGCAGATGCCGAAACACGGCACCTCGCGCTCGCGGGCAAACCGCGCCGCCCGCATCTTGCCATGCGCGCCCCGTTCGCCGAAGCCGCCCGGCAGGATGATGCCGTGCACGCCTTCCAGAATGTCCAGCGGCCGCGCCTCGTCATCGAATTCCTCGGAATTGATCAGGCGGATGTCGACCTTCACCTTGTTGGCCAGGCCCCCATGCGCCAGCGCCTCGGCAACGGATTTGTAGGCATCCGGCACATCGGTGTACTTGCCCACAAGGCCGATACAGACATGGCCATCGGGATGATGGGTCGTGTGGGCAATCTGGTGCCAGCCGGTCAGGTCTGGCTCGGGCGCATCCTTGATGCCGAAATGGGAGAGGACTTCCTTGTCCAGCCCCTCGGCATGATAGGCTTCCGGCACATCATAGATATGGCCCACATCGCGCGCCTCGATGACGCTCGACGGGCGCACATTGCAGAAGCTGGCAATCTTGCCCTTCTCGTTTTCGGGAATCGGCCGGTCGCACCGGCACAGCAGCACTTGCGGCTGAATACCGATGGAGCGCAGCTCCTTCACCGAGTGCTGGGTCGGCTTGGTTTTCATCTCGCCGGCCGCCGGGATATAGGGCAGCAGCGTCAAATGGATGAAGCAGGCGCGCTCCGGACCGAGTTCCTGGCCGAGTTGGCGGATTGCCTCGAAGAAGGGCAGGCCTTCAATGTCGCCCACCGTGCCGCCGATCTCGCACAGGACGAACTCCACATCCTCGCCCGGATCGGACAGGACGAAATCCTTGATCTCGTTGGTGACGTGCGGGATCACCTGGATCGTCGCGCCCAGATAGTCGCCGCGGCGTTCCTTCTCGATGATGTGCTTGTAGATGCGGCCCGTCGTGATGTTGTCCGACTGGCGCGCCGAGACACCGGTGAAACGCTCATAATGGCCGAGGTCCAGATCGGTCTCTGCGCCGTCATCGGTGACATAGACCTCACCATGCTGGCGGGGGCTCATCGTGCCGGGATCGACATTCAGATAGGGGTCAAGCTTGCGCAGGCGGACCTTGTAGCCACGCGCCTGAAGCAATGCGCCGAGTGCGGCGGAAGCGATACCCTTGCCAAGGGAGGACACCACGCCGCCTGTAATGAAAATATAGCGGATCATGGGATCACCCTGATGCCGTGATTCGGTTGGGTTTGGCGCAGGGAAAACACCCGCGCCGCTCATTTACTGGGGATTGCCCTCGGTCGGGGCAGGCTCCTCTGCCGGGTCCGCCGTCGGCAGGTCGGCCGTCGGATCGACCAGTTCGGCCGGGGCATCGGTCGCCGGGGCCGGAGTCGGGGTTGTGCCCAGACCGTCCTGGCCTTCCAGCAGCGGCGCCGTCGGATCCAGCAGGTCGACCGGTCCGCTCGCACCCTCCTCGTCGGCGCCCAGCGCGCGCTCGACTTCGGTGCGCGTGTCATTGTTGCGATTGGCCAGCGTGGTCAGGCCCAGGCTGGTCAGAAAGAAGATGCCGCCAAACATGATGGTCGACCGCACCAGCGCGCCGGCTGCACCGCGTCCGGACATCAACGATCCGGCGCCGCCACCGCCGCCCCCGCCAATGCCGAGGCCGCCGCCTTCGGATTTCTGGATCAGGACCAGGCCCGTCATGACAAGACAGGCAATGATGTGGACGACGAGAATGACATTCTGCATGGCTGGTGGGTTTCCAGTGAAATTCAAGCGGCCCGCATATCGCCATTGGGCACGGACGCCAAGCCTTCGGATTCAGTCTTTGGTTACTTTGCTTGGGCGTAAATGGCGAGGAAATCCTCTGCCTTCAAGCTTGCACCGCCAATCAGGCCGCCATTCACATCCGCCACGTCCAGGATTTCAGCCGCATTTCCGGGCTTCATGCTGCCCCCGTAGAGCAGCGGGATCCGGCTCGCCGCGTCGGCGCCGAACCGGTCTGCCAGACGCGCGCGAATCGCCGTGTGCACTTCATCAATCTGCGCCGGGCTGGCCACTTCGCCGGTCCCGATGGCCCAGATTGGCTCATAGGCCAGCACGATCTGGTCCGCTTCGGCGCCGTCCGGGATAGACCCGGCAATCTGGCTGGCCACGAAATCCAGCGTCTCGCCGGCCTTGCGCTGGTCCAGGCTCTCGCCAATGCAGATGATCGGGGTCAGGCCGGCCCGCAGCGCGGCTTCCGCCTGCGCGGCCACGATCTCATTGGTCTCGCCATGATCGGTGCGCCGCTCCGAATGGCCGACAATCACATGGCTCGCCCCTGCATCGGCCAGCATTTCCGCGGAAATGTCGCCCGTATGCGCGCCGCTTTCGGCGGGATGGCAGGTCTCGCCCCCAATTTTCAGCGCAGAACCGTGGACCGCCTCGGCTGCCAGCGCCAGCAGCGTCGCCGGCACACATAGCAGGGCCTCGACCCCGGCCTTGCCCTGACCCACGCCTGCAGCAGCATCGCGGATTTCCCCCAGGCTGGCCTTCAGGCCGTTCATCTTCCAATTCCCTGCAATAAGTGTTCTGGTCATAAGCTGTCCCTATCTTGAAAGACCTAGCGGGGTCGCCTAGCAAGCACTGGACCATCGCTCAACTGCCAGAAAGACGCTGCCGACATGCTAGCCCTGATGAAAAGCCTGATGAATTCCTTCGTCGGCAAGATTATTATCATGATCATCATCGCGGGGATGGCCTTCTGGGGCGTGGACCAGATGTTTGCCCAGCTGCGCGGCGGACTGGGCTCCGACATGGCCAAGGCCGGCAGCCGCGGCTTCGATGCCGCCGTGTTTGACCGCCGCGTCGAAACCGTGCTGCGGAACATCAATGCCGAGGCCGATGAGCCGATGACCAAGCCGGAATTGCTCGAGGACGGCCTGATCGACCAGATCTTCCAGCTCGAATCCGCCAAGCTGACCCTGCTCGGCTATGCCGATTCGATCGGCGTACGCCCGTCCACCGATGCCGTGGTGGAGGAACTGCGCAACACGGACGCCTTTAAGAACCCGCTGACCGGCTCGCTCGATCTCGATACGTATCGCCAGGCGCTCTACAATGCCCGGATCAGCCAGCAGGAATACGAGCAGCAGCTCTCCGACGATCTCGCCCTCAAGGCGATGCGCGAAGGCACGATCGCGGCCATCAATCCGCCGAGCGCCCTGACCGCGCTGCAGGCG
Organism: Hyphomonas sp.; assembly: GCF_017792385.1. Classification (NCBI taxonomy): domain Bacteria; kingdom Pseudomonadati; phylum Pseudomonadota; class Alphaproteobacteria; order Hyphomonadales; family Hyphomonadaceae; genus Hyphomonas; species Hyphomonas sp. The sequence goes on along the minus strand of NZ_CP051230.1, from coordinate 2,946,296 downwards.
CGTTACCTCACTGAACAGCGCAATGTCGCCTGGTTCGTCCTCGACACGACCAGCCTGCCGGAACCGGCCGCGCCGACCGAGGAGGATGTCCGCGCCTATTATGACGAGAACCTCGAAGCCCTGAAGCAACCGGAACGCCGGATGATCGACGTGCTGCGCATGTCGGCCGAGGATTTCCTGTCCGAGGTCACCGTCACCGACCAGGAAGTGGCCACGGTCTACGAGGCCAGCAAGTCAGAGCGCTATTCCGAGCCCGATACCCGCACCTTTGTCGAACTGCTCTTCTCGACCCGCGAAGCGGCCCGCACGGCCTTTGGCCTGCTGGCAGGTGGCGCAGACCCGGCCAGCCTCGAAGGCGTTGTCTCCCGCGAGACCCGCACAGGCCGCCGGGAAAGCGTCTCCGACCCCATTCTCGCCGAAGCCATGTTCGGCGCCGGCAAGCAGAGCGGCGCCCTGTTCGGCCCCAGCGAGCGCGGGGACCAATGGCTGGTCGCCCGGCTCGTCTCGGTCCAGCCAGGCGCGGTCTTCCCCCTGGAACAGGTTGAAGAGGAAATCCGTGACCAACTCGCCCGCGAGCGGGCCGGCGTGGTCCTCTACGAAAAGATGGAAGCCCTCGATCGCGCCATCGGCGCCGGCTATCCGCTCAGCCAGATTGCCGAGGAAGTCGGCGTCCCGCTGATCACCTATGCCCCGGTCGATCAGTCCGGTCGCACCCGTGAGGGCGTCCTGATGGCAGGCCTCGTCCAGGCAGGCGAAGCGTTCCAGCAGGCCTTCGAAGTGCCGGTTGGCGAAACCAGCAACCGGTTCGACATTGGCGAAGCGAGCTATCTCGTGTCACCCCGCAAGATCATCGAAAGCTACACCCCGGAATTCGAGGAGCTGCGCGAGGAAGTCCGCGAAGGCTTGGTCTTCCAGCGCCAGCAGGATGGCGTGCAATCCGCGCTCGACGATCTGAAGAGACGGATCGAGTCCGGCGAGACCACACTCGAGGCCGAGGCCCGCGCCGCCGGCGAAGTGGTGGAAACGCCCCTCGCGCCGGTCACCCGCCGCACGGCCGGAGAAGCCGGCCTGCCCAATGCCGCGCTCGGTCCGATCTTCACCGGCAAGCAGGGTGACGTCTTCACGCTGCCCAGCCGGGACGGCAATGCCGTCATGGTCATGCAGCTGACGGACATCACCGAACCGAGCGACGAGGAGATGACGGCGCTCTCGTCCATCGCCCGCGCCAGTCTCACCTCGGACCTGTCCTCCGACCTGGCGCAGGCCGTCGATGCCGAAATCGCTGCCGCGATGAAGCTGCGCACCAATCAGGGCGCCCTGAACGCCTACAAGGCCTCGATCTCGTCGGACCAATGAGCACGGCAAGACTGATCGTCCGGCGTCGGATCGGCGACATCGAAACGCCGGTCGCGGCGATGCTGAAACTCGGCGCGGAAGCGCCCGGCAGTTTTCTGTTTGAATCCATCGCCGGCGGCGAGCGTCTCGGCCGCTATTCCTTTATCGGGCTGGAGCCGGACCGCTGGTTCCGCATCCTCGATGGCAAGGCACAGACCGCCAGCAATGCAGGTTTCTCCGACGCCCGGACGCTGGACGGCGAACCGGTCGAGGCCCTGAAAGCCTTCGCCCGTGACGCCCGTGCCGAGGCCGATGAGGCACTGCCGCCCATGGCGTCCGGCGCCTTCGGCTATGTCGGCTATGACATGATCCAGTATGTCGAGCCGGTGGAAATCACCAAGCCGGACATGCTCGGCGTGCCGGAGGCACTGCTGGTCATTCCGCGCATCGTCATCGTGTTCGATCACATCTATCAGGAGATCCTGCTGATCGGCCGCATCGAAGGCGGCAACGAGGCAGAGATCAACGCCCTACTCGATGATGTGGAAACGCGACTGGAGCGCCTGCCCCAGATGCCGCCCAAGGATCAGGAACCGGCCCCGGTCGACCTGCAATCCAACACGTCGAAAGAGCGCTATTTCGAGATCGTTGATCGCTGCAAGGAGTACATTCGCGCAGGCGACATCTTTCAGGTTGTGCCGAGCCAGCGTTTCTCCGCGCCCTTCCCGCGCCAGTCGATCAGCTATTATCGCGCGCTGCGCCGGCTGAACCCGTCAGCCTTCATGTTCCACATGAACCTCGGCACGGTCAGCCTTGTCGGCTCCAGCCCGGAAATTCTGGTCCGTGTCCGCGATGGCCGAGTGGCCATTCGCCCGATCGCCGGCACCCGCCCGCGCAGTGGCAATGACGAGGAAGATGCCCGCCGCGCCGCGAGCCTTCTGGCCGATCCGAAGGAGATCGCCGAACACCTCATGCTGCTGGATCTTGGCCGCAATGATGTGGGCCGCGTTGCCGCCTATGGCAGTGTGACGGTGACGGAGCAATTCATCGTCGAACGCTACTCCCATGTCATGCACATTGTCAGCCATGTCGAAGGCGACCTGCGCGAAGGGCTCGACAGTGTCGACGCCTTGTTCGCAGGCTTCCCGGCAGGTACTGTTTCCGGCGCACCAAAGATCCGCGCCATGCAGATCATCAACGAAATGGAATCCCATCGCCGCGGCATCTATGGCGGCGCTGTGGGGTATTTCGGCTGGAATGGCGATCTCGACACCTGTATCGCGCTGCGCACCGCTGTGCTGAAGGACGGCCAGCTGCACATTCAGGCCGGCGGCGGGGTCGTGCTCGATTCCGACCCCCAGTACGAATATGACGAGACCGTCCACAAGGCAGGCGCCCTTAAGCGCGCAGCCGAACTGGCAGCAGCCTATGAGTTCGACCAATGAGCCGGAAGAAAATCCTCGTCATCGACAATTATGACAGCTTCACCTGGAATCTTGTCCATTACCTGGAAGAGCTGGGCGCCCAGACACGCGTTGTCCGCAATGATGAGCTGACCGTGGAGGAGGCGCTTGCCAGCGGCGCGGACGGCATCCTCCTGTCTCCTGGCCCATGCTCCCCGAACGAAGCCGGCATCTGCGTGGCCCTGATCCAGCAGGCTCCGGACGACCTGCCGATCCTCGGCGTATGCCTTGGCCACCAATCCATCGGCCAGGCCTTTGGTGGCAAGGTCATCACCGCGCGCGAAATCCGTCATGGCAAGCTGTCAGAGATCCGTCAGACCGGCGGAGACCTGTTCGAGGGGCTTCCGGACACCTATCAGGTGGTTCGCTACCATTCCCTCGCCGTCAAGCCGGATGACCTGCCGGACGCGCTGGTCGCAGACGCCTTCACCGAGGATGGCGAAGTCATGGCCCTGCACCACAGGACGCGGCCGGTCTACGGGGTGCAATTCCATCCGGAAAGCATCCTCACCGAACACGGCCACGCCTTGCTGAAGAACTGGCTGGACCGGCTCTAGAAACGCACTTCGAAATGCTCACCAATGTCCGGTTTCTCATCGGTCAGATTGGCCTTGGCAATTTCATACACGAACTTCGCGCCGCCCTTCGACGTCCAGACTTCTCCATGATCGAGTGACAGTTTCAGCAACAGCACGTCCGGGTCCTGCTTGCCGTCTTCGTACCAGCTGGCGGCAATGAAGCTCCAATATTCGTCGAGCTTTTCCTTGTTGATCTCCGGCGTCAGGCGGCCGGACAGGCTGGCATAGAGGCCCTCCTTGTCATTGCACAGGACATAATGCGCCTGCCCGCCCTTGGCGTGTTCGGCCATGTAAGTGCCCTTGGCGGTGATGAACCAGAGTTCGCGCTGGCTCTCATCCACATAGTGGGACATCGGCACCGCCCGGCCATCGATCACGAGCATGCCGGTGCGGCAGTCTTCGAGACGGTCCCAGAAGGTTTCTGTCAGGTCCTTGTCGGCGAGTTGGGTCATTGGGGAAGCTCCATGTGGGGTTTCCTGTCCAACGCCTGCCTGCCTGCGCGGTTCCGCATGCCCGCGGCACCTCATACAGAAAAAGGGCCCCGAAGGGCCCTCTCCCGATACGGATGAAACCGGGCCTATTCGGGCTTGCGGAAGCGCAGTGTCATACGGTCGGATTCGCCAATGGCCGCCATGGCCTCGCGTTCGGGCGTGCCTTCCTCGGTCGTTGCGAAGGACGGCGCCAGACGCCAGACAATGTCTCCCGGTCCGGCATCATCGGCGGGATTGGCGTTGATCTCGCTCGACTCCTCCAGAACGAACCCGGCCGTTTCGAAGGCGTCAACGACGAAGCTGGTCTTCAGATAGCCCGCATTGCCATCGGCCCACTCATCCGGCGTGTCCTCGGACGCCCGGTGCTGGACCACACCCACAATGCCGCCCGGTTTCAGGATCCGGTACGTCTCGTCAATTGTCTGGGACAGCGTCCTCAACTCACCCTCGGTACGGTTCAGATTGTGCAGCGCCCGGATGAACAGGACCGCGTCAGCCGCCTCCTTCTTTTCCGGAGACATGTGAGTCATCTTGTAGTCGAACACCGACGCTCCGGCGTCGCCGAACCAGCCTTGAGCCGTTTCCTTCCACGTTTCCAGGCGTTTGAGAATGCCGTCGACCCGTTCTTCGGTCGCATTTGGCAGGATCAGCATCCAGATCTCGTCCGGATAGTGCGCGCCGATCAGGGTGCCTTCCGGGCCGAGATACGGGATCAGGATCTTGGAATACCACCCGCCCCCCGGCAGGGCCTCGATCACCGTCATGCCGGGCTCGATTTCGAAGAATTCGAGTGTCTCGCCCGGGTGACGCCATTCATAACGCGCCTTCACCTCGTCTGGCTGCATGTCGAGCGCGGTGGCCAGCGCATCGGCCGCAGACGTGTCCATCTCCTCATCGCTGGACTCGGCCGTTTCCGACATTTCGGCTTCAGCGGTCCGGTCAGCCTCGCGAGTCGCTTCAGCGACCAGAACACCAACTTCTTCCTCGATTGTCTCCTCGGCCGCAGCGGCGTCGGCCGGCTCATCGGCTGGCAGCATCTGGCAGGCGCCCAGAAGCGCGAGACCTGCCACGCCGGCAAACATCAGGGATCGTTTCATTGCTCGTCCTCCATCAGGTGTTATTTCTCTCGGAAATTCCCCACTGAGGTGAGCCTACCCCAACATGACCGCCATGGCGACTGCAGGCCGGGCAAATCGGGATGACGGCTTTGTGAACGCGACCGGTGCGGCGAAGACGGGCTTGATCTGGACCGGCCGGACACCCTATTCAGGCCCGGCCCCAAAGACGGATGACGACGCATGACGCCAGACAGCCTTACCCTTGCCCTGCAGGCGATCGCGCGCCGCCAGCCCCTCGCGCCCGATCTGCTTGAGGGCGCCTTTGACGATTTGCTGTCAGGCGAAGCAGCCCCCGAAGAGATCGGCGCCCTGCTGATGGGCCTCGCCGTGCGCGGGGAAACGGCGGATGAACTGGCCGCCGGCGCGCGCATCATGCGCCGCCATGCGCGCAAGGTACATGTCGAGGGACCTGTCCTCGACACTTGCGGCACGGGCGGCCTGCCCTGGAAAAGTCTCAACACATCCACCGCCAGCGCGCTGGTCATCGCCGCCTCCGGTGGCCGGGTTGCCAAGCATGGCAATCGCTCGGTTCCGCCCAAGACGGGCTCCGCAGACGTGCTGGAGGCGCTTGGCGTCAATCTCGACGTCGATGAGGACACATTCCTCGCCTGCCTCAACGGAGCCGGTGTCGCCTTCCTGTTCGCGCGCAGCCATCACAGCGCCATGCGCCATGTCGCCCCCGTCCGCGCGACGCTGGGCATCCGCACCATCTTCAATTTGCTCGGACCGCTCAGCAATCCCGCCGGCGCCGAATACCAGGTGCTGGGTGTGTTCGCGCCGGAATGGGTCCGGCCGATGGCAGAGACCCTGTCGCGCCTCGGCACCAGGCGGGCCTGGGTTGTCCACGGGATGGACGGGATCGACGAGATTTCCATCGCCGGCACGACCCGCGTCTGCGAGGTGGCTGGCGATGATCTGCACGAATTCGAGCTGACCCCTGCAGATGCCGGTCTGGAGACCAGTCCGCTCTCCACGCTTGAAGGCAGCAGCGTCGAGGACAATGCCCGCGCGATCACCGACCTTCTGGACGGGCAGGAAGGCCCCTTCCGGGATGTGGTCCTGCTGAATGCCGCCGCCGGCCTGCACGTCTTCGGCAAGGCCGACAATCTGAAACAGGGGGTCGCCATGGCCGCCGAGGCCATCGACAGCGGTAAGGCCCGCCAGACGCTGCGCACCCTGTCCGCCCTTTCCAACGGGCAGGTCCCGGAATGAGCACCGCGCTGGATCGTATCGTCGCCTACAAGGCCGAAGAAGTCGCCGCGGCCCGTCGGGCGGTGCCACTGGCCGAACTGGAAGCCCGTCTAGCGGAGGCGAGCCCGCCTCGCGGCTTTGCCCGCGCCATGGCCATGGTCAGCGCGCTGGATGAGAATGCGCTGATCTGCGAGTTGAAGCGCAAGAGCCCGTCGGCGGGCGACATCCTGCCGGGCGCCGACCCGGTGGAAATAGCCCGTGAGTACGAAGCCGGCGGCGCAGCCTGCCTGTCCGTCCTGACGGACGGTCCGAGTTTCGGCGGCAGCCTTGAGGATTTCGCGGCCATCCGGTCGGCCGTCGCCCTGCCCATGCTGCGCAAGGATTTCATGATCGACCCCTATCAGGTGGTGGAGTCGCGGGTGCATGGCGCCGATTGTGTCCTGGTCATCATGGCCTGCCTCAGCGACGCGCAGGCCCAGGAACTGACCGACCTCGCCATGCGGCTCGGCATGGATGTGCTCCTCGAGACCCACAATGAGGAAGAGCTGGAGCGAGCCCTTCAACTGCCCTCGCCCCTGATCGGGATCAACAATCGGGACCTCAAACGCATGGTCACCGACCTGTCCACGACGGAGCGGCTCGCCCCGCACGTTCCCGGGGATCGTGTTCTGGTGTCGGAAAGCGGCATATCAACCCCGGACCATATCCGGCGCCTGCGCGCCACCGACGCCCGGCGCTACCTGATCGGCGAAAGTCTTATGAAAATGGGCGCAAACCGTCAGAGCAGCGTTACACAATTGAGGTTGGCCGGCACGAATTGACCCGAAGCATGAACACATGTAGAACATAAGTGAACACAGATTCGCTTCAAGGGAGCCCCCCGTGCTGACTAGTAAACAAAAGGAATTGCTGCTCTTCATCAATGAGCGCATTCAGAAAACCGGCGTTTCGCCCTCCTTCGACGAGATGAAGGATGCGCTGAACCTCGCCTCCAAATCCGGCATTCACCGCCTCATCACGGCCCTGGAAGAGCGCGGCTTCATCCGCCGGCTGGCTCATCGGGCACGTGCCCTGGAAGTGTTGAAACTGCCCGAAGCGGTCTCCTCGGGCGCGCCCCGTGGCCGCAAGGAATTCAAGCCGGCCCTGGTCTCCACCGGTCAGCCCGCCCCCGCGCCCAGCGCCCATACGGTGCCGCTGATCGGGCGCATCGCGGCCGGCCTGCCCATCTCCGCGATCCAGCAGGACAATGGCCAGGTCAACGCCCCGGACGGCCTGTCTGAGGGGGATGAGCATTTCGCCCTCGAAGTCCAGGGCGACTCCATGATCGACGCCGGCATTCTGGAAGGCGACATCGTGATCTGCCGCCGCACCGACACCGCCAATACGGGTGACATTGTCGTCGCGCTGATCGATGGCGAGGAGGCAACGCTGAAACGGCTGCGCCGCAAGGGGGCCTCCGTAGCGCTGGAAGCGGCCAACCCGGCCTTTGAAACCCGCATCTTCGGACCCGACCGGGTTCAGGTACAGGGCCGTCTCGTGGCCCTGATCCGCCGCTACGACTGATCCATCTCCCGAACACAGGGCTTCCAGGGCCGCGCCTGACAGGGTGCGGCCCCTTGTATTGGCGCCCCGTCCACTTTGAGGGTCAGGCCGCCTTGCCGCAGCACATCGCCCCAATCAATGCCTGCGGCGCAAGCTGACGGCCCTTGGGCCGGGCGGTGATGCTCTCCGGGCAACAACACCCAGTCCGCTTCGGATGCCGGCATGCAGACCGGCGTCGTACTGTCCGGCGCCAGCAGGACGATCCGCCCCATCTCCGTTTCCAGCCTGCACGGCCAGGCCTCACACAGGCCGGATGGCTCCAATTCGCTGAAGCGCATCGGCGACAGACCGTCCCCCTCGATATAGCGGATCCGTTCCACCTCGCCGCCCGCCATGCGCACGAACACATCGCCGGAGGGGGACCAGTGCACCCCCATCGCCGGCACTGCCCACCACAGCCAGAGTGCCGGCCCGCTGATCAATGCCGCCAGGATCCACCGCCACAGCCCTCGCGCGAGAATGGCCACTGCCAGCGCTGCGCTGAACAGGACCAGCGCGGCTTCGGGCATCTGCTTGCCCGGTGACAGACCGTCTGGAGCCTGCGCCGTACAGGTCTCGGCAATCCAGAGGATCGCTTCCAGGGAATAGCCGAACACGCGCAGGCCGATATCGCCATAGCCGAATGGCGCTAGGATCAGCGCCGCCGCCGCAGCTGGCGCGCTGACAAAGGTGATGACCGGCATCGCCGCCAGATTGGCGATCAGGCCGAGGCCGGCCAGACGGTCGAAATGGTAAAGCGCATAGGGCGCGGTTGCTGTCCCCGCCACCAGCGATGTCACGGCAAGCGAGGCCCAGCTATAGCTGACGCTGCCCATGATCCGTTCGGACCGGGCCCGTTTCGCGGTCCAGGCCTCATAGGTGGCGATCAGCGCACCGGATGCCGCGAACGACATCTGGAAGCCCGGTGTCATCACGCTTTCCGGCTGCAGCAGGACGACCAGGATCATCGCGATGGCGAAAGAGCGCAGGCTCAACGCGGCCCGGTCGAACAGCACGGCACCAAACACAACCGCCAGCATGATGAAGGCCCGCTGGGTTGAAACGCCTGCACCCGATATCACGAGATAGGCAAGACTGGCGGCCAGGGCGATGATCGCGGCCGGTTTCTGCACGGGCACGCGCAGCGCCAGCGGTTCGACCAGCGCCAGCGCGCGCCGCATCAGATAGAACACCAGGCCCCCGACAATCGCCATGTGCAAACCGGATATGGCCAGCAAATGAGCCAGCCCCGAATTGCGCAGCGCTGTCTGGTCCTCGGTCCGCATATAGCTGCGGTCTCCCGACACCAGCGCCGCCGCAAATCCTCCGGCCCGGTCTCCGGCGGCCAGATTGACATGCGCAGCCAGTTGCCGCCGGAACGCCGCCACCTTCATGCGCAGATCGGCCAGTACCCCGCCGGGTGCCCCCAGCGCCCCGCCCCGGCACCGGCCCTGAACATATCCAACCGCGCCCAATTGCTCGAACCAGGCCTGCCGCCGAAAGTCATACTCCCCCGGCATGGACGGCGAAGGCGGCGGGCGCAGCACGGCCCAGCAGCGCACAAACCGTCCCGACGAGACTTCCAGGCGGGATCGATGGGTCAGGCGCACCGAGTGCGGGGTTGCGTCCGGCGCCAGCCCCGCCACAGCGTGAACATCGATCCGCAGGCGCGGCCCCTTGGTTCCGGTCTCGACATCAGCCAGCCAGCCTTCGACCATTACAGGGCCGGTCTGGCCCGCAATCACGGGCGCGGCCACGCTATGGGCCCGCAGCATGGCAGAGCCAAGGCCGAGCCCCGCCCCAAACAGGACCCAGACCACAATCTGCAGGATTGCCGGCCAGGCAAACCGCCGGGCCACAATGAGTGCAGACACGCCCCCGGAAGGCGCGGCCAGCGCCAGCCAGACCGGTGGTTCGGCCGAGGCAGAGAAATAGGCAGCTGCGCCTGCAGTCATGGCCAGGGCCAGCAACAGGGGCTGTGCATCAATGGCTGACATGGACAGGATATGCGGCCAGCGCACTGCATCCGGAAGGGTCGCCCCCTTGCCATCTGCAAGGGAGTTGTGTTTGTGCGGCGCAAGATCAAATTCCGCAGACATCAACCGGAGCCTGCCTGTCCCATGAGCGTCATCACGCGATTTGCCCCTTCTCCCACCGGCATGCTGCACATTGGGGGGGCTCGGACAGCGCTTTTCAACTACCTTTTCGCGAAAAGATACAACGGGAAGTTTCTTTTGCGGATCGAGGACACTGATCGCGCGCGCTCCACGGACGAAGCCACGGCAGCGATTCTCGAAGGGATGGACTGGCTCGGCCTGACGCCGGACGCCGCACCGGTGATGCAGTTCGACCAGGCTGCCCGCCACACCGAAGTGGCGCTGCAGATGATCGAAAGAGGCACCGCCTTTCGCTGCTATGCCACACCGGAGGAGCTGCAGGCGCGGCGCGACCTTGGCGAGGAGAAACGCCAGGCCGCCAAGGCTGACGGCATTTCCGATGCAGACAGAACAGCGCTTCTGGCCGAAGCCAATGAACTGCTGGCGCCTTACCGGTCCCCCTGGCGCGATGGCGCCCCGGCACCCTCCCCGGATGCCCCCTTCACGGTCCGCCTCCGCGCGCCGGACGGCGGTGACCGGGTTCTCGAAGATGGCGTGCAGGGCCGCGTGACGATCCAGGCCAGCGAGCTCGATGACATGATCCTGCTGCGCGCCGATGGTACCCCCACCTACATGCTGGCCGTCGTGGTCGACGATCACGATATGGGCATCACGCATGTCATTCGCGGTGACGATCATCTGCGCAACGCCTTCCGGCAGATTCCGATCTACGAAGCCATGGGCTGGGACATTCCCGAATTCGCGCACGTCCCGCTAATCCACGGATCGGACGGAGCGAAGCTCTCGAAACGCCACGGCGCGCTGTCCACGCTCGCCTATCGCGACATGGGCTATCTCCCGGAAGCCATGAAGGCCTACCTTCTGCGTCTCGGCTGGAGCCATGGCGATCAGGAAATCTTCACCGAGTCAGAGGCCGTCGCCCTGTTCGACATTGGCGGCATCAACAAGGCCCCCGCCCGTCTGGACCTCGAAAAACTGGGACAGATCAACTCGCACTTCATGCGCCTGGCAGACGATGATCGCCTGTTCGGACTGCTGAAACCGATCCTGGAGCGCGCCGCCCCCCTGACGGACGCCGAAACGGCCCGTATCCGGGCCGCACTGCCGGCCATGAAGGATCGCGGCACGACCCTGCCGGAGCTTGCCGAAGCGTTTGCATTCCTGCGCGACATACGGCCGATCGAGCTCAACAAGAAAGCCCGCAAGGCCCTGTCCGAAGAAGGGCTTGACCGGCTCGCCGGTCTGCGCGACGAACTGCAGCAATTGCGCCAATGGACCGCAGAAACTATATCGCTCGTCATAAGCTCCTATTGCGCTGACCGCGACCTCTCGATGGGACAGGTCGGTCAGCCACTTCGGGCTGCGCTTACGGGCGGACTGCCCGCGCCAGACATCGCTCCAGTCCTTGAATGGCTCGGGCAGGATGAGGCGCTGGGACGAATTGAAGATCAAACGGCGAAGGCCGGGACCTAATCCCGAGCCACGCCGGGTGGAAACATGACTTGGAAGGGCTAGAGCTGATGGAAAACAAGACCAAAGACGCCGGTACGGCGAAGATCGAGATTGACGGGAAGACCTATGACATGCCGGTCCTGTCCGGCACCCATGGACCGAACGTCGTGGATGTGCGCAAATTCTACGCGCAATCCGGCCAGTTCACATTCGACCCGGGCTTTACCTCCACAGCGAGCTGCGAAAGCCAGATCACGTTCATCAACGGCGAAGAAGGCGTCCTGCTGCACCGCGGCTATCCCATCGGCCAGCTGGCAGCGCAGGCAACCTTCCCGGAAGTTTGCTACCTGATCCTGAACGGCGAATTGCCGTCCAAGTCCGAGCTCAAATCGTTTGACGACGAGATCAAGCAGCACACCCTGCTGCACACCCAGATGGACCGCTTCTTTGACGGCTTCCGTCGTGACAGCCACCCGATGGCGATGCTGACCGGCACAGTCGGCGCGATGGCGTCCTTCTATCCGGGCGCCATGGACAGCGAAGACCCGGAGGAGCGCCGCCTCGCCTCGATCCGCCTGATCGCCAAGATGCCGACGCTCTGCGCCCGCATCCTGAAGTACAATCTCGGCCAGAAATTTGTCGATCCGCGCAACGACCTGACCTATGCCGAGAACTTCCTGAACATGTGTTTCTCGGTCACCGCCGAGGATTACAAGGTCGATCCGAAGATCGCCAAGGCGATGGACCGTTTCTTCATCCTGCACGCAGACCACGAGCAGAACGCGTCGACTTCGACCGTGCGCCTTGCAGGGTCTTCGGGCGCGCACCCGTTTGCCGCCGTCGCCGCTGGCGTGGCCTGTCTCTGGGGCCCGAGCCATGGCGGTGCGAACGAGGCCTGTCTCAACATGCTGCACGAAATCGGCACGGTGGACCGCATCCCGGAATTCATCGAGAAGGCCAAGGACAAGTCGGATCCGTTCCGCCTCATGGGCTTCGGTCACCGCGTCTACAAGAACTACGATCCGCGCGCGACCGTGATGCGCGAGTCCGCCCACGAAGTGCTGGACCTGCTCGGCCTGAAGGATCAGCCGATCCTGAAAGTTGCCATGGAACTGGAGCGGATCGCCCTGGAAGACGAATACTTCGCAGAGAAGAAGCTCTACCCGAATGTCGACTTCTATTCCGGCATCATCCTCGATGCGATCGGCTTCCCGAAGCAGATGTTCACCGTGCTGTTCTCGCTGGCCCGCACCGTTGGCTGGATTGCCCAGCTGAACGAGATGCTGGTCGACCCGACCCAGCGCATCGGTCGTCCGCGCCAGATCTATACTGGCGCCGCCATGCGCGACTATGTGCCGATGGACCAGCGCTAGCCGCACATCGGTATCCCGAACAGGAAAGGCCCCGACTTTGCGTCGGGGCCTTTTGCGTTCTGAAGGACTGAAAGGCGAAGGTCGAACCTATTTCGACATCTTCTCCTTCACGTCCCGTGCGGTTTCGGACACGACTTCACCGCCTGCCTGAACATCGCGGCCCACACCTTCGACCGTGTTGCATGCTGTCGCCAGCGGCAGAAGTGTCAGGGCGAGCGCGGCGGCCATCAGTTTCTTCATCTGGTTACTCCCATGAAAGTTGGCAGGCGGGAGAATGTGCCTGAAGCGATCTGCCCGCAAGATACAAGGCGCCGGCAGGTGCATTTTGCCTGCCCGGAACCAGCCCAGCGGCAAATGCCTGTTCCCTTTTGCCCCGACTCCCTGCTAAAGGCCTGCGCATGAAAACCGCTGTGATTGTCTTCCCCGGATCGAATTGTGACCGCGACGCGCATGACGCGCTGGCCAAGGTCACCGGCACGCCACCCGCCATGGTCTGGCACAAGGACGGAACCATTCCGGACGGCACGGATCTGGTCATGGTCCCCGGCGGCTTCTCCTATGGTGACTATCTGCGCTGCGGCGCGATGGCGGGCAATTCGCCGGTGATCTCCCAGCTGCACGCCCATGCAGAGCGGGGCGGCTATGTGCTCGGCGTGTGCAACGGGTTCCAGATCCTGTGCGAAACCGGTCTCCTGCCCGGCGCCTTGATGCGCAATGCCTCGCTCCACTTTGTCTGCCGCCCGCAGGCCCTGAGCGTCGAATCCGCAAACACGGCCTATACCAGCGCCTATTCCGGTACGCCGGAAGTCATCATTCCTGTCGCGCACCATGACGGCAATTATTTCGCCGATGATGCCACGCTCGACACGCTGGAAGGGGAAGGCCGCGTCGCCTTCCGTTACAGCAAGGGCCAGAACCCGAACGGCTCGGCCCGCGACATTGCCGGCATCCTCAGCGAGAATGGCCGCATCCTCGGCATGATGCCTCACCCCGAGCGCGCCATTGGCGGGCATGAGGGGGGCACGGATGGCCTCGGCGTGTTCGAAAGCTTGCTCTCGGCAGCCTGATTGGGCTCTATGGGCCGACCAGTCAGGAGGCCTCTGCATGTCCGCCCATTCCGATCTCATCGCCCGCCTACCCAAGGCGGAACTGCACCTGCACATCGAAGGCAGTTTCGAGCCGGAAATGATGATGCAGCTGGCCGAGCGCAACCGGATCGAAATCCCGTTCAGGACATTGGACGAAGCCAAGGCCGCCTACGATTTCAACAATCTGCAGGAATTCCTCGACGTCTACTATCAGGGCATGAATGTCCTGCGAACCGAACAGGATTTCCACGACATGACCTTCGCCTATCTGCAGCGCGCAAAGGCGGACAATGTCGTGCATGTCGAGATGTTCTTTGATCCGCAGGCCCACACGGAGCGCGGCGTGCCTTTCGGTGCCGTGGCCGACGGCATCCTGTCAGCCCTGGAACGCGGCGAGAAAGAGCTGGGCATCACATCAGAGCTCATCATGAGCTTTCTGCGTCATCTCACCGAGGAGGATGGATTTGTCCTGCTCGATGAGTCGACGCCTTGGCACGAACACTTTGTTGGCGTCGGCCTCGACAGTTCCGAAGTCGGCCACCCGCCCCTGAAATTCCAGCGCCTGTTCGAGCGCTGCCGGGAGCTGGGCTTCAAACTGTGCATGCATGCCGGCGAGGAAGGCCCGCCGGACTATGTCCGCGAGGCCCTGCTGGATATTGGCGTCGACCGGATCGACCATGGCAACCGCTCAATGGAGGACCCGGCACTCATCCAGGTGCTGAAGGACACGCAGACCCCGCTGACCAATTGCCCGCTGTCCAATCTGTCGCTTTGCGTTCTCGGAGATCTCAAGGACAGCCCCGTGAAGGCGCAATTGGAGCAAGGCCTGCTGGTCTGCGTGAATTCCGACGACCCGGCCTATTTCGGCGGCTATATCGGCAAGAACTACGAAGCGATCACCGATGCCCTGGACCTGTCAGCCGATCAGATCATCCAGCTGGCCCGGAACGGCTTCACGGGCAGCTTCCTGCCAGAGGCCGACAAGGCGAGGCATCTGGCCGCAATCGAGGATGTCGCGGCCAGCCTCGCATAACCTATCACGAGCCGCCCGGAGTCTCGGGCGCGCCGCCTGACTCCGCCTCTTCGCCGTCCGGCGCGTCCTCGGCCGCGTTCAACTCCTTGACGACATCCTCAATCGGCGGGCGGCACGCCTCGACAAGGCTCGCGACCTTGGCATCCGTCGGCACGACGTATTCGCTCAGACCCACAACGACCCTCAGGTCGCCGCGCCCGTTCGCCAGCGAACGCGCCGCCTGCGAGCGCGTGTCAAACATGCCGGTCACCGCACCTTCCTCTTCCAGGACCCGGGCCTGTATTGCCCCATTGCCGGCCGAGGTCAGCAGCCCGATCTGTGTCGGGGCCTCATCTCCCTCATAGGGCCGGCTCAGCACCAGCGCCTTCGGGGCGCCTTCCCCCGCAAACGCGTCGGGGTCCTGGCACGTCAGCGAAATGACGTCCTCACCCGATTCCGAGGTAAAAACGATCCGCTGACCATTGGTCGCCTCGGCATCAGACCAGCTTCCCGCAAACTGGGTCACCTGCTTCTCCGGGGCCGGTTCGGCCTTCTCGGCCTTGTCGGAGGCGGCAATCGGTGACGGTGCGGGCATCGCATCCCCGGATGCCTGGGTAACATCTGCCCCACAGGCCACGAGCGCCAGGGGCGCAGCAAGGATCAGAAACTCTTTCATGGTCGCATTCCTTTCAAAAAGCGTCGCAACTGCCGGAAGAAACGCCGTCATGGCGCGGAGGGTTTCCGTTAAATCCTGTTCACGAACCGAAAACCGGTGGGTTCGGCCATCTCAACCGCAATAGAGTCTGGCGACTCGTGGCAATTGCGGCTAAAGCGCCGGGCATGACTGACACATCCGCGATCCTCGCCCACCTCACCGCCGAGCAGGACGATGCTGCCGGCCTGGAACATGGCATCAAGGCCGATGAATGGGAGCGGCTCGTCTCCCGGCTCGGACGCAAGCCGAACCTGGTCGAACTCGGGATCTATTCGGTGATGTGGTCAGAGCATTGCTCGTACAAATCCTCCCGTCGTCACCTGTCCAAATTCCCGACCAAGAATGACCGCGTCATCCAGGGTCCCGGCGAAAATGCGGGCGTCATCGATATCGGCGATGGTCAGGCCGCCATCTTCAAGATGGAGAGCCATAACCACCCATCCTATATCGAGCCCTATCAGGGTGCGGCGACGGGTGTGGGCGGCATCCTGCGTGACGTGTTCACCATGGGCGCGCGGCCGATCGCGCTGGTCAACGCCCTGCGCTTCGGCAGCCCGGACCACCCCAAGACCCGAAGCCTCGTGGCGGGCGTCGTTGCAGGCATTGGCGGCTATGGCAACTGTGTCGGCGTGCCGACGGTCGCGGGCGAGACCCAGTTCGACGAAGGCTATAATGGCAACATCCTCGTCAATGCGATGGCCGTGGGCCTCGCCGATCAGGACAAGATCTTCTATGCGCGCGGCGCAACGCCCGGCAACCCGATCTTTTATGTCGGCTCCAAGACCGGCCGTGACGGCATCCATGGCGCAACCATGGCCTCAGCCGAATTCTCCGAGGGCGACGAGGAAAAGCGCCCAACGGTTCAAGTCGGCGACCCGTTCACCGAGAAGCTTCTGATCGAAGCCTGTCTCGAGCTGATGGCGACAGATGCCATTCAGGCAATCCAGGACATGGGCGCAGCCGGCCTGACCTCCTCCTCCGTCGAGATGGCCGCAAGCGGCGGCGAGAATGGCGAAGGCATTGGCGTGATCATGGATCTTGACAAGGTGCCACAGCGCGAAGACGGCATGACGGCCTATGAGATCATGTTGTCTGAAAGCCAGGAGCGCATGCTCATGGTGCTCTATCCGGACAAGATCGACGTCGCGAAGGCCATCTTCGAGAAATACGACCTCGACGCCGAAGTGATCGGCGAGACAACCGACAATGGCCACCTCGTGTTGAGACAGTTTGGCGAAACGGTTTGCGACATTCCCGTCGCGCCTCTGGCAGACGACGCACCGAATTATGACCGCCCATGGACCGAGCCACCAAAGCGCGCGCCGTTGGATATTTCGAAATATCCCGAGCCGGAAGACTATGGCGAAGTCCTGCTGAAGCTGATGTCCTCGCCCGACATGGCCTCCAAACGCTGGATCTGGGAACAATATGACCGCCACGTGATGGGCGACACGGTCGATTCCTCGCAAAGCCAGGGCGACGCAGCCATTGTGCGTATCCACGGCACGAACAAGGCGCTCGCCATCTGTTCCGACTGCAACCCGCATTATGTGGCCGCAGACCCCTATGAGGGCGGCAAGGCGGCTGTGGCCGAGGCCTATCGCAACCTGTCTGCCGTCGGCGCGACGCCTATTGCGATCACGGACAATCTCAATTTCGGCAATCCGGAAAAGCCCGCCACAATGGGCTATATCGTGAAAGCCATCGAGGGCATGGCCGAGGCCTGCCGCGCGCTCGACTTCCCGGTCGTGTCCGGCAATGTGAGCCTCTACAATGAGACCGACGGCGTGGCGATCCCGCCGACGCCCGTTGTCGGCGGCGTCGGCCTGATCGAGGATGTCAGCAAGATCGCGACGCTGAAAGGCGCACAGGCCGGTGACGTGCTCATCCTGATCGGCGAAACCAAATGCCATATGGGCGCATCGCTGTATGCACGGGAGTGGCTCGGCCTGAAGGACGAGGCGCTTGGCGCTCCGCCGCCGGTTGATCTTGAACTAGAGAAGAAAAATGCAGATTTCGTACGCCGCCTTGTTGAGCTGGGGCTCGTCAACGCCGTCCATGACGTCAGCGACGGCGGTATCGCCTGTGCCGCGGCGGAGATGGCTCTGGCGAGTGGGATTGGCGTACTCATTAATCCTGACTCATCACTCTATGTAGCGACGGGGCAAACTCCGCCAAATGGAGCGGGTGCGGTTCGGCTGCTTTTTGGTGAAACTCAAGGCCGTTACGCAATTGCGTTACCAAAATCGAATCAACAATCCTTCGAACAATTAGTCCAACAGCATAACGTCACGGCGTCCCTACCCAATTTTTCAACAGAGTTCTTTGGAGAGACCATACAGTTGGATTTGGACGAAAGAGGATATTTTGAACTCCCTCTCTCCCGCCTCCGCGAAGCGCATGAAGGCTGGCTGCCGACCTACATGAACTCCGTCGACTGAACGAGAAACACCCCTCCTGCATTCTGCAGAAGGGGTGCTCGCTCTGGTGATCAAGTGTCACGCTAGAATTTGTAGCCAACACCCAGCATCACACCATTCGTGTCAGTGTCTTCGAACGAATAGTAGGTGTAGTCACCGCGCAGCTGCCAGTTCTCGGTGAGGTCGTAAGTCACACCTGCGCCAACAGCCGGGCCTTCCTCGGAATCCTCTACCGTGATGGGAGCGCCACCCGGCGTGGCCAGAGAGGCATCAAGGTCGATATAGGCATAACCAGCACGTGCGAACAGGTCCATGCGCTCCGTCACCGGAAGATCGGCGCGGCCGTACAGGCCCACAAGGTAGTTCAGGCCGATGTCGCCCGAAGCAGCGATCAGGTCATTGAAGTCGCCGTCATTGTTGTCATCGAGATTGAACTCGTCCTCATCGACATTGTAGTCGAATTCGCCATCATCAATACCGGAGGCCAGTTCGCCTTCCAGGCTGAAGACATTGTTGAATTTGTAGCCGAGACGCGCGGCGATACCGTTTGTATCAACACCCTGTTCGGCACCATCCGGTTCGATTTCCAGATACTGATAGCCGCCATCCAGATAGAAGCCGGTGTCGCTGTCATAGGATTGGGCCTGTGCGCCCATGGCCAGACCTGTAGCCGTCGATGCGATCAGAAAATACTTAAACATGTGGTCTCCTTCAAAGACGTGTTCAGCTCCCGCCAGAGCGGCGAGACCACAAGGAAACCGTGTCTGAAGTTTGTCCGTTCCAATGACAAATCCGCAACCTGCACACGTTGCCCGAATGCCACACATTCCTAATGCGGATTAACCACCATTACTGTTGTTTTAGTTGCAGTTTCCGGAGCCCGGTCCTGCTTCAGGCAACGGCGCTGAAGGCCACTCTGCAGTTGTCCCGGAACCCTTCACCCTGACCGGCGTTCGCGCGCCCACATCCTCATTGAAGGGATCAATCAGCCGGGCGTTCCGACAGGCCGATCCAGCCATCGGCGGCCTTCACCGCCATGGCCAGCGTGTCCCCCGACCGCACAAAGAAATCATGGGTGAGGTCGGCATAATCATCCGACGGCTGGTGATAGCCGGGATGATCCTCCACCCCGAAATACAGGAAGGGAATACCCACTTCATGAAAGGCGACATGGTCGGACTGGCTGGTCCAGTCATCTGGCCCGAGCTCCGGCGAGTCGTGCCCGGTCAGCAGGGTTACCGGCGCGGCGGCAGCGACCTCCGCGACCAGGGGCTTCAGCTGCGGCCACGGAGTCGTGCCAGCCGCATACAATTCCCCTGCCTCGGACCGGCTGATCATGTCGAAATTGATGTTCAGTGCCACGCGCCCGAGATCGATCAGGCCGGACTCGACCAGGGCCCGCGCGCCCAGCATGCCCTTCTCTTCCGCATCCAGTGCAGCAAACATGATATCGTGGGTCGGCGGATTGCGGCGGAAATAATCTGCCACGCCGACCAGCGCAGCGACACCGCCTGCATTGTCATCGGCGCCATTGTAGATCTCCCCGTCCCGCACTCCGAGATGGTCATAGTGGGCCGTTACCACGATCATCGGTCCCTTGCCCGGCGTCTTGCCCGCTACCCAGCCGAGCAGGTTCACACCTTCCGGCGGCAGCGACACCTGACCGGCTTCATAGGGTATGATCGCGAATTCGTGCGCATAGGTGCCACCGATGCGGCGCAGGCCCAGGGTTTCAAACCGCTTCAGGATGAAGCCCCGCGCGGCAGCATTCCCCTCGGTCCCGGTCTCGCGTCCCTCAAGGGCGTCGGATGAGAGCGTCTCGGTCAGGTTCAGCATCGCCGGCCCGTCCACATAAAGCGTCTGATATCCGCTCAGACCGTCCACCGCTCCGTCCCCGCGGTTCATGTAAAGGATCACGCCGCCGAGAAAGGTCAGAACCAGCAGGATCTCGGCAAGGATGAAGGCACGCATCTTGGTCATGGCAGGGGTCCGGTAGTCATGTGGGATCAGAACCTTAGAGCGCGGCCGCACAGCCGACAATCGGTTCAGCCGGATGCTTGACGTCGCAGGCAGGACACGCCACCTCTGCCGCGAAACTGGAAGGAACTGCCCATGGCCATGTCACGCGACACTCTGCTCGGCTATCTAACCGATGCATTTCCGGACGCCGAGATCACGCTGACGGACCTGGCCGGCGACGACAATCACTGGCAGGCTGAAATCGTGAGTCCGCAATTTGCCGGCCTGTCCCGCGTGAAACAGCACCAGCTGGTCTACGCGGCCCTGAAAGGCACGATGGGCGGAGAACTGCATGCGCTGGCGCTCAAGACAAAGGCACCGGATTCCTGACGCTCGGGCGTTGACGCCGAAGGCAGTTCGATATTGTTTCATCCGAAACCAAGGATGAGGAACTGCCCCATGAAACGCCTGACCCTAACGACCAGCGCCATTGCGCTCGGCTTCATGGTCGCCGCCTGTGCGGCCCCGGAGGCCGCCGAGACCGCAACCGCCAGCCCGGCTGACACGACCGTCGAGACGGCTGCAACGCCCGATCATTCCGAAGAGATCGCCGCCGCCCGCGCCTTCATGGAACGCGCAGAGGCCGAACTTGCCGCCCAGAGCCACATTGCCGCGCAGGCCTACTGGAACCAGGCCACCAACATCACGCCGGAAACCAATGCCGCCGCCGCCGAGGCAGGCGCCGCCTCGACGAAGCTCGCCGTCTCGCTGGCCAACGAGTCGAAGCAGTATGATGTCAGCGTCCTGCCGGCAGACCTCGCCCGCAAATTCAACATGCTGCGCACGGGCATCACCATTCCGGCCCCGTCGACACAGGGCGCGGCCGAGGAATTGTCACAAATCACGACGCGGCTGGACGCGACCTACAGCACTGGCCGTTACAAGCTCAAGGAAAACACCGATTCCGTCCTGAAACTGCTTGGTGACCTCAGCGAAGCCGAACGGGACGACATCGTCGAGAAAGGTCTCACACTCGACCAGCTGTCCACGCTGATCGAACAGAGCCGCGACCCGGAAGTGCTTCAGCAGGTCTGGGAAGGCTGGCGCACCATCTCGCCGCCCATGAAGGATGACTATGCCCGCATGGTCGACATCGCCAATGAGGGCGCAAACGAGCTTGGCTTTGAAAGTCTCGACCAGATGTGGCTGTCCGGCTACGATATGCCCCCGGAAGAGATGGAAGCGGAAGTCCAGCGCCTCTGGGGCCAGGTGGAGCCCCTCTACAAGGAGCTGCATTGCTACACCCGCGCGAAACTCAATGACCAGTATGGCGACGAGGTCCAGCCGCGCACCGGCCCGATCCGCGCGGATTTGCTCGGCAATATGTGGGCCCAGCAATGGTCATCCATCTATGACATCGTCGAGCCGGAAAATACCGGCGAGATCCCTTATGACCTCACAAAGCGCCTGAACGAGCGTGGCTATGACGCCATCAAGATGGTGGAGACCGGCGAAGCCTTCTTCACCTCGCTCGGCCTCGAGCCGCTACCGGAAACCTTCTGGGACCGCTCCATGATCGTGCGGCCGGAAGGCAAGGAAGTGGTGTGCCACGCGTCTGCCTGGAATCTGGACGATGAGGAAGACGTGCGCATCAAGATGTGCACCGAGGTGAACTCGGAAGACTTCTACACGGTCCACCACGAGTTGGGGCACAATTTCTATCAGCGCGCCTACAAGGATCAGGATTATCTCTACAAGACGGGCGCCCATGACGGGTTCCACGAAGCCATTGGTGACTTCGTGGCCCTGTCCATCACGCCGGAATATCTGGAACAGATTGGCCTGATCTCGGAAGACGAAAAGCCGGGCGCCGATGCCGACACGGCCCTGCTGATGCAGACCGCGCTCGACAAGATCGCCTTCCTGCCCTTCGCCATCACGGTCGATGGCTGGCGCTGGGGCGTGCTGTCGGGCGAAACCGCCCCGGACGCCTACAATACGGCCTGGTGGGATCTGCGCCTGAAGAATCAGGGCCTTGTGCCGCCGGCCCCGCGCCCGGCCGACGCGTTCGATCCCGGCGCGAAATACCACATTCCGGGCAACACGCCGTATCTGCGCTACTTCCTCAGCTTCGTGATGCAGTTTCAGTTCCACAAGGCCGCCTGTGAACAGGCTGGCTGGGACGGTCCGCTGCACCGCTGCTCGATCTACAACAACAAGGAAGTGGGCGAGCGCTTCAATGCCATGATGGAAGCCGGCGCGTCGCAGCCCTGGCCGGACACGCTGGAAGAGTTCACCGGCACCCGCGAGATGGATGGCAGCGCCATCATCGAGTATTTCGACCCGCTGATGCTCTACCTGAAGGACGAGAACGCCACGGAAAGCTGTGGCTGGTAGGACTTTCCCACACTCGGCAGCGTCAGAGCTTGACGCTGCCGGGTATCCACCACACATGCTGAGGCAACAGCGGAGATACCAGTATGACCGACCAAGCCACGCTCGACGCCATCGACAAAGCCGTCAAATCCAATGACGTCGTGCTTTTCATGAAGGGCACACCGACCTTCCCGCAATGCGGGTTCTCGTCGGTCGTGGTGCAGGTGCTGGATTATCTTGGCGTTGATTATGTCTCGACCAACGTCCTCGAAGATCAGGATGTTCGCGAAGGCATCAAGGCCTATTCCGACTGGCCGACCATCCCGCAGCTCTATGTGAAGGGCGAGTTCGTCGGCGGGTGTGACATCGTGAAAGAGATGTTCGAGAGCGGCGAACTGCGTGACTTCATGAAAGACAAGGGCATCGCGCTGGAAGACGCCTGATCTCAGGCAGACAGGATCCCCGCAAGTCCGGCTTCCTGAATGATCACATCCGCATGCACCACGGCCGGGGCCGCAACGAACAGGGCGCTGACGGCCAGACCGGTCATGTAGCTCTTGCGGCGGCGAAACGGCATGGGATGGCAGGCACGCGCCGCGCGGCGCCATTTCTTCAACGTGTAGGCCACCAGAAACAGGCCGAGCATCGCTGCCGACCAGGCCGCTATCATTGCAATCATGTCCGTCATCGCGCTCTCCCCTGGGCGACCGGCATACACTCTACATCCGGCAGCGTTTCCACCCGGCAAAACCGGGCTGTGAATATCGCAAGGTGCCGGAAAGACTTCGCTAACCGCCCTGCCTGTTCATCCGAGTGACAGCCAGGTGTCTTCGCGGCGCATCAGGAACAAGGCCGCGAGCGCGCCCAGAACCGGTATCGCCGCTACAAACAGATGATTGCCGCCCTCATAGGGGGTGATCAGGACTTGCCAGGTCGACAGGGTCCCCAGCGCGTGGATCGTCAGCAAGAAGCCATAGGTCCAGGTCTTGAACAGGCCGAGCGCGAACAGGATCACGACAAGCAACTGGATCGCCCCAATCAGATAGGACATCTCGTGCGGCAGGCCGTCGACGAGATAGAATTTGGACCAGATGGCTGCGGTCGTTTCCGGTTTGACGAATTTCTCAATTGCCCAGACAGCAAAGAAGATGGCGATCGAGGCGCGAAGCGCAAACAGGGCGCGCGGAAGATTGACATGCATGGCGGTAACGTCCTTCATATTTTTGTCTGCGCTGCTGCTATGCGAGGTTCGGAACAACTGCCAATCACGCCTGCGTCAGAAACATTCCCTTCTAGGCAGCTGTGCCTGTTTCCTGTAGCTGACCGCCCATGACCACCTCATCCCTTGCCCCGGCACCCATTCGGCCCGCAAAGACGCCCAAAGTCGGCATCGTGTCCCTCGGTTGCCCGAAGGCCCTCGTCGATTCCGAACGCATCGTCACCCGGTTGCGGGCGGAAGGATACCAGATCGCGCCTGACTATGCCGGCGCAGACCTCGTCCTGGTGAACACGTGCGGATTCCTGGACTCGGCCCGCGACGAAAGCCTGGGGGCGATCGGCGAAGCCATCGAGGCCAATGGCAAGGTCATCGTCACCGGCTGCCTCGGCGCCGAGCCGGACGTGATTGAAAAGGCTCACCCGAAAGTGCTCGCCATTACCGGGCCGCATCAATACGAAGCAGTCATGGAGGCGGTCCACACACACCTGACCCCGCCACACAATCCGCATATGGATCTGGTCCCAGAAAGCGGGCTACGCCTGACTCCGCGCCATTATGCCTATCTGAAGATTTCAGAAGGCTGCAACAATCGCTGCAGCTTCTGCATCATTCCGAAACTGCGCGGCGATCTGGTGTCGCGCCCCATCCATCATGTCCTGACCGAGGGAGAGCAACTCGTCCGCGCCGGCGTGAAGGAACTTCTTGTCATCAGTCAGGACACATCGGCCTATGGCCTCGATGTCCGCTACAAGCCGGAAGTGTGGCGCGGCACCGAATATCAGACCCGCTTCCTGGATCTCGCCAGGGGCCTCGGCAGCCTCGGCGTGTGGACCCGGATGCACTATGTCTATCCCTATCCGCATGTTGACGACGTGATACCGCTGATGGCGGACGGGCTGATCACGCCCTATCTGGATATCCCGTTCCAGCACGCCTCGGCCAATGTGCTCAAGGCCATGAAGCGCCCGGCCAAACAGGACAAAGTGCTCGAACGCATCCTGCAATGGCGCCGCGACGTGCCGGACCTCGCCATCCGTTCCACCTTCATTGTCGGGTTTCCGGGCGAGACCGAAGAAGACTTCGAAATCCTGCTCGACTTCATCCGCGAGGCGAAGATCGACCGGGCGGGGTGCTTCCGGTACGAAAACGTGGCCCATGCGGACAGCCGTGGCCTCCCCGGCCACGTGCCGGATGAGGTCAAGGAAGACCGCTGGCACCGGTTCATGGAGGTGCAGGCTGACATCTCGGCAGCCCGTGCGGCCGCCCAGGTGGGCAGCGTGCAGGACGTCATCATTGACGGTCCGGCAGACACGCCTGGCGAGATGGTCGCCCGCACGAAGGCAGACGCTCCCGAGGTCGATGCCGTGGTCTACCTTCAGGATGCGGCTCACCTGAAACCCGGTGACATTGTTTCGGCTTCGATTGAAGACGCCGACGAATATGACCTCTACGGACGGCCCGCCTGAGCGCGCATTCGCGCACCGGCTTGCTTCGCCTCGGCACGGCGCACCTCCATCAGCCCTTCCATACGGGCATGATAGGCCGCTAGCACTTCAGGCTCCGCCAGTTCCGGACGGCCGCCCGGATAGGGCGGTGACGGCGCATATTCATAGCCGAGCGTCAACGCCTTCGCGTAGGCGTCCCCGGCGATCTCGGCGACCATGGTCAGCGCGAAATCGATCCCGGCCGTGACGCCGCCCCCAGTAAAGATATTCCCGTCACGAACGACACGCTCCTCATCAAGGATCGCGCCGAATTCGGACAGCAGGTCCCGCCAGGCCCAGTGACAGGCCGCCCGCTTGTCCTGCAACAGGCCTGCCGCCCCCAGGATGAGCGATCCCGTACACACCGACGTCACATAAGTTGCGCGCTCTCCAAGCCGCCGAATTTCCTCGACGAACGCCTCATCCAGCGCCCATTGCGTTGCTGTGACGCCGCCCGGCACACACAACAGATCACACCGGTCAATCGACGCGAGAGTCTCAGTCCGCCCAATGACGAGATTGCCCTCAGCGATCACGTCTCCTCCGTCGCGGCTGGCGACCACTGTCTCCGAATTCGGCAACCGGCACAGCACCTGATGCGGTCCGGTAAAATCGAGATGGGTCATGTCATCATAGATGGCGAAAACGGTCCTGAACGGTTTGGACATGGCGACCTCCTTGTCTGCCCTGCCAGTTTTGCCTAGGAGGGATTTGGCTGAAAGGACAGATTTCCGTTGTTTTCCGACAAACCGCCCTCCCGCGAGATTGGCCTGCTGGTGTTCGAGGATTTCCAGCTGCTGGACATGGCCGGCCCGTCGACCGTGTTCGAAATGCCGATGCGCGGCATCGCCCCACCGCCCTATGCCCTGACAGTCTACTCACGGGAGGGCGGGCAAGTGCGCGCCTCCTGCGGCATTCTCGTCCAGACAGCGCCCATCCCGAACAGGCTGGCCTTGGACACGCTGATCGTGTCCGGCGGCGAGGGCACGCGCGCCGCCATGCACGATGAAACCCTGCTCGCAGACATCCGTGCCCTGTCAGATCGCACGCGGCGCACGACTTCGGTGTGTTCCGGCGCGATCCTGCTCGCTGCCGCGGGGTTGCTGGACGGCCGCCGGGCCACGACCCATTGGCGGCGTTGCCCGGACATGGCCCGGCATTTTCCCGCCGTTCAGGTTGAAGCCGACCGGATCTATGTGCGGGATGGCAAATTCTGGACCTCTGCCGGCATCTCGGCGGGGATCGATCTTGCGCTGGCCCTGGTCGAGGACGATCTCGGCGAAGACATTGCCGGGGCGGCAGCCCGCGAACTGGTTGTCCACCAGAGGCGCCATGGCGGGCAGAGCCAATTCTCCGTGATGCAGGAAGTCAGACTCGCCTCGGGCAGGTTCGACACTCTCCTCACCTGGGTCCAAACCCATTTGGATGAAGACCTTGGCGTGGACGCCCTGGCCCGGCGCTGCGGCATGAGCCCGCGGAACTTCACCCGCGTGTTCAAGGCCGAGACGGGCACATCACCTGCCCGCCTGATCGGGAAGTTGCGGCTCGAATCTGCTCGCCACCGGGTGGAAACCTCCACCGCATCGCTGCAGGAAATCGCCAAAGCCACCGGATTTGGCGATCCGGACCGGATGAGACTGGCCTTTTTGCGGGCGTATGGGCAGCCCCCCATGGTGCTGCGCCGTCAAAGGCAGTCCTGACACCGGACGGTGCAGGCACCTGAATTTTATCGAAAAACAACGATTGACATATCGTATTTCGATAATTCATAGTGGCCTTAACGCTTTTGGAGGCTCACATGCACCGCGCACTGATATCCCTTTCCGCCCTGTCCCTCGCCGCTCTGCCAGCCTTGGCGGAAACCCGGGATTATCCAGCCGATACCTTCACCAGACTGGATGTGAGCGAGGCCATCATGGTCGTTTTCGAAACTGGATCCGACACCCGCGTGACCGTCGACCAGGCCGAAGGCGACTTTTCCGACATCCAGATCGAGACCCGTGACGATACGCTTTGGATCGATCGCAAGAGCGCTGGCCGCGGCTGGCGGTCCAACCTCTCGACCGATTTCGACAAGGGCATCCTGCGTGCCAAGGTCAATGGCAAGCGCGTGCCCTCCTACACTGTCCGCATCACGGCACCGTCTCTCGCTGCCATTGATGTATCCCGTTCCGCCATGGTCACGGCCTCGGGTCTCGCGTCCGACAACCTCGACCTCGCGGCCTCGTCCAGCGCGGACCTGTCCGTCTCCGGACGTGCGGGCCGTGTCGACATCGACGCCTCCTCATCGGCCGACATCGACGCGGAAAATCTGGAAGCCACCCGCCTGACCATTGATGCCGCGTCGAGTTCTGATGTGAAGGCGCGCGCCATCTCAGCTGATCAGGTCCGCATCAGCGCCTCCTCCAGCGCGGATGTCGAACTGGACCTGCAGCAGACTGGCGAAGTCTATCTGGAGGCCTCCTCCAGCGCCGATCTCGAGCTCAGCGGCACCTGCGAGCGCATCAAACTGTTCGCCTCCTCCTCCGCCGATATCGAGGGCCGTGACCTGACCTGCAACAGCGCCGACATCAAGGCGTCCAGCAGTGCCGACATCGCCCTGAGCGTGACCGAGTCGGTCAAGGCCTCGGCGTCGAGTGGCGGTGACATCACCATTCGTGGCAACCCTGCCGATCGCGACGTCCGCGAATCCAGCGGCGGCGACATTTCCATCAAATCCTGATCCCCCGAAGGAGCCCGACCATGACAAAGCCCGTCATCCTTGCAACAAGCCTCGCCGCATTGGCGCTGTCCGCCACCCTGTTCACGGCCTCCGCAGACACGACGCAGGTCTACCAGCTGTCCGGCTTCGACGAACTGGACGTGGCCGCCGGTGTGGAAGTCAAGTTCATCCGCGCGCCGGAATATTCGATCACTGCCGACTTTGATCGCGGTGGGCCCGACGATGTGAAAGTCCGCCTTGATGGCGATCGTCTTTATCTGTCCCGCAAGTCGACCAAGGGCTGGGGCAACAAGGTCCGGGTCAAGTTTACCGTCACCGCACCGGAGCTGACCGAGATCGAAGCGAGTTCCGGCTCCTCCCTCCTGGCCGAAGGCGTCGCTGCCGGTGCCATGAAGATCGACGTGTCCAGTGGCGCAGCCGTGTCCGTGCACGGCGAGTGCGACAGCCTGACCATCAAGGCGTCATCCGGTGGCAGCGCCAATGCCAAGGGGCTCGCCTGCGACACGGTCAAGGCGAAGGCCAGCAGTGGCGGATCCGTTTCAGCCCGCGCCAGCGAATCCGCCAGCAGCCGGACCTCGAGCGGCGGCAGCGTGGACATCTACGGCAATCCGTCCGATCGCTCGGCCAACAAGTCGATCAGTGGCGGCTCCACACAATTCCATGGCAGCTAGCCGGGCCGGTTCCCCGACCTAGCCGATGTCGAAATCTTCCGGCTTGAATCCGGGATTCGGCCAGTCGAGATTCATGTCCTCCAGCGCACCACGCACCAGCCGGGCAATCATTGCGTTCCGGCGGGTGCGGCTGTCCGAGGGCACGACATACCAGGGCGCGTGCGGCGTCGAACACCGCTCAACGGCGGTCTCGTAAGCGGCCATGAACTTGTCCCAGTCCCGCCGGTCGTCCAGATCGCCGGGATTGAACTTCCACAGCTTGTGCGGCTCGACGAGGCGTTCGGCCAGGCGCACCCCCTGTTCCTCATAGCCGACATTCAGCATGCATTTCACGATGACCACGCCATTTTCGGTCAGATGCTTCTCGAAGGCGTTGATCTGGTCGTAGCGGCGCTCGACATCCTCGGGGCTGGCAAAGCCGCGCACCTTTACCACCAGAACATCCTCATAGTGCGAGCGGTCGAAAATGCCGACATGACCCTTCTTCGGCACGGCATTGTGCACGCGCCAGAGATAGTCCCGGGCCAGTTCATTCTTGCTGGGGGCCTTGAACGCCTTCACCTCCATGCCCAGAGGCGTCGTGTCTGCGAACACATTGCGGATCGTACCGGACTTGCCAGCCGTATCCATGCCCTGGAGCACAACCAGAACGGATTGTTTCTTGTGGGCGTAGAGCATGTCCTTCAGCTCATTGATGACCGCCGCATCCTTCTTCAGGCTGGTCTTTGCGTCCGCCTTGTCATCGAACAGGACGGGATCGCGCGTGGGCCGGGCCGCCAGGGAAAAGGGGTCACCGGGACGCGCCATCAGGCGGTCGCGGACATCGGCAATCTCGGGAATGTTCATGCAGGCAGAATCTCCAATGAAAAAAGCCGCACCAGTCTGGCGCGGCTTTTCGGAAAGAACAAGAAATCCGGAACTCTTAGGAAGAGTAGAATTCGACCACCTGGGCCGGTTCCATCTGGACCGGATACGGCACGTCAGCCAGTTCCGGAACGCGAACATAAGTGGCCGACATCGCCTTCGGATCGACATCCACATATTCCGGAATGTCGCGCTCGGCGCTGCCGAGAGCTTCCAGGACCAGCGCCATGTTGCGGGACTTTTCTCGAACCTGGACAACGTCACCCGGCTTCAGACGGGCGGACCCGATATTGCAGCGGCGGCCATTGACCATGACGTGGCCGTGATTGACGAACTGACGGGCCGCAAAGATCGTCGGCACGAATTTCGCGCGATAGACGATGGCGTCGAGACGCGATTCCAGCAGGCCGATCAGATTCTCGGACGTGTTGCCCTTCATGCGGTTCGCTTCTTCATAGGTGCGAAGGAACTGCTTTTCCGTGATGTCGCCGTAATAAGCCTTCAGCTTCTGCTTGGCCATCAGCTGCAGACCGAAGTCGGACGTCTTGCCGCGACGGTTCTGGCCATGCTGGCCCGGCTTGTAATTGCGCTTGTTGACGGGGGACTTCGGACGGCCCCAGATGTTTTCACCGACGCGACGGTCGATCTTGTACTTCGCACTATGGCGACGAGACATGGTAGTACCTCATTGTCGACGCAGGCCGGTGGGTGACGCTCATTCGCACCCACGATTTCAACGGCGGCTCTGCACCATCCCGTATCAAGGCGGCGGGTAAACCCCAAAACCGGTGGCAGGTCAAGCCGGTCTGCTGCTACACCTGCTGCATATATAGGGAGGAATGACTATGGGACAGATCGACGGCAAGGTGGCCATCATCACCGGAGCGGGCAGCGGCATCGGACGGGCCTGTGCCCAGGTGCTGGCGCGCGAGGGCGCGGCCATCATGGCGACCGATATCGACACCGACGGCCTGACGGAGACCGCACGTCTCGTCGACAGCGCCGGCGGGCGCATCACGACCCGGCATCAGGACGTGGTGGATGAAGCCGCCTGGGACACGGTCTTTGCCGAAACAGAAGCCGCATTCGGCGCGCCATCCATTCTCGTCAACAATGCCGGCATCGCCATCGCTGGCGCCCTGGCCGACTATTCGCTCGAAGACTGGCGCTTGCAGATGGCGGTCAATGTCGACAGCGTGTTTCTCGGCACGCGGGCCGCCATGCGCGCCATGTCCGGACGGGGCGGATCCATCATCAACATCTCGTCCGTTGCCGGCCTGCGGGGCGCCGCCGGCGCCAGCGCCTATTGCACATCCAAGGGAGCCGTACGCCTGTTCACCAAGGCCGCCGCGGTCGAGTGCGCGCAACTTGGCACCGGCATTCGCGTGAATTCGGTCCATCCGGGAATCATCGACACGCCCATCTGGCAGAAATCCATCACCCGCATGACCGAAGCCATGGACGCTGACCGGATCGCAGCGCTGACCGCACATTCAGGTGCCAATCAGATGGACGCCGACATGATCGCCGCCCAGTCCAGTCCGATGGGGCGGGCCGGCCGACCGGAGGAAGTGGCCGAACTCGTCCTGTTCCTCGCCTCTGACGCTTCCAGCTATATAAGCGGTCAGGAACATGTGGTGGATGGCGCCATGACCGCGCGCTGACGCGAGGGGTGGCGACCGGCGCGTCTCAGTCTGGCCGGATTGTCGTGCGGTATTCGCGGCTCGCATAGATCAGCGAATTGCCGCTGTCGCCCAGCACGGCGTCCACCACCTCGCCGAAGCATACATGGTGCGTGCCGACCTGATTGTGCGAGACCAGCTTGCACTCGAAGGCCACCAGCGCGCCGGCAATGACCGGCTGCCCGAAACGGCCCGGAGCCCAGTCGGTGCAATCGAACTTGTCGGGATACGTGTCACGCATCCGGCTGGCGAACACATCGGCGATCAGCGCCTGGTCATCTTTCAGGACATTGACGCAGAAAGTGCCATTGCCCAGCAGGATCGGCGTCAGTGAGGACATCTCGTTGATGCAGACAAGGAGTGTGGGATTCGGCGTATCGGCACTGACAGAGGACATCGCCGTGGCCGTTGTGCCTGCGCGCCCCTGCGGACCATTGGTCGTGATGACCGTCACCGTGGCAGCCACCTGACTCATCCCCTCCAGGAAGCGCTGGCGCAGGGGCGCCGCGTCGGGGGCGGGTCGGGTCTCGTCAGTCATCATCAATTCTTTCATCCTTGCCGGGTCAGCCACATCGGCCTGCCGGGCAGACCAATAGTAGAATGTGCACGGCGCGCGGCAATGGTCTTGTCTGTGAGCGCACAGTATCGGTCAATCCCATGGCGGAATGACGCGTCGAAACGAGGCTGGCTTTGCACTGAAAATTGGAGCGGGCGATGAGATTCGAACTCACGACCCCAACCTTGGCAAGGTTGTGCTCTACCCCTGAGCTACGCCCGCATCCTTATTGGGGTATTCACGGCGTCTCCGCCGAGAGGCGTGATAAAGCGCATCAGCCCGGCCTTTGCAAGCCGGAAAAACGGCGAAACTGCACAATTTCTTCTGCGGCGGCGAGAGACCTGTGAATACCTATCCGCGCAGCACGGCGCGGATCTGGTCCGGACGCACTTCCCGGCCCTCGACATCGACAAAAGCGGCCCGGATCGCGCTCTTGGATCCGGCCTTGGTGAAGCTGATGGGCGGGGCCTCTCCCTGACCCAGCCAGGCGTCGCCCCATTGTGTCAGGCCGATCAGGATGGGCCGCAAAGACAGCCCCGTCGCAGACAGGACATATTCCGGCCGGGCACGCTTGCCGGGCGCCTTGTAGGACTTCCTGGTGAGCAGGCCGGCATCGACCAGCTTTTTCAACCGGCCGGACAGGACCGTTCTCGGACATCCCAGTTCGGACTGGAAATCGTCGAATCGGCGCACACCGTAGAGCGCCGAACGCAGGATCAGCAGCGTCCAGCGGTCGCCGATCAAATCGATCGCGCGTGCCAGATTGCAGGCTTCGGTCGGAACGGGTGAGCGGCGGACGAGAGGAATCTGGGACATGTTTCCTGTCTGGATGGGTTCGCTTTCTAAATCCAGACCCTTCCCTATTCCTGCCGCAAAATTTCGCTCAAAAGAGACTTCCACCTTCAAGCGGCGAGACCAATTCATGCGGACCTTACTTCAAGTATCTTTTCTCGCGCTGACAGCGGGCGCGCTGGCGGCTTGTACGGCGCCCCGCAAGGCCGCGGACGCGATGAATTCTGCGCAGACCACCGCGCCCGCCTCAGCCCTGCCCGCACCGGACAGGCTGAGCGCGCTGTCCTGCCCGCCAGGCACGCAGCACATTGCGCCGAAACGTATCCAGATCACGGCCGAACCGGTCGCCCTGTCCGACCGGGCCGGCCAGGGCCGGCTTCCGCCCGGAGTACGCTTTGTCGGCGGGTGGGCCCTGACTTCAGATCATGCGGGCTTTGGCGGGCTGTCCGGGCTGGAACACCTTGAAGATGGATCCCTGCTGGCGATCACCGACATGGGTGCCTTTGTCCGGATCGGCCTGACGGATGACGCGCCGGACGGGACCGGAGCGTTCAGCTACATGCTGGGTCCGGACGGGTCCCAATTGAGCGGCAAACGCGATGGCGATTCCGAAGGCCTCGCCGTCAAGCACGGTCTCGCCTTTGTCAGCTTCGAACGCCGCCACCGCATTGCGGCCTTCGATCTCGACAAATGCGGCGCTGCCGCGCGCGCTGCCCCGGTGGCCGACCTTCCGGACCGGATCGACGACACCGAGATCAGGGAGAATTCCGGCGCCGAGGCCCTGTCAGCCGGTGAGGGCCTGCTGGCGGGCTATGAACAGCTTGTCGAAGGACGGTCCCCGCTGGTGAACCTCTCGGCGGAGGCACCGGTCATCTCGTTTCGCGAAGCCATCAAGCCCGGCTTTGGTGGCCCGCTGGTCGGCATGACCAACCGGATCACGCTGGGAGATGCCGCAACGGCCGGCTCGGTGGTCTACAGCCTCCGGCGCGACTACAATCCCGTCTTCGGCAACCGGCTGTCGGTCGAGGCCGAGTACACCGATGCCGGCGGCTCGAGCCGCCGCGGCCTGTTTCGCCTGGCCGCCCCAATGACGGTCGACAATTTCGAGGGCATCACCGTCGAGACGCTGGCAGACGCCACGCACCGGCTCTGGCTGGTCTCGGATGACAATTTCTCAGGCCGCCAGAGAACCCTGCTCTACGCCTTCGACCTGGTGGGAGAAGCCCACTGACGCGAATCCACATCTGACTGCGCGCTCCCCCCTTACAATTGCAGGGGCAGCAGATTACATCTCGATCCAGCATGAAGGCTGTGGCGTTTGCGACGGACTGATCTCCGGCGACCTTAATTTCCGTCAGGGAGCTGGCATTCTGGTTCGGACCGTGGTCCGGGCTCACCCGGCGCCCACCTAGTCTCTAGGTTGACGGGAGTGAATATGCCCCGCGGCGCTCGCGGTCTTCATGCGCGAATTTCCAGGTGCCGCTGCCTGGCGCCGACCCAAATCCGGCATGGGGCCCTGCGATGGACAAGACCGACCTGCGACACCGAATGCGAACCCTGCGCGCTGAAGCGGCCGCGCGGGATCCGGATGCCGCCGACTCGCTGGCCGACCAATTTCCGATGAAGCTGCTGGAGCGCTACGGGCCCGTCGTGGCAGGCTATGTCGCCATCAATGAAGAGCTGGACCCTGCACCGCTCATGAAGCGCCTTGCGCAGGCCGGTGCCGAACTCTGCCTGCCGCGCATCGAGGACTCCGGAGAGCTGACCTGGCGGTCATGGCATTTCGGCGAACCGCTGGAGCGCCGGCCCTTCGGCCTGTCGGAACCCTCCGCCGATGCGCCCCTGGCAGAGCCGACCCTGATCCTGACGCCCCTGCTGGCCTTTGACGGGATGGGCAACCGGCTGGGTTACGGCAAGGGCCATTATGACAAGGCGTTCGAGAAACTGCGCGCCAGGGGCCGGGCCTTTGCCTGCGCGCTGGCCTATCCGGCCCAGCAGATCGAAACCGTGCCCAGCGAACCGCACGATCAGCCGCTCGACTGGGCGGTGACACCTATCGGCTCGGTCCCCCTCTTCATGATGCGAAACATGAAAAGCCTGACAGATACCAGTTCCAGCAGCTGAAACCGGCTTGGCTCTTGCGAATTTGCCTGCGAAGGTAAACGCAAGGTAAAGAAATGTCTCGTTCTGGGTTAGTCAGGTTAATCAAAGGCGCAGGAACTGTCTCAGTTCTGGACGCCATACCCGTTTTTACCGTTTCTGCAGCAGTCCTTGCAGGCCTGGCATGTTGGGCAAGCGGCGGCCAGTCGGTCAGCCCGCCTGACTCCGAAGCGCGCGCGATTTACTATCCCGTCACCGAAGCATCGGTCTCGCTGCGTGGTCGCACGGAGATCGCACCGATTGAAGTCCGGCCGACGCGCCCTGCCGGCAATCCGCCGCCGGTGGCGCAACTGGCGCAGTCCGGCCAGGGCTTCCTCACCAACACTGCCGTATCCGGCATCCAGCGCGAGTTCTGGGCGTCTGAATCGCAGGGGGGACATGATTTCTATGGCGGCCGCTGGGCCCCGGAAAACGTCCGCGAGACATCGGACGGTACCCATCTGGCCGTCGAACGCGGCAATGGGGACGTGTCGAATGCGGAAGTGCGGTCCCGCCAGCGTCTGGGATATGGCCGCTATGAAGCCGTGATGCAGGTCGGCAAGGGGTCCGGCCTCGTATCGGCCTTCTTCACCTATACCGGCCCCTATGAAGGCAATCCGCACGACGAAATCGACATCGAATTCCTCGGCAAGGACACGTCAAAGGTACATTTCAACTATTGGCGCAATGGCCGGAAGGGGCACCACGCCACGTTCGACCTGCCCTTCGATGCCTCGGCCGCGCCGCATCTCTATGCGTTTGACTGGCAGCCCGACCGCATCACCTGGTATGTGGATGGCAAGGCCTATTACACGACCGAACTGGACGATCCGCACATCCCCCAGCATGCCGGCCGCCTGTATTTCAGCCACTGGACCGGCACCCAGAAAATGCAGGCCTGGCATGGCAAACCCGACTTCGCGTCCGGCACGTCAACCATCGTGGAGTGTGCGTCGTTCACACCGGTCAATGAGGATGGCCCGGCCTGTCACGACAGTTTCCGCCCGACCGCAAAGCCGGGCGGCATGGGTCTGGCCCTGCTTACTTTAAGTCCTTGAGGACCTGTTCGCGGGCGACCGGCAGCAATTCCGCCATCTGCTCGCGAATGCGGGCATCCGTGCGGTCAATGCCCGCCGTGTCGAAATCCGCGCGCACCTTGCGGAACACGTCATCATCGCCCGGCTCTTCCAGGTCCGACAGGACAACCGTCTTCGCATAGGCTTCGGCGTCCGAGCCCGTCAGGCCCATCAGGTCTGCCGCCCACAGGCCGAGCAGCTTGTTGCGGCGGGCCATGACCTTGAACTGGGTTTCCTGGTCCAGAGCGTAGCGGGCCTCTTCTGCGCGCTCGCGATCATCAAATGTGCTCATGGTGAAATGGCCTTTCTGAACGGTGGTCTTCGATTCGTGCATATAGGCGCTGACCTGAGGTGTGCGCAATAATTGTTTCTTTGAGCGGATTGGCGTAACAGACTGCGTTTTCCGGGGTGGCTGAAAACGATTCCTGTTGCCGCGATCCCGATTCAGCAGGAGGCCTGTCCGCATGAGCAAGAAGCGCGTAATCTACGAGGGCAAGGCGAAGATCCTCTATGAAGGACCGGAGCCGGGCACACTCATCCAGTACTTCAAGGATGACGCGACCGCCTTCAATGCCCAGAAGCGCGCCGTTCTGGATGGCAAAGGTGTGCTGAACAATCGCATCAGCGAGTTCATGATGACCCGGCTGTCAGCCGTCGGCATCCCGACCCATTTCATCCGCCGGCTCAACATGCGCGAGCAATTGGTCAAGAAGGTCGACATCATCCCGCTGGAAGTGGTCGTGCGGAATGTCGCCGCCGGCACGCTGTCGAAACGGCTTGGCATCGAGGAAGGCCAGGTCCTGCCGCGCCCGATGGTGGAATTCTACCTCAAGGACGATGCGCTCGGCGACCCGCTGGTCACCGAAGAACATATCGCCGCATTCGGCTGGGCTGCGGCGCAGGAATATGAGGACCTGATCTCCCTGTCGCTGCGCGTCAATGATTTCATGTCCGGCCTGTTCGCCGCAGTCGGCATTCGGCTGGTCGACTTCAAGCTGGAATTCGGCCGCCACTATGAGGGCGACAGCGAAGTGCCCCGCATTCTCCTGGCCGACGAAATCAGCCCCGACAGCTGCCGCCTCTGGGATTTCGAGACCGGAGACAAGCTGGACAAGGACCGGTTCCGCCGCGATCTCGGCGGTGTGACCGAAGCCTATGCAGAAGTGGCCCGCCGTCTTGGCATCCTCAAGGAGTCCGGAGAGACCGACAATGTGGTCAGCTTCAATGGCGGCAAATAGCTGTTCGCTGACACAGCATATTCCGGAAGACATGCAGATGCCCAAAGCCCCCCGATCCCGGACCGGCAGCCGACCGCGCCTGATGCCGGTACTGGCGGCCATTTGTGTGCTTATCGCGATGGCATACGCCGTCAGCTTGTTTCAATCGGTCTGAAACCGGGCTAAAGGGGCCCGGTCCAGACTGCGCAGGAGATTCTCATGAAAGCCATTGTCCACGTCGCCCTGAAGAATGGTGTCCTGGACCCGCAGGGCAAGGCCGTTGCGGATACGCTGGCACGCATGGGCTACAAGGAAGTTGAAGCCGCGCGCATCGGCAAGGTGATCGAGCTGGATCTGGAGGACGGATTGTCTTCCGATCAGGCCGAAACCCGCGTCAAGGAAATGTGCGAGAAACTGCTCGCGAACACGGTGATCGAAAGCTATCGGTTCGAACTGGTCGGCTGACCACTCCCCTGAACTTCCGGCCTTCTGGCCGGATCGACCGGACTTCCTGCAGGATACGGCACTCCGAAGATAGTGAGCAAGTAATCACTTGCAAATTCCCGTGGAATTACGTATATTGCCTCCATACTCATGGAGAGCCGAATGCCGAGACCGTCAAGCACCGATCAGTCGAAACCGCGCCCGCGCGCCCGAAATGCCCGGCCGAAGATCGAGCGTGCCGCCCTCAAACTGTTCATTCATGAAGGCGTCGACGCCGCCACGACCCGCGAGATCGCAGAAAAGGCAGGCGTGTCGGAAGGCGCACTCTACCGGCACTACAAGGGCAAGGACGAACTGGCGCTCTCCCTCTTCATGGAGACCCACAATCGTCTCGGGACGATGATGGCCGAAGCCCTGTCGGGCGAGGGCACGCTGGAGCAGAAGGTTCACGCCGCCGTGGCGGCCTATTGCGAGCTGGCCGATGAGGATTTTCTCCTCTTCTCATTCCATCTCGTGTCGCTGAACCGCTTCCTGCCCTATGACAAGCGCCGCGACGACGACCCGGTCACGATCACGGAAAAGATCATCGCCGGGCTCATGTCCGATGGGCACATTCCCCGCGGTGATCCCGCCCTCAAGGCCGCCATGGCGCTGGGCGTGGTCATGCAGGCTGGCCAGAACAAGATCTACAACCGCCTGCCCGGCCCGCTGTCCCAACACGCCGAGGCGCTATCACGCGCCGTGCTGTGTGTCCTGAATTCGTAGAACATCCGGGAAAGGAATTCGCCCATGCGCGGAGTCGTCTTCACCTTCGTCTACTACACCCTGTCCGTCATCTACGTTTTGGCGTCCCTGCCATTTCTCGCGCTGCCCGGCCGTGGCCCGGTGCGCGGGATCATCCGCAGCTACACACGCGCCATGAACCTCAATCTGCGGTTTGTCGCTGGCATCCGCAAGGAAGTCCGTGGGCGGCACAATCTTCCGGAGGGCCCCTTCATTCTCGCGGCCAAGCATCAAAGCTGGGGCGACGGGTTTCTGGTCTATCCGGAAGTGAGGAACCTCGCCTTTGTAACAGGGGACCATCTTGAGAAATTTCCTCTGGTCGGCGGTATTCTGCGCAAGCTTGGCGCCATCGTCATCGACACGTGCGGCGGCGGCGAACGAAAGGCTGCATCACTGAAGGAAGGCATGACGCGCGCCCGCGAGGACGGCCAGCGCGTGCTGATCTATCCGGAAGGCCATCTTGCACCTGTCGGCTACCATTTCCGCTACAAGCCGGGCGTGTGGCACATGGCGCAGGCGATGAACGTGCCGGTCATCCCGGTCGCCACCAATATCGGCCTGTTCTGGCGCCAGCAGGAGCGGGACAAGACCCCCGGCACCGCCATCATCGAATTTCTGCCGGCACTTGATCCTGCGCTGCCGAAACAGGATTTCATGGCCAAGCTGACCGAAACGGTGGAACGCCGGACAGCAGACCTGGTGGCGGAGGCAACCGGCCAGCCGGCGAAACTCGCAACCCTTATTCCCGACCCCCCCAAGGGCATGGAGGCCAAACCCACGGTCGAAGACCTCGCCGCGTACGGCCGCCCGTGAACGAACAGGCGAATTGCGGCTTTACAAAAACGGCAATTATTGATAATCGATAATTTCTCAGGTGATCCCGGGGGCAAATCGGGATTGAGCATTATGACTATCAAGAAACTCGCTGTTGTCGGTATGATCGCGGGCGCTGCAGCAACCGCCGTACTTCCTGCTTCGGCAACAGGCTGGAAGGTCTGGAAAGGTCTGGATGAAGCGTCGCCACGCGCCGTGCTGACAGACACGGATGATCGAGCAGGCGCCGTGCTGGTGTGCGACAAGTCCGG
This sequence comes from Hyphomonas sp., assembly GCF_017792385.1. Lineage (NCBI taxonomy): Bacteria > Pseudomonadati > Pseudomonadota > Alphaproteobacteria > Hyphomonadales > Hyphomonadaceae > Hyphomonas > Hyphomonas sp. Next base: position 2,907,293 of record NZ_CP051230.1, on the reverse strand, counting down.
CAAATTGTCGGCAATCCTGTCGCTGAAAGCGGGCAACATTTCGGATCAGCTGGATATGCACGCGACCTACAAGCGCGGCGAAACCGCAACCATTTCAACCGGCCAGGCCGATCCGGTCGAGACCACAGTCCGGTACTCGCCCGCCAACAAGGTCGTTGAAATCGGTGCCCACACGCCTGCTGCCCGCATCTACAATTCAGTGATCAGGGGCGAAGCCGTAACCGTGGCGGTCGACCATGCAGAAGATGTCACGACAACGCTTCCGGAGCCCGATGACATATTCAAGGCGTTTGCCAAAACCTGCATGAAGGCACGCGCAGCCACCAGCGAATAATCCCCGCTTTCCGTGCAGAAGCGTTCGTTTAAGGGTTGACGCCCGATCAAGGGTCGTGCCCTCTTCGAGTCAACAAACTCGAGGAATGGCAACATGTTCAAACACCTGATCCCCGCAGCCGTCATGATCGTGACGGCTGCCTCGGGGCACGCGGATACTCCCGATCGGATATGGGTCCAGCAACCGGACCAATTGATCAGCGTCGACAGTTCCGACGCAGGAAATGATCCAAATTTCAAGAGCCTCATCCGCATCATCAAGGCCGAAGGTGGTGGACACCCGACGATACAGCTAAGCTGTCAAATGACGACCACGGGGGTCAAGGCGTTGAATTTCAGTGTACAGCTGGATCCGGACAACACGTATGAAGACAATGCCGACCGGAGCCCCCGGTTCCACCACATTTCCGGAATCATGGAGATTGACGGCAAGAAATATCCCGAGCGTTACGCTTACCACGCGAAATCGACAAAACTGGTGCCACTGAACCGTGAAGTGCCAAATCGAATCTACAACTCCGTCGTTCGGGGTGATGCCGTTTCCCTGAAAGTAAAAGGCAAGCGCCGCGACCTGGCTTTGCCGGTCGTAGATGACACCTTTGTTGCATTCGCCAAGTTCTGTCCGGTCACCAATGGTGGAAAATTTGATCCGTCCGCGTTCGAATCTCTTAAAAACACTCATCTTGAGCCAAATCTCTGATGTGAGTCTTTATTCCACGGCAAACCCGGACGCATCAGCTGACCAATGCGGTCAATAGACATCTTCCCTGACGCACAAAGGTCACATGGTCCTCGTGATACATGAGCTTCCGGGAAATGCGCGCCCCCAGACGTGTCAAAAGCAATGGGAGTCAGGCTACATGTCTAAAAGAGCCGCCCGCCAGCGACCGAGCTTCTCCTCAAACCGCATCGCAGCGTAGGCGGGGCTCGTTGATGGCACAAGGACGGTCGCCAGACCTGGACGAAGTGAACCGGCATACTTCTTGTAGCAGCGCGCCGCCGTGCCACCATTCAGCAGGACGCGCGAGATGCCCGGATGCATTTCGAAGAGCTTCCTGAAATCATTCGGGATCTCGTCCCGAATTTTCGAATCCAGACTGCCTTCCCGGCGACAATGTTTCAGCACATCCCAGACCGCCACGCCCTGATCGATCAGGATCGACCGTCGTGTCTCATATGGCAGGCCCGGGTGGGCGCCGAACAGGTCACCCATGATCTGCCAGAATGCGTTTCGGGGATGAGCATAATATTGGCCAGCCTCCAGCGATGCGACTCCCGGCATGCTGCCAAGAATCAGCACCCGGGCACCCGGACCGACAATCGGGTCGAAGCTTTGAATTATTCCTTCAGCGCCCACCAGACGATCAGGCAGTCGCGGGAATGATTGTCACGCTCTCGCCGCAGCCGCAGGCATCGGTCTGGTTGGGATTCCTGAATACGAATTTCTCGTGCAGCGGCGTCACCTCGTAGTCGACTTCGCTGCCAAGCAGGAACAGGACGGCTTTCGCGTCGATCAGGATGGTGACGCCATTGTCCTCGACCACCTCATCCAGCGCCTCGGGGGCGGTGGCATAGTCCATGACATATTCCATGCCGGCGCAGCCGCCATTCTTCACGCCGACCCGAAGATATCCGGCGCCTTTCTCTTCCATGATCTCCTTGACGCGCGCTGCTGCGGCGTCGGAGAGTTTCACGGGTTTGGGTCTGGGTCGTCTGGCCATGTCACCAAGATAGGAACGAAAGCGTTCCTGTTCAATTAAAGCATGTTCAGCGCAAGGCGGGCTTCATCAGACATGCGCGACGGGTCCCAGGGGGGATCGAAGGTCAGGCGCACCTCGACATCTTCGACGCCGTCGACCGTGCGCGCGGCGTTTTCCACCCAGCCCGGCATGTCCCCCGCCACAGGACAGCCCGGCGCGGTGAGAGTCATGTCGATGTCCACCTTGCGGTCATCATCAATGTCGACCTTGTAGATCAGGCCGAGTTCATAGATGTCGACCGGGATTTCCGGGTCAAACACCGTCTTGAACGCGGTGATCAGATCGTCGGTAATCCGGTTGAGCTCGTCCTGAGGGATCTTGGACGGCTCTGCTTCACCGGACACGTCGATCATGTCGTGAGAGGTCATGTCATCTGCCATGCCGACACCTATACCAGCATTTCCCGTGCCTTGGCGAGCGCTGCAATGAATGCGTCCACCTCGTCGGCCGTGTTGTAAATCGCGAAACTTGCCCGCGCCGTGGCGCTGACTCCCAGATGCTCCATCAGGGGTTGTGCACAGTGATGCCCGGCCCGAATGGCAATGCCGTACCGGTCCAGGATCTGGGCCAGGTCATGTGGATGCGCCCCCTGCAGGCTGAAGGCCAGCACCGCCCCCTTGTCCGGCGTATCGCCATGAATGGTCAATCCATTGACGCCGCGCAGGCCATCATGTGCGCGCCGGTAGAGCGCCGTCTCGTGCGCCACCACATCCGCATGGTCAAAGGCGCTCATCCAGTCCAGCGCCGCCCCCAGGCCGATGGCCTCAAGAATGGGCGGGGTGCCGGCCTCGAATTTGTGCGGAGCCGTATTGTAGGTGACCCGGTCGCGGGTCACGATCTCGATCATCTCGCCGCCACCCTGATACGGCCGTGCCCGGTCCAGGGCCTCCGCCGTGCCATACAGCGCGCCGATGCCCGTCGGTCCGTACAGCTTGTGCCCGGTCATGACATACCAATCACAGCCAAGCGCCTGGACATCGACCTTCAGATGCACGGCAGCCTGACTGCCATCAGCCAGAACTTCCGCGCCAACCTCATGGGCCAACCGGCAGATTTCCGCCATGTCCGTCACCGTGCCAAGCACATTGCTCATATGGGTCAGGGCAACCATGCGCGTCTTCGGACCGATGGCCCGCGCCAGGTCTTCCATGTCCAGCGAACCATCCGCATTCAGGCCAACCCATTTCAGCACGGCCCCATGGCGCTCCCGCAGAAAATGCCAGGGCACGATGTTGGAGTGATGCTCCATCACGGACAGGACGATCTCATCGCCTGGCTCGATACGCCCTGCCAGCGCGGAGGCAACAAGGTTGATGCCTTCGGTCGAGCCCTTGGTGAAAACTATGTTCTCCGTACTCGGCGCATTCAGGAATGCGCGAACCTTTTCTCGCGCCGCTTCATAGGCCTCGGTGGTCTCGTTCGACAGCGTATGAATGCCCCGATGGACATTGGCATAGGCCGTGCGCGACTGGTCCGCGATCCGGTCAATGACGGCGTTCGGCTTCTGCGCGCTGGCCGCATTGTCCAGATAGACCAGCGGCTTGCCGTTGACTTCCCGCGACAGGATCGGAAATTCAGCCCGAATGGCACCAATGTCGAACGCCCTGCTCATGCGCTTGCCAGCCATGTTTCCGCTTCACCGCGCAGCAATTCCTCAAGCGCGCCAGCCTCTTCCAGGGCCTCGGCCACAAAGGCCTGCGTCAGCAAGGCCCGCGCCGTCTTTTCCGGAATTCCGCGCTGGCGCATGTAGAACAGCTGGTCCTCGTCCAGCGCGCCACTTGTATTGCCGTGCGCGCATTCGACATCGTCCGCATAGATCTCCAGCTCAGGCTTGGCAAAGACAACCGCGCCATCCTCCAGCAGCAGCGCCTTGTGCTGCATGTCGGCATCGGTGTACTGCCCGGCCGTACGCGGTACGAAGAACTTGCCCTGGAACACGCCGGTGCCGCCATCCAGCACCGCACCCTTCGTCAATTGGCGGGTGATACAAGAATTCGCCCCATGGCGCACATGGGTCGTAATATCCGTGTGCAGACCCTTTCCGATCAGATAAGCGGCATTGAGCGTTGCCTTGGCCGTCGGCTCCTGATGCGTGACCCGGGTTTCCAGCCGCGCCAGTTTGGCGCCGAAGGACAGGGTTGTCTGCGTAAACTCCGCCTCTGCATCGAGGTGCACCAGCGCCGTCGAGGCGATCGTCTCCTCGGGCGTACCACGCTGGTAGACAGTGCGGTTGGCCAACGCGCCCGACTGCAGTCCGAATTCGATCACAGAGGCCGCAAGGCCGGCGCCGCCAAGATGGCTTTCAGATACGGTCAGCGACACGCCCGGCCGCACGACAATCACGATACGGGCGAAACTCGCTTCGCCTTCGCCGCTGAACTCGAAATGCAGCCGCGGCAAGTCGCTCGACGTCACTTCCAGCAACAGGGTGGCAGGGCGCGCCTTGCCGCCGGCCAAGGCGGCTGCCAGCGCTCCGAGCGGAACATCCTCCGCCGCGCCCATCGCCTGCGCCTCTTCCTTGGCAAACACGTTCAGACCATCCGGAACATGATCCGGGGGGAAATAGCCGCCCGGCGAGAGTTTGAACACCAGCGCGCCTTCATGCGGAATCGGGTCCTTGGCCGATGGCGCAGCCGGCCGGTCCAGCGCCTTCAGCGCGGCCTTGAAATCAGTCCATTTCCACGCTTCAAGCCGGCGATGCGGCAAGCCGGTCTGCGCGAACGCGCCGAACAGGCGTTTGCGGCGCTCATCTTCCGGCTGCATGCCGTAGCGCGCGATCAGTTCCAGTTCGGCCGCATTCGGATCGGCAATCAATTCCCGCAGGGCTGTGGTCACGCCACCTCCCCGAGGATGCCTTCATATCCTTCCTTCTCGAGCCGCAGGGCCAGTTCAGGGCCACCCGTCGCCACGATCCGCCCCTTGGACAGGACATGCACCTTGTCAGGCTGGATATGGTCCAGCAGGCGCTGATAGTGCGTGATGACCAGCATGCCCCGGTCCGGCGACCGCATGGCATTCACGCCGTCGGCCACCGTCTTCAGCGCGTCGATGTCGAGCCCCGAATCCGTTTCATCCAGGATCAGGAAATTCGGCTCCAGCATCATCATCTGATAGATTTCGAGCCGCTTCTTCTCGCCGCCGGAAAAGCCGACATTCAGCGCGCGCTTCAGCATCTCCGCATCCAGTTTCAGCGCCTTGCCGATCTCGCGGGATTTCTTGATGAAGTCAGGTGCAGAAATCTCGTCCTCGCCGCGCGTCTTGCGCTGCGCGTTCATCGCCGCGCGAACAAAGGTCATCACCGGCACGCCGGGGATCTCGACCGGATACTGGAAGGACAGGAACAGACCCTTGGCAGCGCGCTCTTCCGGATCCATGTCCAGGATGTCGTCGCCGTTCAGCGTCGCGGTTCCGCCGGTGACCTCATATCCGTCCCGGCCGGTCAGCACATAGGACAGGGTGGACTTGCCGGCGCCGTTCGGCCCCATGATCGCGTGGACCTCGCCTTTCGGCACTTCCAGCGACAGACCATTGATGATGGTCTTGGCGTCGTCTTCATCGCCGACAGTGGCGGTCAGGTTCTCAATCTTCAACATGCTGCGCATGTAAGCCCGCTGGGCCTGTGCGAAAAGCCCCGGATGCAGGAAATGCCGTCCGGAATGGCCGGAAAGCCGCTCCGCGGCGCGATTCTCCGAATTTGCCGCACATGTCGCGCCGGTCAGGCGTCCCTTTGGGCCAGCATGTCTGCCTCCCGCACGGACAGCCGCTCGGTCCAGAAAGTCAGGGAGCTGCACCGCCCCTCATCGTCCAGATCCGCTTTCAGGATGCCATTCGACCGCTGCGGCTCGTCGAGCGCCTCGATGATGGCGCCAGACGTCCAGTGCGCCCATCCGTCGGAAATCTTCTCGATCTCGAATGACACATCTGTCAGCCGCGCCCAGACAGCGGCAAACACGTCACTTATGGCCTCGCGCCCCTCAATGGGCGCATGAAACGGGGTTTCGAAGAATTTGGCATTGTCGCTGAACAGCGACCCGAGCAGCGCCACATCGCCGCCATCCTGCGCCCTCGCATAGGCCGCAAGCCAGGCGTCGAAAGCACCGGCCTCAGCCAACACTGCCCTCAAGGCTGACTTTCAGCAGGCTCTGGGCCTCGACGGCAAACTCCATCGGCAGCTCCTGCAGCACTTCGCGGACAAAGCCATTCACCAGAAGGGCGACCGCCTCTTCCTCGCCCATACCGCGCTGGCGGACATAGAACATCTGGTCGTCTGAAAGCTTGGTCGTCGTCGCCTCATGCTCCAGCTGTGCATCGGCCCGGCGGTTCTCCACATAGGGCACGGTGTGCGCGCCGCAGCGATCTCCGATCAGCAAACTGTCACACTGGGTGAAATTGCGCGCCTTGTCGGCCTTGCGGTTGATCGAGACGAGCCCGCGATAGGTATTGTTCGACTTGCCGGCCGAGATGCCCTTGGAGATGATCCGGCTGCGCGTCCGTTTGCCCAGATGGATCATCTTCGTGCCGGTATCGGCCTGCTGTCGGCCATTGGTGACGGCGATGGAGTAGAACTCGCCGACACTGTCATCGCCGCGCAGGATGCAGCTCGGATATTTCCAGGTCACGGCAGACCCCGTCTCGACCTGCGTCCAGCTGATCTTCGACCGGTCGCCCCGGCAGTCGCCGCGCTTGGTCACGAAATTGTAGATGCCGCCCTTGCCGTTCTCGTCGCCCGGCCACCAGTTCTGCACGGTGGAATACTTGATCTCGGCATCTTCCAGCGCGACCAGCTCCACAACCGCGGCGTGCAGCTGATTCTCGTCGCGCATCGGCGCCGTACAACCTTCCAGATAGGACACATACGCGCCTTCATCAGCAATGATGAGCGTGCGCTCGAACTGGCCGGTATTCTCGGCATTCATGCGGAAATAGGTCGACAGTTCCATCGGGCAGCGCACGCCCTTGGGCACATAGACAAAGGTCCCGTCCGAGAAGACGGCGCTGTTCAGCGTCGCAAAGAAATTGTCCGATTGCGGCACCACCGTGCCGAGATATTTCTTCACCAGGTCCGGATATTCATGCACGGCTTCCGAGATCGACATGAAGATCACGCCGGCCTTTTCCAGCTCCTTGCGGAACGTGGTGGCGACGGACACGGAGTCGAACACGGCATCGACGGCCACGCGCGGCGCCTCGCGCGCAGCCGCAGCGGTCTCCGCCGCACCTTCGACGCCCAGCAGGACTTCCGCCTCGCGCAGCGGGATGCCCAGCTTTTCGTAGGTTTCCAGGATTTCCTTCGGGACGTCGTCAATCGACTCATACTTTGCGCCGGTCTTGGGCGCGGCATAGTAGTAATAGTCTTGGTAGTTGATGGTCGGATAATCAACCATCGCCCAGGTCGGCTCTTTCATGGTCAGCCAGCGCCGATAGGCCGCCAGGCGCCATTCAAGCAGCCATTCCGGCTCTTCCTTCTTGGCTGAGATGAAACGGATCGTATCTTCGGACAGGCCCTTCGGCGCCATGTCCATTTCAATGTCCGTGACAAAGCCTGCGGAATAGTTTTCCGACTCGAGCGCCTTCGCGGCCTCGACCGTTTCCTGGTCGATGCTGTCCTTCACCTTCACCTCGGTGCAGTCATCATCATGGTCTTCGATGCCGCCGCAGCAATCCATCAGGCTGTTTCCTTCAATACCGTCCGCCGGGCCGCGTCGAGCCAGGCATCTGCCACACCGGTGAAATCCTCCGGCGTGCTGTTCCATCCAAAGCTGGTGCGGATTGCCGATTCCGCAAGGGCGTCAGATGCGCCCATCGCCAGCAATACGAGCGACCGCTTCACCTTGCCAGACGAACATGCAGACCCGGCCGATATGCACACACCCGCCAGATCCATCGCCATGACCTGCGTTTCTGCCGCAAAGCCCGCTTTGGCGAAGTTCGAAGTGCCGGCCAGCCGCTCGGCGGCCTTGCCCATGATCACCACGCCCGCCTCGCGCTCGAGACGCGCCTCCATATCATTTCGATATCCTGCCAGCATAGCATATTTCGGCAATTCCTTCACGGCGGCCTCCACCGCCGCGCCAAATCCGGCCTGCGCGGCGACATTTTCGGTTCCGGACCGCAATCCGCGCTCCTGCCCCCCGCCATGCGTCACGGCCTTCAGGGGCGCGCCTGCCCGGTGCCACAAGGCTCCGGCGCCCTGCGGGCCGCCAATCTTGTGCGCCGACAGGCTGAGATAGTCGACGCCGAGCAGGCCGACATTCACAGAGATCTTGCCGAGGCCCTGCACCGCATCACAGATCGTCACCCCCCCCGCTTCGCGCACGATGCGGGCTGCTTCCGCGACAGGCTGGATCACGCCGGTCTCATTATTGGCCAGCATCAGGCACAGGACCGGCGTGCCGAGTGTTTCGTGATCCCAGTCCGCAACCTGATCCGACAATTGCTCCAGGTCCAGAAGGCCATCCGGCGTCACATAGGCTGTTTGAACCCTTGCGCCCGAATGCGCCGCCGCCTTGGTCACCGCTTCATGCTCAATGGCCGAGACGAGGAAGGTGCAGTTTCCGTCCAGCGCCGCGACCACACCATGAATGGCCAGATTGTCTGCCTCGGTTCCGCCGCCCGTCAGCACAATATCCTCGGCCCGGCTGCCAATGGCACCACCAATCGCCGTGCGCGCGCGTTCCAGCACGCCGCGCGCCGCCCGGCCGGACGTGTGCACGGAGGACGGATTGGTCGCGCCCATGTCCCAGACGTCCAGCATGGCCTGACGCGCTTCCGGCCTCAGCGGCGAGGTTGCATTGTGGTCGGCATAGATCATGGGGGGGATATACTCGTTTCGCGGCGTTTTTGCAGGTGTAGAAAAATTTGCTTTTCACAGCTCAAATGGCTTATGACCGCGCCCTTCCCCCGTGACCAGCGAGTATGACATGGCAGAACTCATCATTCCGGGCCCGCAGGGCCGCATCGAAGCCCGTTACACAGAGCCGCCGGTTCCCGGCGCACCGATCGCCCTGATCCTGCACCCACACCCCAAGGCGGGCGGCACGATGCAGGATCCCATCTCGATCCTGCTCTATCAGATGTTCGAACGTCACGGCTTCGGCGTCCTGCGCTACAATTCGCGCGGCGTTGGCCGCAGCCAGGGCCAGTATGACCAGGGCATCGGCGAACTGGAAGATGCCGCCTTTGTGCTCGACTATGTCGAGAATTTGGCTGAGAGCCCGCGCTATGTCTGGTGTGCCGGCTACAGCTTTGGCGCCTGGATCACGCTGCAGCTGCTGATGCGCCGTCCGGAGATCGATGGCTTCCTCGCCATCTCGCCGCCAGCCAATCACTACGACCTGTCCTTCCTTGCGCCCTGCCCGGCCTCCGGCCTGATCGTGTCTGGCGACACTGACTCCATCTCGTCTCCGGAAGACGTCGAACGTGCGCTGACCAAGGTGCGCGTCCAGAAGGGCGAGCAGATCGACCGGGCCACCGTGAAGGGTGCCAATCACTTCTATCAGGACAAGCGCGACGAGCTGATCGGGCTTTGTGAAGACTATTTGCTGCAGCGTCTGGCGGACGCCGAGGAAAAGCTGCGCCTTGAAGCTGAAGAAGACTAATCCAGGAGTTTCCCGCCTCCCATGGGGGCGGGAACGCCGGTCGTCGAGGGCCAGCTGATCGGCAGGCCACGAGCCGTCCGCGCGGCCAGAAACGCAAACGCCTCCGCCTCGATGGAATCCCCGCGCCAGTCAACGGCCTCCGCCGAGCGCACCTCACAGGCCACAGACTCTGACAGGGCCCGCATCAGCGCCGGATTGTGGCGCCCGCCGCCGCACACGATCATGCGGGCAGGATATTCCGGCAAATGCGCCACGCCCCGCGCCACCGCGCGCGCACTAAATGCGGTCAGTGTTGCCGCGCCATCCTCGACCGACAAGCCGCGGACCATGCTGGCATTGAAGTCGTAGCGGTCCAGGGATTTCGGCGGGGCCTGATCGAACCAGTCATGATCAAGCAACTGCGCCAGCAAGCCCTCATGGGCGCGCCCGGCAGAGGCGAGCCGGCCGCCTGCATCGTGGGTTCCGAGCCCGTGTCCCTCGACCCATTCGTCTATCGGCCCGTTTGCCGGGCCGGTGTCGAACGCGATCAGCGTGCCATCCCGCATCCGCGCGGTGATGTTTGCGACGCCCCCAAGATTGAGGACACAGGCCGCCTCGTCTCCCAGCCGGTCCAGCAGGGCGGCATGATAGGCCGGCGCCAATGGCGCGCCCTGGCCGCCCGCCGCCACGTCTCGGGTGCGGAAGTCACAGGCCACCGGCACGCCCAGCGCGGCCCGCATCCCCGGCGCGTCAATCAATTGCAGGGTCGCCCCGGGTGCAGCGCCTTTCGGGGCCCTGTGCAACACGGTCTGGCCGTGCACACCGGCCAGTCGGGGCATCGGCCCGGACCAGTCATCCTGTAATTGCGCCCAGGCGGCAGCATGGGTCTGTGTGATCACGCGCCGCGCCGCGTCGAATTCGGTCTCCGGGGCTGGCCCCGTCCAGTTCCAGGCGCGGGCCGCATCGGTCGCGCGCTGCAGGACGACGCGCTCCCCGGCTGTGTATTTCCGTTCTGCCGTCGCGCCAAACTCCAGCACACGGGCGCCATCGGTCAGGATCAGCGCCGCGTCCACCGCGTCCAGCGATGTGCCCGACATGAAGCCGGCGACCCAGAACGGTTCAGAATTTTCACTGATGGAGTTCAAGATGTCTGCTTTCCATGTTACGCGCGGGCGCTTCACGGAGACACGAGAAGATGAGCGAATACAAGTCGGAATTCCTGAAAACCCTGTCCGACAGGGGTTTCATCAAACAGGTCACGCATCCAGCGGAAATGGATGCCTACTGCCAGACGGGCATTCCGACGGCCTATATCGGCTATGACGCAACAGCTGACAGCCTTCATGTCGGCCACCTGATGCAGATCATGATGCTGCGCCACCTGCAAAAGGCGGGCGGCAAACCGATTGTGCTGATCGGTGGCGGCACCACCAAGGTCGGTGACCCGACGGACAAGGAAAAGTCCCGCCCGCTTCTTACCGACGCGCAGATCACCGAAAACATGGAAGGCATCAAGAAGGCCTTCCTGCCTTTCCTCAGCTTCGGTGACGGCCCGACCGATGCGATCATGGTCAACAATGACGACTGGCTCGGCAAGCTCGGATACATCGAGATGCTGCGCAGCGTGGGCACCTATTTCACCATCAACACGATGGTGAAGCAGGACACCGTTGCCCGCAGGCTGGCAGCCGAGCAGCCCTACACCTTCCTCGAATTCAACTACCTGCTGATGCAGTCCTATGACTTCCTGGAACTCTTCCGCCGCCACAATTGCCGCATGCAGATCGGTGGCTCGGACCAGTGGGGCAACATTGTCGGCGGCGTCGACCTGATCCACAAGGCGATCAGCGGCGAGGCCTTCGGCCTGACGGCCCACCTGATCACCACCGCGTCCGGCGGCAAGATGGGCAAGACAGCCGATGGCGCAGTCTGGCTCAATGCCGACCGCAAGAGCCCGTACGAATACTGGCAGTTCTGGCGCAACACGGAAGACGCCGATGTCGGCCGCTTCCTGCGCCTGTTCACAGAACTGCCGCTGGACGAGATCGCCCGGCTGGAAGCCCTTGAAGGCGCAGAGATCAACACGGCGAAAATCGTGCTGGCCAACGAAGCGACGCGAATGCTGCATGGCGACGCGGCGGCAAGGGAATCCGAAGCCGCCGCGGCTGCAGTCTTCGCCGCCGGCGGATCCGCAGAGGCGCTGCCGACGGTGGATGTGGCGACGGCCGATCTTGAAACCGGCATGCTGGTGGCCGCTGCCTTTACCGCCGCAGGCCTGACGGACTCCAATGGGGAGGCCCGCCGCCTGATCAAGCAGGGCGCCGCCAGGGTGAACGATGTTCAGGTGAAGGACCAGAACGCCTCGCTGGCCGCAGCAGACCTTGTCGACGGCACCATCAAGCTGTCAGCCGGCAAGAAGCGTCACGCCCTGATCCGCGCTGTCTAGAATTCCTCTTCGGGAATCGGTGGCAGTTCCGACGGGATCGGCACGTCTTCCGGCCGGGTTTCGGCTTCAGGAATATTCGTCTCCGCCGGGTTCTCGAAGATCCGGCGGATGACCCCCGGCGCAAGCGCCGAGAGCGGATTGACCGAGACATTCGCCTTTTCCAGGCTGCCGCGCACGCTGTAGGTCAGCGAGAAGACGCCCTCGCCGTCCCGCCCGACCACCAGATCCCCGATGATCGGAATTCCTCCGAGGGCGGAGTTCATGCCGAAGCTGGGCACCAGCACGCCGTCGACACTGATATCATTGTCCGCGCCGAGATAGCCATTCACCGTCAGGCCGAGGGCCGGTCCCTGCGCCTTGCCGCCGGTCACCACATACCGGTCCCCGGCAATCGTCAGCGGAATGTCGATGCGCGAGAACAACACGCCGTCCCCGCCCAGCGTGTCGGCCAGCCCGCGCAGCGAGGCGAGCGACAGGATCTGCGTCAGGAACGGCGCATTGTGCAGGCGGCCATTCGTGATCGCGATGTCAAAGCGCGAGGGCTGCCCGTCGCGTGCCAGCAGCCCGTCGAGGTCCAGCCGCCCGCCCTCCAGAAAGTCCAGTTCCAGGAACGCGCTGGCAATGAAGCCCGCATCACTGCTGACCACCTTGATCCGCGTGCCTTCCGGTGACGAGCCATCCAGATCGATATTGAATTCGGAGCCGTCATCGGTCTTGCCGGTCGCCGACAGCTTCTGCATGCCGTTCACGGTCGACAGCCAGGACACATCGGCATTGCGCACATACATGCCCGCGCCCAGCGTCAGCGTGTCGACATCCGCCTCGACGCTCAGCGGCGCGCCGCCTCGCTCATTGGCATCGCCCAGCGCCCCGATGCCCGGCAGCGCGCCGGAAAGATCTAGATAGGCGCCGGTCAGCGCGACCTGCAGATTGCCGTCATCGCTGCGCGTGATCTGGCCAGCCACATCGGCTGTATCAGCCAGGAAGGCGCGGCGCAGGTCCGCCGATACCAGCCGGGAGTCGCCGCCCAGCGTGAACTTGCCGTCGAGATACGCATCCTCGCTGGTGAACAATATGTCGGAGGAAAACCCGTCCGCCACGCGTTCATAATGGACCGACACGTCTCCGCCGGTGCCAGCCGGTTTCATCCAGCCGATCTCTGACAGATCAAGCCGGGCCTCGCCGAGATCCATTTCCACATTGGCGACCGACACTTCCTCATCCTCAATGGAGGCCTGGATTTTTGCCGGCACTTCTCCCGTCAGGTAGGCCCGGCCAGGCAGCCCGAACCGGTTGAGCACGTCCGGCGTCACGATGGCGGTCGCTTCCAGGGCCGAAGGCGCGTCGCCATCCCGGAACCCGTCCGTCCAGGTGAACTGGACGGGAGACGGCCCCAGATCGCCGGTGCCGGTCACGGTCAGGCCGTCCTGCGTCACCTTCACCTGCGCGTCGGCGTTGACCAGATTGATGCCCAGCGCCGCCCGTTTCAGGCCGCCCTCCGTCACCCTGCCAATGGCCGTGAACCGCACATCCTCGTCCGGCACATTGTCCAGCGCCGGGCGGAACATCTCGAAGGTCGCTTCGGCCTCGCCGGTCAGGCGCGTTTCATCAAAGCCGAGCTGCAGCCGCGACTCGTTCAGCGTGGTGATGACATTCGCAGCCGGGCCATGTCCCCGCGCGAAAACCCGGAAATCCTCGCCCTTCGGATTGAAGGCCGGAAAATCGACCAGCGCTTCATCGACCGCCCAGCCGCCATAATCGCCGCGATTCACAATGACCCGGAAACTGTTGCCGGTCAGGCGGCCGCGTCCGACGGCATTGCGGGCCGCCGGCAGGTCATCCAGAAATTTCACATCCGCGGAATTGATGTCGAAGGTCAGGTTGAGATCCTCATCCCGCAGATAGCCCTCGGCAAAGCTGTCCCGCGCCAGCGTCAGCTGCGCCTGCAGTCCGGTGATGTCGGTATTGGTGATGCGTTTGCGCGTGAAGGAGCGCGCGCCGGTGCCGAGCGTTACCGGCCACAGCGCCAGCACGGTCTCCCGGGACACAACCCCCTCCGTTGCCAGTTCCAGCGTGCCGGTAAAGGGAGGCTCGCCCGGCTGACGATCGGCCAGCATCGCGATATCGGCATCCAGCGTGTACACGGCCTCCTCGGACGTGAATTGCAACCGCGTATCGCTGAGACGCCGGGATTCGAAATCCGCCATTCCGCTCATTCGCACATCCAGGAAGGACACCGGCGCCTCCAGCACGGGCGTGACATCCAGGCCGAGCGCAGGACTGGTCAGGCGGAACCGCCGCGCGCCGGAGCCCTTGAGCGCGTCGAAAATCTCCAAATTCAGCTGGCCGGACACGGGCCCAAACCGGCTCGACTGCCAGTCGACCTGCAAATCGTCCTGCGCGGCGGCATAGGTCAGGGCGAGGTCCAGGTCCGACACCGGCGTGCCCGACTCGCCGAACGGCAGGATGCCCTCTTCCAGCTTCGCCTTGATGATGATTTCCTCGACGCCCTGCGCCGCAGACGTGTCGAATTCCACAGTGATGTCTGCCGGCACGCCGGACAGCGACTCTCCGCGCGCACCGAGCCGCGCTGACAGGTCTGCCAGAGACCATTGGGCGGCAGCCAGCGAGGCCTGCATGCGGCTGCTCAGCTCGCTTGTCCGGATGTCCAGGGCCATGCCGCCGGGCAGACCGGTTCCAACCCCGCTGCCGGACATCGACAAGGCCAGCCCGTCCTCGGTGACCGACAGGGCCCCGCGCGACTCGGCCAGCTTGAAGAGCGGTGCGCCGTCCGCGCCGAACACCCGCATCTCGAATTCTTCGTAGGACAGCCGCTCCAGGCTGAACTCCTGCTGCTCTTCCCGCAGCACGGTCAGGATCATCGGCAGGACGACATTGACCCGCTCAAGCCATTCGCCCGGCGTCTGCGGCATCTGCCCGGCCGGGATGTCGGGCAAGGGGTCCCCGGCAATGTACCATTTGCCCTCGTCGGTCTGGGTGACATCGACCCAGCCTTCCGCGAGGCTCAGTCCCAGTACTTCGACATCCCCGAGCACCAGCGCCGACCCGGACAGCACGATCCGCGCCCGCTCCGCCTCGGCGGCCACATTGCCCTCCTCGTCGAGCATCCGGATATCATATCCAGTGACCAGGACCCGGCGATCCTCTGCCGACCATTCCAGAAAGACATCATCCACGGTGACCGGCCGGCCATCCCGCGAATTGGTCAGGGCGCGCTCGATATCGTCCCGGAACATTTCCAGTTCGATCGGGCCGCTGGACAGGCGGAAGACAAGAAGCCCTGCCAGGAGCAGCACCACAAGTATCAATCCGCCGAGTATTTCAAGGATGATGAGGGCAGCTGGCTGGCGGACCAATTCGGAAACTCCGGAAATCGACTAAAAATTGCGTTCCATAGTGATATATGCACACGGACCTGACCGCACCATAGGAGGAAAACATGGCGAAATCCCTGCAGGAAGGTGACAAGGCCCCCGACTTTTCCATGCCGTCAACCGATGGCCCGATCCAGCTCAAGGATTTCAAGGGCAGCTATCTCGTCCTCTACTTCTATCCGAAGGACGACACGCCCGGCTGCACCACGGAAGCCAAGGACTTCACATCTCTGGCTGCCGAGTTCGCCAAGCGGAATGCCAAAATCGTGGGCGTCTCCCGCGATCCGATGGCCAAGCATGAAAAATTCGCGGCCAAGCATGAACTCGACGTGATCCTGGCCAGCGACGAATCCGGCGAGACCACCGAATCTTATGGCACATGGGTCGAGAAAAACATGTACGGCAAACGTTATATGGGCGTCGCACGGGCCACATTCCTGATCGACCCCTCGGGCACAATCATTAAATCTTGGAAAAAAGTCCGCGTGAAAGGGCATGCAGAGGCCGTTCTGGAAGAACTCCCCGCCTGAATAAAAGCCTTGAATGACAAGGTTTAGCCCCCCGGAAGTTATTGTTAACGGCAGGTTTACCCTGTTGAGCGAATTATTTCAGGAATTGTGCGCGTTAGGGGTTTCGTCCCTTAGTGTTTCCGGTATTAATTCCCTACGGGTTTGGGAACTTGCTGTAGGTGGTGTTGCAGTAAGCGGTGTGATTCCAGTCGACGGGTGGCGTGAATGGCGAAATGGAGTGCGAATCTCAAAGCGACGTTTGATCGCGCATTTCCCGAACGGCAAATCTATCATCGCAGCGGCGGCACGGTCCGCTACATATCCATTTCTCCCTGGCAGCAGGCCATCTTCGCCGTCGGCGCAACCGCGCTTGCCGGCTGGACCCTTTTCCTGACCGGAACCTTTGCGCTTGGCGGCTCGTCAGGCTCCCTCACGGGCAGCTCGGATGATCGCGAACTCGCCAAGTATGAGCGCTGGGTTCAGGATCTGCGCGCAAAGGATGCCCTGTCCCGCTCGCTGCTCGAGGAGCGCACCGATGCGTTCCAGCGCGAGACCGCCGAATGGGAAGATCGCCAGAAGGCGCTTGAGGAATTGTTCGAGCAGCTCAAGGGCGATGAAGACCTCGAAGTTTCCGCCCTCAAGGGCGATGGCGCCGACCTGCTGGTTCAGGCCTCGATCGAAGAGGCAGATGACCGTCAGTCGCGCGACGGCTTCCGCATGACGGCGTCGCTGGATGCGAGCGGCAACCGCGTCAGCGTCAGAAAGCTGAAATACAATCAGGAGCGCATGCTGGATGAGGCCGAGGATCTGGCCATCGAGCGCGCCGAACGCGCCCGCAGCGTGATCCAGCTGACCACAATCGGCAGCGACCGGATCATGGAGAGCGCCGAAATGGGCGGCCCGCTTGTGTCCATGGCCAATCTGACCTCCGGCACCGGCAACGGCCTGTCGGATCAGGATGCCAGCTTCTACAACCGCCTGACGGAAACACAGGCCCGCGTGGCCGAAATGCAGTATTATGAACAGATTGTTGAAAGCCTGCCGCTTGGCGCGCCCGTCGGCGTGCCTTTCCGCTACACCAGTCCGTACGGAATTCGCGTAGATCCTTTCATCAAGCGCCCGCGCTGGCACAATGGCATTGATGTGGCCGCCTATGGCGGAGCACCGATCATTGCGTCCGGTCCGGGCAAAGTGAGCTTTGCCGGCGCACGCTCCGGCTACGGTCGTGTGGTCGAGATCGACCATGGCTACGGGTTCAAGTCGCGCTATGGCCACCTTCGGTCCATCACGGTATCAAAAGGCGATACAGTGGAAGTTGGTGACCTTGTGGGGAAAATGGGCACGACCGGACGGAGCACCGGATATCACCTCCATTTCGAGGTGCTGTTCAACGGCAAAGCATATGATCCAGTAAAGTTTTTGAAAGCAGGCCGCCATGTTCACGAAGAATAACAAATCCAGTGACACCACCCCCACCCCGTCGGAACCCATGAAAGCCGCACCGGCCCAGGACGCCATCCGTGGCGCGTCGTCCAAACCGGCAGCCCGTGCCGCCTCCATCATTTGTGCCGACATGAAGATCAACGGCTCCGTGTCGTCCGAAGGCGCGCTGCAGATTGACGGAACCGTCGATGGCGACGTTGCTGCCAGCGACATCACGATCGGCGCCAGCGGCCACATCACCGGCGAAGTGAAGGCAGAAGTCGTTCGCGTGAAGGGCCGTATCAAGGGCTCCATTCGCGCGCGCAAGGTCGAACTGGAGACCGGCGCCCATGTGAAGGGCGACATCGTCCATTCGTCGCTGCAGATCCAGTCGAATGCGGTCTTCGAGGGCCAGGTCAAGCATGCCGACGATCCGCTGAAAGACACGGCACCCAAGGCTGCGGCTGCCGCCAATGAGAGCAAGCCACTGGCCTCGTCCGGGCCGGCAGGCTACGGCATCTCGCCATCCGCCTCCTGAGGCCGGCGCCACACGCCCATCAGAAAAGCCGGTTCCGAAGGGAACCGGCTTTTTCATTTCAGGCATGGAAACAAGTGCGTCATGCGGTGGCGCGGCGGACAAGGGCCGTCGTCATCCGGGCCCCTTCGACAACCACCGTATCCCCGGTCCGGATCATTTCGCCTTCTACGGCTTCGGCGCGCCAGACCGTATCCCCGATACGGACCTGACCAGACCCGGAGAGGAAATCTCCCATGGCCATGCCGCGTTCACCGATCAGGGCCGCCATCCGCCGATTGAGCGTCGGATGGTCCGGCGAACTCTTGCGGATACCGGACAGGACCGTACGTCCAAAAACGATCAGCGCCGTGGAGGCGATGCCGAAGATCACCATCTGCCACTGCCACACCGTCCAGGCATCGGGCGCGAAATAGGCGAAACCGGCGGTCAGCCAGGCGGCGATCGCGACCATGAGCAGGTCGAAGGTCCCGGTCATCATCTCGATCCCGAACAGGATCAGTCCAAGGACCAGCCAGTGCCAGAAGGTCAGTTCGGAAAAGACCTGTTCCATCTGATCAGCTTCCTTTCTTGTCGCTCAGCCCCTTGATGCCCTCAATGGTGCCGATGATGCTCGAGAATTCTGCCGGAATGATGACCGTCTTCTGCTGCTCGGACGAAGCCAGCTTCGCAAAGGCGTCGACATAGGCCTGGCCGAGGAAGTAGTTGACGGCATTCACGTCGCCACGGGCGATCGCCTCGGACACCATGGCAGTGGCCTTGGCCTCGGCCTCGGCTTCACGCTCACGGGCCTCGGCATCGCGGAAGGCAGCCTCGCGGCGGCCTTCAGCCTCCAGGATCTGCGCCTGCTTCTGGCCTTCCGCCTTGAGAATGGCAGACTGCTTGTCGCCTTCGGCCGTCAGGATTTCCGCACGCTTCAGGCGCTCGGCTTTCATCTGCCGGGCCATGGCTTCGGTGATGTCGGCCGGCGGGCTGAGATCGGCGATCTCGATCCGCGTGACTTTCACACCCCAGGGATTGGTGGCCGAGTCGATCACGGTCAGCAGGCGGGCATTGATGTCGTCGCGATTGGACAGGACCTCGTCCAGATCCATGGAACCGACCACGGTCCGGATATTCGTCAGGGCGAGATTGGTAATGGCGTGATGGAGATTGTTGACCTCATAGGCCGCCGCCACGGCGTCCACCACCTGGATGAAGACCACGGCGTCACACGACACCATGGCGTTGTCCTTGGTGATGACTTCCTGCTGCGGCACGTCCAGCACGGTTTCCATCATGTTCATCTTCCGGCCGACCCGGTCGACAAATGGCGTGATGATGGACATGCCGGGATTCAGGGTCCGCGTGTAACGGCCAAACCGCTCAACCGTGAAATTGTAGCCCTGTGGGACGAACTTGAACGCAGACATCAGCCCGATCAGGCCGACCACGGCGATCAGTATGAAAGCGGCAAAACTCGGATCCATATATTCCTCTCCTTCTGTTACCCAGAATTAATGTGGGAGAGGTTTTCCGTTTTTCAATAAGAATTTAATGAAAAACGGCGCGCCCAGCCCCACCAGACGCGCCGTAGATCGCACAACTTGCTTAAGAAACCTTCTCAGGATTAAAGTTGATTCAGCATGTAGTCGGCGCTGGACACCTTGAATTCTCCGCCATCTTCCACGTTGAGTTCGGAAACCGTACCGTCCTTGACGATCATGGAATAGCGCTGCGAGCGCTGGCCCATGCCGAATCCGCTGGCATCCATTTCCAGGCCGATCGCCTTGGCGAAAGCGCCATTGCCGTCTGCCAGCATGCGCACGGTCTCGCCCGCGCCGGCATCCTTGCCCCAGGCGCCCATGACGAAGACGTCATTCACGGACGTGCAGACAATCTCGTCCACCCCCTTCGACTTCAGGTCGCCGGCCTTGTCGACAAAGCCCGGCAGGTGGCGGGCCGAACAGGTCGGCGTATAGGCGCCGGGCACGGCAAACAGCGCGATCGTCTTGCCGCCGAACACCTGGTCCGTCGTGCGCGGCTGGGGGCCGTCGGCGGTCATTTCCATGAAGGTGGCGTCCGGAAGCTTGTCTCCGACTTTGATGCTCATCAGCTGGTCTCCTTGATGCTGTCCTGCCCAATTAGACCGCCAGCGGCCCGGCGACAAGCGGGCACGCCCTTGCCAAGCCCCGGGATTTCGCCCAGCATCGGTCTGGAAAGGTAGCCCTCATGGATGTCGACCTGACAGGCAAATTGCTGATCGCCTTGCCCGGCATAGGCGATCCCAGATTTACCCGGTCTGTCATCCTGGTCTGCGCGCATTCCCCCGAATTCGCGATGGGCATCGTCCTCAACAAGCCCATGCAGGGCCTGACCCTGCCCCAATTGCTCGATCAGCTGGACGTGCCGGTCGAGATCGACATTCCCGAAGACCTCGTGCTGGATGGCGGACCGGTCAGCAGCGACCGGGGCTTCGTACTGCACACGGATGATGTCATCAGCGAGGGCGCGACGCTCGAGATTGATGGCACATTCTGCATGACGGCCACACGGGACATCCTGACCGCGATCGCCTCTGCCCATCGGCCGGCCCGGTCGGTGCTCGCGCTGGGCTATTCCGGCTGGGGCGCCGGCCAGATCGAATATGAACTGGCGGAAAATGCCTGGCTGGTCGCCGATCCCAGCCCGGACCTCGTCTTCGGCGCAGACCATGATGACAAATGGGACGCCGCGCTGCACCAGCTCGGCATCGACAGCGGACGCCTGCAGATTCACCCCGGCACAGCCTGATCAGGACGTCAGGAAGGCAATCGCATTGGCCTCTTCCATCGGGCGGGCGAACGCAAAGCCCTGCGCATAGTCGAATCCCAGGCTGCGCAGGCGGGCCGCATCATCCTTGTGCTCGACTCCTTCGGCCGTCGTGGTCATGCCGAGGCGCGCTGCCAGCAGGGTCAGGGTGCCCAGAATGGTGTCGGTGCGCTGCTGGCCCAGCCGCCGGGTCAGGCCGTGATCGATCTTCAGACTGTCCGCCGGGAAATCGGCCAGCCAGGCAAAGGAGGAATGCCCCGTGCCGAAATCATCCAGCACCAGGCCCGCCCCCACGGCCTTCAACGCCATCACGGCGGCCAGCGCGTCGGTCTCGTCCCGGAGGGCGGCCTGCTCGGTCAATTCGATGCGCAGCGCCTTCTCCGGCAGGTCATAGCCCTGCATCAGCGCCTCCACCAGCGCCGGCAGCGTGCTGCGCGCCAGATCCCGCGCCGTCAAATTCACATGCATGAACAGGTCCGCCCGGCCGGACGCTTCGCGCAGCTTCGACAGGGTCTCCGCCGACCGGATCAGCATGTTCGAGGCCAGCGCCTCGTCCTCATAGCGGCTGGGCGGATTGCGATGGGCGCCATCATCCCAACGGGCCAACGCCTCAAATCCCGCCACATGGCCATTGCCCAGCGAAACGATGGGCTGGAAGACGGGATAGAGATCCGGACCGGGCTGCAGGTCCGATGGATCGATATCGGCAAAATCGCTGCCGGCCAGCACCATGCCATGTGCTTCGTCTTCCCCGACAAAGGCTCCAACCAGATGAATGTCCTGCCCGCTCGACAGGGTGAGATTGCACCGCACGGGCCCGTCGGCGGTGTCGAACGCCTTGTCCAGCCGCCCTCGGCTGAGCCCCTCGAACATCTGCTCCAGCGCGGCAATCGACCAGTCGCCGTTCAGGTCCGACAGGGCGCTGCCCCGCGGTGTGTCGATCACCAGGTGCCGGTTGCTGGCGGTCCAGTGCCAGCTTCCCTGCGGCTGGCTCGCCTCGTCTGGCAGCATTTTGCGAACCTCCTGCAATCGGTCAGGACCGGGTAAGGGCGAAGAGGACATGATCGCGGCGAACGCCGGCAATCTCAAGGTATTCCTTCGCATGTCCTTCCTCCAGGAAGCCGCACGCCTCCAGCACTTTCCGCGAACGCAGGTTTGATGCCAGAATGCCGGCCTCGACCCTGTGCAGCTGCAGTTCGGACAGCGCCCAGTCACACACCGCCTTCACGCTCTCCTGCATGAAGCCATGGCCCTGATAGTCCTCGCCCAGCCAGTAGCCGAGGCTGGCACTGTTGGCGGGCCAGGCCCGCACATTGGTCAGCGACACGCCCCCCACCAGCCGGCCGTCCTTCAGCCGGCGAACCAGGAAGACATAGGCCCGCCCCCGTTTCCAACCGGCTTTCCAGGCATGCAGGCGCCGGGCCCAGTCCGCCCGGGAATTGGCATCCTTCGGCCAGCTCGGCTCCCAGGGCTGGAGATGTTTCCGGCTGCGCCGGCGCAGGCTGGACCAGTCCTCGAAATCCTTCTTCCGCGCCGGTTCGATCACCAGCCGGCGGGAGACGATAACCGTGTCCTTGCGCGAGACAGCCATGACCTAGCGGGCCAGCTTCCCGACCCGTTCGTGCACGGCGCCCAGGCTCGGCTCGATCCGCTCGAAGATTTCCGAAGCCGCCAGCACGTCCGAGGCATGGTCCGGCAGGCCGGCATCGCGGCCGGTCGCTTCGCGCACCGTCTCCGGGAATTTCGCGGGCGACGCCGTGGCCAATACCACCGTCGTGACGCCGTCGTCTGCCACCGTGTTGCGCGCGACATGCGTACCGACAGCCGTATGCGGACAGATCAGCCAGCCTGTTTCGCGCTCGAACCGGCGCATCTCTTCCATCGTGTCGCCATTGCTGACGCTGATGGCGCGGATGCCGGAGCAGGACAGACGGCTGGTCGCCGCATCCGGCAAGTCGGCCTCTCCGGACTGGGCGAACCGGTCATATACGCTGCGCACCGCGTCACTGTCCCGTCCGGACATCTCGAACAAGAGCCGTTCGAAATTGGACGGGATGGAAATGTCCATGGCCGGGCTGGGCGTGGCCACCGTCGGACGGCGGGACATCACACCGGTCGTGAACAGGCGCATCAGCGCGTCGTTTTCGTTCACGGCACAGATGATCTCCAGTCCCCCCGGCAACAGGCCGCAACGGGCCGCCACATAGCCTGCCAGGGCATCGCCCATATTACCACTCGGCACGATGAACCGGATCTTCTGCCCGGCAAGCGCCGCCTGCGACGTTGCATAGTACACCATCTGCGCCGCAATCCGGGCCCAGTTGATGGAATTGACCCCGGACAAGCCGACCCGTCCGACAAACTCACGGTCGGCGAACAGGGATTTGACGATGGACTGGCACTGGTCGAAATCCGTATCGAGCGCGAGGTTCAGGACATTGGACGCGCCCGTCGTCGTCATGAACAGGCGCTGGATCGGAGACACACGCTCGAACGGGTGCAGGATCACCAGGTCGGCATGGCGGGCCCCGGCAAAGGCCGCCGCCGCCGCGCCGCCCGTATCGCCGGATGTGGCGCACATGATCGTCATGTGCCGGCCCGTCTTGCCCAGCACCAGATCATAGAGCTGGCCGATCAGCTGCATGGCCACATCCTTGAAGGCCAGTGTCGGCCCGTGATGCAGTTCCAGCAACCAGTTGGCAGGTCCGGTCTGGGTCAGCGGCGTGACGGATTGGTGGGCAAAACGGGCATAGGCCCGGTCACACAGGCCCTGAACCTCCTCCTCCGTCAGCGTGTCCCCGGCAAAGGCGGAGATCACGCGCGCGGCCACCCGGGCATAGGGCTCATCCGGACGGGCCGGTGCAATCGCGGGAAAGGTTTCCGGCACATACAGCCCGCCATCCGGCGCGAGCCCGGCAAGGCATGCGCCCAGGAAATCGACCGGCTCCGCCTGTCCCCGTGTGGAAATATACTTCATGCCCCGTTCCTTCCGCGCAGCCGCAACCGGCCCTTCTGATAGTGAAAGGCCAGATACACACCGAGCAGCGCAATGGCGAGCCCCCACCACGTGATCGCATAGCCAAAATGCCTCTGCGGCGGCAAATCATCATCCATTCTCAGCCGCGCGAACGGGTTTGGCCCCGCCTGGGCCCGGCCATTCTCTGACAGGCGCAGGGTCTGCGGTTCGAACACGTCGGGCGCAACGCGTGCGGCCACATCCGCCGCCAGCAGGCCAGCCAGATCATTCGGGCTGTAGGCATAGAATACGCCTTCGGCAGGCCGATCCTCGCTGGCAAAGGCGTTGCGGTTGCCCGGCTGCTTGTAGAGACCGCGCGCCTCAAATTTCAGGCCGGCGCCACAGCTTGGCCCCTGACACGGCACCGGAGGCTCGACCTGATAGATCAGTTCGATTGTGGTGAAGAAAACCCGGGTCCCGTCATCGATGGCCACAACCCGCCGCCAGGACGCTGCGCCATCGGCATAGGCATACACCATCGCCTCGCTGCCCGGCACGACCCGGCCGTCCAGTTGCTGCCAGGCCGGTTCCGTCTCGTCCAGCGCCATTTTCTCGCTGAAACGTCCATATTGCCAATTGCCCAGCATCACCAGAATGGCCAGCGAAACCAGCGTGAACAAGGTCAGGACGGGATAGGGGCGAAAGCGCATGGCGTCTCATCTGGTCCTTGAAAAAAGGCCCGCCAGGCATGCGCCGGCGGGCCCGAAACAATTCGCACCAATGGCAGGTGCCGGTCTATCCGCCGTAAACCAGGTGCGGCACGACATAGACGAAGGCGAACAGGAACAGCCACACCACGTCCACAAAGTGCCAGTACCAGGCCGCAAATTCGAAGCCGAGATGCTTCTCGGACGACATGCCGCCCATCAACAGGCGGATCAGGCAAACCGCCAGGAAGATCGTACCGATCACGACGTGCGCGCCATGGAAGCCGGTCGCCATGAAGAAGGCCGACCCGTACAGCGTGCCGTCGAAGGTGAACTGCGCGTGGCTGTACTCATAGGCCTGCAGCAGGGTGAACACGAAGCCGAGGATCACGGTCAGGACGAGGCCGAGCTTCGCACCGGAACGGTCATCGTGCTGCAGCGCATGGTGGGCCCAGGTCACGGTGGTGCCGGACAGCAGCAGGATCAGCGTGTTGATCAGCGGCAGGTGGAACGGATCGAAGGTCTCGACGCCAACCGGCGGCCAGTCCGCAAAACGCGACAGGCCTTCGGCATAGAGCGCATTCGCCGAATCCCAGGTCGAACCGACACGGGCGCTCTCATAGATCGCGAATTCGAAGAAGCTCCAGAACCAGCCGACGAAGAACATGACTTCGGAGGCAATGAACAGGATCATGCCATAGCGCAGGCCGATCTGGACAACCGGCGTGTGGTCGCCAACCTGGCCTTCCTTGATGACTTCACGCCACCAGCCGAACATCACCCACATGACCATGGCCAGGCCAACGGCAAGCAGCCACCAGGTGCCCTGTTCCATGCCGAACAGGCCCTTCATGTAGGTCACTCCGCCCAGCGCGGTGACGACCACAGCGATGGACCCCAGCAGCGGCCAGGGTGACGGATTAACGAGATGGAAATCGTGTTTGACTTCGTCGTGAGCCATGGCCCTTTTGACCCCTCTAAAAAATCACTTGAATCAGACCGCTGTTTAGACCGCTCCGGCCTGCAAACGCAACTCTGTCAGCCTGCATTGGCTGAATTCGCCGCACCCTTTTCCGCCGCCTTCTTCTCGCCGGTATAGCTCGAACTGTCGAAGAAGGTGTAGCTGAGCGTGATGGTCTCCAGCGATTTGGCGACTCGATCCTCGATCATGTCGGCGGAAACGAAATAGACAATCGGCAGTTTCTTGGTCTCTCCGGGCGCGATGACCCGCTCCTCGAAACAGAAACATTCCAGCTTGTTGAAGTACGGCCCCGCATAGTGCGGCGTCACATTGTAGCTGGCGATCACCCGGATTTCCTGGTCGGTCGGGTTGGTCACCTCGTAAAAGGCCAGGCCGTGCTGCCCCAGATTCAGATCCTGCTCGGTCTGCAAAGGCCGGAACTGAAGCGGCGTATCGGCCACATTCGCGTCGAACCGCACGGTGACGGCCTGGTCAATCATCTTGTCGGGGGCCGCCGTGGCGATACGGGTTGTGCCGCCAAATCCGGTCACCTTGCAAAACGTGTCGTAAAGCGGGTCTGCCGCAAAGCCGAGGCCCAGCATGCCGGTGAACACGCCAAGGGACAAAAGCGCAACTTTCGTGTTGGACAGTTTCATGGCGTTTCGCCTTCGGTCGGCGCGTCTTCCACCGGGGTCAGGTTCGGCGGCGGCGCGGCCTGCTCCGGGCTCATCCCCTCCGGCAGGGTCTGCACCTTTTCGCCCTTGTCATCCATTGTGTAATAGAAACCGCTCTCGCTGAGATCAGACGAGGACAGGCGAATGAAGGTGATCACGCCGACCAGGATAACAAACACGGCCAGCGCCACGCCCAGCCAGCGATTGCGGCTGTTGCGCGCCTTCACCTCTGCGGGGTCGGGCGTGTAGGCCTGCGCGAACTGGCCGGCATACTTTTCCTTGTCGTCCGACATGTCAGCCTCCGGTGACCGGGAAGTGAAGCCCCGCCGCATGTTCCACGATCAGCGCGGCGAAGACGAGGAACAGGTACAGGATCGAAAAGAAGAACATGCCGCGCGCGAGTTTCATGTCCGCAGCGCTGGCGCCGGCATCCCCGGCGCTGGAGCGCCAGACCCGCACGGCATAGGACAGGAAGACAAGGCCAAGCGCCAACGCCGTGGCACCATAGATCCAGCCGCCAAGTCCCGTCAGCAGCGGCGTCAGCGCCAGCGGCACCAGCAGGACGGTGTAAAGCAGGATCTGGTTGCGCGTGGTCTTTGCACCGTGCGTCACCGGCAGCATCGGCACGCCCGCCTTTTCATATTCACCATGCGCCAGCAGGCTGAGCGCCCAGAAATGCGGCGGGGTCCAGAAGAAGATGATCGCGAACAGGATCCAGGCGTCCAGCGGCGTGTTGCCCGTCACCGCGGCCCAGCCGATCACCGGCGGGAATGCCCCGGCCCCACCCCCGATCACGATGTTCTGCGGCGTCGAACGCTTCAGCCACATCGTGTAGATCACGCCATAATAGAAGATCGAAAAGGCCAGCAGCGCAGCGGCGAGCCAGTTGGAGGCCAGCCACATCAGCATCACGGACACGCCGCTCATGATCAGGCCCATGGCCAGCGCCTCGTCCTTCGGCACAGCGCCGGACGGAATCGGGCGCGTGGAGGTCCGGCTCATGATCTGGTCGATATCGGCATCATACCACATATTGATCGCGCCGGCCGCGCCGGAGCCGAGCGCGATGGCCAGCGTCGCGATGGCCGCCATGACCGGATTGATCGCCATGCCGGTCACGCCGACAGCCGCGATCAGGCCGGCCACGGCCGTGAACACGACCAGCATCATGATGCGCGGCTTCAGCAGCTGCACATAATCGCCAGCAGTGGCGTAGCGCTTCGGCGCCATGTCAGAAGTGGCGGACGGCTCGGTCATGCGTCTCCGGGGGCTCCTTGCCCGTCTTGATGCGGCGGTAAATAGCTTCTCCAATGCATATGGCAAAGGCCAGCACTGAGATCAGCGTGACAAAATACCCGATCAATTGCAGCGTCTGAAGCCGGGCAAACACCTCGTCATACGCTGCGTAGCGTTGTGGCATGCCGGCCTCCAGCGACAGGCCCGGCCAGATCAGCAGCGCCACACTGGCTGACCAGGCGATCCAGTGGATCACGCCCAGCCACCGATTATACCTCACGCCGATGATCGCCCTGAACCAGCGATACAGCGCCCAGAAGACCAGCGTGATGCCCAGCAGCGCGGCGAGAAACCGGTTGCGCGCGGCGATGTAATAGGTGTCGTGATACAGGGTTGCGGAATCCATCGCCTGCCCCAGGCCGGCAATCATCAGGGCGCCCGCCACCGACAGGAACAGGAAAAGCACCGAGACAGGGTCGCGCACAAATCTCCGGCGTGCCACCAGGAACAGGCTCGCCAGAAGCAGGCCGGCCACAACCATCATCACTTCCGGTTGGCCCGCCATCCAGATGGCATGCTGTGCCCAGAGCGGCAGGGCCGCGTCGGATGGTTCATTCATGATCGCCTCCCCTGATCATCGCGCCGGGTCCTGACAGAGCCTCTACGAAAATGGCCCCGCGACACGTCGCAGGGCCATTCTTCAGGTCAGGCAGGTGCCAGTCTAGTGGCCGCCCTTGTTGGTAACATGCGGCAGTTCGTTGAACTGGTGGAATGGCGGCGGCGACGGCAGCGTCCATTCCAGCGTCGTGGCACCTTCGCCCCACGGATTCGCTGCGCCCTTGCGGCGGCGGATCATCGCTTCCACCAGGCCGACGAAGAAGATCAGCGTGGCAACCAGCGTGATGGCATAGCCGATCGAGGACCACATGTGCCAGGTGGCGAAGCCGTCCGCATAGTCGATATAGCGGCGCGGCATGCCCTGCAGGCCCAGGAAGTGCTGCGGGAAGAACAGCACGTTCGACCCGATGAACATCAGCCAGAAATGCAGGCCGCCGATCATGCCGTTGTACTTGATGCCGAACATCTTCTCGAACCAGTAATACCAGCCGGCGAACAGGCCGAACACGGCGCCGAGCGACAGCACATAGTGGAAATGCGCGACGACGTAATAGGTGTCGTGCAGGGCATGGTCGATACCGGCATTGGCCAGAACGACGCCCGTCACACCGCCGACGGTGAACAGGAAGATGAAGCCGATGGCCCAAAGCATCGGCACCTTGAACTCGATCGAGCCGCCCCACATGGTCGCGATCCAGGAGAAGATCTTGATGCCGGTCGGCACCGCGATCACCATCGTGGCGGCCACGAAATAGGCCTTCAGGTCCACGTCCATACCGACCGTATACATGTGGTGCGCCCACACGACGAAGCCGATGACACCGATGGAGACCATGGCATAGGCCATGCCGAGATAGCCGAAGATCGGTTTCTTCGAGAAGGTCGACACGATGTGGCTGATGATGCCGAAGGCCGGCAGGATCATGATGTAGACTTCCGGGTGGCCGAAGAACCAGAACAGGTGCTGGAACATGATCGGGTCACCACCGCCGCCCGGCACGAAGAATTGCGAGCCGAAATTGCGGTCGGTCAGCAGCATGGTCAGCGCAGCGGCCAGAACCGGCAGCGACAGCAGCAGCAGCACGGCCGTGATCAGGACGCCCCAGGCGAACAGCGGCATCTTGTGCAGCGTCATGCCCGGTGCGCGCATGTTCAGGATGGTCACGATGAAGTTGATGGCGCCCAGGATGGAAGCGATACCGGCCGTGTGCAGCGACAGGATCAGCACGTCCATGGCCGGTCCGGCATGGCCCGTCGTCGACGAGAGCGGCGGGTACAGCACCCAGCCTCCGCCGAAGCCATTGCCCGGTCCGCCCGGCACGGTCATCGAGATACAGGCAAGCACGAATGCCGCCACGGTCAGCCACAGCGAGATATTGTTCATCCGCGGGAAGGCCATGTCCGGCGCGCCGATCATCAGCGGCACGAACCAGTTGCCGAAGCCGCCGATCAGGGCCGGCATGACCATGAAGAAGATCATGATCAGGCCGTGATAGGTGATCACCGTATTGTAGAAATGCTTGGCATTCTGGATCGCCACATCGCCTTCACCGGCAACGAAGCGCGTCAGGACGCCGATGCCCGGCTCGGCCAGTTCCCAGCGGATCAGGCCGGACAGGGTGTAGCCCACGATTCCCGCGATCAGCGCGAAGATCAGGTAGAGCGTCCCGATATCCTTGTGGTTGGTCGAAAACAGCCAGCGCGTAAAGAAGCCCGGCTTGTGATCGTGTGCGTCATGATGGTCGATGGCGACTTCATCCATAGGCATGGCGATTCACTCTCTCTTGATTATTGCTTGGCGGCGAACTGGGTCGCCTGCTCATTGGATGCAAACACGTCGACGGCGGCATAGGCAGCTTCATAGTCCCCGGCGAGCATAAGTTCGCCCCAGGTCTGGTACTGTTCTTCGCTGACCACGCGCACCTCGATCGGCATGAAAGCGTGGTTCACACCACACAGTTCGGAACACTGGCCGTAATAGATGCCCGGCTCCTCCACCAGGAACCAGCCCTCGTTCAGGCGGCCCGGCACCGCATCCGTCTTCACGCCAAAGGCCGGCACGGTCCAGGAATGGATCACGTCGGCGGCGGCCGTGTAATAGCGGATGTAGCGGTCTTCGGGGATCACCATCGGATAGTCGACGGCCAGATTGCGCGGCTTGGCGGCATAGTCCGAACGGCCCGTGGCGCCGGCATAGTTTTCCGCATCGGTCGACACGCCAACATGGACCGGATTGGACACGAATTCCAGCGCATAGCCCGCATCATCCACGAGGTCCGGATAGGTGTAGGTCCAGTTCCACTGGTTGCCCTGTGCCTTGACGTTCACGAAGCCCTTCTCGGCAGCGTCCGGAAAATAGTCTTTCGCGAAGCGCTCATGCTGGGCCGTCTTGCCGTCCGCGACCAGCTTGTCCGATTTCTCGGTGATCTGCTGCAGATTCGGCACAACGTCCTGATAGTACAAATTCGGGAAGGACTGGCTGGCAATCGCCACCAGGATCAGCGCGGGCACGACGGTCCAGATGACCTCGATCAGCGTGTTGTGGCTGAACTTCTTCGGCACCGGATTGGCCTTGCGATTGTGGCGCACGATGATCCACAGCAGCAGGCCCAGCACCAGAAGCGTGATCAGGGTGATGATGACCAGCACGAAATCATGGAAGACATGAATGCGCTCGGCAATGCGCGTAGCAGCCGGCTGGAAGCCCAGCGCACCATCGGTCGGTTCAAAGGCCAGCGCCGGTCCGGCCATAACGGCGGCGCACATGGCGGCAAGAAGGTGTCGCACGAAGTTATCCTCGTCTCATTGGAATCTGTGTCCCTGTATCTACAATACGTACTAGCCGCAACCTACCACTTTCCGCGCTCAATATTGTCGCAGGTTGTCGGTGCCATGCCGCTTCCATGGTATGTCTGAGTGCAATTGCAGAGGAATCCGAAAGGCCGAATCCCATGAAGAACACGATATGTATGGCGTCCCTGCTGCTGGGCCTCACCCTGGGCACGGCGGAAGCGCAGGTCATGGTCCTCGGGGGCGGAATCGCCAAGGACTGCTACGAAGCCGCCCGATTCGAGACCGTCTCGCCGCGCCAGGGCGCCGAAACCTGCACCCGCGCCATCGAACTGGAAGCCATGAATGCCGGCAACCGCGCTGCCACCTACACGAATCGCGGCGTGCTGCGGATGCGCGCAGGCGACTATGATGCTGCCCTGTCCGACTATGAAAAGGCCAAGCGCATCCGTCCGGAAACCGGAGAGACCTGGCTCAATGAAGGCGCGGCCTACATCTTCCTGAAAGACTATCCCAGCGCCATGGCATCGCTCGACCAGGCCATATCGCTGGACTCCAGCGACCTGCACGCCGCCTATTACAACCGCGCCATCGCGAAGGAAAAGCTCGGCGATGTCGAAGGCGCCTATTACGACTTTCGCAAGGCGCTGGAGCTGAAACCCGACTGGGACCTGGCCGAATGGCAGCTGTCGCGCTTCGAGGTCACCACGAACTAGACCATCCGGAGCGATTTGTGCGGGCGCGCCCTTGCAGCCGGCGAGGGCGTCACGCATCTAGGAATCATGACCCAGACTTCCCTGCCCTTCGATCTCGCCAAGACCTCCGAAATCCTCGCCAATGCCGCGAAAGGCGCCGATGATGGCGACCTGTTCGTCGAGCGGTCGCGCTCCGAAAGCTTCGTCTTCGATGATGGCCGGCTGAAATCGGCAGCCTTCGACACCGATCAGGGCTTCGGCCTGCGGGTCGTGGCCGGTGAGACCACGGGATCGGGCTACGCGTCCGAACTGTCGCTGGATGCCATCGGGCGCGCCGCAGAAACCGCCGCCCAGGCCAAGCGTGGCTATTCCGGTCACCTCGCCACCGGCCCGACGCCGACAAATCGCCGCCTCTACGATCCCATCGATCCGACCTCCGCGCCGGACTTCACGATGAAAACGGGCCTTCTGGCCGAAATCGACGCTTGGGCACGCGCCTGTGATCCGCGTGTGGTGCAGGTATCCGTCTCGCTGGCCGGCAGTCACAAGGAAATCGACATTGTCCGCCCCGATGGCGCGGTCTTTTCTGAAATCCGTCCTCTGGTGCGCCTGAACGTGTCGGTCACGCTGGAAGAGAATGGCCGGCGCGAATCGGCCGGCGCCGGGGCCGGTGGCCGCGCCGCTTATGAAGACTGGATCCAGCCGGACCGCTGGCAGGCCATGGTCAGGCGCGCGATCAAGAAGGCCTCCGTCAATCTCCAGTCCATCCCGACCCCGGCAGGCCAGATGGAAGTCGTGCTCGGGCCGGGCTGGCCGGCCGTGCTTCTTCACGAAGCCGTGGGGCATGGCCTTGAAGGTGACTTCAACCGCAAGGGCACCAGCGTCTATTCCGGCCGCATCGGCGACCAGGTCGCCGCAAAGGGCGTCACGGTCATTGATGATGGCAGCATCGAACGCCGCCGCGGCTCCCTCTCCTTCGATGATGAAGGCACACCCACCCAGCGCACGGTCCTGATCGAGGACGGCATCCTGAAAGGCTACATGCAGGACCGGATGAATGCCCGCCTGATGGGTCAGGCCCCGACCGGCAATGGCCGCCGCGAGAGCTATGAATCCGCCACCATGCCGCGCATGACCAATACGGTGATGCTCGGCGGCGACAAGGATCCTGACGAAATCGTCGGGTCCATCAAGCGTGGCCTGTGGGCAGTCGATTTCGGCGGCGGCCAGGTCGACATCACGTCCGGCAATTTCGTGTTCCAGTGCACAGAGGCCTATCTGGTTGAAAACGGGAAGGTCGTCGCGCCGGTCAAGAATGCCACCCTGATCGGGCATGGCCCCACCGTGCTGCAGGATGTGACCATGATCGGCAATGACTTCGCCATGGATGACGGCGTCGGCGTGTGCGGCAAGGCTGGCCAGTCCGTGCCTGTCGGCGTCGGACAACCCACCCTGAAAGTGGGTGCCCTGACCGTGGGCGGTGCCGGCTAAATTTGTTGTCATCGTGGTTAACCGCCCTTGCAGTGACTCGCTCGCTTTGACACTTTGTCGCCACAATCGGGCTCCGGCCCGATGCGATGAAGCAGAAGTCGAGTATTCCAATGGCCCGTTTTGCCACCGCTTTCGCCGCCACGGCCCTGGCCGCCTTGGCGTTCACCCTGCCCGCCACCGCTGATGTCAAAACCCTGTCGGCCGATGCGGCCCATTCCCTGGTGCAGCGCGGCGAACTGATCCTGCTGGATGTGCGCACTCCGTCCGAATGGGCCATGACCGGCATGCCGCGCGACAGCGTCGGCGCGAATGTTCAGGATGTGGACTTTCTGGCCCAGGCGCGCGGCGCCGTGTTGGGGGATCTGCACTATCCCGTCGCCGTCATCTGCCGCACAGGCAATCGCTCGGCCATGGCAGCAGAGAAACTCGACTCTGCCGGCTTTGCGGAGATCTATCTGATCGCCGAAGGCATGATCGGGCTGGACGGGATCGGGGATGGCTGGATCAAGCGCGGCCTGCCGACAGACCAGTTCCTGCCGCCTGACCGGTAAGCCCCCGACGCACCCGAAATGAAAAAGGGGCGGCCTCCCATGGAGCCGCCCCTTCTGATTGGATCAGGGATGATCGTGTCAGAACATCTCGTCGGAAACCATCGAGGATTCGGCCGGCAATTGCTCGCTGCCCTTCATCCAGTGTTTGATGATCGGCGAGATGATCAGCATCAGGACGCCAATGCCCATCGCCACATAGCCGACATTGGAATAGACGCTGACATAGGTCGCCTTGGCGGCTGCCACATCGGTAATCTGTCCACCAATCGTTTCTGCGCCGGTTGTGCGGGCAATCACGCCTGCCAGATAGTTCGACAGACCGGAATACAGGAACCAGGCGCCCATCGTCATGCCGACCACGCGGGCCGGGGCCAGCTTGGTCACCGCCGACAGGCCGACCGGCGACACCATGAGTTCCCCCATCGTGTGCACCCAGTAGATCAGGAAGATGAAGCCGACGGCGGTCATGCCCGCTCCGGACATGCCAATGCCACCCACCAGCGACAGGAAGCCAAGTCCTGCCAGGAAGACGCCGATGGCAAATTTCACCGGGGTTGAGGGCTCCATGTTCCGCTTGGACAGGGCAATCCACATCCAGGCAAAGATCGGCGCGAAGATGACGATGTAACCCGCATTCAGGAACTGGAAGACCGGCGTCGGCACGTTCATGCCAAACATTTCCTTGTCCACCAGACGGTCTGTGAACAGGGTCAGCGACGAACCGGCCTGTTCGAACAGCGCCCAGAACGGGATCTGCGCCAGCACGAAATAGATTGCCGCAAACATCCGGTTGCGCTCCGTGCCCTTCAGCTGGATGAAGGCATAAAGCAGCAAGCCGATGAAGATGGCGATGCCGAGCGAGCCCACGAACCAGTCCGGGATCACTTCCGCATTCATCACCAGCAGCATGGCCACGGCGATCACGATCGCACCTGCCAGATAGCAGGCCATCTCGACATTGATCGGGCCGAGGAAGGATTTCTTCAGCGTTTCCGGATTTGGCGGCTCGGCCTTTCCTTCCAGGAATTTCTGTCCCCACAGGAACACGGCAAGCCCTGCAAACATGCCGATGCCCGCCAAGCCAAACCCGTATTTCCAGCCCCAGACAATGCCGATGATGCCGCAGGTCAGCGACGACAGGAGTGAGCCGAGATTGATGCCCATATAGAACAGGCTGAAGCCCGAATCCCGGCGCGGATCGTCAAAGTCGTAGATCGCCCCGACAATCGTGGAGATGTTGGCCTTGAGATAACCGACCCCGGCAATGATGAAGGCCAGCGAAAGGAACAGGATGTTTGTGTAAAGCTCCTGCTGTTCGATGCGCGTCGTATAGTCGGCCTTGGCGATCTGCTGGTAGACCGGCGCTGTCGGTTCCTTCGCATCATCTGCGCTTTCCAGGATCTGAAGGTCTCCGCTGCCCTGTTCGAACACGACGCGGCGGGTCTCGCCATCCACATCGACAAACAGCTGGCGATTGTCGCCGCGGCCTTCATGCGCAATCTCGATTTCCGCGCCATTGGTCACCAGGTATTCCTTGGACCCGGATCCTTCGAAGGCCATGCCGAAATGGCCAAGACAGAGCAGGATCGCCCCGAAGGTCACGGCCTTGCGCTGGCCAAGATACCGGTCGGCCAGCGTGCCGCCGATGATCGTCATGACGTAAACGAGCGCCGTATAGGCGCCGTACATGATCGATGACTTCTCGTCCGAGAACAGGAAATGCTGGGTCAGGTACAGCACCAGCAGGCCGCGCATGCCGTAATACGAAAAGCGCTCCCACATCTCGGTAAAGAACAGGATGGCCAATCCTTTTGGATGGCCGAAAAATGACGTGTCACGAGGCTTGCCCGTTTCACCCGTCGCAGTGATATCCGTCACGCGTTCAACTCCCCGGAAATTCTTACGAACCGGTACTTTGATCACGCAAACGCAATTGCCTCAAGGCAGCTTGTGCCAAATCCGAACGCGGTGGCAAGGAGAATTTTGCCCCTAATAGGCCTGGTCGGCAAAAATGTGACTCAGGTCGCGCTGCCAGGCCCCATGATACTTTTCCAGAAGCCGCTCGGCGGGGGTCAGGCCCGTCCGGGCAATCTCGTCCAGTTCGGTGAGATAGCCGGTCTCGTCATCACCGGCGACCGACAGGTTTGCCCGGCGTTTCAAACCGGCGCGGGAAATGTCCAGCACGTCGATGGCCAGATCCTGCATTGAGCGGCCACCAGGCACCGGCGTTTTCAGGCCCAGCGTGCGAACACCCTGGCGCATCGCTTCGCGATCGGCCGCCGACCAGTCCTTCACCAGATCCCAGGCCGCCTCAAGACTGTCGCCGCAATACAGCAGCCCCGTCCAGAAGGCTGAGAAGGCACAGAGATGACTCCACGGCCCGCCATCAGAGCCGCGCATCTCCAGGAATTGCTTCAGCCGCACTTCCGGGAAAATCGTCGACAGATGGTCTGCGAAATCGTCCATGGCCGGCTTTTCGCCCGGCAGGATCGGCAATTTGCCCTCCAGGAAGTCGCGGAAGGACAGGCCGCTGGCATCAAGATATTTTCCGCCACGCCGCACGAAATACATCGGCACGTCCAGCGCATAGTCGACATAGCGCTCAAAGCCGAACCCGTCCTCGAACACGAAGGGCAACATGCCCGTCCGGTCGGGATCGGTGTCGGTCCAGATCTGCGAGCGATAGGACAGGAAGCCGTTCGGACGCCCGTCCATGAAGGGCGAATTGGCAAACAGCGCCGTGCCCAGCGGCTGCAGCGCCAGCGACACGCGGAACTTCTTCACCATGTCGGCCTCGGATTCGAAATCCAGGTTCGACTGCACGGTGCAGGTGCGGAACATCATCTGACGGCCCAGCCGCCCGACCTTGTCCATATAGTCCATCATGATCTTGTAGCGGCCCTTGGGCATGACCGGGGTCTCGGCCATGCTCCAGACCGGGCTGGCGCCCAGACCCATGAAGGCCACGCCCAGCGGATCGGCAATCTCGCGGACTTCGCGCAGATGGCTGCCCACCTCATTGCAGGTCTCGTGCATGGTGCGCAGCGGCGCGCCCGATAGTTCAAACTGGCCGCCCGGCTCCAGCGAGACGCTCGCGCCATCCTTTTTCAGGCCGATCAGCTTGCCCGCCTCGAGGATGGGCTGCCAGTCGAACCGGTCGCGCAGGCCCTCGAGTATCGCAAGAACGGATGCCTCGCCTTCATAGGGCAGCGGCCGCAGCCCCTCGCGCAGGAACCCGAACTTTTCATGCTCGGTGCCCACGCGCCACTGGTCGCGGGGCTTGTTGCCGGCTTCGAAATATTCGATCAGCTCGGATTTGGAGGCGATACGACGGGAAGTCTCGTCGATGTCCGACGTCGGCGTGGTCAAAACAGAGGCTCCCTCAATCTCTTCGTGCCTGTGCACATAGGGATGTTTCTCTTGAGCGCCAACCGGGTTATTCTCACAAGTTCGTTTATTCACTCAGGCAAGACCGATGACGCGATTTACAACAGAAGAACGCGACGACCTGAAAGTCTGGGCCCGCATCCATGTGCGCGGCGGCTATGAACCGGTCGACGAGATCGAGGACATCCTGCTCGACATGACCGAGGAATTCGACTCCCGGATTTCCGAACGCGACCGCCAGTCCGAAGTCCGCTCCGCCGTGATCCAGGAGATCGAATCCCTGCGCGCCGACCAGACCGGCTGGCCGATCCTGACCGATTTCGACCGGCTGGAACTGGCCTTCGACATGCTGGAGGATGCCGACATCGTCGCGCGCCAGAACTTCACCTGCTGCGGCACGTGCGGGGCGGCGGAGATCAGCGTCGAGATCGAGGACTTCGAAACCCTCGGCCGCCGGGCCCGGGGCTACGTCTTCTTCCACCAGCAGGACACCGAAAGTGCGGTCGAGACCGGAGAGCTCTATCTCAGCTATGGCGCCGCCAACAACACGGCCGACGCCGTGTTTCTCCAGATCGGACAGGAAATCGCCGACACGCTCGCCGCGGTCGGACTGAAAGTGCACTGGGATGGCAAGCTGGAGCGCCGCATCGGCGTCACGCTGAACTGGCAGCGCCGCTGGGAAGGCGCCGTGCCGACGCCGATGAAGCGCTGGCCGTTCTAGGTCCAGTCCCCGCACACGGCCTGCCACAGGGTCAGCGCTGATATCGCTGCCGTCTCGGCGCGCAGGATCCGCGGCCCCAGACTGACCGGATAGGTCTCGTCCCGCCCGCGCAGGAAAGCCCGCTCCTCCGGGCTGAAGCCGCCTTCGGGCCCGATCAGCACCGCCGCCGCGCGGCCTTTCAGCCCCGTCAGCACGTCCAGCGCTGCGGCCGCCCGGCCGGTCTGCCCGCCCCAGGGCTGGGACTCATCCTCGCCCGCCTCATCGCAGAAGATCACCGCCGTCCCGCCCGGCAGGGCCGCCAGCGCCGCGTCCAGGCTGGCCAGGTCTGCAATGACCGGCAGGTCCAGCCGTTCGGTCTGCTCGGCAGCCTCCAGCGCAATCTTCTCGAACCGGTCGCGCCGCACGGTGCGCGTCTGGGTGAACTGCGTCAGCACGGGCTGGATCACCCGCGCGCCCAGTTCGGTCGCCTTCTCGACGATGAAATCCGTTTCCGACTTCTTCACCGGCGCAAACAGCAGGATCAGCTCCGGCGCGCCCGCCTCCGCCTGCGCCCGCATCTGTTCAGCCGGCACAATCACGGCGATCTTTCCGTCCGGCGCATCCAGATGGCACAGCCATTCGCCGTCCCGGCCATTGAAGACCCGCACCGCGTCGCCTTCGCCGAGCCGCATCACCCGCATCAGGTATTTCGAGGCATCCGCGTCCAGCCGGACCGGCTCGGATGCGGCGAGCGTGGAACGAACATAAAGTCTTGGTATTGAACTCATGCGACCGACATACCCTGTAACAGCGACCACTCAGCAAGAGGCGAACATGGCCGACCAGACCATCAAATCCGTGAATCCGGCGAATGGCACACTCATCGAGGAATTCAAACCCCATACAGCCGGAGAGGTGGACAGCGCCATCGCCCGCGCCGATGCCGCCTTTGCCTCATGGCGCAAGACCGGTTTCGACGCCCGCGCCCGGCTGATGCAGGCCGCCGCCGGTGTGCTCGAGGCCAATTCGGACCGTTATGCCGCCACCATGACCGCCGAAATGGGCAAGCCGCTGAACCAGGCAAGGGCCGAAATCCGCAAATGCGCTTGGGTCTGCCGCCATTATGCCGAACATGCCGCCACCTATCTGGCCGACGAAGAATTGCAGAGCGACGGCCGCAGGGCCTTCGCGCGCCACCTTCCCCTCGGCGTCATCCTGGCCGTGATGCCATGGAATTTTCCGTTCTGGCAGGTGTTCCGCTTTGCCGCCCCCACACTGATGGCGGGCAACACCGCCCTTCTGAAACACGCTTCCAACGTGTTCCGCTCGGCGCTCAACATCGAGGAAGTCTTTCGCGAGGCCGGATTCCCCGACGGAGCCTTCCAGACGCTGCTGATCGGGTCGAACCAGGTCGAGCACGTGATCAAGGACGAGCGCGTCCGGGCCGTCTCGCTGACCGGGTCAGGTCCCGCCGGCGGCGCCGTCGCCGCCACGGCCGGCAAGGCCCTGAAACCCTCCCTGCTGGAACTCGGCGGATCGGACGCCTTCATCGTCATGCCCTCGGCAGATCTCGACTCGGCGCTCGATACGGCGCTCACCGCCCGCACGCAGAACACTGGCCAGTCCTGCATCGCCGCGAAGCGGTTCTTCGTCCACGAAGACGTGTTCGATGCCTTCCGGCAAGGCTTCGAGACCCGGTTCCGCCAGCTCAAACTCGGCGACCCGATGCAGCCAGACACCGATATCGGGCCGCTTGCCACGCCCGATATACGCGATGATCTCGTGGCCCAAATCGACGCGTCCGTCGCGGCCGGCGCACATCTGTTCAAGGCGGGCAATGCATTGCCGGACACCGGCAGCTGGTTCGATCCCTGCATTCTGACAGGGGCCCCGGACGGCACCCCCTCCACTGATGAGGAAATGTTCGGCCCGGTCGCCAATCTCTGGAAAGTGTCCGGCCTCGACGATGCGATTCGCCGCGCCAATGCCAGCGTGTTCGGGCTCGGCTCCGTGATCTTCACAAAGGATCCTGGCGAAATGGAGCAGGCAGTGAATGATTTGCAGGCCGGAGCCACGTTCATCAATGCCATGGTGGCGTCAGACCCGCGCCTGCCCTTTGGCGGCATCAAACAGTCGGGCTATGGCCGCGAACTGGCAGCCGACGGCATCCGCGCCTTCGTCAACCGCAAGACCGTTTTCCAGGCCTGATCCGACCGGTCGCATCCCGTCAAATTCCCCCAATGCTTGTCTCCGGCTGTTGGAAACAGGGAAATTCGGTATAAGCCCCAGCGATGGACGACACACGCAGAATCCCGGCGGACAGCGCCCTGCCCGGCTGGCTGGCCAGTTTGCCGCCCGGCTGGCAGCCCTATGCCATGCTGGCGCGGTGGGACCGGCCGGTCGGCATCTGGCTGCTATACCTGCCCTGCCTGATCGGCCTGATGTTCCAGCGCCTGATCACCGGCGTCTATGTCATGGATCTGGTCTGGGCCGTGCTGTTCCTGCTCGGCGCCACCGCCATGCGCGGGGCCGGATGCACCTGGAATGACATCACCGACCGGGACATCGATGCCAGCGTCAGCCGGACGGCCTTGCGCCCGATCCCGTCCGGCGCGGTCACGCTGCGCCAGGCCTATCTGTTCCTGGGCGCCCAGCTGGTCGTCGGCTTCGGCGTCTGGCTGGCCCTGCCGCTGGACGCCAAACTCATTGCCCTCCTGTCGGTGCCGCTGGTCGCAGCCTATCCCTTCATGAAGCGGGTCACCTGGTGGCCACAGGCCTGGCTCGGGCTCACCTTCAATTGGGGTGTGCTCGTCGGCGCAGCCGTTGCCACAACGATCACCCTGCCGGTGCTCGTGCTCTATGCCGGCCTGATCCTGTGGACCATCGCCTATGACACGATCTATGCGCTGCAGGACCGGGAGGATGACGCCCTGATCGGCGTGCGCTCGACCGCGCGCCTGTTCGGCCAGCGCGCTGTCCTGATCAGCTTCTGCTTCCATATGGGCGCCACCGCGCTGATCGCGCTCGCCGCGGCCCTGAACGAGGCCGGACGGATCGGCGCATTGACCGCCATCCTCTTCCTCGCCCATGGCATCTGGCAGGCTGCCCGCCTCAAATCCAGCCGCGAACAGGCCGCCCTCGCCGTCTTCAAGTCAAATGTCTGGGCCGGCCTGATTGTCGTGCTCGGCTTCGCCCTCTCCGCCATGGCCCCGGAACCGAAAAGCCGGTCCCTGTTCGCCCATCACGAAATCGTCCTCGACACGCCGCCCTCGACGCTGGACCTGCCCTTCGGCTTCAAGGTGAAACGCCCCGGCCCGTCCCCCGCAGACCCCGGCGAAACCTGGTTCGCCAGCGCCGCCATGCGCGCCCTCCAGCGCGAAGGCATCATCGGTCCGTCCCCGGATGACATCACCGCCTCCGACACCCCCTAGGTCAGCCCCGCCCCTACGCTCCGCTCACCCCGGCCTCCGCCGGGGACACGGTGTTGGAGGCAACGGACACGCCCTCTCCTCCTGACGTCACCCCCGACGCGCAGCGTCTGGGGGCCCATCACGGAACGATGCGGCAAGTACGTCATGCGCAATCGGAGGACCACCCCCAATCGTCCCCTTTCTCCGCATCTCCGGCGTACGCCGGAGCCTCCCTCGGCTGGCTCCGCGCTCTAACGGCAGGAGACCCCGGCATCCGCCGGGGACACGGTGTTGGAGGATGAAGATCATGCTCTCCCCCCGCAGGCCCCTGCGCAGGCAGGGGCCCATCTCTGGCTGTATCCTCAGGCGCTTCAGGTGATGGCGGGAGATGGATACCTGCCTCCGCAGGTATCTTCGGAACAAACGAATCCGGCGCACAGCCCCTCATGCGATGATGGTGACCTGCCCTTCCGGGAGCCGGATCAGGTACCGTTCTGGTCGGGAGTGCAGGGACAGGAGGGTGCAGGCCGGAGCAGCGGTCCGGTCCGCACCTAGGCAGGTCAGGCCAGGGTGAGCCTGCGAAAGCAGGTAGGGAACCCGCCTCGTCCGGCAGCCCGGGAGACATCCCCGGATGGACTTCCCGTGTGAAAAGCACGGAAGACCCGTTCGTGCGGCGCCGGTAACGAAGACCCGGGACCATGGGCCCCCATGAGGGTGTCCCGCCGAAGACCCTGTCCGGCGCGGCGGGCGGTAACGCTCCATTCCGTAGCCTTGTTCAGTTCCAGGCGGAGCGCCACGGCGCCCGCCGCGCCCGGCTCTTTGAGCCGACTATGAGATCCCCGGATGGCGAAAGCCAGTCCGGCTGTGTGTGCAGGAGGAACCCCCGCAGACCCCCACCTGTCCTCCCCCTTGCAGGGGGAGGAACGCAGACAGCAGCCGCCTTGCTTGAGGGGCCGTTCTCCCCCTTGCAAAGGGGGAGTTAGAGGGGGATCGCGATGGCATGGCCATCGCCCTTCGCCAGCTCAGGCGGGGGAGGAGTGCCTCCTCCGCATCTCCGGCGCTGCGGAGGGACAAAGCGACTGCACGGCATTCGCCCCGCTTCGAGGGACAAGCGAATGCACTGCATTCGCCCCGAGAAGGCCCAAGCGCAAGCACAAGGCGCCGGAGCCTCCCTCGGCTGGCTGCATGGAGAAACCGCACGAGACCCCGGCATCCCCCGGGGACAAGGGGGGGGGGACAAGGCAAGGGTGCGACCGAAGCGCTCGATTGGCACGGGGCTGATTGCAGTCGGCGCCAAAAGACCGGATCGATAGATATGCTTTCACATGATCCCGACACGTCGCCCCGGACCGCCCTCTCCCTTGATCCGGAAGACTGGGCTGCCTTTCGCGCACGCGCCCATGCCATGCTGGATGCCGCCATCGACAAGATGGCCACCGCCCGGGAGGGCCGCGTCTGGACCCCGTTTCCGGACGAGGTAAGGGACCGCTTCGCGCTGGAGGAGACCGGCCTGTCGCCGGACGAGGTCGACGAGACGCTGCGCGCCCTGCTGCCCTATGGTGTGGGCAACACGCATCCCCGCTTCTTCGGTTGGGTGCATGGCTCCGGCACGCCGTCCAATCTGCTCGCAGACATCACGGCCGCCGCCCTCAACGCCAATACAGGCGGGCGCAATCACGCGGCGATCGAGGTCGAGCGGCTCCTGGTCGACTGGTGCCGGCGCCTGTTCTCCTTTCCCGATGCGGCCAGCGGCCTGATCGTGTCCGGCACGTCGATGGCCACGATCATTGCCCTGAAGACGGCGCGGGATGCGCGGCTGGGCTTTGCCAGCCGGACCGACGGCGTGTGTGGCCGCAAACTGGTCGGCTACACTTCCGCCGAGGCGCATGCCTGTATCGCGCGCGCCTTCGACATGATCGGCCTCGGCACGGACGCCTTGCGCAAGGTTCCGGTCACCCGGGACCATCGCATGG
Organism: Hyphomonas sp.; assembly: GCF_017792385.1. NCBI lineage: Bacteria > Pseudomonadati > Pseudomonadota > Alphaproteobacteria > Hyphomonadales > Hyphomonadaceae > Hyphomonas > Hyphomonas sp. The sequence goes on along the minus strand of NZ_CP051230.1, from coordinate 2,864,377 downwards.
ACATCGCCCTCCTGACGCAGGCCATTGCCGAGGACCGGGCTGCAGGCTTCGACCCCTTCCTGGTCGCCGGAACGTGCGGATCGGTGAATGCCGGCACAATTGACGACCTGGAGGCCCTGGCAGACCTGGCGCGCGCCCAGCAGCTCTGGTTCCATGTGGACGGGGCCTTCGGCGCGCTGGGCATGCTCAGCGACCGGTTGCGCCCGCGCCTGAAGGGGCTGGAGCGGGCCGATTCCCTTGCCTTCGATTTCCACAAATGGCTGCACGTGAACTATGATGCCGGCTGTATCCTGACCCGGTCGGAACGCGACCATCTCGGCGCCTTTTCCGACCGGCCGGACTATCTCAAATCCGCTGACCGGGGCCTTGCTGCCGGGGGTACCTGGCCCGTCGAACTAGGGCCCGAATTGTCGCGCGGATTTCGCGCCCTGAAGGTCTGGGCGCAAATCGCCGAACATGGCGCGGACAAGCTGGGCGCGCTGATCACCCGCAATTGCGATCAGGCGGCCTATCTGGCTGATCGCATCGTGGAGACGCCCGCGCTGGAACTGCTCCTGCCGGTCTCCATGCAGATCTGCTGTTTCCGGCTGGTGCGCGACGGACTGAGCGCGACTGACCTCGACCGCCTGAATGCGGAAATTGTCGTGCAACTCCAGCTGCAGGGCATCGCCGCACCGTCCACGACCCGGATCGACGGCAAACTGGCCATCCGGGTGAACATCACGAACCATCGCACGCGCCGGGAAGATCTGGACCTTCTGCTGCGCGAAACGCTCCGGATCGGGGCAGAGCTTTGACCGCCTCACTGAGGGTTTATTTGCACCGGAGGCAAAGCCTTCCTAGGTTGGGATCATGACACTCGTAATCGAAATGGTATCGGACCTGGTTTGCCCCTGGTGTTGGCTTGGCAAGCGCAGGATGGACGACGCAATCAAACTGGTCCCGGACCTGGAGGTGGAACTCATCTTCCGCCCGTTCGAGCTGGACCCGACGATCCCCGCCGAGGGCGTCGACTACAAGGCGCACATGAAGGAGAAATTCGGCTCCGATGCCGGCAAGGACCGCGCCAATGCGATGCGTCAGGCGCTGATCGACTATGGCGAGGCGGAAGGCATTCCCTACCGGTTCGACCAGATCACGCGCCGTCCCAACAGTTTCAACGCCCATCGCCTCGTCCGCTGGGCGCAGGGCCAGCAAAAGGGCGCAGCCGCCAAGGAAGCCCTGTTCAAGGCCTATTTCAGTGACGGACGGGACATTGGCGAAACCGATATCCTCGTCGACATTGCGCGCGAGATCGATCTCGATCCGACCATCGTCGCCGAATTGCTGCCGACCGATGCCGACGTCCAGAATGTCCGCAATGAGGAAGCCCTCTTCCAGCAGATGGGAATCAGCGGCGTGCCGACCTATATCGCCAACCGCCGGGTGGCCGTGCAGGGCGCCGAGACCGCCGAAAAGCTTGCCCGCTTCCTGCGCGATGCCGCCGCCCGCCTGCCCGAGGAACGCCCGGCCGAAGGCTGAGTCTGGCCCGAAAGAAAAGCGCCGCCCTGGATCAGGGCGGCGCGTTCGGGTCCGGACTATGTCGGGCGCACTAGTGCATCATCGCGGCCTTGAGGCTTTCGAGATAGTCATAATGCTCCTGAAGCGTGATCCGCGTCGCATCGCCCTTGTCGAGCGACTGGATCTTCAGATGCGTTTCCTCGAGCTCTTTCTGGACGTCCTCAACCTTGAGCTTGTCCAGCATGCGGGCTTCTTCCGCCAAGATGGTCAGGCCTTCCGGCGTGACGTCCGCAAAACCGCCGCGCACAAAGATGCGCATCTTGACGTCGCTGCCTTCCAGCACGCGCACAACGCCATTCTTCAGCGTTGTCATGAACGGAGCATGGTTTGCCAGCACGCCGAACTCACCTTCCGAGCCGGGGGCGATCACATGGTCCACCTCGCCAGAGAACAGCTCCCTGGCGGGTGACACGAGTGAGAAGTGGAGTTTATCGGCCATTCGTCCCTGTCCGTTCTCGCTTAGGCGTCAGCCAGCATCTTTTCGGCTTTGGCTTTCGCCTCTTCCATGTTGCCGACCATGTAGAAGGCCTGCTCCGGAAGGTGGTCATACTCACCGGCGATCAGACCCTTGAAGCCCTTGATCGTGTCTTCGAGCTTGACCTGAACGCCCGGAGACCCGGTGAAGACTTCTGCCACGTCGAAGGGCTGGGACAGGAAGCGCTCGACCTTGCGGGCGCGGGCCACGGCCAGTTTGTCTTCTTCCGACAGCTCGTCCATGCCGAGAATGGCGATGATGTCCTGAAGTTCCTTGTAGCGCTGCAGGATTTCCTGCACGCCACGGGCAACATTGTAGTGGTCTTCGCCAACGATCATCGGGTCCAGGATACGGCTGGTGGAGTCCAGCGGGTCCACGGCCGGATAGATGCCCTTCTCGGCGATCGAACGGTTCAGAACCGTCGTGGCGTCAAGGTGGGCAAACGAGGTGGCCGGGGCCGGGTCGGTCAGGTCGTCCGCTGGAACGTACACGGCCTGAACCGAGGTGATGGAGCCCTTGGTCGTGGAGGTAATGCGCTCCTGCAGGCCGCCCATGTCGGTGGCCAGAGTCGGCTGGTAGCCCACAGCCGACGGAATACGGCCGAGCAGAGCGGACACTTCGGCACCCGCCTGGGTGAAGCGGAAGATGTTGTCGACGAAGAACAGAACGTCCTTGCCTTCTTCATCCCGGAAGTATTCTGCCTGGGCCAGACCGGTCAGGGCGACGCGGGCACGGGCGCCCGGAGGCTCGTTCATCTGGCCATAGACCAGCGCGATGCGGCTCTCGCCGTCGAGGTCGATCACCTTGGATTCGATCATCTCGTGATAGAGGTCGTTGCCCTCACGCGTCCGCTCGCCAACGCCGGCGAACACGGAGTAGCCGCCGAACAGTTTCGCGATGTTGTTGATCAGCTCCATGATCAGAACGGTCTTGCCAACGCCGGCACCGCCGAACAGGCCGATCTTGCCGCCCTTCACATACGGGCAGAGGAGGTCGACGACCTTGATCCCCGTGACAAGCACTTCGGATTCGGTCGACTGATCGACGAATTCCGGAGCTTCGGCATGGATCGGACGGCGCATGTCGGTATCGACCGGGCCGCGCTCGTCGATCGGCTCGCCGATGACGTTCATGATGCGACCAAGGGTGGCCGGGCCAACCGGAACCGTGATCGGTGCGCCGGTGTCGCTGACGGACTGACCGCGGACCAGACCTTCGGTGGAGTCCATGGCGATCGTGCGGACCGTGTTCTCACCGAGGTGCTGGGCAACTTCCAGCAGGAGGCGGTTGCCATTGTTGTCTGTTTCAAGCGCGTTCAGAATGGCGGGCAGTTCGCCGTCGAATTCGACGTCGACAACAGCACCGATCACCTGGGACACGCGGCCATTTGCGTTTGCGGGAGTGCTCATGCGGGTCGTCTCCTTTGGAGCGGGAATTTGAATACGGTCTGGGCCATCACAGCGCCTCTGCACCGGAGATGATCTCGATCAGCTCCTTGGTGATCTGGGCCTGACGGGCACGGTTGTACTGAAGGGACAGCGAGTCGATCATCTCGCCGGCATTGTTGGTGGCGTTGTCCATCGCGGTCATGCGGCTGGCCTGTTCACCGGCGGCGCTTTCAAGCATCGCGGACAGGATCTGCGTGTTGATGTAACGCGGCAGCAGCACTTCCAGGATGCCTTCCTCGGACGGCTCGTAGATGTAGAGCGCATTGCCGAGATCGACAGTTTCGGCCTCTTCCGGCGCGGAGGCCGGGATCAGCTGCTGGGCCGTCGGCACCTGGCTGAGCACGTTCTTGAACTGCGAATAGATCAGTGTGGCGACATCGAACTCACCGGCGTCGAACCGGCGCGTCAACATCTTGCCGAGGGCGATTGCGGACTCGGAGAAGTCGCCGCCCTTCACGCCGGACAGATCGACATGTTCGACGAACAGATCGCCATATTCGCGGGACAGTTGCTCGCGGCCCTTCTTGCCGACGGTGATGATCTGGACCGTCTTGCCTTCAGCCCGAAGCTCACCGATCTTCTGCTTGGCCAGCTTCACCACATAGGAGTTGAAGCCCCCTGCCAGACCGCGCTCGGCAGTCAGCACAACAATCAGATGGGCCTTGTCCTCGCCGGTGCCGGTGAGGAGTTTCGGGCCGCCAGCCCCGGCAGAAGCGGAAAGATTGGCCAGAACCGAGGCCATGCGTTCGGCATAGGGCCGCGCAGCCGTTGCGGCGTCCTGCGCGCGCTTCAGCTTCGCCGCCGCGACCATCTGCATGGCCTTGGTGATCTTCCGCGTGGATTTCACGCTTCCGATCCGGTTCTTGAGGTCCTTCAAGCTGGGCATGTCAGGCCTTCTGGTTCATCAGTCTCAATGTCGGGCGAAATCAGGCGAATTTCGCCGTGAAATCGTCGAGCGTCTTCTTGATCTCTGCTTCGATATCGTCCGTGAGGGCTTTCTCCTCGCGGATTTTCTTCAGCAAGTCCGCCTTGGCGCCACGCACATGAGCCAGCAATTCCTTCTCGTAGCGGGTGACATCCTTCAGATCGACCTTGTCGAGGTAACCCCGCGTACCGGCATAGATCACGATGACCTGCTCTTCCATCAGAAGCGGCGAGTATTGCGGTTGCTTCAGGAGTTCCGTGAGACGGGCACCCCGGTTCAGCAGGCGCTGTGTGGCGGCGTCGAGATCGGAACCGAATTTCGCAAAGGCAGCCATTTCGCGATACTGGGCAAGTTCGCCTTTCATCGAGCCGGCAACCTTTTTCATCGCCTTGGTCTGGGCTGCGGAGCCCACACGGGACACCGACAGGCCAACGTTCACGGCCGGGCGGATGCCTTGGTAGAACAGGTCGGTTTCGAGGAAGATCTGACCATCCGTGATCGAGATCACATTGGTCGGAATGTAGGCCGACACGTCATTGGCCTGAGTTTCGATGATCGGCAGGGCCGTCAGCGAGCCATTGCCGGCCGCATCGCCCATTTTCGCCGCGCGCTCGAGCAGGCGGGAGTGCAGGTAGAACACGTCACCCGGATAGGCTTCGCGGCCCGGCGGACGGCGCAGCAGCAGGGACATCTGGCGATAGGCCACAGCCTGCTTGGACAGGTCATCATAGATGATCAGGGCATGCATGCCGTTATCACGGAACCACTCACCCATGGCGCAGCCCGTGAACGGCGCGAGGTATTGCATCGGGGCTGGCTCGGACGCAGTCGCAGAGACGACGATGGTGTAGTCAAGCGCGCCGCGCTCTTCGAGCGTCTTGACGACCTGGGCCACGGTGGACCGCTTCTGGCCGATGGCGACATAGACGCAGAACAGCTTCTCGCTGTCGCTCTTGGCGGCGTCATTGGTCGGCTTCTGGTTGAGGATCGTGTCGACGCAGACAGCGGTCTTGCCGGTCTGACGGTCGCCGATGACGAGTTCGCGCTGGCCACGGCCAACCGGGATCATGCCGTCGATGGCCTTGATGCCGGTCATCATCGGCTCGTGGACCGATTTGCGGGGAATAATGCCCGGCGCCTTGACGTCCACACGGGCACGCTCAGCGATGTCGGCGATCGGGCCCTTGCCGTCGATCGGCTCGCCCAGCGGGTTGACGACGCGGCCCAGCAGGCCCTTGCCAACCGGCGCAGCAACAATCTCGTCCAGGCGCTTGACGGTGTCGCCTTCCTTGATCGAGCGGTCATCGCCGAAGATCACGACGCCGACATTGTCGTTCTCGAGGTTCAGGGCCATGCCCTTGATGCCGCCATCGAATTCGACCATTTCGCCAGCCTGAACGCTGTCGAGACCGTAGATGCGGGCGATACCGTCGCCGACTGACAGAACCTGGCCGACATCGGAGACTTCGGCTTCAGCGCCGAAATTCTCGATCTGCGACTTCAGGATGCCCGAAATTTCTGCTGGTGAGATGTCCATCGAGCTACTCATGCTCCCTTCATGGCGGTGTTCATGCGATCCAGTTTGGCGGCGAGACTGGCGTCAACGAGCTTGGAGCCGATGCGCAGCTGAATGCCGCCGATCAGCGAGGGGTCAACCTCGCTGGACAATTCGACCTCGCCGCCAACGGCCTTGGCGAGGATTGATTCGATGCGCTGACGCTCTGCGCCAGACATTTCCTTCGCGGTACGAACCACGGCGCGCTTCACGCCGCGTTGCTTCGCGTACAATTCATCAAAGGCGACCTGAGCGCCGAGAATGTCATCTGCGCGGCCGTTGCGCGCCATCACGCCGACGAAATTCGCCAGCAGGCCGGACACGCCGGCCTTCTTCATCACTTCGGCCAGGCCGGCCATTTTTTGCTCTGCCGAAAAGGCCGGGGATGCCAGCAGGATCGCCAGATCCTTCGACTGTTTCGGCAGTTCTGCAAAAGCCTGAAAATCCTTGTGGACGTCCGCGAGTTCGCCCTTGTCCTGGGCAAGCTCGAACAGGGCGCTGGCATAGCGCCGGGCAGCTTCACTCGCCTGTGTCACTTTAGTTGCAGCCAAGGTGGTATCGTCCATCATTGAGCGGGCCAAATCGGCCGGAAATACAAAGCAAGGCGGCATGCCTCGATGCACGCGCCCTTACAAAACTGTGCGCCGCTTAGCATCAGTCTTTCGGCCTGACAACACAGCCAAAGAAGCAATGTATGCGGCGAAATGGCATTCACTGCAAAACCACAGGCCTACAGGAATGAGTATGGATCGATGTCGACTGACATCCGGACAGGGTTCGGCAGCTTCAACCGGGCGGTCCATGCTGCCATATAGGCCGAAAGATCAATGTTCTTGGGGGATTTTACAAGGAATCGCCGGCGATGCCGCCCCCGCAGCACGGTGATGGGGGCCGGCGCCGGGCCGAACACCTCGATTCCCTCCCCGTTCGGGGCGTTCCGGATGATGTCCTGCGCGGCCTCGTCAACCATCTGGGCGGAGGGGGCAGACAGAATCATTGCGGCCAGACGGCCGAAAGGCGGCAGACCCAGCTCGGCCCTCACATCCCGCTCGATCTGGAGGAAACCGTCACGATTGTTGTCCGCCAGCGCCATCATGGCCGGATTGTCCGGCGCATAGGTCTGGACGAGCGCCCGGCCCGGCCGCTCTGCCCGCCCGGCCCGGCCCGCCACCTGACTGAGCAATTGGTAGGTGCGCTCGCCTGCCCGCAGATCCCCACCCTTCATGCCGCTATCGGCATCGACGACCCCGACCAGCGTCAAATTCGGGAAATTGTGCCCCTTCGCCACGATCTGCGTGCCGATCAGCACATCGATCTCGCCACGCTCCATGCGATCGACAATGCCGCGCGTGGCTTCACCGCCCTGCGCGGTGTCGGACGAGAAAATCTCGATCCGGGCCTCCGGCATCAGCACGCGCACTTCTTCCGCCACGCGCTCCACTCCGGGCCCCACCCCCATGAGGGAATCGGCTGCGCCACACTGCGGGCAGGTCTTCGGCTTCGGTATGGAATACCCTGTCACATGGCAGACCAGGCGCCCTGTATAGCGATGCTCGGTCAGCCAGTTTTCGGTCCCGGGCGTCTTGAGCCGTTCGCCGCATGATTTGCAGATGACCAGCGGCGCATATCCGCGCCGGTTGAGAAACAGCAGCGTCTGCTCCCCGGCGGCCAGGGTCTCCTGCATGGCGTGTATCAAATGGGGTGACAGCCAGTGATTGCGTTCCGGCGGTGCCTTGCGCAGGTCGACCAGATCGACATCCGGCAGCCTTGACGCGCCCGGACGCGCTGACAATTGCAGACGCTGATACCGGCCGGTCTCGGCATTCACCACCGTTTCCAGGGCTGGGGTAGCCGATGCAAGCACGACGATGGCATCTTCCAGCTTGGCGCGCATCACTGCCATGTCGCGCGCATGATAGGTAACGCCGTCTTCCTGCTTGTAGCTGCCATCATGCTCTTCATCGATGATGATCAGCTTCAGCTTGAGGAAGGGCAGGAACAGGGCAGACCGCGCCCCGATCACAATTCGCGCCCGGCCATTGGCCACTTCCCGCCAGGTACGGCGGCGCTCCCTGTCTGACAGGCCAGAATGCCAGGGCGCCGGCGTCGCTCCAAAACGCGCCTCGAACCGTGACAGGATTGCCTGGGTCAGCGCAATTTCAGGCAGGAGAACAAGGATCTGCGAATCAGGATCCGCGCGCAGCGCCTCCGCGATGGCTTCGAAATACACTTCCGTCTTGCCGGAACCGGTCACGCCATCAATCAGGAATGTGGCAAACGCGCCGGCCGCAACCGACTGCTTCAGGGCGTCTGCAGCCTCGGCCTGCTCTGCGGTCAGCACAGCGCCCTTCCGGTCGGGATCCGGCGGATCGAAAGGCAAATCCGTTGCCACGGATCGGGCGCGCAAGGCACCCGCATCCGCCAGCCCCTTCACGACGCCAGCGGAGACACCCGCTGCTTCCGACAGCACGGACGCGCTCTGTGGTCCGAGCCGGCGCGAGGCTTCGAGTAGTTTTGTCCGCGCCTCCGTAATCCGGGCAGGCGCGGCATCTGTTGCCTCATAGACGGTTTCGGTCGGCGAAGGTGACAATCCCCCGCGCGAGCGCAACGCCATGCCCAGGACGTGTCCGGGATGGGACACGGTGTATCTGGCAGCCCAGAGGATGAAATCGCGCATCGCCGACGACATGGGCGGCGTCGGATACACCGCGGCCACCTCCTTGAGCGTCCGGCCCTCTCCGGCACTGTCTGGCAGCAATTCCAGCACGACACCCAGCCGTTCATGCTTTCCCAGAGGCGCAGAAACGTAAGACCCTGCCTGCACATCCAGTCCCGGCGGAACCGCATAGTCAAAGGGTTCCGGCAAAGGCAGGGGAAAGAGAATCCGCGCAACGGGCATGCCGGAATCCCTACCGTTTCGTACCGGACGTGTCGAACCTTTCAGGCATCGCGTCGTCCCATGGCCGTTCAGTTTTGTTCAGAACGTCTCAGGGCGTTTCAACCCCGTTTCCAAACGCCGGATGGCCGCCTCGATTTCCTGCATCTGTGCCGCCGTGCTCGGACCGGTCATGCCCTCATCATCTGCCACTTCCAGCGCCTTCACATCATACTCCCAGCGCTTGAGCAGTTCGAGCTTCACGGCATCGTCGCAATCGGAAGAGAGGAGATGACCAACGGTCGGGAACACATCTGCCGGGTCAAGCAGGGCGGCATCCAGGTCCACGTCCAGAGACCGGCCTGCCCTGTAGAGGCTGTCGAGATAGTGCTGACGCTCGAGATACGCTTCCGCGGTGGCCCTGTCCGGAAACATCTTGCCGGAAGTGTAGAAGACTTCGCCGTCCCTGCCCGATATGTCATCAGACCCTGACGCGTCGGCGCCAACCGACATGACGGGCCGGGCCGGCGCATAGGCATGGTCGGCAAGTCCATGCACATGGACGTCCTTTCCGGAATGCGCTTTCAGGATCTGCACCGCCCGCCGTTCATCGCCCGCATTCCAGGTGCGCACCCAGAGCGCCAGCCCGCCATGCGCGATCTGGTCGGCAATATAGTCGCCATGATCCTTGCCGATCAGACGGGCCAGGGCCGCCCCGAGTGCAGCGCCGCCGCTTCCGCCAAGCACCAGCCCGGCCAGAGCCGCCGCGAGCGCGCCGCCGGACGCGACCACAGGTACCAGTCCCGCCAATGCGCCGACATAGATCAATCCGCCAATGACCGCCCCTTCCGCAGCGCCGACATCTTCTTCGGCCACATAGGCGATCCGCGGTGCGGACATGTCATCCTCGACCTCGGCGACCTTTCGATAGGCATGACCGAGCACGCGTTCGACGCTGTCTGATGCGGCAAGCAGGGAAATCTCTGCCCTGTCGAACCCGTTGCTCAGCAAATCATCAATGGCTGCCTGCAGCGCGTCTTCCGAGGCGAACACACCTACAGCTTCCCTCACTTGAACCGACGCCTGATCCGTCATGCTGTGCCTCCTCGAGATTTCCGGCAGTCTAACCGGTCACCGGAGGCCGCACCAATTCGGCAAACTACGTAAGCCGTGTCCTGCCCCGGCGATACGGCTTGCCAGCCTCCGCCGGCCGCCCTACCCCTTGTGGGGATGACTCAGACACTTCTTACCGGCTACGAGCCCATGACGTCGATCGACGCGATCACGTCGGGCCTTGAATCTGTTGGCTATATTTCGACCCGCCAGATATCGACCGCCGTCTTCCTGGCGCTCGGCCTGCGCAAGCCCATCCTGATCGAAGGCCCGGCTGGCGTCGGCAAGACAGACCTCGCAGCCTCCCTGTCGCGCTGGCTTGATGTGCCATTGCTGCGCCTGCAATGCTATGAGGGCCTCGATGAGGGCAAGGCGCTCTATGAATGGAAATACGGCAAGCAGCTGCTCTACACGCAGCTGTTGAAGGAAAAGCTGAACGAAGTGGTAGGGGACGAGCAATCCCTGGAATCCTCCCTCGGAAAGCTTGGCTCGTTCGAGGACCTCTTCTTCTCGGAGCAATTCCTGGAAGCCCGTCCGCTGCTGACAGCGATGCGGCAGGCGGCGGGCAGTGTCTTGCTGGTCGACGAAATCGACAAGTCGGACGAGGAATTCGAAGCCTTCCTTCTGGAAGTCCTGTCGGACTATCAGGTGACCGTGCCTGAAATCGGCACGATCAAGGCGAATGTCCCGCCCATTGTCATTTTGACATCCAACAATGTGCGCGAACTCGGCGACGCGCTGAAGCGGCGCTGCCTGCACCTCCATATCGGCTTCCCGGATCACAAGCGCGAACAGCGCATTGTTCAGGCCCGCGTGGATGGCATCTCCGAGGATTTGCTGAACCAGTTGGTCAGTTTCGTTCAGTCCGTACGCGACATGGACATCAAGAAGCGCCCGTCCATTGCCGAAACCGTCGATTGGGCGAAGACGCTTCTGCTGCTGCACGCCAATGCGCTGGATGAAGCCTTTGTGCGGGACACATTGAACGTGTTGCTGAAACATGAAAGCGACATCGCCGCCGTGTCCGGGGACGTGCCGAAACTTGTGCGGCAAGCCACCGACGGCAAGCCCGCCCTTTCAGGACATATGGCACGCTGACCGAGGCAGGCATGGACCGTCAGATCACCAGCTTCATCCGTGCCCTGCGCGCATCTGATGTGCGGGTGTCCACGGGCGAGGCGCTGGACGCCACACGCGCCGTTTCCGTGACGGGTTATTCGGACCGCACACTGATGAAGGATGCCCTGCGGTGCACGCTGGCCAAGTCCCCGGAAGAGAAAATCACGTTCGACGATCTGTTCGACGCCTTCTTTGCCAGCCGCGACATACCTGGCGAGGCGGCTCAGCAGGACAGCGACGCCCCGGATGCGGCATCAGGCGGCCAGGATACGGACCCCGTGGCGCTGATGGAATCCGGCGATGAGGCCGCCCTCGCCGCCGCCCTCGAACAGGCAGCAGACGCTGCGGACATCGACGACATCCGGTTTTCGACGCAAATCGCCTATTATGCGCAGCAAATGGTTCGCCAGATGGGCGGCGACCAATTGCAGCAACGCCTGATGCAGGCCTTCGAGGCACGAAGCGAGGAAGGCGACGCCGAAGCCGAGCGCCTGATCGAATTGCGCCGGGACCTGACAATGCGGGCCCGCGAGCGGGTCCAGCGCAGCTATGACATTTTCGGCAAGGGAGAGACCGAACAGTTCCGCAACGAGTTTGCCGAAAGCAAGAAACTCTCCGCCATCGAACTCGGCGACATGGCACGCATGAAGATTCTCGTGGCACGCATTGCCAAGCGGCTGGCCGTGAAACATTCCCGCCGTCGCCGCAAGAAGAATCGCGGCCAGTTGGACGTGCGGCGGACCATGCGCGCGAATGCCGGTGTGGACGGCGTGCCCTTCAATGTTGTCTGGCGGCAGAAACGCCGCGAGCGACCCAAGATCGTCGTGGTGTGCGACGTGTCCGGATCAGTGGCGCGCTATGTCCGCTTCCTGCTGTTGCTGCTCTGGTCGATGAAGGACGTTGTCCCGGACCTGCACGCCTTCGCCTTCTCGAACAAGCTTGTCTCTGTCGATGGCTTTCTGGAAGACCTGCCCTTCGATCAGGCCATGGACACCATCCTCCGCGAGGCAGGCATGGGGTCAACCGATTACGGACAGGCCCTGGCCGATCTGAAGCGCGAGCATGAGGCCTTGATCGACCGGCGCACCACGCTGATCATTCTGGGCGATGGCCGCTCCAATTATGACGATCCGCGAACAGATTTGTTCAGGGACTTTGCGGCCCGCGCCAAGCGCACCATCTGGCTGAACCCCGAACCCATGGCGGCCTGGGGCTCGGGGGACAGTGAAATTCCGCGCTACCGCCCCTATTGCTCCACGCTCAGCCATGTCGCCACGCTGAAGGATCTGGAACGCGCTGTGGATGACGTGCTCAGCGCTTATGGCTGAATCAAAAAGCCCCGGCACGCCGGCCGGGGCTTTCCTTGAAATTTCAAAGATCCGTTACGACCGCTGGGCGCGGCATTCCGGCGTGCTGTTGAACTTCTCTTCGGCAGCCTTCAGGCGCTCCGGCACCGTCTTGCAGCTTTCCGGCACGTTCTCTTCGCCGAGAACCGCGAGGCGCTTACAGATCTTCGCTTCGTTCTCGATGTTCAGATAGGCAGACTGGACTTCGAAGCAGACCAGGGCATCGGCTGTTGCCTCTTCGGAGTCCATGAACTGCAGCCAGCCGCGGCCACCGCGATTGTTTGCCTGACGGAAGGCTTCGCGGGCACCGGCACGATCGCCACGCTCATAGCGGGACTGGCCGATCATGACATAGGCCGTGCCGCGATCCTTGATACCGCCTGCATTCAGGGCCTGGGTGAGTGCACTCTCGGTCTCTTCCCATTTCTGCAGGTCAGCATAGGACCGGCCAAGACGCTCGAGCATCGCACCGCCGCCACCGGCCGCTGCAGCCTGCTGGATCACTGGAATGGCTTTCTCGTGCTCACGGGCAACCTGATACAAGTTGGCCAGCAGTTCGAGGTTCTTCAGCGACTTGCTGATGCGCCCGGCATTCATTTCCTTCTCGAGGATCTGGGCGGCGTGATAGGGCGCGTTGAAGCGGTTGTAGAAGTTCACAACCCGCATCAGCTCGTCTTCCTTGGTCAGGAGACCGGCCAGATACATGGCTTTCTGGACCTCAAACGCCTTGCGCTCTTCATTGGCGGCAAAATAGTTGCCGGCAATGGCGTCCCAATACTTCCGCTCGGTGGGATTGCGGACCAGGACTTCTTCCAGGATCTGGGCCAGCTTCGCCTTGTCGTCGACCTGATTGTACAGGTAGATCAGCAGGTCGTAGACTTCCTGCTTGTAATTGCTGCCATCGTCGCGCTTGACCTCTTCGGCCCATCTGATGGCGGTGCGGAAATCATCCACGCGCTGATACAGAACGGCCAGCTGCCATTTCTGCTGGCGGTCCGGCTTGCCACCGGCTTCCTGCCATTTCTTCATGAATTCGAGTGCCTTCTCGACATTCTCTTCCTGAAGATAGATCTGGGCGATGTTGTAATAGGTCTGCGGCGCATCCTTCGGCGGAATATAACCCTTGTTGAGGGCTTCCATCAGATCGCGGACAGCGCCCTGGCGGTCGCCGCGCTCAATATTGATGTAAGCCGACAGTTTCAGCACAGCGCCTTCTTCATAGCAGTTCAGGCCGGCTGCCTTCAGCTGGCTCATGAACTGGGCGGCCTTGCCGAAATCCTTGTCGGTCATCGCGGCCTGTTCGGCCTTGAGGTAGATCTCACCCGTTTTCGACGAGAACTGCGTTTCTTCACAAGCGGCCTGCGCCATCGCGGCACCGGCACCGAAAACTGCCATCATGCCGGCGACAACCGCGCCTTTCAGGGTAGCTTTAAATCCCATAATTCCTCTCCTGTCCGCATGGACCGCGGGGTTCAGCTCTTTCAACCGGAATTGACCGGACGGATCAAGGACTTCCACACGCTTTATGAGGCTTTTTCTGCGCGCGGGCCGCCCCAGTGTAAATCTGTTACGTTTCGTGCCGAATATGGGTGCAAGCGACACGTTGCGTCAACGATGTACTACAGGGTTTTAATCATTATCCCTCCTCGCTGAGCCGGAATTCAAGCGGGTAGCTCAGCCCGTGACTTTCCATGGCCTGTCCTTCGACAATGCGTGGCAGGAATTCAGCTTTGCTGACCGCGCGGCGCGCCTCCGATTCGAAACCACGATGGCTGCATTCGGCCGTGACATCAAAGGGAAGGCCGCGTGCCGTGAGGCTGAACCTGACAAGACAATCCCCCTCGACATTCCGGGACGCCATCGCCGACGGATAAACCGGGATCGGCGGTCGCACAGGTGTAGCAATCCGGTCGCCGACCGGCTGCGCGGTGGTCATGACCATGCTGAGTTCCCCGACGGGTGTCTGGGCCGGGACCTGACCAAGATCCGTGATGACAGGAAATCCAACCTCCTGGCCCGATATCCGGATCGCGGGGGGTGGCGGAGGCGTTTCGGAGGAAATCGGCTCGAAGACCGGACGCTCGTTCTGCACCGGTGAAGACGTCTCTTCCTCATATACGATCGTTTCCAGGATTCGCTCTATCGGCGCGGCAAGGGTGACTTCCTCGACCTTCACCAATTCGGTCATCATCAGGAACAGACCGGTGGTTACAGCCGCGGCCGGAAGGAAAGCCATGGCGAACCGCCGAGAGTCCGAAGCCAGCACTGAATGGGCGGCAGCGGCGCCTGCATCGTCCGGACCGGTGGCGTGGGAAAGCTTGAACATCATGTGGTTTCCTCCTATTTATTGTTATTTTATATCATAACCTTTACGTAGGGGCAAGACCACAGGTATCCATCCACGTTCAACGCAAAAAGGGCGCTCCGAAGAGCGCCCTTTTCGATTGTTCCGCACGGAAGTCGGCCTAGTCGGCCAGCTTGAATTCCAGCGGATAGACCACGTTCTTACGCTCGGCGGCCTGGCCCCGAATGATCTTCGGCGCGAACTCCACCTTGCTGACAGCCCGTTCCGCTTCACGTCTGAACACATTATCCGTGCACGTTGCGCTGATATTGTACGGGCGACCGCGGGTGTCCACGTCGAAGCGAACCTCGCAGGAGCCTTCCGTGCCCCGCTCTGCCGCGCGTTGCGGATAGGACGGGGTCGGCGGACGGATCGGCTGGGCGTCACGGTCGGAAATGGCGACCGGATCGATGGCCAGCGAGTCCATCCGGCCAAGGTTCAGGTCGGTCGGCGCGGCACCCTCGATACGGGGGGTCGGCAGATCGATCTGCGACTTGGTCGCGGACACTTTCGGCGGCGGCGGCGGCTTTTGCGCAGAGTCGAGGCGTTTCGGCTTCGAACGCTGGCGCACCCGGACGTCTGAATCCTGCTGTTGCGGCGTGATCGCCGACAGGACGCGCTGCTCGCTCTGGTCGAGCTTCACTTCCTTCACGCTGATGAGATAGTTCATCAGCATGAACAGGGCATAGACGATCGGAACCGCGATCCCGAGCGCAATGACGAGGCGAAGAAGGGGATTATTGAGCATATGTCTGTCTCCTAGTCTCTCTTCGCCGACACATCGATCACCGTCGTGCCATCAAGCTTGTTGATGGTCTCCATCAGGTCCACCAGCACTTCGGCCTCTGATGCAACATCGGCCTGAATGACGATCTTACCACGGGGATTGTCTTCGCGCATCTGTTTGATGGTGAAGGCAACCTCGTCGGAAGCGACTTCCTTCTTGTCGATGAAGACCCGGCTCTCTGCATCAATGGCGACCAGGATGGCCAGCGGCTTCGCAGCCGCCTTGTTGTCCACCTCGGGGCGGACAATGTCCACGCCCGGCTCCTTGATGAACTGTGCCGTCACGATGAAGAAGATGAGCAGGATGAAGACCACGTCGAGCATCGGGGTGAGGTTGACATCATCCTCTGCCCCACTGCCACCGGCGGCCGATTGACGTTTTCTGCGTGCCATGTGGTGCTCCTCTACTCGGACTGGGACAGGACAAGGTTCACCCCTGTCGTGTAGCCAGCGCTATAGGCTGCGTCCCGGATGAGGACGATGACGCCGTTTCTCGACTTCGGATGCGCCTGGATCACAACCTGGCTTTCCGGGTTCTCGGCCCGCACACGCTCGATATTGGCGCGGACGGATCCGATGTCGGTGACACGACCATTGACCGTGATCAGGTTGGATTCATCGACATAAATCAGAATGGCGGGAACCTGCTGCTGCTGCTGGTCCTGCGGAGCAGGCGGCGGCGGCGGTTCAAGACCAATCGTCTCTTCCTGGGCGAAGGTCGACGTCACGATGAAGAAGATGAGCAGGATGAAGACCACGTCCAGCATGGGCGTGAGGTCGACATTCGCCTCTTCGGGGGCTCTGTGGGTACGTCCTCGCATCAGCTAATCTCCATCGCATCTTCGACCTGCTGGACCGAGCGGTTGACCCGGCGGTCCATGCCGGAGGTGAACAGAATGCCTGAGAGCGAGGCGACCATGCCTGCCATCGTCGGGATCGTGGCGCGGGACACACCGGCCGACATGGCCTTGGCATCCGCACCGCTGGTGATCGCCATGATGTCGAACACGGCGACCATGCCGGTCACGGTGCCGAGCAGGCCGAGCAGCGGCGCGAGCGCCACCATGGCCTTGGTCAGCTGGACATTCTGTTCCGCTTTCATGCGGACTTCGGAGACCAGCTTGTCTTTTACCCAGTGCGCGAGTGTGGATTTCCGGTCGGAGCGCGAACGCCACTCCGCAATCGCATCGGCAGCGACCTGCTTATGTGCGAACCTGAAATAGAACACGCGTTCCAAAATCAGGCCCCACATGAAGAATGTTGCGAGCATAATCACCAGCAACACTGGTCCGCCACGATCGAGGAAAGCCTGTAAGTCTGCAAAACCCATATCGGGTTACTCCTCGGGTGTACGAGGGGGGTGGCTTACGCCACCACCCCGCGCGTGGATTCCGCTTTCTCGGCGACCAGGCCGGCAGCCTGTTCGTCAAGCATCTGCTGGTTGCCGCGTGCCATTGCGGACACGACTGCGTGGACCAGAAGAAGCGGGATAGCCGCGACCAGACCGAACACGGTGGTCATAAGGGCAACGGAGATACCACCAGCCATCAGCTTCGGATCGCCGGCACCGTAGATGGTGATCGACGTAAAGGTGATGATCATACCGATAACGGTACCGAGCAGACCCAGCAGCGGTGCGACAGCGGCCAGAACCTTGATGATGTCGTTGAAACGCTCGATGCGCGGGCTCTCGCGGAGGATCTGTTCGTCCAGCTTGAGTTCCAGCGTCTCGATGTCGTTCTGCTTGTTCTGCTCATAGGCTTCGAACACGCGAGCCAGCGGGTTGCCGTCGCCAGCCTGACGGGTTTTCGCCGTCTTGCGCATGGCACCACCCATCGTGAACAGGGTGAAGATCTTGTACAGACCGAGCAGCAGGCCGACAGCCAGCAGGAACATGATGACGGCGCCAACCGGGCCGCCCTGCTTCAGGCGGTCGCTGAATTCCGGCAGATCGCCGAGAATGCCGAACAGGTTACCCTTGGACGGATCGACCGGGGCGCGGACGATCTGGTCCGGACCGGCATTGACCAGGCTGCGCATGGAGGATGCGAAGGCACCGCTCGGCTGCTTCGTGAAGGCCTGGAGGAAGGTTTCGCCATCGTCCTTCTTGCGGACTTCGACGAACTTGGTGCCATCGACCGTTGCTGCGGTGAACACGCCAACGCGCATCACTTCAGCTTCAGCGTTCGAGCCATTGTCACCAATGCCGTCGACGGTGGCGGTGAAGGTCTTCACTTCGGACTGGGCAATCATTTCCTGCAGCATGGCTTTCGGAAGACGCTCCAGCTGGGCGCGGTTCGGAAGCGTGCGGGCTTCGGCGATTTCGGCAATACCTTCCACGCGGCCCTGATAGTCGAAGTTCGCGAAGGAGTTCGCGATTTCCGGCATGGTTTCGCCGGCTGCGGTCCGGAACTGGCCGAGCAGCTCCTGGAAGTCGCCTGCCTGTTCGGAAACCTGAGCTTCCAGATCAGCCAGCGTGGCTTCATTCGCATCGAACTGCGCGCTCAGGGCGCGACCACGGGCTTCTGCCGCAGCGAGGGCGCCGCGGGCATCTGCCATTCTCTGTTCCTGGGCCGCCGTGTCGGACTGGAACTCACGCAGGCGCTGCTGGTCTTCAGCAGACATCTGGTTTGCGTCCTGACGCACTTTGGCGAGAACATCCTGGAGCGATTGCGCGGAGGCCGGAGCGGACACCGCGATTGCGCCGAGGCCGAGCAGCGTTGCTGCACCGAGAGCCTTCAGCGAGGAATTGAATTTCAACATCTATACTACCTCTTTAATCCCTGGTGCGTGCCGCTTACTGCACGGAGAATTTCTGGACCGGGGCGAACAGAACGTCTTGCTGGGCCTTGGCCTGGGCAACACGGATCGCCTTGTCGATGTCAGCGACATAGCCGCCTTTCAGGGCTTCCCACTCGCCGGTTGCGCGGTTGTAGCGGGCAGCCTTGCCGTTCGGCGTCGTGTAGACGAGGGCGACGCGGCCATAGAGGAACATGTCGACCGTGGTCGGGTTGCCGTCGACGGTGATCTCTTCCTGCCAGGTGCTGATCGTGCGGCCGTATTCCATTTCAGCCTGGTAGGCATCCATGATGAGGCGGTATTGTTCGGCCGGCGTCACGTTCGGCGTTTCCATGACGGCGTCGAGACCGTCGAGGCGGGCCTGACGCTCTTCTGCCTTGAACGGCAGGTCGGCAGCCACGAAGGCCTTCAGGTCTTCGATCATGCCGAGCAGCATCGGGACCGTTTGGGCGGTGATGTCATCGATCGAACCGAGCTGTTCGGTCAGCGACTCGATTTCCTGCTCCTGGCTCTGCACGACCAGTTCCTGCTGCTTGGCATACAGGTCGGCGGCGTCGCGGCGCTGCAGAAGCGTGCGGTACTCGCGCACCATGTCCGTGCGCTGGTCGTCCAGCTGGTTGATTTGCTCTTGAACCTGCTCGGCGCGCCGGGTGGCCTGCTCGCCGGTGTTGAGCGCTTCGCGCAACTGGGCCTGGGCCGGCACGGCCAGGCTCACAATCAGCGCAGCGGCGAGCACGCCGCGAGCTGGTGACAGAAGTTTCATCATGAGGTTTGCCTCTCACTCTCCAAACGGTCGCGCAGGAATTGCGCGTAAGAATTCGACAGTCAGGCGCCCTGCTCTTGAGGACGTCCCGGTTTCAATGCCACGGCCACACACACAATTGGCCTGGAAGTTCTGACTGGAAGCCGAAAGGCGCGTGAGACGCCCGACCTCTCCCCTGAGCTTTGGAGCGTGGGCCGCTCTCTGATTATACCCTTTGCCACTCAGACGCCGGGTACGCAACGCCCTTACTTTTGATCCCCAAGGCTTAACAACCCTCAATTCGGGATTCAATAAGTTGCTTTACGATTCCGTTAGGAAAATATCCGGCGCATGCCCGAACGCAACCGGGGTGATACAGTAACGAGAGTCTTTTTGTCTTTCGTTGTCGTCCCGCGTGGCGAGTGATCCGGGAGACGGTGGCTGGGGTGCCAGGATTCGAACCTGGGAATGCCGGTACCAAAAACCGGTGCCTTACCACTTGGCGACACCCCAATGAAGGCGCCGAGATAGCCACTCTTGCGGTTGCTGGCAACACCCGATCTCATCCTTTGCACCGGGTTTGTGCAGGTAATGCGACGAACGCGCGCATTTTCACACGCCCTGATATGCCCGCCTTTGCTTTTTATCGATAATCGGCAATATCGAATTTCATAAAACCGAGTCCCGACCCGTGCGCATGGAGACCGCTCCTAAATGAAGACCTTCTTTCTATCCATGGCTGGCGCACTTGCCGCCATGTTCATATTCATCCTTCTCATGTTCGGATTTCTCATGATGCTCATCATGGGTGCCGCCAGTTCCGCGCCCGAGCGCCCGGACAATGTCGTGCTCTCGCTCGACCTCAACGCGGAAATGACCGACCAGGCCCCGACCGGCGGCTTTGCGGCCCTGTCCTCATCGCCGGGATTCATCGACCTGCTGACCAAGTTGAAAGCTGCGGAATCTGACGAGCATGTGAAAGGCCTCTTTATTCGCGGCGCCTTCATCGGCACCGGCAGCTCCCGCGCCGAGGAATTGCGCCAGGCGCTGCACAGCTTCCGGGATTCCGGAAAATTCGTCATTGCCCATTCCCAGGGCACGCTGGGCGTGCGCGGCCCGTCTGCCTACTGGTCGATCGCCGCCGCCGATGAAATCTGGATGCAGCCGGGGTCCGACCTCGTCGTCCCGGGACTGACCTTCGAAACGGAATTCTTCAAGGGACTGTTCGAGAAGATCGACGTCACTCCGGAAATCTACCCGTTCTACGAATACAAGAACGCACCCAATTCCTACAAGGAGACCTCCTATACCGAGCCACACAAGGAAGCCCTGCTGACCCTGGCAGAATCCGTCTGGTCGACCGGCATCGACGCCATCGCGGAAGATCGCGGCCTGAAGGCGGCCGATGTGCGCACAGCCCTTGAGAGCGGGCCGCTGCCGGCCGAAACCGCCATATCGATGAAGCTGCTCGACAAGACTGGCTATCCTGAAGAGGCATCGGCCGCCGCGCTGGAACGGGCCGGCGAAGACGCCGAACTGGTTGATCTGGCTTATTATGACGCGCCAACCCCTGGCCTGCGTGCGCCGCAGATTGCCGTGGTCGGCGGCGAGGGTGCAGTCGTGACCGGCGGCGGCGAAAGCGACTCGCCCTTCTCCTCTCCGCCCGGCTTTGCATCCGACACGATTGCACGCGCCATTCTGGACGCAGGCAAGAACGACAAGATCAAGGCCATCATCTTCCGCGTCGACAGCCCCGGTGGCTCGCCGGTCGCGGCCGACCAGATCTGGAACGCCATTGAACGCGTCCAGGCCGATGGCAAGCCCGTTGTCGTTTCCATGGGCTCGCTCGCGGCGTCGGGCGGCTATTATGTCTCTGCGGGCGCCGACTACATCATCGCCAACCGCGCCACCATCACCGGCTCGATCGGCATCTATGGCGGCAAATTCGCCGTCGAAGGCGGCTTCAACAAGCTCGGCATCACCTTTGACCGGGTGAGTGTGGGCGGTGAGTTCGCCGATGCCTATGGCGCGGACACGTTCACCGACACACAGGCCGAAGCCGTGAAGGACATGCTGAAGCGTGGCTATGACCGCTTCCTCGGCATCGTCGCCGAGGGCCGTGGCATGACCTATGACGAAGTCCACGAAATCGCCCGCGGCCGTATCTGGAGTGGTGAAGATGCTCTGGAAGTGGGACTTGTCGATGAGGTCGGCACATTCATCGACGCCATCGAAAAGGCCAAGGAACTGGCCGGCATCGAGGCTGATGAGACACCGCGCCTCGTCTACTATCCGCACCGCCCCACCGGACTGGAAGCGCTGGAAGCCCTGTTCGGCGTGTCCGCCGAAGGGGCCGAGGCGGCCATCACCCTGAACCGTCTGGCTTCCGATGACCGCGTGCAGGTCCTGATGGAACAGCTGGCAGCCATGGAAGCAGTGAATTCCGGCCAGACGCAGGCCATCGTCCCGCGGTTCCGTGAACGCTGATCTCCGGCGAAACTGTCAAATGTCAAAAGCCCTCCGGAAACGGAGGGCTTTTTCTATGGCTGGACGGAAACATCCAGATCGAGTTCGCCGGCCAATGCCAGGAATTCGGAAGGCACAGGGGCCGTGAACTGGCGCCGCCCGCCTCCCGGCACTCCAATCTCCAGCGACTGGGCGTGCAGCATCAGCCTGTCTGCTGACGTCCGACCGGTCCCATAGAGATGATCCCCGAGAATGGGACAGCGCGCCGACATCAGATGCGCCCGAATCTGGTGCATGCGGCCCGTTTCGGGTTTCATCTCCATCAGCGCATACCCGCCTGATCTGGAAAGGATGCGCCACCCGGTGACGGCCTGCTGGCTGCCCTTGCGCCCCGGACGCGCGGCCAGCATGCGGGGCCGCCCGCCCTCTTCCACCTTGACCAGTGGCTGGTCGAATACGCCCTCCCCGGCTTCAGGCAGGGTTCCCTGAACCAGAGCGAGATAGGTCTTCATCGCGCGACGGGCTGAAAACTCTTCCGACAGGAACGCCGCTGCGGGCCGGGTCCGCGCGACAATCAGCACGCCCGATGTGCCGCGATCCAGGCGATGCACCAGTCGTGGCTTCTTGCCGTTCGACTTGGCAAAGGCGACGAGAAGGTCATCCAGGGATTTCGTCACGCCGCCGCCGCCCTGCACGGCCAGGCCGGACGGCTTGTCGAACACGATGATGTCTGAATCCTCGTACAGGACCAGGCTTTCGGCGAAGGCACGATCTTCGTTGCTGATGGGTGGCAGGGGCCGGTTTCGCATGGTGTCAGCGCTGAGTCCGCTTCCGGATATCGGACACATGCCTCATCCGCTCCAGCACGGCACGTTCGCGGCCATGTCCCTTGGGATCATAGAATACCGGCCGGTCCATCTCATCGGGAAAATAGTTCTGTCCGGACACGCCCTCCTCCGTGTCATGATCATAGATGTACCCCTCGCCATAGCCCTGCGCCTTCATCATCCCGGTGGGCGCGTTGAGGATTGTCTTGGGCGGCATCAGGCTGCCGGTGGCCCGTGCCGCTGCGCGCGCCCTCTTCAGCGCCATGTAGGCAGCATTGGATTTCGGCGCCGTGGCCAGGTGCACAACACAATGCGCCAAGGGGATCAGCCCCTCCGGCTCGCCCAGGCGCTCGAATGCCCGCGCGGCCTCTCCGGCCACCAGCATCGCGGTCGGGTCCGCCAGCCCGATATCTTCACTGGCCATCACCACCAGGCGGCGCGCGATGAAGCGGGGATCCTCTCCGCCTTCGAGCATGCGCGCGAACCAGTACATCGCCGCGTCCGGATCCGATCCGCGCACGGACTTGTGAAGGGCGGAAATCAGGTTGTAGTGCCCGTCACCAGTCTTGTCATAGGCAGGGGCGCGTTTCTGCAGGGCAGCAGACATGGCCTCCACGGTGAGCGGCACGCCCGTACCGGCGAACGTGTAGACCTGCTCGACCAGATTCAGAAGATAACGCCCGTCGCCATCGGCCATGTCGATCAGGGCGTCCCGCGCGGCCGGCTCCAGAGGCAGATCCTTTTTCTCCAGAGTTTCCGCCCGCGCAATCAGCCGGCCAAGACCGTCCTCGTCCAGCCGTTTCAGCACCATGACCTGGCAGCGGGACAAAAGGGCCCCATTGATCTCGAAGCTCGGATTCTCGGTTGTCGCCCCGACCAGGGTCACGACGCCGCCTTCCACGAAAGGGAGGAACCCATCCTGCTGCGCCTTGTTGAACCGGTGGATCTCGTCGACGAAGAGCAATGTGCCCTTCCCTGTTGAACGCCTTGCCTCAGCCCGGTCAAACGCCGCGCGCAAATCCTTCACACCGGAGAAGATGGCACTGATCGCTTCGAATTCGAGATCGGTCTCGGCCGCCAGCAAGCGCGCGATCGTGGTCTTGCCCACGCCCGGCGGGCCCCAAAGGATGATCGACGACAAGCGACCGGCATCGAGCATCCGGCGCAATGGCCCGTCCGGCCCGAGCAGGTGGTCCTGGCCGACGACTTCGGACAGGCTTTTCGGGCGCAGACGGTCCGCGAGGGGCTGCGGCGCCCCTTCAGACAGGCCGGAAGCGGAAAACAGGTCATTCATGCGCACGTTCTAGGCGCGATTGCGTGGCGTGATAAGGTGCCAAGTGGAGGAGACACATATAATGACACTGGAGATCATACCGACCGGTCAGGCTTGCGGCGCAGAAATCCGCGGCGTGGACCTGACAAGCGAGCTGGACACTGACACGGTGGCAGCCATTCGCGCTGCCTGGCTGGACCATCAGGTCCTGTCCTTTCCGGACCAGAAGATGAGCGATGAGGACCTGGAACGGTTCACGCAATATTTCGGCCCGTTTGGCGACGATCCATTCATCGCGCCCATTCCCGGCCATGAACATATCATCGCGGTCCAGCGCGCGGCCGACGAAACCGCGCCGATCTTCGCTGAAAGCTGGCACACGGACTGGAGCTTTCAATCGTCCCCGCCCAGCGGTACGTGCCTGTTCGGAATCACGATCCCGCCCATGGGCGGCGACACGCTGTTTGCAAACCAGTATCTGGCATACGAGCGGATGCCGGATGATCTGAAAGCCCGGCTCGATGGCCGCCGCGCCATCCATTCGGCCCGGAACGCCTATGCCCCGGACGGCATGTACGGGGACGCCGACAAGGCCAGCGGCCGCAGCATGACCATCATCGCCTCGAATGAAGCGCAAGCGAGCCAGACCCATGACATCATCCGGGTGCATCCGGAAACAGGCCGCAAGGCGGTGTTTGGCTCCGCTGGATATATCACCGGGTTTGAAGGCATGAGCGCGGAAGATGGATGGGATTTGCTGACCGAACTCTATCGCTGGCAGACCCGTCCTGAATTCCAGTATCGCCACACCTGGCAGCCGAACATGTTGCTTATGTGGGACAATCGCTGCCTGCTTCACATGGCAACCGGAGGGTATCCCGGCCACGCACGCCTGTTGCACCGCACAACAATTGGCTCTGCCTGACCGCTAGCCCGCCACCAGTTTCGCACGTACAGTGAAAGAAAAAACGGGAGGAAAGCATGGCCGATACTGAGTATGAGGCGGAAGGCACGATTCCAGATCCCTGGAGCCTGCCGCTGGACACGTTCGATGTGTCGAAAGCAGAGATATTCCTGAACAACCGGCAGGGCGAATACTTCCGCCGATTGCGGCAGGACGCTCCGGTGCACTACTGCCCCGAAAGCGCGGTTGGGGCCTATTGGTCCGTCACGAAGTATCACGACATCATTGCCGTGGACTCCAATCACAAGACGTTCTCGTCAGAACCCAGCATCGTCATCGGCGACCCGAGCGATAACTTCCAGCCGCCCATGTTCATCGCGATGGACCCGCCAATCCATGACATCCAGCGCAAGGTCGCGCAGCCTGCCGTTGCGCCGTCCCAATTATCGGAACTCGAAGACCTGATCCGGCAGCGCGTCTGCACCATTCTGGACAGCCTGCCGGTTGGCGAGGAATTCAACTGGGTCGACAAGGTCTCGATCGAGCTGACCACCCAGATGCTGGCAACCCTGTTCGACTTCCCCTTCGAGGACCGCCACAAGCTGCCTTTCTGGTCTGATGTGGCCACCACCAGCGATGCGGTGGGGGTCGTCGGCACGGACATGGAATGGCGGATGAAACACCTCAATGAGTGCGTCGCCTATTTCACCCAGCTCTGGCATGAACGCGCCGCCCAGCCGCGCAAATTCGATTTCATCTCCCTGCTGGCCCACAGCGACGACACAAAGCACATGGTGGACAATCCGATCGAGCTGCTCGGCAATCTCATGCTGCTGATTGTCGGCGGCAATGACACGACACGGAACTCGATATCCGGCGGTGTGTACTTCCTGAACAAGTTCCCCGCCGAGTATGACAAGCTGCGGGCCGACCCGTCCCTGATCCCGAACATGGTGTCGGAAATCATCCGCTATCAGACGCCGCTGGCGCACATGCGCCGGATCGCCACCGAAGACACAGAACTCGGCGGCCAGAAGATCCGCAAGGGCGACAAGGTCGTCATGTGGTACGTCTCCGGAAACCGGGATGAGGACGTGATCGAGGACCCCGATGAATTCCGCATAGATCGGGACAATGCACGGCGGCATCTATCCTTTGGTTTCGGTATCCATCGCTGCATGGGCAACCGGGTCGCGGAAATGCAGTTGCGCATCCTCTGGGAGGAGATCCTGAAACGGTTTGACCGGATTGAAGTCACCGGTGAACCGAAACGGGTCCTGTCCAATTTCGTGCTGGGATATGAACAGCTGCCGGTAATCCTTCACCCGAAACACCCGGCCTGACCGCCCACGCAACGCGCAAGCCTGCCAGCGATCCTTCACCTGTCCTCTCGCAGCTGCTGAGGGCGGCCTGCGCAATCGACATATGGCCCGTTTCATGCATTAAATCGGCGATCAGCGCAGAAGGCGCCTGGTCGCGAGGGGACATTGGACAATGACGTCAGATTACAAGACAGGACCCATTCTCGTTCTGGAACTGAATGAGCTATGCCCGCCCATCCTGAACCGCATGATGGACGCCGGCGACCTGCCGAATTTCAGGAAGCTGCATGACAGCGCCGACGTCTATGTCACTCATACCGACGATCCGACCCTTGAGCCCTGGGTCCAGTGGCCCAGCTTCCACACGGGCCAGCCCGAAAGCGTGCATGGCGCCCAGGAACTCGACGAAGGCCATATCATCCAGACGCCGCGCATCTGGGACCGACTGGCCGAAACCGGAGTGGACAGCATTGTCTTCGGATCGATGAACGCCGACTCTGCGCACAAGGACACTGTCTTTCTCGTTCCGGATCCCTGGTCCGCAGGTGTCCGCCCAAGCGACCCGGCCTATGACGCGTTTCACAAATTCATCAGCTTCCATGTCGCCGAACACACCAATCCGAACGCCCGGCCGACGCGGGCAGATGCCCTCAACTTCGTGAAGTTCATGCTGGGCCACGGCTTGTCCCTGAAGACGATCACAACCGCCATGAGTCAGATTGCCGGCGAAAAGACCTCGTCCGGAGACCGCAAGTGGCGCCGCGCGCTTGTGCTGGACTGGATGCTCTGGGACGTGTTTGCCAATACCTGGTCATCGCGCCGCCCGAAATTTGCGACCTTCTTCGCGAACTCGACAGCGTTCCTGCAGCACCGTTACTGGCGCCATATGGAACCGGATGCCTATCAGGTGAAACCCTCTGAACGGGAAATGGTGGACTTCGGGGACGCGGTTGAAGACTCCTATCGCCATATGGACACGATCGTGGGCAAGGCGTTCGATCTCGTCGGGCCGAGCGGCCGCATCGTTCTGGCCACGGCGCTCAGCCAGGAAGCCAATACACGCTACGAACATATCGGCGGCAAATTCGTCTACCGGCCCCACAGCTTCAAGGATTTGTTCGCCTGGGCCGGCGGCCCGCAACCGACCAGTTTCGAGCCCGTGATGACCCATCAGGCCTGGGCCAGTTTTGACAGCGAAGACGCAGCCATCGAGGCCGAAGCGACCCTCGACGCCCTGCAGTCAAACGGCAAGACGATCATGGAATGGCGCCGCACCGGAAATCGCGTGATGTTCTGGTGCGGGTTGATCTCAAGGACAGAGCCCGGCTTCGAACTCACGCACGCCAAGACGGGCAAATCCATCGCCTTCGACGATCTGTTCATGCTGGTCGGTCAGGTGAACAATTCCCAGCACTGCCGCGACGGGGCCTTCTGGGTGCAATCCCGTGACGGCAGCAGCCGTGTCCATGCGGACAAACTTCCACTGGAACATGCCTATGGGATCATGATGGACATGTTCGACGAAGCACCTCCGGCGGGCACGCGGGTGGCTGCGGAATAAGCAGGTCGCCGCTTAAAGGCGAACGGTGCCCCGCACCACGCGGCCGTTGCGCTCGATTTCGATATCCCAGCTGCTGGAATCCTGCGCCAGTGCGTTTTCCAGATCCTTGACGGTCTTCGTCTGAACGCCGTTTACCGTCCGGATGATGTCACCGGGCCGGAAGAAATTCCGTGCGATCGACCGGCGCATGACCGAATAAACATATATGCCCGACCCTTTCTGGAACGGGTCCAGCCCGTTTTCCTCGGCCAGACGCGGAGACAGTTCGACCACGCGCGCGCCGGAAAACGCGGTGCGCCCTTCCAGCAGGACCACATCGGCTTCACGCGCGCCCGGAGGCGGCTCAACGGTGACGCCGATATTTTGCGTCTTGCCGCCGCGCAGCACGGTCAGCATCGCCTCTTCTCCGGGATTGCGGACGGCGGCGAGGAATTTCAGGCCCCTCTCGTCATACACTTCGCGCCCGTCAATGGCCGTAACGAGGTCGCCGCGGCGCAAGCCGGACTGGTCCGCCGGACCGTCATCGTAGACTTCCGTGACCATGACGCCGACCGGCCTGTCCAGCCCTTGCGCCTTGGCGATATCATAGCTGACCGATTGGGCGGCAAGCCCAAGCCAGGGCCGAACGAAAGTTCCCTCATTCATGGCCGCATCGACCACGCGTTTGACCATTTCGGCAGGAATGGCAAAGCCGATTCCGTTCGAACCACCCGACCGCGAGAAGATCGCAGTGTTCACACCGACAAGCTCGCCCCTGGTGTTCACCAAGGCACCACCGGAGTTTCCGGGGTTCACTGCGGCGTCCGTTTGCAGGAAAAACGCATAGTCGGTAATGCCCACATCGGTCCGGGCGGTTGCGGAAATAATGCCGCTCGTGACGGTCTGGCCCACGCCAAACGGATTGCCGATCGCCAGGACGAGGTCGCCAACCTGCGCCGCCCGCGTGTCTGCATAGGGCAGCGTGGGCAAGACAACGCCTTCCGGATCAATCTTCAGAACTGCCAGATCGGTGCGCTCGTCCGCCAGGACAAGTTCAGCCGGAAATTCGCGCCGGTCATTCAGGACAACGCGGAAGGAGTCGGCTCCGTCGATGACGTGATTGTTGGTGACGATCACGCCATCGGGCGAGACGATCACACCGGACCCGAGCGAATTCTGACGCCGCTGCTTCGGGATCATGTCTCCAAAGAACAATTGCTCCATCGGCGAGACACGATTGGACACCATGCGCTCGGTGAACACGTTTACCACGGCGGGAGAGGCCTCCCGGACAAGCGGGGCGAAACTGAGATCTATTTCCGTCTGCGACTGCGGCAGGCGCTGGGCCTGTGCGAACAGTGGCATCATGGCCAGCGCAAGCAGCGCCAGCACCGAAAGCCCGGCGAGAACCAGGAGTTTCGAAACGTGTTTTGTCATGCGGAGTGTATGGGCCATGACTATGGCTCTATTGCGGCGCGCAGATGGGCGCAATTCCTCACTTCATGAAAAATCAGTGAGATTTTTCAGGGCGTTGTCTCTGTCCCGTCCCGCGCGGCCAGCGCCGCCAGATTGGCCTCGTGGCTCTCCCGGCTGATCCGGTAAAACGAAACACACAACAGCATCAGCGTCCAGGCGGTCAGCAGGCTCGCGGCGTAACCAATTCCCAGCTGCCGGATCGACTCGCTGGAGGGCGCCTGCGCCGCGACGCCCTGGCTGAGGCCGGCAACCGCGAGCACGAAGGAGGCCGTGACCACACCTGCCCCTTGCGACAGTTTCCGGATGAAGCTGATCCCGGCGAAGAATATGCCTTCCGACCGCCGACCTGTCTGAAGTTCGCTGTCCTCCACGATGTCGGCAACCATGGCGCCCATCAACATCTGAGTGGCGATGATCAGCGCGACATCGAACACGGTGATGACCAGTATGATTGTATAGAGCGCCTCGGTGCCGTTTGGAGGCAGCAGACCGAACAGACGCAGAATGACCGGCAATGGCGCTATCGTGAATGCGAATATGCCAATCAGGATCGCGGCGCGCTTCTTGCCCAGAACTCGCCCCGCCAAGGGCGCCACGACCAGGGCGAGGATGGCGGAAACATAGACGCCGACCGTCAGCCCAGCGATCTGTTTCGGCGAAAAGCCCCAGAAGATGGTGTTGATATACTGGTTCAGCGTGGCCGAAATTCCGGTCGCCAGCAATCCGAACAGGGTCGCGAGAAACAGGGCCCGAAAAGACCGGTTTGAAACGGTCTCGAAGATTTCCCGGAAGATCCGGGTCAGGGTGAGGTTGCGCGCCTGGGGCGGTGCTTTCAGATGCTTGATGTGACGATGCGTGCCGCCCGCGCAGACGGCGACCGCTATCAGGATGCAGACCGCCGCGACGAGGCCATAGGTATGCCAGCCCTGAAGGTTGAAGAAGCCATTCGGCACCTCTTCGGTGGGGGTCAGCAGGAAGAACAGGAGAAGGATCTGGATCGAGAGCCCGCCCATCCAGGCGAAGAAATAGCGGAATGACATCAACCCGGTCCGGGCGTCATAGTCGGAGGTCAGCTCCGCCGCCAGCGCATTGCTGGGCACCTCATAGAAGGTAAATCCCAGCCTCACGGCGATGGTCACACCCACTAGCCAGGGAAAAAGCTCATTACCTGTCAGGTCACCGGGCGGGTTCCAGGCGAGGAAATACGCGACCGCGACCGGTATCAGCGCGCCGTACATGAATGGATGGCGCCGCCCCAGCCGGGTTCGCAGATTGTCCGACCAGTAGCCGACGACCGGGTCCGAGATCGCATCGACCACCAGCGCCACGAGCAAAGCCAGTCCGACCTGGCCAGCATGCACACCCAGAATGTTGCTGTAGAAGAACAGCAGGAAATAGTCGAACCCGTTATTCTTGATGCCTTCGGCGGTTCCCCCGAAGCCATAGGCCAGCTGTGTCAGCAGGCCGGGCCGGCGAGTCGCGGGAACCGCCGCAGAGGTCACAGACCCAGCACCATCTTGGCCATGATGTTGCGCTGGATCTCATTCGATCCGGCATAAATGGATGTCTTGCGGTAATTGAAATAGCTCGGCGCAACGGGAACGGCGTACTCCGGCATGGGCAGGTTTGCATTCGCGCCAGCCCGGGCCACGGCAAAACTGTCCTGGATGAAGGGCGCCGCATAGGCTCCGGTCGCTTCCAGAACCAGTTCCGTGATTGCCTGTTGCGTGTCGGACCCTTCGCATTTCAGCATCGAGCTTTCCGGGCCGACAGCCTGACCGGCCGACAAGGCAGAGAAAATCCGCTGTTCGGTGGCATCCAGGCTGTCCACCTTGATTTCCAGATTGGCCATTTTCCGCGAGAAGTCGTGGTCTCGGATCAGGGCCGCTCCATCATTTTGTTCCACGCTGGCAATCTTGCGGGCCTTGCGCAGCATGTTGCGCAGTCCGGGCGCGTAGGCATTTCCCCGCTCGAACTGCAGCAGGTACTTGGCGTAGGTCCAGCCCTTGTTCTCCTCGCCCACCAGCGCTTCGGCCACCGGCACACGCACATTCTCGAAGAAGACCTGATTGATTTCCTGCTGGCCTTCGAGCGGACCATCCAGGGTCGGCAGCGCGGACACCGTGATGCCGGGCAATGTCATCGGAAACACGATGAAGCTGATGCCTTCCTGTGGCTTACCTTCCTTCGAGGTGCGCACAAGGCAGAAGATCATGTCCGCCCATTGGGCGTGCGTCGTCCAGATCTTGGAACCGTTCAGCACGTAGTCGTCACCGTCCCGCACCGCGCTCATCTGGAGGGAGGCGAGGTCCGACCCGGCACCCGGTTCGGAATAGCCCTGACACCACCACACATCGGACCTGAGGATGGGAGGAAGGTATTTTTCCTTCTGCTCTTCGGACCCGAATGCCATCAGAACGGGCGCAACCATGGAAATGCCCATCGGGCTGACCGTCGGCGTTCCGGCCGCCGACAATTCCATGTTCAGGATATAGCGCTGGGACGGGGACAGGCCCGGTCCGCCATGCTTTTCGGGCCAGTTCGGAGCGACCCAACCTTTTTCATATAGCTTTTTCTGCCATTCAACCTGGCCTTCCTTGTCGAGATAACCATTCTTCGACATGGCCATTTTTGCACGCAATTCAGGCGTGTAGGCTTCAGCGATCCAGTCTCGCACTTCCTGCTGGAAGTCGAGATCTTCCCGGGTAAATGAAAGATCCATTGACCAGTCCCCGCTCAGTCGATGCTGTCAAAGTAGGAAATTTCCGGTGCCCCCGCGAGACAGGCGCCCAGCTTCGGGCCGGCGGCGGCGAAATACTCGGTCTTGCCGTGAGAATCGAGATCAGCCTGGCTCGCATACTGTTCCATGAAGATATAGGTGTTCGCCTCTTTCTTGGACTTGTAGAGCTGGTAGGTCAGGCAGCCCGGCTCATTGGCCTTCACCTTCGCCATCAAATCCTTGGCGACCTGCTCGAATTCCGCTTCCTTGCCATCGCGGATGGCCAGTTTGGCAATCACACCAATCATGTCGTTTTCCTCCTGTGTCGGCATCATCCTTAGGACTTTCGGAGCCCACGGCAAGATTTACGTTAGGTCGGGTCCGGGTGTGTCGTATACCGTTTCTGCCGGGCTCCGGCAGGCAGGCGGGGAAGTGGAACGCTTCTTGCTGAAACACTTGCGATCAATGGTTCCAGAGGCCCCTATGTTTGGCGATGTCATGGAAAAACGTGCCGACCGTCCGGTGAGAGAGGCTGCAGCACATACAGTGCTGGCAGTGATTCCCACATTGAACGAGGAACGCCACATAGAGACATGTATCCGCTCCCTGATGCATGGAGACGCCCGCCTGCGCGAAATTCCGCTGACCGTTGCGGATGGCGGAAGTTCGGATCGCACGGTCGAGATCGTCAGGGGCTTGATGGCGGAGTTCCCGAACCTGCGGGTCCTGCACAATCCGAAGCGCCTGCAATCGGCAGCGCTCAATCTGGCCGCCGACCGGCATGCCGATGAAAGCACCCGCTATCTGATCCGGTGTGACGCACACTCGATCTATCCCCGGAACTTCATTCTGGACGTCGCAGACTCCCTGGAATCGACCAAGGCCGCCTCGGTCGTCGTTCCAATGGATGCAATCGGCCAGACCTGCTTCGAGAAAGCGAACGCCTGGATTGTCGACACGCCGCTCGGATCGGGCGGATCGGCCCATCGCGGCGGCCGCAAGTCGACCTATGTCGATCATGGGCACCATGCCGGCTTCGACATCGATGTCTTTCGCATGGTGGGCGGCTATGACGAGACGTTTTCCCATAACGAAGACGCTGAATATGACCAGCGGGTGGTCCAGGCAGACGGACGCATCTTCCTGAATGCCGACATCCGCATCCAGTACATCCCGCGGGGCAGCGTGCGCGCGCTGGCCCGACAATACTTCAATTACGGCAAGGGACGGGCGCGAACCGTCAGAAAGCACCGTCACAAGCTGAAAATCCGGCAGGCTTTGCCCATTCTGGCCCTCTTGGGCAGTACATCGGGCCTGTTGGCAGCTCCTATATTCTGGCCTGCACTGATCCTGCCTGCGGGCTATCTGGGCGTCCTTTTTGCTGCCTCGCTGGGCGTTGCAGGCTGGAAGCGCTCGCCCTGCGGACTTCTGGCAGGTCTTGCATCGGGGACGATGCACATGAGCTGGGCGGCAGGATTCTTGCGTGAGACCTTGTTTCCGACGTCCGGAAAACGCGCGTTCCCGTTGGTTTCTGGGCAAAAATCACTATAAACGAGTCATTAATTACAGAGCCGCAATGACGAAACTGCCGCAACAGATCCAGAAGTCCTTCATTGCGAGACTGGGCCAATTGACCCGCTCGGCGACTTCCCTGCGCGCGCGCATGCGGAAGAATTTCGAGCGCGGCCCTGTTCAGGTCGAGACACCGACCCGCTCCGAAGCCGCTCCAATTGTCGACCGGGTTACCCACGCCCCGGAAGGCGAATGCCTTTATGCCATCGGCGATATTCACGGCCGCCGGGACCTTCTGGAACGCCTCATCGAGCAGATCGAGGAAGACAGCGCCTCGCTGCCCGAAGGCACGAAGCGGACGCTCGTCTTCCTGGGAGACTACATTGATCGCGGTTTGCAGTCCCGGGATGTGATCGACCTTCTGGTCAGCGACCGGCTGAAGGATTTCGAGACCGTATTCCTGATGGGCAATCATGAAGAAGCGTTGCTGCGCTTCCTTCAGGACGCCAGCTTCGGCAAGCAATGGGTCCGCTATGGCGGCGGCGAGACGCTTTACTCATATGGCTTCCAGCCCCCGAATACGCGCACCAGCCTGACATCGCACGAGGCAATGCAGGCTGCGCAAAAGGCCTGGGAAAAGGTCTGGCAGGAGTTTCGCGCCCGCCTGCCGCAGGAACATCTGGCATTCTACAGCTCGCTTCTGCCCTATCACGTGGCCGGAGACTACATGTTCGTCCATGCCGGCATGCGTCCGAACGTGCCGCTGGATCAGCAATCCGAACGGGACATGCTGTGGATCCGCGACGAGTTTCTCGACGACACGCAACCCTTTGAACATCTGGTTGTTCACGGGCACACGCCGGCTGATGGCATTTTCCGGGACAATCGCCGCATCGGCCTTGATACTGGCGCCTTTATCAGCGGCCGCCTGTCCGCTGCGAAACTTTTCAAATCGGAAATCAGCTTTCTGGAAACCAGTCCCGTCTAGGGATCACCCTGAATGGCGGCCCAACCGCCCAACTACGGAGAATATGGGGACATGATGACTCTTCGCACACTCGGCACGGTCCTGCTTGCCGCTGCATTCCTGGCCTTGTCGGCCTGCCAGAGCGGTACCGGCGTTCAGAGATCGGACGCGCCGGACGCCTCCTTTCAGCAACGGTCCGCGCCTGCCTATGTCCTTGGCAATGGCGACCGCTTGCGCGTCACCGTTTTCGGCCATCCCGATCTTTCCGGCGAATTCGATGTGGACGGCACCGGCGCGATCTCCCTGCCTCTGGTCGGCCAGGTCGAGGCCCTTGGCCTGACCACACCCGAACTGGAATCCAAGATCGTTGAAACACTGGATGGCGACTACATCCTGAACCCGCGAGTGAGCGCCGAAGTGATCAACTACCGGCCCTATTACATTCTCGGCGAAGTCGGCTCTCCGGGCGAATATCCCTACACGTCCGGCCTGACCGTGCTGAATGCGGTTGCCGCTGCCGGGGGATTCACCTACCGGGCCAACAAGAAAGTGGTCTACATCAAGAGCGTCGAAGCCGGCGATGAGCAAACCTATACGCTCGACACGAATACGGCCGTGAAGCCAGGCGACACGATCCGCATCGGCGAACGCATTTTCTAAACGAAGTTTATAAGAGAATCACCCAAGGGCGGCGTTAACCAGACGTCGCCCTTTTGCTATTCTGGGTGTCCCGGCGTGGCACGCGCCTGTGCAAAAATCGGTCACCTTCGAACGTCGCGGCAAAAATTGCCTCGAACCTGCCAGTTTTGTGTAGCGAAAGGCCGATTATTTGCTCTTTACTTTCCCCAACGGCGCGAAATTTGAGCCCAACCGTTAATTATTTTAAGAATTCGCGGTACAGAGATTGCAAACGTCCCCGAAAGAAATAAACATCCAAGCAATCTTCCGAGTTAACCGCTCGTTAGCAATTGCACTGGGTGAGGCAGTAAGCCCTTTGCAAGAGTGTAGATTCTAGGGGACGAAAATGGGTTTGAGACTTTCTAAAGAGTCACGAGAAGTGGAGATGTCGACGTACGCCACGCTCCGACGCCAGCCTGATCATTCGGGCACGGAACAAGTCGCGAAGCGTCTGTTCGACGTCGTAGTGGCGAGCTGCGCTCTGGTCTTCACCGCACCGCTGATCCTGGTCGTTGCCCTGCTCATTCGTCTTCAGGACGGCGCCCCGGCTGTCTTCGCACAGACCCGCCAGGGCAAGGACGGCAAGACCTTTGCCTGCTTCAAGCTGCGTTCGATGGTGCCCGACGCCGCTGAACGTCTGCAGGTCCTGCTGGCGACGGATCCCGATGCCCGGCGCGAATGGGCAGAAACGCAGAAGCTGACGCACGATCCCCGCATCACGCCTCTGGGCCAGTTCCTCCGCAAGAGCTCCATCGACGAGCTGCCGCAGCTGATCAATGTCATTCGCGGGGACATGTCCCTCGTCGGCCCGCGCCCGATTGTCGAGACCGAGATCGCCAAATATGGCGAGCACTACAAACATTATTGTGCTGTTCGTCCGGGCCTGACAGGCCTGTGGCAGGTCCGCGGACGCAGCGACACGTCCTATGAGACCCGTGTGGCGATGGATGTGGAATATGCCCGCACCCGGTCCTTCCTGACCGACGTCAAGATCCTGTTCTTGACCGTGCCGGCTGTGCTCAATTCGAAGGGTGCCCGCTAGAAGCCGCCGCCCTGACGGCCGAGTGCCGGGAAGGACTTCAAAAGTCTCCGCAAAAGAAAAAAGGCCGGGCAAGAAATGCCCGGCCTTCTCCTGTTTGTTTGCAAAGCCATGCCCTTGCCTATGAGGCCCTCAGGCGTTGGCGCGAAACCAGTCGATCGTATCAGCAACGCCCGATTCCAGCGTGAAGCGCGGGGCCCAGTCCAGTCCGGATGCCCGCGTCTTCGCCATGTCGGCAACGATCAGCGGCGGCTCATGGGCGGGCGCTTCCCGAGCACCCAGTTTCACGAGTTCCGGACGACCGATCGCCTTGGCGATCTCCAGGATGACATCCTTTACCCGAACAGCTTCCCCGGTTGCGATATTGTACTCGCCCGCCAGATTGCTGGCAGCAAGCGCAGCCATGCCCCGGCCAACATCGGCCACATGGCTGTAGTCGCGCAGCTGCATTCCGTGCGAACAGGCTGCCTCTTCGCCTCTCATCAGGCACTGAATCACATAGGCTGTCAGACGGCTTTCATGCTCTCTGGGCCCGTAGATGAAGAAGGGACGACCCGTGGCCAGCGTTGCGCCGGCCGTCTGGCACATGGCCGAGAGGCCGTGCATGACGGACACTTTGGCGGTTCCATAGATCGTGTTGGGGCGTAGCGGAGTCTGGTCCTCGATGCACATGCCGGACGTCCAGTCATATTCGCCACACGACCCGCAGAGCGTGATCCGCTGGCCGCCCGCATCCAGAAAGGCCCGGCCAAGTGCCAGGCTGGACTGGAGCCAGTCAATATTCTCTGGAGCGCCCCACAAACCGCTGACGGCGGCGCGCCAGGCAATGTGCAGAAGGCCGGAGGCATTGGCCTCGCCGATCAGCTTATCCCGGTCTGCCGCATCGGTCAGATCACAGGTAAGATAGGTGGCCCCGTCGACTCCATCCGTAATGTCACGGCTGGTGGGAACGATGACCTTGAAGCCGCGCGCCACGAGGTCTTCAACTGCGTGCCGCCCGATGAATCCGGTTCCGCCGGTAACAATAATGGTTTCAGCCATGTTCAATTCCGTTCATCTGGTTTCAGGTCAGATCACGAGATCTGGCCAATTGCGGTCTTTCTCGGACACATCGGTCACCGGCCCCGGGGGTCAGAGCCAGATAGGCATGCGCGAACAGGGGGGGAATCAGAATGGCTTTCCGGTTCTCGGCGGTCAGTTCGACGCCGAACCATTTGTGCCGGGTTGGCGAGTCGGGGCGCATGTCGACGATGACATCGAAGATCGCCCCGGTAATGCAGCGCAGAAGCTTGGCTTCGGGCGCGGTCTCGTCCTGATAGTGCAGTCCGCGAAGCGTGCCGGCGGCGACGTTTCCGGACATGTTGGCCTGTACGAAATCGTAGTCCGCCCCCACGCCGGCGAGTTCGTCCTTGCAATAGGCGCGGGCAAAATAGCCGCGCGCATCGGAAAATGGCTCCTGCTCTACCACGAACGCGCCTTTCAATGGCGTCTCGACAAATTTCATGTCAGTCCCCTGAA
Source organism: Hyphomonas sp. (assembly GCF_017792385.1). NCBI lineage: Bacteria > Pseudomonadati > Pseudomonadota > Alphaproteobacteria > Hyphomonadales > Hyphomonadaceae > Hyphomonas > Hyphomonas sp. The sequence goes on along the minus strand of NZ_CP051230.1, from coordinate 2,827,049 downwards.
GTGATGTGCAATTACTGGATTCCGGTACACGGCTTGCAAATGGCATTCCGAGATTAACAATCTTTTCCTTGCGGTTTCATCGTATCGAAACTTCCAGATTCTAAGGGCTGCGCTGACAGGCGGGGCCAACCGGCCCCGAAACCGGGACAAGACACGGAGATCCTCATGAGCGACGGCAATCACACCGACAGCGGCGTACGCATCCTGGGTGCTGGATGCGCCGGCTTCGGCGCCGCCCACCAATTGCATTCCCAGGGCGTCAAGCCGGTCATCTATGAGGCCCGCGACCATATTGGCGGCCACACGGCCAGCTTTGATTACAAGGACGGGTTCATCTTCGACGAGGGCCCGCACATCTCCTTCACCAAGAATGAGCGCATCAAGACCCTGTTCGCCGAAAGCGTCGGCCAGGATTTTCAGGCATTTCCGTCCCGCGTGAACAATTACTGGCAGGGCCACTGGATCAAGCACCCGGCTCAGGTGAACCTGGCCGGCCTGCCCCGTCAGTTGATCGTCGATTGCATCAAGGATTTCGTCCACGCCCAGAACAATGAGTATGGCGAGATCCGGAATTATCAGGACTGGCTGCACGCCGCATTCGGCCCGACCTTCGGCGACACGTTTCCGGGCGAGTACACCAAGAAGTACCACACGACTGAAGCAAAGAACCTGACCACCGACTGGCTGGGCCCGCGGCTTTACCAGCCGGACCTTGAAGAGGTGCTTCACGGCGCGCTCGACAAGGATACGCAGGATGTCCACTACATCCCCGATTTCCGCTATCCCACCAATGGCGGCTTCGTGTCCTATCTGGACATGTTCGCGCAGCGCTCCGAGGTTCATCTCAATCATCGCGTGACCGTGATCGACACGAAGGAAAAGATGCTGACCTTCTCGCATGGCGGACAGGCCCCGTACGAGAAGCTGATCTCGTCCATTCCGCTGCCTGCCCTGATCCCGCTGATCAAAGACGCCCCGGCTGAAGTGCGCGAGGCGGCCGCGCTGCTCTCCTGCAGCCAGGTTGTGCTGATCAATATCGGCGTGAACCGGGCGAACGTGTCCGATTGTCACTGGACCTATTTCTACGACGCGGACATTCCGTTCTCGCGCCTGTCCTTCCCGCACATGTTCTCGCCCCACGTTGCGCCGGACGGGTGTGGTGCGATCCAGGCCGAGATCTATTTTTCAGACAAATGGAAGCCGATGACCGGCACGCTGGAAGACTGGATCGAGCCCACGATCCAGAGCCTGATGAAGATCGGCTATATCCAGGACCGCGAGGAAATCATCCACACCTCCACTCTTTATGCGCCATGGGGCAATGTGATCTTCGATCATGACCGGCCGAAATGCCTGAAACTGGTGCATGACTATCTCAAGGATGTCGGTGTGGCCTATTGCGGCCGGTACGGCGACTGGGCCTATATCTGGACCGATGAAAGCTTCATCTCCGGCGAACGCGCCGCCAACATGGTCATGAACTACGCGGCTGAAGCCTAGCGCAGCATCGCCTCGACTGCCCCGGCTATGGCCAGACTGGACGTCAGGCCGGGGCTTTCGATGCCGAACAGGTGCACTTGCCCGTCGAGGCCATGCGTCTCGGGTCCCATCAGGCAGAAATCGGCATTCGGCTCGCCCGGTCCGGCAATCTTCGGACGGATGCCGGCATAGGCCGGCGCAAGGGATTCGTCCGGCAGACCCGGCCAATACCTGCGAATGGCGGCGTAGAAGCCGAGCGCGCGCGCCGGATCCACTTCATAATCCATCCGCTCAATCCATTCGACATCCGGCCCGAAGCGGGCCTGCCCACCCATGTCCAGGGTCAGGTGAACCCCCAGGCCGCCGGGTTCCGGCACCGGATAGATGAGGCGGGAAAAGGGCGTCCTGCCGACAAGAGAGAAGTAATTGCCCTTGGCGAGATAGGCTTTCGGCACATGCACCTTCGGGAAGCCCTCCATCCCGGCGGCCAGCGCGGGTGCCGCCAGCCCCGCCGAATTGACCAGAAGGCGGGTCGTGATCTCGCTTGTCTCGTCTCCCTCGCAGACCAGACGGCAGCGGCCATCCGGCAGGATTTCGCTGGACACGATTTCCGTCTTGAACGCGATCATGGCGCCATGATCCTCGGCCTCGCCGCGCAGGCTGACCATGTAGGCGTGGCTGTCCAGAATGCCGGTCGACGGCGAATGCAGGGCCCGCATGGCGTTCAACGCGGGCTCCAGCTGGCGCGCCTGCGCGCCGTCGATGATGCCAAGGTCCTCCACGCCATTTTTCCAGGCATGGCGGGCAATGCGTTCGAGATCCTCCGCCTGGGCCTCACTGGTGGCAACGATCAGCTTGCCGCATTTGCGATAGGGCAGCGAGCGGGAGTCCAGATAGGCGTACAGATCATGCCGGCCTTCCACGCAGGCCTTCGCCTTCATGGATCCTTCGGGATAGTAAATGCCCGCATGGATGACTTCGGAGTTCCGGGAACTCGTTTCCATCCCGATATCGGCCGCCTTTTCAATGATGAGGACATCACGTCCGGCGCGCGCCAGCGCCCGGGCACAGGCCAGTCCGACCACGCCTGCCCCCACAATGACGCATTCGATTTCAAATCCTGATTCCATATGGGCTAGTTAAAACAAAACAATCGACCACGCTAACCGGGATTCCGTTTTATTTGCGGCCCGGATATTGCTACTTGGCCCCTATATTCAAGCCAATTGCGGCAGGATCGCGTGTCTGGGTCAAAACAGAACACTCCCGCCAAGGTTGGAGCCACAGATTATCCTAGGGGACTCTCATATGCGTGTTTTGTTTACTGGAGCGGATGGCTATATCGGCGCCCTGCTCGGTCCGTACCTCCTGAGCCGCGGCATCGATGCGGTCGGCCTGGATACCGGCTTCTACCGTGAAGGCTGGCTATGCGGCGGAAGACCTGCAGGGCTTTGACGCCATCGCGCACCTTGCAGAATTGTCCAATGACCCGCTCGGCCAGCAAAATCCGGAACTGACCTTCCAGATCAACCATCAGGGCTCTGTTCGCCTCGCCAATGAAGCCCGCAAGGCTGGCGTGAAGCGCTTCGTCTACATGTCATCCTGCTCCGTCTACGGAGTCGGGAAGAATGACGAAGTGCTGGATGAAACCAGCGAAGTGAACCCGCAGACCGCGTATGCGGAATGCAAGGTGAAGGTCGAGAATGACCTGACGCCGATGAATGATGCAAACTTCACCACCTGCTTCATGCGCAACGCCACCGCCTATGGTGCAAGCCCGCGCCAGCGTTTCGACATCGTTCTTAACGATCTGTGCGGTCTCGCCTGGACAACGAAGGAAATCAAGCTGCTGTCCGACGGCAAGCCCTGGCGTCCGCTCGTCCACGCGCTCGACATGTGTCAGGCGGTATATTGCGCCCTCAAGGCCGATCAGGACAAGATTGCCGGCCAACGCATGAATGTCGGTTCCACCGACCAGAATTATCGCGTGATCGACATTGCGAAGATCGTTGCCGCAGAATTCCCGGACTGCAAACTGACCGTGGGCGAGCCGTCCGCAGACAATCGGTCCTATCGCGTGAATTTCGACAAGATCCGCAAGCTGATGCCGGATTTCGAGTGTCAGTGGACCGCCGAAAAGGGCGCCGCGCAGTTGCACAAGGTCTTCAAGGCCATCGACATGACTCCGGAAGTATTCCAGGCACCTCCCTATACCCGCCTCAAAATGTTGATGAAATATAAGGCAAATGGACTGTTGAGCGACGATTTGTACTGGTCCGCGCCTGATCTTTGAGGAATTATACTCGGGGGGATAAGTAACCGAGATGTTCATCGAGCATGCACCTGCAGACAACACCTATGATCTCGTCGTGGTCGGCACGGGCTTTGGCTCGCTGTTCTATCTGCAAAAATACCGGGAGCTGAATCCCCGCGCCCGCATTCTGGTTCTGGAATGGGGCAAGCACCATACGCGCGACTGGCAGATGGAGCATGGTCACAATTCCGACGTCGGATACACGGATTCCTATGTCCGCGTGTCCGACGACCAGAAGACCTGGCGCACCACGATCGGTCTTGGCGGCGGCACAAATTGCTGGTGGGGCCTCACGCCGCGCATGGGGCCGAACGATTTCAAGATGAAGTCCCGCTATGGTGTCGGGGTCGACTGGCCGGTGACCTATGAGGATCTGATCTCCCACTATCGGGAAGCCGAAGACATCATGCGGATTTCCGGCCCAAGCGACCTGGAATATCGCTACAGCGGCACAGCGCCCTATCCGCAGCCGTCGCATCGTCTGTCCACACCGGACGAGATAATCAAGGCGGCAAACCCGGACAGGCATTTCGCCATTCCATCCGCCCGTCTGCGCATTGCCGAGAATGGTCGCGGACCCTGCTGCTCGACCAGCCGGTGCAATCTGTGCCCGGTGGATGCCAAGTTCACCGCCCTCAATTCGATGATGCATCTACTTGAGGCGGACAACACTTTCGTGATGGTCGAAGCGCGGGTCACCCATTTCGACATCGAAGGCAACACGGTCAAGGCCGTGCACTACACTCATGGCGGACAGGATCACACAGCCATCGGCGACCAGGTAATCCTCGGCGCCAATGCCATTCAGAGTCCGCACATCCTCATGAAGTCGGGCATGGACCACCCCGCACTCGGCCGCTACCTGCATGAAAAGCTGCCGGCTGTGTACGAACTCCTTCTGGACGGCGTGGACTCGTTTGACGGCGGGCAGGCCTCCACCGGGATCAATTATACCCTCTACGACTCGGCAGACCGGTCACGGCACGGCGCAGCGGCCATCTTCACGGAGAACCGCTGGACCACCGGTTTGCGTACAGAGTATGGCCGATGGCGACAGGTCCTGCCGGTCCTGGTCGTGGTCGAAGACATTCCGCAGAGCACCAATCGGGTGGCGCTGGGCGAAGGCGACTTGCCACTGGTCGATCATCCGGACTGGTCCCCCTATGCCTATGAAGGCTTGAAAATCGTGGAGAGCCAGCTGGAAGCGGCGCTTGCGCCCCTGCCGATCGAGGGCATCAATCTGGTGCGCAAGGGCGGCACGAATGCGCATATCCAGGGAACGCTGAGAATGGGTGATGATCCGGCTCAATCCATTGTCGACAAGGATCTCGTCCACCATTCCGTGAGAAACCTGACCTGCGTCGGCACCTCTGTCTGGGCCAGCTGCAGCGTGTCCAATCCCAGCCTGACGGCTGCCGCCCTGTCCCTGAAGGCGGCACAAGCCGCCCATGCCAATCTGGGAGTTCTGTGATGTTCGAACTGTCGAGACGCAATTTCCTGAGAGCCGGCGCTGGGGCCGGAGGCGTTGCCGTGGTCGGAGGGGGCTGGGCCCTGTTCCGCACACGAGAGCAATTGCTGGAAGATGTGCTGAGACGTGCCCTGCCCGGCGTCAGCTTCGACCCGGATGGTCTCGAACTCTTCAAGCAGGATTTCTTCCGGCTGCAGTTTTCCGACCTCAAGGCGGACATCAAGCTGCGCGCAACCTCCATCCTGAGCGGCCTGATCGGCGTCAAGCGGGTCATGGGCATCGGGGCGTTCCGCCAGAAGCTGGCCGACATTGAAGACCTGGCCGTGACACAATTCCTGACCTATTCCGACTTCTTTCTCTTCGACGACCCCCGCGAAGACACCATTACCTATTGGGGCATCGACCCCGAACGTCCCTGCCCGAACCCGTTCGCCCGGTTCGGATTTGATTGACCCCCCCATTCTGATCCCAGGATTTCCATGTCTACAGAAACTTCAGAGACTGTCGCGGCGACGCCGCCAAAAGTTGCCATCATCACCCCCGTCTACAATGGCGCGGAGTTCATCCGCGAAACGCTGGATTGCGTCCAGGCACAGGACTATCCAAACCTCGTCCATGTCGTACTCGACAATTGCAGCACGGATGGAACGGCTGAAATCCTGGCTGCGTACGAAGCCAGGAATGTGCCCATCATCCTGCACAGGAATGACGAGGTGCTGCCGCTCTACTCCAACTGGAACACGGCGATGAGCCACGCACCGGCGGACGCCAAATATGTCCGCCTGCTGTGTGCGGACGATACGATGTCGATCACCTGCACCAGCAAGATGGTCGAGATTGCCGAGTCCGATGACGATATCCTTCTCGTCGGCACCAACATCTCCAAGAATGACGATCCGATCCCCTTCGTCTGGCCGGAAGGACAGAAGGTCATGGAAGGCAATGAAGTCGTGCGGCGTTTCTTCCTCAATGAAATGGGATTCTTCGCGGTGCACATGCTGATGCGCCGGGATGTGATGGACTGGCGCAATCCGGTTTATGATGACCGCTACACCGGCGCGGATTTCGAATCCGTGCTGGCCATTCTGAAACGTGGAAAGTTCGGGATGGTGCATGAGCGGCTGGGATGGGTCCGCATTCATGAAGGCTCCCAGACGGCTGCAACCATCGTGAAGAAGAACACCCATTTCGTCGACTGGCTGAACACGCTGTACGAACATGGCCCGGACGTGTTGTCGAACGAGGAATTCGACCGCGTGTCCCGTCGCTATTGCCGTCATTATTTCCGCCGCGCCCTGCGCTGGAAGAAGGAATATGGTCCGGAAGCGGTCGAGCGGCATTTCGAAGCCCTGGAGCAACAGAGAGGCCCGACCAATCTGCTGACCTATGCCGATGCCTGGATTGACTGGGCCCTGATCCGGCTGGGCGTGCGCAAATACTGGTCCGGCTGGCCCAGCTAAACCGAGCAGGATCGAGACATGCCCTCCTCCCCCCCGCAACCGCCCGGCAAGCCCCTGAATATCGGATTCCGTGTCGGGACTTTTCCGAAACTGTCCGAGACCTTTGTCCTGAGTCAGATCGAGGGCATGATTGCGCGCGGCCACAATGTCTCCATTCTGGCGGACCAGAGATCCGGGCCGGAAGAGATCGGCGCCGCACCGGAGGGACTGGCGGGGCTGGACTATGTGCTGCCCGCGTCGCCGGTTCTGGCCGGACTGCGCGCAAAATTGCCGTATCGGGTACGGAGATTTCTGACACGCCGGCATGAACGGGCGCTGTGCGGGGACAATGACGTCGTCATCTGCAATTTCGGCTGGTTCGGGGCACAAGTCCTGGCCAGCGCCCGCGACATGCCGGACCGCGCCCGTATCCTGACCATCTTCCATGGCGATGACATGTCCCGCAGCCTGCTGCGCAATGATGTCCATCAATATGACGAGCTTATTGCGTCAGGTGAATTGCTGATGCCGGTCAGTGACTTCTGGGCCGGACGCCTGAAGGAGTTCGGCGCCACGCCGGACACAATTCATGTCCACAGGATGGGGGTAAAGGTCGACGAATTCCGCTTTCAGCCTCGCACACGGGAAGCTGACGCGCCGTTGAATCTCGTGACTGTGTGCCGGTTTGTCGAGAAAAAGGGACTCGAATACGCCATTCGCGGCGTAGGCCGGGCGCTTGAGCGCATGCCCGACGCGCCGATCCGGTTTGAACTCATCGGGTCCGGTCCGCTGGAACAGCCGCTGGCGGACCTTGTCCGGGATCTCGGCCTCGAAGACCGGGTCCTGTTTTCCGGCGCCCTGCCCCACAAGGATGTGGTCAGCGCGCTTGAGCGCTCCGACGCCCTGATCCTGCCCAGCGTCGTATCCTCCGACGGGGATATGGAGGGAATTCCGCTGTCCCTGATGGAAGCCATGGCCAGCGGTGTCAGCGTGATCTCGACCTATCATAGCGGCATTCCGGAATTGATCGAGCACGGCGTCTCCGGCCTCCTGTCGGAAGAGCGCAATGTCGACCAGGTCGCCGACAATATCCTCACGCTGCTGCAAAATCCGGAAGACGCCGCAAAAATGGCGCAGCAGGCCAGGCTGGTCATAGAATCTAAATTCAATTCGGACATGCTGAACGATCAGTTGGAGAAGCTTTGCCGGGAGGCGGCGGACCGGTCGCAGCCGGCTGCGGAACCGGGCGCATAAGAGGTCCGGATGAGCAACGGCGTTTCCGTCATCATTCCCACTTACAATAGGGCGGCTCTGCTTCGCGAGACGCTGGACTCCGTGTTGCAGCAAAGCCGCCCGGCCGAGGAGATCCTCGTCGTTGACGATTGCTCGCCGGATGAAACCGTGCAGGTCGTGGCGCAGTACGCAGACCGGGTCCGGCTGATCCGGAAAACCGAAAACCGGGGCAAGGCCCATTCAATCAATCTTGCCCTGGCCGAATGCACCCAGCCGCTGGTCTGGATCGTGGATGATGACGACCTGATCGACCCGACCGCCCTGGAAACGCTGGTGGGCCTTCTGGCCGACAAGCCGGAAGCCGGCTTTGCCTATGGGCGCCACGCCCGGTTCTCGATTGATCCGGAGGGCAACCGGACGGACATGGGCACCGGTTACTGGACCGCGTGCAGCGAGGATGACTTCTTTGTGCGCACGCTGGAAGATTTCTTTGTCCACCAGCCGGGCATGATCGTCCGGCGGTCTGTCATCGACAAGGCTGGCGCACTGGATGAGAGTCTGGTGCGGTCGCAGGATTATGACTTTCTCGTCCGCATCGCCCGCCTGTCCGATTGTGCGAAAACGGAGAATGTCGTGTTCTTCCAGCGCCAGCATGACGGCATGCGCGGCACGAAGGACACCAGCTTCTCGGCCGCCCAGCGCGACGAAAAATGGATCGCCTATGACCAGAAGATCTTTTCCGGCCTGCGAGACAGTCTGACACTGGATGAGTACCTGCCGGGACAGGGTGACATTCAGTCGGACCAGGACAGGCGCCGGGCGCTGCTGCAGCGCGGCGTGATCATGGGCCGGAAGAAGATGTGGAGCCTTGCTGCCGAGGATTTCATGGCCGCAGCCCGAATTGCCCCCTCACAGCTCACATCGGATGAGCTCGCCATCCTGAAACGGGCCTTCGGTTCCAAATATGGCTGTGGCGAAGTGCTAGCAGCGCCCTTCCCCAGAAAGGCGTTTCGTCAGCTGTACCGTACATCTCCGTCCGGCCGGACGATCTCGCGGGCGCTTGCCGCCGGCCTCAAATGGCGGATCCGCCAGGCCGCCCGGAATGGCGCCTACCGGGACGCCGTCGGATATGCCCGACAGGTCTTCAATCTGCATTTCGGCCTTTAGGAAATTCGCGTGTCACGGGTGCTCGCTGGCGTGCTTCTTGCTATGGGTAGAGCGGATTCACTAATCACTCTGACGGGACAGAACCGATGAAAGTAGTATTGCTCGCGGGCGGATTTGGCACACGCATCAGCGAAGAAACCAGCATTCGCCCGAAGCCGATGGTCGAAATCGGCGGCAACCCGATCCTGTGGCACATTATGCGCCAATATGCGGCGCACGGCCTGACGGATTTCGTGATCTGCGCCGGATACAAGTCTGATTATATTAGAAATTATTTCCTGAACTATCGGAACACACGGTCCGATTTCACGATGAACCTGCGTTCCGGAAAGGTCGAATTCCACGAAACCGAGGCGGAAGACTGGAATGTGACGGTGGTGGATACAGGTCTGAACACGATGACCGGCGGCCGGATCAAGGCTGCACGCCAGTATATCGGCGACGAGCCCTTCTGCGTGACCTATGGCGACGGCGTTTCAAATGTGAACATCACCGACCTGATCCAGAAGCACAAGGAATCCGAGGCCTATGCCACGCTGACCGCTGTGGTACAGCCGGGCCGTTTTGGTGGGCTCAGCCTGGACTCGAATACGGGCGCTGTGCGCTCCTTCCGGGAAAAGGCGGCCGAAGACGGCAATGTCATCAATGGCGGATTCTTCGTGTGCGAACCTGAAGTGTTCGATTATATTGACGGACCGGAGACGATCTGGGAACGCGATCCGCTCGAACGCCTCGTGGCCGACAACAAGCTGAACGCATACCGCCATTTCGGTTTCTGGCAGCCCATGGATACGCTGCGCGACAGGAACTATCTGGAAGGCCTCTGGGAAAAAGGCGATGCCCCCTGGGCCCCCGAGCAACTGAAGCGAGACGCCTGAACCGCCGGAGCCAATCCGGCTTCCTGAATGCCCCCGGCGCGCAGCCATTGAAAGACCGCGCGCCGGAAACCCGGTCCGCCGGCAAAGTCGAGATGAGTGAATGTCGCCACGCGCAATGATGAGTTCAGCTGGAAAGGCGGCCGCATGGAGCGCCATGGGCAGCTGGTTCGGCCTTGCCGGCAGCATGATTTCGCTGGTCGTGCTGGCGCGCCTGCTCGACCCGACGGATTTCGGCATCTACGGCTTTGTCCTGGTCACGCTGGCGATCCCCGAGGCCATTGCCTGCAACAGCCTGAATGAATCGCTGATCCAGCGCGCCGACCTCAGCCGCGGGCATTCCAATTCCGTATTCGGACTCTCCCTGTTCTTCGCGGTCATATTCTTTACCGCCATCATATTCGGGGCGCCCTATATCGAGACCTTCTTCAACCAGGATGGCCTCGCCCCCTATCTCTGGGTGATGTCTGCCGGGCTGTTCGTGGGCGCGTTGACGGCCGTCCCGGCCGCCCACCTGCAAAGACGCCTGGCCTTCAAGCAGATAGCCATGGTCGACATCATCGGCACTGTCACAGCCGCAATAGTTGGCGTGGCACTGGCATTGTGGCTCAAGAACGCCTGGGCATTGCTGATCATGGAATTGTCCCGGCGGGTGGTCAGGATGCTGGCATTCAGCTGGATGGATCGCTGGCTGCCCTCACTGAAATTTTCCCTTGGCAACCTGAAAGACCTCGCAGCTTTCAACATTGCCTCTGTCGGCATCCGCTTGGTCACGGTTCTCGAGCTGAACATCCCCCGCGCCGCGGTCGGCATCTTTCTGGGCCCGGCGGCGCTCGGCATGTTCAATCTGGCGCTGCGCGTGCAGGACCAGGCAGGTGCGGCCTTGATCTCTCCTTTCGGTGCCATCGCCCTGCCCTTTGCATCGAAATCCCAGTCGAACCGCGAATTGCTGCACAAGATGTTGCGCGGCGCGATCACGGTTGCGACCTTCATTGCCTATCCGGCCTTTCTTGGCGCCGTCGCGATTGCGCCGCTGGCCGTACCAATCGTGTTCGGGGAAAAGTGGGTGGGCGCCGTTGCGGCCATCCAGATTTCCCTCCTGATCGGCATCCGCAAGCCAACTGCCACATTCGATGCAGGCGTGCTGAAAGGGGTCGGACGGCCGGACCTTGTCCTGAAAATCGCTCTCTTGTGCCTGCTGCCGCTTGCGGCCCTGCCTCTTGCCGCCAATCAGAGCCTCGAAGCAGTGATGTGGCTGACCTGGTTCCAGAAAATGCTTGGATGGGTGCTCGGGGCCCTGGCCGTTCAGAAAGTGGTGGGTTTCCAGATCCGTCAGCAGGTATTTGCGGGCGCCTCTGCCCTGCTGGCATCCATCATCATGGCTCTGGCCGTCTTCTTCGCCTCGCCCCGGCTGCCGGCCGAATATAGCGATATCACCAAGCTGCTGATGATGATCGGCCTTGGCGGGATCGTGTATCCGCTGGTCCTGTTCATTGTGTCGCCGAAGACCACCTATCGCCGGATCCGTGCCCTGATCCTGCTGTTCTCAGGCAAAAAGGAACAGGCGATCCGCACAATGGTTGCCAGCACGTCACCAGATGCGCCGCCAGCCGCCGATGCACCGGAGGTGACCCATGCCGCGAAGCCTTGACCCCCACAAGATCGCCATCGTCATTCCGCTCTACAATGACGCCCCGAACATCGAGCGAGCGATCACCAGTGCCCTGGCCCAGACATTGCCGGCGCCTTACACGCGGGAAGTCTTTGTCGTGGACGATTGCTCGACCGACAATGGATGTGATCTTGCCGAGCGCATGGCAGAAACCCATCCCGACCTGACCATTATCCGCCAGCCGGTCAATCAGGGGCCGTCTGCCGCCCGAAACGCAGCGCTGGCCCTGACAGACGCCGGCTGGTTCACACCGCAGGACAGTGACGACTTCGTTGAACCTGACCGGCTGTCAAAACTCCTGACAATCGCTCTCGACAATGAGCTCGACTGGGTCGCGGACAATCTCCTGATCTCGATGCAGGCGACGCCGCAACAGGTGGAGCGTCCCCTCTGGCCGGAAAAGCCGGACGGACCGGTCGTGCTGACGGCACCATTCTTTGTCCGTCGCTCTTTCGACAATGAGACCGCGCGATCCGAACTCGGATTTCTGAAGCCCCTGTTCAACCGGCAGGCCCTTGCCGGCGGGCCTGAACCCTATCGAAATGATCTGCGGTTTGGCGAGGATTTCGAACTCTATACACGGCTGTTGCTGGACGGCACGACGGCGTGGCTGGTTGACCCTTGCGGTTACTATCTTGTGCAGCGTGAGAATTCCGCGTCCCACTCCCAGGCCGGGCGCGATCACCGTCGCCTGGCCCGGATCTCCAGTGACATGTCGAAACTGCCGGGCCTGCCACAGGATACGCGGCGCGCCCTGCGCGACCATGCCGAATATTCCCGCAAGGAAGCCGCAATGTGGTCTCTCATTGATGGCGTACGCGCCAGGAATCCACGGCTTGCCCTGTCGGCATTCGGCTTTTCTCCGGGCGCATCCCTCCATGTGCTGCGCGAACTCACCACCACCGCGTGGCGCCGGCTGACTGCCAGCTAGAATACCTCGAAATGCGCACACTCTTGCCAGATTCCCCCGTAGGATGAGTGGATCAGGGAACGCATGTTTTGGAGCCTGTTTTTAAACCGGTCTTAAGGTTTGACGCGGCTATATGCACTCCATGAACGAGGTGAATACGTCTCTTGCGAGGACACGGCCCATGATGAATCTGGCCACCGAAACCGGTGTTATCCGGAACTTTCAAGACGACACGAATGCCGACATCGAGAATTTCGGCAAATGGCCCGTCTGGCTGCGCATTGTTCTGATTGTCGGGCTCAGCTCGGCCCTCTGGGCCGGCATTATCCTGGCGATTTCCGCCATTCTCTAGGCTCACCGCGCCGACCTGATCCAGCCATTGCGCGGCTCTCAGGCCTTCACATATCCCATACCTGAATTCACATAGACCGGCGCCTGCCCGACCAGCTTCCTGCGGACCGGAGACAGGGTTGCCAGCGCGCCCAGATACAGCAGGTTCAGGGGTGTATTGAAGGTCGACCAAGCGAAGGATTCCGTGAAGGTGGAGATGAACACGATTCCCCCGAAGACCAGCATGGCCGACATTTCCAGAGACGACTTGCGGAAGAACTGGCTAAACAGCCGGTAGCCGCACCACGCCCACATCAACAGGTACAAGGCGAGACCGATATAGCCGAGGTGCACACGCACTTCGAGATAGGCATTGTGGAAGGTCAGCTTGGTGCCATAGGGCTTGTAGTCCAGCTCGTTGATCGACTGGGCTGCCCCGTTCGAAATGTTCCAGAATCCCTCCAGGCCAGTCCCCAGAATGGGGCTCTGTTCGGCCGCGTGCCGGCCGGCAGCCCAGATCGTCGTGCGCCCGGTAAAGGTCGTGTCCTTGCCCAGTGCGGCCAGGAAGTCGGTCAGATAATTCTGGTTGGTCTCATTGACCACGATCATGCCCCCAAGCAGGACCAGCCCGCCGACCATGATCAGCAGCAGGGATCGCAAGTGCCGCACGCGGCTGATGGATCCCCACACGAATTTGACTCCGAGCAGACCGGTGATGCCGACGGCGGCAAACACGATGGCGGTGGCCGAGGGGGCCCGCAACATGAACAGCAACGCCACAGGAAAGGCCACCGCGGCCAGTGCACGGGTCCAGGGCCAGGATTTCTCGTTCAGGAGTGTGGTGAAACTGAGCAAGGCTGCAAACAGCATTTGCTGGGCAAAATAGTTCTTCTGCGGGAATGGTCCGCCCCAATACATCGTGCTGTAGTAAGGCGCACAGATGACCAGCGCCAGAACGCTTGCGAAGAACAGGCATCGCAGCACGGTCGAGATATCGAACCTTGAAATGATGATCACCGCCACAAGCGGCGTCAGCATCAGCAGGACACCCGCCCGGACCGCCGCGCCAAAATAGGGCGCCCAGACGACAGAGGCCAATCCGAATATCGGCAACAGGAACAGAGGCCACGCTTTCAGAACGACCGGAATGATCTGTTCCTTGAACAGGACAAACTGGTAGAGAAACCACAGCACGATGAGATAGCGCAGCGGCGTTTCCAGCGGCAACGGCACGAACGTGTTGAGGAACCAGACCGACAACAGGGCCTGTTCCCAATAGGCCGGCTTGCGCGGCTCCTCGTACACATTGGCCATGACGAGGGCGGAATCCTTGTCGGTGGGAATGCGGCTGATGATGTTCATGCGGCGACCTCCCGGCCGAGGCTGTTGGCAATCATCTCCCGCATGAAACCGGCAGGCTGGATAAAGAGGTCCGAAGGCAGGTCTGCCAGACGGGCTGAATACGTCGCGATGGGACGCCGATCGGCCAGCAGGCCCGAGATCAGGTCCGGCAGGCTCTGTTCCAGCGGCTCGTCAATCACGAACCCGCATTCATGCCGGGCGATCCAGGCGGCTGTCTCCGTGCCTGCCGGGGCTATGGACGGCGTGGCATAATAGCCGCCTTCATAGATCCGGTTCGGCAAAAGCCAGACCGAATTGTAGCCAGCCTCCATGAAGTCTCCGGCCCAGACCACATCGAGGGATGCGTAAATGCCGGCAAGGTCTTCCGGTGAACGGAACCGGCCAAAGAAGTGCATGTTGGCCCGGCGGTCGATCTCGGGTTCGAACACCTCGATCTCGGTGCGCGCCGGTATGCCATGAAGGTGAATCTCCAGCGTGTCCGGGAACCGGTCCGCCAGGGCACAGAGCAGATCGAACGAGCGCTGGCACCTCAACATGCCGACCCAGCCAAGGACCAGTTTTCCGTCCGCTTCCATCTCGACGGCACTCTCGGCCATCGGACGCGGCCCGAAATCACTGTCCGCACACAACCGGTTTTCGACAAGGAACGCCCTGAAGTCGCCGTCATAATGGCGGTTGAAGTGATTTTTCAGGAAGCCCGGCGAGCTGACCACGAGCGCCCGGCTACGCTTGAGAAGGGTCCGTTCCAGGCGGCGCAGCAGCTTGCCGACCAGGTCTTCCCGAGTCAGGAGACGATGCACGTCCAGGCTTTCATAGATTACGGGCGTGTCCAGCCTGGCATGGCGCTTGGCCAGAAACGCGCAGGCCAGCATGTCCAGATTACGGGCATAGATCACGTCGGCTTTCGCAAGCAGCTTGCGATGGGCGGCGGCTTTTCTGGCCCCGGCAAAGACTTGCCGGATGCGCTGAATGAAGGCGCCATCCCGGGTCATGCCCAGATCGACATTCTGCCATTCAGGGTCCACATCCCGGCGACGCATCATGAAGCCGACCACATCGAGCCCGTCCCCCGCAAAGGACTTGACCCGACGGCGCACGGCCGCGTCAGCCGCGTCGTGTCCGAAGAAGGCAATCGTGGTCATGCGTGCGTCCCTATCGAGTTCGCCGGAGCGCCGCAGGGGTGCAGCGCTCCGATACCGGGATCAGTTCGCGTCCATCTTCTCAGGCTCGTCCGAACTGTGCTCAGCGAGGCTTGGCGGCGTCTGGATGGCCGTCGGGCGGATTTCGCCTGGCTTGGTCTTGTCCGAATTACGACGCAGGAAGCCGAACAGGGAGGGTTTGGTCTCCATCTGGTAGTACTTCCGATAGGCATCATAGCCTGCGCCGGGATCGCTGTAATGACGGCGACGGTTCAGGTTCACCATGTTCAGCGTCACGCCCAGCAGGTCTGCCTTGAAAGATTTCAGCAGCGCGAGTGACTGGCGGGCGGCCGACCGGGTCGTATGACGCCAGCGGACGACAAGAATGGTCTTGTCGGTCTTGCCGGCAACGACCCGCGCCTCTGCCATCAGCAGCAACGGACCGGTATCGATCAGGATGAGGTCATACATCGACCGCAGACGGACCAGCAGGTCATCGAAGGCACGCGTCCCGAACACGTCATGCGGCGTGTGCCCGGTCAGGGACAGCGGCAGGATGTCCAGCATGCTCTTCGGATCCTTGGTGATGGCGTCCGACAGCTGACCGGCTCCGAACAGGTATTCGATGAAGCCGATTTCCGGCTTCAGGCCAGCAGCATCCGTCAGCTGGCGGCGGCGGAAATCTCCGTCGATGACCAGGGTACGGGCACCGGACATGGCCGACATCCGTCCCAGGGCCAGGGTCAGGCTGGTCTTGCCTTCATCCGGAAGGGACGATGTGATCGCCACGGTCTTGGTTTCGCTGTCGAGATCCGAGAACGCAATCGCCGCGCGCAAGTATCGAATACTCTCCGCAAAGGCCGACAATGGATTCTCTATCAGATATTCGGCGGGGTTGGTCTGGGTGAAGCCGAGTGCATTCGTCGTGCGGATCAGCGGTACCGATCCGAGTGCGTTCTGGCCCAGCTTCTTCTCGATATCCTCCGAAGAGGAAATCTTCATGTCGAACATCTCGGCCAGCAAGGCCAGCGCCCCGCCCAGCATGCCGCCCAGAATGGCACCAATGAAGAGATTCAGCTTGGTACGTGGGGAGCTCGGGAATTTCGGGACCGATGCCTTGGACAGGATCACGGCGTCCGGCTGAACCAGACCATCCTGTTCACGGGTCTCCTTGGAGCGGGAAATGAACTCCTCATACAGCACACGGCTGGTCTCGGCGTCCCGCTCAAGCTCGCGCAGGCGCACCATGGCCAGGCTGTTGCCGCGGAGTTTGGCGTTCGAATTGTTGATCTGGGATTGCAGTCGGCTGACCTGGTCCTGGCGTACACGCACCTCATTCTCGAGATTGGACGCAATCCGGTTCATCTCATTCTCGATCTGGCGCTCGATATCGGCCTGTTCCGCCCGCGCACCGATCAGCTCCGGGTGCTGGGGACCGAGCCGCGTCTCGAGATCTCCCACTCGTCCGCGGATGGTCGACAATTGCTGTTTCAGGCTCGTGATCAGCGGAGATTCCAGAACTTCGGAAATACCGTCGACGCCCGACCCGCTGGAAATCTGGCGACGCATGCTGTCATAGCGCGAGCGCACCCGGTTGAGTTCAACCTCAGCCTGGGTCTTCTGCGTGGTGAGATAGGCAATGTTCTGCTCTGTGAGCGTGTTGCCCATCGCCGTTTCCATGTCGTTGTCGGCAATGAACTTCGCGACCCGGTTTTCCTTTTCCTCGACTTCCTCGCGCAGGGCGAAGACGCGGTCGGACAACCATTCGGTGGCACGGCGGGTCGCATCCAGCTTGGTTTCCAATTGCTGGACCCGGTACTGGTCCGCAATGGCATTTGCCAGACGTGCCGCAGTTTCCGGCGACTCGCTGGTAACCTGAACGTCGATCAGATAGGTCGTGCCGACGCGAGAGACGCCTACCCGGCCCATCAGCGTGCCGACAACGCCATCCAGAATGGCCGCGTCACGCTCGTCCACGCTCATCCCTTCGAACGGGTCAACCTGCCGGGTGTCCATCCCCAGCATCGACTTGACGGATTTCTTCACGCCTCCGAGCAGGCTCGGCTGCGGCTCGCGCAGGGTCCAATTGAATTCCGGATCCTCCACCAGCTTCTGCTTCACAGCCACCTTTGTCAGCAGCGACTTCGATTTCATGATCATCACTTCCGTGTCGATCACGGCCGTGCTGACAGCCAGTCCGCTGAGAACGCTGCCAAGGTCGATAACGTTCTGCTGTTCGGTATCGAGCTGAACCACCGAACTCGCCTTGTAGAGCGGAGTCTGGTTGAAGGTCATGTACGCAACCAGCGTGAACACACCGAGGAAGCTGAGCGCGATCAACCAGAAGCGCCGATACACGGTGCCCAGCAGCGACTTCAGATCCGTCGGCATGGCATTGCCGTCGGATTCCGCTTCTGCGGGTACCTGGGACGGGAGTTCGAAACTGAATGTCTTGGTCAAGTTACTATACCGCTGGCTTGGGTTGCGAGGGAACTGGCGGCCGGACAAACCGGCCGCCATTCAGATCAGGGGAAAATGCGGACAGAAACGCCGAGCAGGTCGGCTTCGAAATTCTGGTCGCCGATGATGGCGGCGCCGCTCCGGTCACGCTCGACATGGCGAGCAAAGGCATTCAGATGGACGCGCTTGTTCATCTTGTAGGTGCCCATGACGCCGAATTCGGTGACGTCGTCATCGCGATCAATCTCGTCATACTCGTAGGAGGTAAGCTCTCCGTATCCAGACAGGATGATGTTGCGATAGAGTTCGTGATCGACCCGCGCGCCATACTGCGTCTGGATCGAGCCGGCACTGTTGCGAATGCCGCTGTCGACCGTCTGGCGTCCAGCATTGAAGGACACCGTGGTCAGCCGGGTCGGGAACCACTGCACGTTCGCATCCACTGCGAGGCCGTCAGACCCCTCATAGAAGCTGTCATCCTGGTCTTCGGACAGATAGCCAATGGCAATATCACCGCGGATCAATGTGGTCAGTTCGAAATCCACACCACCATATACAGCGTAGTTGTCGGAGTCGCGGGACCGCGGCGCTCCATCGACCACAACGAGATTGTCATATTCACGCTGCTCGATCTGGCCTTGACCAAACACTGCCACATTCGGGGTCAGGGCATAGCTCAAACGGGAGAAGAAACGCGTATCCGTGCGGTCGCGGAAATCCTCATCAATGGGCGTTCCGTCAAGCGCGACGGAATCGTCATAGTCGATCTCGGCGATGGTGACGGTGTTGTACCAGCGCACGCGATCATTGGTGTAGTTTGCGTTCAAATCCACGCCCGAACGGGTGAACTGGATCGGCTCACCCAGCCCGTTGGCGTTCGACGGATCAGACTGCTTGTCGGTGGACTGCTGATAGAAAGCAGCGGCGCCCAGTGAAAAATCGCGGCGAACATCGAGACGACCGCGCAGGCGCGTGCGGAATTCCGTCGAGGACTGGTCGCTGAAGTCCTGATACTCGTCACGTGCTGCAGAGACATCCAGTCCGACTTCGTGCACACTCCAGTTTGTGCGGGCAGACACATCTGCGCCGATGCGCGCCAACGTGTCCGCTTCCTCGTTCGTGCTCGTGCCAAACGCGTTGCTGGTGTAGCCCAGCCCGGCGAACAGGCTGGAGTTCACCACAAAAGCCCCCAACCGGACCGGTTCCGGATCGAACTCCGGCTGCTGACGCTCGGTCACGGCCTCGTACTTGTCGCGGCTGTAATAATCGCTCGTTTGCGCCAGTGCCGTTCCCGACACCGCCGTCATGAGGGCTCCCGTTGCGACACTCGCAAGGCTCACCCGCTTCAATTCCAACATGTCCACCTCTTCCCAGGATTATGAATTCCGGCGCGTCCCGCCGTCATGTTTACCAAAACACTCAAGCAAGACCCATACCACTTTTATTGCCAAGAGTGAGGGCCTGTTTAGCGAAATACGATGTGAATCAAGTAATCAAACTCCGGCAAATTCGATTGAATTCGTACGGAGTTTGAATTGGTCCTGCCAAACCTGCCCGTCCCAGGGCCATAATCCCCCAAGAATTCAAGCCACAAGAAGAAGCCCGGAACGCCAACGAGACGTTCCGGGCCACTCCGGCAGGTCCTGCCTGCCCGCGTGATGCATTTTCGGACAGGCCGACCCGCAACAGGCCTGCCTGTGCCTTTTCGGGGGCTATTCCGCGGCGGCCGGCAAATCGGCTTCCGACAGGGCCGTGTAACGCTTCAAATGATGATCCACATTGCCGAATTCGGCATCGATCATCGTCAGGCGCTTGAAGTAATGCCCCACGGCCAGTTCGTCCGTCATGCCCATGCCACCATGGATCTGGATGGATTCCTGGCCGACAAACCGCCCAGCCTGGCCGATCCGGACCTTGGCAGCAGATGCTGCCTTCTTCCGGGTCACTTCGTCCTCATCGAGTTTCAGCGTGGCCATATAGGTCATCGAAATGGACTGCTCATGCTCCATGAACATGTCGACCATGCGGTGCTGCAGCACCTGGAACTTGCCGATGGCAACCCCGAACTGCTTGCGCTGACGGGAATATTCCACCGTCATGTCATGCGCCACCTTCATGGCACCACACGCTTCAGCGCAGAGTGCGGCGATGGCCTCGTCCGAAACCAGCTCCACCAGTGGAAGGCCATTGTCGACATCGCCAATGACGGATTCAGCGCCGACGGCAACATTCTCGAAATAGACTTCCGAAGCTCGGCGACCATCGACCGTGGGATAGTCGCGCGTAGAAACGCCCTGAGCATCCTTTGCAACAACGAAGACCGTCACGCCATTGCGGTCGCGGCGGTCACCGGACGTGCGTGCAGTCACGATGAAATGGGTCGCCCATGGCGCACCGATCACAACAGCCTTGTGGCCGTTCAGGACAAAGCCTGCTCCGTCACGCTTCGCTGTTGTTTCCAGATCGGCAAGATTGTACCGGCCACGCGGTTCAGCGTAAGCGAATGCGAAGATCGCTTCGCCGGACATAATACCGCTGAGATATTCTTCCTTCTGGGCATCGGAACCGCGCTTCAGGAAGCCTCCGCCGCACACGACGCTCGGCACGTAGGGCTCGACGACAAGCCCCTTGCCAAATTCTTCCATCACAACCATGGCGTCGATCGGTCCGCCACCGAGGCCGCCATCCTCTTCGCTGAACGGTGCCATCAGCAGGCCGAGCTCGGCGAATTGCGCCCACATTTCCGGACGCCAGCCCGCCTCGGACTCAACGACCTTGCGGCGCGTGTCGAAGTCGTACTGCTCCCGGATCAGCCTCGAAAGGCTGTCGCGGATCATTGTCTGTTCTTCTGTGAAATTAAAGTCCATCTTGGTCCTCCCTGCCTCGTTCGCCTTACAGGCCGAGGATCATCTTGGTGATAATGTTGCGCTGAATTTCGTTCGAACCGCCATAGATCGACGTCTTCCGCATGTTGAAATACGTCTCGGCAGCGAAATTCGCATGGTCCGGGCCGACGCCGAAGCCTTCATTTCCTGTGGCTTCCATGCCGTATCCGTACGGCGCGCCATAATAGCCAACCGCTTCGAGCGTCAGTTCCGTCAGACGCTGCTGGATTTCGGTACCCTTGACCTTCAGGATCGAACTTTCCGGTCCCGGTCCCTTGCCGGCCGCTTCCGACGCGAGGGTCCGGAGTTCGGTGAACTCAAGCGCCGTCAGATCGATTTCGAGCTGGCTGATCTTGCGGGCGAAATCCTGAGATTCCAGAAGCGGCTTGCCGTCGACCAGTTCTTCGGACGCGATATTGCGCAGGCGCTCCACGCCGCGCTTGGACCGGGCCACGCCTGCAATGCCGGAACGCTCGTGCGCCAGCAGGAACTTGGCATAGGTCCAGCCTTCATTCTCCTTGCCAACGAGGTTTTCCACGGGCACGCGGACATCGGTCAGCCACGTCTCGTTGACTTCATGCGTCCCGTCGATCAGCTTGATCGGCTTCACTTCGATGCCCGGCGTGTTCATGTCGACGAGAATGAAGCTGATGCCTTCCTGCGGCTTTTTCGCATTGGGATCGGTACGGCAGAGGAAGAAGCCCCAGTCGGCATGCTGCGCGAGCGTCGTCCAGGTCTTCTGGCCATTGATGACATAATGGTCGCCATCGCGAACGGCCGTTGTCTTCAGGCTGGCCAGATCGGACCCGGCGCCCGGCTCGGAATAGCCCTGACACCACCAGACTTCACCCGACCGGATACCCGGAAGGTGACGGGCCTTCTGTTCCTCATTGCCGAACGTGTAGATGACCGGTCCAACCATGGACACGCCAAACGGCAGCGGCATCAGGGCATCGACACGGGCATTTTCCTCGGACCAGATATAGCGCTGGGTCGAGGTCCAGCCGGTGCCGCCATATTCCTTCGGCCAGGCCGGCGTGGACCAGCCCTTCTTGCCGAGCACCTTGTGCCAGGCCAGGAATTCTTCGCGCGTGAGATCCTCCCGCGTTCCAATTCCTTCCAGTTCCTTGGGATAGTTCTCGCGAATGAATTCGCGAACCTCATTGCGGAAGGCAATTTCTTCCGGCGAAAAATCGAGATTCATGACGGCTCCTCACTGTGCGCTCCCTGCGCATCATTCTTGCCCCCTCTATTTCCGCCATTTTCCGGCAAAGGCAAGGTGACGTGAGCGTAAACGTCAGGTTCTCGTCGCGTCAGGTCGCAGTGCCGTCTGCCGGCTCGGCAATGAAGGGGGCGCAGGCGGTTTTCAATAGACCGATGGCGGTGGCAGAGCCCAGTCCGCCCCCGGTCTGGAATTCAAGCTGGAGCAGCGGCTGCAAGCCCAGCCGCTCAATGGCCGCCTCGTGCGCCGGGCGGCGCGTCACATGCGAAGCGATGCAGTGGCTGATCGCTTTCGGCTCGATGGCATGAACGATTGCAGCCGCAATCGTGGTCGCAAATCCGTCCAGCACGACCGGAATGCCCTGATGGCGCGCGGCGATGATGGCCCCGACGCATGCGGCAAGTTCACGACCACCAAGATTGCGAAGTGCCTGCAGCGGGTCGGACAAATGGCCACGATGCAGGGTCAGGGCCCGCGTGACGACTTCCACGCGACGACTGACCAGATCGGCGGTTTTCTGGTTGTTCGGTCGCACCCAATAGTCCGGAGCGCCACCATAAAGCGCACACGCCACAGCCGCCGCAGCGGTGCCGACACCGGCGCCGGACACAGCAAGCGCCAGAAGATCGGGCTTCTCCTCTGTTGCTTCAAAACCGTACGCGATCGTCGCAGCACATTCCCGTTCAGACATGGCCGCATCTTCGGCAATGCTGGGCGTGGGACTGTCGATCGCAAGGTCGAACACGCGAATGGCAGCGCCCGCCTGTGTGGCGATGGCAGAAAGCGGCGCCCGGCCAGCCCGCAATGCCTCGACATGCGCCTTCGTATCGCCGGAACTCGACAGGGATACCCCTTCGGTCTGGACGCCGTGCGAACTGGCGAAAACGGCAAGGGTCGGAGACTCGATGCGTGGCGGGAACCGGCCCTGCCATTCCGCCAGCCAGGCCGCGGCTTCGCCAAGACGTCCGAAATCGCCCTCCCGCCCCATTTGCAGCAGGGCCTCACGCACTTTCTGCGCCGGCGCCGGATCGCGCTCGACCGCGGTCCGGATCAAGGACCGGGCGTCTTCCAGGGGGGATACTTTCTGGGCCGACTCGCTCAAATCCTGCGCTCCTTCTCCATCGCTTGATGCCTATACCTTATATCAGACAACCTTGTGTCACTGCGACAAGGTTTTGTTACCTCGTTCATGAGACAACTTGCGCACTGTGCTGCGCTGATTAACCTAAAACAATGACCACTCAAGCCATAAAGTCCCCATGCATTAAAGTGTGCGCCGTTGATGCCTCGACCGGCCTGTGCCTCGGCTGTGGCCGCTCGCTCAAGGAAATCGGCGGCTGGGTCAAAATGGGCCCGGATGCCCGGGATCTGGTCATCGCCGAACTGCCGGAGCGCATCGCGCGCCTGGAAAAGCTTGGCAAGCGATAGGAAGGACATCCATGTCGGTTGGAAAGATCTTCGCATCGGGCCTTGGGACGGCGGTCCTGATTTCCGCAACCGTGGTGTTCTTTCTCGTGCCGCGCGTCGAACGCTACCAGGCAGAGGCTGCGATGGTCGAAGGCCGGCCTGCGCCGGCTCCGACAGAGAAACGAACATCGGTGAACTTCGCCAGCGCCGCGATCATCGACCGGGAGTCCGACGGACACTACTGGACACGAGCCGATGTCGACGGCACCGCCGTGAAGTTCATGGTCGACACCGGTGCCAGCACTGTCGCCCTCACCTACAGGGATGCCCAGAGGATCGGGTTGAATCCGGAGACCCTGGACTATCGATGGGAAATCCGTACGGCCGGGGGCATCACGCATGGCGCGGCCACCACGCTGCAGAGTATTCGCATCGGGCAGGTCGAAGTGGAACACGTCGATGCCATGATCCTGAAGGACGGGCTCGAACAGTCGCTGCTCGGCATGACCTTTCTCGGCGAACTCTATTCGTATGAGTTCAAGCAGAGCCAATTGATCATACGCCGGTGATCTTCTCGCCATTCGGCCCCTTGCCGATTCCAACTTCCCAGGCGAACCGTTCAGAGTCGCCAGCCCAGCGCGCATAGGCGACGCGGCCCTCCAGCCCGGCGGCGTCCATCAAATCCCTGTACCAGTAATCCGCGCCGGCGTTCAGCCGCTGGGGATGCACGCCCCAGAGCAGGCAGGCCGTGCGCAAACGCTGATCGTCAAGTGATCCGTAGATAATGGGTGCCTTGCCGCGCACCCGGGCAAACCGCGCGAGACGCTCAAATGCGCCGGTCCGCAACGCCAGAGCCGTCGCACCTTCCGCCTCGGCCATGCCCTGGGCTGTCTCGGCAATCACATCTATGGCGGTCTGAGCAGGCACATCGCCCGAGAATTGCTCCAGCGACCGGCGATAATCTTCTGCGCCTTCCGTGGCGCGTATGATGCGCGACATGATCGACACGGTGGTCGCCGGATGGCGCCCGACAGCCGTCTCCCCGGACAACATGACCGCGTCCGCGCCCTGATAAATGGCCGTCGCAACGTCCGAGGCCTCCGCGCGGGTCGGCGCGGCATTCTCGATCATGGATTCCAGCATTTGCGTCGCCACGATGACCGGTCGGCCCAGCCCCCGTGCGCACCGCACGATCCGGCGCTGGATGACCGGCACATCTTCCGGCGCATATTCCACGCCCAGATCGCCCCGTGCCACCATGACCGCATCCGCGGCTGCAACGATCGGCTCCAGATTGGCAATGGCCGCCGGCTTTTCCAGCTTGGCCACAAGCGGTGCCCGTCCGGCTATGATCGCCTTCACCTCTTCGATGTCCTCGACCGTCTGGACAAAGGACAAGGCGATCAGGTCAACGCCGATCTCAAGGGCGAAGTCCAGATCCTTGCGATCCTTCTCCGTCAGCGCGCGGACCGGCAGCGCCTTGCCGCGCACGGTAAACCCCTTCTTGTCTGTCAGCTTGCCCGGAACGTCCGCGCGCACACGTGGCTCCACGCCAGCCTCTGTCACGGTGAAGATCAGCTTTCCGTCATCAACGAGGATGACATCCCCCGCCTCGAGCGCATCGACGATCTCCTTGTGCGGCACCGGGATGGTTGCGTCCCGGTCCGTGGCGTCTGCGGCAATCACGGCATATTCCTGCTGGTAGCGCAGCCGCAACTCTCCGCCTGGCAGCGATCCGACCCGTACCTTGGGCCCTTGAAGATCTGCGAGCGCGGCGAGCGGACGGCCCGTTTCCGCTTCTGCCGCCCGGACCGCATCCAGAGCTTCCTTGTGGGCGGCATGTTCACCATGACTGAAATTCAGGCGGAAAACGTCCACCCCGGCATGGGCAAGCGCCAGAACTTCCCGTGGCGCACGGCTACCTGGGCCCAGCGTCGCCACGATCTTCGCATTCTCGCTAACCAGTCTCTGTCCAGTCATTCCGCCCTCCCGGTGACAAGGTTGACATTCCTCCTATACGAGTCCCGGCGGCGAGGCCAGCCAGAGTTTGTCGGCAGGACGGGATCGCAAAAAAGCAGGTACGCCTGCATCCATTCAACCGAGTCGGCGCATCCTCCCATGCAAAAGGAGAAATTGAACATGAAGTCTGCCCTCTTGGCCCTGTCTCTGCTGGCCGCCTGTGCCATGCCCCTGTCGCAGGCTGAAACGCCGCCCACCGAAGAGCCGGTCGCGCCAATTCAGGTCATGGTGCTCGGCACATATCATTTCGGAAATCCGGGACTCGACCTGGTGAACACGGATTCAGACGACGTGCTCGCGCCACACCGTCAGGCCGAACTGGAAGATCTGGCTGAAAGGTTGATGGCGTTTCGCCCCACCGCCATCGCGGTGGAACGCATCCGGCGCACCGAAGATGCGCTGGACCCGAATTTCGCAGACTTCGTGCCAGAGGATCTGAGCCGCCAACGCGACGAGCGGGTCCAGATTGGCTACCGGGTCGCACATGAAGCGGGACTCGACCGTGTCTATGCAGTCGATACGCAAGAGGGTGAAATTGCCTATTTCCCGTTCGACCGGGTCGAGGCCTTCGCGGCCCGCACGGCGCGCGAAGACGAGATCGCGGGTCTGATTGACACGATCAAGACCCAGGCCGGAAGCTTGATGCAGGATCAGGCAACAACCCCGATTCCGGAATTGCTGGCCCGCCAGAACGACCCGGCCATTATCCGCACCATGCATTCCGATTTCTATTACGGCCTGCTCGACATGGCGGACATGGAAGATCCGGCGGGGGCCGTGCTGAATTATGGCTGGTATGCCCGCAATGCCGAAATTTTCTCGAACATCGCCGAATTCGCCGAACCGGGAGACCGCATCCTCGTCATCTACGGATCCGGCCACAGTTACTGGCTGCGTCACTTCGCACAGGAAACACCCGGTTTTGAACTGGTCGAAGCCGTCTCCTATCTCAGGGACTAATCCACCGCGAACGGATCGTAATTGAGGATTGGCGCCAGCCAGCGCTCGGCCTTGCGGGTATCCCACCCCTTGCGCCGGGCGTAATCCTCGACCTGATCCTTCTCGATCCGCCCCACTGCGAAATACACGCTGTCAGGATGTGCGAAATAGAGACCGGATACGCTGGCGGCCGGCGTCATGGCAAAGCTTGAGGTCAGCGATACGCCAATGCGGCTATCGGCCTCCAGCAAGCGGAAAAGGGTTTCCTTCTCCGTATGCTCAGGCTGGCTCGGATAGCCCGGTGCCGGCCGGATGCCTCGATACTTCTCCTTGATGAGATCGGTGTTCGAGAGGTCTTCATCCGCTGCGTATCCCCAATATTCCTTGCGGACCCGCTCATGCATGTACTCCGCCATCGCTTCGGCAAAGCGGTCCGCCAGCGCCTTCACCATGATCGAGGAATAATCATCGCCCTTCGCGGCGAAGTCCTGCGCAATGGTTTCTGCCTGCGGCCCCGCCGTGACGCAGAATCCGCCGACCCAGTCGTCGCCTTCCGGCGCCACGAAATCTGACATGGCAAAGTTCGGACGAGAATTGTCCTTGACCATCTGCTGACGCAAGGTGTGGAACACGTCCCCGGTCTGAAGCCTTATGTCGTCTCCGTCTGAATTGGCTTTCCAGAACCCGATCACCGCTTTCGGGGAGAACCAGGCTTCGCCGACCAATTGCTGCAACATGGCCTGGGTGTCGTTCCAGAGGCTGGTTGCCGCTTCACCGACGATCTTGTCGTTCAGGATTTGCGGATACTGTCCGGCCAGGTCCCAGGCTGAAAAATAGGGCGTCCAGTCGATATAGCGCGCCAGTGTTGCGAGATCGAAATCCTCGAATGTCCGCACACCCTCAAATTCCGGTTGTGGCGGCGTGTAGGAAGACCAGTCGAGCTTCAGTCCGGCAGCGCGAGCCTGGTCGATCGGCAGGCGCGGTTTCGGCACACCGCCAGCACGGGCTTCCCGCATCCGCTCATATCGCGCCTTGGTCTGCGTTACGAAACCCGGTTTGTCATCTTCGCTCAACAGGGCACTGACAACACCGACGGCACGGCTGGCATCGGCGACATGTACGACCGGGGCGCTACGGATGACCGGGTCGATCTTCACAGCCGTATGCGCCGGACTCGTCGTTGCGCCGCCAATCAGGAGAGGCTGTTTCATGCCGCGCCGCTCCATTTCGGCGGCGACGTAGACCATCTCGTCAAGGCTCGGCGTGATCAGGCCGGACAGGCCGATCACATCGACCTGTTCCGTCTCCGCCGTGTCCAGAATGGTTTCTGCCGGTACCATGACGCCGAGATCGACGATGTCGTATCCATTGCAGGCCAGCACCACGCCGACAATATTCTTGCCGATATCGTGAACATCCCCCTTCACCGTCGCCATCAGCACCTTGCCATTGGAAGTATCCACAGTGCCCAGCCGCTGCTTTTCCTCTTCCATGTAAGGTTCGAGCCAGGCGACAGCCTGTTTCATGACCCGGGCCGACTTGACCACTTGGGGCAGGAACATCTTTCCGGAGCCGAACAGGTCGCCGACCACGTTCATGCCGTCCATCAGCGGCCCTTCGATGACATGCAGCGGCCGTTCCGCAGCTTGCCGGGCCTCTTCCGTGTCGGCATCGATATATTCTGTTATGCCATGCACAAGGGCGTGCTCAAGCCGCTTTGCAACCGGCGCCTCGCGCCAGGACAAATCCTTTTCAGCGGTCTTGCCTTTCTGGCCCTTGAAGCCTTCGGCGATCTCGATCAGGCGCTCAGTCGCATCTTCGCGCCGGTTCAGGATCACATCCTCGACGCGCTCACGCAGTTCCGGCTCGATATCGTCATAGATGTCGAGTTGGCCCGCATTGACGATGCCCATATCCATCCCTGCCGGAATGGCGTGATACAGGAACACCGAATGCATCGCCCGACGCACGGGTTCATTGCCCCGGAAACTGAACGACACATTCGAGAGGCCGCCGGAAATGTGGCAGCCCGGACAGGTCGCGCGGATTTCGCGCGCAGCCTCAATGAAGTCCACGGCGTAATTGTTGTGTTCTTCGATGCCTGTCGCTACCGCAAACACGTTTGGATCGAAGATGATGTCTTCGGCCGGGAAACCAACCTCTTCAGTCAATATACGGAAGGCCCGCTGGCAGATTTCGACCTTGCGGTCCTCTGTATCCGCCTGCCCGACTTCGTCGAACGCCATGACGACAACCGCAGCGCCATAGGCCAGGCACGCGCGCGCCTGTCTGCGGAACGTTTCTTCGCCCTCTTTCATCGAGATCGAATTGACGATCGCCTTGCCCTGAACGCATTTCAGGCCCGCCTCGATGACCTCCCATTTAGAAGAATCGATCATTACGGGAACGCGGGCGATATCCGGTTCCGCCGCAATCAGGTTCAGGAAAGTCCGCATGGCCTCGGCACCGTCGAGCATGCCTTCATCCATATTGATGTCGATCACCTGCGCGCCGTTTTCGACCTGCTGGCGCGCCACTTCGACCGCGTCGGCATAGCGGCCTTCCGTAATCATTTTCCGGAATCGCGCGGAACCGGTGACGTTCGTGCGCTCACCGACATTTACAAAGGATTGGGAAGCTGAAGTCGTCATTTTCTCGATTTCCCCGCATCAAGGGGCCAGTTGCCATCAGCCACGGGCGGGAATCCGCCCACCGGCCGGTTGTACCAATAGATCCAGGCCGTTTCGCCCGTTTCTTTGCCTACAGCGTCACACAGGGGAATGCGCTTGCGGAGGTAAAGGCTTGTGGCGGGATCATCCGTCATGTCTTCGAACGCGTCCATGGCGGGCAGAATGGAGACGTCTCGGATTTCCCACCGAACGCCGTGACACAACGTGTCGCCATCCACCACCCCAGGAAAGCCTCCCAGATCGACCATGTGTGCCCGGAAACGACACGGCGGACCGAAAGCCCCGGCTGTCGCCAGAGGCAGATCGGCCGGTTGCCCGGCGGCGCCCTGCTTCAAGAGGCCGTAAAAGACGAACAGATCGCCGGCCTCCACATTCCGAAGAGTCACGAGGCCACCTCGAAGGGCTCGAGACCCGCCAGGCGCATCGTGTGCTTTGTCGGCGCTGGATCACGCGGTTTCACCCCTTCCACCGACTTTGCAATGGCGGCGATATGTTCCGGCGTCGTCCCGCAGCAGCCGCCGAGAATGTTCACCAAGCCTTCCTTTGCCCAGCCACCTACAGCGCCCGAGGTTTCATCGGGTTCTTCGTCATACTGACCCATCTCGTTGGGCAGGCCCGCATTCGGATAGGCCGCCACCAGCGTGTCGGCCACCCGGGAGAGCGCCGCTATGTGCGGACGCATCAGGTCCGCCCCCAGCGCGCAATTGAATCCGATGGCAAAGGGCTTGGCATGGCGGACCGAATTCCAGAAGGCTTCAACCGTCTGGCCGGACAGAGTGCGGCCGGACCGGTCGGTGATCGTGCCGGATATCCAGATCGGCAGCGCTTCCATTCCTTCCGCTTCAAGGTCCATGATCGCCTTGATGGCGGCCTTGCAATTCAGCGTATCGGTTATGGTTTCGATCAGGTAGAGATCCACACCGCCCTCATTCAAGGCCCGGATCTGCTCTCGATAGGCCTCGTAGACCTCATCGAAGGTCACCGACCGTGCCCCCGGATCGTTCACATCCGATGACATGGACAGCATCTTGTTGAGCGGGCCGATCGATCCTGCAAGGAAGCGGGGTTTGTCCGGAGTCTTCGCCGTCCATTCATCTGCGGCGGCGCGGCCCAGCCGTGCGCCTTCCAGATTGATGTCCCGCACCGACTGCGGATCGAGCTTGTAGTCATCCTGGGCGATCACGGTTGCGCTGAATGTGTTGGTTTCCGAGATGTCTGCCCCCGCCTCATAATAGGCATTGTGCAGATCGGTCACGATATCCGGCCGGGTCAGGCAGAGAATATCGTTGTTGCCTTTCATCTGTCCCGGATAGTCGGCCTCGCTGAACCGGTCCGCACGATAGTCGGCCTCGTCGAGACCGCGCCGCTGGATCATGACCCCCCATGATCCGTCCAGAATGAGGATCCGTTCTCTTGCGGCCGCTTTCAGGGCCTTGATGCGATCTTGTCGTGTCATGGATCAGGCAGCCTCGCTGGTATTCGGTTTCAGGCCCAACAGTCGACAGGTCGACAAGGCGAGGCCGGCACGGTTGAGCGTGTAGAAATGGAAACTGTTCACACCTTCGTCGGACAATTGGCGGCAGAGGTCCGCGGCGACATTGGCGGTGACGAGTTCCCTCGTCTCCTCATCCTCATCCAGCCCGTCATAAAGCTCATGCAGCCAGTCCGGCAGCGATGCGCCGCACAGACCGGATATCCGTTTCAGCCCCTTGAAGTTGGGCTGCAGCATGATGCCGGGCACGATGGGCATGGTGACACCGCCTGCCCGCGCCTTTTCGAGGAAGTTCAGATAGATTTGCGGCTCGAAGAAGAATTGCGTGATCGCCCGGTCGGCCCCCGCATCCTGCTTGGCTTTCAGGAACGCAATCTCGGCATCCCACCCCCGGTTTTCGGGGTGGAGTTCCGGATAGCATGATACCGAAATCTCGAAACAGCGGCCAAGCTCCGGACGATGTTCACGAATGCCCCGGATCAGATCGATCGAATCCTCGAACCCGCCCGGAAACTGTTCAAACGTCTCGCCCATGCCGGCAGGCGGGTCCCCGCGCAGGGCAACAATATGCTTCACGCCCGCTTCCCAGTAGTCCTCGGCAACGGAGAGAACCTGCTCCTTCGTTGCGCCGACACAGGTAAGGTGTCCAGCCGGGCGCAGATGCGTTTCCTGCGCAATCCGGCGCACCGTGTCATGCGTCCGCTCGCGGGTTGAACCACCAGCGCCATAGGTGACGGACACGAAATCCGGCGCCATGGGCTGCAGCCGCTCGACCGTGTCCCACAACCGGGTGGCCATGGCTTCGCTCTTGGGCGGAAAGAATTCGAACGAGACAGACGGCTGGGCGCCCGGACGCGAGGTTGAAAGCGGGCTCATGCGACATTCTCCAGGGATGTTTCCGGCTTCACGGCCTTCCAGATGTTTACGGTCAGGCCTTCCTGGGCGCCTTCCGGCGGCGCAAAGGAACGTGGTGCCTTGAGGTTGAGCCCGGCGTCCTGGGCCCAGGCTGCCATGGCGTCATGCGACATGCCGAGACGATGATGTCCGTACTCGGTACGCAGGAATTCGAGGTCATGCGGCGCGAAATCGACGATCAGCAATTGTCCGCCGGGTTTCAGAACGCGCGCTGCTTCGGAAATTGCCCGGTTGGGCGTGTCCATATAGTGCAGGACCTGATGGATGATCACGACATCTGCACAGGCGGAGTCAAACGGCACCGCCGTGACATTCCCCTGCCGAACCCGCGCGCGCTCAACGCCCTGTCGCTCCAGATTCGCGCGGGCAATCGTCAGCATGTTGTGGCTAAGATCTATTCCCTCGGCCTCTTCGGCCAGCGGGGCGAACAGGCTGAGCATGCGCCCGGTGCCGGTTCCGAAATCCAGCACACGCCCGAACGGGCCCGGTCCGGACAGGTCCAGCAAGGCAGACTCGATAAGGTCATTGGGGTAATGCAGGGACCGCAGCCTGTCCCAGTTTTCCGCAATGCTGGAAAAGAAGGCTTCGGCCGACTCGGCACGAGCGGCACTCACTTCCTCGAGCCGCTGGCGATCACGCGCAAAATCTGCTTCGTCCATATCGAGCAGGGCAAACAGGGATTCCAGCAAACTGCGTCCCGGCTCTCCCGTAGCTGCCCGGTAAAACACGAACGACCCTTCCGGCAGGCGTTCCACAAGACCGGCGGAAGTCAGCGCCTTCAAATGATGCGACAGGCGCGGCTGCGACTGTTCAAGCACCTGGACAAGTTCGCCGACCGACAGATCGCGCTGGCGCAACAGGGCCAGCACCCGCAGGCGGGTCGGCTCTCCGGCGGCGCGCAGGCAGTCGATCATGGAAGCAGTCTGCATCTTCATTTAATCACATAAACATTGATTTATATGTTTTTGCAACATGCTTTAGCCGTAATTTCACCTATGCGTGATGAAGTATGTTTAAGAGTTGAAGCGCACCGCCTTAACCACCATCTAGCGAAGTCCAAAACGGGGTTATCCAGATATGACACAGCGATTTGTTGCTGCGGCGCTTGCCATGGGACTGGGCGCCTGTGCGTCCACGCAGACCACGGAAACCGGCATGGTGCACGACCCCTATGAAGGGTTCAATCGCCAGATGTTCGCCTTCAACAATGAGGTCGACAAATATGCGCTCGGTCCGGCCGCGGACGTCTATGAAACCGTGACCCCGGAATTCGCCCGGGACCGGGTGGGCGATTTCCTTCACAATCTGAAATCACCGGTCATTTTCATCAATGACGTCCTGCAGGGCGAAGGCGACCGGGCTGGAGACACGTTCGCGCGATTCCTGGTCAATTCCACAATTGGCGTCGCCGGCTTGTGGGATGTAGCGGGATATAATGGTATCGAGCGACACAGCGAGGATTTCGGCCAGACCCTGGCCGTCTGGGGTGTCGACAGCGGCCCCTATCTCGTTCTGCCCCTGATGGGACCCACCACGCCGCGAGACCTGTTTGGCGGCGGCATTGATCGCGCCATGGATCCGCTGACCTGGACCGAGTTTGCCAACAATCCGGATCTGGATGACCATATCGCCATTGGTCGCAGCGTCCTTGGCGGCCTGAATGCCCGCGTCGCGCTGGATGAGCAGATCGACCAGTTGAACGCGCAGCCGGAACCTTATATCGCGCTGCGCCGTATTTATTCATCCCAGCGTCAGGCTGAGATTCGTAATGGACGTATCAATGAGGCGGAGGCGTACGACGATCTCCCTGATTTTGACGAATTTGAAGAATAGGTCCGGGGGCGAGACCATCCACAGGAGCAATGAAGTGAAACGCCGACATCGATTCCTTGCCTTCGCCGGGGCCGCGATGCTGATGACAGTGACCAGCGCCCACGCCGACGCGAAGACCGAAGCCTATGTTCAGGAGAATGCCAGCGAAGTGCTGGCCTCGCTGAACGATCCGACCCTCGACGCGGATGAGCGGACAGAAAAGTTCAACACCTATATGGACGAGTTCACGGACATGACTGCCGTCTCGAACTTCGCCATTGGCAAATATGCCCGCCGTTTTTCGGAAGACGAACTGGCGCGCTACCGCAAAGTGTTCCGCGAATACGCCCTGGCCGTTTACGAGAACGAACTGGACGCCTATCGCGGCGAATCCGTGGTCGTGAAGGACTCGGTGGACCGGTCACCGACCGATTCCATCGTCAACACGGTTATCAAGCGTCAGGACGGCAAGGATATGGATGTCCGCTGGCGGGTCCTGACACGAGACGGAGAGTACCAGGTCGTGGACGTGGCTCTGAACCTTGATGGCAACCTGATCTGGCTGGCCATCGAACAGCGCGCACAATTCCTGGCCCTTCTGGACCGGTCGAACGGCTCGGCCGAAGCGCTGATCGAGAAAATCGAAAGCATGAAACGCAATCTGGAATCGGAAAAGCGCTCCTGATCCGGACGCGATCCGGATATGGAAAGCCCCCGGCCGGTCATCCGGTCGGGGGCTTTTCGATTCTGTCTGAACACTTGCGCGTCAGCGTGCGAACTTCTTGAATTTCAAGCGCTTGGGATTCACCGCATCCTCGCCGAGACGGCGCTTCTTGTCTTCGAGATAAGACGAGAAATCGCCCTCGAACCATTCGACATGCGAATCGCCCTCAAACGCCAGAATGTGCGTAGCCATACGGTCCAGGAACCAGCGGTCGTGGCTGATGATCACGGCGCAGCCCGGAAAGGCGTCGAGCCCCTCTTCCAGCGCCTGCAGCGTTTCCACGTCCAGATCATTCGTCGGTTCGTCCAGCAGCAGGACGTTGGAACTCTCCTTCAGCATCTTTGCCAGGTGGACGCGGTTGCGCTCACCGCCGGACAGAAGGCCGACTTTCTTCTGCTGGTCAGACCCCTTGAAATTGAAGGCGCCGACATAGGCCCGGGAATTCACTTCCACGCCACCCAGATCAATCACGTCTGTGCCGCCGGAAATCTCTTCCCAGACATTCTTGTTGTCATCCAGCTTGTTGCGGCTCTGGTCGACATAGCCAAACTTGACCGTATCACCGACGCGGAGCGTGCCGGCATCCGGCTCTTCCTGGCCGAGGATCATCTTGAACAGCGTGGATTTACCGGCGCCGTTCGGGCCAATCACGCCGACAATGCCGCCGGGCGGCAGTTTGAAATCAAGATCCTCAATGAGCAGATTGTTGCCAAAGCCCTTGCGAAGATTTTCCGCTTCCAGCACGACATTGCCGAGACGCGGCCCCGGGGGAATGCGGATCTGCGCGGTCGAGACCTTCTCCTTCTCGGCCTCTGCAGCCTTCTGTTCGTAGGACTGGATACGTGCCTTCGACTTGGCCTGCCGCGCCTTGGGGCTGGACCGGACCCATTCGAGTTCCTTGGCCAGCGCGCGCTGCTTGCCGCGCTCTTCACGAGCTTCCTGCTCCATACGCTTGGCCTTCTGTTCCAGCCAGTCGGAGTAATTGCCCTGATAGGGAATGCCCCGGCCGCGGTCGAGCTCGAGAATCCAGGTTGTGATGTCGTCCAGGAAGTAGCGATCATGCGTCACGAGAATGACGCAGCCCTTGAAATTGATCAAATAATTCTGGAGCCAGGCCACGGTTTCGGCATCCAGATGGTTGGTCGGTTCGTCCATCAGGATCATGTCGGGCTTGGACAAGAGCAGCGCACAAATGGCGACGCGGCGGATTTCCCCCCCTGACAGTTTCGACACGTCAGCATCGTCCGGCGGACAGCGCAGGGCCTCCATCGCCATCTGAATCTTGGAATCAATGTCCCACGCGTCCGCCGCATCGATCTTCTCCTGCAGCGCGGTCATCTCTTCCATCAGCTCGTCGGAATAGTCCTCGCCGAGCTTGCCGGAGATTTCGTTGAACTTGTCCAGCATCTGCTTCTCGGGACAGGCCGCAGCGACGTTCTCGAAGACTGTGAGCGACTCGTCGAGTTTCGGCTCCTGCGGCAGGTAGCCGACCTTCACGCCATCTGCCGCCCAGGCTTCGCCATTGAAGTCCTTGTCCTGCCCGGCCATGATCCGCAACAGGGTGGATTTACCGGCACCATTGACGCCGACCACACCGATCTTGGCATCCGGCAGAAAGCTCAGATGGATGTTCTCGAACACCTTCTTGCCGCCGGGATAGGTCTTTGACAGACCTTGCATGTGGTAAACGTATTGGGGACCGGCCATGAACAGCGTCTCCTGAAAAATGGGGAAAATACGTCGCCTCAGTTACGCGGGAACAGGCGAAAATCAAGCGGGAAGCGCAATGGGCAGCCAATCGACTGTCTGGCAACCCGCCAACCACGCTTTGAATAATGGCAGGTCCTAGCTCTCGATTTGACGGCGTTCGTCTTCGGTCAGCACGCTGGCAAGCCGTTCAAGCTCAGACCCTGCATTGCTGTTTCCCATATCCTGCGCCCGGCTGAACCAGCGCCACGCTTCGACAAAATCAGGCTGTTCCCGGCCGTGACCGCCGGCATGGGCAATCCCGAGATTGAAGGCGCAGCGATTGTCGCCGAGTTCGGCGCCCTTGTCCCACCAGGATTGCGCCGTCTTGAATTCCTTTGGCCCGCCGGCGCCTGTCATCATCATGACGCCGAGAAAGGTCATGGCATTGACGTCGCCAAGATTGGCCGCCTGCTCGAACAGGCGACGGGCCTGTTCCTCGTCTGTCTGGCCGCCAAGTCCGCGCAGCTTCATGAAACCGAGATTGAACATGGCCTGGGGAAGACCGGCATCGGCCGCCTGCGCGTAATAGGCCCGCGCGGCTGCGAAATCCTGATGGACGCCGCGTCCATGATGCAGCATGGCACCGAAATTGTTGGCTGCACCCGAATGGCCGAGGTCTGCGGCACGTCTCATCAGCGCCGCAGATTTGATCAAGCTCTCTCCGCCTTCACCCTCAAATAGCAAAGCGACCGCTTGTTCGAACAGAACGTCCCCTTCCGCCATGCTCGGTACGATATGCAAAAACGGCCGTCTGCCTAGCGTATTTTGTCAGCTTGGCCCCCATAAAAGTTGAAACGCCCGTTTACTTTCCTTGAAGATGACCTGTGGACGCGCGCGCTCGCCCCGGTGCGAGCGTTACCACCGGATCCACCCTGTCAGCACCACATGTTTTCCACCCGAAACCGCGTTGCGCCTCGGCTTTGCTATGGCCAATCCGGCCGCCTGACGGCATGTGGAGGGCTTTCTCGCCACCCGAATTCGAGACGCAGCATGATCAAACCCTGGAAAATCCTGAGCAGCCGAAAAACGTTCAAGGACCCGTTCCTGTCTGTCCGAACCGACAGATGCCAGCGTGAAGACGGACACATCGTGCCGAATTATCATGTCCTGGAGTTCACCGACTGGGCTACGATCGTTCCAGTGACCGATGAGGGCAATATTGTTCTCATTCGCGAGTACCGTCATGCCGGGCAAGTCGTGCTTCTGGGTGTCCCGGGCGGCGTGCTTGATCCCGGCGAAACGGACCCGGAAACTGCGGCCCGGCGCGAATTGCGGGAAGAAACCGGATACACGGCACGTGAAATGATCCCAGTCGGGTCGTGTTTTCCGAACCCTGCGATCCAGAACAATCATCTGCACTATTTCCTCGCCACGGGATGCCGAAAGACAGATGTCCAGGCACTGGACCCGAACGAGGAAATCGAAGTCGTCGAAATGCCCTATAAGGACTTCCTCGCCTATGACACGCTGGATACCCAGCACGCGCTTCACGCGGCGGCATTGTTTTACACCGAACGCTATTTCGGCAAGCATCCGGAAAAACGCCCCTGAGGAGACGCACAATGCCAGCTTTCCAGCCAAATGCAGACCAGTTCCGTGCCTTTCGCGATGACCCGCATGACGGCCCGGTAGCCCAAGTCAATCTTCTGAAATTCCGGATCAAGGCAGAATACCGCCCTGACGATCCAGAGCATGGAGAGGATATCAGCGGACGGGAGGCCTATATCCGGTATTCCGAGGCTTTCACCGCCGCGGCTGCAGAAGTTGGAGGCTCCACAACGCTTCTCGCCACGACCGAACGCTATTTCATTGGTCAGGGAGATTGGGATGGAGTGCTGGTCAATCACTTTCCGGATCGCAAGGCCTTCATCGCCACGCTCAACCACCCCGACTACAAGGCCATGTCCCGTCATCGTGATGCCGGCCTGCTCTGTCAGGAGTTGATCGTGACCCGTCCAATCTGGCTCTGCGGAGAAAAGACATGAGCCCCTATGAGGTATACGGAGCGCTCGGGTCACCTTATTCCATGAAGGTGCGGGCCGCGATGAGGGCGAAACGCCTGGTTCACACATGGACGGGCATGACCGCCGAAGATCGGCTGGCCATCCTGCCGAATGTCCGCGCGCCGGTTATCCCCGTTATCCGCCGCCCTGACGGCAGCTGGACAAATGATTCCACGCCCTTCCTGCTGTCGATTGAGGATGAGGGAGTATCGCTCTTGCCGACCGATCCGGTCGCGAGGTTCGCCTGTCTTCTGCTGGAGGACATGGCAGACGAATGGTTCATGAAAGCCATGTTTCACTATCGCTGGGCCTATGCGGCGGACGCCGAATGGTGTGCAAACTGGCTGATGTTCGACACGCTGCCCAATACCGGCCGAACCGGCGTCGAAGATGCTGCGGCCACCATCCGTGAGCGGCAGACTGGCAGAATGGCTCTGGTAGGGTGCACACCGGAGACCGCCCCCTTGATCGAGGCCAGCTGGAAAAGGGCCTGTCGTCTGCTGGAAGCCATGGCGACCGGAAAGACCCGCTTTCTGTTTGGGGACCGCATTTCACTTGCAGACCTCGGCTTTTATGGCCAGCTCAAGGTGATGAGTGTCGACCCCACACCCATGGCCTGGCTGAGACAGGATACGCCCTATCTTTATCGATGGTTGGACCATGCGGACGATGCCAGCGGCATCGAGGGGGAATGGTTGGACGCGCTGAGCGCCCCGGTTCAGGCGCTGCTCGGTCTGGCCGGAGACACCTACCTGCCCTTCCTGGGGGCCAATGAACACGCTATCGGCAGTGGTGAGGAGACCTTCTCGCTGGAAATCGAAAACGGCCGCTACGCTCAGGGCGTGTTCAAGTACCAGCTGAAATGCCTCGCCGCGTTGCGGTCGGAATGGAGTGCATTGTCGGCTCCTGAACGGGATCGCCTGGCGACCTGGATCGGGCCGAATGCGTCGCTCCTGTCTGCGAAAATCTGACCGGTTTCATTGTTTTGATAGTTTCCAAATGTCTGTCACCAGCGCAGACTCCCCACGAATCCCATTCAAGGACTTACCGTTCGTGACACGCAAACCGTCTCCCATGTCTGACCTTCTGCACCATCGCGGGCGCAGTTTGTCGAAGGGCCAACCCGTTTCGCTGCCCATCATGGCCAGCACGACCTTCCACCTGCCCGGTGATCCGGACGGCAGTCATTTCTATGGTCGGAACGGCAACCCGACGGTCGAATGCGTGGAAGCGGAAATCGGTCTGCTGGAGGCGGCAGAAACGGTGCTCTTTCCCTCTGGCATGGCCGCAATTGCAGCTGTCTTCCACACGCTCCTGCGCCCGGGCGACAAGGTGCTGGTCCATGCGGACGGCTATTACAATGTGCGAAGCCTGCTGGAGGAGCACTTCGTCCCGCGCGGGATCGAAGTCGAAACCTGCCCGACCGCCGGAATGGACCAAGCGGACATGTCTGGCTGCCGGCTGGTCATGATTGAGACCCCGTCAAATCCCGGCCTCGACGTTTGCGACATCGCAGCGGTTGCGGACCGGGCAAAGTCTGCGGGGGCGTTCCTCGTCGCCGACAACACGACCGCAACACCACTATGCCAGCAGCCATTGGATTTCGGCGCGGACATGGTGGTCATGTCCGACACAAAAGCCATGGCAGGCCATTCGGATGTGCTGTGCGGACATGTCTCAAGTCGGCACACTGCCTTGATCAACCAGGTGCGCACCTATCGCCGGCTCGGTGGTGCGATTGTCAGTCCATTCGATGCATATCTGCTGCATAGAGGGCTGGAGACGCTCGAACTGCGCGTTTCCCGGGCAAATCAGAGCGCATTGCAGGTCGCAAAATGTCTTTCCGGGCACCCCGCCGTTTCCGCGGTCCGATACCCAGGCCTCCCGCAGGACGCGAGCCATGACATCGCACTTCGCCAGATGCGCGGCTTTGGGCCCATTGTCAGTTTTACCCTGAAAGACCGCGAAGCAGCGGAAAACTTCATAAGTAACAATGAACTGATCGTTCCAGCGACCAGTTTCGGGGGCGTGCACACCTCGGCGGAGTGCAGAATCCGATGGGGCGATCAGGTAGCCGACGGATTCGTGCGATTGGCGTGTGGAATTGAGCCCACCGAAGACCTTGTAATTTCAGTGGAAAATGCACTACGAGATTTGCGTCCCGTTTGACCTCCGCGTGAGTGACTTTACCGGGCAAGTGGTATAGCGTTTGCCTTGACGGGCAGGGGTCTCGTTTCATGAAGCGTCTGAGTATAGTTTTCTTTTTTGCGCTGCTTGGGTTCAGCGCGTGGGTCTGGTTCCGCATGAACCAGCCCGAACCACCCATGGCGCTGACAGAGCCGCTTCGTATCGACCAGGGTGAAATCCAGGGCGGCGTGGACCTCGACAATCCGGAAATCCAGGTGTTCAACGGCATCCCCTATGCCACGGCCCGACGCTGGTCGGCGCCCACATCCCCACCCCAATGGGGCGCAATCACGCGTGACGCGCGCGCGTTCGGCCCTGAATGCCTGCAGCCGCGCGGCCATATGAACCATGTCGTTGAGCGCATCATCGACGGCAACGGACTGCCCTGGTGGAAACGGCTGGTCGCCAAACAATACATCTCATCCCAGCCAGCCCCGCCGGAAGCTGAAGACTGCCTCTTCCTGAATGTGCGGACAGCCAATCGCGGCAAGGCGCGCCTTCAGCCCGTGATGGTCTGGATCCATGGCGGGTCCCATCAGGCCGGCGCGGGCTCGTCCGCCTATTATCAGGCCAACGGGCTGGTCGAGAACGGCGTGGTGCTGGTCACGATCAATTACCGCCTCGGACCATTCGGCTATCTGGCCCACCCTGCCCTGACCGAGGAATCCGGAACCTCCGGCAATTATGGCCTTCTGGACCAGGTGGCCGCCCTGCGCTGGGTGAAGCAGAACATCGCCCGCTTTGGCGGCGACCCGAACAATGTGACCATTTTCGGTGAAAGCGCCGGCGCACAATCCGTCAGTGAACTGATGGCAACGCCTCTTGCGGACGGCCTGTATGAAAAAGCCATCCTGCAGAGTGGCGTCAGCAGCTACAATGCACTCCATCTTTCCCGGTCTGCCCTGCCCAATGTGCGCAGCTCGGAAGATGTCGGCGAGGAATTCCTGTCGACGCTTGTAGACTCCACCGCAACGGCCGATCGCCTGCGCGCGATCCCCTCCGGAGCCATCATCGATCGCGTTCAGGTGCGGCAGGATCTGGTGAAATACTTCCTGCCCACCGTCGATGGCCGCGTGCTGCCTTTGCCGATCGGCGAGGCCATTCGTGATGGTGGCGCCAACCGCGTGCCGATCCTGGCCGGCTACAATGCCGATGAAGGCACGCTGTTCTACGATGAAACCAGGTCGCCGACCCTATTGCTGCCAAACATATCCGGCTCGCTTGAACAACGCGAAGCAATGCTCGAGGGCGTCTTCGGCGTGAATTCCGCCAAGGCGCTGCAGGCGCTCTATGGCATGACCTCGCTGGAGAGCTGGGATCGGGGCGCCCGGAAAATGCTCGGCGATGACTGGTTCGGGGTACACACACGCTTTCTCGCCCGTGCCAATGTCGAGGCCGGCCAGCCAACCTGGCTGTATCATTTCACGCGGACCCCCATCGGCAATTCCCAGACCCTGGGCGCGCACCATGCGGCGGAGATTCCCTTCGTCTTTGACAGCCATATCAGCCTGCTGCCGACCAATGCGGACGACCGCGACCTGACCGACGCCATGATGGCCTACTGGACGAATTTCGCCCGCACCGGCAATCCGAACGGACCTGGCCTGCCGGACTGGCCGGCCTATGAGCCCGACAGCGATCTGTGGCTGGAACTCGGCCGCGAGATCAAGCGCATCAGCAGCCTGCGCGCGCGCAAGCTGGACATTCTTGAAGACCATCTGAACCTGCGGATCGATGCCATTCGGCAATCCAGAACGCCGCTGGAGCTGATAGAGAACACAGCCCTGCTGTCGACGGCGGCGGGCCTAGGCGGTGAGGAGCGTCTCGCAGATAGCAACTAGGCCTTCGCGGTCCACTTCATCGAACGCGTCGAGTTCCGTGGAATCGACATCCAGCACGGCCGCGAGGTTTCCCTGTCCGTCGAGAACCGGCACAACGATCTCGGAATTGCTGGCGGAGTCACAAGCAATATGGCCCGGAAACGCGTGCACGTCCGGCACGATGATCGGCTCGCCTGTCGCCGCTACATGGCCACACACGCCCTTGCCGAACGGAATTCGCAGGCAGCCCAGCGTGCCCTGGTAGGGCCCAACGACCAATTCCTGCGTCTTCAGCGGATCCACGACATAGAAGCCCGTCCAGAAGAATCGGGGCTTGAAAGCCTGGGCCAGAATGCAGGACGCCGTCGCATAGCGCGCCGTCACGGACGTCTCGCCCGCAACCACGCTGTCGATTTCCGTCTTCAGCTCCCGGTAACGCGCTGCCTTGTCCATGTTCTGCCTCATCTATGCCTGATGGCCGCTATATCGGGATAATGGAGGCAATAGGCAATAGGCCGTTGAAGCGGCACGCAACCTCTGAAATAGTCGGTCGAGTCAAGGCGGTAGTCCGTTCCGCAGCCTAGAGGGAGACGCTCATTGAGCCTGACGGTCCGCTTGTGCGCCGCCGCATTGATCGCCGCCAGTCTGGCTGCGCCCGTTGTGGCGCAGGACAGCCTCCGGATCGATCCTCCGGTGGAGTTCGAAGAGGCTGACACGCCCTACGATACGGCCATTCCGGAGTACAATGAGGATACATTCGAAGCCGCGCATGCGGCCTATCTGCGCAACTCGACCCTCCAATTGGAACGCCCTGAAGCCGACCCGCTCGAACTGCCTCCCCCCTCTGTCTCCTCGCCGCCGAACTGGTTGCGGGCGATCTGGGATTTCCTGTCCCTTCTGCGTCCCCTCTTCACCCTCCTGTTCTATGGCGTGATCGTGCTCGTGAGCCTTGGCGTCCTCTATTTCCTGTTCGGAGAGGCAGCCCGGATCCGGTTCAGCCGCGACAAGGGAAAGAAGGACACTCCCGAGGACGATGTCCTGACCGACTTCCGCCCGGAAGCCGCAGTCGCCCGGTCCCTGCTCGAGGAAGCAGACGCCCTGGCC
This sequence comes from Hyphomonas sp., assembly GCF_017792385.1. Classification (NCBI taxonomy): domain Bacteria; kingdom Pseudomonadati; phylum Pseudomonadota; class Alphaproteobacteria; order Hyphomonadales; family Hyphomonadaceae; genus Hyphomonas; species Hyphomonas sp. The sequence goes on along the minus strand of NZ_CP051230.1, from coordinate 2,784,233 downwards.
CGGGCCGGCAAGTTCGCCGAAGCGGTGCACCTGCTCCTGTTCCGCTCGATCGAGGACATCCAGACCCGGGTCGAAACCGGCGTGCCCCGCTCCCTGACCGCGCGGGAGATTGGCAGCCTCGGTTACCTGCCGGGACGCGCCCGCTCGGCGCTCGGCCCCATCATCGCCATTGTTGAACGCAGCTTCTTCGGTGGCCGGGATGTCGATGAATCCGGCTGGCAGACAGCGCGCGCCTCCTATGAGGACTTTGCCTTCGGGGAGGGATGGACATGACCGATCCAACCGCCTCATCCCCGTTCAGCGGCAGGATGGTAGCCATCCTGATCACCATTGCCCTGTTCTCCTTCGGTGCGATCATGGTTCTTGCGGGCTGGGCCCCGGAATTGCGGGACCGCAATGTCGCCGGATCCCACCCCTTCTCCACCTCTGCACTCGGCTATAACGGTTTTGTCCAATTGCTCGAGGCGCAGGACTATCCCGTCAGCATATCTCGCCTTGAACGCACACTGACAGAAGACGATTGGGGCCTGCTCGTCGTGACTCTGCCCGGCTGGGGCGCCAGCCGGGCCGTCGAAGACCTGGACACCAACCGCACCACGCTGCTTGTCCTGCCCAAATGGGTTGGCATGACGGACCCGACCAACCGCGCGCGGCAGCGCGACACCCGGTTCATTGACGCCAGCTCGGTCAATGATGTGCTGGACACGCTCGGCCTGGAAGCGGAGATCGGCCGGATCGACATTCCCGACACCATACGGACCGGGGCCGCCCGCCTTGCCTTGCGCCCTGACGTCAAGATGCAGGTGATCCGGGGCAACAATCTGGAAGCCATTGTCGAAACACCGGACGGCATCCTGCTGGCGCGGGACCCTGCCACCGGCATGTTCATCCTGGCCGACCCGGACATGATCAACACGTTCGGCCTCTCGCGTATCGAAAATGCGCGTTTCGCGATGCAAATGATTGACCTGATCCGATTCGATCGCGACCAACCCATAATCTTCGACGCAACGCTTCACGGCTTCATTCGCTCTGAAAACCTGCTGCAGATGGTGTTCGACATCCCGTTCATCGGCGCAACCCTCACAGCCCTCGCTGCAGCCCTTCTGCTGGGCTGGGCCGCGCTCATGCGGTTCGGACCGCCGGCCCGCGAACACCGCGTGATCGCCTTCGGCAAACAGGCACTGACAGACAATTCGGCGGGCCTGGTTACCATGGCGCGACGGGAAACGCGCATGGCGCCGGGATACCTGCACCTGATCCGGCGACGGGTGGCCCGCGATATTGGCGCGCCCCGCACGATGACTGAAACCCAGCTTACGGCGCTTCTGGATCGTCTTGGTCCGGAAGAAGGGTCCGGCAAGCGGTTTACCGACATGGCGTCCGGGCTGCAGGAACCTGCAGCAAACCGGGACGACCTCATGAACAAGGCACGCGAGCTTTTCCGCTGGCGCAAGGGAATTATCGGGAGATCCATGAATGAACGTGAATGACATCAAGGCACTGGCGGACCGGATCCGCAATGAGGTTCGCAAGGCCGTGGTCGGTCAGGACACGACGGTGGACATCCTGCTGACAGCCCTGTTCTCCTCAGGTCACGTCCTGCTGGAAGGCCCGCCCGGTACGGCCAAGACCTTGCTGGCCCAATGCTTTGCGCGTTCCATCTCCCTCGAATTCGGGCGCATCCAGTTTACGCCTGACCTGATGCCCGGCGACGTACTGGGTACGAATCTGTTCAATTTCCAGACAAACCAGTTTGCGCTGACCAAGGGGCCAATCTTCACCGATCTGCTGCTGGCAGACGAGATCAACCGCACGCCACCAAAGACCCAGGCCGCCCTGCTGGAAGCGATGCAGGAACGCAAGGTGACCATTGATGGCGATACCTATGCCCTCAATGACCGTTTCACCGTGATCGCGACGCAAAACCCTATCGAACAACAGGGCACTTATCCCTTGCCGGAGGCCCAGCTAGACCGTTTTCTCTTCAAGCATACGCTGGATTATCCGAGCCGCGAGGAAGAACTTGCCATCGTAGCCCGGCACGGCACACGGACCGGCATGAAGACGGCAGAAGGGTTCGGAATCGAAGCCGTCGTGTCAGTCGAGGAACTCGGTGACGCCGTGATGTCGGTATCGGGGGCGCGTCTGCAGGACGACATCATCTCCTACATTGTCGATATTGTCCGCGCGACGCGCATGTCTCCGGCACTTGAAACCGGTGCATCTCCCCGTGCTGCGGCAGCGCTGGCCACTGCCTCGCGCGCGCGCGCAGCGCTGGATGGTCGGGATTTCGTCATTCCGGACGATGTGAAATTGCTCGCCCTGCCCGCCTTGCGGCACCGTGTCCTTCTCTCCCCGGCCGCCGAGATCGAAGGAAAAACCACGGACGAAACCCTGGCCGCCATCATCGAGCAGACGGCAGCGCCGCGGTGATTTTTCCAACCTCTCGCGCCATCTTCCTGATGCTGCTCGGCGTGCCGGTGATGATCGCCATTGCCTTGCTGCGCCCGGATTTGTGGGTCGTGTCGGCGGGCTGGATCGGCGGCGTCGCGGGGCTGGTGCTGATGGACGCGATGATCGGGGCGCGGCTTCGCGCATTCGAAATCGACGTGGAGGCGCCCTCAATTCTCTATGTCGGCGGATCGGATCCGGTGGACGCCGTCTTCCGGTTCAAGGAGGGTCCGCTGCCGCACCGTGTCGAAACACTGCTTGAAGTGAACGACTTTCTGGAGCCGGTCCCTCAGGCTGGCCTGCGTGGATGGTCTGACCGAACCCACCCCTACGCATTCCCGGTTTCTCCCACACGGCGCGGCCTCGCACGGCTCGTCAGGATATGGACGCGCTGGAAAGGCCCCCTCGGCTTGATCCAGAAACGCCATATCCAGCCGCTGGATATCGACATTCCCATCACGCCCAATATCCGATGGGTCAAGGACGAAGCCATCCGAATCTACTCCCGCGATGCCGATTTCGGGGTGAAGGTCCAGATAGATCGCGGCGATGGCAGCGAATTCGACGCGCTGCGCGAATTCACCACCGGCATGGACCGGCGTGCCATTGACTGGAAACACTCCGCTCGCCATCGCAACCTCCTGGCAAAGGAATTCCGGACGGAACGCAATCACAATATCGTCTTTGCTTTCGATACCGGCCGGCTGATGAGCGAGCCGTTAGGCGGAGTCCCCAAGATCGACCGGGCCATCAATGCCGGCTTGCTGCTCTCCTTTGTGTCCCTGCGCAGCGGCGATCGCACCATGATTTATGGATTTGATGCCCGCCCCGGACTGGTCAGTGGCTTCCTGTCTGGCCAGCGCAGCTTCACCAAGGCCCAGGATTTCGCGGCCAAACTCGATTATTCGAGTGAGGAATCAAACTTCACACTGGCCTTGTCCTCGCTCGCCAGCCGGCTGGAGCGGCGCAGCCTGATCATCATCTTCTCCGACTTTGTCGACACGATCTCCGCCGAGTTGATGCTTGAGAATGTGAAACGGCTCACGGATCGCCATCTCGTCCTGTTCGCCACGTTCGAGGATGAAACCCTGTCCAGTATCGTGGATGCCCCGCCCAATACGACGGAAGACGTGACCCGCGCCGTGATCGCCGACACCTTGCTCGCCGAACGCGATACCGTGTTGTTGCGGCTCCAGCGCATGGGTGTGCAGGTGCTGGAAACCCGACCCGAAGCATTCGGACCGGAGCTGATTTCCCGGTATCTCCAGATCAAGCAGAGGAACATGCTGTGAGTGACCTCTTGAAATCATACCGGTTCCGGGAGGAACGCGAGAGCGACTGGCGCAAACTGGACCTGATCCTGACTCGCGCGGAGAATTCCGGCGTGAAGGCTTTGAGCGATGAACAGATGACCGCCTTGCCCCACCTCTACCGGCAGGCCGTTTCTTCCCTTTCGGTCGCGCGGGCGATTTCCCTTGACCAGAACGTCATTGCCTATCTCGAAAGCCTTTGCACCCGCGCCTATTTCTTTGTCTATGGCGCGCGCACGTCCCTCGGTGAGCGGATGATGGACTTCCTCCGTCGGGACTGGCCGGCCTGCGTGTCCTCTGCGCTCGGCCCGACGATCCTGGCGGCCCTGTTCCTGTTCGGCGGATGGGCGCTGGCATTCTTCCTGTGCATGCAGGACATGGAATGGTTCTGGACCTTTCATGGCCAGAATTTCTGGGATGGCCGCAATCCGGACGCCACGGTCGACTATCTGCGGTCAACGATCTACACGGAAGAAGGTGAATTGAGCGACGGACAGCTGACCTCATTCGCCAGTTACCTTTTCAACAACAACGCGCAGATCGCACTGTTCGCCTTTGCGCTAGGCTTCGCCTTTGGCATCCCGACCGCCTGGCTGCTTGTCTATGATGGCGTCATGATGGGGTCGCTCCATGCTGTGTTCTGGAGCAAGGGACTGGGCTATGAGTTCACCGGCTGGCTGCTCATTCACGGGACAACCGAATTGTTTGCCATCGTGCTGGCGGGCGCTGCCGGCTTCGTTATTGGCGGCGCGGTCGCCTTTCCCGGCCAGATGACGCGTCTCAACTCCGCTCGCAAGGCTGGGCAGACAGCGGCGAGCATCGCCATGGGCTGCGTGATCATGCTGATCATCGCAGCCTTGCTGGAAGGCTTCGGACGCCAGCTGATCAACAGCGATGTCATCCGATACGGAGTGGCCTTCAGCATACTTGGGCTCTGGTTTGCCTATTTCTACCTGCCCCGAAAAGCAGACCCGCTATGAACCAGACTGTCCCATCCGCCCCGGGCCGTGTGGATCCGGCCAATGTCGAGGCGGCGCGTCGGCGGCGCGCCCGGATGCAGGAGGAAGAGCGCCGGTCGAAACTCGTCCGTCGATTGGTCACGCCGGAAGGCGCGGCCATCCGCTTGAAGCTGGCAACCGCAACCGAGCGCGCAGGCGCCTTCCTGATTGATGTTGCGATCCAGTGGGCCATCGTGGTTGCTACGGCGCTGGGATTGCTGTTCGCCATGCGCGCGATGGATCCGGGCAGCCGCAACATGGCCTGGGCCATGTGGCTGGTCTTCTACTTTTTCGTCCGCAATTTCTACTACATCCTCTTCGAACTCGGCACGAAGGCCGCGACGCCTGGCAAGCGGGCCCTCGGCATCCGGGTCGCCTCGCGGGATGGCGGGCGACTGACAGCCAATTCCGTGCTCGCCCGAAACTTCATCCGGGAAATCGAGGTCGGCCTGCCGATACAGTTTCTGTTGATGGGCGGTGACCGCGTTCAGGGCTGGGTGGCCTTGCTGGGATTGATCTGGTCCGGCATCTTCCTTCTGTTCCCGATCTTCAACCGGGACAAGATGCGCGTGGGGGATCTGATTGCCGGCACATGGGTGATCCGCAATCCAAAGACCAAGCTGATGGGAGACATTTCCTCCTCGACCAAGACCGCCGCTCATGAACGTTTCACCTTTACGCCAGCGCAAGCCGATGCCTACGGCATCCACGAACTCCACGTGCTTGAGGACGTACTGCGCCAGTCGACACAGGATGTGAAGGCGCAGGTGGCCCTGCGAATCCGTCACAAGATCGGCTGGCAGCCAGACCCCGGAGAAACGGACACGGCCTTTCTCGAAGCCTATTACGCCGCCCTTCGCCGGCGACTGGAACAGCGAATGCTGCTGGGAGATCGCAAGACCGACAAGTTCGATACGCGCTAGCGCTGTCAGAGTCGGCCTTTCACCCAATCGCGCGTCAGGAAACCATCAATCAGGTCGCAAACCAGCCCCAGTTCCACCAGGGCTGAAGCATAGCGCCGCGGATCAACCAGCGGCTGGAAGATGGAGCCGGCCTCGAACTGGTCGTCCGCTTCCAACGCCAGCGTCATGTGGCCATCCTCGAAAATCCCGCGCAGCTTGCCGCCTGCGAAATGCCGCTCGAGCGCAATCAACCGCTCCATGCGATCCGGCGACAACAGGGCGCGCGCCTCGACCTGGTCGTTCGAATAGACCGTAAAAGCGGCGTCGAGCTCCCGTGAAATCAGGTCCACCTTCTTCAGGTCGCCTGATTGCTTCCCGCGCTTCCACCATCCTGACCTCGCCATCACCGTGCGACCGAGAAACCGTTCGGGATATTCAACATGCAGCAGGATGCCCTGGAACACGGTCGTGCTGTTCTTCCCGCCGGACTCCAGAGTGGCCTCGACCAGCGAAAATTGCGTCCCGGCCCGTTCCCCGGAAATCAGGTCCTCGAACTTGCGGCGTGCATGCCCCGGAAGAAGTTTGGCCGCTTCCAGCGTGTCATAGGCCGGCGTTGGCGCATCCGGTCCGCCCATGGAACCGAAAGATATCGCGCCGAAAGGCGTGCTCATCGTTGACTGGGCTCCACTGGAGTAAGCTGCAGACAGATCCCGGGTACGCGTCGCCAGCGTCTTCAAATCCTCGATCCCCGACAAGTCCGGATGCAGTGTGTCGTACGTGAACCCGAACGGCTCACAGGCCGCCGTCAGCACCAAGTGCTTGGTCTGCGACTTCATCGTGAAGACCTTTATCCAGGCGGTGGCGGAAATCAGCGCCGCGGAAACAAAGATCACGAACAGGTACCAGGGAAACAGGAAACTGACCGTGGCCAGGGTCGAAATGGTCAGCAGAATGGCAATGAAGATGGGGATGCCCGCCCCGATGATCGTGCGGGTCGTGGCTTGCCGGATCGCGGCCTTGCGCGCGATTTCACGACGCGCCAGTTCCGGCGCCAGCACATCCGACCAGACCTGCGGGGCATGCGTGAATTCGCGGCGCTGCCCCGCCAGCACGGCAAGCGACGGGACATGTGCCAGCACATGGTCATATTTCTTCGGATTGAGTTTGGCCACGCGCTGTCCCCCTCAGTTGGCCGGCATCCCTTGCCCGCCAGACCGCATCATGCGGCGAGCGTAAGCTCCCGGACGGCGGTCACGCAATTGCGTCCCTTGGCCTTTGATTCATACAGCGCAGCGTCCGCCAGTTCGAGCATGCCGTCGAAATCGGAGCCCGGCGGCAGCATGGACAGGCCAAAGCTGGCCGTCACGCTGACCGGCTGGCCATCAATCATCACGACATGGTTCTCGATCGACGCCCGCAGCCGGTCGCAGACGCTCCGGGCCTGTTCGGTGTCGACATTGCTGAGCAGGATCACGAATTCCTCGCCGCCCCAGCGTCCCAGGCGGTCGAACGGTCCCCGCAGTTCCGAATAGGCAACAGCCGCGATTTCCCGCAGCACGCGGTCTCCGGCGGCATGGCCATGTTCGTCATTGACCATCTTGAAATAATCGATGTCGAACAGTGCCACGGCGGAGGTCATCTCCGTCCGGCTCATGCGGGCCAGTTCCTCGCAGGCAAATTGCTTGAAGAATTTGCGGTTCAGCAGGCCTGTCAGCGCATCCGTGGACGCCATGTCCTCCAGCGTGCGTTGGTAAATCCGCATCTTGTATTCATGCTGTGCGGCAATCGCAGCCGTCGGCACCGCCACACAGGCCGCAATGAACAGATTGGCCACAATGAAATTGTGTGGATCGCTCGGGAAGCCCATCGAATACACAATGACCGAAAAGGTGAAGCACAGGCACAGCGCGGTAATCGCCACGAAGGCGAAAAAGGTCAGCGATTCGACCACATCTTCGAACTTGCCCTGCAATGCCCTTCTCCCGGTTACTGGCCCGTTTGTCTCACAGGAGTGATATTTTACCGTCAATCCAATGCGGAATTTTCCGGTGGCAATGTTCATATTTTGGCAATGAGTGCACCGCGCCTCCGGCCAGCGCCTGCAGCAGGATGCCGTCCGTGATAGTCAGGCCGGACCGCAAAAATTTCGCAACATTCCGGTTGACGCTCCGCGACGGCGCTCTTAACTCCGCTCCATCGCTAGCAGTCGGGCATGGTGAGTGCTAATACGCGCCATTCCGCCCTGCATGGCGGACTTTTTCAATTGAACTCGTCAATGAGACAAGAGGGCTAAATCCAATGAAACTTCGTCCCCTGCACGACCGTGTCGTCGTGCGCCGCGTCAAGGAAGAAGAGAAAACCAAGGGCGGGATCATCATCCCCGACACCGCCAAGGAAAAGCCGCAGGAAGGCGAAGTCGTCGCTGTCGGCGCCGGTGCTTTCGGTGATGACAATGAGCGCATCGCACTCGACGTCAAAGTCGGCGACCGCGTGCTCTTCGGCAAATGGTCCGGCACGGAAGTGACCGTCGACGGCGAAGAACTGCTCATCATGAAAGAGAGCGATATCATGGGTGTGCTCGAGGCGTAAGCCCGCACCCGTTCGCTTTCCACCAGACAGAATTCTCAAAAGAGGTAATCAACAATGTCAGCCAAACACGTAGTTTTCGGCGCAGACGCCCGCGAGCGCATGCTGAAGGGCGTCGACACGCTCGCCAACGCCGTGAAGGTCACGCTGGGCCCGAAAGGCCGCAACGTCGTCATCGAGAAATCCTTCGGCGCACCGCGCACCACGAAGGACGGCGTCACCGTCGCAAAAGAGATCGAGCTTGAGGACAAGCTGGAGAACATGGGCGCACAAATGCTGCGCGAAGTGGCCTCGAAGGCCAATGACGTTGCCGGCGACGGCACGACGACCGCCACCGTGCTCGCCCAGGCCATCGTTCGCGAAGGCATGAAGCGCGTTGCCGCCGGCATGAACCCGATGGACCTGAAGCGCGGTATCGACAAGGCCGTGACCGAAGTCCTCAGCGACCTTGCCCACCACTCCAAGAAGGTGAAGTCGAACGAAGAGATCGCCCAGGTCGGCACCATCTCCGCAAACGGCGACACCGAAGTCGGCGCCATGATCGCCGAAGCCATGGCGAAAGTCGGCAATGAAGGTGTCATCACGGTCGAGGAAGCCAAGTCGCTCGAAACCGAACTCGACGTCGTCGAAGGCATGCAGTTCGATCGCGGCTACCTGTCGCCGTACTTCATCACCAACCCGGACAAGATGATCGCGGAACTCGAAGATCCGTTCATCCTGCTTCACGAGAGCAAGCTGTCCTCCCTGCAGCCGATGCTGCCGATCCTGGAAAGCGTCGTTCAGAGCCAGAAGCCGCTGCTCATCATCGCCGAAGACGTCGATGGCGAAGCCCTGGCAACCCTCGTGGTCAACAAGCTGCGTGGCGGCCTGAAGATCGCTGCCGTGAAAGCTCCGGGCTTCGGCGACCGCCGCAAGGCCATGCTGCAGGACATCGCTGTCCTCACCGGCGGCCAGGTCATCTCCGAAGACCTCGGCATCAAGCTCGAGAACGTGTCCATGGACATGCTCGGCACCGCAAAGCGCGTGTCGATCTCCAAGGATGACACGACCATCGTGGACGGCGCCGGCGCGAAGAAAGACCTCGAAGCGCGCGTTTCCCAGATCCGCAAGCAGATCGAAGACACGTCTTCCGACTATGACCGCGAGAAACTGCAAGAGCGTCTCGCCAAACTGGCCGGCGGCGTGGCTGTAATCAAGGTTGGCGGCGCTACCGAAGTGGAAGTGAAAGAGCGTAAGGACCGCGTCGATGACGCCCTGAACGCAACCCGTGCGGCTGTCGAAGAAGGCATCGTTCCTGGCGGCGGCACGGCCCTCCTGTCTGCTGCTGGCAACATTGACGTCAAAGGCGCCAATGATGACGAGCAGGCCGGTATCGACATCGTTCGCAAGGCTCTGGAAGCTCCGGTTCGCCAGATCGCCGAGAACGCCGGTGTTGAAGGTTCGGTCGTTGTTGACCAGATCCGCCGCGGCAAGGGCAAGGGCTTCGGCTTTAACGCCCAGACCGAAGAATATGGCGACCTGGTCGGCATGGGTGTGATCGATCCGGTGAAAGTTGTTCGCTCTGCCCTGCAGAACGCAGCATCTGTCGCCGGCCTGCTGATCACCACCGAAGCCTCGATCGCCGAAGCACCGAAGAAGGAATCCGCTGGTGGCGGCATGCCCGACATGGGCGGCGGCATGGGCGGAATGGGTGGCATGGGCTTCTAGGCCCGGCCCTCAAACCCGGAATGTGGGAGGCAGCACTTCGGTGCTGCCTCTTTTTTTGGGTTCGACGGCCCCGCCACGCTCCGATTTCTCTTCTCTGCCCCGGCGGCAACCGCCTAGACTTGCCGAAAAACAAACCGGGAGAAAACGCTGTGACAGCTGCAGAGGAACTGAATTTCGGAGACATGCTCGACGCGGTCGGGGAACTCCTTGGTCCGCAAGACCTGGCCCTGGCGCATGGGAGCCGCCGCACATACTGGCCGGACTTCACGGCCCGCTCCAATCGCCTGGCCCGCAATCTGCGCGCCATGGGGGTCGAAACCGGAGACAAGGCCGGCTTCTATCTGCGCAATCAGCCGGAATACACCGAAGCCCTCGCGGCGAGCTTCAAGGCGCGTTTCACGCATGTGAATGTCAATTATCGCTATCTTGCGGATGAGTTGTTCTACATTTTCGACAATTCGGACTCCGCAGTCGTGTTCTATGACGCGCAATTCCTCGATCAGGTCGAACTCGTTCGTGCGCGTCTGCCCAAGGTGAAGGTCTGGGTTCAGATCGGTGACGGCGAAATACCTGACTGGGCGGAAGACTATGAGCGTCTGGCAACAGAGGGAGACCCCGCCCCGCTCGCGATTGAACGGTCCGCAGACGATCTGTTCTTCCTCTATACCGGCGGCACGACCGGCATGCCCAAGGGAGTGATGTGGTCGCAATCCGTATGGCGCCAGGCTGCGCGCGAAGGCGCTGAAAAGGCCGGCCTGCCCTACCCGTCGACCATGGAAGAGTTCAAGATGGCCGTGCAACTCCTGGGGCGCACCGCACGCCAGGTGCCCGCCTGCCCCCTCATGCACGGCACCGGCCTGTTCACCGCAATGGGCGCATTCCTGGCAGGCGGCGCCATCATCACGCTGGAACAGAATGCCAGTTTCGACCCGGAAAACCTGTGGGACACGGTCGACGAACATGGCGTCACCAGCATGGCCATTGTGGGTGATGCGTTCGGCAAGCCGATGCTGAAGGCGCTTGATGAAAATCCCGGACGCTGGGACGTCAGCTCCGTTCAGACCATTGTATCCTCTGGCGTCATGTGGAGCGCCGAAGTGAAGCAGGGCTTGCTGAAGCATATGCCACAGGCCGCCATGATGGACAGTTTCGGCTCGTCCGAAGCGGTCGGGTTCGGATCTTCCACAACCACCGCTGAAGGAGGCACCCAAACCTCGAAGTTCGAAATCGGTCCGAACTGCAAGGTGTTTTCCGAAGACGACCGCGAAATCGTGCCGGGCAGCGGAGAAGCCGGCATCATTGCACGCGGCGGCGCCGTTCCGCTGGGATACTACAAGGACGAGGAGAAGACGGCCAAAACGTTCAAGACGATCAATGGTGTGCGCTATGCCATTCCCGGGGATTGGTGCACAGTTGAGGCTGACGGAACGATCACCCTGTTGGGCCGGGGGTCAAACTGCATCAATACCGCTGGAGAGAAAGTCTACCCGGAAGAGGTGGAAGAAGCCCTGAAGGAGCATGCAGCGGTCAGGGACGCTCTCGTCGTGGGCGTACCGGATGACAAATGGGGCAGCGCAGTCACAGCCGTGGTTACGACAGACACCGATGTGAGCGAGGATGAGTTGCGCAGTTTCGTGCAGTCGCGAATTGCCCGGTACAAGGCTCCAAAATCCATTCTGTTCAAGGATGACCTTGGCCGCGCACCGAATGGCAAGGCAGACTACAAATCCATCAAGGCCTACGCTCTCGCCCGGCTGGGCATCAGCCAATAAGCAGAAACCCTCTCAGCGTGTAGGCAATGGTCGCCACAACCAGCATCGACACTAGCGCGATGCCGACGAACCAGAGGAGCCGCTTTGCCAAAGGCGGCTCTTCTCCGTTCTCCTGCGGCTGGACCGGGTCAATGCGCATGATAGCCATCCCCGGGCTTCACCTTGCCCCAGAACAGGCTGTAGACATAAGCCGTATATGCCAGGATGATCGGCAACATGATGACTGCACCGACCAGCATCAGCCCAAGCGCATTGTCTCGCGCCGCAGCTTCCCAGATCGATATCTCGTACGGCACGATGAACGGGTAGAGGCTGACGCCAAGCCCGACATAGCCGCTGGCAAATATGCCCGCCGCCAGAAGGTAAGCACGCCATTCCGGCGCCGTTCCGACAGCATCCTGCTTCATCGACAGGTCCCGCCACAGCCAGACGACCAGCGCCATGCCGATCAGCGGCACCGGCGCCAGTGGAAGGAACCGCGCCGGTTCGATATGGGTCATGGAGAATCCCCACCGTTCGCCGATCGACGGGTCTACAGACAGGGTCGCGAAGCTTACGGCCAGGAAACAGACAGCAACGGCCCCGAGAGCCATACGGCCCCATTTGCGGGCCTTGGCGTTCAGGGCGCCTTCCGTCTTCAGCACCAGCCAGCATGCGCCGAGCAGTAGATACCCGATCACGACGGACAAACCGGTCAGCAGGGCAAATGGGGTCAGCCAGTCGAAAGGTCCACCGGCAAAGGCGCCGCCTTCAACCCGGATCCCCTGCACCATGCCGCCCAGCATGATGCCCTGCGCGAAGGCAGCCGTGAACGAGCCGCCATAAAACGCGCCGTTCCAGAACAGACGCGTGGGCCGCCGAACCGCCTTGTGCCTGAATTCGAACGCAACGCCCCGGAAGATCAACGCAGCCAGCATGATCAGCACGGGCAGATAGAAGGCCGGCATGATGATGGCATAGGCCGTCGGGAAGGCCGCGAACAGACCGCCCCCGCCGATGATGAGCCAGGTCTCGTTGCCGTCCCAGACAGGTTCGACCGTGGCGGTCATCATGTTGCGTTCTTCTTCGGACTCGGCGAATGCCGTGAACATGCCGACGCCGAGGTCGAACCCGTCGAGCAGGACATACATCATGACGCCGATGGCCAGGATGATGGCCCAGATAAAGGGAAGGTCGATTGCCATGTGGGCCTCCTATTCCGCCGCCACGATGTCTTCGGGGGTTTCGGCCTTGTCATCCACGGCCCCCATCGGAGATCCGGGCGGTCGCCGCTCGCGGCCCGCCGGATCGGTCGGCTTGTCGTCAAATCCGCGCGTGGCGATGCGGGCCATATAGACCACACCCGCCGTGAAAATGATGGCGTAGACGATCATGAAAACAAGAAGCGATGTCGCCACCTGTCCGGCCGAAACCGGCGACAGACTGTCCGCCGTGCGAAGGTGTCCGTACACTGTATAGGGTTGGCGGCCGACCTCTGCTGTGATCCAGCCCGTCACGACGGCAAGGAAACCGAATGCTCCGGCAGGCACCGCCGCAATGTGAAACAGGCCCGGCGTGTCGAGTTTCTTGCGCCACCAGAGGAAACAGCCCCAGAGACCCATTGCCAGCATGCCCAATCCGGCCGCCACCATGATGCGGAAGGAATAGAAGACCAGCCAGAGTGGCGGGCGTTCGGATTCCGGATAATGGTCCATCCCGTGCAGCATCTCTCCCTCTTCCAGTCCGGGGAACAGGAACGGGCTTGTGCCGGGAATGGTAATGCCGGCATGGCCACACTCGGAACCGTCCGGCCAGGCCAGGAGAACCGTGCCCTGCACCTCTTTGGTCTCGCACCAGCCTTCGACCACGGCAATCTTGGCCGGCTGGTATTTGTGCGCAACCTCGCCAGACCAGTGACCGGCCAGGATCTGCAGGGGCAGCAGAACCGCCAGCGTGCCCGATGCCATCCGGATCTGCCACTTGGTGGGCTCCGTGATGCGGCCCTTGATAACCTGCCAGGCGCCGGCCGCCAGGATCACGGCTGCCGTCGTCGAATACGCGGCCAGCAGCATGTGGACAAACCGGCTCGGCAGGCTCGGATTGAAGATCGCCTCGATCCAGCTTGTGGCGTAGAAATTTCCGGTCTCGGCATCGATCGCGAACCCTGCCGGCGTCTGCATCCAGCTGTTTGCCGCCAGGATCCAGAAGGCGGAAATTGTCGTGCCGATCGCGACGGCAAGCGTCGCAATGAAATGCAGCTTGCGCCCCACCTTTTGCCAGCCGAACAGCATGACACCCAGGAATGTCGCTTCCAGGAAGAAGGCGGTCAGGACTTCATAGGCCAGCATCGGCCCCATGACGCTGCCCGTGATTTCCGAGAACAGGCTCCAATTGGTCCCGAACTGGTAACTCATCACCACGCCGGACACGACGCCCATGGCAAAGGCCAGGGCGAAGATCTTCACCCAGTGCAGATAAAGCCGCTTGAAGACCTCCCGTCCGGTTTTGAGCCACAATCCCTCGCACACGGCGAGAAAGGCGGCGAGACCGATCGTGAAGGCAGGGAAGAGAATGTGAAAGGCAACAACGAACGCAAATTGCAGCCGCGACAAGATAAGGGCGTCAAATTCCATGAGACCTGCTCCGGATTGTATATGCGTCTTTCCTAAAATGCTTCGCGCAAAAATTAAAGCGTACGGTCTGACGCGCGCCCGTGTGACGCAGGCGCGTCAATCGGTCAGGCCTTCCGTCGCAGGGTCCTGAATATGGCGTCGGCGCGTGCAGCAATGCCCCCATCATCCTTCACCAGGTTCGCGGTTACATGGACAAGGTCTCCATCAACCAGCGTAACATGCGGGTGCGCTTCCAGCCAGCTGCCCTCCCGGACAATGTCCATGAACTCGGTGGTCAGCTTGAGAGTCAGAGACATCTTTCCGGTCTCGGACCAGACCGCCCAGGCCAGGGCACTGTCGGAAAAGGCGCAGATCATGCCGCCATGCAGGAAGCCCATGCCGTTGCAGTGACGGTCCAGCACCCACATGCCCGTGCGCAAATCGCCGGACGCCGTGGCGCGATAGGTCGGACCATTGTGCAGCGTGAATTTTCCGCGGGACGGCGTTGGTGCAAATCCCGGCGGCGGTTGTGTCAGCGGACCGGCCGCGTCACTCACCCAGGTTCCCGAAAATCTCGTGATGGACGGTGTCGCCCGGCTCGATGCCCAGCTCCTCGGCCCGGCCACCGGCCAGTTCCAGCACAGCCTTGACCGGGAACCCCGGATTGATCCGGCGCAGCGATCCCGGCACGGCGTCCCGGGCAATCGCCAGCACTTCGCCATCGGTGTCGATGAACAGCATGTCCAGCGGGATCAGCGTGTTCTTCATCCACATATTGGCTTCGCGCGGCTGTCCGAAATCGAACAGCATGCCGGCGTCGGGACCAAGCTCTTCCCGGTTCATCAGCCCGGTCTGGACCTCTTCGGGATCGTTCGCCAGTTCGACAGTGAAACGGTGTTCGGTGTCACCGGACGTCACGGTGAGCGGGCCGGTCTCCAACTGGGCGAACGCCGCAGGCAGGAACACGATGAGGGACGCAAGCGCGAGAACAATGGAACGAAGCATGCGTCGTGTTTAGACGGCTGCCCGGGTCGCGGCAAGCGGTCATGGCTGTCGTCTAGTCGTGTTTGATGTGACTGACATGTTCGCCCTTGGCACCGGTCTCGATGCAGGCCTCCAGAACGGTGCCCGGCTCGACATCCTCCAGCCCGGCTTTCCGCAGCACGACGGCATGGACGAAGATGTCCGTCTCGTCATTCTGGCGCTGGACGAAGCCATAGCCGCGCGTGCGATTGAACCATTTCAGCGTGACCCGCTCGTATTCGCGCTCGACGCCCTGCTCCTTGGCCACGGTGGCCCGCGGACGCTCCATTTCGATGATGTTGGCGGTCTGCCAGCCCCGGTCACTTTTCACGGCGTCGCACACGATGCGCGCGCCTTCATCGGCATGGGATTCCCCATAGCCGCGCAGGCAGGTCACATGCAGCATCACATCCCCGGTCAGGCCGGGGTCCGACATCGACTCCGCCACGATGAAGCCGTAGCCCTTCGCGCTGTCGAACCACTTTACATGTCCGATGACTCGCACGACATCTTCCATCGGCGAGGTCTCTGATTCCGGTTTCGCGGCTATTCTCGTCATCAACCCATATTCCCCAATCAGGCAACCTAAAATGTGTTAACGCGCTTGTCACGCGATCTTCACACCTGTGCCCGGCTTTCTGCGACCCTGCCCGTCGCTTAACCCCGCAATGTGGACAGAAAGGGGCAGACCGGCTGAGACGCTGCAACAAGGCGCGATCAGATGCCCGGCGCCGTGATCTGCGTCACAGTGCATCTACCAAGAATATGCTTGCAACGTTAAGTAACCGCTAGCTATATGTTGCTGCCAAACTTGGCGCGTAGATTGGAATATATGAGCATTCATACCCTCGATACTTTCAAGGAATTGCTCCTCGAAGGCTTGTGCGACAGTGATGTCCTGCCCAAGGCACTCCAGCTGGTAAACGCGCATTGTGGTGCGGACACGGCACAACTCATCTCGGTCAGTGACGCCACTTTCATCCTCGATTCCGCGGTCGAAGGCACGCTGGACCGCCACCTCTTCGAAAATGAGCAGGACTATCTTGCCGTCAATCCGCGCACCCGGATTCTCGCCTCACGCGAAATCGGCCGAATCGTTCGCGACCATGAAGTGGCCGATGAAGATACGGTCGCCACCAATGCCGCCTATCAGGAACTCCTGATCCCGGCCGGGGTCGGCCAGTTCGCCGGCACGGTGCTGGCCAGCAATGACTCGACCGTTGTGGCCTTGGCCATCGCCCGCCCGCGCGCCGATGGTCCGTTTTCGGACGATGCCATTTCCCGCTTTGCAGACCTGGTCCGCGTCGCCATCCCGGTCACGGATCTGGCAGGCCGCATTGTGAGCCGGCAGGAATCTTCCCTCTTGGACATGTTCGGCAGCCAGGCCAGCGTCGCCATCCTGCACAAATCCGGCACCATCATCCGCCAGTCCGATCAGTTCGAGAAACTGCTCGCGGCCGGCGTGATCCGCACAGACGGGCTCGGCCGCCTGGACCTCCTGTCCGACGAGAGCAATCGCAATCTGGCCCTCACCCTGCGCGGCAAGAGCAACGCCATTGGCGGACGCTTCTCCTTTGCGCGCCTGCGTCCGGAATGCACCTATATCTGTTCGGTGTCGCCCGTCCCGCCCGTCGGTCATTTCGGCGCCCGCTCCGGCCATGCGGTCCTGTTCATCGACAAGCTCACCTCCGTGAAATCCCTGGACCGGAACCTGTTGCGCCAGACCTACTCCCTGACCGCAGCAGAATGCGATGTCTGCGAGCGGCTCTATGCCGGACAGACCGTGGCGGAAATCGCCACCGCCCGGGCTGTCGCCACCAGCACGGTCAAGACACTTCTCAAGTCGATCATGCTGAAAATGGCGGTCAATCGTCAGGCCGAGATTGTGATAAAATCGTCACGTTTTGCGTTCGATTCCGGTATGTCCGTGCCCGTGCAAACGTCTGCAAGCGATAAACTTTACGGATAAATTGACCCTTCCCTCGTTTGGGGGATGACAGCCCATTTTCTTAATGTTTCGTTAGCACTCACAAAGGGTGAAACGTTCGCTGAACGCGAGCCGGGAATGGGGACACGCCCGCAACATCCGGCCAAATTCGGTGAGCTGTTGCTGTAAGATTGGCAGGGCAGAATGCGTGCGACAAAATCAGGTAAGCCACGGGCGGCATCGTATGCGGCAGTTGGCCTTGTGATCGCATTTCTTGTGCCGGCCAGCGCATCAGCGGGACACCCGTCCACGGGGCATGATGCGATGACGCTGGATATTGAAGATTATGTCGGCACGCTTCGGATCATCCCGAACACCGAGGACAAGATCGAAATCATCTCCGTCGAAGACGGTGTCGGCGCACTCGGAACACTCACCGTCAGCACCGATGAAGAGGGCGGCGTTTCGGTTCGCGGGGCCCCTGCTTCCCTCGCCATGAATTGTGCGCGCACCAATGGCACGCTCAGCATCGCGTTCGACAATGGCGACATGCATCCGATCGGCGACTTTCCCAGTGTGGTGATTTCCGCGCCAGCCTCCGCCAATGTCCGCATTTCGATGCGCGCCGGTGATGCCGACATCTCCGACACTGGCAATCTGGAAATCATGGCCGGCGGGTGCAGCCGCATCGTCGCCGGCAATGTCAGCGACACGTTCCGGCTTACAACAACCGGTGCCTCCGCCCTGGAAATGTCAGGCGCAGAGATCGCCGAAATAGACGCCAGCCATGGCGGGCACATTCGCATCAGCGAGGTGCGCAACCGCCTGCATGCCTGCCTCGGCCGCACGTCCCGCCTGATGAGCGAACATGTCACCGGCACGGCTGAGATCTACCAGTCGGGAACCAGCCGCATCACGCTCGACTCCGTGACGCTTACGGACATTACCGCCGAGCTCGACGGGACCGCCATGCTTCAGATGGCTGGCACCGCATCTGATGCCCGCATGTCTCTTGCGGGTGCCTCCCAGGCCAAGGTGTCAAAAGGCATCACACTTGCACATGTCGATCTGCGACGCGCGGGCCGCCTCATGGTGGACGGCGTGCGTTGGAAAGGAACAGGAAATGACTAGTCACCCAATCAGGATGATCCGTACCGGAGCGTGCGCCGGCATTGTCGCACTCGCCCTAGCCGGCAGCGCCACCGCTCAGGAACTCGTCTACACACCGGTCAATCCGTCGTTCGGCGGCAACCCGTTCAATTCCGCCCATCTTCTCGGCATTGCAAACGCCCAGGATGATACCGAAGCACCGTCTGCCAGCAGCAGCGGTGATCCGCAGGCTGACCTGTTCATCCGGCAATTGCAAAGCCGCCTTCTGTCCGGTCTCGCTTCCGAAGTTGCCAATGCCATTTTCGGTGAAGACCCGCAAGATTATGGACGGGTCGTCTTCGGGGACCAGACGGTCGAATTCGTGAGGGGTCTCGATTCGATCACTTTGACTATTTTTGACGCAACCACAGGGACGACGACGGAAGTCGTGGTGCCGATTTTCACCACCGGCGGCTAACCGGAATTTTGTAGGGGACACACACTGTATGTGGGGACAATCTGGCCTCAAGCGTTGGCTGGCAACGCCTGTACTGACACTGCTGCTCGCCGCGTGCGGCACTCCGCCAAAGGCGTCGATGGACATGGCGGAACCGACCGTGAATCCGCGGACGCAGACCGAATATGCGCTGATCTGGCTGCCAGAGCCGTCAGAGCAGATCCCGGTCGCCGTGTACGGCGTTGCCGACGAGACCGGCGCGTTCAAGCCGAGCGATTCCGTCCAGACCCTGTCACGGGCTGTGACCCAGGGGGCGACACCCATTCTGATAAAGGCCCTGCAGGATGCAGGCGATGGCAGCTGGTTCAAGGTGATCGAGCGGGAAAAACTGGACAATTTGCTCAAGGAACGCCAGATCATCCTGGAAATGCGTCAGCGCTATCTGGGGGAATCGGCAAAGGATTCCGTAGCCCTTCCTGCGCTGCTTTTCGCAGGCATCCTGATAGAGGGGGCCATCACGGGCTACGATACGAATACGCAAACGGGTGGGGCCGGCGCACGTTATCTGGGTATTGGCGCGAACACGCAGTACCGGGAGGATGCCGTCTCGGTGTATCTCCGGGCTGTCAGCGTCAAGACAGGCGAAGTCCTGATTTCGGTGACGACCGAACAACGCGTGGCTTCCGTCGCCTGGCAGGCCAACGCCTTCAAATATGTCGCCTATCGGGAACTTCTCGAAGCCGAGGCCGGCATCACCCTCAACCAGCCGCGTCACGTCGCCGTCCGACAGGCGCTCGAAAAAGCCGTTTACGGACTTATTGTAGAAGGTGTAAAGTCGGGACTCTGGAATTTCGAGGACCCCGAACTCGGCAAGACGGCGGTCGACTTCTACGATCAGAAATACCGCACAGAGTTCCCGAAAGACGCCCTGAAAGGCGTGCCGAAGGAATTACTGGAAATGGGCGAAAACTGGGAGGTCAATGACGCAAGTTGAGCTGATGCAACCTTGATCCTGCCTCCGCAAGGGGACCAGGCAAAGACATGATCGCGCGGCGCAAGCCGCAAACAGGGTGGGGAGAGGCCGACTTCAAGTTGGCGCTCGGACCGGTCTCTCCCCGGGGATCTGCCAATTGGCGGATCTCCCGACCAATACTGCCTCACGTTGAGGCAAGCAACTCGGGAGCGGCACTTTATGTTGCCACATATTGCAATCGCATCTGCACGTAGGCCTGCTGAGGAAGCGCGCAGACACTCGACGCGCAAATCATTCGGCGTCCTGTCCATCTTGCTGGGCCTGGCCCTGCCCGCCGGGGCCGACACGGGCTCATTCGCTAATATTGAACAGATTTCCGATATTCTCGAGCGCGCGCGGCAGGCCGAATCACAACGCAACAACACGTTGGAAGTCACCCAATCGGGGCGCAACCTGGTGGTGGACGCTTATGTTCAGGGCCAGATGAACCGGGCCAACACGATCTCCCAGACCGGAGACAATGCTGCAGCAACCGTGTCCGTGACGGGCGACGCGAACAACTTTTCGATTCGTCAGCATTCCTCCCCCGTGGGCGGACAGCCTGCGGGCCGCAACGATGCGACCCTTACTATAGAAGGCGACTCAAACGACGCCCTGATCCAGCAGACGAATGATTTCGGCGAACTCTACTACAATTCCGCCTCACTCACACAGCAGGGATACGGCAACACCGCCGCCATCTATCAGACCGTCTCGCCGGGCGATCTGATGGAAGGCGGCAATGTCGCCTCCATCGCGCAAACCGGAAACGACAATGACGCACTGATCGAGCAGACCGGCGCCGGAAACACCGCGTCAATCGAGCAGGACGGAAACAACAACCAAGGCAGGATCTACCAGGACGGCGAAGGCTTGTCCGCCCTGCTCGTCCAGACCGGCGATGCGCTGGAATACACAATCAACCAGACCGGATGTGTCGTCGCCTCGGGCTGCGGCACCATCACAGTGACGCAAGGTGCATACTGATGCGCGCCCGGTCTGAAACCAAACATGCCTCCAGCTGCACAACAGCGGGGCGTGGCAGAAGCCATCGGGGGGACGCACTCAGCTTCCAGAATGGCCTTTGAACAAGCTGATCCGAGAACGGATCAGTGCGAAATGTGCAATGACAAGGAGACATCTCATGCGCACGAAACTTCTCGCCACCGCCGCCATCGCGGCACTCTGCTTCGGGGGACCTGCCTTCGCAGACGAATCAGAGGCGCTCATCAACCAGAGCGGCGTTTCAAACAATGCTGACATTGATCAGACCGAAGGTCTCGAAAACGAGGGCTATATCGACCAGACGGGCGACGAAAACTCGGCGTCCATCACCCAGAAGCACACACCTCCCGGCTCCCAAGTCTACAACATCGCGACCAATACGGCCGACATTGACCAGACCAGCGCCACCGGCGCTTCGGTTGGCAACTCTGCAATCGTGACCCAGACCGCTGATACCGCTGCCGGGGCCGCCCCGAATTCGGTTGACATCGACCAGAACACCGCCGGTTCGCTCGCGCAAACGGCTTCGGTGGACCAGGTTGGTGGCCAGGGCAACAGCGTGACCGTCGCACAAGGACTCAGCGACAATACTGCTGGCGAATCCGCCACGGTCAGCCAGGAAGGCAACGACAACAGCGCAGTCGTCGCCCAGGACGGCACAGGCGACAATACGACGATTGCCCAGCTCGGTGATGCCAACGCGGCTTCCGTGACGCAGACCGGCAGCGACAACAATTCGACCGTTGACCAGATCGGTAACGACAACGACTCCACTGTCACCCAGAACGCCATCGGCGCCTATGCCGACAACGACCAGACAGGCAACAGCAACTCGTCTGTGATCACGCAGACGGATGATTCCCCGAATGGCTCGATCAACATTCCGAATGCCGACCCGGAATCAACGGTCATTCAGGCTGGTGACAACAACACCTCCACGGTGGATCAGACGAATACCGGCGGTGGTTTCAACCAGGTTGCCAACGTCAACCAGAGCGGAAACACCAACGTATCTGCCGTCACGCAGGAAGGCACCGGGCCCGGCTTCACCGGCACGCTGCGCACCAATGTCACCCAGGAAGGTGGCTCCCAATCGACGGTCAGCCAGACGGCAACGGGAAACAAGGCCAACAACGCCTTTGCCACGATCAATCAGTCCGGTGCTTCGACCTCCAGCGTCACCCAGTCTCTGGATGGCACCGGCTATGCTGGCGCCACCGGCGTTACGGCAAACGTCACGCAGGATGGCGGCTCGAACGCCATTGTGGACCAGAGCATCGTCGGCAACGATTCTTCCAACATTTCTGCAAACATCTCGCAGAATGGTGGTTCGATGGCAGCCGTCAATCAGGGCATCAATGGTGACAGTTCCACCGACATTTCTGCAAGCATCACGCAGGATGGCGGCGCAACAGCGAATGTCGACCAGTTCATGAATGGCAATGGCCAGTCCGGCCTCAGCGCCACGATCCTGCAGGACGGTATCAGCACGGCCAACGTGTCCCAGTCCTTCAACATGGATGGCTCGCAGAATTTCGACGCCACTGTCACCCAGTATGGTGATGGCAACACGGCCAATGTCGACCAGTATGACAACGCGCCGGAAGTCGCCGGTCAGCGGACTGACAATAATGTGATGGCAGACGTCATGCAGGACGGCTCCGGAAATCTGGCGAACGTTACCCAGGCCGGCCGTGCATGGGGCGACAACTCCCTGAACACCTATGTCACGCAAATCGGCTCTGACAACGAAGCCAACGTCTTCCAGGACGGCAAGAACAGCACAGCAGCCATCGACCAGATTGGTGGTGCATCGTTCAACGTGGCCAGCATTGACCAGAGCGGCTTCGCGAATGATTCCTACATTCTGCAGACCGGCCATGGAAACACGGGCGCCATTTCCCAGAATGGTGGCCGCGGAGATGCCGATATTGATCAGAGCGGGGACGACAACACCGCAACGGTCACTCAGGGCAGCAGCTCCGGCCGTGACCTGACCGCCAGCATCACGCAGAGCGGAAACGACAATACCGGTGAAATCACCCAGACGGGCGGCGAATTCTCCACTGCCTCGATCCTGCAGTCGACCGACGACAACATGGCGACGATCTCGCAGAGCGGCGGTGACTTCAACGACGCGGCGATCAATCAGACGGTGACCGCCGGCAACATGGCCTCCATCGTCCAGACCGGGTCCTACAACTCGGCCACGGTCAACCAGTAACCCCTGCCGTCCCGGGCCGGTTCGCCGGCCCGGGATATTCCATTTCCATCACCGGAAGGACAAAGCCATGACGAGCCACACATCCTCGTCGATCCATGCGCGCCCCGCGATCCTGGCTGGCGCCCTGCTCGTCCTTGCCCTCTGCACCGGCTGCGCAACCCCGTTCGAGCCTCCCAAAATATTCACCATGCCGGCGACCGGCCTTGAAGCCGACACGCCGCCCCCGCCCCGCCCCGAAGGCCAGCGCAAGGATGCGAACGCCGCTGCCTACGCCATCAGCGCGGAACAGGTCGTCCCTGCCTCGGACGACACCCCATCCGACGCTGCAAGCTCAAGCCTCGGCCAGATCCCTGCCGACCCGGCCGCAGCGCGCCTGTCCCCCGTCTCGGATGCTGACGATCCCTGTGTCGGCGACCTTGCGGCGACCGAGCGTTGCCGCACCAGCCTTGAGCCGGGCCAGGGCCTCACCCTGTCCTCCGGTGAAGGAGACGGCACGCTGACCGTCGTCGTGCCCAGCGCGCGCGCCGTGACCGTCATAGACCCCGCCAGCGCCGTCAACGAAATCGGGCGCGGCAAGGCCGTGTCTCAGGCTGCGCAATCGGCCGGCAGCGACTTCCTCATGGGCAATCCCGGCGATGGCATGCAGCCGCCTCCGGACGAGGATGACATGCTGCCAGACCTTGGCACGGACGGTCTGCCAGTCGACGTGCTGATTCCCGGAACACAGCAATAAGCCCTGCAACCTCCGGCCCGCCCGGGCGGCACAGCATGAAACGGGCTGACACGATCTGACATGCGCTGAAACAGGGGCCAACGCCGGCTTCAACGGCTCGAAACGCGCCGCGTTCTATCGCTGATGCGCGGCCAAAATTCTTGTAATTTCAGAGAAGTAAGCCGTGGCAGTCCCTAGGGGAAGAACTAAGCTCGTTATTCCAAGAGCTTGATACCAAACAAGTTATTGAAAATCAAAGAATTAAAGTAACAAGCGTGTTGAAATACGTGTTGAAAATTGCCGCTTCAACGAAGCCCCAACGGCCTTCGAAGGACCGTTGAATCCAAACCCCCTTTCTTCACGCATGACTTTGAGAAAGGCGACAAAAAGTGGTATAATAACGAACGCGGCAATGAGTGCTGCACTTCACCCAAAATCTATTCTTTGCAAGCGCATATGTAGCGACAACACCACCGATGACATACACCCCATCGACCTGCAGACCGAGTGAAGAAAGTTGCTCTTGGATCCACGCGACTCCATTTGCGGCGCGATCCACAGATCCAGTCAAACATTCATTTCACGCTTATCGCGAGCTCCGAAACATCGGAAACCAGCATCCTGTTAAGAAGCTGGAGCATGCTGGACTTCAAGCAAGCAAAACAAAAGCGAACATGGCGCACAAGAATGGTGGGATGGGCGCTCACTCCCTGAAGCCAGGTATCGAAGACACATATGAACCAATTTTCAGTGCCGTCTGGCACACAGGTCTTAAGGTTGGGACTCTGGGACGAAGCTAGTCTGGGCGACCAGACCAACAACATCCTCGACAACCAAGGAGCTCGAAGTTGGGTAAAAAATTTCGCAAGCGCAACCCCCGCATATCGCGCCAGTTCGAACGCATAACGTCTGATATCATTAAGTATTTTGGCAAGAACCATTTCTTCGACGAAGAGGGAAAATTGGTAGCCCCAGTTATAATAGATTATCTTATAGAAAATAGCAGCGACTTCAGGACCTTTCCCCACCCCTACACAAAGAAATTGACGGCAAAGGGAGAAGGCAAAATGAAGCGTCATCCCATCGATGCCCTTTTGGACAATCCGAAGGAGTTTTCGATTGGCGGAGAGCGACTGCCACTTCCCCAGCGCTGGGCAGATACATCTGCTGAGTTGAAACGGGACATGTACTTGCATTCGCTCGTCTACTGCCGGATTCCGCATCGTCCTATCTGCTTTTGGATTGGCGAAGAGCTCGTCGCAGAGGCAATCTCCGAGAAGAAGGATTTGGCTGCCTGGATGCTGAAACGCATTTCGGATCGTTTGAAACGCCTGCTCGGCGATACCGAATTCGGACTTTGGTTTCACATTGAACACATTCCGGGAGAACCGGACAAACTCCATGCTCACGGCATCATCTACGCAGTGGATGAATCCTGGCTCGCGTCCGGCAACACACAATACACTAAGCTGCGGGACGAAATTCGGAAAGCTACTGGTTTCAAACCCGAAATTTGCGGCAAAGGTATCCGCAAGGAAAATTGGGTCCACATGCAAAAAAAGAGTCTCAACCAAGGCTATGTTGCCTACTCCACAAAGTCGAGCCGTGTGACCACTCGCAACCCCAGATTCGATATCGCGAAAATGATGCCGGACTACATTGGAGTACCTTCTGAAGAGATTGGAGATCGGATCGAAGCCGTGAGTCACTCTCTGACCAAACGCGCCAAGAATTTCTATGAAAGTGCACGCCCGATTGTGCGCGGGTTCATGACCGGCAAAGTGTTTGATTGGGATGACGATGACTGGAAAAAAGCAGGCGCCACATTCGATGACGGTTCAATCGATATTGATGAAGTTGACGTTACTATCCTCGAATGAACCCTGGCCGTTCTCCGGGCGAGAGTTGATCAGTTTGGATCCCAACTCTCGCCTGGGACAGCGGGAAGAAACGCGCCGGCTCCTGAACATCTCCGCCGCCGTGATCGCCCCTCACCTGCAAAAGCGCTCATAATCGACTCAGATTGCTCGCTGGCGCGCTTTCTTGGAATCTCCGGAACCCAACCACCAGACACGCAAAAACGACTCTCCTGCGCGTTCTGAGAGCGCACTCGCCTCATGGGCGAAGTCTTAGGGTTTCACCGGCCTCTTCACTGGGGTGCGTCGGCATTTTTCGAGAGGTGGCAACAAACTACCCATACCCTTTTCCGGCTGGCCCAGAAATGCGAAAGCCCCACCCTCACTGCCTGCACGCTAGAAATGGGGAGCAGGTCATCTGAAGTCGGACTGACGTCTCGGCTGTCGAACACTCGCCGGCCATGCCTCCCAAGACAGTGTGGATCTTCTCTTCGGCTGAATATTTTTGTCGGGTACGGCGCTTAATCGATTTCATGAGCTGCTTGGCCCTTTCGGGCTTTTTGTCAATCCTCACTCTTCGAGCCAGTTGCAATGAGCCAGAAATCCTCCGCGAGCAATTTTCCCGAGCTATCTCACGGCCGCTGATTCACTACACTTGAGGAATTTCAATGCGGAAGCTTTGTCGCGCCTCTACGTGACGAAGTACTCCAGAACCTCACTCTCACAGTCGTCGGCGCGTCTTAACTAGTGAGTCTTCCCACGGATCTTCACGAAGACTTCAACAAGGTGCCACTGCCATTGAGGTGATTGCCTCACCCATTTTGATCGACGTTTCCGGATCTCGTGGGCGAAGTAGGTGTCGAACTGGTCCATCCAATGCCACACCGGCTCATGGCAAATGTCGATCCCTCGCTCGTGGAGCAGGTCGTAGATACTACACAATGATTGCGGAAATCGAACTTACAGCGTAACGGCAAGTTGGACGATGCCTTGAAATACCAGAACGGGGCTCTTTTCATTCTCCCAAGCTAAACGCTAGGGATGGCTGCCTCCAAGCCCAGTATATCTGACATTCCCTTCGACAACTCAAGAAGGGATTCTACCCCCGAATGTCTGTCGTCATCGCATCGAGCAGCCAGGCACGGGCAGCGCGCCAGCCGCGCTTAACGGTGGATTCCGAGGTGCCGGTCACCTCGGCAATCTCCTGATGACTCATGCCGCCGAAATAGCGTAGTTCGACAATATCAGCTTTCTCCTTGTCGATCGCTGCAAGCCGGATCAGAGCCTTTTCAAGAACATCGAAATCGATCCGGTCCGCCGTAACACCCGGCAATCGCGTAACGAGCGTTACTTTCTGGTGGCGGCGCTTGTCTGACAGTTTCTTGCGGGCATTGTCTATGAGAATCCGCCGCATGGCACGGGCCGATAGGGCCAGAAAATGGGTCTTGTCAGCCCATTCTATCTGGTCCAGGTGGATCAGGCGCATGACGGCCTCGTTCACTAGGTCGCCAGTGGCGAGGGAACTGTTCCGCTCGGCGCGCAACAGCGCCGCCGACACCTGATTCAATTCGCTATAGAGCAATGTGAATAAACGGTCGCGAGCCGCAAGGTCACCGTCCCTCCAAGCATCAAGCAATCGCTTGGTTTCCAGTCCATCTGTATCCGCCACGTGCCTTTTCCTATCCCACCGGCAGGGATTGGATCACAGAGGAACAGCCAAATCAAAGTCGAAAATAATTCTGACTTGTCTGAACCGATATGTCCCTGTCCCGCGCCTCTTGCATTGAACCCCTGATGCAAGGAGCAAGCCATGGACGAGACCCTACGATCGATACCGGCTGATGCATGGCCCCTAATTGACGTACTTTTCAATGCAACCTGCGCCATTACAGCGGTCTGGCTCGCCACGACCGTTTTCGTATTGTGGCGCCGGCATTCGTCAAATCTGACCACTTCCAGTTCCGCGACCCCCAACAGGAAGGCGACGCCGGATTTTTTGACCGTCGACGAGAAGGCCCGCAAGAAGACCATCAAGCGCGGCGAACAGTTCGAAAAGGAATTGGACAAACAGGACCGCGACGACGAGCGCGCGGCCCGACGACTCGCCCGTTCCAAGGAAACGCGCACGGGACGGATCGCCCGTCTCATTTCGCTGTTCATGGCCCTGTTTTCCCTCGCTACCGTGGTGTCCGGAACCGTGTTCCAAGTGACCTTTATGGGGCGCATCTGGGAACAGTATTCGGCCTCTGAACGCTTGCTGGGCGTCATCAAGACTCACCCGATCGGTGTTGCCGTCACGATCATCGTCATCCTCTACAACCTCGTCACCTTCGTTACCAACCGCAAATGGGAGGACAACTAATCATGGCATCCGAGCCCATCATCCTAAGTGATCCGCGCATGCTGGCCGAGTTCATGCGGCAATCTGAATTCAAATCCTTTTTCGAAAGAAGGTTCGCCGTCCCGCCAGATTATGCCGCCCTCCTGTTCAAGAACGGCCAACTGATCGATGCCTTCAAGGGCGGTCATTTCTCCGTTGGCGGCGTTGTCGACAAGCTGAAAGGGATCGTCGGCGGATCCACACACATCGGTATGATGATCGCTGACCTGAAGCCGTTCTCGGTACAGACCGCTTTGAAGGCCCTGTCCAAAGACAAGGTCGAGATCGCCGGCGTGGCAACACTGGAACTGCAGGTCGATCCCGACAAACCGTCGAACATTCTCGGCATGATGCATGGAATTACACGCTCCGGCGGGGCCCCGGAAACACCCGGACGCAAGGCCCTCGCAAAGGACGATGTACTAGACCGTATCCGTCCGCACCTCAGCGACCGCGTCTTCGAAACCGCTATCGGCCGTATGGATGCCGCCGAAGTCCGTGGACAAACCGGCCTGCAGGACATGATCCAGGCCGAGATCATGAAGGAAGTCGAGCGTATCGTCGGTGATCTCGGCCTGATTGTTCGCGCAGTCTCCGTCGAATGGGCGATCAGTTCCGATGAAGTGGCCGAGATGCAGCGGGCGGAAGCCGACCGTCGCCAAGACGCGCTTGATCACCAGCTTGAACTCATCAAGCGCGAAATTGAACGCGAACAAGACGCCACTGAGATCACGCTGAAATCCCAGACTGATCTCGCCAAGCTGCAGAACGCGTCAGAAGACGAACTGAAGCAAATGGCACTCAAGAGCGAGATCGAGTTCCTCGATGCGCGCGAGAATGCAAAGCGGCGGCAGGAACTGGAAGCACTTGCACACGAAATCAAGTCGCTTGAGATCGAACGCAAGGCCCGCTTCGACGACGCGCTGGCAACGGCGCGGAACGAGTCAGACCTTCTGGACATCCGAAAGCGTCAAGCGTCCGTCGAGCGCGATATCGCCCTTATTGAGCAAAATCAAGCCGACCAGATGCGCAAGTCAGGCGCCTTCACAGAGGTGGAAATCACCGCCGCCGTTCAAAGACAGCAGGCCGATCACATCGCACGTCTGCAAGAAATCGAGATCCGCGGCGATGAGGCCGAAGCTGGCCTGAAGATCAAACTGGCCGGAGCCGATACACAGAACGAGGTCTCGCTTCTGGATGCCAAGGCTCGCGCCAAGACCAGCGAGATCAATGCCTTCAAAAACATGTCACCTGAACAGATCCTAGCCATCAATGCCGGCTTGTCGGCAGACGTGGCGCAGGTGTTAGCTGAACAGGCGCGCGCCGAGAGCACTTCATCTGCGGAGACCATGGTCGCGATGCGCGACATGGTAGAAGCGGCAACAGCCGCGCAGATCCGCTCGGAAGAACAGGCCCGGGAAATGTTCCGCATGGGCATGGATGGTGCCGTCGGAGTCGCACATGGCGCGGGGGGAAAAGAAGGTGGCCCCGTCTCGGTCTCCACTGGCCCTGCCGCCGAGACATCCGCGACGGTGGAATGCCCGAAATGCCGTGCCGTGAACAACGCCAAAGCCAATTTCTGCAAACAGTGCGGTCACAAGCTCCGGACATGATCGAGATGGCCCCGTCCCCCTCCTCCACCTCCTATCCAGAAAAGTGCTGCTTCCGGACTTCTCTCGACCGGAATGCGACGTTTTGTGATGAGTGCGGCGCGCCGCTGATGCGGTGCATGGCGACGGACGAGTGCGGCGGCCTGCTGGACGATTCGGGACGCTGCCCGGTCTGTGTCGCCCCCGGAATGAGCCTCAACGCTGGCTCGGCGTCGAGCATCCGGGTCGGCGGCACTCTGGCCTTGCCCCTGATCGTATCCAATGCGTCGCCGGTCGGACGACCCCTGTTCATCGATGAAATATGGATTAGGGGAGACCATTCCGAACTCAAGAAGATCGACCTACCCTTCCAACGGCTGATGTCGGGCTCGACCGGCGAGGTGGGCCTACGGACGGGCGTGCTCGACACCGAAGGCCTGCACAGGTTCGATATCATCGCGGTTGTGGCGACTCGGTATCTTTGGCGGGAAGAACGCTATGCCTTCACCACCTCGATCGCCATCCCAGTCGCCCCGGAAGGGCCTTCGGAAATTGTCCAGAATTACAACATCCAGGCCGACGCCATCGGCGCCGGCATGACCATTTATAACCCTACCCGCATCCAGCAGGAACGTGAGGCCGGCATCGCTACGCATGCCGAGCCGATACAGCTCACCCTTCGCCGTGCGGACACACTGGAACGCAGGCTGGGCCATCGCGGCTACAAGGGCTCTTACGCGGTGCGCCGCTCCACCTGCCTGGTCTGGCAAGGCTTCGACAAGGGACAGGCACCACTCGACGGCCCGATCCGGACAGTAAGTGGCGTGCTCAGCCTCGGGCGGGCCTCGAATGCGCCAGAAGGCGGGCTCAACGATGTCCGCCTCGTCATCAGCCAGGACGGCAAGATCGACGAGGCCGCATCGGTTCACATTTCGCGGCGGCATTTCCAGCTATTCATCCAGAATGATCGCTTCAAACTAAGGGTGGAAAGTCAGAATGGCATCCGGATCAATGAGAAAGCGCACAAGCGTGGCGTGGTTCTCACACTGAATGATGGAGACGTTATCCACCCGCTTGTGCGGACCCAAGACGCCGTGTCCGTCGCGGTTCGCTTTGAAATCCAGCACGATGAAGTTGACCGGATTGTCCTGACACGACGGGTCGGAATCTCAGGAAGTTTATCATGATCACTTGCAAGGCATGCGGCGCGAATCAACCCGGAGGCAGTACCTTCTGCGATCAATGCGGCCACCGGCTCAGGGGCGATGACGTTGACGGGTACGACAAGCCATTCCGCGGCGATGATGTCGACGGCTACAGCAAACCATTCCGCGGCGACGATGTCGACGGCTACGGCAACCCATCTCGCGGCGATGACGTTGACGGATACGACGAGCCATCCCGAGGTGATGATGTTGATGGATACGAATCCGGGGCGGTCGCGCAAGTAACTCCGATGACGGGCCTGATCACGCCAGACCCAGACCGGCCGACCGGACGGGAAACCAAGGCCAGCCCGGCCCTGGCTCCTGGTGAAACCTTCGCCGACCGCTACAAGGTCGAGAAGGTTGTCGGCCGCGGTGGAATGGGCACTGTCTACAAGACCGTTGATACGATTTCTGACAAGCCGACCGCGCTGAAACTTATCAATACAAGCTATGTTGGCGGCGAGAAGGCTATTCATCGCCTGATTGAAGAAGGCGTGACGGCGCGCGACATCCGCCATCCGAATGTCGTCGCAGTCTACGATGTTGGCCTGTCAGCCGGCCAAGCTTATGTTGCGATGGAATATCTAGACGGTATTTCGTTACGCGAATGGCATGGGCGAACTGTGCAGCGCGGTGAGACCATACCGCTTCGCGTTGCCGCGCGGATCACAGTGGAAATTCTTGCCGGCCTGAACGCCGCACACGAGGCCGGCGTTATCCACCGCGACCTGAAGCCGGAAAACATCATCCTCCTGCAGGACCCGACCGAAAAGTCCGCACCGCTGAAATTGCTCGATTTCGGAATCGCCCGGGCGGCTGGCGGGGCATCGTCAACATCCAGCCATACAGGCCTTGGCACGCCGGACTACATGGCGCCGGAACAACGCACCAATCCCGACTCGGCGGGTCCGCCAGCTGATCTCTATTCGTTGTCGGTGATGTTGTATGAATTGCTCGTCGGCGTGGTTCCCGGGCGCCATTGGCAACCGCCATCCGGCGGACGCTCCGATGTTCCGCAGGAGGTCGACGCGCTAATCCTGAAAGGCATGTCCGACAACCGTGCGCTGCGCCCGCAAAACGCGGAACAATACCGCAAGGAACTCATCGCGGCGGTAAACCGCGTTCCCGTGCCGCTGCCGCCCTCTTCCCCGGGGCCCGCTGGCCGTACGCCATCGGCCGCGAATGGCTCACTGATTGCGTGGGTCATTGGCGGCTCGGCTGCCACGCTGCTGGTGATCATCGCGATCGCCGCGGCACTCTTTGGTACTGATCCTGGCCCGAATCCTAACCCGAATCCGGAGCCCGTTCCGGTTCCCAATCCCTCCAACCCCTATGCCTATTATTCCGGCGAGTGGGCCGACGGCTATGGTGGCTACTATGCTATCACGGTCAGCCCGAACGGGTCGTTTACCGGGGCCGGAGCCAGCGGCGACGGAACGCCGGTCAACATCCGCGGCGGAATCAGCGGGAATAGCCTGCAGTACACGCTCAATGTGCGCGGGCAGGATCTTGCGAGCGGTCGCGGTACAAAGGTCGACGCCTGCCACTTTAATTTCCAAACCTTTGATCTCTATGGAAATCTCAACCTGACGGGGCAGTTTCACGTTAATCACGAACCGGGAGCCCCCTGCCCATGAGACGCCTGTTCTTTTTGGCCACCGCTCTGATGGTATCGTCCTGCAAGCCCAGCCAGATGTTTGGTCCGGACAGCCAAAAAGGCGAAATTGACGGCGGAACGACAGCGCCTGCCAGCGATGCCGTCATCGGCGATTACCCTTCCGGCACATGGGAAGACGGCCTTGGCAATGCCTGGGTCATGACCATCACCGAGGACCGGCTGACCGGTAAGGCAGGATCGGAGAGCATTCGTGGTCTGAAGATGACAGGCACTATCATCGGCGGCGAGTTGGCCTATGCAATCGGTTTTCCCGGCCAGCCCGCCCTCACCCACGGCACGGCGCGCCTGATTAATTCGAACCATGCCTATTTCGAGACACCGAACACAGACGGAGTGCTCAATGCGCACGGCCTGCTTCATTTCAACCATTCCGCCCAAGTGCCGGTCGGCCAGCCAATAGACCTGCGGCCCAAAATCGATTGCGCCGGCCAGGCGATCAAAGGAGACTGAGAATGCCTCACGACTATTCCAATTATCGCACCGACGGGTGCCTGATCGAGGAAGTACCGAGCGAAGCGCCGACGCTGAAGACCGAAAATGCCGGCCCGCTGCCCGAACGCATCGACCTGCGGGGGATGTGCTCGCCCGTCGAGGATCAAGGACTTATCGGCTCATGCGCCGCAAACGCTGTCGTCGGCGCGCTGGAATACCACCAACGTCTCTCCGGACAAGCCGTAACGGACCTGTCCCGACTCTACGTCTATTATAATGCCCGCAAGATCGGTGGCACCGTGAACCAGGACGCAGGCACATTCATCCACCATGTGATGGCCTCCGTGTTGGCATTCGGCGCGTGTCCGGAACGTATGTGGCCCTATCAGCAAGCCATGTGGGCCACAGAACCCGTTAGTGCCTGCTATCAGGCGGCCGAGCAGTTCAGCGCCATTACCTATGCCCGGACGGATCAGGGGCTAGGAAGCAAGGTCGCGGTAGCCAACGGGCTTCCGGTCGTATTTGGCGTAAGCCTGCCCACACAGATGTTGCACGTCGAGGCCCCCGAAACAGGCAAGATCGAGAGCCCGCGCGGCAATTGGCCGGCGCCGTCCGGAGGACACGCCATGTTAATCGTCGGTTATGACGAGTCGCGCCAATCTTGGCTCGTCCGTAATTCATGGGGCGCTGACTGGGGCCCGGAAGGCGGCCACCTTTGGATCCCCTATGACGTCATGGCCCATTACAGTCACCCTCATGCGTTCTGGACTATCGGTGCGATCGATAGTCACCCGACTCTTGGCGTCAGTGGACCGTCTCAGCAGCAAGCTCTCGCCGCGGTGCAATCTCAGGGGCCGGTCCAGGTATCCAAAGCCCTGTCGCACCTCAAGCGGGATCTCGGCGCCGACCTGGAAAGCAGTCTTGAAATGGCCAAGCGAGGTATTCGCAACCGCCTGCGCGGGCCGGGCGCCGGTGGCGGCTATTGACCTGGCGAAATTCGCGCGGGAAAAGCCACTATCCGTATGCCGCAGAGTGCTGCATGCCGGATAGTGGCCGGGCAGCGGTCCCCACCCAGCTGCCGTCGGTCTATGCATTTATAAGCGCGACTTCGCGGCGAAATGGGTCAAGGCATGCACGGCTATTGTAAAAGATGCCGACGGGCTGGTACGTTCTGAGCGTGAGAAAGTGCCTGGCGGTGGCGTGGGGTCGGGGCTGCCAACCACACCTTCATAACTGGGGATCGTGCAAATGGACTCATCTGATCTTGAAAGACAGGCCGTTGCACTGTTCACCGAAGCACTCGATCAGCCCTCTACCAAGCGGCATGAGTGGGTCCTGAACAAGGCTGGCGAGAACCAAGCTTTGCTCGACCGTGTCTTGGTTCTGCTCACCGCAGACTCCTCCGGCGGCGCGTCGCTGAAGACCGGTGGTGCTGCGGCTGATGCCGCCCCGCCGAAAGCACCAGAGCGTATCGGCGCATACCGGATCACGAGCCTGATAGGACAGGGTGGCATGGGTGCCGTCTATGAGGGCGTACGCGACTCGGGGGACTTCACCCACAAAGTGGCCATCAAGATCATCAGGCCGGGCGTCCTGTCCGAAGCACTGATCGACCGTTTCCGGCGCGAACGGCAGATCCTGGCGGATCTCGGCCATGCCAACATCGCTCGCCTGCTCGACGGCGGCGAGCTGGAAGACGGCTCGCCTTACATCATCATGGAATACATCGACGGTCATCCGATCACTGTCTGGGCCAACGAGCAGGAACTGCATACAGGTGACCGCTTGGAACTCTTCAGCGAAGCCTGCGCTGCCGTACGATTTGCGCACCAGAACCTGATCGTCCACCGAGACATCACCCCGACCAATGTGCTCGTCACGCATACCGGACAGGTAAAGCTGATCGATTTCGGCATTGCCAAGCCGAACGAAACCGATGAAACGCGCTCTCACAGGGAGGCGGGCTCCGAATCCTTGGCCAGCCTCAGTTTTACACCGGGCTTCGCCGCCCCCGAACGCGCGCAAGGCGTCGCCACCAATACGCTGTCCGATATCTATTCCCTGGGCAAGCTGCTCGAAGCGCTGATGAAAGGGCTGAGAACGCCGGAAGACATTCGCGCGATTATCCGGCATGCTACCAAAACAGACCCGGCAGCCCGCTATGCCTCCGTCGATGCCTTGATGGAAGACATCCAGAACTACCGCACGGATCACGCTGTTGACGCGCGTGCCGGCGGGACAGGATACCGTATCGGCAAGTTCCTGAAGCGTCGCCGGCTTGTCGTAGCTGGCACCAGCCTCACCTTCCTGAGTCTAACCGGTGCGCTTGGCGGCTCGACTTGGCAATATCAGCGTGCGGAAGCCGCCCTCAGGGATTCCGACTATCGTTTCCAGCAGGTGCGTACGCTGGCGAAGTCGCTCATGTTCGACGTCTACGACAAGATCGACCAAGTGCCCGGATCGACGCGCGCAAAAGTCGAACTTGCCGAGGCGGCGCAGAACTATCTTGACTCACTGGCCGACGATTCTCGCGCCTCTGACGAGTTGAAGATCGAGACAGCGCGCGGACTGGTGCGCCTCAGCGAGATCCAGGGCACGCCAGCCTTCAGTTCTCTGCAGGAAAACGACCTGTCCGAACAGAACCTTGATCGGGCAGAGGCAATTCTCAAACCGCTGGAGGACAGCGAGCCGAAATCCGACGATCTTCTTATCGCGCTGGGCGACCTATATTCCGGACTAGCGGATACATCGTTCTACGTTGAGTCAGATCTTGATAAGGCATTCGAGCAGAACGCGAAAGCGCAAGCCAGCTACGCCGCCTATCTCGAACGCCATCCGGACGACCTGCACCAGCGCTTCCAGCTGCTGTCGATGCAGGGTAATCGAGGCATACTGCAATATCGCGCGAACGACCGCGCTGCGGCAATCGAGATTTTCGACTCTGTGATTGCAACGTTCGAGGAGTTGCTGGCCGACAATCCTGAAGACCTAGATCTGCTTTACGGTCTCGCGCGGACGCAGCGATCGAAATCAGAAGTTCTTGTGAACTCCGACCGGGCGGTGGAAGCGGTCGAGGCAGCCTCCGCCGCGATTGAGACCATGGCGCAGATCCGGGCGGCGATCCCGGCAGAAACGGTGTCCTACTGGCGCGCATTGACCTTCACCTATTGGCGGCGGGCTTACGCCTATTATCGGACAGGGCAGCCGGAGCTCGCCGTAGAGGATTACAAGAGCGCCAAGGCGTTGGCCGAACGGCGTATCCTTCTGGATCCGGACGATGCCGATGCGCGCCAGAACCTAGCGACCTATAATGGCGAAATCGTTTACCCGCTTATCGACCTTGGCCGCCGCGAGGAGGCCGCGACAAGCCTTCTGGGGGCGACGAAATGGTTCCACGACCGCTACCTACAAGACTCAGGGCGCGGGGCATATCAGCGCAATATGCTCGTGCAGCATGTGCAGCTGCACGAGCTCTACAAGAGCTGGGATGGTCACGAGGCGCAGCGGTGCCATCATTTGGACGAGATCAATCGCTTCGCCGATATCATGGAAGAAGCTGGTACGATGCTGGAAAGCGACCGTTCGGAGTTGGCCGCCTATTTCGAACAAAACCCGGTCTGCGGAACGCAGTAGGCAGGATCATAGGACAGGGGCCTGTAGATGTTCGGCCGGGACGACGATGAAAGCA
The DNA here is from genome assembly GCF_017792385.1 of Hyphomonas sp. Taxonomy (NCBI): domain Bacteria; kingdom Pseudomonadati; phylum Pseudomonadota; class Alphaproteobacteria; order Hyphomonadales; family Hyphomonadaceae; genus Hyphomonas; species Hyphomonas sp. The sequence continues at coordinate 2,747,633 of NZ_CP051230.1, read as the reverse complement.
ACGCTACCCGTAGTGGCGGCACAGGCCCACAAGGCCTTTCGCCGGGCAGCTAACAGGCTGAGCATAACCCAACGCCACACCGGCGCGAACAGAATACTTTGGAAGCCGTTTTTCCTACCACCATACCGAGATCACGCAGCGGTAGGCCGGTCTTGAGGACAATCAACACTGACCATTCGGCGCATTGTGTGATCGTCTAGGCCAAAGGCAAGTATCCTAGCCTGATGCTCTCTTCGGATACAGACGCAGGACTTGGTTGCGCTGCATATCGAACTTGCCGAAAAGCGATAGGCATCCAGTCGCGTGTCGATGGCGGCAATTTCAATAAATCTGCGATCACGATGCCTGGCCTGCGTCAGGGAGCGTTGGGCCGGCATGTCCAGCAACATCTCGCCCGGCTTGATCTTTACCCGCTGGACGCGTTTCGCCCAGCAATCTCGCCAGAGATAATCTGTGAGGGTGTATATCCACGATGGTGCCAATGCCGAGGGCCCATGCCCATCTACCCTGATTGAAGAAGGCGTCGGCGAGCATGCAAAAGCCCACGCCGAGCGAGCCTATCGAAATCGTGGCGCACAGCCTGCCGATCCAACCAACTGCGCGCCAATGAAGCACGGTCTTTTGATCGCCCGTCACAGCTATCGCCCATTTACCTTGTCAGTTGCCAATTCCCGGATGGATTCCAAAATCGCGGCGGGCAGCCACAATGGTCACCATGAATCCGGCTACGACATCGAGGAGCATCATCGTAATCAGCAGAAAAAATTCGGACGTGTCGAATCCTCTGAACAACATAAACATGACAAGTGAGATCACGAAAATCCCCATGGACAGGCCATGATTGATCAGCGCAAAAGTTTTCGTGTTGGTCGATTTGATAATCTCGATGAATAGTATGATCAGACCAAAGAGGAGAATGCTGTCTCCCACGCGGAAACGCCAGTGACCGCCTGAAATCATTGGCATGTTGAAGATTGCCACATCCAGCATATGCCTGATTGGGTCAGCTGCCGCGCCATCAGCCTTTCCAGCAGCTACCGCGACCAATGTGTAAAGGATGACCGGAAATACCAGTAAAGGTGCCGCAATAAACAGCTTTCTCATGATGTTTCACCTCGACGTACAAAACACTCAGATTTCGGTGGCACTTGGATAGGCGCAGGTATCAGGAGAAAGGGGTCAAATGGCACGGGAATAAGGTCAAGATGAACACCACGGATGGATGGCGACGGTGTCATCAATGCTGTCAGACGATCTGGGGCATAACACCATGACAGCACTGCGGAGATTGCCTTCAGCTGGAGTCAAGTCATGAACAAATAGGTTGATTGCTGGATCTGCATTCTGCGAACAGAAAGTCGCCCATGCGAACTAGCTCGTGCTGCAATCGACTAGAAGCGGGCCACAATCAAATCAGTTTGCTCGCTGGCGCGCTTTCTTGGAATCTCCGGAACAACACCAGACACGCAAAACGACTCTCCTGCGCGTTCTGAGAGCGCACTCGCCTCATGGGCGAAGTCTTAGGGTTTCACCGGACCCTTCACCGGGGTGCTTCGGCATTTTTCGGGAGGTGGTAACAAACTACCCATATTCGTGCCGCATGCCCTCAAGGGCAATGCGGATATTCTCTTCAGCTGAACATTTACGCCGGGCGCGGTGCTTCACCGACTTTTCGTGCTGGTCGGCACTTTCGGATTTTTTGCTCATCTTCACTCCTTGAGTCAGTTACGATGAGCCAAAAATCCTCCTTAAGCAAAACCACCAAAGTGTCTCACGGTCGCTGAACCGCTACAGCGGAGCAACATAACGTCAGTCCAGCAGCAATTGCAGATACTATCTTAAGCATATTCTTCCCCTGTTATTCCGCCTTTAATGGATGAAGGCGGCCACGCCAATGGTTACTTCAGCGCGTCTGCGATCATCGCTTCATATTCATAAAACGGCATGCTCTGCGCGTAGAGCGTCGGATGTCGCAGAGCGTCCTCTAACGTCATCCATGTCCACATACCTTCCTCTTCATAGTGCCCCAAAAGAAAATGAATGCCAGGCTCCATGGCGAGGAGTATTTTTTCGACGTCCTCGCGGGCGTCCTCAATAGGGTGTTCCCGCGCATAGGCCGGCTCGCTAAAGGGTGCCCAATAGGCGCTCAAGAACTCGCGATAAACCCCGAAATCAACCCGGAGCACGCGGAAGCTATAATGCATCGTATCGCCGTATCGGTGGGGATAAGGGTCGTATCCAGCAACGTACTGTGTTTTTGAATCATCAGAGAAATGCACAAACGATGCGTATTCACTGTTCCAGTTATTCTTGCTGCGCGCCTTCCGCCAATTATCGAATAAACGCGCGACATCTCTCGCCGATACCAAACCATTGCTGGAGCGGAAGCTAAGGTCTTCCACCCCTTCTGCCCACTGGACTTTGTGTTGCGGTAACGGTCCGAGTTCTAATACTTCGATGCCGACGAGCGAGCATGCGTCTTGTTGGCGTGGCGCGACTTCGTTCATCATATCAACAAAGTCTGCGCGTCCGGTTTCAGGTAATTCTCTATGGTTGCCTTGCGCCCTCCAGCATGTAGTTTGCGTATCGCTTAATGTTTTTTTTAGCTCACGATTATCCGCAAGCATTCGATCAAAGTTTTGTTCCCATCCCTCGATGGAAGACATCAATCGCCTTAATCGCTGCATACGATCTGAATTGGTGAGACGCCAATAAAGCCCGTTTTCGAAATACTGCTTTTCTCCAAAATTCACCGCCCAAAGATCGGCCAAGAAGCCAGCCGGTTTAGCGCCGAACTCGCCGGAGGTTAGCAGCGCATCCATCACCCATTCCGGACTTGGCGTCCCATAAACCCAATCATTCTCGATACGGTCCAAAACCAGCACCAGGATGGCAAGCCCGTCTTTTTTCATGGCGCAATCGCGCAGCGGATTACGTTGCTCCCACCCCAAATCAAGTTCGGCGCGGCCCAAAAGATGCCAGTAGATCTCCTGATAGGTTTTGCCGCCCATAATCGCGTTGGTCAGCGCCACACATTCGGCACTGCGATTTGCGTCGTCAACGTCGCCCAATCTGCTATCAGAAATAAAGCGGTTGCGGGCCTCTTCCATCTCAAGATCGAGCGCTTTTTGTGTCGCATCAATTTCTGCAAGCGATACGCTAGCTTTAGCCCCCAGCGCATCGAGGCGGCGGATAAATTCTTCCTTCTCCGCCTCAGTCATCTGTGATTGACCGCTCGGCGCGGCGTCCCCCATCGCGCGCTCTCTGTTCAAGGGGGGCGCACCCAGCCCCAGATCGCCACCCGATGGCGCTTGCGGTGCATCTTCGTCCACGCTTTCGTTGAGAAGCTCAAGCGTCAGGTCGATGTCGTCCGATTCCGCACTTGCTTCCCTTTTCGCTTTCGCTTCGTCAAAGGCCTGAGCAAAAAGTTCTGCCTCTAGATCATGGTCGGCCTGACGCGTTTCACTCGAATATCGACTTTCTTCCTCGCTGCTCTCTCGAGCACACCCGTTGCACCAGACCAACGCGATCAAGATGACGGTGAAAATTCGAACATACTCCATCTTTAAATTTCTCTCCCTTGCGGGGACCGAGTTCAACTCACTTGGACGGTATATCTAAAGTCTTCTCAGGTGAATGTCGAAATCTGTTCCCCGTCAGCGACCATGAGACAGATCGGCCAAATTGCTTAAGGAGGATTTCTGGCACATCGTAGCCCGCCAAGGGAGCGAAGATGAGACAGAAATCCGGGCCGGAAGGATCGGCCGAAAAACATGTGAAAGAGATACGCCGTAAGACCCGGCGCAAATTCTCTGCCGAAGAGAAGATCCGCATTGTTCTGGAAGGCCTGCGCGGAGAATATTCGATTGCCGAACTGTGTCGGCGTGAGGGGATCGCCCAGGGCCTTTATTACACCTGGTCGAAGGAATTCCTCGAAGCGGGAAAGAGGCGGCTCTCCGGCGATACCGAGCGCCAGGCGACGTCCGGTGAGGTGAGCGGCTTGAAGCGCGAGATGCGGGATCTGAAGGAAGTCGTGGCCGACCTGACGCTGGAAAACCGCATTCTGAAAAAAAGCGTGATCGGGGATGGGGAGGATACCGAATGAGATACCCTGCCTCTGAGAAGCTGGAGATCATCCGGCTGGTCGAACAATCACACCAGCCGGTGAAGAAGACACTGGAACAGATCGGCGTGTCACGTCCGACCTTCTATCGCTGGTATGACCTTTACCGGCGGTTCGGTGAAGCCGGGCTTGAGGATCGGCGCAGCGGCTCCGGCCGGGTCTGGAACCGCATCCCGAACGAGGTGCGTCAGCAGGTACTGGAAATGGCCCTGGATCAACCGGAACTATCTCCCCGGGAATTGGCGGTGACGTTCACCGATGAGAAGCACTACTTCGTCTCCGAGGCCAGTGTTTACAGGCTTTTGAGGGCGCACAACCTGATCACGAGCCCGGCTTTCATCGTGATGAAAGCGGCTGATGAGTTCAGGGAGAAGACCACCGGGCCGAACCAGCTCTGGCAGACCGACTTCACCTATCTGAAAGTGATCGGCTGGGGATGGTTCTATCTCTCCACCGTGCTTGACGACTTCTCCCGCTACATCATTGCCTGGAAGCTCTGTACCGGCATGGCGACGAGCGATGTGCAGGATACGCTGAACCTGGCGCTTGAGGCTTCCGGACTCGATGAAGTAAACGTGATCCATCGCCCAAGACTACTCTCAGACAACGGACCTTCCTACATCTCTGGCGATCTGGCTGAGTATCTTGCCGACAAGGGAATGAAGCATACGCGCGGCGCGCCGTATCATCCCCAGACCCAGGGCAAGATCGAGCGCTGGCATCAGACCCTGAAAAACCGCATCCTGCTGGAAAACTACTTCCTGCCGGGAGACCTCGAAGCGCAGATCGACGCGTTCGTTGGCTACTACAACCACCAGCGCTATCACGAGAGCCTGAACAATCTCACTCCGGCAGATGTCTATACGGGCCGCGGCCAGACCATTCTGCTGGAACGTGAGAAAATCAAAAGGAGGACCATGAAACTACGGCGCTTGCAGCACGCCCAATCCGCTGCTTAACTCAACCCAGATGCGCCAGACCCTCCTTAAGTCAGGCAGCCTGAAGTCTCAAATACCTGACGACGGACACTACAACGAATAGCTTCAGGAAGCTCTGTGAGAGTCACCAGAGCGTGTTTAACTACTTGAGGATGCCCAACCTGGCCCTGAAGGGTGAAACGCGCTCTACGGACTCCTGAGACGCTTCCGGCAAAGCGCCGCCAACCTAAAACCAAGGACTCAACTTGTTGCCCCTGAACCCAGACGACACTTGATGGGTTTCGATCTCAATTCTTGCTCACCCCAAAAGGAATAAAGTTGGTTTTCTGGTGCGATGCCCCCCCTCGCCTGAGTGCTCACCATCAGCTCAGATTGCTCGCTGACGCGCAATCGGAATATCTCCACCCCATCGCACTGAGAGTGCTCAATCGACTCTCCTGCATGCTCCGAGACCAAATTCTCAGAGAGGAAGTCTTAGGGAGCCTAGATCACCCTCACCATGATGGCGCCTGTTCGTTCGATTTAAAATTTCTTGAAATACCCGTACCGAGATCACCTAGCATCAGCACTACAAGTATTTTTCCTGGGAAGTGTCACGGGCTTGAATTCGGTGACTGAACTCGAAATTTTGATCGACTTCGTAAATTGAAATCCCCGCACCTGATCCGCTGGATGTGATTGGCACTATCTACTAGAATCCTCGTTCTTATTAGGGTTTTCACAGCACACGACCTCTCGCTCGAGAGTAACCACAAGCTGGGCTCAATTTGGGGCTTGTTGGGCCAGGAATTTCAGCGCCAAAGCCTCCAGACAAAGAAATACCTCAAGAAACCGTCGCACTTTCAAAACCGGCGGACCATCTCTGTAGAGCAGAGCAACTCTACAACGAGATCAATTGCGGTTGGTCTGACTTTTCCAGAGTGCTAAACTTTGGTCCTGCCCCCGCAAAAGTGGTCATCGAATAAACAAAGTCCAGCGACGCAGAGCTCAAACAAGAAACCACAACGCAGTCAGTCACACAGACGTCACACAACCTGTCACACAAGCGCACTATGGCAGAGGCGGCGCAATCCCATTTTTCATGTATTATCAAAAGGTTGCACGATGTCGCCCGGAGCTGGCGGAGAGAGAGGGACTCTCCGCCAGCTCCGCAAAGTCACGCTTTAAGGTGATCCAAAGAAAGACCCTCGAAACAAATCATGGCTACTGCTTTAGCCAGATCCGGCAATTGAAGAAGGCGATTGTAATCATCAACGCTACCGCCCAATGACCGCCCAGCCAGCCTTCTTGCGATCCGTTCTGAAATGACCGACGCGCTCAACGCATTTTCGAACGTATGCCGGAACGTATGGGTATCGGCCGGAAAATCTCGATCCGGAAACAACCTTTTGAGGTGACGGTTGAAACGTCGGCGTGACGCACTTTCTGACGGCTTCTGGCCTTTTCGAAACTCCCATTCAGGAAAGAGTTCGTCACCCTTCGCGCGCATTCGTCGACAGTAGTCCAGAAACCCCAGCTCAACTAGCTGCGGATGGATCGGAATTATTCGCTCTGAAGCTCGATTCTTCAAACTCCGTTCCTTGTAGTCAACAACACAAATATGGGGATGTTCATCATCTTCGAAAACATCTTCCATGCGGAGATATAACTCACTCGCACGCGCTCCCATGAACAACCCAAGCAATGGAACCCAAAACGTGTCGTTCTGCTCTTCTAGTTGCCATGCCTTATCATACGGCTCGGACGAGAAGATCATCTGCAACTCTTCTGTCGTATAAGCCTTTCTATGCGGCTTGCTCGTCAAGCTGGATTCAGTGACACCTCTCGCCGGATTGTTCGCCAGGTGTCCTCGATCCACAGCCAGCTGGAACACAGCCTGGATCTGCCTAAGTCGGTCAGCAATGGTTCCTCGATCCAGCCTGGCATAATTTCCCTCGTCTGCCTTTTTGAGCTTCTCAGGAAAACTCAAGTCTCTGAGTTCAATGATTGAACCAGATCGAGCCGGCGCCTTGGTGAGCGCATCTCGATAGGCCCAGATGTGAGATTTCTGCACTTTGAACAGCGAAAGGGACGAGCCGGTTAGCTGATGAAATTCTTTCCATGCAGTTTGCCTGCGCGCCAATGTCTTTGCCTGCACAGGCGACGAAGAAGCCTGCTTGATAGTTTCATAGACCTCCCAATACTGTTCGAGAGATTTATGACCTTCTGACGTCAACGGGATATTGTCTCCGACTGCGGGTGCGTCAGCTGGCTCAGTTAGCAGATAAGGAGACTTTGGTTTCGGAGTTTTTGTTATACCACGGACCGTCGCCAAGCCTTGAGTGTAGGCGTCCAAGAGTACGCTAGCAGCTGCCATGAGCATAGCGTTGCGAGCCGGTGTATCCTTTGGGACCGTCGCGCAATTATTGGTTGTGGCACTCAAAAAGTGATCGACTAGCCACCCTGCAACCGCTTCCAATTGTTCGACATCAGTTCCATTCAACGCGCTCCTCGTTTCCGCCAGTCTCTCGCCGACGCGTCGCTCTTTCCCAAACTCAGCATTGAGGAAGCTATCCGCGATAATTGCAGTTTCTTGTTCATATGCGATGCGGCAAAAGGCTTTGAATTCATCGGAAGCCACGCCGTCTCTCAGAGCAGAAAAAACGGCCTCGATTTCCTTGACGCGTTCAACCGCCGCCTTGTTGGCCTCTTTCTGATCCCTTGTCCCGAGGGATTTGATAATGTGCGACCTGACCCCTTTACCTTTGGGCTTTGGAAAGTAGCTCACAACATCGGCAGGGATCGGATACCGGATTTCAAACAGACCGTTGGCTCTCCTATAAACATAGCTCATAGAACGATACCTTCTCGCACACATATTGAACCCTTCCGGCGATCAAAAGACCCCCGGGGAGATGCGTTCTAGCGGCACCGAATCGTGTTGAAAACTGTGTTGAAAACCGACGATCTGGTATCGCACAACACCTTGTTTTCAAAGGAGATTCAAGCCGTGGCAGTCCCTAGGGGAATCGAACCCCTCTTTCCAGGTTGAAAACCTGGCGTCCTAACCGATAGACGAAGGGACCGCATCGGCTCGAAGACAGGCGATATAGCCGCTCAATTCTGACTCGTAAAGCGGTTTGGACGGGGTTTCTGCAGATAATTCATGCCTCAGCTGCATCGCTGACATCGAGCTGCACACGGCGGCGTCCATTCCACTCATCCGCCTTCAGTTTCCCCACCAGATGAAGGCGCGCATTCGGCCGGATGACCTCGCCCAGCGGCTGGTCCGCACTGCGCCAGGCAATGCAGTCGAGCCGTCCGCTGGAATCCTCGGCAATGAATTTCAGATGGTTCGCGCCCACCTGCCGGACGCCTGTCACATGTACGGACTGAAGCGCGAAAACTGGCTCCGGCGAGCCCACGCCGAAGGGGCCGATGCCCGCAATCTGGTCCACCAGCCCGGGCGAAGCGGCGCCGGGAGACAGAACCGCGTCCACCGGCAATTCCAGCGCAGCGGCCCGCTCCGCCGTGAACTGCGCCATATGGCTCACCATCCAGGCGTCGAAGGCGGGGATCTGCTCCGGCTCGAGGCTCAGGCCGCCTGCCATGGCGTGACCACCCCCTGACAGGATGACGCCTTCGCGCGCTGCGGCGGCAATCGCATCGCCGATATTTACGCCGGTCACCGAACGCCCCGATCCCTTCGCGACCGGCCCGAGGCCCTGCCCCCATCCGATCACGATGCTCGGCAGGTGAAACCGCTCCTTCAGGCGCCCGGCCACGATTCCGATCACACCCGGATGCCAGCCTTCGCCTCCGGCGATCAGGATGCCGCGATCCGGATTCTTCTGCAGGGCCTGCTCAGCTTGCGCGGTCGCCTGATCGAGAATGGCTGCCTCGACCGCCTTGCGCTCGTCATTCAGCGCGTGCAGCCGCTCGGCCAGAGCAATGGCCTCCGCCCGGTCGTCTGTTGCGAGCAACTTGGCGGCCAGCCATGGGTCGCCGACGCGTCCGCCCGCATTCAGACGCGGCCCCAGCATGAAGGTCGCATGATAGACGCTGTCCACCTTGCTGATACCCGACACATCCGCCAGCGCGCGCAGCCCCTCGTTCTGACCGCGCGAAAGAATGGTCAGGCCCTGACGCACAAAGGCGCGGTTTACGCCGCGCAGCGGGGACATGTCACACAGCGTACCAAGTGCCGCCAGATCGAGAAAGGACATGATGTCGGGCAAGCCTTCGGGCGGTGCGATGCCGCGCTCCCGTGCCAGCCGGTTCAGCGCCGCCGCAAACACGAACACAACGCCTGCTGCAGCCAGGTGTCCACAGCCCGAATTGCAGTCAGGCCGGTTCGGATTGACCAGCGCTGCGGCGGGCGGATGATGTCCGGCCATCAGATGGTGATCAATAACCACGATGGGCAAGCCGATCGCCTCGGCCTCTTCCAGCGCGCTGACCGCAGCCGCCCCACAATCCACCGTGATGACCAGTTCCGCCCCTTTGGCCCTCAGGTGCCGGAAGGCTTCTGGAGATGGCCCATAGCCTTCCTCGAGCCGGTCAGGGACGTAGAGGCCCAGTTCCTGCCCCCACGCACGGAAATAGCGTGTCAGGATGGCAGAGCTGGTGCCGCCATCGACATCATAGTCGGCGAACACGGTGACCTGCCTTTTCTCCAGAATGGCGTCCAGAACGATTCCGACAGCGGCATCCATGTCGGCGAAGCTGGATGGATCGGGAAAGGTCTCCCGCAGGGTCGGCGAGAGATAGGCGGCTGCCGCCTCCGGCGTGACGTCGCGAGTGGCCAGCAGCCGGGCGAGCAGATCGGAGCCCCCGACGCTTGGCTGCAGACGCCGCACAAGCGCCTCGTCGACCGACGCCAGGGTCCAGAACCGGCCAGTCGCCGATCCTGAGACGTCAAACAGGGTGTTGTCTTGCCTGAGGGCAGGATCAGCCATGATCACTCCGGGAATCGCTTCCCGGTGATTCTAGCCCATCTGTGACACGACGTGAAACGCCCTGATCAGACCTTTCGGTCAGACCGGACATACCGAACCATGCCGTCTGTCGACGTCATCACCAGCGTGTGGGTGTGCACCCGGCCATTGGCGGATTTGACCCCGGTCAGCATGGAGCCGTCGGTAACTCCGGTCGCGCAGAAAACCGTGTCGCCCGAGGCGAGTTCGTTCAGGGAGTATGTGCGGTCGAAATCCGTGATTCCGGTGCGCTCGGCACGCTTGCGCTCGTCATCATTGCGGAAGACGAGACGGCCATACATCTGGCCGCCGACGCATTTCAACGCAGCAGCCGCCAGAACGCCTTCCGGCGCGCCTCCCTGGCCAACATACAGGTCGACACCGGTATGCGGGTTCGTGGTCGCGATCACGCCAGCGACGTCTCCATCGGTGATAAGAGCCACGCGTGCACCGACCGAGCGCAGGCTCTCGATGATGCCTTCATGGCGCGGGCGATCCAGAACACAGGCCGTCATGTCGGACACGTCGACGCCCTTGTGACGGGCCAGCGCCTGGATGTTTTCGGCCGGCGTGGCATCAAGGCTGATAATGCCTTCCGGATATCCCGGTCCGACCGCAATCTTGTCCATATAGGTGTCGGGCGCATACAGCAGGCCGCCGCGCGGTGCGATCGCCAGCACGGCCAGCGCATTCGCCATGGCCTTGGCCGTCAGCGTGGTACCTTCCAGCGGGTCGAGGGCAATGTCGATCTCGGCGCCTTTGCCGGTGCCGACTTCCTCGCCGATATACAGCATGGGCGCTTCATCGCGCTCGCCCTCGCCAATCACGACGCGCCCCTGGAAATCGACTTCGTTAAACGCCGTGCGCATCGCATCGACAGCGGCGGCGTCGGCTTTCTTCTCATCACCACGACCAACCAGTTTGGCGGCGGCAATGGCAGCGGATTCCGTCACGCGGACCATGGAATCGGCGAGGCTGGGCGTCAGAACGCTATTTTTCATGAGTTCTCAAATCTCCGAACGCGCAAAACATGTTGGCTCTACGCCTGATTAAAGCAATTAGCTTGCCGACTCGATCCTGATCAGGCGCGGCGGGTCGACAGCAATTGCAAATTTTTCCAGCCGCGCCAAGGCAGCATCCATGTTCGACCGTTCGCACCGGTGTGTGACAATGGCAATCGGGCTGGCGCCGCTGTCATCTGCAGAATCCTGCAACAGCTTGTCGACGGAGACCCCCTCGGCCGCGAGCGATTCAGACAGGGCCGCAAGCGCGCCCGGCTTGTCCGCCAGCCGAACCCGCAGGAAGAAGGGCGCAACCTCATCCTTCCGACCGGTGGTGAACGGCCTTGCCAGATGGTGCTCTGCACGGCCGAACGCCGGCCGGATCGCCGGTCGGAACAGCTTCGCAACATCCCCCATGACGGCACTGGCCGTCGGGCCAGCGCCCGCCCCCGGGCCTGTCAGCGTCACCGCACCCACCGGATCTCCCTCTATACGGACCGTGTTCAGCGAACCGTCAATCCGTGCCAGGGGGTGCGCTACCGGAAGGGCCATTGGTTCAACCCGGCACACCACACCGCCCTCGGTCAAAACACCTTCCGCGATCAGCTTGATCCGGAACCCCAGACGGTCGGCAAGGCGAAGGTCCAGAAGTTCGATCCCGTCCACACCGGACACTTCGACCTTCGAGAAATCGAGGTCTGCCGAAAAGGCAATGGCGGACAGGATCGCAGCCTTGTGGGCCGCGTCCATGCCCGACACGTCCAGAGTCGGATCGGCTTCCGCATAGCCCAGCTTCTGGGCTTCGGCGAGCACCTCGTCATACGACCGGCCGGTGGCGAGCATTTCGGTCGTCAGGAAGTTGCAGGTTCCGTTCAGGATACCCGACACACGATTGATCTCGACCCCTGCCAGACTGTCCCGCAGCACCCGCACAACCGGAATGCCTCCGGCGACAGCTGCCTCGAACAGGAGGTCGACCTGTTTTTCCTCGGCCAGCTTGGCCAGGGCCATGCCATGCTTGGCAATCAGCGCCTTGTTTGCGGTCACGACAGGCTTGCCCGCCTTGAGGGCTTCTTCCACCGCAAATTTGGCGGGCCCGTCGGAGCCACCGATCAATTCGACAAAGACGTCGACTTCCGGATCCTCGGCCAGCGTGGCGGCATCGTCGAACCAGCGATACTTGCTGGTATCGACCGGGCGGTTGCGCGACTGGCTGCGCGCGCTGACGCCGGTAATCTCGATCTGTCCCGGAATTCGCAGGCGCTCCTGCCGCTCGACCAGTTCGATGAGACCACAGCCAACATGACCGAGCCCTGCGATACCTATCCTCAATGGCGCCACTGAAGTGCCCCTTCTGCTTCCCGAGTTTACGTCAGGGGCAGCGCATAGCGGGTTTGGCGCATAGGCGAAAGGGCTGACGGCTAAAACCTATCGCCAGAATTCACTCTAGCTTCCAACTCTTCGAGTTTTGCCGCTATTTCTTTCTGAAACGCGGCTAACTCTTCCAAGCGCCGGGAGAGTTTGTGGAGTTCTATAGATACAACCACAACTCCAAACACCATCGCGGCAGCCAATCCCGTTAGCGAAACATTTGAAAAAAGAATGTCAGAGACGCCGTGCAAGCTGCGAGCCTACTCTGCCGCGGCGGGCTGGATGTCCTTGATCCCGCGAGCCTGAAGAAATTTGCGGATATTCCGGGCGGCCTGGCGGATGCGTTGTTCATTCTCGACGAGAGCAATCCGGACATGTCCGTCGCCCTGCTCGCCAAATCCGGCTCCGGGGGCGACCGCCACATGCGCTTCATTGATCAGTTGAAGCGAGAATTCCAGACTGCCCATGTCCCGAAGCGGTTCCGGGATCGGCGCCCAGGCAAACATGGAGGCCTTCGGGGACGGGATGGGCCATCCGGCGCGCGTGAAGCTTTCGACCAGAACATCCCGGCGCGCCCTGTAAATCTGCCGGAACTCGTCCACACAATCCTGAGGGCCATCCAGGGCGGCAGCGGCGGCAACCTGAATCGGCGTGTAGGCGCCATAGTCCAGATAGGATTTCACCCGGGCCAGCGCACCGACAAGCTTCTCGTTGCCGGCAACGAAGCCGATCCGCCAGCCGGCCATGGAATAGGTTTTCGACATGGTGGTGAATTCCACCGCAATATCCTTGGCACCGTCGACCTGCAGGATGGAAGGCGTCGGCTCATCGAAATAGATTTCATTGTAGGCCAGGTCTGACAGCACGATGAGATCATGCTTGCGTGCGAACTTCACCGCTTCCTTGTAGAAATCGAGATCGCATACTTCGGCAGTCGGGTTTGACGGGAAGCAGAGAACCATCGCTGTTGGCGGCGGGACACAATATTTCACGGCCTTGCCGAGATTGGACAGATACTCCTCCGGCGTATGCGCCGGTACGCTTCGGATCGATGCTCCGGCAATAATGAAGCCGAACGAGTGCAGCGGATAGGAGGGATCCGGCGACAGGATGACATCGCCCGGCGCCGAGATTGCCTGCGCCAGATTGGCAAAGCCCTCCTTCGAACCCAGCGTCACGATCACTTCGCGGTCCATGTCGAGCGATACGTCAAACCGGCGCTGATAATAATTCGTGACGGCGCGGCGCAGGCCCTTGATGCCACGGGAAGCGGAATACCCGTTCACGTCCGGACGGCGGGCCGTCTCGCACAGCTTGTCGACAATATGCTCTGGCGTCGGCATGTCGGGATTGCCCATGCCGAGGTCAATGATGTCGGCCCCTTGCGATCGCAGTGTGGCCTTGGTGCGGTTCACCTGCTCAAACACATAGGGTGGCAGGCGGCGGATCTTGTGGAAATCTGTATTCATCGGCTGGCGGCGCGGCGGCCCCTTGTAACTCGTGGAACATCGAAAGCGGAACGGATTGCCAGGATTTCCTCATCCGTGAGGAAATCAGAACTGGCGTCGAAGCCCGCAAATTCGCGCCGCACCGTGTCCCTGAAGGTTTCGATCTCGGCAGCGACATTTGCGGGCCCGGCCGCTCGTTCGCTTTCGGTGAATACCGCGCGCAGTGTTTCGCTCCGCGACCTGGACGCTTCCAGCGTCTGTCCCGGCGCCTGCCCTTTCTCGATGGTCGGAACGTCAATGATTTCCGGATAGCCCTCGCCCCGGATTTCAACACGGCGCGCATCATACCACTCGGGTGCCTGATCGATGGCCGTGCGAACTTTCGCAAACGACCCCGAACAGGCCGCCAGAAGCAGGCAGGACACACTTATGAGGGGAATCGCCGTGTTTTTCATGGTTAAACTCATTAAATCACAATTATTCCGTAGAATACTAAGAGGCGGGTAAACAAGGCGATATTGGGACGAATGGTCGACCGCAAGGATAATAAAAACAGCCTTCCGACGCTTGCAGAAATTCTTGCCCAGCAGGACCCGATGCGAATGCAGGCGCTGATGAGCATGCTCGCCTTGGCGAATACAGAGTCTCACGCACTCTTGCTAGATGTGCTGACAGGGTCCGGCCCGCTGGGCACGGTGACCAATGGCGACCCGATGGGGGTCGGCGAGGCCTTCCGGGCTGTCGGTCACGGATTTGCGCGCAATCCCGCAGCCCTGATGAAAGCCAATATGGAATTGATGCAGGGCTGGATGGAGCTCTGGCAGGAAATGGCCCTGGAGGGCATGACAGGTGCCGCTACCCAGAAACGTGACAAGCGTTTCTCCGATCCGGAATGGCAGCGCAATCCCGGGTTCAAATTCATGCGCAAGGCCTATGACCTGAATGCCAACTGGCTGATGGGCCTCGCCGATCATGTGCGGGATGACATCCCCGACAACATTCACGTGCGCGCCAAATTCTTCAGCCAGCAACTGGCCGACAGCCTGGCCCCGACCAATCATCTCGGCAGCAATCCGCAGGCCCTTCGCACATTCCTGGAAACAGGTGGTGAAAGCATCCTGGCAGGCATCCGCATGGCCCGCGAGGATGTGCGCAAGGGCGGCGGCAAGCTCTACATCACGCAGACTGACGAAACGCCGTTCAGCCTCGGGGACAACATCGCCACGGCGCCGGGACAGGTCGTGTTCCGCAATGACCTGATCGAACTCATCCAGTACTCCCCGCCGGGCGAGGAAACCTATTCCCGCCCGCTTCTGATCTTTCCGCCCTGGATCAACAAATTCTACATCCTCGACCTGCGCGAGGAGAATTCCATGATCCGCTGGCTGCTGGACAAGGGCCTGTCCGTATTCGTGGTATCCTGGCGCTCCGCAGACGAGGTCACGCGCGACCACACCTGGGACGATTACGTCCAGAACGGCATCTACGCAGCGGTCGAGGCAACGCTGCAAGCGACCGGCCAGAAGGGCCTCAATGCCGTGGGGTATTGCATCGGCGGGACGCTCCTGTCCTCCGCTCTGGGCCACATGGCCCTGCACGGCGACGACCGGATCAAGTCAGCGACCTTCTTCGCCTCACAATCCGACTTCAGCCTGGCCGGCGACCTGAAAGTCTTCACCGACGACAATGGACGGGCCTATATCGACTCCATCATCGAGGAGCATGGTGGAATCATGCCGGGCTCGATGATGTATGAAACCTTCAACTGGCTCCGCCCCATCGACCTGGTCTGGCGCTATGTGATCGACCAGTACATGCTGGGCAAACCGCCCAGGCCATTCGACCTGCTTTACTGGAATGCCGACCAGACCAACATTCCCGGTGAGGTCCATCGCAAATACCTGAAGGATTGCTACGCCGACAACAAGCTGGCCCAGGGCCAGTTCGAGGTCCTCGGCGATGTTGTAGACCTCAAGCAGGTAGACATCCCCGTGATGGTGCAGGCCAGTCGGGACGACCATATCTGCCCGATGGAAAGTGTCTATCGAACGGCAAAGGTCTATGGTGGCAAGACGCAGTTCATCCTGGCCGCCTCCGGACATATTGCCGGCGTGGTGAACCACCCGGATGCCAACAAGTATTGTCACTGGACAAATAATGCTGTCCTGCCGGAAACCGGTGCAGAGTGGCTGGAGGGCGCCGAGGAACATGCCGGTTCCTGGTGGCCGACATGGTGGGCTTGGTTGCGCCCGAAATCCGGTCGCAAGGGCGCTGCCAAACAACCGAAGGACATGGGCCTCGGAGCCGCTCCGGGCCGTTACGCCCGGGTCCGGCTGGAAGATATCAAGCTCGGCTGAAACAACGGCGTTATGCCGTCAGGCCGGCATCCTCTTCGAGCCCGAGCGCAATGTTGAGATTCTGGACTGCCGCCCCCGACGCGCCCTTGCCGAGATTGTCGAACCGCGCGACAAGCCGCGCTTGATCGTCCGAGCCAAAAACGAACAGATCCATCCGGTTTGTGCCGTTGCAGGCTTCAGGTTCGACACCCTTCATCATGTCGGTGTCGGCCAGCGGCACCACATTCACAAACCGCTCACCAGCATAGGCTTCGGACAAGGCAGCATGCAGCTGTGCCCGTTTCGGCTTTCCGGAAACCGCCCACAGAGGCAATCCGATCTCCACGATCATGCCCTGTGCGTAGCGTCCCACGGACGGCATGAACAAGGGGAGCTGTTCCAGCCGCGCATAGGCCTTCATTTCGGGCGGATGCTTGTGGGTCTGGCCCAAGGCGTAAATCCGGTGATTGTCGCGGGTGTAGGATTCGGAGGACGAATCCTCGAACTCGGCGATCATCGCCTTGCCGCCGCCGGAATAGCCGGACACTGCGGACACCACGACCGGCCAGGACGCGGGCAGCAAGCCTTTCATCACCAGTGGACGCAACAACGCGATTACTCCGGTCGGATAGCAGCCCGGATTGGAAATGCGGCGCGAGGCCTGAATGGCAGCACGCTGGCCCTTGTCCATCTCGGGGAAACCATAGGTCCAGCCATTCGCAACCCGGTGGGCGGTCGATGCGTCGATGATGACCGTATTCGGACTGGTCACCAGTGACACGCCCAGGCGGGCAGCATCATCCGGCAGGCACAGGATGACCGCATCCGCGGCATTCATCAGGCGCGCGCGTTCCTCATTGTCCTTACGCTTCGCGGGATCGATGGACACGAGTTCCAGATCGGTGCGCGCACGGAGGCGTTCGGCAATCTGCAGGCCCGTCGTGCCGGCTTCGCCATCGATGAAAACCTTGGGCAGCATGGCCGACCCTTTCCCAATTCCGGACAAATGAAACGGGCGCTCCGTCTCCGAAGCGCCCGCCTGAACAATCGTATTCGGTGTGCGGTCTAGCGCTTCGAGAACTGGAAGCTGCGGCGAGCTTTCGCACGACCGTACTTCTTGCGTTCGACGACGCGCGGGTCGCGGGTCATGAAGCCGAACGGCTTCAGAACCTTGCGCAGGCCCGGCTCGTAATTGACGAGAGCGCGCGAGAGGCCGTGGCGCACAGCGCCAGCCTGACCGGACAGGCCGGAGCCCTTCACGGTTGCAACAATGTCAAACTCGCCTTCACGGCCGGCTTCGACCAGCGGCTGGGCGATCACCATGCGCAGCACGGGGCGCGCAAAATACTGTTCCTGATCGCGGCCATTGATCGTGATCTTGCCGGTACCCGGCTTGATCCAGACGCGGGCGACAGCCTCTTTCCGGCGGCCGGTGCCATAGGCGCGGCCCTGGGCATCGATCTTCGGCTCGGCCGGAACAACCGGGGCGTCAGCTTCCGTAGCGCCGGAAATGGCGCCGAGGTCCTGGAGGGAGTTTGCAGTGTCAGTCATGTTGATCAGGCCGCCTTGGTGTTCTTGCGGTTCATGGCTTTGAAGTCGACAGTGTCGGGCTTCTGGGCTTCGTGCGGGTGCTCGGCGCCGCCATAGACGTGCAGTTTGGAGAACTGCTTGCGGGCCAGCGGGCTTTCCTTCGGCATCATGCGCTTCACGGCGAGCTCGATTGCGCGCTCCGGGAAACGGCCGTTCAGAATCTTCTCGGGCGTCGTGGACTTGATACCGCCCGGATAACCGGTGTGACGGTAGTAGACCTTGTCGGTCATCTTGCGACCGGTGAATTTCACCTTGTCGGCATTGATGATCACGACGTGATCGCCGGTATCGATATGCGGTGTAAAGTCAGCACGGTGCTTGCCGCGCAGGCGCTTGGCAACATATGAAGCAAGGCGTCCGACGACGACATCGGTCGCGTCGATCACGACCCAGTTGTGCTCTACGTTGGCTGGTGCGTTATAGGTTTTCATCGCTCTACTTAGAGCCTCTCGCTTTCGGAGTTCATGGAATGCAATTCAAGCGCTGGCGTTTAAGCGCCACTTCCCCGGTTGTCAACGCAGGGCTTGGCCTCGCCCTGCTTTTTACAGCAGTTGGGTGCTCGAAGAAAGCCGAGGCGCCGGAACCACAGCCCGACACCCCTGAAATATCCGGAAATCTGGAGCTTCCAGCCGTCTGGTCGACACGCCCCCTGGCCGGCCCCGTCAACGCAGTAGCGCTGTCGGGTGGACTCGGCGGCCTGATGGCGGTTTCCTTTGAGCAGGGCGGCCTGCAATTGTTCAACATGAATGGCGAAATTCTGGGTGAACCGGCGAATTTCCGCGTCACGGCCCTGGGAAGCGGCCAGAGCGCGACCCTTTCGGGCAGCACGGTCACCATTTTCCCGGGAATCACACGCCAGGGAGAACTCAAGGCCTATCTGTATGGTGAAGGCCTGGTGGCACCGGCCCAGGTCGACTTGCCCGCTCCGGTCAACGGGTCAGTTGCAGGTCTGTGCGCCAGTCCGAATGTGACATCCGGCATCATGCGGCTTGCCTACTGGACCGCCACCAATGACCGGGTCCTGCAGACAGGCATCCTGCACGAGGCAAACGGCGAGTTCTCCTGGGATGCCGGCGAGTCGACGTTTACCGACTTCAATATCAGGTCCTGTGCCTTCACCAGCGACACGCTCGTCGCCTCCCCACGTGCCACAAGCGCCGTTGCGCTGACACGCGGTGAATTCGACGCCTTGTTGTCGATCGAGACGGACACCGGTCTGCAGATCTCGACCGATATGGGCATGACGAACACACCGGTCATTGTGCGGGATGGAATCACGGTCATCGCACCAGACAGTCCGGACGCCATGACCGCGCACGGCACGATGATGAATGGGGGCTATCCGGGCGGCGTAATCGTCATTGCCGGCGAGACGGCCCCGGACCAGCATCAGGCTGTGTTCGTGGACCCCAGTGCGATTACCCTTGCGGGGGCGCACTAGGCGCCTGCCCTGAGGCCCGCCAGACCAGCCGGACCGCTGCCAGAGTCACAATGACCCCCAGTCCCTGATGAACCAATGCGAGGTTCATCGGGGCGGCGTGCACCAGAGTCAGGATCCCCCACACGGCCTGCAGCGTGACAAGCGCGGCCAGCCAGCGAAAGTCCCGGCAAAGTGGGGTCTTGCGGAAGCCCCATGCCGCCGCAACCGCACCGATCCAGATTGCATAGGCCAACAGGCGGTGATTGAACTGCGTCGCGGCACGTCCCTCGAACAGGCTGCGCAGGCCGAGCCCCTCCTCGAGATAATGAGACGGCACCAGTTCTCCCGCCATCAAAGGCCAGTCATTATAGGATCGGCCCGCGTCCAGACCCGCCACGAGCGCACCGGCGGCCATCTGAACGAAAATGGCCCCAAGAAGCACCAGCGACGCTGTGCGCACAGAGCGCGCAACGCCCGGACGCGCTTTTTCGCCCAGATCCAGCCAGAGCCAGGTGACATAGGCGATGATCAACAGGGCAAGCGTGAAGTGGGTCATCAGCCGGTAAGGCGCGACATCGACCCGCGTCGTCTCGCCTATGCCGCTGGCCACCATCCACCAGCCGATGGCACCCTGAAGGCCTCCCAGGCCGATCAGGGATACGAGATGCCAGCCCAGACGGCGTGAGAGCCATCCCCGCACGGCAAACACAGCGGCCCCCAGCACCGCGACCAAGCCGATCATCCGGCCGAAGAAACGATGCCCCCATTCCCACCAGAAGATCTTCTGGAACTCGGCCATCGACATGCCCTGATTCACCAACTGGTATTCTGCCGTCTCGCGGTACTTTGCGAACTCGACCTCCCAGGCCGCGCTGGACAGCGGCGGCAGCGCGCCGCTGACCGGGTTCCACTCGGTGATGGACAGGCCGGAATCGGTCAGTCTCGTGGCACCGCCGATCAGGATCATGGCGTAGACCATCAAGCCGACCAGAACGAGCCAGCGACGTATCCAGAGGGCGGAAGGACTGATTTTTGACGTTTCGCTCATGCGCGATACATGATCCAAGCACGAGCCGGTGCAAGGGGCAGCGGAGTCGCATGTGCACCTGGAAGAGAAGACGATGAGCTATCCGGTCCGAAAAATCATTGCCAGCATATTCCTGCTCGGTTTCATGATCGGCTGGATCGTCATGATCGGCACAGTCGGGCCGATGGTCTCGGATTGGCCGAAATGGGCCGTCCTGCTGTTTTATGTCTTCGCAGGAATCGGGTGGATTCTTCCCTTCAAACCGATCTTTGCCTGGATGAACCGGAACGCGCCGCAGCAGGAAGACTAGTCGTCGACCGGCTTCTTCTTGGCGGCTTCCTTCAGTCGGGCGAACAGAACGGCCGGGTCGTCCGGCGTTTCCGCCTCGTCCGGCTCCGGATAGGTCTCATCCTCGAAATCATCATTCGTCACGCCAAGCGGCAATTCGCCAGCCTCACCGGACGTGAATTCCTGAGAGGCAGCATCTTCGCTGGATTTCAGTCGCCCGAGAACGGTTTCACCGCCCACCAGGGTCTGTCCCGGCCAGACCAGCTGTCCCGCCGATGCCGGCAGATAGATATCGCACCACCCGCCCAGCCGGCGCTTTCCGATGACCCGTCCCATCCGCAGAATGTCACCGCTTTCAGCTTCGAGTTCCTGACGCGGGCCAAGTCCGCCGGTCGCGAGCCGGACACCCACTTGCTGGCCACGGCTTTCGAACAGGAAATAGGATACCGCCAAACCGTCGGCATCCGGCCGCATGGCGACAGGTACGCTCGGCTCGCCCTCTTCGGTGATCAGGCTCTCGAGCTTGCCGGCAATCGGCGCGTACAGCCGGTTGGTGGTGGCCGGTGACGAGGAGATTCGAATCCGCAGCGTCGGTCCGTCCGACATGCGCAGTTCGCTCGGCGGATCGGCCGGCACCGCCGAAACGACAACCCCGTCGCACGGCGCGATGATTCCATTTGCCAGGTCCGGGCTGAAGCGCGTGTCCCAGCGTGCCGCCAAGAGCATGGCGACCATCACGGCAAACCACAGCCAGAACAATGGTGGCCAGAACCAGCCAAACAGCAACGCAAACAGGAAGGCTGCAAGCGCCGCAGCCACTCCTTCCCAGTCCAGCCCGCCGGTCAACCAGGGCGCGGTTCTTCGCTCAAGGTCATCACTCATGTCCGTCCCCATTCCTATTCAGCCGCAAGCGCACTTTCTGTGTTCTTGGCCTGACGTTCCCACATTTCAGCATATTTGCCGTTCTGGGTCAGCAGGTCCGAGTGTCCCCCACGTTCCACCACGCGTCCAGAGTCCAGAACCAGTATCTCGTCAGCAGAACTCACTGTGGACAAACGGTGAGCCACCATCAGCGTGGTGCGCCCCTGCGCCGCCTCATCCAGCGCGTCCTGTACGGCGGCCTCGGTCGCACTGTCGAGCGCCGATGTTGCCTCATCGAGCACCAGAATCGACGGATCCGCCAGAATCACCCGGGCGATTCCGACACGCTGTTTCTCTCCGCCGGACAGTTTCAGCCCCCGTTCACCCACACGCGTGTTCCAGCCTTCGGGCAAGGATTCGATGAAATCGAGCAATTGCGCACGCCGCGCGGCGTCCCGCAGGTCGGCCTCGGTGGCATCCGGCCGTGCGTACGCAATATTGGCGCGCAGCGTGTCGTTGAACAGCACAACATCCTGCGGCACGAGGCCGAGGGATTTCCGCAAGGATTCCTGGGTCAGGGAACGCACATCCCGCCCGTCAACCAGGACCGAGCCCGAGTCGACATCGTAGAAGCGGAACAGCAGTTTGAGCAATGTGGACTTGCCGGCGCCGGATGTACCGACGAAGGCGATCTTTCGTCCGGGCTGAACAGTGAAGCTGATATCCTGCACGCCGATGGCCCGGCCTTCATGATTGAAGCCCACATCGCGGAATTCGACCTTGCCTTCCGGCCGCTTGAGTTCTGCGGCATCCGGCGCATCCGCGACTTCGGTCTTCATGGCCAGCAGGCCGTAGAGCTTCTCGAGGTCCACCGCGCCCTGCTTGATCTCGCGCCAGGCCCAACCGAGAATGTTCAGCGGCGCATACAGTGACAACAGCATCAGCATGACAGCGGTCAGGTCGCCCACAAGCATGGTGCCCTGGATGACATTCCACGCCGACAGCACCAGTACGGCCAACAGTCCGGCATTCATGATCAGCGCCTGCGCCGCGTTCAGCACATACATTGACCGCACCGCATCGACATAGCGATGATTGTAATTGCGCATTGCCGCATTGAACCGCCCGGTTTCACGCCGTTCCGCCGCGAAGGCCTTGACCGTTTCAAAATTGGTCAGAATGTCCACCGAGGTTGCGCGGAAATGCGTATCCGCTTCATTCATCCGCCGCCGCTGGCGCACGCGCCATTCGGTGATGATTACGGTTGCGATGACATAGATGATGATGGTGACCACCGCGATCAGCGACAGACGATAGTCATAGGCGACTCCCAGCGCGACGGAGGCAAGCACCAGGCGAACAAAGGTGGGGCCGATATTGAAGGCGAGAAAGCGGATCAGATAGTCGATCGCATTCGCTCCCCGCTCGATTACCCGGTTGAGGGCGCCGGTGCGGCGAGTCTGGTGGAAGTTCAGCGACAGGGACTGGGCATGGCCGAACGCGTCGACACTGGCCACCCTTTGGGCATCCTGACTGACCGGCGAGAACAGCCAGTCGCGGATTTGCGGCAGGGCCGCAGCGAGGAAACGCACCCCGATGCCGAGTGCCAACCAGAGCGCAGCCGCGCCGAACGCTGCCGCTTCCCCGCCTTCCGGCACGGCGCGGTTGATCGCGTGCCCGAGCAGCAGCGGTGACACCACCTCCAGAACAGACGCGGCCAGCGTGACGACGAGGGCGATCACCATGACGGGACGCCATTTCGCCAGTTCCGGCCGCGCCAGCAGTTTCAGGATGCGAAGGATGGAGACCCCGATCCCGCCATCAGCGCTTTCGATCTTGTCCTGATCAGACGAGGCGGTATGGGAATTTGTCATCGCCCGGATATGGGATGAAATCGCAGATCCACAAACCCTGCGTGTTGCACTCGGGCGCAAAACGTCCTGAAAATGTCACTGGCCCGCCGGTCACAGCCCCCATATAGGGCTGGCGCACAGGCGCGTGTCGTCAAGATGAAAGGGCTGAACCGCATGACGAAGATAAAATCCATCTGCGTATATTGCGGAGCCTCCGATGATGTTGCGCCGGGCTATATCAAGCTGGCCGAGGAATTGGGCCGCGAACTTGCGCGCCGCGACATCCGGATGGTGTATGGCGGCGGCGGAATCGGCCTGATGGGTGCCTGCGCCCGGGCGGCACATGAATCCGCTGGCGACGTGCTTGGCATCATGCCGCGCTTCCTGCTGAGCAAGGAAATGATCTACGAGGAGGTGGAACACCGGATCGTCGATGACATGCATACGCGCAAGCAGATGATGTTCGACGAATCGGAGGCCTTCATCGTGCTGCCAGGCGGCATTGGCACGTTGGAAGAAGCCGTGGAAATCCTGTCATGGGCGCGGCTGGGCCTGCACGCCAAGCCCATGGCCTTCCTGGATGAGGATGGCTTCTGGTCCCCCTTCTTCGAACTGATGGAACACATCATCGATGGCGGCTTCACGCCGGACGCCTTCCGCAGTGCCCTGGTGCATTGCGACACCCCGAAATCGGCAGTCGATGCGCTGATGGACAAGATGATCGTTTTGGGCGAGTAGCCCGGCGCGACCTCTAGGCCTGGAAGCCCGGCACATCCTCGACCGGCTTCTTCGTCAAATCCATGCCCAGCGCCAGAACGATTGTGGACGCGATGAAGACCGAGGAATAGGTCCCGATCAGGACACCCCATATCAGCGCGAAGCTCATGCCGCGCAGGACGGGCCCGCCGAGGAAGAAGATGGCCAACAGCGCCAGCAGGGTTGTGCCGGATGTCAGCAAGGTCCGCGACAGCGTGCCGTTCAGGGCAAGGTCGATGACCTCCTTGTCGGGCATCTTCTTGTACTTCCGCTTTTCTTCCCGCACCCGGTCGAACACAACCACCGTGTCATTCATCGAGTAGCCGATGATCGTCAGCAGCGCCGCGATGGTGGTCAGGTTGAACTCGAGTTGCAGGAACGCAAACACGCCCAGCGTGATGATCACGTCATGCGCAAGAGCGGCCACGGCGCCGACTGAGAACTGCCACTCGAACCGGAACCAGATATAGATCAGCATCAGGACGAGTGCAGCAATCAGGGCCGTGATGCCATCCCGGAACAATTCCTGGGATACCTTCGGGCCGACCGAGTCATTCCGCAAAATCTGCGCATCCGTGATTCCCAGCGCGTCTTTCAGCGTGCTGGTCACCAGTTCATTGGTCGCGCCTGTTGCCCGCTCAGCCTGCTCGGCAGCCGGCAGGGCCTGAAACGCTTCGCCAAGAATCGCCGCATCGGCTTCACCATATTTCACCACAACGATGGAACGGGCATCGGTTCCGACCGCGCTGTTCACGTCTGCATTGAGGGGCATGGCTTCCCGAACGGCTTCAACCGTGATCGTCTCGGTCTGTTCCAGTTCCATGACCGTACCGCCTGCAAAATCGACCCCGAAATTAAGCCCGCGCGTTGCAAGGAAGAAGATCGACGCTGCGATCAGCAACGTGGAAATCACCGCCCCGAAGAGGCGCAGATTCATGAAGCTGAGATTGGTCTTTTCAGGCCAGAATTTGAGTAGCATGTCGTGTCTCCTCCGGGCCTAGACCGCGAGCTTCTTGGGGCGGAATGTCTTCAGCCACATGACGGTGAACCATCGCGTCACGACGAAGGCCGTGAACACCGACGTCACGATGCCGATGGCCAGCGTCACGGCGAAGCCCTTCACCGGACCCGAGCCCAGCAGATAAAGAATGATGGCCGCAATCAATGTGGTGACGTTGGCATCGAGAATAGTCGAGAAGGCGCGTTCATATCCCGCCTGCACAGCCGTCAGGGGCGAGCGTCCATTGCGCTGCTCCTCACGAATACGTTCGAAGACCAGCACGTTGGCGTCCACCGCCATACCGATGGTCAGGATGATGCCGGCGATGCCCGGAAGGGTCAGCGTCGCCCCGAGGCCGGACAAAGCCCCGAGGATCAGGACGATGTTCGCGGCCAGCGAGCCAACGGCGAAACCACCCATAAGACCATAGGCGATAATCATGAAGATGGCGACCAGGGCGAGGCCGATCAGAGAGGCGCGCGTGCCTGCCCGGATCGAGTCATGCCCAAGCGTGGCGCTGACGGTCCGCTGGTCAAGGAACTGCACCTTGGCCGGCATCTCGCCGGCCTCGATAATGGCTGCAAGATCCTGCGCTTCTTCCTGTGTGAAGTCGCCGGTAATGCGCACGTTTCCACCTGGAATCGGCTCGTTGATGCGCGGAGCGGACATGATGGAATCGTCCAGCACAATGGCAAACAGCTTGCCGGAATTGTTTCGCGTCGTTTCATAGAATTTCCGCGCGCCATTACTGTTCAGGCGGAAATTGATCTGCGGCCGGTTGGCTTCGTCGAAGCCCTGCGCCGCATTGGCAATGTCCGCGCCGGTGACTTCCGGTATGTTGCGCACCAGAAGCGGGCCGGTCGTGGGGCCTTCCAGCAGGCGATAGCCCGCACGTACAACCCCAGCCTGTGCGGACTGGAGCGCGGCCGGGCTGTTGTCGACCAGGTTGAAAGTCATCTTGCCGTCACGGCTGAGCAAGTCTTTCAGGCGTTGCGGATCAGGCTCCCCCGGGGCTTCCAGGATGATCCTGTCATTGCCCTGTGGCGTGATCGCGATTTCAGAGACACCATCCGGATCGACCCGGCGGCGGACGATGGTCATCGTCTTGCCGAGGGCATCCTTCATCAGGGCCTCTTCCGATGCTGCGGGCACGGTCACGATGATGCGGTCCGTCCCGCGCGATTCGATTTCATAGGTCTTCGCACCGCCAATGGCGCCTTCGACGGTGCCGTTCAGCTTGCGGATCCGGCGCAAGGCTTCATCCATCGGCAAATTGCCGTCGGCATCCGGCCGGGTCAGCGTGACCACGAGTTCGCGGCCTTCGACATCGGACAGGTGACCAATGCGCTCGGACGGGGACACGTTCGACAGGGAGCTGCGAATGTCGCCCGCGAACACCTCCAGACGGTTGGCGATCACCTCATCCGGGTTGATCTCCATCATCAGATAGACACCGCCCTGCAGGTCGAGCCCCAGATTCACGCCTTTCTTGGGCATGAAGCCCGGCGCATTGTCCATGTTCACCACATTGGGCAGCGCCATGACGACGCCCCAGGTCAGGGTGAGGAGAATGAGAGCGACCTTCCAGGGTGGGAACTGAAGCATGCGGATATCCTTGCAATGAGGCGGGCCAACCGGGCCGCACGCCCCTTAGTCGTTGGCGGCGACAGGCTGGTTGCGGTCACGCACATCAATGATCATCTGCTTGATGATCTGGACGCGCACACCGTCGGCCAGTTCGACCGTGATTTCCGTTTCGCCGGCTTTCGTCACCTTGCCGACCAGACCGCCGGACGTGATGACGGTGTCACCCTTCTTGATGCCCTCGATCAGGGCCTTGTGCTTTTTCGCGCGCTGTTGCTGCGGACGGATCAGCAGGAAGTAGAAGATCAGGATCAGAGGCAGGAACAGCAGGACCTGGCTCATGATGCTGGGGCCGGCGGCGCTCGGCGCGGCCTGTGCCAAAGCCGGCAGTGAAACGGCAGCTGCGCCTGCAGTCAGCGTGGCGAGTCTGGTCAGCATGTGGTGTTCTCCCGTAAACCCCAGAAAATGATGTGCTCCTATAGCTGTGGGCAGTTGCATTGGCAAACAAGCCCTGCAGGTCACACAATTGTGTCTAGAGGGTCGCAGACCGGCCCTCGGACAAGGGGGGCAGCAGACCCGCCGCGCCGAGCCGGGTGGTGGTGCCGTCCGCCGTGACTCGCGCGATCCGGGCCTGCCCCTCCAGCTGCATCGGCGCGATGATGAACCCCTCCGGCGCGAGTTGGGCAAACAAGCCTTCCGGCACGGCCGGGACCTGCCCGGTCAGGAGGATCCGGTCATACGGGCCGCGTTCCGGCCAGCCAAGCGCGCCGTCTCCGTGCCGCACGGCGATATTGTCCAGCCCGAGGGCCACGATGCGCTGGCGGGCATGGTCTGTCAGACGGTCATACCGCTCGACCCCGAACACGTCGGCGGCCAGCCGGCCGATCAGGGCGGCCGTGTAGCCCGCCCCCATGCCGACCACCAGCACCCGCCGGTCGCGATGCCGCCCGAGGTCCAGCGCCTGCAGGAGATGGCCGGTCACGGTCGGGCGCGGAATCACCTGCCCGCACGGAATCGGCAGCGCGCAGTCCGCAAACGCCAATGCCTTCAGGTCCGCCGCCTCCACGAATGCGCCCCGGTCAACGGTTTCCATGGCGCGCAGAACGCCATCATCCGTTACCCCGTCCTGGCGCAGGCGCAGGACAAGGCGGGCAGCGCGGAACGGATCGACGGTCAGCTCTTCCATGACTCCCGCAGCGTCCGGAGGAACACTTCATGCGTCAAGTCCACATGCAGGGGCGAGACGGACACATAGCCATCATAGATGGCCCGCAAATCCGTGCCCTGGTCCGGTTTCGAGAGTTTTCCCTTGTAGCCGATCCAGTAATAGTCATTGCCGCGCAAATCTTCGCGGCGATCGGTATGGATGATCGATTCGTCGCGGAATCCCTGACGGGTGATCTGGATGCCCTTGACGGCATCCGGCTCCACATCCGGAAAATTGACATTCATGACCACATCGCCGGGCCAGCCCATCTCGATCAGCGGCTTGATCGCCTTGCTGCCCCAGGCGCGGGCCGTATCCCATGGCAGGGAGCCGCGCTCACGGAAGCTCTGCGACTGGCTGAGCGCAATGGACGGAATGCCCAGCTGCATGCCGAACAAGGCCGCCGCGATGGTGCCGGAAAAGCTCGTATCCTCGGCGATGTTCTGGCCGCGATTGACACCGGACAGAACCAAGTCAGGCTTCTCGGGCATCAGATTATGCGTTGCCAGCAGGACGCAGTCGGACGGCGTGCCCGCAACGGCCCACGCCTTCTCCCCCACTTCGCGCGTGCGCACAGGGTGGGTCAGAGAGATTGCGCGGCCCTTCCCGGACTGTTCCTCTTCCGGCGCGGCGATCCAGACATCATCGGAAATTTCCCGCGCAATGTCCTCCAGAACGGCCAGGCCCGGCGCATTGATGCCGTCATCATTGGTCAGGAGAATTCTCATGCCGAAATCACCTCAAGGCCGCCCATATAGTTGCGCAGGGCGTCCGGGACGGTGATGGAGCCGTCTTCATTCTGATAGTTCTCGAGGATCGCCACCAGCGTACGCCCGACCGCGAGACCGGAGCCGTTGAGCGTGTGGACGAATTCCGGCTTCGCACCCGCTTCCGGTCGATAGCGCGCATTCATGCGGCGGGCCTGATAGTCACCACAGTAAGAACACGAACTGATTTCGCGATAGGTGTCCTGGCTCGGCAACCAGACTTCAAGGTCATAGGTCTTGCGTGCCCCTGCCCCCATATCACCGGCGCAGAGCAGCATGCGGCGGAATGGCAGGTCGAGCTTTTTCAGGATCGCCTCGGCGCATCCGGTCATGCGCTCCAGCTCCTTCAGCCCCTCGTCCTGGTTGGCGACGACAGAGACAAGCTCCACCTTGTTGAACTGGTGCAGGCGGATCATGCCCTTTGTGTCACGCCCTGCGCTGCCTGCCTCCGAGCGGAAGCACGGCGTGTGTGCGGTGAACCGGCGCGGCAGATAGGACGCCTCGATGATGCTTTCACGAACGATGTTCGTCAGCGGCACTTCGGCGGTAGGAATAAGGAAATGATCCCCGGTGGTCTTGAAAAGGTCTTCCTCGAATTTCGGCAACTGCCCCGTGCCAACAAGGGCCTGATCCTTGACCAGCACCGGCGGCGAGCATTCCGTGTACCCGTGTTCCTCTGTCTGGACATCCAACATGAAGGCCGCGAGCGCGCGTTCCAGCCGGGCGAGCTTGCCCGAGAGCAGCACGAAGCGCGCGCCACTCATCTTCGCGGCGGTTTCGAAATCCATCATGCCAAGCGCCTCGCCGAGATCGGCGTGATCCTTCACGTCGAAGGCAAACGCCTTTGGTTCGCCCCAGCGGCTTTGCTCGACATTGCCGTCTTCATCCTGGCCGTCCGGCACTTCATCCAGCGGGATGTTCGGCAGGCCATAGAGCAGGTCGTCGAGCAGCTTGCGGGCCGCCTCTTCCTGTTCGCCGGCGGCCTCGATCGTGTCCTTGGCATCGGCCACGAGCTTGCGCAGGCGCTCGAACTCGGCCTCATCGCCCGAGGCCTTCGCCCTGCCGATCAGCTTGGAGGTTTCGTTGCGCAGCTTTTCAGCTTCCTGCTTGTCGGTCACCGCCGTTCGCACGGCGCCGTCATGCGCGAGGATTTCGTCGACGGAGTCCCCGAGGCCCGGCTTCTTCCGGTTCCAGGCGGCGCGGAACGCGTCGGGATTGTCTCGGATGGCGCGGATATCGAACATGTCTGTCGTCCTGTCTGGTCAGTCCGGCACTGCTGTAATCCGCACCGCGGCTGCCTGCAACCGGGGGATATGCGTACCTGCGGGCAGGTCAGGCTTCGCTGGCGTCTGTCTCGGCCTGCTTCTTCTCGATCATCTTCACGCACCAGATCGAGATTTCGTAGAGGCAGTAGACCGGAATGGTCAGCAGAATCTGCGAGATCATGTCCGGCGGGGTGAAGAAGGCAGAAAAGGCGAGGATCGCCACAATGGCGTATTTCCGGCCCTTGGCGAGCGCATCGGACGAGACGAGGCCGATCTTGCCCAGCAGGGTCAATACGACCGGCAACTGGAACGAAATGCCGAAGGCCAGCATCAGCGCCATGACCAGCGAGAGATAATCCGCCACCTTTGGCAGCATGGTGATGTTGGCAATCTCGCTGTCAGGGATTTCCATGCCCACAGTGAAACGAGCCAGCATGGGCAACATCAGGAAGTAGACAAAAGCCGCCCCGGCGACGAACAGGAGGGGCGCGAACACCAGATACGGCCAGAACGCGCCGCGCTCATTCTTGTAGAGCCCCGGCGCAACAAATTTGTAGAGCTGCCAGGCGATATAGGGAAAGGCCAGGAAGATGCCGCCAAACAGGGCCAGCTTCAGCTTTGCGAAAAAGAATTCCATCGGCGCGGTGTAGACGAATTCCAGCTTCGACCCGCGGATCGATTCCGCCATCAGCGCAAACGGCGCGAGCAGGAGCTCGAAGATTTCCTGCGCGAAGAAAAAGCAGGCAATCGTGCCGATCATCAGCGCCACGAGCGATTTGATCAGGCGTGAGCGCAGCTCTGTCAGATGCTCCAGCAGCGGCGCGCGGCTGGCCTCGACCTCGTCATCGATAAAGTCCGGCTGTTCGTCCTTTGGCGGCAAGGTGTTCACGCGGCATCATCCCCGGGTTTCGGCGCAGGCGCCGGTGCATCCGGGGCGCCTTTCGGCTTCGGATCGCTTGCGGGCGGCGGGGGGCTTTTTTCCATCACGGCCGAATTCACATCCGCTTCAAAGGCGGCCAGGTCATCCTGGGCCTGCTGCATCGTGTTCTCGCGCTTCAGATCCTCGATTTCCTTGCGCAGATCGTCGAGCTCGCTCTGTCGGGCAATGTCCTCAAACGCTGCCTGGAACTCCCGCGCCATGGCGCGGCCCTTGCCGACGAATTGGCCAACCCGGCGCATCATCATCGGCAGATCCTTCGGGCCGACAATGATCAGCGCCGCAAGGCCAAGCAACAAAATCTCGGAAAACCCGATTCCGGGCAGCATGCGAAGCGCCCTCCACTCGGCAAATTATGACGAGGCTTTCGTCTCGTCCTTCTGGGGGGTGACGTTGACCATCTCGTCCTTCTCGACGGATTTGGTCTCTTCCTCGTCCTTCAGGCCCTTTCGGAATGCACCGATCCCCTTGGCCATGTCCCCCATGATGGAGGAAATCCGGCCGCGTCCGCCGAACAGGAGGAGTGCGACGACCACCACGATCAGCAATTGAATCCAGCTTGGCGACATGCCTCTCTCCTCGAAGAACCCGATAAATATATACAGCAGCACACGCTGGAACAATGGGACGAAGCTGCTAAAGAACAGCCATGCGTATCGCCACCTGGAATGTCAACTCGATCAAGGCACGCCTGCCTACAGTGCTGGATGTGCTGGACGCCATCGATTGCGATGTTGTCTGCCTGCAGGAAATCAAGTGCGAGACGAATGCGTTCCCGTACATGGAGCTGGAGGAGCGCGGCTGGAACTGCGAGGTGCTTGGCCAGAAAAGCTATAATGGTGTCGCCCTGCTCTCCAAGCACGAGATCGAGGATGTCACCAAGGGCCTGCCCACGATCGAGGATGACCAGGCGCGCTATATCGAGGCGCTGATCCTGACCGACCGGCCGATCCGCGTCGGCGGACTGTACCTGCCGAACGGCAATCCCGCGCCCGGCCAGAAGTACGACTACAAGATGGAGTGGATGGACGCGCTGGAACAACATGCGCGCGGCCTGCTCAAACAGGACGAGGCCTTCGTGCTGTGCGGCGACTATAATTGTATTCCCACGCCCGAGGACTGCTGGGACGAGACGGTCTGGCAGGATGATGCGCTCGCCCTGCCCGAGACGCGCGCAGAATTCCGGAAGCTGAAATATCTCGGATTGGCGGACGCGTTCGAACTGACCGATGGACGCGCGCACCAATACACGTTCTGGGACTATCAGGGCGGCGCGTTCAAGAAGGATCACGGCATCCGGATCGACCATCTCCTCTGCTCTCCACAGGCTTGCGACAGGCTCCAGTCGGTGGAGATCTATCGCAAGGCCCGCGAACTCGAGAAGCCGTCAGATCATGTGCCGGTTATCGGCACGTTCGAGGACTAACGGCCCGTCTGGTCTGCACGGTCGATATCGTCCGCCCATGCCGCCAGCCAGAAGGTTGCGGCCTGCCAGTTGATGGCCACTTCATTCAGTTCGAACGCATCGACATGGTCTGCATAGCAGGTTTGGGCATGGCATTGATCGAAGATCATGCGTGAGACCGGACCGGCCGGGTCGGTATTGTTTGGCCCGCCCGAGACGGCGCCCGGAGGCGGCAAGGGATATCCCTCATGGCGCGCCCCGGCCCAATGGCGGTGGTGCGGCGCCTTGAATGCGTTCTCGCCATGACCGGACACATAGGAAATGTCGCGTGGATTGCGGCCGAGAATATAGTCCAGCAAGGACAGGGCCCCGTCGCGATACCGGACGTCGCCGGTCAAGTCATAGGCCGTGCCCAGCATCATGCCGCGGCTGGCCAGCGTGCCGATCGATCCCCAGGGCCACACGCCCCGGTTCATGGGAATCTGGTACCCTTCAAACCGGGTCTGGGCGATATAGGCGTCCGCTGTCTGGCGCAGGGCACCGACGGCTTCCTGCCGGATGGCCGGATCCGGTGCCAGGCGGGCCAGCGTCAGCACGCCCAGACCGGTTGTGTCCCCCCAATAGGGCTGCTGGCGGCCGCTGACGGGCCATTGGTCCAGAGCAGCCTGATAGGTTTTGACATCTTCCGCATACGCCGCGTCTCCGGTGGCGGCGTACAGCTCCGCAGCCGCCCAGTAGAATTCCCCGCGAATGTCGGTCGCCCCGTATGGGCCGGTGCCGGGAAAATTGTCATAGGCATAGGCGTCCGGCACCCGCTTCGCCGCCGCAAAGGCGCGTTTGGCTGCGGCCAGGCATTTGGTGGCATAGACATCGTCGATGCCGTTGAACACGCGGGCACATTGGGCGCCCACAGCCGCAACGTGCAGCGTGGCCGCCGTGGACGGTGCGAACAGGACACGGTTCGCTGTATTCTCATGCGGCATCAACGGGAACCGCGCCCAGACGGTATCGCCAGACTTGTGGTGCACCATGCCGGATACATCAATCACATCGGGGCTGGCGGTTTCCCACTGGCCATTGACCTGTCCGCGTAGGACAGCCGCCTCGGCGCCTTCGGGGGCCTGCATGCTGAGCATGTAGTCGAGATTGACCCGAGCCTCATCCAGCAAGTCGCTGACGCCATTGCCCGATTCCGGAATGTTGACGGTGCCGTCCTCGAATCCGTCAGTGCCGCGCTCATAGGCGTTCAGAAGGCTCCAGACGCTGATGCCGCTATTGACGACATATTTTCCGTGATCACCGGCATCATACCAGCCGCCGCTGACGTCCAGCTTGTAGTCGCAGGCAGGCCACTCGACACCGCGCGTGTCGGTGCCGGCAAAGCAGGTCAGCACTTCGATTTGGTGTCCGGCCGGGCGCGCCCATTGCTTGCCACCGGCATAGCGCGCTTCGATCGGGACGCCGGCCCGGTTGTGGTAGAAATAGTGGAGCGTGTCGTATTTGAGCTGCTTGAAGACATCTTCCGACACGGCGAAGGGGTGGCTCTTGCCGACGCCTTCGACATCGAGGACGAGCCCGGTAGCCGGAGTGCGCAGTGCGTCCGTCACGATCAGCTGAACATGGGCCCCGGAGCCGTCATGATAGCCATAGGGAATCGTTTGCCCGTCCGCGACGGTCTCCCCATTCGGCGCGATGATCCGCCAGTTCAGGGCTTCGGTCCGGTCCGTTTCGGCGATGCCGACGAAGGTGTATCCCGGCCGGATTCCTGTCTGGGTCGCCCGAACGGCGCCGCGCGGAGCGTTGAAGGCATCGAGATATTCCTGTTGCCGCGGCGTGATCACGGGATCGCCGGACTCGGCGCCCTCGACCACCGGCTCGGGCGGCGTGGCGCACGCCGCCAGGACGAGCGCGGATACGATGGCTGTCAGACTTGCCTTGCAGGACGTGAACATCGGCGTTCTCCAAATATTGCAGTGCCTTTGACGGCAACAATGCAAATTCGGGGCCAATCCTGTAGCGCTGACAGCCGTTTACCGGCTCAGTTCACCGATCCGTATTGCGCCCCGGCCTCATCGAAATAGGCCCGCCAGAAGGCTTTCACCTCCGCCATGGGCAGGTCGTAGATCTGTCTTGGCACGATCCGCGCCACCACATCGACCTGGTCCAGGCGCGGGGTCATGCGGGCGAGATCGGACCCGAGGAACGCCTCATAATCCGCACCGGCCCGATAGAAGCTGAAACCGTCTGAATGTTGCATCAGATCGGATACGAGCACGAGACGACGCGACGTGTCCCCCGGCTGGAAATCGGCCCGGTCGCTGACGGCATAGACCGCTTCCACCAGCGGGGAACTGGGCTGGCGCGTGTCCAGGAGGGCCGTCTCGACCTGCTCCAGCAGCGGCGCATAGAATTCCGATTGCCAGCTCTGCTCGACCATTTTCGGGTTCTGGAAAATCGGATTGGCTTCTGCGGCGCTGCCGGGAGAGCAGGCAAAGTGGATGCGCTTCGGCTCATACGGATTCGCGGCATTCGGCGTGAGAATTGTGAGGCGGCCATATTTCGGCAGAGCACGCGCTTCAGCATCGACGAATTCGTAGACCCAATCCAGATCGTTCGGATTGAAGGGGTCGGACTGGTCGATCAGGATGATCGTATGTGCAGGATCCTTGCGGTCCATGCGGCAGCTGGTGTCGGCCATCAGGGATGGCGGCTGATTGAACGCCACCACGGCGAACAGCGCGAAAACCACCCCCAGCATCAGCGCGATCATGCCGCGCCAGAACCACGGGCCTCTGTCACTTCTGCGACGTGGCATCCCTGAATACTCCTCCTAGGCCCGGCGTGCCTGATCCACCGGGACATGGGTTGCCCCCTTGGCATCACGGACCTTGCCGATTTCGTCAGCAACTTTCTTCTCGATGGAAGACAAGCCCTTCTGGACCTGCTGAATGTGTTGTTCAAGCCATTCCCGCGTCTGGTTCAGGGCCTTGATGTTGTTGTCGATCGCCGCAATGGCCTTGTTGGCCTGGTCGCGCTCCTTGGAGTAGTCGAATGGCGGCAATTGCGGCGTGACGATCTCGTCGAAATAGGCCGGGCATGGCGCCTGCTCACCAAGACGATCACGATGGGCGTTGCGGGCACGGCGGTGTGCCTGGCGATAAGCCACTTTGAGACTGCGCTCCTCATCGGCGGCCCGGGCGGCAATGGCTGCCGCATAGTCCCGGCGGGTTTCCAGAAGGTTCATGGCCTTCTCGATCTCGCGCTTGGCAGCGACATGACGCGATTGCTGGGTTTCGAACCAGAGCCGGCAATTGGAGAAATAGTCGGACAAATCATCCCGCACGCCATTGCGCACTTCCTGGCGGCGTTCATAGGCCTTGCGCTCCTTGCGCCAGACGCGGCCATAGCCGGGATACCGGTCCGAAATCCGGTCATAGCCCTCATAGACGGCCAGTGCGAACACTGCGAGCCCCATGAACAACAGCCCCAGGGCGAGGAAACTTTCCAGTCCGAACACGTTCGGAAACATGGACATGACGACATCACCGGGCGCGATGGAAAACATGGAAAACGTGCCCAGCGTGCCGGCCTCGGTTGCCGCCAGCAGGCCGAGTTCGACCGCGTCGCGGAAATGGGCGACGAAGAAATTGAGGAAGATGCCGGCCAGGATGAAGACCATCGCTATGGCACCGCCCATGATCTTGGCCGGCAGCGCCGGATGGTTGAGATAGCGCAGGCCGAAAAAGCCGGCGATGACCCCGAACAGGACATTCACCGAAGACACGCCGAAGGCGATCATCAGGCCGCCCATGAGACCATTGGCCTGCGCATCCTTGAACAGGAGCGCATTGAAGCCGCCTTCCAGGATCATGATGAAGATCAGGATGGCGACCGCCTGTTCCACATTTTTCTTGATGTCAGGCGTGCGGTCTCCGATCCGGTCTCCGTGGCGCAGTTTGAACTGCTGCAATTCGATGATCGCGGCGGAATGCGATTCCTTGGCCTCGTTCACATCATCCAGTTCGTAATGGCGGTATTCGTTCTCTTCGGTCTTGATCGCCTCGCGCAGCTGGTCCGGATAGATATCGATCGGCGTGTAGTCACTGATATAGTTGCGCACGGATGCTGCCGTCGTCGTCAGCCAGGTGCCGAGCCCCCGGCGCACATCTTCGGCTCGCCCGGCGATCTGCTGTTCGCACTCGCTCCACTGGTCGGGTGTCGCGGCTTCCGAAGCCGGCAAGCCATCGCGACCGTCTTTCTTGGCGGCAATCTTGGTCAATTGGCGATTAAGGCCCAGATATCCCTGCGCCCGCTTGCCCTTCAGGCCATGATCGGAAAGGTCGTTGCGAATCTCCAGTGGCTTGACCTTGCTCTGGCATCCAACGTCTGCGCCCCAGCGCACAGCTTTCTTCGACATCCTGTATCCTCTTAACAGCACAAGGCTTTTTATTAACCCTGGCGACCATGCGACTCCTTGGTTACCGAACGGTGAAAACTGGCGCAGGATGTGCGGATCGTAATGTTTTCGCTGCAGCGGCGCTTGCCCTGCAAGGATCACAAATGTAATAGCATCACAATGTCATTCCGGCTGTCCCGTCCGCGATGGATCGCATTGCTCGCCGCCCTGTTTGTGCTGGTACAGGCGCTGGGGCTGGGCCACGCGTCCGCGCACGCCGATGAAACGCATGAACATCACGGAATCACGTGTGAACTGGCGACGATTGCACAAGTGCAAGCCGTACTGCCGGCTGTTCCGCCTGCTCCTCTCGTACCGGCCCCAACAGCGCAGCCGGCCATAGCACTGGTTTCCAGCCCGCTCTGGATTCGCCCGCCGGGCCGGGCCCCTCCACCGCGAAGTCCCCCCGTCTCCCTGCAATAGCGACCTGACCGGCTGCCTGCGGGCAGCCCTCCCTATTGTCTGAAGGACTCCCGGACCATGACCCCCAACTACACCCGCCGCGTGATCGCGGCCTCGCTCCTGCTGGGCGCAAGCCCGCTCGCTCTTGCACAGGAAGCCCCCGAACCAGAAACCCTTGAAACCGTCATCGTTACCGGTGTCGGCCCCCAGCGCGAAACCGATGAGATGATTGGCAATGCCACCGCGATCAATCGCGCCGAACTCGTCGAGAAACTTTCCGGCACGCTTGGCGACACGCTCGCGGGCGAGGCTGGCGTGTCGACCACCTTCTTCGGCCAGGGTGCCAGCCGTCCGGTCCTGCGGGGCCTTGGCGCCGAGCGCGTGCTCGTGCTGACCAATGGCATCGGTGCGATCGACGCCTCTGCCGCATCGCCGGATCACCAGGTCGCGACCGACGGGATCGATGCCGAGAAGATCGAGATCCTGCGAGGACCTGCTGCGCTGGCCTATGGCGGTCAGGCGATTGGTGGCGTCGTCAATGTGATTGACGGCCTGATCGTGGAGAAACTGCCGGATGCCCCGGTCTCGTTTGATGGCTTTGCGGCCAATAACAGCGTGAATGAGGGCACCGAACTCGCGGGCAAGGCGCGGTTCACGACGGGGCCATTTGTCCT
Organism: Hyphomonas sp.; assembly: GCF_017792385.1. NCBI lineage: Bacteria > Pseudomonadati > Pseudomonadota > Alphaproteobacteria > Hyphomonadales > Hyphomonadaceae > Hyphomonas > Hyphomonas sp. Next base: position 2,709,969 of record NZ_CP051230.1, on the reverse strand, counting down.
GACCCTTTCAGCTTCGGCGCGTGACTTCGGAGACTATGACATTCCCGGCTTTGCCGAATCCTCCCTGCTGCGCGCTATGGAGGAAGACGAGCACGACGATCATGACGAAGAGGATCATGACGAGGACGAAGATCACGATCATGAGGAGCATGAGGACGAGGAAGTTCGCGACACGATGGAGAACTCCTTCCTCCAGTCCGGAACCTATTCCGCCGGTTTCTCATGGGTCGGCGACGACGCCTTCCTCGGCTTTGCCATCCGTCAGCAGACATCCAGCTATGGCATTCCCGGACACGAACATCACGAACACGAGGAAGAAGAGGAAGAGGATCACGAAGACGAGGATCATGAGGACGAGGAAGACCATGATCACGAAGAGGAATTCGCCTTCATCGATCTGGAGCAGACCCGCTACGACATTCGCGGCGGAGCAAAGCTGGACCTCGGCCCGATCACGCGGATCGCGGGCAATCTGTCCTATGCCGATTACGAACATATAGAGTTCGAGGGTCCGGGCGAGCCGGGCACGATCTACACGACCGAGGGGACGGAAGGCCGTCTCGAGCTTGGCCATGTGTTCGGCGAGATGGTCGGGGCGGCCGGCGTCCAGTTCCTGGACAAGGATCTCGGCTCGGATGGGGAGGAGTCCTTCCTGACACCAACCTCAACCAAGACCTTTGGCGCCTTCATCTACGAGACATTGGAATTCGACGACCAGTCGGGCCTGGAAGGCGGCCTGCGGTTCGACAATACCGAACTTGACAACGAGGTTCAGGGTGAACGCAGCTTCGACCTGTTCAGCGCATCGCTGGGCGGTCACAAGCATTGGACCTCCGGCTGGTGGGCCGGCGCACAGCTCAGCTACACCGAACGGGCCCCGAACGAGAGCGAGTTGTTCGCCGACGGCGCGCACCTAGCGACGAGTCAGTACGAGGTTGGAGATGCTTCCCTCGGCAAGGAAAAAGGCACCAATCTCGAAGCCACCCTGCGCTGGGAGAATGATCGCTTCAGCATCGGCGCCAATGTCTTCCATTCGGACTTTGACGGCTTCATCTATCTGACACCGGGCGTTGTTCTCGAGGACGGCGTTGAAGTGGACGAACTGGATGAGTTGCCGATCTTCCTGTTCGAGCAACAGGGCGCGAGCTTCACTGGCGCCGAGATCGAGGCCGAGGCCCGCTTCCCCGAGGGCCTGCTGGGTGCGGACTGGGTGACATCTGCCAGCCTGGACCTGGTTGATGGCGAACTGGACGACGGGGGCAATGTGCCCTACCTGCCGCCGGTGACTTTCCATGCCGCGCTGGATGCCGACTGGGGCCTTTGGTCAGCCGGATGGACGATGACTGCCGCTGCGGACCAGGATGATCCGGGTACGGGCCTGCTGCCAACCGATGGCTATGTCACGACCGGACTGAAGGCTGCCGTGAACCTGTCGGAGGCCGGGTTCGGCAAGGACGGCACGCAATTGTTCATCGAGGGGCGGAACCTGACGGATGAGGAAGTGCGCTATTCCACGTCCGTTCTGAAGGATTCGGTGCCTGCGCCGGGCCGGAACATCCGCGTCGGCCTGAGAGTGGCCTTCTAGGCACAGGATCAGCCTGGCCTGCCGGCAGGCGGGTCAGGCTGTTTCGTGCCCCAGAAAGGCGGACAGGATTGCCTGGTCCAGAACCGTGCGCACATGCAGTGGCTCGAACGGTTTCGGGATCAGATAGGAGGGCTCGTCCTCCTGACCCTGCAGCAGCATTTCCGGATAGGCAGTGATATAGATCACTGGCACCGGGCGCGGCAGGGCCGCCACAATTTCGTTCACGGCATCAAGCCCGATGGAGCCGTCTGCGAGGCGCAAATCCGACAGGATGAGCCCGAATGTCGTGGTGCCGGCCAGCGCGACCGCCTCGGTCTGCGTCGTGGCAATGCCCGCCACTTCATGACCGGCCTCGGCCACGATCTGTGACAGCTGGAACGAAATCATCGATTCATCCTCGATGATCAGGACCGATGTGCTGACTTCATTGGCAATCGAGGATTCGGCATCGCGGAGAATATTCTCGACGTCCGCTTCGTCGACGACGAGAATCCGGGCGGCTTCCTGAACCGAGAACCCTTCCACAACGGTGAGCAGCAATGCCCGGCGCTGAAGCGTGGTCATCGCGTTCAGGATCTTTGAGATACCGGTGTCACCGTCAAGCTGGGACACCCGTTTGCTGATCGATTTGTCGAGCTCCGCGAACAGGTCTTCCTTGTGGAATTTGAGGTCCGGCGCGACGGAAATCCGGAAGATCAGCGACTCGATCATGTCTTCCACGGCTTCATCGCCATTGTGCTGCTCACCCATCAGGCCCCGGGCGTACCGGCGCAAATAGGGCAGTTCTGAAGATATCAAGTCGGAGAGCATGCGGCTCCTGTCCCCCCTGGGTTCCACATTCTTTACTCGGTTGTTCGCCAGACGGCCTTCTCACCTCGGCCCTCGTGATGGCCACAAATGCATAACCGAGCCTTAAGGACAATATCGTGTGGCAGCGCGGAAAGGTTCCCGATTCGACCGGAAATTTCCCGGAAATTCAATCGATGTGCAGTGTCCACTGCAGATTGAGAGCTGCTTTCAAGTGCAACGATTAACCTACAGACATCCGGATGATTTCATGTTGTCGCCCTTCCGCGCCTTGGCGGCACCCTTTTTTACCTTGCATTTTCAATGCACTAACACGTCCCCAAACAAAACTTCGCCTGGCAGGCAAGTTTTAGCAGTTGCCGGTCGCCGGAAGCGCGAGAACCATGCGGTATCCCTCCCCGCCCGGACCCTGCTCGAGCGTTGCGCCGATCTGGGCAGCGGACGCCTCCATGATGCGCTTGCCGAGTCCTTCCACGGATTTCGCGTTCGGCATCGCCCGCTCGGTCGCCTTTCCATCGTCTTCGCAGATAATCCGCAGCCTCTCGTCTCCCCCGCCGGACCCGGTGATGCGGACGGTTCCCGGCGTGTCGTCGCCAAAGGCGTGCTTGATCGAATTGGCCACGAACTCGCTGGTGATGACGGCAATCGGGCTCGCCAGCGAAGTTGGCAGGGCAATGGCCGGCGCCTCACAGCGGATTTCGACATGAGGCGGCGCGGAATCCTGCAGCAGTGACGCGACCTCGTTCAGAAAGGCATCCAGCATGACGGCGTCATCCATCGGCGACTCGTGCAGCATCTGGTGCAGGGTCGCGGTCGCCTCGATGCGGCGGCTGATGGCGTCGAAGGCTGCGAAGGTTTCCTGTTCGCGGCCGAACCGCGACCGGTACAGTCGGACCAGCGAGGCCACGGATTGCAGCGAGTTCTTCACCCGGTGGTCCATTTCGTTGCGCAGGATTTTCTGGTTCTTCAGGGCCAAGCGCAAATCCATTTCGCGCATCACCTGACGGGCCAGGGTCCGCAGGGCCTTGCGCTGGAACTCGTTGAGCGCGTTCGGCTTGTTGTCCAGCACGCAAAGCGTGCCGATGGGCAGGCCGTTCGGCGCCTTCAACAAGGCCCCCGCATAGAAGCGCAGACCATCCTCCGGCATGCAGAGTTCATTGTCGGCTGTGCGCGGATCTTTCTGGGTGTCGTGGATCTCGACGAAATCCTCGCTGAGGATCACATGGGAACAGATCGAGGTGGCAAGCGGAGTTTCGCGTGCGCCGATACCGACTTCCGCCTTGAACCATTGCCTGTGCTCGTCGATCAGGTTGACCACGGAAATCGGGACATTGCAGAGCGTCGAGGCCAGTTCGACCACTTCGTCGAATTCGGGTTCGCGCTCGGTATCAAGGATGTCGTAGTTTCGCAGGGTCTCAAGCCGGGCGGCCTGGTCTGGATGGGGCGCAGCTTTCATGGGAGAGGCAGGTCCGGTGGCAAGATCGTGTCGTTCGGTGTCATTATAGCGCATTCCGTCTCAAATACAGGCCCGACCTGCCCGTTTCTTCCGCCTGCCATTTCAACGCGGCCGTGCCAGGGTCAGCCTCTGCCCGGGATGGGCCGGCCACTCGCCGGCCTGTCGGGGCGCATGATCGATTCCCGGAACGCTTTCAAAGCGCGGCGGGCCGGCATCCGGCAGGACCAGCGCGGTCAGCCGCCCGCCATGCACCGCCGCCGTGTCGAGCCCCGTGGCATGCGCAAAACAGGCCGGCCCCTCCAGCCAGGGCTGGTGCCCGAACACGACATGGCCAAACCGGCCATCATAGATGTCTGCCCAGAACGGATCGTCCGGCCGGTTGTGGCCGAGGGCAAGGAACTCCCCCGTCGCGGCCGAGACATAGCGTGTGCGCAATACCTTGCGGAACGCCTTGGCGCGCTTGCCCTGCCATTCGCTCGCGCGCGCGGCGCTTTCCGGGAAGCTGCGCATGTCGCCGGGAATGCCGCCATGCACGACCAGCACGCCCCAGGCCGGCAGGCGCAGGAAGGGCACTGCCCGGGCGAGAAAGGCGCGGTCGGCGGGTGACAATTGGGCATCAAGCGCGGCCAGGTCCGGTGCCGCCTCGGCCATCTGGCGGGCGATTTTCGGCCGCTCGGTGAGGTTCTGGTGATACCGGCGATGACGGTCTTCATGATTGCCCTCGACAAGGACGAGGTCGAAGGGTGCGGTCTCGCTCAGCTGGCGGACGAATTTCACCGTGCCGGCCGGGTCCGGCCCCTTGTCCACCAGATCGCCGAGCAGGACCAGCCGGTCCCCCTCGCCGAGGCCGAGCCGGGCGATGAGCGCCTCCAGCGGCTGCAGGGCGCCGTGGACATCTCCGATGATCGCAGTGGTCATGGCCCGCCCATCGTACGCCGCGCGCCCCGCTGTGCAAGGCGCAAGCGGGGGCAACGCCCGTGAAGGCGCCTGGACAGGACAGTGGCGGTTTCGAAACACGTGGCCGGGTCAGATATCCGGGCGCGGCAGGCCCGGCGCAGACGGCAGGAGGACTCCCCGGACGGGCAAAGGGCGGGATGCGGCCGGATAGAAGCGCGGGCCCGCAGGCCCGGCAGCGTGCGGCGGCGCGAACGCCTCACCGCTGAGCGCGGCGCACAGGGCGCGCGAGGGCCCGGCCGCGGCCAGCGGCGCAGGGCCCCGCCCGGTCAGATCATCCGACAGGGCCAAGATCGTCACCCGGCCGCGCGCGTCCACCCCCCACATCATTTGCGCGCCCGGCCCGCCATGGGCCTGAAACCACGCCTTCAGGCGCTGGATGCGCCAGAAGATCAGTGGCCAGACGGGCCACTGATACCAGGGCAGGCCCGGCAGGGGGACGAACAGGGAATACGCCATCGCCTGCCAGTATATGTCAGGCAACGGAGGGGGTGGATGAGATTATTTTCGGATGAGTGTTTGCAGCAGGATGGGGCGGGTTTGAGGGGGGATAGGCCATTCTTCCCTGTTCCTGTCATTCCGGAAGATCCGCAGGATTTGTCCGGGACCCAGCTTGCTTTGCCCGCGCTCGTGCTTCGACTTCGCTCAGCATGAGCGCTCTTGATGGGCGGCAAGGAACAGACTCATCCTGAGCGAAGTCGAAGGATGATGGCCGAAGACGGGACCTCAGCCTGGGTCCCGGATATTTGCTGCGCAAATTCCGGGATGACAGGAATGGGAGGCCTGCTCAACCCGTCCGGCCATCGACGCGCCAGTCCGGGAAGCGGCGGACCTTCCCCGCGAACATCAGGCAGACTTCATTGCCCGCCGGGTCGCGCAGCCGCGCCTCGCGCCAGCCCCAGGATTCGTCAGTGGGCTCCGTTACAAAGGTAAGCCCCTGCGCTTTCAGGTCTTCGACATGCGCGTCGAGCGCGTCGGCGGACGGATGATCGAAACAGATCACGGTGCCGGACCCGACAGGCGCGCTGACGGCATGGAGCGACAGGGTCGCGCCGCTGCCATCTGCGCTCTCGAACCGGGCATAGCGCGGCGGAGCCTCCACAATCCGCACCATGCCAAGCGCCTCATAGAACGCGACGCTGGCAGAGTAATCGAGGCAGGGAATGGTAATCTGGTTGAGGATCATGGACGGGCCTTTCATGTACGAAATCCGTGAGGGGCCTGTCTCGTAATTGCTCAAGTTAGGGTGAGGTCAAGGGGTGCGCTACGAAAGCCGCGTCCCGGATAATCGCCAAGCACATTCCGGTCCGAAAGGGATGGGAGGCCTGTAGGGTGGGTTGAGCGAAGCGATACCCACCGTGGCGGCCGTATGTTGGTGGGTATCGCTTCGCTCAACCCACCCTACGGAGGTGTTTCCTAGAGCGGAATATTATCGTGCTTTTTCCACGGGTTTTCGAGCTGCTTGTTCTGCAGGCTACGGAGGGCTTTGGCGACGCGTTTGCGGGTTGAGTGCGGCATGATGATGTCGTCGATATAGCCCTTGCGCGCGGCGACGTACGGGTTTGCGAAATTGTCCTCATACATCTTTGTGTGCTCGGCAATCTTTTCTTCGTCGCCGATATCCTTTCGGAAGATGATCTCGACCGCGCCCTTGGCGCCCATCACGGCGATCTCTGCCGTGGGCCAGGCATAGTTCACATCGCCGCGCAGATGCTTGGAGCTCATCACGTCATACGCGCCGCCATAGGCCTTGCGGGTGATGACGGTGACCTTCGGCACGGTGGCTTCGGCATAGGCGAAGAGGAGTTTGGCGCCATGCTTGATCAGGCCGCCATATTCCTGCTTCGTGCCCGGCATGAAGCCCGGCACGTCCACAAAGGTGACGACCGGAATGTTGAAACAGTCGCAGAAGCGGACAAAGCGCGACGCCTTGCGGGAGGCGTCAATGTCCAGAACCCCGGCCAGCGTCATAGGCTGGTTGGCAACAAAGCCCACGGTGGAGCCTTCGATACGGCCAAAGCCGCACAGGATGTTGGCGCCGAATTTCGGGCTGATCTCGAAGAAGTCGCCTTCATCGGCCACTTTCTCGATCAGTTCGCGCATGTCGTAGGGCGAGTTCGGGTTTGGCGGGATCAGCGAGTCGAGGCTTTCCTCAACGCGCTCTGCGGAATCATAGACGGTGCGGACCGGCGGGTCTTCGCGGTTCGAGCCCGGCAGGAAGTCGATCAGGCGGCGCATCTGGACCAGCGCCTCGATATCATTCTCGAAGGCGCCATCGACGACGCCGGATTTCGCCGCATGGACGGAGGCCCCGCCGAGGGATTCATGGGTGACCTCTTCATTGGTCACGGTTTTCACCACGTCCGGCCCGGTGACGTACATGTAGGACGTGTCCTTCACCATGAAGATGAAGTCCGTCAGCGCCGGGGAGTAGACATCGCCACCGGCGCATGGGCCCATGATGACGGAAATCTGCGGGATGACACCGGAGGAGAGGACATTCTCCATGAAGATGTCGGCATAGCCGGCGAGACTGTCCACGCCTTCCTGGATGCGTGCGCCGCCGGCGTCAAAGATGCCGACCACCGGCGCGCCATTCATGGCGGCCGCCTTCTGGACCTTCACGATCTTGGCGGCATGGGTCTTCGACAGCGAGCCGCCGAACACGGTGAAATCCTTGGAGAAGACATAGACAAGGCGGCCATTGATCGTGCCCTGCCCCGTGACCACGCCATCGCCGGGGATTTTCTGTTCGTCCATGCCGAAATCGGCACATTGATGCTCGACGAACATGTCCCATTCCTCGAAGCTGCCTTCATCCAGCAGGACCTCGATCCGCTCGCGGGCGCTGAGCTTGCCCTTGGCGTGCTGTTTCTCGATTCGTGCTGCGCCGCCGCCCATGCGGGCTTGTTCGCGTTTCTGCTCCAGCGCTTCGATTACATCCTGCATGCGAGCGGGCTCCTTGCCAAAAGACTGTCATATAAACTGCTGGCTTGCTTGATAATCGCACGGGAAGGCTTGGCAAGGGCCAATCCGGACCATCTCGCCGCGGCATGACCGCCTTGACCTCGCGTCAGGACCGGCCCGTCAAGGCGGCTGACAGGGCCGCGTCTTCCATGCTAGCGTTGCCGAAACCCTCCCTTGCCGAACGAGTAGAGTCATGCGCCCAGCTTCCAGCCCTTCGCTGCGTGCCCTTGCCCTTGCCGGGCTGCTGGCCCTGACGGGCTGTATGGGCGGCACATCCGAGGCCGAATGCGGGGAGGATGCGCTGGGCGTGTCGCGCACCCTGTTGCTGACGCCGGACTCGCCGCCACCCCTGGACCAGCTGGCGCCGGGCGAAGTGATCCTGAGCTTTGATGACGGGCCGGACCTGTTCCGCACGCCGGGCGTGATGAAGGCGCTGGGGGCGGAATGCACGCGGGCGACCTTCTTCCTGCTGGGGCGCGAAGCCGAGGCGCGGCCGGGCCTGGCGAAGGACATCATCGCGGCCGGGCATTCGGTGGGCAGCCACAGCATGGACCATGCGAACCTCGCCGAGCTGAGCGTGGAGGACGCGCTGGCCAATGCAGCGGCCGGCCGGGCCGCCGTCGAGACTGCGATCGGACAGGCGACGCCGCTGTTCCGGTATCCCTTCGTGGCGACGACGCCCGAACTGAGCGCAGCGATGACCGATGCCGGCCTGATCGATGTGACAGTGACGGCAGACGGAGCGGACTGGACGCGCAACGCACCGGAAGATTCGGTCGCGATGATCCTTGCCAAGCTGGAACAGACCGACCGGCGCGGCATCATCCTGTTGCATGACCCGTTCGCAAAATCCGCCGCCAGGACCCGCCTTCTGCTGCAGTCATTGAAGGATGAGGGCTATCAGATCGTGGCGCTGGAACAGCCTGCAGACTGATTGCCGAACCGGGCGGCATTGGCATGCATCCTGCACCGGCCTAGTGATTAAATTTCCCTGTCCCGGCTGCCATGACGACCCAGATTCGAACCGCCCTGTTTTCCGCCATCCTGTTTGCCATCGGCTTTGTGCTGGTGGCGGTGCCGCTGTCGCTGGGCCTGAGACAGGCTACGCCGATGCCGGACCTGGTGGTGCTGAGCCCGAAACTGGACGCCTATGTCGCCAATCCGGACGCCTATGACACGGTCTTCATCGGCACCTCGCGCACCTTCTATCATATCGTGCCGGACGAGGTGGAAGCCGGCGCGGCGGAAGCCGGTTGCCCGGACTGGCGCGTCTACAATCTCGGCGTGTTCGGCCTGACCGGCGTGGAAGAGGACTGGCTGGTCGAGCAGGTGCTGGCGGCCGGCGGCCCGTCGCTGAAACGCGTCGTGATCGAGGACCCGCTGCCGAATGCGCGAGACCTGGCCGATGTGACAACCGACCGGGCACGCTATTTCCACGATCCGGCGCTGCTTCGGGCGCAGGTCGACACGATCGCGTCCTATCCGGAATCCCTGCCCAAGCGCGTGTTCCGGGGCGGCATCATGGTGCTGGGCACCGGCTTCGACCTGTCGGGTGTGGGCCGGGGCGCGGCGCTGCTGTTCCCGCCGGGAGTGACGCCGCCGCCGCACACATTCGACATGGCCGAGGACGGGTTCGAGGCGCTGGGATCGATCCTGACGCCGGACATCGAGGCCCGCCGCAAGGATTTTGAAGATCATCCCGAACAGTTCGAGGCGAAGCTGGCCCGCTACGGCGCCAAAACCAATGAGGATGTGACCGCGCGCGCGGCCTATCTGGCCGAACGGCTGGACCGGCTGGAGGCGCAGGGCGTCGAAGCCGCATTGTTTGTCTCGCCGGATCTGGCGGAACTGGACCGGACGCCGCGCACCGGCGAAGCGGTCCGCGCCCTGCCGGGGGACCATACGGTGCTGAACTTCAACCGGCCGGATGTCTATCCGGACCTGTTTGCGCGCGACCTGTGGTTCGATTTCAGCCATTTCGGTGAAACCGGCGCCCGGACGCTGAGCCGCGAAGTGGGCCGCACCTATTGCCAGCAGGCTGGCCATCAGAAGGAGACGGCTGTCCATGCTGTTCGTTGAAGCCCGGTTCTTCCTGTTCTTCGCCATCGTCTTCGGCCTGGTCTGGACGCTGCGCAGCAATCAATGGCGCAAACGCGTCCTGACGCTGGCCTCCTATGTCTTCTATGGCGCCTGGGACTGGCGGTTCCTGGGCCTGATCCTGATGGTGACGCTGGTCAGCTATCTGGTCGGCCAGGCCGCGACCTGGCCCAAGGAACAGACCAAGCGGCGCAAATGGGCACTCGGCACGGGCATCGTCTTTGCCCTGATGGTTCTGGGCGTGTTCAAATACTTCAATTTCTTCACCGACAGCTTCACCGACTTTGCTGCCATGATGGGCTTCAATGCCGGGCATGTGACGCTGAATCTGGTCCTGCCGGTCGGCATCAGCTTCTACACGTTCCAGGCCATTTCCTACATGGTGGACGTCCATCGCGGGGCGATTGGCGCGCGGCGCAGCTTCCTGGATGTGGCGTTCTATATCGCCTTCTTCCCGCAATTGGTGGCCGGGCCGATCGTGCGCGCCTCGGACTTCATTCCGCAGATGGATACGGCGCGCAAATGGAGCGATGTGGCCGTACGCGCCAGCGTGGCGCTGTTCCTGGTCGGCTTCTTCAAGAAGGCCTGCGTGTCGGACAATATCGCCCCCTATGTGGATCTGGTCTTTGCCGACCCGTCCGCCTATTCCGCCCTCAGCGTGGTGGCCGGCGTGCTGCTCTACGGCATCCAGATCTATTGCGACTTTTCCGGTTATTCCGACATGGCCATCGCAACGGCGGGCCTGCTCGGCTACAAATTCCCGCCGAACTTCAACTCGCCCTACCTGTCGGCCAATATCCAGGATTTCTGGCGCCGCTGGCACATCTCCCTGTCCAGCTGGCTGCGGGACTATCTCTACATCCCGCTGGGCGGCAACCGGAAGGGCAATATGCGCCGGGACATCAATCTGATGACGACGATGGTGCTGGGCGGATTGTGGCACGGGGCCTCGTTCAATTTCGTGATCTGGGGATTCCTGCATGGCCTCGCCCTGATGGTGGAGCGGACCTGGAGCGATCTGGTGGCCAGCCGCGTGCGGCCGCTGGGCGCGCTCGGCCTGTTGCTGGGCACGGCGCTGACCTTCTACTGGGTGAACCTCGCCTGGATTTTCTTCCGCGCGCCGACGCTGACGGAATCGCTGGCGATTGCGAAGACCTATGTGACGCTGAGTTCGGAGGGCACGCAGACTCTGCCAGCGGTGGTCTGGCCGTTCATCCTGGCGATCAGCCTGTTCCATGCGATCAGCTACCGGCTGAAGATCGGTGAGGCGCTGGCCAGGATGCCCGCACCGCTGTTTGCGGTCAGCACGGGGGCCCTGACGGCGCTGGCGCTGTCCTTCGTGCCGCTGGGCTACCGGCCGTTCATCTACTTCCAGTTCTGACAGGACGCGCCCCGGATGACAGGTCCGGGGCGCGGACGACAGGCCGGCTATTCTGGCCAGCCTGCCGCCAGGGGCCGCGGGGCTCAGTAGCCGTAGCGGTGTTTCTGTTTCCAGTGGCCCTTGCCTGGACCGGCATGGGGGATGCCCTCCAGCCGGATCACCTGACCGCGGCGGACCGTGCAGTGGACATCGCGTTCCCGGTCGCGGCGGCGGCCCTCGAATTCGACCTCCTCGAAGCGGATGTCGAACCCGTTCGGGCCGACCTGGCGGACGCGGCGGTCATCATCAAAATCAATGTCGCGGAAGCCGGCGCGCCACGCCGTGCGGCCTATTGCGGTGCGGCAGGCGTGGACGGCTGACCGGCGCAGATACCGGGCCTGGTCCCGCGACTGGCCCCATTCATTGGTGCGGTAATATCCCCGGCCATGCGCGTGGCTGCCGCCATGGCGAACCTGCACAGTCAGGCCGGTCTGGGGGCCGAGGCGCGTGTCGAGCCGGGTGATCTGTCCCCCGACGGGATCGGCCATGGCCGGGGCGGCGATGAAGGCGGACGCGGCAAGGGCAACGGCCGCCATTCGGGCATTCATGATCTGCTTCATCATGACTGCAGCAAACCATGGCCGGGGCGAACGCCAGCTGAGCGGCGTGTTCATCGCCGGTTTCGCTGCGGTTCATGATAGTTCAGACCGTTTCAAGCCATCTCAGCGGAGACCGGATCGTGTCAGCCCAGTCCGGTCAGCCAGGTCTCCAGCGCCTTGGCCTCGATCCGGCGCAGGGCGGTGACGGCCTTGGCCTCGTCATCCTCGCCCCATTGCTGGGCCTGCCAGGCCTCGTCGATCCGGGCGACCTCATAGGCGTCGGTGGCCGTCAGTTCGCCCTCGACCGTCGCCATGGCGAGCACGGCCGAGCCGAACAGGCCGCAACCGAACATCAGGCCGGTCAGGGTGAAATCATCAAGGCCGAGCGCGTAATTCCGCGCAGCATCGAGCGAGGCATCCGGCTGGGGCGAGGCGATGATGCCCTCGACCGGCACGAGGATGACGTCCAGCGCCTGCCCGGCCCAGGCGCGCAGCGGCGCCCAATGGGCCTCTTCCAGCTCGGCCAGTTCCTCGGAATCCTCGGCGATGTGGCAGACAAGGTCCGTCTCGCAATAGCGTGCCAGCTCGTCGGCCATTTCAAAGCGCGTTTCCGGCGTGCGGTCTATGGCGACATTGGCGAGGCGCGTCAGATGCATGGCGGCGAGGTCGATATGCTCGCCCTGCGCGTTCCACTCGGCCGCGATGGCCTTGGCCAGTTTCTCGGTCGGCAGGCTCAGCGCCGCGCGGGCGGGCGTCTTGATGGAGCGGCCATCGAGTTCCACGGTCCAGCCGCCCGGCATCTGCACGGCCTTGGCGGTTTCATAGAAGCGTTTCGGCTTTGGGGTCTCGTCAGTCATGCGCGCGCATGTACGCGCAAGAGGCCGGGTTTCCAAGGGGCGAAGTGCGATCAGGCGCTCTGCCGCGCATCATAAACGCGGAGCGAATTGAGGGCCGTTGTGATGGCGGCATCCGGGATCCCTGCCCGCCTGGCATCGCCCAGCCAGTACTGGTCCTTCATGGCTTCGAGGTCCGGCACAATCTTGTTGTCCGGGCCGAGCGGAACCACGCCCAGTTTCCGGTACGGCCCCAATCCGCCGAAATGTCCGTCCGTATCCAGCGTTGAGAGGGCCGGGCCATCGACCGGAAGTGCGACGTCGGACAGCTTCAGCTCGACCTTGCCAGATTTCTGAACGCCGAAAACAGCAAAGCAGTGCTTCGAATCCATGGAAGGCAAGTCACGGCTGATCCGGTCTGTCAGATCCTTGACGTCTTTCCGAGCAGCTGAGATTCGCTCAAGTGCGCCCCAAGGCCCCCAGATTGTTCCCACATAGGCCCCTCCCAACAGGACCGCCAGCCAGAGCGAGACAAAGAGCGCAATCGCCAAAATGGGAAAAAGCCCCATATACAGAAAAGGCAAGCGCTTCTGATTGGCCTCGATCACAGATTTCTTGATATCGAGCAGCTTCAGATTCTGGAAAAGGTTGCGGACGAGATCAGGCTTTTCTGCCTCTGCACGGGCCTGTTCAACGGAAAGTTTGCTTGTATTCGAATGGTATCGACGTCTGCGCGCCATCTATGAGGCTCCTGCAACTGCAACAGGAGGCATGACACAGGTGGAATGAGCCGACAACCCTTGATTAAAACGGCTCAAACGCCAGAAGGCTTTTGCGGAGCGTGTCGAAATCGTGGTGGATTTCGTGGGCGCCGACGTCTTCCAGTTCGTGGGCGGCGCCGAAGCCCCAGCTGACGCCGTGGGTGTAGACGCCGGCGGCGCGGCCCATGGAAATGTCGTGGACCGCATCGCCGATCATCAGGCTTTCATGCGGTGCGCAGCCGAGCGCGCCCATCGCCTGTTCCACCATATGCGGGTGCGGTTTGCCGGGGCCGTCATCGGCGCACCAGATCGTGTCGAAGAAATGCTTGATGTCATGCGCCTCGAACAGGCTGGCGATGCCCTTGTGTGTCTTGCCGGTGGCCATGGCGATCAGCCAGCCTTCCTCACGCAGCATTTCCAGCGTCTCCAGCGCGCCATCATAGAGCGGCTGGGAAAAATCCGGCCGGGCGCGAGCGCGGACCCAGGAGTCCCGATAGTCCTGCACCAGTTTTTCGATCTCGTCGGCATTGGCGCCGGGCGCCAACTGGCCGCACGCCTGGTGCAGGCTGAGCCCGACAATCTTTCGGGTATCCTCATAGTCCGGCGGAGTCAGCGCGGAGAGGCGGAAGGCTTCCACCATGATCTCATGGATCGACTGGCGGCTGTCGACGAGTGTTCCGTCCACGTCCCAGATGGCAAGCTTCAGACTGTCACTCATACAAAGGGCGCGAGCGGGTCCTTGCCCGCTTCCTGTTCGAGGAAGCCAAGCGCCTCGAAAGTCTGCTTCATGTGCGGCGGCAACGGCGCGACGATCTTGATCGGCTTGCCGGTCTCGCGCGGGATGACCAGGGCGCGGGCATGCAGATGCAGGCCGGGCGCGAGGCCCTGGGGCACTTCCCGGCGACACTGGTATTTGAAATCGCCCAGAATGGAGGTGTTCATTTCCAGCATGTGGAAGCGCAGCTGGTGCATGCGGCCGGTTTCCGGCTTGAGCGCGACCCAGGCCGCTTTCTGCCCAGCCGTGGAAATCACTGCATAATCCGTGATCGAATGACGCGCGCCTTCGACGCCCTGCGCCGAGCGGAACATGCGCTCGCGGTCGGCATCCCGGCGGCCACGGGCCTTCGGATGCACGATGCGATAGCCATCCGGCTCGCGCTCATCCTCGATGCCCTTCACCATCCAGCAGCGGATCTGGCCGAAAGGCGGATTGGGCACGGCCACGGTGACCGCCCAATAGACCTTGTCCATGTCCCGGCTGCGGAACTTCTCGGCCAGTTGTGCGGCGGCCTTCGGGTATTTCGCGAGCAGCAGCACGCCGCTCGTATCCTTGTCCAGCCTGTGGACGAGGACCGGGCGATGCTCACCATCGCCGAGCGCGGCGAGCATGCCATCAATATGGCGGCCCTGCCCTGACCCGCCCTGCACGGCGATGCCGGCGGGCTTGTTGATGGCAATCATCTCGTCATCCTCATAGAGGATCAAATCCCGGATGAATCGCCGGTCTTCCTCGGAGACGCGATCGGCCTTCTTCTGGGCCGGGCGGGTTGTGTCCGCCTCAAGGATTGGCAGGCGCACCTGCTGGCCCGTCTCCAGCCGCGTATTTGCCTTGGCGCGAGACCCATCGACGCGGATTTGCCCCGTGCGGAGCATCTTCTCGATCTGGCCCTGCGTGACCGGCACGCGCCGTTTGATCCAGCGGTCAAGCCGGGTGCCGGATTCCTTGTCGGACACCGTTTCTGTAACAATCTGGCCGCTCATGCGAACACCTTCCGGGCAATCCAAAGTCCAATGAACAGCGCCGTCACGCCGAGCAGCAGGGACAGGCCCGCATAGGCCGCTGCCTTCACCGTCTCGCCCTTGCGCAGGAATTCCGCCACTTCCAGCGAGAAGGCCGAAAATGTGGTGAACCCGCCCAGCACGCCCGTCGCCAGAAACAGCCGTGTCGTCTGGTGGACGCCTTCGGCCTTGAGCGCCAGCCAGCCGACCAGCAGCCCCATCAGCAGGCTGCCGGCCAGGTTCACGGCAAACGTGCCGTGCGGCCAGCCCGCCGGCAGGTGGCGCACGGCCAGAAGGCCGACCCCATGCCGGAGCGATGCGCCAATGGCGCCGCCTGCTGCAACTGCGAGAAATCCGTTCATGGCGGCCTTCTAGCCGTTCGCAGGACGTTCTTAAAGGGCGAAACGCCGTCAGCGCTTGCGCACCGTGCATTTCGGGATCAAATAGCGGGACGTGCGCGGGTGTAGCTCAATGGTAGAGCAGCAGCTTCCCAAGCTGACGACGAGGGTTCGATTCCCTTCACCCGCTCCATCGATGCGTTCAAACTGCGGGTCAGGGTTTTATGGCCTGCCAGGCAAGTTCGGCGAGGGAGCGAACAACCGCCCGATGCTCCCTCCGGTCGCCACATTTGCGCAAATAGTCGTAAGTCGGTCCGAGCATCAAGGCGGATGCCAAAGGCCACGGCATGTCACGCACCGCACCTGCCTCAACCCAAGTCTTGTAGATTGACCTGCCACGATCGAAACCTTCCCGCAAAGTGTCCGATATGGCTTTGAGCTCCGGGGTGGTCAGGGCCCGGATACGCATATCCTCGTAGAAGAGGAACAGGGCTCTGTCCGCAAGCGCCCATTCCGCCAGCCCCTTCACCGAGGCCTGCACCATTTCCTTGGGCGTGCCGCCGCCAATCTGGCATGTCGTACGCTTTTGCCAGTCATCATTCGCAGACTCCCACAATGCGACGGCAATTCCCGGCTTACCCTCGAAAAAGTGATAAATGCTGCCGGTGGTCGCGCCTGACGCCTTTCGGATATCCATGATCGTTGTGGACGAATATCCCTTCGTCACGAACAGCGGCAACGCAGCCCTCAAGATAGTTTGACGCCGATCTGTCATGGAACACCCAATCTTGACACCTTATAGAACGGCATTCTATTACCTTCTTGTAGAATGACATTCTAGACTCGAAGGTATGCTGATGACCAGTGCAGAGCGTAATATTGCGGCAGCTATGAGTTTCGTGCGCGCAGTGGAACAGATGGATGGCAGCCTGATGGATGAGTTCTTTGCGAAACATGTCGAACAGGTTGAGTGGCCCAATCAGCTCAAACCGGAAGGTGCCCGGCGGGACTTGGCAGCCCTGAAGACCGGCATTGAGCAGGCCCGAGGCATTCTACGACATCAATCCTACGAAATCAAACGTCAGCTTGCGGATGACCAAAGCGTCATGCTGGAAATGGTCTGGCGCGGGACAATGGCGACCGATGTGCCGCCGCTGAAGAAGGATCAGGAGCTTTGTGCACACTGCGTCGCCGTATTCGAATTCCGGGATGGCCAGATCGTTGCACTGCGCAATTATGATTGTTTCGATCCTATAGAAAACAACTGACAGCGCGAATTCCTTCCGAAACGGACCGGTGGTCATGAAACAATCTGGGGACGGGCCCTGGGCACGTTCGCCGGGCCCCGTCCGCTGGAGGTTTCAGAATTTCAGCCTTACCCCGCCATTCAGGATGAACCCGTCATTGCGGGACCAGATGTCGGTCGTCCATTGGCCGTCGGGCGCACGGGACGGAAGCACCAGCGGATGCTCCTTTGTCTGACGTACATCCAGCAGGTTCTCGGCATTCACGAACCAACTGGCCGGGCCGGTCGTGATTTCGCCCAGCAGGCCGAGGTGCCAGTAAGGCTTGCTCTCGTCGAGATAGGGATTGCCACCCAGGCGCTGCGGTCCGGTGTAATAGGCCTCGAAGCCGAGCCGGCCCCGTCCGTGCTGTTCCCACATGGCGACGAAGCCGGCGGAATGCCGCGGTGTCAGCTCCAGTTCCCGGCGCCCCCCGGCGCCGTCGGTTTCCGTGGCATCGAGATAGAGATAGTTCCCCGTCAGTTTCAGATCATTCCAATAGTAGCGCAACAGCAGCTCGGCACCGCGAATGCGTGTGTCGCCGGGCGCATTGACCAGGCGCACGCGATCCTGCGGACCGGCCGGCAGCGAGGCGTAGGCTTCGAGTTCCGTCACGCCGGACACGTTCGACCCGAACAGGCTGGCATTGGCCTCGACCGCCCCCTTGCGGTAGCCGACATCGAGGGACGCCGTCTCGGCGGTTTCCTCCGCCAGCTGCCCCAGGGGATCCAGCCGGGACAGTCCGGCGGCCTCGATTTCCTCGACAAAGGGTGTGGGGGCGAAAAAGCCCTGTCCGTAGGAGGCGCGGATGGTCCAGTCTCCCGGACGGTAGAGCGCCGAGACGCGCGGGCTGAACTGGGTGCCATATGTGCTGTGATCGTCAAGACGTCCGCTGACGGAAAGTGACACGGTCTCGCTGAGATCATGGTCCAGCTGGCCGAACAGGCCCGGAACGTCATGGGTGTAATCGAAACCGGGATACATGTCCGACTCATAGGTTTCGGACTGGAACGCCGCCCCGACCACCCAGTCCGTGCGGTCGCCATCGGCCGCGATCGAGGTCTCGATCAGGACGCTCTCGTGCCGGTCTGCCTCGATGCTGGCGCCAAAGCGATGCTCGTGATCCTGCTGCATGGCGGACCCGCGTACATTCAGCGTCAGCGTTTCGGTAAGGGGCGTATCGGCGATGAAGCCCCCGTCGAGACGGGTGGAGTCCTGGTCCTGCGGAAACTCCGTGCCGTCGGGCACGGTGCGCCCGGGCAGCGTGCCACCTGAACGCTGCTCCGTCATGAAGCCGAGCGTGGCATAGACCGAGGCGCCATTGGCCCCTTCCCAGACCAGCCGGGGACGCGCTGTCCAGCGTTCATTGCCGGGCAGGTCGATCCAGCCATCGCTGTCGAAATCCTGCTCGGCCTGACGGTGCGCACCCAGCGTCAGCGACACACCGACCGACGAGGTGAGCGGTGTCTCCAGATAGGCGGTAAGGTCCTGACCGTCCTCGCTCGTCTGGTTGAACAGCAGCTCGCCCCCGGTCTCGTCGCCCGGACGCCGCGAGATGAGATTGATGACGCCCCCAAGCGCCGATCCCCCATACATGGACGAGGCCGCCCCCTTGATCACTTCGACTTGGGACAGATCGGTCGGAGGAATCTGCAACAGGCCGATCGAGGCCGCCTGGCCGCCATAGAGCGGCAGGCCGTCACTGAGCAATTGGGTGTAGCGACCGTACAGGCCCTGCAGGCGAATGTTCGCCGATCCGAGCGCGGGCGACGTGGTCTGGACGCGCACCCCGCCGGTTTCAGCGACCAGCATTGAGATGTTGCCGGGGCGCATGGTGGCCTTTTCCAGAATCTCTTCTGCATTGATGACCTCGACCCGCATCGGCTGGTCATTGACGGCGCGGCCGGAACGCGTGGATTTGACGATGACGGTTTCGAGCGTCCTGTCTTCATCATGATCGTCATGATCAGCATGCGAAGATCCGGCCGGCGTGTCGGCGAAAGCTGGCGCGAATGCGAGACTGGCACCGGCAATGGCCAGCACCGTCGCCGCGCGGCGAATTTTGTTAGACATGGATATTGTCCTCAGAGAAGCGTGATTGAAATCGGGATCAGCGCGCGAAGCGCCGGGTCACACGGTTTCAGGATCTCGGAGGGCGGAAGAGATCGAGGGGCGGCTCCAGAATGGCTTCAGCCACCCAGGGGGTAGCGGGGGCCGGATGCAGCACAGGCAGAAGGGCGCGTGGCGCGTCCTGCCGGATCATGTGAATGTGGCAGCCGCCGCAGGCATGCACGGTCAAGTCGCCCGAGGATGAGTCTCCGGAATGGTCGGGGTCTCCGGTCTCGACCGAAAGGTCGATAGCGCAGACCGGATCGTCGCCCGGCTGGCAGTTCTGCGCGCACGCCACCGAGACTGCAACGAATGCGCAGCCGATCATCACGGCAATCAGCTTTCCAAGCAGAGGCTTCAGGAAGTGTGCGAACATGGTGAGCCCATCTATATCCGGCGACCCGCGAGTTTGACAATCACGTCCGGGCGGACACAAGCGCACATGCAAAAAGGCCGGCCCTCTTGCGAAGGCCGGCCGGGACAGCGCCGTGTTCGGGGACGCGATCAGAATTGCGAGACGGCCGGGCCCTTCAGCGTGTAGAGGTCGTCATCGCGTGCCATGTCGATGGTCAGGTAACCGGCTTCACCGGCGAACTGCGTGGCGGGGACCCGGCTGCCCTTGCCGCGCGCGAGGACCTTGCCGGCCAGCGACACGAAGGACCAGCCGACCGGTTTGGCCCGGGAATCGGCGAATTGCGCCTTGAGGTCCGTGCGGCTGCTGATCCGGACCGGCATCGGCGCATCCAGCTTGCCCTCGACGCCAGAGAAGAGCTGGACGAGATAGATGCGGCCATTGGCGCGGACGGCAGCAATGCCGGTGTGGTCGAATTCTGAGCGAACCGTATTCTCTGCATTGACCGGATCGGACATCAGCGCGCGGAAGGCTTCCGCGGCAGAGGCGGAATCCTCGATCACCGCCATGTTCGCGCCGAAGGCGCCAATCAGGTGGGTGCGCTCAAGCAGGCGGACACGTTCCAGATGGCTGCGGCCTTCCGGGTCGCGATGGGCGATATAGCCGCGGATTGCCATGTCATAGGCGTGGACCTGAGCCGCGGCGGTGAGCGAGGCCAGATGTTCGAGATTGCCCTGGCCTGCCCCGGCACGGGCTTCGTCTGCGAGCCGTCGCAGCTCCATTTGCAGGAATGTGTCGGACTCCGCCCCGTCGACGCCGCTCAGGCAGGCTTCGGCTTCCGTCTGGAACGCAGCCGGCTGAACAGCCAGACCGTCTGTCAGATCGCATCCCTGATCGGCATTCGCTGCCAGTCCCAGCGCCGCAAGCGCCAGAGCCGAGATTGACATATTCCTGTAAAAGTTCTGTAACATAACTGTCACAATACGGTCTGTGACAGTTTTGCGTCAAGTAACTACAGGTTTGCGTAGCTAATCGTGATGCTGCAGTTGCGAAAGGCTTTTGAAGCCCCCGAAATCACTCAGGATCCGGCTGGCAGGCCCGCAATCCAGCGACGGGAATGACCGTTTCCCAACCTCCAGCATTCAGTAGCTTGAACCGGCCAGATGCAATTTTTTGCCCGCCATCGACCATATCTCCGGGCGTGATTTGCAGGGACACCGACTCACCTTCGGGTGTGACATAGTCCATTTCCGTCATGAATTGCCCGAACAGCGTGCCGCCCTGGCGGACCAGCGCCAGTGTCTGGCGGGTCTCCGCCAGCATGGATTCGGCGGTCGCCCCGCCCGCACGGGAGAAATAGATGAACCGGCGCGGCGTCCCCTGGGTCCAGAGGAAGAGACCGCATTCGCCGGGGGCGAGGTCCTGACCGGGCAAGCTGCCGGCAATAGGCACGTCGGGCGCAGGCGGCACAGGCTTGCCGCCATTGCTGGCGCAGGCGGCCAGCAGGACGGCGCCCGCCAGAAGGGCCAGTTTTGCGTTCATCATTCCATCTCCCTGGGGCCAAGGCCCCGATTGTAGACCAGCGCGCCGCCCGCGTCGCGGAATCCCGCCGCCAGCAGAACGCTCTCAATATCCTCATCCATGCCCCGCACTTCGGCGCGCGCTCCGGCCAGGCTGTTCGCGACCAGTCGGATCTGTGTGCCATCAGCGGCTTCGCCGGTCAGGACAGCGTGGAGCTGCCCGTTCTCACAGGTGAGTGGCCCGGTCAGGATGGGCCAGTCGCGCCCGACCCCCGCGGCCGCCAAACGCGCCACATCGCTCGTCACCGTGCCGGACGCGGTTTCGCATTCTGTCCCCGTCATGCGCACGGATCCGTTCGACAGGCGAACCGTGGCGCCGAGCCCGGCAAACATGGGCTCCGTTCCGATCTGTCCGGTCAGCGGCAGGCTGAGACTGATACCGTCCGCCTTCAACGCTGTGCGTCGCAGCGCGATGCGGGCCTGGCCCTGCCCCTGCGGACCGGACCAGGTCACCTCATGGGATGGCCCGCCCGACACCAGGCGCAGCGGATGGGACTCCAGATTGACCGCGCCAAGCGGCGTGCCACGCCAGGAAAGGCCGGTGACTTGCCCCTGCCAGACCGTGCCGCGCGCCTGTTGCCAGGCCAGCCCTTGCTGCACAGCGCCGGAATGGCGCATCACAAAGGATAGCGGCGTGAAGGCGATAAGGCCGCCCAGGAGCGTCAACAGGAAAACGAGGCCGAGCAGGAAATGCCAGCGTTTCATGAGCCGCCCCCCGAAAATTCGAAACTGGCCCGGACGCGCCCATCCTCCTCAGCGAACATGGACACCCGCTCCGGCACCAGCCCGTAGGTCTTTTCCGCGTCGGCCAGCCAGGCATGGACAAGTGTCGGTACGGTCCGCTCGAATTGCAGGATCAGGCGGCCATTCTCGGCGGTCTGCAGACGGGAGACCGACAGGCCGCGCCCGGTTGCCAGTTGCAACAGGTCTGCGCGCACATTCCGGCTCGTCGCAGGCGCGGCGCTGCCGGTATCGGCCTGCGGCCGGAGCGTGGCGATCTCGGTCGAAACGACGTCGAGCCGGCGGCTCGCCGCCTCCAGGGACAAGGCAGCCTCGGCCCTGGCCGCGCGCAGCGGTTTCACGATGGCAAACTGTACAAGCGTGATGGCCAGCAATAGTGCCGCGATGCCGATCAAGCCCTGTTCGCGCGGCGTACGCGATGCCCAATAGCCGGTCATGACACACCTCCAATGGCAAGATCGCCGACCACACGCCCGTCTTCGAGGCGCGTGTCCCCGAGATTGACCCGAAGACCGGTTTCCTCGACGGCCTGTTTGAGGTCCAGATCGGCCCCGAAGGCCGGATAGGTCAGCGTGGCCCGCAATTCTCCCATGGCCCGATCATACCGGACACTGACAAGCGTGGTGCCGTCCAGCCCCGCAATGGCGCCGTACAGGGCTGCGCTGGTCTGCTGGAAACTGGGCGCCGACGCCCCGGAAGGCGTGCCCGCCTGCGAGCGGAGCGCTGCCGCCGGATTGGCAGGCAGCGGCGCACCCGGAAAAACCGCCACATAGAGACGCTGCGTCTCGGCGTTCAGGGCATCCGTCAACTGGTTCATGGCGTGGACCGACCATGCGGCCTGCGCGGACCAGGCCACCAACAGGCCGGCCGCGAGCGCGGCAGGCAACCGGAACTGGCGCAAAGAGAGCGGGCTTTCCGACGGCCGGGCATAGGCCCCCTGCCGCAAGTCGGTGAGACGGGGCTGCGCCTCCGCCCATTCGGCCAACTGGCTGAGCCGGTCAACCGGATGCGGGGCTGCAGAGGCCCCCGCCTCACGCTGCAGCGCTGCCATGACATCGGACGGCCAGTGATTGTCGATGGCCAGAGGTGTGTTTCCCGCGGCCAGCAATTGATGCGTACCGAGATCAGCATGCTGCCCCGCCGGCAGGACGGACAGATCCGGCACGAGACGGGCGGCGGAAAGCCCCGCAGCGGTCATCCGGTCCATCCAGGTGCCCATGAGCGCCTGCGAGACCGAGTAGACGAGACGCGTGCCGTCTGCGTCCGGCTCCGGCGCAACCGCCACATGCACGCTTTCCACCGGCACGGCGAGATCATCCTCGATCGCGAAAGTGGCCATCCGCATCAATTCCGCCGGGCGCCGGGCCGTGGCACGCACACGATGCGCACTCACCTCCGTCCCCGGAACGAAAATGATAAGGTCCGCGCCGGATGGAAGCGCCGCCCCCGATTCCAGCCTCTCGATGCCGGATGGGCCGCTGCGGGCAAACTGCCAATCGGCGCCGTCTTGCGGGAATTCGGTATAGTATCTGGTGCGCATCAGCCCGGCCTCCTGTGCGAGCCGTTCAAAACAAACTGGCCATCGCTGCCACGTTCAAACTCCGCTGCAATGCGCAGCGTCCCTGTATCAGATTGAACGGTGATGTCGGCGGCAATCCGGCCGGATTCAGTGGAAAGCTCGAAATCATTGCGCTTGTCCGGCGTGATGATGGCCACGCGCTCTGACAGGAGGAATTCCTCCACATTCAGCCATCCCCCTTCCGGCCGGGACTCGATCAGACGTTCGGCATCCGCCCGGGTCAGCTGGGACGAGAAGCGTGCGGTCAGCAACGGGGCCTGTGCGTCTGTCAGCGTGTTGATGTTCAAGGGCACATTCTCCGATTTGTCGCGCACACAGAGCATGGGGTCCAAGGCCGCGAGCTTCACCGGGTCGTAGCCCTTGATTGCCCTCAGCTCCGTCAGCGAGATCAGGCGCTGGCCGGGGGCACGATGCGGCACGTCCCGCTGGCTGTAGACGGCATCCTCTGCCCCGAAGGCGCGCGGGCTGGTATTCTCGTCCATCCAGTCGGCCAGCGTATCGACAAGTTCGCGGGCATCATTGCTGAACAGGCCGGCATCCTCGAACATCTGGCGCAGCCGGTCGGGCTCTGTCATGCTGACGCCTTCGTCCGTATCGCCGAGTATCAACGTGTTGAGATTGAGACAGTTTGAGGCCTCCCGGAAGCGGACAACAATCGTGCCGCGCGGATAGGGAAAGACCACCGGTTCACGCAACAGCGCCGCGTCGACGGTCAACTTGCTGCCGCGGCCAGCCAGCATTTCATTGAGCACCGCCTCGCCAACGGAAAGCGCGCCGCGTGCCGCCCAGAAGGAATCCGCGCGCCCGTCAGACACGCGCGCCACACTGACCGACCTGGCCAGGGCATCCGTTGCGGCCAGCGCGGCCGTCGACATCAGAACGATCAGCAACAGCACGCTGAGCAGCGTGGCACCGTCTTCGCGCGAGGAGGCCCGGCCCGGAATCATCCTGCGCCTCCCACGAGGAAGACCTGACGCAATTCATCTCCCTCGCCATAGACGAGGGTCAGTTCGACCAGATGAGGCAACCGGTCGACCTGCCCCGACCAGTCCAGCGTCCAGGTGTCCTGATTGAGGAACCGGATATCCAGATCCGTCACACCCCGGGCAAGCACCCGGTCAGAATACGGCGTGGCGTAGACAGGATCCGGGCGCAACCAGGCCCGTCGAACCAGCAGGCCATCCCGAAAGAAATACTCGACCCGCTGCAGGTCGCCGCGCGGCTCCATGCCTGCTGGATTGGGCCACCCGGCCCGCGTGAATGCCATCAGGGGCTCCAGTGTCGAAAAGCCGCCACTGAAGGCCCGCGCCGTGTCCAGACCATTGGGCGCACGGGTCCGGCGCAGGGTCGCATTGGCCAGATCATCCCTCAGCAGGCTGTGTGCGGCATCGAGATCCCGGATAAGTTCGGTGCGCTGCTCAACCATATTGCCGGACCGCAGCGTCTGGACCAACAGGGTCGAGCCTGCCACCATCAGGAGCGAGGTCACCGCGAGGGCGACGAGCATTTCGATCAGGGTGAAGCCATCGGTACGGGTCATGGGGCGGGCACCCGCATCAGGGTCTGGCGCAGGGCCAATTGCTGGCCGGACTCCGCATCGCTGACGCTTACCGACACCACAAACAGACCGGCGCGGTCCGTGGCGCTGATCGTGCGTTGCCACGCCAGACGCCGCCCACGCTGTGTGCTCGTACCGGACTGGACTCCGGCCGTGGCAGCCGCCGGGCGAACGAGCGTTTCCGCCATCAGATTGTCGGCCTCGACCGTGGCAAGGAATTTCTGGTTCACATGCCGGGCCCCGACCAGGGTCTCGTTGCCGAGATGGGCCAGCGACATGGCAGCAATGCTGAATATGCCGAGCGCGACGAGCACCTCGACCAGTGTGAACCCCTGCTCTGTGCGAGCCCCGGCCATGCTAGCGCTCCACCGACACGGCACCGTCCGATGCGACGGCCAGCCGGTATTCCCCGGCGCCATCCCGGAGGACGAGGTCTCGTGCCGTAACGATGCCGGTCGTGTCCATGACGATGTCCGGCCATGTCTTCGCAGGCTCCGATGCCGAGGGTCTTTCCGCGACGCTGACCCGTATCGATGCCGGCAGCGTGTGCACTGAATTGCGCAGCGGGCTCCAGTCATCATTCCGCCAGGCCTCGGCAACATAGCCGGCCTGTGTAAGACGGAGGGCGTGCACTTCGCCGGACGCTATCGCCTGCCCGGCCAGTCGGTCGATCGTGCCTTCAAGACGCGCGATCTCGCGGTCGAGCCCGGAGGGCTGACGCGGGAGGGTCATCATGATCGCCGCGCTGGCCATAGCCAGGATGAACAGGGCGACGAGGACCTCGATCAGGGACATGCCGGATTGCATGGGGCTGGACTGGGTCATCGGTTCAGGGCTGGGTGTCCCAGTTCCCGATATCATCCTCATTGCCTGCCTGCCCGTCCGGGCCGGGTGAGAAGACATCATAGGCGCCGCCGGACCGTGTGCCGGGATAGGCATATTGATAGGCATTGCCCCAGGGGTCAGTGCGCAGGCGCTTGATATAGCCGCCGGGACGGTATTGTGCCGCCTGCGCGCCGGCCGGTGCGGTGCTGAGGGCTGCCAGCCCCTGATCGGCGGACGGGTAGCTGTACATGTCGAGATTGTACATATCGAGCGCACTTTCCAGCGCGGCAATGTCCGAGCGCGCCTTGCCGACACGTGACTGGTCCGTAGCCGGAGCGACATTGATCACGATGAGCGTGGCCAGCAGGCCCATGATGAAGACGACCACCATGAGTTCGACGAGCGAAAAGCCGGCATCCTTGCGGCTGGCTTCCTTGCGGCGGCGGGACGATTTCGTACGCATGACTGCCTCCTATCCGATGGCGAGCGTGTTGAGTTGCAGGATCGGCAGCATGACCGACAGGACGATCAGGCCGACAAGACCGCCGAGCACAACAATGATCAGGGGTTCCAGCAATGACAGCAGGG
Source organism: Hyphomonas sp. (assembly GCF_017792385.1). Taxonomy (NCBI): domain Bacteria; kingdom Pseudomonadati; phylum Pseudomonadota; class Alphaproteobacteria; order Hyphomonadales; family Hyphomonadaceae; genus Hyphomonas; species Hyphomonas sp. The sequence goes on along the minus strand of NZ_CP051230.1, from coordinate 2,683,818 downwards.
TTGCGGAACCGGTCTCGAATTCAACATCAAGGAAATCCGCCGCGCGGGTCATCATGCCGGGAATGTCGCGGCCTGCCTCGCCGCTCGAGACCATGTGGACCATCATCGGCGGAAACACGCCTGTCGCCTTGAGCGCGCTGGCGAAGGATCCGCCTTCCCGCACGCGCTCGGCGATCTGGTCGGCGGCGTCGCTGAAGACGAGATTGCCCGCAGCGCCCTTTGCGCCGCCCAGCGCCTCCAATACCGTGGCGCCGGATCCGGACAGGGTGGCGAAGACACGCGCAAAGCGGCCGGCGCAAACCGTCCGATTCAACGGGCCGACCACCGGGATCGACAGGCTGTAGCGGTCGAGACTGCGCCGGATGGCTGGAAGGCGAATAGCTCGGGCCACAGCGACTGCGAGCATGGCCAGGCCCAGAGCGATCCAGAGACCATGGGATTGCAACGTCTCTGACAGGCCGATCACCAGGCGCGTGATCAGCGGCAGGTCCGCATCGAACAGGTCGAACTGTTCCACTAGGCGCGGCACGACAAACAGCATCATGGCGATGATCATGCCGATAGCCATGATGCCCAGCACCGCCGGATAGATCAGGGCAGCCTGCACCTTCTGGCGCAGCTGGTGGCTGCGCTCCAGATAGGTCGCCAGGCGTTCGGTGACGTCGCCGAGACGGCCTGACAATTCCCCCGCGGCCACGACGGACCGCACCAGGGGCGGGAAGGCTTTCGGCGTCACCGCCATGGCGTCCGCCAGACGGCCGCCTTCGGTAACTTCGGTCTTGATGGCATGCAGCACGCGCTGGGTTTGCGGGGTCGCCGCATCCTCTGCCGCCGCCGCGAGCGCCTGTTCGACCGGCAATCCGGACTGCAGGAGAACGGACAATTGCCGCACGAGCAGGACCCGCTGCTTGTCGCTGATGCGCCCGCCGATGCGGCTGGCCGTGGCAGCCTTTTCGCTGACGGGATTGACATCGAGCGCCATGAGATCCCGCAGGCGCAGTTCGCGGCGCGCAGACCGGGGACTGTCGGCCGAGATGATCCCTTTCTGACGCCGGCCATGGCCGTCCACTGCAACATATTCAAACGCCGGCATCATCCGCCTCCCTTGCGGCAGACACGCAGCACTTCGGCCGGGCTGGTTTCCTTCGACACCACATAGCGCCGGGCATTGTCGATCAGGCGGTCATGCGCGGAGAAGGCCGCTTCGTCGATGCGATGTTCGCTGACCTCCGCGCCGAGCAGTTCCCGGATTCCGGCATCCACGACGAGCAGTTCATAGATACCGATGCGGCCGTCAAAGCCGGTATTGCCGCAGGAAAAGCAGCCGGCCGGCTCGCCCACCAAGAGTGTTTCGCCCGCCGCGAAGCCGAGCGCGTCGAGTTCAACAGCGGTCGCGGGACGCTCGGTCCGGCAGTTCGGGCAGAGGCGCCGCACCAGGCGCTGGGCCATGACCGCACGAAGGGTGGATGCCAGCAAATAGGCCTCAACGCCCATGTCCCGCAGGCGCGTGATGGCACCGGCGGCGCTGTTGGTGTGCAGGGTGGAGAGGGCAAGACGGCCGGTGGAGGCGAATTCGAATGCGACTTCGGCTGTTTCGGAGTCGCGGATCTCGCCCACCATGACCACATTCGGGTCCTGTCGCAGGATCGAGCGCAGCGTCGCCGCAAAGGTCAGACCAACCTTGTGATCCATCTGCGTCTGACTGATACCCGGCAGACCATATTCGACAGGGTCTTCCAGCGTCATGATATTGTCGCGGCCATTGTTGAGGCGCGACAGGGAAGCGTAGAGCGTCGTGGTCTTTCCGGACCCGACCGGCCCGGTCACGAGGATCACGCCGTTCGGCTGGGCCAGAGCCTCGGAGAACCGGGCCAGCGTGTCCTGATCCATGCCAAGCTCGGTCAGCCCGACCAGGGCGTTCTTCGTGTCCAGAAGGCGCAGAACAACTCGTTCCCCGTAGCGGGTCGGCAGGGTCGCCACGCGCACATCGATGGAGCGCCCCCCGACCGACAGGGAGATCCGGCCATCCTGCGGCAGGCGTTTTTCCGCAATGTCGAGCCGCGCCATGACCTTGATGCGGGAGACAATGGGCGCAGCCAGCTTCCGCGGCGGTGTCAGCACCTCGACGAGATCCCCGTCGATCCGGTAGCGAATGGACAAATGATCCTCAAACGGATCGATATGGATATCGGATGCACGCCGTTTGATGGCCTCATGGATCAGGCCGTTGATCAGACGGATCACCGGCGCATCATCCTGTCCGTCCAGCAGGTCGGCCGCTTTGGGAATGTCGTCGATCAGGCTTTCCAGTCCGCCCCGGCTTTCCATCGCGGCATCAACGTCATCATCCGCCATCGGCCCCTTGGCAAAGGCCTCGGCCAGAAGCCGGTCATACGACTCCCGGTCCAGCGTCTCCAGCGCCACCACGCCGCCGAGCGCACGCCGCGCCTCAATGAGCGCAAGCGGGTCGGCGCCCTGACGCACACCGACTGTCAGGGGCTGGCGGTCCGGCAGGACGACAAGCCCCTTGTCCTTGGCAAAGGCGTAGGTGAACTGGGGCTGGGTCATCGTGGTGGCGGGCTTCCCAGGACTTCCGTGATGAAATTGTCGATGGACGACCCGGAGTCCCCTTCACCGGCCCACAATTCCTCGGCGCGGATGTAATTGTAAGACCGTGCGGTCGCGGCGCTGGCCCCGGCCCGGTCGCGAATGATGGTCGGCCGGATAAAGACCATGAGATTGGTACGGCCGAGTGCCTTGCCCTCGGTGCGGAACAGACGGCCCGCAACGGGAATATCGCCAAGCACCGGCACCTTCTCGTTCGTGAACGCTTCGGATTGTTCGATCAGGCCGCCCAGAACAATGATCTCGCCATCATCGGCGATCACGCTGGTATTGATCTCGCGCGTGTTGAAGACGACATCGGTGACACCGGCTGAAATGGCACCGGCTACATTGGACACGGTCTGGGAGATTTCCATACGGATGGTGCCGTCATTGGAAATACGCGGCGTAACCGTGAGTCCGACACCGACATCCTTGCGCTCTACCGTTGTGAATGGATTGGAATTGTCATCGCCGAGCACCTGTCCCGTGGTGATCGGGACGTTCTGACCGACCAGCAAGGAGGATGTGCCATTGTCCAGCGTCATGTTGAATGGCTTCGACAGAATGCGGGAATTGGTGTCCGCTTCGACAGCCGTAAGCACCGCGCCGAACAGCGTGTCTCCGTCCTGGCCGCCGACACCAACGGTCAGGCCGGTCAGCCCGAGAAGGGAATTCAGGGCCGCGGTGGTCAGGGCGTCATTGGCGTCTTCATCATCGCTTGAGAATGGCGTGTCGCTGCTGATGGCGCCAGCCAGGGTGAGAAGGTTCGGCGCGGAGGCAGAAAAGTTCGTCGTAGCAAACGGGACCGTGCTGTTCTCGGTGCCGGACAACAGGAACTGCACGCCCAGCTGGCGAGCCGTGTCGTCGGACATTTCGACGATGATCGCCTCGACGAGAACCTGGGCGCGCCGACGGTCAAGATCCCCAATTACGCGCTCCAGGCTGAGCAGGGTTTCCGGCGCCGCACTGATGACGAGCGAATTGGTGGAATCGTGGTGCGCAATCGTGGTGGCCTCGTTCGGCTCGGACAGGCCCCGGCGCTTGTCGATGGCATAGGCGACCTGCTGGAGGATCGGCACAACCTCTTCGGCGTCGGCATTGTTCAATGGCAGCACACGGATCGTGTCCTTGAGACGATCCCGGCCATCGAGCTCGACCGTGACGAGTTTGGCGCGTTCGACAGCGGCGGGATCGCCGCGCAGGATCAGCGAATTTCCTGCTTCTGACGCGATGGCCCTGAAGTTCGTCTTGAAGGCATCGTCGCTGGAACTGGCATTCAGCGAGGTCAGGATGCTGGCCACCTCCGTCGCAGACGTATTTGTCAGTTGAATGGTCTCTGTAACCGACGGATCGATATCGATCGTGCTGACCATGCTGCGCAGGCGCGGCACGTTGGACGCATAGTCGACCACGACGAGCGTGTTCGACTGGCTGTTGGCGATCACCTGTCCCTGCTCATCGATGATCGGCTTGAGCATCTTCGCCGCCTCGATGGCGTTTGCATGTTTCAGGTTGAACACTTCTGTCGTGAACGCATTCGATCCGTAGGCGGCCATGCCGGCCTCGCCCGTAGCGCTGGCTTCCGGCACAATGCGATATGTGTCCTTGCCAGCCGGTATGGCGGTGAACCCATGCACCCGCAGGGAAGACAGGAACACGTCGAATACTTGCTGACGGGTCAGCGGCGTCGTTGAAGAGACGGTAATCCGCTTGGTGCGTGCCTCGGGATGGACGACGAAGGTATAGCCCGTCACCGTGGAGACGTCCGCGATCAGCGCCGACAATTCGACATCCTCGAAATTCAGGATATGGCGCGCCGTATCGGACGGGGCCTGGTCGGCCAAAGCGAGGGCGGTCGGCGACGCGGCCAGGAAGGCGGTGGCTGACAGGATGGTCTTCAGGTTCATTGCGGTCGGGCCTCCTCGGGCGCGAGAGTGTGTTCGAGTGTCTGTCCGTTCCGGTCGATCACCAGGCGGACGGCGGCCGGGTCAGAAAACTTGCGGGCCAGTTCGGCGGGCGGCACGTTGGTGATGGCAGCGCCATCGAGACCGGTCACGATATCTCCCGGCATCAGGCCCGCGCTCTGCAGAACTGCGGTATCCCCGCGTGTTCCGAGCCGGTAGCCAATGAAGTCCTGGCCGCGATGAACAGGATCGATCGTCACATTGGCCATCAGGTCGGCGCGGGCGACCCGGCCTGTGGCCGTCCGGGTGCTTCCTGTCGTGCGCGCCGCCGGCGCATTATCGGGCGACGTCAGTACGGACAGGAGGCCCGCGCCGCCTTCCATGATCAACGCCTCGGTCTGGCCACCCTTTCGCAGGGTCACCCGGTCAGCGTAGATGCGGTGCAACGTAACGCCATCCAGAATGACATCATCGGGTGCGTAGGCTGCCGTCTGATTGTCGGGCGTGGTAATCCAGGCGATGCCGCCCGCTTCCTCAGACGATGCCCGGACGCCACGCAGGCGCAGATTCAGGCTGGTCTCCGGAGCGTCCGGCAAATCCGCAACAATCGTGGTGGCCGCCCCAAACGGATTTTCGTGAACAAGGCGGGACGTGTCGACCAGCATCGGGGTGCCAGCCCCCTGCTGAACCGGTGCAGCGCTGCGCACCGGAAGGTCAGGCGAGACGGCTCCGCCCGGCTCGACCCCCAGCCAGATCAGGCGGGCGGCAACAATCCCCAGGCAGGCAGTGAGGGCGACCTCGCTGAAGCGCGAAATCGGCCCGGCACTGCGCCGCGCAATCCTTGAAAGGGATTCGAACCGTTCCACCAAAACCATTCCCTTCCTGTCGAAGGGACCCCTAAGTCATTTCTCGAAGCTGCGTTCTGCGCCGCAACCTTCGTTTCAATCTCACTCACCCCAGCGGCCGACGCCCGCGCACCGCCTGGCACATCCCGGCCTCATGTCAGCAAATCGACCGGAACCTCCAATGCGTCGGCCAGCCGCTTCGCCGTTTTCAACCCGTAGGACATGCCCCGCTCGATTGCGGAGATGTGGTTGGGGCGAATGCCGCACAGATCGCTCAGATCCTTCTGCGTCATCAGGCGGTACTGGCGCACAACGCGAACCGGGTTTTCACCTTCCTCGATGCGTTCCATGATCTCTTCGGGAACGTTGACGGCTGCCTCGCTTTCCACGGCATTCAGCTGCTGTGTCAGACCCGCAATGGACTGTTCCAGCTCGCCAACCTTCTTCTCAAGATCCAAAACCTTGATTTCCAAGGAATAAACCAGTTCGTAGTCGCTCGACACCGCACCGCCCCTTTGCAATTGCCGCAGCGATATGCGCGTTTCTGTACGGTTTAATGTCGGCAGTGAAAAACTTTTGTGACAGCCGCACCCCTCACCCCGGCCACGCCCGGTTAACCGAATCGGATCGACACTTGCGACCAGCCAGGATCACGGGAGCTTGCCATGTCGATCAAATGGATCCGTCGCCGCGCGCATATCCGCCGGCTGCCGTCAGGGCGAACCGTCGAGGTCGCCCCCTCCTGGATGCCGGTGGAGCGTAGCGACAGTGCCGGGCCGGAAAAATCCTTTCATTCGGCCTGTCCGATCTGCGACGCGCCGATCCTGAGCCAGCGCATGCCGAATGGCGGCTGGGTTCACTACGAACGCCATCGCAACTTCAGCCGCATCAAGCATCCCTGTTTCTACCGGGGCGATGACATGTCACCGGAACGCGACACCGAGACCGGGGACCTGTTCGCCTGAGAGGCTGGCCTGGACATTCCCTCGAAGCCAGCATGGCTTTGCCCTGATTTTGGCATGAACAGGGATGATCTGACCGTATTCCGGTGATACCAAGCCTCAATCATTCCATGCGAGGCCGCCACGATGGCCCGGCCTCCCCGCGACAGAGCAAACCGATCATGACCGATGTGACCGCACTGAAATCCATGGAACAGCGTCTGCTGTGGCTGTCTTCGTGGATTGTGCACAATGCCAACCATCTGCGCCCCAAGGAAGACGGGGATGTGAAGGTTGGCGGGCATCAGGCCTCCTGCGCCTCGATGGTGTCGATCATGACGGCGCTTTACTTCCATACGCTGCGGCCCGAGGACCGGGTGGCCGTCAAGCCGCACGCTTCCCCCGTCTTCCACGCCATGCAGTACATGATGGGTAACCAGACGCGCGAAAAGCTGGAGAACTTCCGCGGATTCGGCGGCGCACAATCCTATCCCAGCCGTACGAAAGACGTGGACGATGTCGACTTCTCCACAGGCTCGGTCGGCCTCGGCGTGGCGATCACGGCCTTTGCCTCCCTGATGCAGGATTATCTCGAAGCGAAGTCATGGGCCGGCAAGCGCCCGCTGGGCCGGATGATCGCGCTGGTCGGCGATGCAGAGCTGGATGAAGGCAATGTATATGAATGCCTTCAGGAAGGCTGGAAGCATGATTTGCGCAACACCTGGTGGGTGATCGACTACAATCGCCAGAGCCTGGATGGGGTTGTGCATGAAGGCCTGTGGGAAAAGATCGACGCCATCTTCAAGGCGTTTGGCTGGCGCACTGTGGTGCTGCGCCATGGCGTGCTGCAGCGCGCGGCGTTCGAGGAGCCCGGCGGAGAGGCGTTGAAAGCGTGGATCCAGTCCTGTCCGAATACGGATTATTCGGCCCTCACCTATCAGGGCGGCGCTGCCTGGCGCCAACGCCTGCTGGACGATATCGGCGATCAGGGCGATGTGACCAGCCTGCTGGAAAAGCGCAGCGACGAGGAATTGTCCGCGCTGATGAACAATCTCGGCGGCCAGTGCGTGGAGACGCTGACCGATGCCTTTGACAGCATCACGGATGACCGGCCGACGGTCTTCCTGGCCTACACGATCAAGGGCTGGGGCACGCCGCTGGCCGGGCACAAGGACAATCATGCCGGGCTCATGAACCCGCCGCAAATGGCAGACTTCCAGAAACGGATGGGCGTGCCTGAGGGCCGGGAATGGGACAAGCTGGCGGGCATCGAGGATCCGGACGCCCTGCAGGCGCTGATGGACGGCGCGGCCTTCTTCTCCGAAGGGCGCCGCCGCTTTGAAGCCCCGCGCGTGACGAGCGCCGGTCCGGTCTTCCTGGATGACCGGACCCAGTCGACACAGGCCGGTTTCGGGAAGATCCTCGACGCGATCGCCAAGACCGACAGCGAACTGGCGGACCGGATCCTGACCACCTCACCCGATGTCACCGCGTCGACCAATCTGGGCCCCTGGGTGAACCGGCGTAGCCTGTTCGCGCGCAAGGCAAAGGGGGACACGTTCCGGGAGCAAAGAATTCCGTCCACGCAGAAATGGCAGTTCTCGCCGGAAGGCCAGCATGTGGAACTGGGCATTGCAGAAATGAATCTGTTCCTGATGCTGGGCGCTGCTGGCCTGTCGCACAGCCTGTTCGGCGAGCGTATCCTGCCCATCGGCACGGTCTACGATCCCTTTGTGGCGCGCGGCCTCGATGCGCTGAACTATGCCTGTTACCAAGATTCCCGGTTCATCATTGTCGGGACCCCGTCAGGCGTCACGCTGGCCCCGGAAGGCGGGGCGCACCAATCCATCGGCGCACAGCTGATCGGCATGAGCCAGGACGGCCTGGTCTCGTTCGAGCCGGCCTTCCTGGACGAATTGTCGATCATCATGGACTGGTCGTTCGACTATCTGCAGCGCAGCGGCGAAGGCGATCCGGACGAGCGGACCTGGCTGCGCGACGAAACCGGCGGATCGGTCTATCTGCGGCTGACGACACGCGCGATTGACCAGTTGGGCCTGAAAGCCCGTGACGATGCAGACTTCCGCCGCGGTGTCGTGGATGGCGGCTACTGGCTGCGCGAACCGGGACCGAATTGCGAAGTGGTGATCGCCTATCAGGGTTGTGTCGCGCCGGAAGTGATCGAGGCTGCCGGTCGCATCGGCAATGACCGTCGAGATATCGGCGTGCTGGCCATCACATCGGCCGACCGGCTGAATTCCGGCTGGACAGCGGCGCGGCGGGCCCGGGCGCGCGGACACGCCAATGCCACAAGCCAGATCGAACGCCTGATGGGGTCGGTCTCGCGCGATGCGACGCTGATCACGGTGACCGACGGCCATCCGGCAACGCTGGCCTGGATCGGCTCTGTCATGGGCCACCGGACGGCGCCACTCGGCGTGGAGCATTTCGGACAGACCGGCACGATCAATGACCTCTATCGCCACTTCATGATCGATGCCGACGCCATTGTAGCGGCCGCCGACCACCTCTCCGCCGGCCGCAAGATCCGCCTCGCGAAAGAAGTCTGACCTCACTTGCCTCCGCGTCACCGGGGACGCGGGGAAAGCGCTTTGATAGGCTTGCCTCGATATTGACTGACCGGAGCCTTCACACATGTCGATTTGGAAGAACGGCACCCCCGACCCTGCCTCGCTGACGCGATACGATACGGACACGCTGGTCACGCATCTGGGGATCGAAGTCGTCGAGGCAACAGAAAACTCCCTGACCGCCCGAATGCCCGTGGATAAACGCACAGTGCAACCGCATGGGCGGCTGCACGGGGGCGCGTCCGTGGCGCTGGCGGAAACCGTCGGGTCCATCGCCGCCAATCTGACACTGGACAGCCATGAACGCGTTGGCGTGGGTCTTGAAATCAACGCCAATCACGTCCGCCCGGTGAAGGATGGTTTCGTCTATGCCACCGCGACACCCGAGGCATTGGGGCGCACCACGCAGATCTGGTCCATTCGCATCACCGATGAAGCCGGACGCCTGGTCTGCATTTCACGGTTCACTGTGGCCGTGATCGCTGCGCAGCAGGCCTGACGCCCCTTCAGCCCGCGCTGGCCGACTCGCTGCGCCGCACGCTCAAATCCTGCTCGATGCGGGCCAGCAAGCGGCGGTCGATTTGATAGAAACACATCAGGCTCCCGGCGCAGAGAAAGAACAGGCCCGGTACGATGTTGAACATCATGCGAATGCCGGCAAGGGCCGTCTCGCTCTGGATCTGCGCGACGCCGTCCAAAGGCGCAACGAAGCCGAACCCGGCAAGGACAGCTGACGGAATCGCCACGCCGACCGCTGAGCCGAATTTCAACGAGAACATGGACGCCGAAACCGTCAGTCCGGCACTGTTCTTTCCGGATTTCCACTCTCCGTACTCCGAACAGTCCGTATACATGGCGAAGAGCAAGGTGATCATGATGCCGAAACAGAACATCATCACCGTGTGGGACACCATGGCGATTGCGAAGCCGGTGGGTGCCAGATAGTTCACGATCAGAGCCGCGGCGGCAAGGAAGTTCGCCGCAATCATGAGGCGCTTTTTTCCGGACCGGCCCGACAGGACGGGAGTCAGCAGCGCGCCAAACAACTGGCCAACAAAGCCGACCGTGATGATGAGCGAGGCGGAATCCATCCACCAGAGCATTTTGCCATCCCCCAACCCCATATTGTACTTCGCGAAGAAGGCCACCGAGGACAGCCGCCCGATCAGGCCGATCACGATCAGTACACCGGAAATGGCCAGCACGACCCAGGAAATGTTGCGGACCAGCACGGCAATATCCTGCGACACATTGGATTTCTGAGGCCGGTCGGGCGTCGTCCGCTCCCGCGTCCCCGCAAACGTGATCAGGAACAGGATGACGGACAGGATGGCAAACAGGATGATGGTGAGCCGGAACCCGGTCACCTCGTCCCCGCCGCCCAGCCAGTCCACAAGGGGCTTGGTTGTCGCCCCCACGAGAATCGAGCCGAGCGAGGCAAAGATGAACCGGTACTGGGTGGCCCGCGTACGCTCCTTGCTGTCGGGATGGATGACGGCCAGAAGCGCCGAGTACGGCACATTGATCGCGGTATAGGCCAGCATCACGAGGGAATAGGTGACATAGGCATAGATCAGCTTTCCGGTCTGCCCGAAGTCCGGCCCCAGGAACAGGAGATAGCCGAGCAAGGCGTAAGGAATGATCGTCCAGAGAATATAGGGGCGGTACTTGCCCCAGCGCGTATTCGTCCGGTCAGCGAGCAGCCCCATGGCCGGGTCGGTCAGCGCATCCGCCCAGCGCGTGATAAGGAACATGAAGGCAGCATGTCCCGGATGGATGCCCCAGACATCCGTATAATAGTAAAGCAGGAAGATGCCGAAGAACCCGTTATAGAAATTCGACGCCATGTCGCCGAGGCCGTAGGCGATCTTTTCCCTGACACTCAAAGGTGGATGGCTGGTCATTCTGATTCCTCCCGGCGGCTGGATCTTATCAGGGTCCCTTGGCCGCGTATCGTTCACGTCTCGTGCATTTCATTCAATCCGGTCACCGGCGCGGGGCGCGGATTGAGCGGGCGAGCCATATCGCGCCATGGAGCCCGGCATCATCCCCCAGCCCCGGGCGGTGGATGATATCGGCCCCTGTCAGCGGGCGATCAACGAGATAGTCCGCCATCTGCGTGTCATAGGCATCCCGAACGCGTTCCAGAAGATGCGGCGCAAGCATGAGCCCCCCGCCAAGGATGATCTTTTCAAGTCGCAGCGTCAGGGAAAGGGATCGACAGGCCTGCGCCAGGTAATCGGCGATGATCGGCCAGCCATGATGGTTTGCCGGAAATTCCACAGGGTCACCCCAGCGGGCGCGGATGGCCGTAACCGAGGCCAGCCCCTCCAGACAGTCTGAATGAAACGGGCAAACACCCTTGAAAGCCGCATCCTCTGGATGCCTGCGAAGCGGAATGTGCCCGAATTCCGGGTGCACCGGTTTTCCAACCAGTCCACCATTCAGAAACATGCCGGCGCCAATCCCGGTGCCGATGGTGACATAGGCCGCTGACCGGGCCTGTGCGGCCGCGCCCGACTCCATCTCGGCCAGAAGCGCGCCGTTCACGTCCGTGTCGATCCTGATTTCGGTCTGGAGCGCAGATGAAAAATACCCGATGAGATCGGTATGGCTCCAGCCCGGTTTTGGAGTCTTCAGGATGGATCCGTAGGATGAGGCCTCCGGGTCCACACCAAGGGGACCAAAACTGGCGATGCCGAGCGAAGCAAGCCGCGTCTCGCCCATCACCTTGCGGAAAAAATCGGCGCATCCTGCCAGGGTCTGCTCTGGCGTGGAGACCGGGACGCGTTGCCGGGACAGCAGATTGCCGGATTTATCGGCAACGCCGCATTTGAATGTGGTGCCGCCGGCATCGATTCCGCCAAAGACAGGTTCCGGGCTGTTCATGACGAGATGACACGCCTTTTCAAAGAAAAAATTACAATCGATTGCATTTCGCGTAGCATGGGCTTAGGCTGCAAGGCAACCGGATAATAAAACAGGCCGATCCGCTTTATGTATTTCAAGACTCCTCCTGTTCCCTCGGCACATTCCGAGCTCTTCCATGGCGGAATTGATCACCCCGAGCTGTGGCTGTGGGACAGCTGGACACTGCAGGAGATGCCCGGCTCCTGGCATCTTTACTGCCTGGCCCTGAGCCGGCGCGATTCCGACGGCGCCGCCATCCTGCCACCCGACAGGAATGATTTCACCTTTCATGTGCGCCATTTCACGTCGGCTGATGATGGTCGGTCCTGGAGGGACAAAGGCGCGATCGGCACGCCGGGAGGTGTGGCCGACGGCGCGGACGCCAGAAATGTGTGGAGCGGATCTGCCCTGCACCTGGAGGATGGCCGCATTGCGCACGGCTTCACCGGAGTACGCGATCGCGGACCGGACCGGGGCTATCTGCAGACAATCTGCATTGCCATTGCACCAGCGCCCGATGCCCCCTGGACGGCGCCGGACGCAGCAATCAGCTGTCCGGAACGCGACTATGATGCCATCACGGCCAAGGGCTTCTATCTCGGTCCGAAGGACCAGCTTGGCAGCAATTCCGGTGAAGACGGCGGACCTATCCTGGCCTGGCGCGACCCTTACCTGTTCACGACACCGGACGGCGAGTTGCATGCAGTCTGGTCAGCGAAGATTGCGCCAGCCGTGCCCGCCATTGCCCATGCGCGGCTGGCCGTGGACGGTGACCGGATCGTGCTTGCAGACTTGAGCGCGCCGATCGAGCTGCCGGATGCGTCGCTGATGACCCAATCCGAAGTGCCGAAAGTATACCGAGACGCGGCGTCGGGCGACTATCTGCTGCTGGTTTCAGCCTGTGACCGGCAATATGAAGGACAGCCGACCCGTGACTGCAGCCACATTCACCGCCTGTATCGCAGCCCGCGCCTGACCGGACCGTGGCATACGTTCCGCCCCGATGACAGCGCGCTGCCGGGTGTGGACGGTCTGTTCGGTGCGAGCCTGGTTCACCATGATGCAGCGGCAGGCCGGTTCACGCTGCTCGGCCCCTATACGGAGAATGCGGGACCGGACCGCCAGCTGCGCTTTGCTGCGCCAGTGGACATTCGCATCTGACGGGCCCGGCGAAGCCGGTCAGCGTCGCCGCTCAGCTCACCTTCGTGGACCCACGCACGATGAGCCGGGTCGGCGTAAGCTGCGATTCAACCTCTTCACCGCTCAACTTCCGCAGGAGCAAATCGACCAGCAGTTCGCCGCCCCGGGCAATGTTCTGATCGATCGTCGTCAGGGGAGGCGTCGACAGCGCGGCTTGACCCACATTGTCATATCCCATGACGGGCATGTCTTCCGGCACTGACCGCCCCTTGGACTGCAGGGCCATGATGGCAGTCATCGCCAGCACATCTGATGCGGCGAAGACGGCATCGAAATCCGGACCGGTCTCGATGAAGTTCACCATTTCCTGAAATGCCGACTCGCCGCCGAATTCGACATTCAGCCTGAGCGCTGGATCGATCTCGACGCCGCGCGCGCGGTGCCCGTCTTCAAACCCATCCAGACGGAGGCGTACCTCGGGCAGTTCGGACGGACCGACAAACAGGATGCGCTTGTGCCCCAATGACAGCAGATGGTCGGCGGCCAGCCGCCCACCTTCCCGGTTGTCACTGCCCACGAGCGTGTAGTTGCCCTGTCCGATCTGACCACCCCAGACAACGACCTGGCGCGACAGCGGCCCCAGCGCCTCCAGACGGTTGGACCGCCCCGCCTGCCCGATGATGATCAGGCCGTCGGCCTTTCCGGTCCGCAACAGACGCTGTTCGGCGATCTGCTCTTCGCCTTTCGGGACACTTATGATGAGATCATAGCCGCGCTCTGAGGCGGCCTGGCTGACGGCACCGACCATTTCCAGATAGAAGGGATCGGAGATGGTCTGGCCGGATTCCGGACGCACCGGAACCACCATACCGATCACCTCCGTGGATTGCCGGCGGAGATTGCGGGCCGAGGCGTTGACGGCATAGCCGGTTTCTTCGGCAATCCTGAGGATTTCGGCCTTGGTGTTCTCCTTGACGAGCGGACTGTTGTTCAGGGCACGCGATACGGTCGACACGTCAACATTTGCCAGCCGCGCCAATTCGGCCATGGTGATTTTCCGGGGCTTCATAATTCTCTGTTTCCTGCGCTCATGCGGCCTTTGTGGACATGTTAAACATGAACCGGCGCGATCCTACCCCATATTTGCAATTCGATTGCAAAATGACTTACGGGATTCCCTGAAACGAAAACAGCCCGCCAACGGGCGGGCTGTCAGCTTGTGGCAGGGAGGCGGCACTCAGAATGCGTAGCGCACTGTGGCCGAGATCGTCCGGCCGTTGATCGGACGGTAGCGGACGAAATCACCAATCGCCGGATTGCCCTCCTCGCCTTCGGTAAACCCGACCTCGTCCAGAAGGTTGTTGGCTGCGAGGCTGAGGGTGAGATTGTCCCGAAGCGCATAGTTGAGATACCCGCCCACGGTCGTATAGCCCGGCAGGTCGAACTGGTTGCTGTCCTGGACCGGGGCATCCCCGGTGCTGAAGATGTTCAGGCCGACATCGAACCGGTCACCCTCGAAATGGGGATTGATGTTGAACGTGTAGGGCGCCTGCCGCCGCGGACGATTGCCGAGATTGGCATTGGTGGACGGCCCGGCAATCTCGGAATCCGTCAGCGTGGCGTTGCCGGAAATGCCGAACCCGTTGCCGAAGTCGAAATCCCCCTCGATTTCGAGGCCGTTCGTGTCGAACTCGGTCTGGATCACGCTCTGGGTGGAGGCTTCGAACTGGGCGGCTTCGGCAACCTGCGCATCGAAATAGACAATGCTGACATCCCCGGCATCGAACCGGAAGCGCATGCCGATTTCGACCTGTTCCACGAAGTTCAGGAACAGATCGTCATTCGGCGAGGTCCCGATGCCGTTCACGACGACCAGATTGCCCGTCGACCGGTCCGGCGCCGTCAGCGAGGCCCCTTCGGAATAGTTGGCAAAGATCGCGAGATCGTCATTCACCCGGTAGTTCGCCCCGAGCGAATAAGAATCGAAGTCTGCGTCATAATTGGTACGGACGGTGGCGGAAGGGTCGAAGCGCTGCGCACCCTGTTCATTGGTATCAATCGTGCCGTCGCCGTCCACATCGAAAGGACCGGTGATGGCCGTTCCGAACCCGATATATTGACCGGAGACGGAATTGTCAGTCCGGCGATAGGAGGCTTCGATGGTGAGATCGTCGAGATCGAAGTTCGCTGAAATGTACGGCGCGACCTGCTCGATGTCGAAATCCCAGTACACGGTACAGCAATTGCCGAAATTGGGGTTACCGAAACTCTGGCCATTGATGAAGGATCCATCCAGCGGATTGAGGAAGGCGCTGTTCGGATCATCGGTGATGAAGCGCCCGCCCCGCAGGACAGCGCGCGCATCATTGAAGCTCCATTGCTGCTCGCTGGCCTGGTCAGCGTAGAAGATGCCGGCCTTCAGGGTCACGAAATCGAATGCACCCGTGATCGCCACATCGCCGAACAAGTTGCCGACATCTGGCACGGAAGTGTTGAACAGGACGAAATTGATGTTGGACGAGCCGTCGGCATTGGTGCTGTCGAGGCTGGCCGGGAATGGCGAGTAGAAATTGCCGGAAATATCGGCCCAGCGTCCTTTTGCGTCGAGGGTGAACAGGTCTGTCAGATCATAGGAGCCCTCAAAGCCGAGCGACGTCATTTCGGCCTTGAAGCCCTCTTCCACCCGGTCGCGGGAATCCCCGAGGCGCAGGGCAATGTCGTTGATGCCCAGCGACGTGGTACCGGAACCGAGGTCCAGGCCGTTCAGCGCGCCGATGGAACCATCATTCTGTACAATGCCCGGAAGCGGCAGGAAGGTCGGCACCCGGTCATCCAGATGCTTGAAGCGGACAACGAAATCCCCCTTCTCGAAATCCTTCCCGACGGATGCCTTGATCTGGAAACCTTCTTCCTGATCGCTTGCCGTTTCGCGCACGCCTTCGCCGGTCCGGGCGAAACCGCCAATATGGTAGTAGATGCCATTGTCCAGCACGTCGCCAAATTCGGCGTCGAGGCGCAGGGCATCATAGTCAATGCCGCTCGTGAGCGCCACGGAGCCGGCCCGTTCGGTCGGTTTGCGGGACATAAGATTGATGATGCCGCCGGCCGCATTGGGCGCCTGAGTCGACGCGGAGCCGCCCCGAATGGACTGAACCGAACCAATGGTTGTGTCGACGCGCAGATAGCTGTCGGCCGTGCTGAACGCGACATCGCCAACAAGCAGGGTCGGGAATCCGTCTTCCTGCAGAGAAAGATACCGGGATCCGCCCGACGCGATCGGCATGCCGCGCACCTTGATGTTCGCATTCGCGTCACCGCCAGTGTCCTCCGACTTGACGCCAGGCAGCGCGCGGAACAATTCATTCACGGAACGGGGCGCCAGATCACGAATGGCCTGCTCCGGCAGCGCCGAGACAGACGCAGAGGAATCAAAGATCGTGGTATCCTTGGCAACGCCGGTCACGATGACGGTCTGCTGGCGGGCTTCGGCCTCTTCGGGAACTTCCTGCGCCGCCGCGCCGAATGACCAAAGGGCGAGCGCGCTAACGCCCAAAAACAGTCCCTGCGTGGTAACAGACATTCGTTCTTCCTCCCTGTCGAATGCTCCAGCCGGTTGACCCGGCTTGTCGAGCATCAGCTGGCCACAAAATACAATCGATTGCAATAACAAATTACAATCGATTGTATTTTATCCGAGCACGCCAGTCATCGTCCCGATCCGCTTGCGTGTGTCTTGTTGTTGTCTCCATGGGCGACCTCGGCCGGCTTCATGCAGGAGAAGTCTAGCGGATTCTCGCGCTGGTTTCGCCCCGGCAAACACGAGAAACCCCTGGAACCATGAAGATTCCAGGGGCTTTTTGGGTGCGGGAGGGCGCACCCAACAAAAGAGTAAGCTAGTAATTCCTTTTATTTCAGAGGGTTAGAGGTTTCCCTGCGAGCAACGATCATTCAAAGTTCCGGCAGGCGCCGGCTGATGCGTGCCAGAATATCGTCAAAGAGTGCAGGCTCCCTGTAGTAAAGCGCTCGTGACTTCGCATAAGCGTCCGCGTACGCCTTTCGCGTTTCTGCGTCGCTCAACAGAAAGGCTTCGTTCCTGGTGAGGTCCGGTTCATCTGCCTTGCGGAACCTTTTGGCCTTGTGGTCCTTGTACGCGTCTGTTCCGATGAACTCTTTCACTGAGGCGTCAGCGAGCAGGCAGTACACGTCATAATAGTGGCGCATGAAATTGACAGGCATGTCGCCGTCCGCCTGCTGCTTTCGGAATTTCGTTGAGATGGTCTGGAGCTTTTCGACAAAAGTATAGCCCGGCTCATAGCAAGGCACATCGACCGCGCGGGTGTCGGTCAGGTCTGCAATCCCACTCTCGACTGCAAGTTCGTAAGCCCAGGACGAAATCGTACATGGCCGGTTCGGCGCCACCTGGTCGAACCCGACTTCGAGCAGGATGCCTGCCTTCAGCCCTTCTGGCAGTGGATTCACCGACTCATACTTCAATCGAATGCCTGCGCCGCGATAGTGGCGTGTGTCGTCGAACTCTTCGTCGCGGACCACTTCGATAATGCCAGGAATTTTGATGGCTTCGGCCAGACCGTTGAAGAATTCGAGACGCGCCTTTACCTGCGCAGGCTTGTTGTGGTTTGGGCCATACTGGAGGTCGGTCTCTGGGTGGATCAGGATGTCGATGTCTTCCGAAAAACGGTCGATGAGGCCGTATCCCTTTGACAGCGAAGTTCCGCCTTTCAGCTCAAACTTATAGTCAAGCTGCTGCAGTCCCCAGAGGCAGTGCATCAACCAGTAGTCTTTTTCGATGAGGCCCGGATCGATAGTGTTGTTTCGCGCAGCAACAGCGATGAGGTCGGCAAAATCAGGCAGTGCGTGCAGGAGGGTCACGCGGCGGTTGCCTGATCAGGGTTCAATACAGGCTTTAGGAGCCTTGCAGCCCGCGCCGATCCGAAATCCTTCACCGCACGTGACAGTCGCGCGCGGTCCATACGTCGCGCACGCCTAAGTGCCTTGGGAAGCACTGCTGCCTTTTCCTCGGGAAGCCGATCGAGGTTGTGCAACAGATCCACCAGGAGGAATTCTTCGCTGAGGTTTGAAGGAACAGAGGTCCGCATGCGGAAGTCATAGCGTCGGCCATCCAGCTCGAAATGGCCGTGCCGTTTGCGATTATAAACTACCGGCTCATTGTAGAGCTGCGTCATTCCCAATTCGAGGCTGTTATAGGCGTTTGGCGAAACCATAAGAAACCGGTCATCCCCTAGGAATGACTCAACCAGCTTCTCCGGCTTGGCGGGTGCCTGCCCGAACCGAGTTTTCTTCGGAGCCATATAGAGCCCTGCCCCAACCTTTTCGAGGCGTCCTTCGTCAAGCAGCTGTCCAACATGTCGATCGACAGCGTTTGACCAGGTCGCAAGCTCCTTGCGCCGGTACACCTGTCCGGGGCGCAATTTCCTTTTTAGTTTTGCAAGCGCGGTCATGTTCTGTCTCCATCACCCACAATATAGGGGTCATGCTCCATATTATGCAACATTTCTTATTAAAAAGTCATGCACAACAAAGACAATAAATACTCTCGACACAGGTGCAAGATATTGATTTTACGATGTTTTATAGAATGAGGAAGCAGGTCTCTTAATCACCGGAATGGCACAATCTGTACTAAACAAAAGGGTCTGGGGTCCAATTTATTTATGAATTGAAGCTCGTACGCAGCGAAACCAGGTTGCCCTTTCGCCAAGAGCCGACAATGGATTCCGAACCGCGAGTGACGCGCCCGGTAATCGTGCTTGAAATTAAATTAATTCAACGCACTATGGCGCTCGAAACTTCGCTTGTTGTGCAGATTGTTTGCAATTTGTAGTGCAAACTGTGGTGCAGCCCTTTCGTGTTGTCAAAGTTCGACGCTGCCTATCAGCGACATTCGCATCGCTAACATGATTTGCTGGCCGTTCAAATTCGCGCTGGAGCGTAGCCATGCAACTTTTCGCTCGGGACTGACCCGCGGGTCTGGGTTGATCCTGCTCCGTTACGACAAACCTTGAGTGCTCAGAGGTTCTTTCTTGATTTAAACCCCTATGGGGTATAAGTGGTAGTCATGAACTTTGTTGTCGCAACTCTCGTGACGGTATTTTTCAGCCTGTCGCAGGTGCTCTGCGCGTGTCCCGTCGATATGTCGGCGACGAACAGCATGGCAACCGAGTTCACCGCTCATTCTCACCAGGCGCCCGCCGATGGGCCTGAGGCGCCCTGCGATGATGAGACTGATCACTGCAAGCTTCAGACAGCAACGGTCGCCCAAGCCGACAAGACGGCGAACCCGGTCCAGCACGTATTAGGCGATACGACGCCCATCGGGCTTGCTACACCCTCATGGCAACACGCATGGAAGCGCGTCGTCAATGTCCGCACGCCCTGGCCTGAGGTCCGAAGTTACCTGCTGCAACAAACGCCAGTCACATTAAAGGTGCGTTCCCTGAGCTGATTTCGTGCGTCGCTGCATTAGCAGCCCGATTGCATAAATTCACCTCACGGAGACGATTATGTTGAACAGACGACATATGCTGCAGACGGTGCTCGGCACCGGCGCAGCCTGGGGGGCAAGCAGCCTCCTGCCCGCTTGGGCAAAATCTTCCAGCAACGGAAACCTTGGTGTGCCCTCACTTTCGGGCACGCGCTTCGACCTCGAAATCGGGCAGTTCCCGGTCAGGCTCAACGGCAAAGTCGGTATGGCAACCGGAATCAATGGCACACTTCCCGGTCCGCTCTTGCGGTTGCGCGAGGGCGATGACGTTACAATGAACGTCACCAACCGGCTTGCCGAAGACACTTCGATCCATTGGCACGGACTGCTTGTCCCCTTCCATATGGACGGCGTGCCGGGCGTCAGCTTCCCGGGCATCAAACCGGGCGAAACGTTCAAATATCAGTTCAAGGTGCCGCAAAATGGCACTTACTGGTATCACTCCCATTCTGGTCTGCAGGAACAACTCGGCCATTACGGTCCGATCGTCATAGATCCGGCAGGTACAGACCCAGTGGCTTATGACCGGGAATATGTTCTCGTCCTCAGCGACTGGAGTTTCACGCATCCGCACCGGATCTTCGACAAGCTCAAGAAGAATGCCGAGAGCCTGAATTTCAACCGCCCGACCCTGTCGAACCCAACCGGACTTGGCGGCATGTGGGGGCAGATGCGAATGAGCCCGCGCGATCTCGCAGACGTGACCGGCGAAACCTACACCTACCTGATCAATGGCCATTCGACGGCCGATAATTTCAATATGGTCTTCCAGCCGGGCGAGCGGGTTCGCCTGCGCATTATCAACGCCTCCGCCATGACCCTCTTCAATGTCCGCCTCCCGGGCTTGCCGATGACGGTGGTCCAGGCCGACGGTCTGAATGTCCAGCCGGTTGAGACCGACGAGTTCCAGATGGGCGTGGCCGAGACGTATGATGTCATCATCGCGCCGACCGAAGCGCGCGCCTACGCCTTTGTTGCCGAATCGATCGACCGCTCCGGCCAGGCCGTCGCCACGCTCGGCCCGCGTGCCGGTATGCGGGTCGATGCGCCTGCGCTTCGAGCTGTGCCGATGCTGACCATGCGGGACATGGGAATGGCCCATGGAGACATGGCGGGCATGTCAGGCATGGGGAGAATGGATCATGGTCCGGACACCGCGACGGCCGGGGACGACATGAAAGGCCACGACATGGGTGCCATGTCGATGATGCCCGATCCTCATGGTCCGGCGGTCCAGCCCGTCAAGATTGAAGCAGATATAGAGCGCGGCCCCGGTGTCGCAAAAGTATCAGGCATGACGATGAGCCGCTTGGGCGAACCCGGTCTCGGGCTTGATGATGTCCCCCACCGCACGCTCACCTATAACCAGCTTCGCGCGCTCGACATGAATGAGGACCATCGCCCGCCTGGCCGCGAAATTGTCATTCATCTGACGTCGAACATGGAACGCTACATGTGGTCGTTCGACGGTGTAAAATTCTCCGAGGTAACCGAGTCAATCAAGTTCTACGAGGGTGAACGTGTTCGCCTGACGCTCGTAAACGATACAATGATGCCACACCCGATCCATTTGCACGGCATGTTTTTCGATCTCGTGAATGGCGGTGGTCATCACATGCCTCGAAAGCACACAGTAACGGTCAAGCCTGCAGACAGGGTCAGCGTCGACATCACCGCAGAACATGTCGGTGACTGGGCGTTCCACTGCCATCTGCTTTACCACATGCACGCTGGCATGATGCAGGTCGTCAGCGTCATTCCGCCAGCAGACGATACGACACCAGCTGAAAAAATGCCGGCAGGTCAGATGAATATGCCGATGGACCATCACGGCATGAACCATGGGGAGGGAAAATCATGATGAAACCGAATTTGGCAGCCCCTCTCCTCCT
This sequence comes from Hyphomonas sp., assembly GCF_017792385.1. Classification (NCBI taxonomy): domain Bacteria; kingdom Pseudomonadati; phylum Pseudomonadota; class Alphaproteobacteria; order Hyphomonadales; family Hyphomonadaceae; genus Hyphomonas; species Hyphomonas sp. The sequence goes on along the minus strand of NZ_CP051230.1, from coordinate 2,662,465 downwards.
CGGCTTCGCGCTCTACGCGACCGGCAGCGCGTTCGCGGAAGACACAAATCAAACCCCGCCCTGGGATCAGGCCGACGCCATCTACGGCGAGGATGCAATGGCGGACGCTCGCCGGGACGTTCTTGCGGAAGGCGGAGACCAGAAGAGCTTCTACATCCTCTTCAACCAGCTCGAGGCTCAGATGTCTGACGAGGGCGACAGTTTGTACTGGAACGGACAGGCTTGGTATGGGGGCGATATCAACAAGCTCTGGTTCAAGAGCGAGGGCCGCGCCTCTCTGAATGGAGAGGGCGTGGATGATGCCGAGATCCAGGCGCTCTATTCCCGCGCGGTTGCGCCTTTCTGGAATGTTCAGGCGGGCGTTCGCTACGACATCGAACCGGATAGTCTCGCGCATGGGGTCGTCGCACTGAATGGTCTGGCGCCCTACTGGTTCGAAGTCGACGCTTCCGCCTTTCTCAGTGAAAAAGGCGATGTAACGGCCCGCATCGAGGCTGAATATGAGTTGCTCCTGACCCAGCGGTTGATCTTGCAGCCTCGGATCGAAGCAAATCTTTCCGCGCAGGACATACCGGAAAGGGAAACGGGCGCGGGACTTAGCACACTCGATGCCGGCTTGCGGCTTCGTTATGAAATCAGGAGGGAGTTTGCGCCTTATGTCGGCGTCGAATGGCAAAGCGCCTTCGGTGAGACACGCGACATGATCAAAGCCGCAGGCGGTGAAGGCGACGATATCGTCTTTCTCGTGGGCCTGCGGACCTGGTATTAGGAGAACAAAATGGGCGGTTTCATAGAACCCAATATTCACCCCGTGCTGGTGCATTTTACCTATGCCCTCGGCACATCTGCAGCCTTGGCATATGTGGCTGGCCTCCTCGTACCTGCAGGCCGCTGGCGCGACAGCCTTCGACCGGCCGCCGACTGGATGCTGGCATTGGCTGCCTTGGCGGTTCTGGCCACCATCGCGGCCGGGTTTCAGGCCTATTACAGCGTTGCTCACGATGCGCCGTCCCATGAAGCGATGACAACCCATCGCAACTGGGCTGTTCCCACGGGCCTCGCATTACTGGCCCTCGCCGGTTGGCGCTGGCTGAGAAGGGCCTCGTCGCCCGACCCGGTATTTGCGATCAGTGCCCTGGCGGTGGCAGGTCTTTTGACGGTTACAGCGTGGTGGGGAGGCACAATTGTCTACAAGTACGGACTTGGCGTGCAGACCCTTCCTGAAGCCAGCGGGCCAGGCCACGATCATGATCATGGCGGCGGAGCCGGTCATGGCGACCAAGGCACCGTAAATTCAACAGACGATCATCAAGACGCTCACGGAGCGCCTCCATCCGACACGATGGATGGATCATCGGCGAGCGGCGATGGACATGATCACGACCATACCGACGGCGCAGCTGATCGAGAAATGTCAGGCACGGTCCCCGCCGGACACGACAACTCCGACGGCCATCACGACACCAAACCGGTCTCGACTGATGAACAGGCGATCCTGGATATCATGGCCGCGATCGAAACCGGTTGGGAGACCGGCGATGGCGAACTGTTCCGACAGAACTTTCTCGACTGGTCAGGCGCCCGGTACTTTGAGTCAGGCGGCGAGAATACTGGCCTGCTCGACCTTGTCGAAAATCATGTCGAGCCCGAAAAAGATACCATTCCGGATCTCGAACTCGACTTCTCGAATATAGACGTGCAATTCGAGGGAAGTGACTTTGCATGGGCTGTCGCGGACACAGCGATCAGTGGAACGTTCAGCTCCAATGGCGAACGCCTGGAGCGTATCGGGAAACAAACGGTGCTGTTCCGCAAGGTCGCCGGCACCTGGCAGGTCATTCACACGCACTCGTCCTCCCGTGCGCCTCGATAAGGAGGAAATCCAAACTGCCGCTTGCCGGCCAAGTTGAAAAGCAACCGGCAAGCGGCGATGATATTGAATATACCCCCTAGGGGTATTATACTATGACTGTCCTACTTGCTCTTGCCTGGACCGCTGGAGGTCAGAATGAAAATTATCCCCGTCGGACACTCGCTGTCTCTGTTCCTGCTCGTCAGTTATTTGCTGTGCGTCGGCTGGGGGAGTGTGACGCCGTCCAGCCTTCACATGCATCCAGCATGGCAGGATCTACTGCCCGGATTTGAGTTTGGAACGCTGACTGGTTTCCTGATCGGCCTTGTCGAGAGCTATCTCTATGGCTGGTACATCGCCCTTCTGTTCGTTCCCTTGTTCAACTTCTTCAACCGAAACAGCAGCGCATAAAAGTGATGCATACCCTCATCCTGTGAAGCACTCCTGCTGAAAGAGTCAGAGCCATGACCAACGACACTTCTCACGCCCATTCCGGACATGCGTGCCATCACAACGATCAGGCCGCTCCAGAGAAGCCCGATGATGCCTATGACAAGGTTCCGATCGGCTATGCCGGCACCGTCTGGACCTGTCCCATGCATCCGCAGGTACGCGAAACTGCCAATACAGGCTGCCCGATCTGCGGCATGGCGCTCGAACCGGAAACGGTGACGGCCGAGCAGGATACCAGCGAACTGGATGACATGACGCGGCGCTTCTGGGTCGCCCTTGTCTTCTCGGCGCCACTGCTCGCCTTTGTCATGGGCGAAATGATTCCCGGCAGCCCGCTCAGGCACTGGATTGATCCGACATGGAGTGTCTGGCTTCAGGCCCTGATCGCGACTCCCGTTGTCGTTTGGGCCGGCTGGCCTTTCTTCGTGCGCGGCTGGCAATCCGTGAAGCGACGCAACCTCAACATGTTCACCCTGATCGCGATGGGCGTCGGCGTGGCCTATATTTATTCCCTGGTCGCAACATTCGCGCCCGGCATATTTCCCGATTCATTCCGTGGGCATGGCGGCGCGGTAGCAGTCTACTACGAGGCGGCCGCCGTCATCGTTACGCTGGTTTTACTTGGCCAGGTGCTCGAACTGCGCGCGCGCAACGCCACCTCAGGAGCCATTCGTGCACTGCTGGAGCTTGCCCCTGCTACTGCGCGCAGGATTGCTGACGATGGCAGCGAACAGGATGTCGATCTCGCGGATGTAAAGTCTGGCGACAAGCTGCGGGTCCGGCCAGGTGAGAAGATCCCGGTCGATGGCGAGGTCGTCGACGGCCATGGGTCGGTTGACGAGTCCATGGTCACCGGCGAACCCCTGCCCGTCGAAAAAGCCGCTGGCGCCCGTGTGACCGGCGGCACGGTCAACGGAACCGGGTCGCTCGTTATGAAGGCGACACATGTGGGCGAAGACACGCTCTTGTCCCAGATTGTCCGAATGGTTGCCGCCGCTCAGCGGTCCCGAGCTCCAATCCAGCGGCTCGCTGATCTCGTCGCTGCCTGGTTCGTTCCGGCTGTTATTGGAATTGCAATCCTGACCTTTGTCGTGTGGGCCGTGTTCGGACCCGACCCGGCGATGGCTTTTGCGATCGTGAATGCCGTTGCCGTCCTGATCATCGCATGTCCCTGTGCGCTAGGTCTGGCAACCCCGATGTCGATCATGGTCGGCACGGGCAAGGGCGCGTCCAACGGCATCCTGATCAAGAATGCTGAAGCGTTGGAGACGCTTGAGAAGGTCGATACGATCGTGGTCGACAAGACCGGGACGTTGACGCTCGGACGCCCCGAACTGGTACGCGTCCAGCCAGGCGAAGGCTTCGACGAAGCCTCGTTGCTTAGTCTCGTAGCCGCGGTGGAACGTTTGAGCGAGCACCCACTTGCCGACGCGATCGTGCGTGGCGCAAAAGGCAAGGGCGCGCCTCACAAGGATGCGCACGGATTTGAATCCGTCACTGGCGAAGGTGCGCAGGCAAGCGTCGACGGCCAAACCGTCGCCATCGGCAACAGAAAGATGATGCAGCGGATCGGGGGCTGGTCTGACGACCTCGGGACACGCGCTGACCAGTACCGCACCGAAGGCCAGACGGTTATGTTCGCCGCCGTCGACGGAAAACCGGCAGGCCTTGTCTCTGTGGCGGACCCGATCAAGGAGACGACACCGGAAGCCATCAGACGTCTTCATGCCGAAGGGTTGAAGATTGTGATGTTGACAGGTGACAATGAGACGACAGCACGCGCGGTCGCCGACAAGGTCGGCATCGATGAGGTTCACGCCGACGTCTCGCCTGAAGACAAGCATCGGATCGTGTCCGAACTCCAGAAGAACGGTGCCCGCGTGGCCATGTGCGGTGACGGCATAAATGATGCGCCCGCGCTCGCTCAGGCGGATGTCGGAATCGCCATGGGAACCGGAACCGATGTGGCCATGGAGAGTGCCGGTGTAACGCTTGTGAAAGGCGATCTGATCGGGGTCGCAAAGGCCCGGGAGCTCAGCCACGCCACGATGCGCAACATCCGCCAGAACCTGTTCTTCGCGTTCTTCTACAATACGCTTGGCGTGCCGGTTGCCGCTGGCATTCTGTATCCCTTCTTCGGCTTGTTACTGAGCCCGATGATCGCGGCGGCCGCCATGAGTTTCAGCTCCGTATCTGTTATCGGCAACGCCTTGCGGCTGAGAACCCTTAAACTCTAATTTTCCGGAGCACAGACATGTCCAGACCACTTGCTATGAGCGCGCTCGGTGCGCTGATGATTGCAGCCCTGATAGCGGGCGTGATGCTCTTCTCCGCGTCACCCGCAGCCAACGCGCAAACAGTCACTGTACACAAGACGCCATGGTGCGGTTGCTGCGCCGCCTGGGTGGACCACCTGCATGACGAGGGTTTCTACGTCATCGTGAAAGAGGAAGAGGACCTGACACCCATTCGGTCACGGCTTGGTGTTCGGGATGAACTGATGAGTTGCCATACCGCAGAAGTCGACGGATATGTCGTTGAAGGTCACGTTCCCGCTCGGGAAATACGACGCTTGCTCGAAGAAAAGCCTGACGTCAACGGCGTCTCGGTGCCCGGCATGCCGCAAGGCTCTCCCGGCATGGAAACACCGAACGCGCCAGATCGGTATGATGTCATCATCTTCTCTGGAGAGGATGCCAGGACATATGCCTCCTATCGGGGAACGCAATTGGTCTCCGAACAGGCAAGACCATGAGTGAGGATGACTACAAGCAAGGGTCACTGACGCTGGCGGGCACCGTCGCCATGGGGACGGGCGTGATGATCGGTGCCGGCATCTTTGCCCTGACCGGTCAGGTCGCTGAATTTGCCGGCGACCTGTTTCCGCTCGCCTTCCTCACGGCAGCCATCATCAGCGGCTTCAGCGCCTATTCCTATATCAAGGTCTCCAACAAGTATCCTAGCGCCGGCGGCATCGCGATGATACTCCGCCGCGCTTACGGCCCGTCTACCGTGACCGGAAGCGCCGCCCTGCTGATGGCGTTCTCGATGATCATCAATGAAAGCCTGGTCGCCCGCACGTTCGGTACGTACACGCTGCAGCTGTTTGGCGTCGAGGGCGGCATATTCGTCCCCTTGCTGGCAATCGGACTGATTATCCTGGCTTTCGTGATAAATATTGCCGGTAATCAGGTGATCGGCGGCGTATCGAAGGTCACGGCTATTCTCAAGATTGGTGGCATACTGATTTTCGCGCTTATTGCGATCTGGGCTGCCGGATTCAGCTTCCAGCCAGCAGCAGATGGTTTCGCTGACAGCACATCTGCCGGTGGATTCCTGGCCGGCGTCGCGCTCGCCATCCTGGCCTATAAGGGATTCACCACCATCACGAACAGTGGCGACGAGGTGAAGCAACCGACCCGCAATGTCGGGCGGGCCATCATGATCTCACTTGCGATCTGCACTTTCATCTATCTCCTTGTCTGTTTCGCTGTCGGATCAACCCTCACTGTCTCGGAGATTGTTGCGGCGAAGGACTATGCCCTCGCCGAAGCGGCCCGGCCAGCACTTGGAAACTATGGATTGTGGTTCACAGTAACGATTGCGATCATCGCGACAGCTTCAGGCCTGCTTGCCAGCTTGTTTGCCGTCTCCCGCATGCTCGCCATGCTGACCGACATGAACCTGATTCCGCATAGACATTTCGGCATGCCCGGAACGGTACAGCGTCATACGCTCGTCTATACGGTTGTGGCTGCCGGATTGCTCGCGGCTTTCTTCGATCTCAGTCGCATCGCTTCGCTTGGCGCAATCTTCTATCTGGTCATGGATATCATCATCCATTGGGGCGTCTTCCGGCATTTGAGAAAGGATGTCGGCGCCGCACCTGCAATCCTTATCTGTGCGATAGCGCTCGATGCCGTCGTCCTGATCGCCTTCCTCCTCCTGAAGTGGCAAGCCGATCCAGTCATCATCCTGATCGCGGCTTTCGGCATGGTTGTAGTCTTTTCATTCGAGCATTTCTTTCTGAAACGTCTCCGCGACAATCCTCCCGGAGAGGAGTCCGGAAACAACCAGCACAAAGCCCATTCATGATCATTGCAACCTTGATCGGACTGCTCACTTTTGTGCTGGCAAGCACGGTGCATTATCTCGCACTGGCGCATCTGCACCGACGCCTGAACCATGAAGCGCGTTCAGGTCTCCCGATCGTTGTTTCGGGTATCGTAGGTGCAGGCCTGGCGCACCTCGCTGAGGCAGCGCTCTATGCAACCAGCTTTACGCTACTGGATGCCTTTGACTTGGGTGGTTTCAAGGGCGGCGAAGCGGACGGGTTCATGGACATATTCTATTTCTCCCTCGTCAACTACACATCGCTTGGGCTGGGCGATATCTATCCAACCGGACATTCGCGGTTCCTGGCGGGACTGGAATCACTCAATGGTTTCCTGCTGATTTCGTGCTCGGCATCCTTCATTTTCCTCCTGATGCGAAACCAAATGGATGGTCCAACTTCAGGCGGAATTCAAGCATCGGATTAACTCGGAACCTGTTCACACACTTCTCCGTTAGTCGTGGAAATACCCCACCACTGTATAAGGAGGATGTTGAAAGTGGATATGAAGAACAGTTATTGGCGGTTTGGCGCAATGATCATCACATCGATGATCGTGATGTTTGGGCTGATGTACCTCAACACCTATGCGTGGGAGCATGTTCGCTGGAGCGAAACGCGCTTCTACATGGCCTTCATCATGGGCGCCGCGATGGCCGTCGTGATGCTGAGCTTCATGCTCAACATGTACAAGGACAGCCGGATCAATTTCGGCATTTTCATTGGCGCTGCGGTCGTGTTCGTCCTGGCCCTCTGGCTGGTGCGCAGCCAGAGCACTGTCGACGACCGGTCCTACATGAAAGCGATGATCCCCCACCACTCCATTGCCATCATGACAAGTGAACGCGCCGGCATCGAGGATGTCCGTGTGCGCGAGCTTGCCGACGAGATCATCACGGCGCAGCGCCGCGAGATCAAGGAAATGGAATGGCTGATTTCCGACATCGCGGAGAATGGCCCGGCATCGACGGAAAGGGAGGCGGCGAGCCGCCCCGTTCCCCCCTTTGAAGGCACGCTCAATCCAGACGACGCTGCCGGGGCAGCCATCGCGGAGGACTAACGCGCCTTCCACGTCCAGTCAGACCCATTCGATCCCGAAAAGGAGCGAAACAGAATGAGACTTGAAAAGATCAAGACACAGGGCCTTGCCCACCTTTCCTACTTCCTGAGCGCCGATGGCGAAGCTGCGGTCATCGATCCGCGGCGTGACATCGACATCTATCTGGACCTCGCCCGTGAGGAAGGCTCTGTCATCAAGCACGTCTTCGAAACCCACCGGAACGAGGACCTGCTCTCAGGCGCCCCTGTCCTGAAGGAAGAGACTGGCGCAAAGGTCTGGCACGGGCCGAACCCTGAAAAGCCGATCCAGTATGCAGCCGAGACGCGGGAAGGCGACACGTTCGAGATTGGCGGCGCGCTCCTGAAGGTGCTTGAAACGCCCGGGCACACCGACGACAGCCTGTCCTACGTGCTTTATGACAAGAGCTTTGAGGAAGGCCCGGTTGGCGTGTTCACGGGCGATGCCCTGTTCATTGGCGATGTCGGGCGCACGGACTTCTATCCCGACCGCAAACGCGAAGTCGCCGGCCTGCTCTATGACAGCCTGGAGAAACTGATGAGGCTCGGCGACCAGTGCCTCGTCTATCCCGCGCATGGCGCCGGTTCGGTTTGTGGCTCGGGCATGGCCGACCGGGAGTTTTCCTCCATCGGCCATGAAAAGCTCAACAATCCGAGCCTGCAGATCGATGACCGGGAGGCTTTCATCGACGCCAAGGTAGCCGAGAACCACTACATCCCGCCATACTTCCGGCGCATGGAAGAGGGCAATATGGAAGGCACCGAAGCTGCGCCGCCGGCGCCCCTGCCCGCTTCCCCGGCCAGGTTGCTCGATCCGGGCGATGCGGTCTGCCTCGATGTCCGTGGCATATTCGACTTTGCCGGCGGACACCGCACGGGCTCGCTCTGCATCCCGGATGACATGCTTGCCGCCTTCGCGGGCTGGTTGCTGCCAGGCGACAAACCGGTGCTGCTGGTAGCGCGCGATGACGACCAGGCGGTCGATGCGGCCACCACGCTTCAGCGGATCGGCTTCGACAATGTGAGCGGATTTGTCAGCGGCGCCATGCCCGTGGCGGTCCAGAACGGCCCGCTCGACACACTCGACTTCGTCGATACCGAAACCGTCGCCGCGCGCGTAGACAACCCGCCGGCTGGCTGGACCCTGCTCGATGTCCGGGCCATCGACGAATATGAGAGCGGCCATATCAAGGACAGCAAGCACGCTTATGTCGGCAAGCTGCCTGATGCGGCCAGTGACCTCGACCCGGACAAGCCCGTCACCGTCATGTGCGGAAGCGGCGCCCGGGCCACCATTGCCGCCTCGCAGCTCATGCGGAAGGGGTTCTCCGAGGTCGATGTCTATATCGGCTCGATGAAGGCGTGGACCGCAGCTGGAAATGCCATTGAGTGATGACTGTCAGTCCATCTTGGGCTGAACCTTTCGTTTCTGACGCATGAAGAGACTGGAAATTGCTTCACGAGGTCCCCATATGGATACCCTGTATGGGGTATTTGCCATGAAGACTGAAACCAAAGAGGCCGCGACCCGAAGGCTTGCCCGCATCGAGGGACAAGTGCGCGGCATCACGAAGATGGTGTCCGACGATCGGTATTGTATTGATGTCATTCGTCAGGTGCAGGCTGTGAAGGCCGCGCTTGTCGGCCTCGAGGCCGTTATCCTGGATGACCATATCGCAACGTGTGTGGATCATGCCCTGACCGGAAGCAATGTCGATGACCGGCGTGAAAAGGTCGAGGAACTTGTTGCTGTGCTTGGTGGCCGCAAGAAGTAGCGGCCTCACAGTTTGTTGAAATGAAAGTTTTAATCTTTTCACGTATTTGAACAATGATGCAGTTTGTGACCCGCCTCCTGACACTGTTTGCCGCTGCCTTCATGGCGGCTCAGCCGGTCATGGCGTGTCCATTGATGGTCGGGACCTCCGAAACCGCGCCGACTGAAATGAGCAGCAATCACCCCTGTAATGACATGGCGATGGAAGCCATGGCCGACACCGGGCATACAGATCAGGCATCATCGTCTGATTGCCCCGCGGGATACGACTGTGCACCCATGCTTATCCAGGCGCACAGTGACGCCAATCCAGTTGCACCTGTTGCGAATGTAGACGCAGAATTTGCTGCGGTTCTCGCTAACCCACCAAAGGCATTCCTGCCAGAGCGCGAAACGCTAAAGACCGGGCCTCCACCTCGGCTGGATATCGTCCAGCACACGCCAATATCGCTAAAGCAGCGCTTCCTGAATTGAGAGCGATGACCTGCGGCCGCCACAGCAGCCCGTCGTCATCGCTTCTCACAATTCAGAAGAGCCCGTTTTATCATGCCCCACATTTCAAGAATGCTGCTGGTCGCAGCGTTTGCCGCTGTGCCCCTGGCGGCGGTTGCCAACGCTCAGAGCTTTGCCGAGCTTGAAGCCCGTCTCGAGGCCCATCCAAGCCTCTCCGCTCTCGGTTACGATGCCGAGGCCGACCGGGAGCGTGCTGTCGCCTCAACCGCACTCCCGGACCCCGTCGTATCCCTCGGGATCAACAACTTTCCGATTTTCGATCCCTCATTCGACAGTTACTTGCCGACCAATAAAGCCGTTGGTATCCGGCAACAATTTCCGAGCTTCGCGGGCCGTGAAGCCCGCGCCGGTGAAGCCCGGGCGATGTCAGCACAGACCGAGGCGGTTCGCGATGCCCGTTATGCGGCCTTGCGCGCCGAACTCATCGCTCTTCTCGCTGACAAGACTAGACTGACCAGGCAGAGATCCCTCGCCGAAGCGCGAAACGCCAAATACGACGAGCTTGTCGACATTGTCGAGGCCGAGATCGATGCGGGCCGCCCGGCCGTCTATCGCCTTGCCGAAATTGAAAGCGAACGGGCAGAAGTTTCCCGGACGCTTGTTGATCTTGACCGGCAGGAAGCCGAGACCGATGCGCGCCTGATCGAACTCGTCGGACTGGTCCCTTCGACCGGCCTCCCTCCCCTGACTGAAAGAGACTGGTCCGGCGCAGCGCTTGAGTTCCACACCGTACGCATTGCCGACGCGGCCGTCCGCGTTACCGATTACGGTATCGACGAGGCCCGCGCGGCCTGGAAGCCAGAATGGGGGGCCCAGCTCACCTATCAACAGCGCGATGAAGGCGCGATGTTCGCGGGGGATGACTGGGTCTCCGGTATGGTGACTTTTACGGTTCCGCTCTGGGCCGAAAGGAAGCAGGCACCGAACTTGCGCGCCGCAAAGGCTGAGCGGGCCGGCGCCGAGCAACGCTACCAGGCTGCCGCGCGGAATGCGGCGGCCCAGTATGCGTCCCGGGACGCCATTATACGCGCGGCCGATGCCAGTATCGACGTGCTGCAGGTCAAGATTGCTGCCGTCGAAGACGAAGTCGAGGCCCAGCTGATTGCTTATGAATCCGGTGTTGGCGGTTATGCGCCGATCATCGACGGCGAGATCGCCATTCTCAAACTCCGGGCGGAAATCGAAGCTGAAACGGCCCGCAAGGCCGCTGCGATCGCACGCCTGAATGCCCTCCTGGTGACACAATGAAAAAGACATTCCTGATAATGGGCACCGCATCTGCCGCCCTCTTGCTCGCCGCATGCGGCGCACCGGGCGGATCACCGGGCGGCCAGGGTGAAAAACCGAACGCCTCGAGCGAGACGCAACGATACACCTGCCCCATGCACCCGCACTATATTTCGACCGATCCGGACGGCACCTGCCCGATCTGTGGCATGGACCTGGTGCCTGCCGACAAGACCCAGGAACCGACGAGCTCAACAGGGGAAATCCTGTACTACAAGCATCCCATGGGTAAGCCGGACACCTCGCCTGTTCCGAAAAAGGATTCCATGGGCATGGATTACATCCCGGTTTATGCCGATGACACCGGATCGGGTGTGGCCGTCTCACCGGAAATGATCCAGACCATGGGGATCCGGACATCACCTGCCGAGACCAGGGATTTCAGCCGTGTACTGAGAGCCTTCGGCACGGTCGAGACCAATGAACGGCTCGAAAATGTTACCGTCTCGCGGCTAGAAGGCTGGATTGAGAATCTGGCGGTCAATGCCGAGGGCGACACCGTCCGCCCCGGCAGTCTCCTCTACCGGATCTACAGTCCGGACCTGATCGCCGCGCAGAAAGATTATCTGAACTCGTTCAGGATCGGTAACGAAGCGCGCATCGCGTCGGTTCGCCAGCGCCTGCGCTCCCTTGGCATGCAGAATGCGGCCATCGACCGGCTGACCGAAACCCGCCAGGTCATTGAACGTGTTCCGGTTTACGCAGAAGCCGGCGGCACGGTTGCCGAGCTCCAGGTCCGCAATGGCGACTATGTCAAACCCGGCACGCCTATATTACGCCTGCAATCCTATGCCGATGTCTGGGTCATTGCCTCGGTGCCGGAGAGCGATTTGCCTCTGGTGGAAACAGGCATGCAGGCCGAACTCGATTTTCCGAGCGCGCCCGATGCCCCCGGTAAAGGCCAGGTCGACTATATCTATCCGACAATCGACCCGAAAACCCGTACAGCCGACGTCCGGATCGAAGTGGACAATGTGTCGGGCTATCTTCGCCCGGGCGCCTATGCGGACATAAGGCTGAATATCGGCGGCCGACCGCGTCTTTCGGTTCCAAGTGAAGCCATTCTGCTTGGTAGCGAGGGCGCCCGTGTCGTCATCGCCGAAGGCAATGGCCGCTTCTCCGGACGCGCCGTGCAAACCGGGATTTCGGCCAATGGCCGGACCGAAATCCTGTCGGGTCTGGAAAGTGGCGACATGGTCGTCGCCAGCGGGCAGTTCCTGCTCGATAGCGAAGCCAACCTGAAAGAAGGTCTTGCCAAGCTGGAAGCTCCGGATGCGAGCGCGGCCAGTCCGGAAACACCGCTCTCCGATATTCCGGTGGACAGTAAAGCCCTCGCCGAAATCGATCACTTCACTGACATGGCGCTCTACTTCCACGAGGCCCTGAGAGACGGGTATGACATCGATCCGCTATTCGTGGACCCGGCGCTCGCCCTGGTGCCAGTGCTGCGGGACCGTTACGCGAACACGAAACTGGCACCGGTCATGGATGCTACGCAAACCGCTCTCGCCGCCGCGCAGGACGCCACGGACCGCGAAGACCTTGCCACACAACTCTCAGACCTGGTCGAGGCCTTGAAACCCTGGCTGCTGGAAGGCGCACCTCAGCATTACAGCGAGGCTGGTCTGGTGCTCTACCGGGACACCGCAACGGGCCGGTACTGGCTGCAGGAAGAAGCGAAACCAGCCAATCCGTACAGCGCAGATGGAGCCGAACGGATTGACTGGCCCAACCCGATGGCCGGCATGTCGATGACGACCAATGACGGCGAGACTGGCGCTGACCAGGCCCCTGGGCATTCGGGGGACAGTCATGACTGAACGAAACGACAGAAACCTCGCGGGGCAAGACCCCTCCAAATCATGGGTGGCAAAGCTGATCTCCTGGTCGGTTTCCAACCAGCTCATCGTCCTCATGCTCGCCGCTGCACTGGCTGTGACCGGGTGGATGGCGATCCAGCGCACGCCGCTCGATGCAGTGCCGGACCTGACAGATACCCAGGTCATCATTCGCACCGATTTTCCGGGCCAGAGCCCGCAGATTGTCGAGGACCTCGTCACCTATCCACTATCGACGAACCTTCTCGGTCTGCCGAAGACCAAGGACGTGCGCGGCTCCTCAATGTTCGGCACCAGTTTTGTGTATGTCATATTTGACGATGATGTTGACCTCTACTGGGCCCGCTCGCGCGTGCTCGAAGCCTTGTCCCGGCTGGGGTCTGAACTCCCGGAAGGCGCCGTACCGCAGATAGGACCGGATGCGACCGGCGTTGGCTGGGTCTATCAGTATGCCTTGGTCGACAAAACCGGCAAGACCGATCTCGCCGAGCTGCGTTCACTCCAGGACTGGTTCCTGAAACTCGAACTGGCCGGTGTGGAGGGGGTCTCTGAAGTCGCCTCGGTCGGCGGTTTTGTCAGGGAATACCAGGTTCTCCTCGATCCCAATCGCCTGAGAAGTTACGACCTGTCGATCACCCGTATCCGTGACGCGGTCCGCGCAGCCTCAAGCGAAGTCGGTGGCCGCGTGCTCGAACAGGGCGAAACGGAATATGTCATCCGCTCATCAGGCTATGTCGATGAGAAGCTTGATCTCGAACAGGTCGTGGTCAAGGCAGAGGATGGCACCCCCGTCCAGCTGAGCCATGTCGCCCGGATTGTCGAAGGCCCGGCCCTCCGGCGCGGCATTGTCGAACTCAATGGCGAAGGCGAAACGGTGTCCGGCATCGTGGTGATGCGCGATGGCGAGAATGCGCTGTCGGTGATCGAACGTGTGAAGGAGAAACTTGATAGTCTCCAGCGCGGCCTGCCGGAAGGTGTCGAGATTGTCACTGTGTATGACCGCGCGCCACTCATCGAGGGTTCGGTCGATTATCTGAAAGACAAGCTGATCGAGGAAGGCATCGCGGTTGCGCTCGTCATCCTGATCTTCCTCCTCCATGTAAGGTCGTCTCTGGTTGCCATCATCACCTTGCCGCTCGGAGTGCTCGGCGCGTTCCTGATCATGTCCTGGCAAGGTGTCACAGCGAACATCATGTCACTTGGCGGGATCGCCATCGCGATCGGCGCCATGGTCGACGCCTCGATTGTGCTTGTCGAGAATGCCAGCCGGAAACTGGCGGATCTGGGACCGAAACCCGATCCGAGCGTGCGCCGCCAGGCGCTGGTCGAGTCGGCTCAGGAAGTCGGCCCCGGCATATTCTTTTCACTCCTCATCATCACGGTCTCCTTCCTGCCCGTCTTTGCCCTGACCGGTCAGAGCTTCAGGCTCTTCAGTCCTCTTGCCTATACCAAGACCTATGCGATGGCCTTCGCGGCCATTCTGTCGGTGACACTTGTCCCGGTTCTGATGCTGTACCTGATGCGGGGTCGGTTCCGGCGCGAGGAAGCCAATCCCCTGAACGCCTTCTTCGTCTGGGCCTACAAACCGCTGCTCCATCTAGCCCTGAGGTTCAAATGGATCACGGTCGCCCTAGCGCTCGCGCTGACGGCCACCGTCATCGTGCCGGTCCAGAGGATCGGCTCGGAATTCATGCCGGCCCTTTATGAAGGCGAGCTCCTCTACATGCCGACCACCCTGCCCGGCGTGTCATCCACCAAGATGCGGGAGATTCTTGGCCAGACAAACCGCGTCATCAAGACCGTGCCAGAAGTCGATCGTGTCTTCGGCAAGGCCGGGCGCGCCGATACCGCAACCGATCCAGCACCACTCACCATGATCGAGACCTGGATCAAGCTGAAACCGAAGGAGGATTGGCGGCCAGGTGTGACGGTCGAGGACATCACCGATGAGCTCGATGCCAAGCTGCAAATGCCCGGCCTCGTGAATTCATGGGGCTATCCAATCAAGATTCGCATGGACATGGTTTCAACAGGAGTGCGCACGCCCATTGGCATCAAGGTTACGGGCGATGATCTGACAGAGATTGAGACCATTGCCCGGGACATAGAAGCGGCCATTTCGGACGTACCCGGAACGCGCTCGGCCTTCGCCGACAGGGTCATGGGCGGCAAATATCTCGAGATCACGCCGGACAGGGGCGAACTCGCCCGGCGGAATATCGACATGGCAGCCTTCCAGTCCGTGATCCGAACCGCCCTGGGCGGCATGACACTCTCCCAGTCTGTCGAGGGCCGGGAGCGCTATGACATCATCCTGCGCTATGATCGGCCATTTCGTGAGAGCGCCACAGACCTGGAAGAGATACTCGTGCCCGCCCCGTCCGGCGCCCATATCCCTCTCAGCGAACTGGCGGACATTTCCTATACGGAAGGCCCGCCAATGATCCGATCGGAAAATGCCAGGCTGACTGGCTGGGTTTTCGTCGATATCGCGGACCGGGACATGGGCAGCTATGTTGCAGACGCCGGACAGGTGATAGCCAACGCCGTCGACCTGCCTGCGGGATATGCGGTGGAGTTCTCCGGACAGTATGAACAGATGCAGGAAGCGAATGCGCGGCTGAAGATCGCCATTCCAGCTGCGATTGCACTGATCTTCCTGCTGCTGATGCTACATTTCGGTCGGCTCGACCGGACCCTGATCATCATGGCCAGCCTGCCATTCGGCCTGGTCGGCGGAATGTGGGCCGTCTGGTTGGCAGGCTACAATCTGTCAGTAGCCGTCGCGGTCGGTTTCATCGCCCTGGGCGGCATCGCGGTCGAGACAGCCGTCGTGATGCTGCTCTATATCGACGCGGAAGTCCGCAAGGCGAACCCGTCTGACAGGAGCCAGCTTTTCGCAGCTGTCAGCAAGGGCGCGGCCATGCGCGTCAGGCCGAAGTTGATGACGGTCACGACCATTTTTGCAGGTCTTGCCCCGATCTTCCTGACCGACGGCCTCGGATCGGACGTCATGCGCCGGATTGCCCTGCCCATGCTTGGCGGCATGGCCTCAACCCTCATCCTCTCCCTGATCGTGATCCCGGCCATCTACTACATCCGGGTCGGGCTGCAGATTCCATCAGATTTACCCCGGGCCGAACCGGATAACCGGGCCGGCTCATTCACCCCCGAAGGAGAAAAACCATGACGAGACACCTGTTGAAAATTCCGCTTTTGTTTCCACTGCTTCTGAGTAGCGCCATGCTGCCGGCGGCCGCGCAGGATCGCTCATCAGGCAGAATGATGATCGACGGCGGCATGATGGGTGGCGGCCTGTTCGGCACGGTGTTCATGCTGCTTGCTGTGCTCCTCCTCCTGCTCGGGATCGCTGCCCTCATCAAATATCTGAGGTCGAAATAATAGTCCCGTGTCCATCCACCCTATTCCCCCGTCCCGGCGCGCATCGGGGGCCTCTGTTGAAAGCCGCGCCTGACAATCAAAAAGGAAGAAAACGATGAAAACCCTCGTCAGAAAGACAGCAGTCACAGGCGCAATCCTCGGACTGGCCCTGATTGGTCCGGCGCTCGCCCAGGAGGCCGGCATGAAAATGGACAGCATGAAAGACATGGACATGTCCGGCATGAGCTGCTGCGGCGACATGGCGCCCGGCTTTGGCGTCATTAACGGCGTCGATCTGGATGCCCGAACCGTCAATATTTCACACGATCCGATCAAGAAGATCGGCTGGGGTGAAATGACAATGGACTTCGAGGTCGGCGGAATGGTTGCGCTCGACAAATTCGAGAATGGCGACAACGTCCATTTCATGCTCAAGCAGGACGACAGCGACAATTATGATATCGCCATGATGATGCCGATCGGCGGCGATCCGGATGCTTTCAAACTATCCATGATGTCGATGATGAAAGGCAAAGGCATGATGGACTGCAACATGGGCGGACACGGATCCATGTCCGGCATGTCAGGCAAGGATCATGACGACACCGATCACTAGCCGGTCCTCTGTTTCAAGCAAAAAATTCGTAAATCAGGTTCCGGCCGCGTTCCGCGGCCGGAATGCCTGCGTCTCCCGATTAGTTCACCAGGAAATCCCAATGACTCAAAGAATTCTGATTACCGCCTTCTTGTTAGGTTCCGCTTCCCTGACAGCCTGCAGTGACCCCGAAAGCCGAACGCCGCCAGCATCCGGCCCTGCGGACCAGACCAGGCCTGAACCGTTCGAACAGGCAGATGAAGCTATGCCCGGCGATACTGGACGGGCCACGGGCAGGATCACATCCCTTGATCGCGACGACGGCCGGGTCACCATCGACCATGGCCCTTTCGAAGGCATCGCCATGGGCGCGATGACCATGAGTTTCGCTTTAATGGGCGATCTTGAGCTGACTGACCTCTCTGAAGGCGATGACGTGATCTTCCAGGTCAAACGGGGCCGGGACGGTTCTCATCGCATCATGGAAATTTGCAGCATTCCCGCGAATGGCCGCGACTGCCCGGACCAAGAAACAGTCTATCCGCACAACCCTCCAGATCAGTAAGGCGGCATACTCCGGCACTGTCCCCGATCGAGCTAAAGGGAAGACGATAAAGACCCGTTTCGCCATAGTGTCAAACTGGCATGCGCGGACCAAAAAGAATAACCGCAGCCCCGATCAGACAGGTTACAACCCCTATCAGATCCCAGCGGTCGGGACGAATCCCCTCAATGGTCCATAGCCAGATGAGCGAGGAAGTTATGTAAACCCCACCATAGGCGGCATAGGCGCGCCCGGCTGCAGACGCTTCCACCAGTGTCAGCAGCCAAGCGAATACAACAAGGGATATCATCCCCGGAACCAGCCAGAAAGCGGACTTTCCAAGCCGCAGCCAGGCCCAGAATGCAAAACAACCGGCAATTTCGGCGGTTGCCGCGCCAGCATAGATCAACAACGTCGCGCGAATATCCGTGGCTGGGACGTTTCCTGATCTGGCTGGACTGGCGAGGCCCCGTTGCGGTTAAAATTGGTTTCAGCCTGCGCAGCATGAAAGCTTCGCCACGTCCTTGTCGAACGTCTGTGCCGCCAATTTTAACCCTTCAACAGTTGTCAGGTATGGAAAAATTGTCTCGCCAAGCGCCTTGCTCGTCATGCCGAACTTCAACGCCATAGCCAGCGTCTGAATCGCATCAGACCCTTCGGGCGCCGCGATCTGTCCGCCCAGGAGGCGGTCGGTCTTCGCATCCGCGACCAGCTTGATGACGCCGCGGGTATCGCGGGCGGCGGCGGCGCGTGCCACGTGGTCCAGCGTCAGCACGCTGGCCTTGACGTCATGACCGGCTGCCTTCGCCTGCACCTCGGAAAGGCCGACGCCGGCGACCTGCGGATCGGTGAACACGACCCAGGGCATGGCCCCATTGTCATAGCGCAAATCCTGAAGCCCGAGCGCATTGTTGGCCGCCACCTTGGCCCCATAAGCGGCCATGTAGACGAACTGGTCGCGATCGGTGACATCACCCGCTGCCCAGACGCCAGGCCGCGTTGTGGCCATGTCGGCTCCGACCTTGATCGATCCACGCGCATCGGTCTCGATGCCGAACTCGCGCAAGCCGAGGTCTTCGGAATTGGCCACCCGGCCTGTGGTGGCCACAAGCCGCTGAGCGGAGAGGGTCACAGGCTTTCCACCCCGTTCGATTGTCAGCGTGACGCCGCCGTCACTCCGTCTCACCGATCGGTAGGACAGGCCGGTCTCGACCGCGACCCCCTCAGCCTTCAACGCGTCGGTCAACGCCTTGGCCACTTCCGGTTCCACGCCGGGCAGAAGGCGCGAACGCGTGACCAGTGTAACCTTGACGCCCAGCCGCGACGCCATCTGCGCCAGTTCACAGCCAATATAGCCGCCGCCCAGTACCAGGATGCTTTCGGGCTGATCGGGCAGGCTGAGAAGGTCCCAGGAATCCAGCGCCTCCACGGTCTCGATCCCGTCAATTTCCGGCAAGAAAGGGCGCGAGCCGGTGGCGATCAGAACCTTCGGTGCAGCGATGATCCGCCCGCCGACCTCAATCCCACCTTCGATCAGGCGTGCGGCACCTTCCTCGATATAGGTGACATTCTCATAGGAAGGCAGCAGGTCGATGTATTTTTTCTGGCGCATCTCGTCGACCAGATCGGCCGTGCCCTTGACGACCGCCGACCAGTCCACGCTCTGCGCACAGGGCTCAATGCCCGGAAACCGTGCCGCCGCTGTACCAGCATGCACCGCTTCACCGGCCCGTATCATCGCCTTGGACGGCACGCAGCCGACATTGACGCAGGTGCCGCCGATGGTGCCATGCCCAACCATGGCCACGCGCCTGCCGGCCTCGGCCGCGCTAATCGAAGCCGAAAACCCGGCCGAGCCAGCACCTATGACGATGAGGTCATAGCTGTCGTCGCCGTTTTTATTGACGGAGCAGCAATCGCCTGTCTTTACGGTTTGATTCATTATTTCTTCCTTGGCTTGTGACCAGGCATGGCGACGCGGCCTCGATCAAGTATTCAAAATCACACCATCGACCCGATGTCGGAGGCGTGGCCGGGATCAGGTTGAGGCCGCTGTCGCCGCATTCGCCTGCGGCGAAGACCGCGGGATCGCTCGTACGCATCGATGTGTTCACCTGGATGCCCCGCCGAGTGCACTCGGCGCAGGCAACTTCAAGGTTCAGCCTGTCCATTTTTGGTACCCGGCCGGGGCTGAGGCACATGCTCATTGATGCAAAACAAGAAGGTGTCGCAATGACGGTACCGGCCAGACCCGTTATCAGCAGTTTTCGGTCAGTCCATTTTGACATCAAAGTGAAAGCCTTGTGTGAAAATCTGACGATGTATGCGAACATCGACTGGCAGGTGCCTCATCAGGATATTCCAGATGCTGCGTGTTCAACCGTCCGTAACGCTTGCCGGGTATCCTACATCGGTTGAAGCCGCAGCGATCAGCTCAGGCGTTGTCGCCGCCGTATCGTAAACCACTTCTGCGGTCCTGGCCGCATAATCGATATCGACAGATTTAACGCCCTCGACACGCATCATCGCTTTCCTGACAGCAATCGGACATGTCGCGCAGGTCATGTTTCCGATCGTAAAACGGGCTGTCGCCTGTTCGACCTCCACCGAGGCATCCGGAGCATTCTGCGCGCCGGCGACTGCGAGCCCCCCCGCGAGTGCCAGACCTGCCAGTCCGGCGATCATCCATGTGCGTTTCATACTTGTCTCCCTGGCTAGTAAAATAACGGTGCCCATACATCGATGGTCAAGGCCGCCAGCACGACAAGCGCGCCGCTCCACAGGGCGACCTGCTTGACGACGGACGACTGTAAACGGGCGCAATAGCTACCATCCTCGCAGACACTGGTTTTTCGAAAATAGACATCCCAGAACCCAGCCGCGAGAAATCCGATCGCGACCAGAAGAAAAAGGGGCTTGTAGGGTTCCAGCGCCGTCAACTGGCCAATCCACGCTCCGGAAACACCGAGACTGATCAGCACAAGCGGCACGATGCAGCAGGATGATGCAAGGAATGCCCCCAGCATGCCACCGGCAACAAGCCACCTTGAGCGACGCTCATTTGCTGGGCTGTTTTCCGTACCTGCCATGACCAGCTGTTCCCATTGCTTTATTGATCATGATCACGTTACGCTCTGTAGTTGGTACAGACACAAGCGGGTATTTCATCATGGCCATCACATCGCCGCGAGCAGCACTCAAACGGGCTGAACTGGCCGGGCGGCTCGGCTGCAATCTTGAAACGATCCGCTATTATGAAAAGATCGAATTGCTGCCCGAACCAGCCCGCACGGCAAGTGGCCACCGGCTGTATTCGAATGAAGATCAGGTACGACTGCGTTTCATATTGCGAGCCCGCAGCCTCGGCTTCTCCGTGGAAGATGTACGCTCGCTACTTGGCATCAATGATGGCAGGCCGAGCTGCGCGGAGGTCAGGGCGCTGGCAGAAGCACATCGGGGCGATATCCGTAAACGCATCGCCGATCTGAAGCAGATGGATCGACGGCTCGGCGAGATCATGGCTGGTTGCACCGGCGCTGAAACACCCGATTGCGCACTCACCGACAAACTGTTCGAAGATAGCTGACAAAAGGGGCTCCTGCATCTGCCGGAGATGCAAATGATGGACATCCACGACACCATCACCGCTCCGCATCGCCTCAATGACGGTACCGATGTCAATGTCCGGCGGACTGCCTAGCCACAACATGTGGATCGGCCCGCCGATTTCGCGGAACGACAGGCAGAGAATGTTACCGCGATACCGATCGTCACGAACGGATCGAACAGTATTCAGTCATAGATGAGGATGAGCGCGTCGCCCGCAACCACGGCTACAGATGCGAGTGCGTCGGACAGATTGTGAAGGAGGAGCGCCCGGATATTCACGCTCCCATTCTGCACCGAATAGATCAGGAGGGCTGTAAGCTCTGCAATGACCAGCGCAACACCGCCAAGAATAACGATCGTCCAGCCACCAACGGCGGGCGGATCAGTGATCCGTATGACAGTCTTATTGACCAGATGGCAATGGAGACCCGACGATCATCGCTCGCGGGATCAAGATCGTCATGATCATGTGCGTGGCTCAGGATCGGCCTCCTCTTCCAGCACCTTGCGCTTGCACTCGAGATACGCGCGTCGCCGCGCGTGTACCGCGTTTTTTACGCGGCTCTTTGGTGGTATCAGGCCGCATTCCTCCTGCACCTTGGCCGCCTGCTCACTTGAAAGGGCCCCCATCACGTTGTCGAGACTCTCGCAGCCGGCCAGGGCTGCGAGAGAAACGGACATGACCGCGAAGCGAAGTTCACGATGGATGAACATGCTCGGCCTCCAACAAGGAATGGTGCGCGTCGGGCTTTGGTGCGAACCAGCGGTGAAGGGCGGGTAGCACCAGCAAAGTTAGCACGGTCGAGGAGACCAGCCCGCCCATGACCACCGTGGCCAGTGGCCGCTGCACTTCAGCACCGACACCACTTGCGAAGAGCAGCGGCGCAAGGCCGAGCGCCGTCGTAAGGGCGGTCATCAGCACAGGACGTGCCCGCAAGCCTGCCGCCTCGACGGCAAGTTCATCGCGACCACGGCCCTCCCTGGCAAAATCATCCATGAAACTGACCAGCACCATGCCATTGCCGAGCGCGATACCGAACAGGGCAATAAAGCCGACCGTCGCAGGCACCGAGATCGGCAGGCCTGCAATCCAGAGCGCCATCGCCCCGCCGGTCAGCGCCAGCGGAATGTTGAGCAGGATCAGGATGGCCGATTTCATGCGCCCGAACGTCAATAGCAGGATCAGGAATACGATACCGAGCGTGATCGGGATCACGACCGCGAACCGCGCATTCGCTTCCTGCTGGAGTTCGAACTGTCCGCCCCATTCGACGCGATAACCAGCCGGCAGGTCGAGCTGGCTGGCGACCGATTGCTGCGCATCAGCGACATAGCTGCCAATATCGCGTCCTCTCACATTGAGCTGAACGGTGATGAATCGCTCACCATTCTCGCGCGTGATCTGACGTGGACCGACAATCTCCCTGATGTTTGCCACGCTTTCGAGTGGAACCCGTGCGCCGCTGGACGATTCCAGAATAATCCGTCCGATGGCCGCGGGCGTGTTGCGGTCCTCTTCGGCATAGCGCACGATGACGGGAAACTGGCGCACTCCCTCAAAAACGGCACCAGCCTCTGCCCCGCCGACGCCGGAACGCAAGGCATCGAGCGCCTCCTCCACGCTCAGTCCATACCGGCCGAGCGCAGGACGGTTGAGCGAGACCACAAGCTGCGGCGCGCCGGTGATCTGATCGGCCTGGACGTCGGTCGCCCCAGGAATTTCCTGAAGAATGGACTGCAAGTCCTGCGAGCCTTCGAGCAGGACCTCCGTATCCGGACCGAAGATCTTGACCGCCAGCTGCGCCTTTGTGCCGGTCAGGAGCTCATCAACCGACATGGCGATTGGCTGGCCGACATTAACCCTGACGCCTGGAAAGCCGCCGAGATTCTCGGAGATCGACGCCCGGAGTTCATCCGGGCTGATGCCATTGCGCCATTCGCTTCGGGGTTTGAGCGCCACGAAGGCCTCGATACTGTTCACCGGGTCGGCATGCGCGCCGACTTCCCCACGGCCGATCCGGCTGACAATGGAACTGATCTCGGGGAAGGCTTCAAGCAGTCTTGTCTCGATGCGGGTCGACGTTTCCTTTGCTTCGGTTAGCGAGATGGACGGCGCCATCGTCACACGCAACAGGACATCGCCTTCCTCCAGCGCAGGCGTGAACTCCGAGCCAAGGCGTGTCGCTGAGAGGCCCCCAACCAGAAGCAGGACGCCTGCTAGCCCGACCGCCGCGAGACGTCGCCGGACGAAGAAGGCCGCAAGCGGCTTGATCAGCGAAACAAGCCGGCTGTCGCTCTCCTGGCTATTGCTCTTGGGCGGACGCATGAGGCCGAGCGCCATCGCCGGAGCGATGAGCGCGGCATAGATCAGCGACCCTGTCATGGCGAGCGCGGCAGAAGCGGCGAGCGGCCGAAACGTCTTGCCTTCAGTGCCCTGTAGCGAAAAGAGCGGCAGGAAGACAATGATCACCACGAGGACGGCAGCAATCAGCGGCGCGATCACTTCGGCGCTCGCTCGCGCGACCGTCGTGCGGCTATCTTCACCCTCGCGTCGTTCGCGCAAGCCGCGATCCACGTTCTCGGCGATGACGATGGCGCCGTCGACCATCATCCCGATGGCGATCGCCACCCCGCCCAGCGTCATCAGATTGGCCCCGATGCCGAGGAATTTCATCGCGATGAAGGCAAAGCCGACCGAGAAGGGTATGGCCATGACAACCACGAGGCTTGGACGCCAGCCGCCGAGGAACAGGAAGACGATGACGGCGACCAGGAGCGCGCCCTGCCAGAGCGCGGTCGTCACGGTCGCAGCCGCCTTTTTCACCAGCGTGCCCTGATCATAATACGGAACGGCTTTGACGCCATCCGGAAGCGACTGGTTGATCTCGTCGAAGCGCGCTTGCGCGTTCTCGATCACCTCAGACGTGTTTGTGCCATAAAGTTTCAGGACGAGACCGGCGACGGTCTCCCCTTCGCCATTGGCAGTTGCGAGCCCCTGCCGGACGCCGCCGCCGATGGCGACTTCACCGAGGTCGTTGACGCGGACGGTTCGTCCATCCACGGTCTTGACCGGCGTTTCACGCAGATCATCGAGAGATCGAGCGAGCCCGACCCCGCGCACCGTGTACTGTTCGGCGCCAATTTCGATGAATTGCGCGCCGGCCGTCCGATTGGCGCTCTCCAGGGCGGCAATCACCTCGCCGACGCTGAGGTCATAGGATGTCAGCTGATCGGGATCGAGGCGGACCTGGTACTGCTTCTCGAAACCCCCTAGTGACAGAACCTCCGTCACCCCTTCAACCGACTGGAGCGGATACTTGATCATCCAGTCGGCAATCTCGCGCAGCTCAACCAGCGACCGCTCGCCGGTCTCATCGACGAGCCGATAGTACATGATGATACCAAGGCCGGTCGAAATCGGCCCCATCTTGGGTGTGCCGAAACCGTCGGGAATGGCGTCGGCGGCCTCGCCGAGGCGCTCACCGACGACCTGGCGGGCAAAATAGACGTCCGTGCCGTCCTCGAAATAGATATTGATGACAGACAGGCCAAAATTGGATGTCGAGCGGATCTCGTCGACCTTGGGGAGGCCGGACATGGCCGTCTCGATCGGATAGGTGACATAGCGTTCGACCTCTTCGGGCGACAGGCCTTCAGTTTCGGTGAAGACTTGGACCAGAGAAGGTGAGGGATCGGGAAAAGCGTCGACAGGCAGGCTGCGAAAGGCAAACAGCCCCCCGATCGACAGGGCGAGTGCGGCAATGGCGGCAAGCAGCCGTCCACCCGCAAGGCGGTGCATCAGATTGATCATTTTGCGGGTCTCCTAGTGTGCGTGGCCGTCGCCGAATGCGTCTTTTTCAAGCTGCGCTTTCAGGGTGAAGGCGCCTTCGGCAACGAATGCTTCGTCGGCCTCGAGCCCGGAAATGATCTCGGTATAGCCCCTCGCGCTGTCCCCTGTGCGGACCTCGCGCGGTTCGAACCCGTCATCGGTCGGGACGAAGACCGAAATCCTGTCCTCGACGCTGACGATCGCATCGGAGGGAACGCGCACGACGGGGCGCCCCTCTCCCGTGTCGATCCGCGCCGTTACGAACTGACCGGGCTTCAGCCTGTGTTCGGCATTGTCGACAATGACCCGCGCGGTCGCAGTGCGGGATGCCTCATTGATGACAGGCAGGACATTTGAAATTGTCCCCTCGGCCAGGACGCGGCCACCCTCCTGCTGGAATGTCACGGTCTGGCCTTCGCTGACCTTGCCGAGATCTTCCTTGTAGACGGCGATGTCGGCCCAGACGACGCTATCATCGATGATGACAAAGATGGGCGCGCCGCCAGCCGATACGGTTTCTCCAAGAGAAACGCTCCGCTGAATCACCTCTCCGGCAAGGGGAGCCGTCACATAGGCTTGTGCAAGTGACCCATCCGCAGCTTCATTAAGCTTGTCCAGTGTGCCATGACCAATGCCGATCGCATGAAGCCTGTTTTCAGCAGCTTCCCGGCCGGCATTAGCTGCAGCGAATGCCGCACGCGCCGACTGCAGATCAGCCTCGGCGGTGATTTTCTGCTCCCAGAGGTTTTCCTCACGCTCAAGCTCGGCTTGCGCGAGGCGCTCGGCGCTCAGGGCATTCAGATAATCGGCCTTTAGGCCGGCGAGTTCACGACTGGTCAGCCGGGCAAGCGTGGCGCCGGCTTTCACGATATCGCCTTCGCCTGCATAAAGTTGGGCAACGGTGCCCTCGACCTGTGGCGAGACCCTTGCGACACGGTCCGCATCGAAACGGATCTCGGCCGGCAGTTCCAGCTGGCCCGAAACCGCTCCGGTCTGGGCTCGCCCGGTCCGGATACCGGCAGCTTCCGCCTCCTCGGCGGTCAGCTCGACATGATCGCCGCCTTCACCTTCGTGTTCGGTATGACCGCCTCCTTCTTCATGTCCCTCATGATCGTCGCCATCGGCCTCATCATGGCTTTCATGCTCCTCATCACTACCGTCTTCGTGGTCGTCATGGCCATCTTCGGCTTGTGGGGGCGTCCGGTTTGCACCAGACGAATCGGAGGCGTCACTGCCGCAAGCACCAAGATACAAAAGCGCTGGCGAAAGCAGCGCCGCATAGAATAAATTCAGTTTCATTGGATCTCTCCTTCGAACGGCGCGGCGCCAATCAGCGCACGCAACCGCAGCGTGTATGTCTGGAGCGCCAGCCGGGCTTCGATTACGGCGGCGCGGGTTTTAATCAGACTGCGCCGCGCATCGAGCGTGGCGGTCAGGTCGAACTTGCCAACCCGGTAGCCCTCTGCCGCAGCTGTATAGGCTTCTTCTGCGAGCGGCAGCGCTTCGCCCTCGAGACGCTGCAAGCGAGACTTCGCAGCCCGCACCTGCGCGGCGAGGCTCGCTTGCTCGGCCCGCAACCTTGCCTCAACAGTCTGTGCTGATAGCTCGGCACTCTGGGTACGTAATCCCGCCGCCCGCGTTGCGTCCTGATTGCGGTCAAAGACCGGCAAAGGAACACTGACACCCGCCAGAAACGCGCTATCGCCCGTGTCCTCAAATCTTCGGACACCAGCCGATACGGTTATATCAGGCCATGCGCCGGCGCGGGCCCGGTCCGTCGCCGCGCTACGAGCCGTCGCTCCGGCCTTAGCCGCCGCAAGTGACGGATGAACGCCAGAATCTGGTTGAGCCGACCCACCCGCCGGATCTGTTACGATTTCCGCAGTGCCAGACAAGACAAAGTCGATCTCTGAACTACCCCAAACGGACGCAAGCGCTAGCCCTTTGGCTTCGACCTGGCCCCGCGCACCATCCGCAACCGCCTGAAGCGCTGCTGCTTCAGCCCGCGCGCGCAGCAACTCAGGCGGAGCCGACGCTCCAGCGTCCACGCGGCGCTGGACGACGCCGGAGAACTCGGATGCGAGATCGGCTGAGGCCTGAGCGACCTCGGCCATGTCGTAAGCGGCACGAAGTTCCAGATAGAGTTCCCCTGCGAGTTTCTGAGCTTCTAGGCTTCGTACAGAACATTCGGCACTCGCCAATGCGGCTTCAGCTCTGGCGGCCCGCTCGGAAAGTCTTCGTTTATCGCCAAGCTGTAAGGTCTGCGCCACTACCAGGGTCGTCTCGTAGGCATTGAAGCCTTCAAGCGATCCGCTGCCGGCAAAGTTCTCGGTTTCGACAGACAGAGATGGATTAAGCCAACGGCTCGCCTGCTCGGCGTCGGCCGATGAAGCTTTCGCCTCGAGAGCCGCCGTCAGAACTTCAGGCGAAGCATTGGCGGCGCGAGCAATAGCCGCGTCGAGCGTCAGTGGTCGGGATTGATCATAGTCAGTCGCGCCGACATAGACAGAACTACACCCTTGCGCATTGGCCGTACCGGCCATGACCGGCAGGGCGAGCGCGGTGATCGCGCTGCATATAAGAATTTTCATTTTTGCTGGTTTCCTCGTCCAGATTCAACGACAGCGAGGCCGTAGCCACGCAAAATATTCCTGTGTCGTTGGTCTAGGCGCGAGGAGGACGGTAAAGACCGTCTGGGCGGAGGTTCTCGAGAAAAGAACCGCCAGGCAACAAATGTTTTGTCTGCACGACAGACTTCGGAGCGCCGCTTAGATCGCCGCCGCCTATCAGATGGAAATGACAGCTTCCGCACTGATGCGCGGTATGGTCATGACCTTCATGCGATGGCTCCTTATCAGGGGCATCTTGGGCCAGCTCACTCGTAGAACATTCCTCTGCGGCCTGATTGCCCGGATGCATGATATCCGCCGCAGCCGTCATCGGCGCAATAACAAAAGCTATCGCCATCACCATGACGAGCAACCTTCGTAAACACGTTATGACTTGGAACGAAAACATGATTGCTGGGCTAGCTACTTTCTTTTACGATCGGGTAAACAGGCTCACTCTCTTTTTAGCACCTCCAGTCACTGGAGGGTCAAGCGCCTCTTGACGGAAGCGCTGCAAGCACCTCGGCGCCATCATGCTGTTCGTGCAAGCAATTCTCGTGCTGGCCAAGGGCAGCGAGCACAGAGCAGGATCCGATCTTGCCGCCTTCGCAAGCGCGGATCATGCGCTTGAGCTCGGCCTCGAGCGCCTCCAATTGGGTCAGCCTGCGGCGAACCTCGTCAAGCTGGCGACGTGCAATCTGGTCAACCAGGACGCACTCCCTGCCTGGCTCTACCTGCAGCGAAATCAGTTCCCTTACCGCTGAGACGGGAAACCCCAGATCCCTTGCATGACGTATAAAACGGAGACGCTCTACAGAGTCCCCTGCGTACAACCGCTGTCCGCTTGCGCTGCGTTGCGGCTCGTCGAGCAGGCCAATGGATTCATAATAGCGGATTGTCGTGACTTTTACGGACGTCGCCCCTGACAGTTTTCCGATCGTCATCAAGGCCATGATAGCGCCCCTTGCCCCTCTAGTTACTGTAGACTGCAGGAAATAACCCTGACGGCTGAAAACACAAGCGCAGGAGGCAACATGAGTGGCGATACGACAATCCAGATACTCGGCATTGCCACAGGTGGCGCAGTTGCTGTGATTCCTATTTGGTCTGCAGCCTTCCCCGCGCAGAGAATTTGGCTCCCGCAGCGTTATTCGCGTTTTGTGGCACCAATCATCTGGATGGGTACGATCACGAGTTTCGGAGCGGCGCTGTCGATTGGGGCTTCAGGTAGGGGAACCGCTCCCGTACCCTGCTGGGCGATATTCGGCCTCGGGTTTGCCCCTCTCATCATCGCGAATATGGTGGTTTGGCGCGCAGATTTCCGGTTCGGTTTCGACGAGACACCAGGAGCCAAGGGCACACTTGCCACCTCAGGGCCCTACCGCTACTCCAGCTATCCTCAATACGCTCGCAATACCAAGCTTTCTAACGGAGACGCTTCGATAAAATTCTTACGGTGCATCTCCCCTCACAGACAACGCATGGTAAAATCATAGGATGGGTAGCGAAGACTTGAAAATCGAGACGTCAGACGAGCGCCGAACTCTTCAAATCGTACTATGGCTAAACATACTCATAGCCATTGGCTTTTTTGTCACAGGCTGGTTCGGCGACTCCAATGCCCTCCTGGCGAACGGGCTGGATAATTCCTCGGACGCGATTGTGTATGGCTTGAGCCTGCTTGCACTTACACGTTCGCAGATCTGGAAACGCAACGCCGCTCGACTGTCAGGTGGAATGCTTCTTGTATTTGCCGTCGGCGTCGCCGGCGACGCAATCCGTCGATACTTTGAAGGATCTGAACCCCTCGGTCTCATCATGCTGGCAATGGCCGCGATTGCAGGTGTTGTAAATCTGATCTGTCTCTGGCTTTTGAAAAAAATAGAAAAGAAGGATGTAAACCTGCGAGCCGCTACAACATTTAGTTTCAATGACTTCATCTCGAATGGGGGGATCATTCTCGCGGGCGTAATCGTACTGTGGACTGGGTCCAACTGGCCAGATCTGCTTGTCGGATTGGGAGTCGCGGCGATTGCGGTATATGGTGGAATCGATATTCTGCGCGATGCGCATGCTGATAAGCATCAGTCAGGATGATGCCCCAAACCCGGAATGAAACAAGTGCGTAAAATTCTCAAAATGGTGCGCGCGCAGCGTCACTGGGCCTCGCATGATGGGTTCCCAAGCGTTACCGTAACAAATATTTACTCGATCAACTTTCTATTCCGGCATTGAATTTGCTTTCCCTGTTGAGTTGAATATCTCTTGGGAAACGAGGACAAATGTCCCGGCTGGCAGATCATATAAGTGCTTATGACTACACATGGTTGTTGTCAGACAGCAGATGGGCCTGGGAGTTCCTGCGCCGAAACCGCCGGTTTCTTGAGGACTCGTCGCTTCCTTCCGCGAGTGAGCTTAGTTTCGCTCCCGCCTGCCATCAGATCACCCTCGTGCGCCCTAGAGCCCCTCAGGCGCTTGCTGAGCGATGGGGGCTCGCCTTCTTCCCGGATCCAGAGGATAGCGGCCTTGAAGCCGACGCGTTCTGGTCGGGAGGTCTCTATCCGAGGCGGGTTCACATGCAAGTTTCTCCGAGTGGTCCTAATGAATCCTGTGAATTCTATGATCGCACTGTTGGCATCTGCAGGATAACGCACTTCACCGACCTCGCCGGCCGCGAACAATTTCTTCTCAAGGGAAATGGCTGCGTCATTCAGGTATTCTGCACGGGCATGTCACTTCTGGCCCGCGAACCTGTCAAGCTCAGCTTCATCATCGACAGTCTCGACGAATTCCAGGCCAAGCTGAAAACGCTCCAGCGCGCCCAGCGTGTCTATGACCCGCAAGCAGAGGCGGATATCCCGGAATGGACTCGCCATTCCTTGGCCCTTCGCAATGCACTGGTCGCACTCGATTGTCATGATGCCAAACTCTCATATTTTGAGACGGCGGGGTTCATATATGGCGAAGAACGGGCCCGCGAAGCCTGGGACAGCCCAAGCCGAGCGATGAAAGACGAGATGAGACGTGCCCTTGCCCGCGGCCGGGACCTGCGGGACGGCGGTTATGCAACGCTTCTCGGACCCGTCGAAAACGCGCTTCTTTTAGCCTGAAGTAGAATTTTGGCACCTCTTTTGCAGCACCCGCTTGTGAAGGAGGCACCTGATGAGTCCCGCCGACACACCCTCGGTCCGTATTGATCTGGATGACTACGCCTATACTTGCCGACTCTCCAGAAGTCGCTGGGCTTGGGAATTTCTTCGGCGAAATAGCGAATTCAGGCAAGCCGCCCTGCGGGCTGGCGACTCACAGATATCTGAAAAGCCAGCCTGTCATGGCATCCGGCTGCTCCGGCCGCTATGCGACCAGATCGACGCTGAGAAATTCGGCTTGGTTTTCTTTCCCGACATAGACGCGAATGGCTACGAGGCCGACGTCTTCTGGATCCCTGCCCTCTATGCTCGCGCCCTGACCATGCAGGTCGTACCGCGTCATCCGAGCGAGCGCGACGATATTTTCGATCAGACGATCAATGTGTGTGAAGTCACCCACCTCACAGATCGCGTCGGCCGGGAATACCTGATGATCCGTGGGCACGGCCACAGCATCCAGGTCGCTTGTTCTGGTCTGTCACTACTCAGCGTCGAACCCGTCCGCATGAAACTGATCATCGATAATGTGTCGAGCATGGACGAAACACTTAAAGTCATCGGCAAGGCTCAGCGTATTCTTGGCAAGGACGATTCGAGTTTCAACGACACCTGGACACGCTCATCGCTTGCGTTTCGCAATGCGCTCATTGCGCTCGATGCGTATGAGACCGGTCTAACTTATTTTGAAACCGCTGCCATCATCTATGGCGAGGATCGCGCCACCGAAGCCTGGCAGAGCCCCAGCCGGGCCATGAAAGACGAAATGCGCCGCGCCCTCGTGCGAGGACGTGAACTCCGGGATGGCGGATACAGGGACCTCCTGACTGCACAGACCTGAGCAGATCCAATTTGGCATCAGACCTTGATCCGGCGATCACCCCTCGCTGACGCGAGGGGGCTGTTTCGCGGGCGGCACGCCGCCAGCGGCCCGGCTCGTCTCCGGACCTCTGGCCTGCCCTTCCGGGCAGCCCAGCGGCATGCGGGTGTCTCGCCGGTGATCGCGCCAGCCTGCGCTTCCCACTGCAAGCAGAGGGGTCACAGGCTGCGTGGCCTTTGAAAGCGGACCTATGACGTTTTCGATGATCGTCTGACGGTGAAAGCTGAAGCGCATTGCAGCCTGGTCCGCATCGGTCTTCCTGGCGTCCATGACAATCTCCCTCTCAGACGGAGGTGGGCGAACGACCGGTCTGCCCGGACCCGCCGCTTGCGCAAGGCGCCGGGACTGAAGGTGTCTGGAAGCGGTCGCAGCGTCCTACCTTTCCGCCTTGCCCAACCGGCTAATGGGTCCGGCCTGCCGGCCTTCTCGCCGCCCACCCCCGCCTGATGCGGGAGGGACATTTGGGCGGGGAGACGAGACTGACGCCATGACCACACCGCAACCTTCAGCCCCCCTTGCGGCAGACGCTGCACCCACACCTGAAACCCGCCCCCGTATCTATGTGGCCTGTCTTGCCGCCTACAATAATGGCTGCCTGCACGGGCGCTGGATCGACGCGACGACGCCTGATGAGGTGATGGCCGAGGTCTGCGCTATGTTGGCGGCGTCGCCGCTGCCCGATGCCGAAGAATGGGCAATCCATGATTATGAAGGCTTCGAAGGCGCGCAGCTTTCCGAATATGCGAGCTTCGAAACGGTCTGCAATCTCGCCGAGTTCATTGCCGAACATGGCAGGCTCGGCGCGCTGGTCCATCGCCATTTTGGCGATGACCTTGAGCAGGCCGAAGCCGCTTTCGACGATTATGCGGGCACTTACACCAGCCGGGCAGACTTCGCCGAGGAACTGCACCGGGACACCGGCACCGAAATCCCCGCGGCTCTCGAATACTATATCGACTGGTCCTCGTTCGCCCGCGACATGGAGTTGAACGGCGACATCATGGTGTTCGAGACAGGGTTCGAAGACGTTCACGTCTTCTGGACGCGGTGAGCGCCATGGCGAGATTTCAGGCAAGACCGCGCGAAGATGGCCGTGGCCCCTATCGCTGGGCGCATGTCGTCAAGACCCCGCAAGGGTTCGCACAAGGCACGATCTATCACCAGTCCGGTGACGAGTTCGACGAGGCAGAGGCGCGCGAGCTGCGCGCACTCTGCGACCGGATGGGATTCGAGCTTCGGAGGGCGTCATGAGCTTTACCGAGCACTTCGATGCCTACGCCTGCGAAGGCGATGCGATCAGTTGCGAGGCAAAGGGCTTCATTGTCACGGCCCGGATTGTTGCCGATAACTGCCTCGATGCGCCGGACCAGCGGCAGGATGGGTTCTGGCCGTCGCTCTACAAGGATGCGCCCGGCTTCATCGGGCCGGGCAACAGCTTCCGCCAGCGCTTCGCCGAGGCGCAGGCCAAGGCGGAAGCCGTCATGGAAGCATGGCGCAAGAGCGAGTGGTTCTATTGCGGGATCGTGCTTTCGGTCGAGCGCGACGGCATTGAACTGGACCGTCATGCCGCCAGCCTCTGGGGCGTCGAATGCAACTATCCCGGCACGGATAACAGCTATCTCACCACGGTTGCGAACGAGCTGCTGCCGGAGGCGCTGGACGCAGGGCGTGCCGCAGCCTCGCGGCTTGCGGCGACCGTGACAGGCTGGGCCGCGACATGAGCGCGGCCCGCACCCTCACTGAATTGCTCGGCCCACGGCCCCGTATGACGCTTGTCGTTGCCGAGGCCCAGGTCGCCGAAATCTGGGTCGAGGGCCGCGCGCCGCTGATCACGATCCGCGATTATGACTGGGGCGAGACCGACCCCCAACCAAGCCGGGACGCGGACGGCTTTCCCTTCACCAAGATCAACTGGAGAGGCCCCGCGTGGGCGCTGGGTCTCTCGCTTTACCCGCCAGAAAAGGAGACCTCCATGGCACAGCCCGACCTCAAACACATCCCGCTCGACGAGCTTCGGATTTCCAAACTCAATATGCGGCATGGGCGCAAGAAGCCGGACGTATCTGACATTCTGCCGTCCATCCGGGAGAGCGGATTGCGTCAGACTTTGCTCGTTCGCCGCGAAGGCAAATATTATGGCGTCATCGCCGGACGCCGCCGTTTTTTTGCGCTCAAAGAAATCGCCAAGGAAACGGGTGAGACACCGCTGGTGCCGTGCGCGATCATGACTGAAAAGGATGCGGCCTCCGCGATTGCGGCATCTGTCATCGAAAATGTCGGACGCCTGCCTGCGACAGAAATGGAGCAATATGAGGCGTTCAAGCGCCTCAACGATGAAGGCAAGGCGCTGGAGGATATCGCCAGCTTCTTCGGCGTGACTGAGCTTCTGGTGCGCCGTGTGCTCGCGCTTGCTTCGCTCGACGAACCGATACGGAAGCTCTACGCCGAAGACGAACTGGACCGCGAAACGATCCGCGCGCTTACGCTTGCGACGCCAGAACAGCAGGCCGAATGGTTCCGCCTCTTCCAGAGCGAAACCGAACGCGCCCCGATGGGGCGGTCGTGCAAGGCTTGGATCACGGGCGGAACGACGATCACGACCGACAAGGCCTTGTTCGATCTTGATGCCTATGAGGGACAGGTCACTGCCGACCTCTTTGGCGAGCATGGCGTCTTTGCGGATGCGGATCAGTTCTGGAAGGCACAATCCGCCGCGATTGCCGAGCGGGTCGAGGCCCACAGGGCCGACGGCTGGAGCGATGTTATCTGCCTTGAGCGCGGGGCGTATTTCCACCGCTGGGAGTATGTCCAGTGCGCCAAGGAAGATGGCGGGAAGGTCTTCATCGAAATCCGCCATGACGGGACGGTCCAGTTCCACGAGGGACAAGTAACCTCGGCCGAGGCCCGCAAGCGGCAACAGGGTTCGAAGGGTGAAGGCGATAAGGTTCCGGCAGCAATCCGGCCTGAAATGTCCGGCCCGCTCGCGGAATATATGCTGCTCCACCGACATGCCGCTGCGCAGGCCAGCATTGCTGCCTCTCCCGCAATTGCCCTCCGCCTGATGGTCGCGCATGCGATGGCGGGGAGCGCGCTCTGGGACGTACGCGCGCACGAGCTTCGCGCCCGGAAAGATGAGACTCAGGCGAGCGTGGAAGGCTCGGCATCTGTGGCCGCACTTGGCGAGGCGACAGCGCAGACTGACGCCCTTTTCATGGCGCTGAACGTCAATCCGGCCCTTCGCCGGAATGGGGACGACTACGGCTTGTGCGAAGTCTTCTCCGCGCTGCTCGCCATGTCGGATGACGAAGTCCTGACGGTTCTGGCGAGTGTCATGGCCCGCACACTCGAGGCCGGGAATGGCATTGTCGAAGCCGTCCTGCATGTCTGCGGCACCGACCTTTCGGCGGCTTGGAAGCCGGACGAGGTGTTCTTCGACCTCACCAAGGACAAGCGCGCCATCAATGCGATGATTGCTGACATCGCGACGGCTTCGCTTGCCAATGCCTGCCGCTCCGACACCGGCAAGGCGCAGAAGCAGGTGCTTGCGAACCGGATCAGCGGGGAGGGTTGCGAGGCTAATCCTGACTGGCGACCGGGCTGGATGCAGGTGCCACCGACCCGCCTTGTCGACGAGGCCGGATCACCGCCCGCCGATGCGTGGACACGGATTGCGAGCCTGTTCGAAGCGGGAGCGGAAAACGCGTCCGATGAGACGCCTGAGCATCAGGACGCTGCCTGAATAATCGTCTCCTGTTCAGCCAGCGTGAGGGACCGTCCGGTGGGTATCGCCGGGCGGCCTTTCGCTTTCTGGGGCTGGGGATTGTGGCTCCAAAACCTGGGCGACCCATGAAATGCCTTCACAAAAATCGCGCGTCTTGAGGTCTCGATGGACAATCGAGATGCGCATGAGGAGGGGCCTGAATTCTTCCCGCAAAGCATTTCACGGACCCCTTGCTCCCGTCTTTGCCTTGAAGACCTGGACGTGGACTGAGCGGCCATGAAACCACCCGAGGCAAAGAAATTTCCCCGCCGCTGCGCGGCTCCTCGCGCGGCAAATTTCATCGCCTCAGGCGGTGCTCCGCATACGCTTCGCCCCTATCGGGTTCTGGCCGCTCAGCCCCCGTCCGGGCGGTCCGGCGTCGACGGGGACAAGGGGTTCCCGGAGACTTAGCCAAGGAAAGAAAAGGAGACCCCCATGGCAAACGCACTCGGATATGTCAGCGAGACCAAGTCCGGCTTTGAAGGCACCCTCGCAATGATGAACCTCTCTGCCGCAATCCGCATCGAGAAGAATGCGGAAAAGACCGAAGAAGGACATCCGGACTACCGCATCTATGCCGGTGAAACCTCGACCGAAATCGGCGGCGGCTGGATGCGCAAGTCGAAGGCATCGGGACGCGATTATGTCTCGCTGACGCTGGCAGACCCGCAGATCGGACCGCGCCGGATCTTCGCGAACCTTGCCCCGGTCAAGGGCAAGAAAGGCCGGCACGTCATCCTCTGGAACGCGCGTGACTAGGGTAGATCACAGCCTTGCCAAGCCGCTCCGGAGACATCTCCGGAGCGGTCTTCTTTCATGCCGAAAGGGTCTGAGACGAAGGTGCTGATACGCCTATCAGCGCTGCATTCTAACGTGAGGTTTCTCTGGGAATTCAAGGGTGTCGCGAGCGTGTGGTGCAAGTTCGACACTCTTAATCTGAGGATGAGTTGGCAGTCTGTCAGGGCTTCGAGTTGCGTAGAAGAAAGGAGAAGCAACGCTATGACAGAGACAAATAGAAGTGGAGAGGAGCTTCGACCCAAATCAAACCTCCCAACCCCGACCGAATGGATGAACACGGATGAAACCGCTGACCATCTCGGCCTCAAACCGAAGACCCTGGTCAATATGCGTTCGCTGGGAACAGGCCCGGTTTATCACAAGATCGGCGCCAAGGTCTGGTATCGCGGCAAGGACATCATCGCTTACACTAATGGACGTAGGTTCATGGGGACAGGCCTTCGCGATGAGTCGTAGAACCGCGTTGTTAGGCATGGGATACGGGCTAGGCCTCATGGTCTCCGCCAGCATTATCAACCGGTCCGACTTCATCTGGAACCGGACGGAAAGCGTGCCCAAGGGTCTTTACTTTGTTGACCGGTCGGCGCGAATTTCGACAGGCGATCTGGTAGCGTTTGCGCCCTCGGATGAGGTTCGACATTGGCTGAACGATGAGGGAATTGTTGGCGCCGACTGGCCCTTGTTGAAGCATGTTGCGGGCCTGTCCGGTGACGAGATTTGCAGATGCGATACGCAGGTCTCCATCAACGGGATCACATCTGTTGATGCGCTCAAAGTAACCGAGTCCGGCAGCGCCCTTCCCGCCTGGCAGGGCTGTCAGACCCTCAAAGCCGGCGAAGTTTTCCTGCTCAACTCTCATCCCCTGTCAGTCGATGGACGATACTTCGGCGTTCAGGACGGCGCGCGCATCATTGGCGTCGCCAGGTCCATATGGACTTATGGCGACCGGTCGGCTGAGGTTCAGGCGACCGTCAAAGCGATAGATAGCGGGACGGGAATGGATTCTGTGTCCCGGAGGGCAAGATTAAGGGAGTGTCACCCAGCGACACTTAACCCATTGTCTGCACATCCTTTTTTATGTGACCCGGCGCCGGAAGGCGGGTGCACGGATTTGCAATCCGCTGCGCGCTTGGAGCCGTGAGCGACGATTTCGACTTCGTTCCGCGCCTCGGAAAGATCAGGTCGCAGGGCAAGGCAAAGACCCAGCTGAAGCGGCTGAAACGAGTCGTCGCGAAGGGGCGGCTTGGCGCGCGAGGCCGCAAGTGTCTGGCACCGGGCGCTGTGCGTCATGCAGGGCGTGGAAAAGTACAGGCCGCCCTTGCCCGGCACTGGTCGAACCAGCGGGCCAGGCGCGTCATCGTGAAGGTGCGTATTGCGCGGGCGGGTCCAAGCGGCGCAGCGAGCTTTGCAAAGCATGTCGCCTACATCCGCCGGGAAGGTGCCGGGCGTGAGGGCGAGCGCGGAAAGCTGTATGACCGGAGCGCCGATGAAGCGGATGCAAAGGCGTTCAATGAACGGGCTGACGAGGACAGGCGGCAGTTCAGGCTGATCGTCTCTCCAGAAGATGCCGAGCAGATGAAAGATCTGACGCAGTTCACGCGGGAGTTCATGAGCCAGGTCGAGAGGGATCTCGGCCGGCGGCTCGACTGGGTTGCCGCGAATCATCACGATACCGCGCAGCCGCATGTGCATATTGTGATCCGGGGTGGGACTACGCGGAATGGTGAGCTGCTGATTGATCGCAAATACATCACGCAGGGATTTCGCGCGCGGGCACAGGAGCTGGCGACGCTCGAGCTAGGTCAGAGGCGGCTACGGGAAATGGCTGCGGCGAGGTCGAACGAGGCCGAGCGCGAGGCGCTGACGGCTATCGATCATGACATTGCACGTAGACTGAGTGATGGACGTTTCACACCAGAAAGTGAACGCGGCGGATTGTCGAGGTTTGACAGCGCGGTCGCTAAACGGCGCTTGCGGTTCCTCGAGACGCTCGGTCTTGCGAAGCGACTGGAGGACGGTCGCTGGGCGATGCAGGAAGGTTGGCAGGATACGCTACGGGCGCTGGGCAGACGTGGGGACATTATTCGTTCGCTCGCCAACCTCGAGGGCCGGAAAATCGATGCGTCGCGTCTCCATACCCTGCCCCGTGATTTCAACTCGGATGGCGAAATCCTAGGAAGGCTTGCCGCTACTCTACCGGGTGATGAATTGCGGAATGGAACGACGGCACTGATCGAAGGGCTCGATGGGGGCGTCTGGTCGATCGAGATGACGGAGCAAGAGGCGGTTCAATTGCCGACGCCGGGTGGGATTGTTTCGGTTGGGCGAAAGGCTGTCGAGCCGAAGCCTGCTGACCGGACGATTGCTGCGATCGCCGAACGAAATGGAGGCGTGTATTCGGAGGAGCTGCATGAGGCGGCTGAGCCATTGAGTTCGCCAGCGTTCCGGCTGGCGCACAAGCGTCGCCTGGAGGCGTTGAGAAGGCTCGGTGTTGTCCAACGAAACGCTGATGGGAGTTGGGTGGTCCCAACTAACTTCGAGAAGCGCGCACTGCAAGCTGATGCGAGAGGGCAGACCCTCGGAATCAATGTTCACTCCTGGCTGCCGATTGGAGCGCTAGCTGAACGACAAGCAGAGACATGGCTGGATCGGATGGACACTGAGCTGATGCAGGGCTCAGCGGGACCGTTAGCGGACGAACTCCGGAAATCGCTCAAGATCCGTAGGGCTTGGTTGCAGAGCAAAGGGTATGCGCTGGTGTCCGTCGTCAGGTATTTGAGACTTCAGGCTGCCTGACTTAAGGAGGGTCTGGCGCATCTGGGTTGAGTTAAGCAGCGGATTGGGCGTGCTGCAAGCGCCGTAGTTTCATGGTCCTCCTTTTGATTTTCTCACGTTCCAGCAGAATGGTCTGGCCGCGGCCCGTATAGACATCTGCCGGAGTGAGATTGTTCAGGCTCTCGTGATAGCGCTGGTGGTTGTAGTAGCCAACGAACGCGTCGATCTGCGCTTCGAGGTCTCCCGGCAGGAAGTAGTTTTCCAGCAGGATGCGGTTTTTCAGGGTCTGATGCCAGCGCTCGATCTTGCCCTGGGTCTGGGGATGATACGGCGCGCCGCGCGTATGCTTCATTCCCTTGTCGGCAAGATACTCAGCCAGATCGCCAGAGATGTAGGAAGGTCCGTTGTCTGAGAGTAGTCTTGGGCGATGGATCACGTTTACTTCATCGAGTCCGGAAGCCTCAAGCGCCAGGTTCAGCGTATCCTGCACATCGCTCGTCGCCATGCCGGTACAGAGCTTCCAGGCAATGATGTAGCGGGAGAAGTCGTCAAGCACGGTGGAGAGATAGAACCATCCCCAGCCGATCACTTTCAGATAGGTGAAGTCGGTCTGCCAGAGCTGGTTCGGCCCGGTGGTCTTCTCCCTGAACTCATCAGCCGCTTTCATCACGATGAAAGCCGGGCTCGTGATCAGGTTGTGCGCCCTCAAAAGCCTGTAAACACTGGCCTCGGAGACGAAGTAGTGCTTCTCATCGGTGAACGTCACCGCCAATTCCCGGGGAGATAGTTCCGGTTGATCCAGGGCCATTTCCAGTACCTGCTGACGCACCTCGTTCGGGATGCGGTTCCAGACCCGGCCGGAGCCGCTGCGCCGATCCTCAAGCCCGGCTTCACCGAACCGCCGGTAAAGGTCATACCAGCGATAGAAGGTCGGACGTGACACGCCGATCTGTTCCAGTGTCTTCTTCACCGGCTGGTGTGATTGTTCGACCAGCCGGATGATCTCCAGCTTCTCAGAGGCAGGGTATCTCATTCGGTATCCTCCCCATCCCCGATCACGCTTTTTTTCAGAATGCGGTTTTCCAGCGTCAGGTCGGCCACGACTTCCTTCAGATCCCGCATCTCGCGCTTCAAGCCGCTCACCTCACCGGACGTCGCCTGGCGCTCGGTATCGCCGGAGAGCCGCCTCTTTCCCGCTTCGAGGAATTCCTTCGACCAGGTGTAATAAAGGCCCTGGGCGATCCCCTCACGCCGACACAGTTCGGCAATCGAATATTCTCCGCGCAGGCCTTCCAGAACAATGCGGATCTTCTCTTCGGCAGAGAATTTGCGCCGGGTCTTACGGCGTATCTCTTTCACATGTTTTTCGGCCGATCCTTCCGGCCCGGATTTCTGTCTCATCTTCGCTCCCTTGGCGGGCTACGATGTGCCAGAAATCCTCCTTAAGCAATTTGGCCGATCTGTCTCATGGTCGCTGACGGGGAACATGCGCTGGATCAAAATGGACAACTAGCACGCGAAGACGCTAAGCGTCTAAGGAGAGAAGAATTTCAAACTGCGGTAGCGAGCGAAGTTAAGCGATTAAAATTACCGTACGTCGATATCAAGATTGGCGAGAGTGTCCAAGGGAGGTACGCGCGCAACATCGAACTCGCTCAAGGGCGCTTCGCTATCGTCAAAAATGGCAAAGCGTTCACGCTGGTAAGTTTTTCGAGTCACGAGGCAAGCAGACAACGCGTGGGCGAAAACATCAAGAGATACGTTCGGTCAGTTTCTCTCAAGTAATTTGGAGAACGATTTAATAAGGCACTGACTAGCACAAAGCCGGACGACATTGCCCGATACAAAAGCACTATGCAGTAGCGCTGCGAACATCTCTGCGAGCAAGCATCGTCCTAATCTCTCGCTTTACTACATTGGGCAGGTCGAGGCTTTCCCAGCTTCTATCGGATAGTACATCCAGAACTTCAACTTATGTTAGCTCGGACCGTCCGAGGTACTCGTTCATTTCAATTGCGCTTGTACGCGACAAACCAAGCCCGATGAGCGATAGGAGCGTCTGTGTGCTAACACCAAACTCCAAATAGAGCTCGAACGACAAGTGGTCCGGAAAAGCTTCAGATTCCCCGCGCATTTCGAAGTACAAACGAAGAACATCTAGATATGCAGAGAGATACTTTGGCGCCTTAAAACGGGCAATCTCTTCCACCAGTCGCATCGTATCACGAATTATTCGAGCATATCGGATGTTCTCAGTCTTTGTGCCCTTTCGACGCTCGCGCGCTACGGCGGCACTAATCATCTCACCCAAACGCTTGCCTCGCATCCAATCCACGGCTGTAAACGCAAATGACCAGTTCGCAGCGTCGACACCTTTTCCGAATGTTGGATATACGTAGTCGTCAATCCGCTCAAAAACGCGCTTCATTTCGATAACAGCGTCTTCACTTTCCGGCGGTGGCGGCAATAGATTTTCTATTGCTCCATCGAACGCTTCGAAGGCATTCAAAAGTGACTGAAGCGCAACTGCACTTATTCCAGGGTGAGCGGTGATAATGTGATCTGGAATTTCAACCTGTTTTAACGCAGTCGAGATGGCTTCGTCGAGTTGGGTGACGATCTCATATGGAAGTCTCTTCACAGACGGAGAACCCGCCACGCTGCCTGTACGCGCATACCACGCCATTAGGTAGGCCGCGACTGGTTCCATTTTGTCGCTGCCGTCCAGCAACGGTCCATCCGCTCGTTGACCTATATAGGACAGCACTTCATCCGATTTACTTAGGACGTTATCGGTTTCGCGCTGTATCGGATAGGCCGATTTTGCCGGAATACCATGAGGCCATTGTTTGGTGTCGTGCGCATCGATACAAACAATATTGCCGTGAAAGTCAGCGCCCCATCGTCCTGCTCTGCCTGCTAAGTTCCAAAAATCCTGGGGCGTCATCGGGTTGCCCTTGCCTTTGCGCGGCCCCCTTACGACGATTGTGCGGCAGGCTAAGTTAACTCCCTCTATCAATGTCGAGGTGCAAACCAAAAAGCGAATCTTTCCTGCTGTAAAAAGGCGCTCTATTTCCGACCTCAGAATTGAAGGCATATTGCCATAGTGAAAAGCAACACCGCGGCTTAGCAAATGCACCAATTGAAACTTGTTATGAATGGAAGTCCGACAAAAATCGGACAACTCAATTAGCTCTTCGTCCACTGGCCCTTCAATTGTCCCTGCGAGCCCATCATAGATTTGGCTCGCAATCTTCTCCGCGTCCGCAGCTTGATTTGCGTAGACTAGCGTGCCGTTAGTATTCTTGCCGAGTGCCAAAGCAACGAAAGAGAGCGTTTTCAGTGCTCCCTTTCCTACCGGTCTTGCATGTAGATCAAATTCACCGAGAGCGTCGGCTCCTTCCGTTAAAGGATCAACAAGCGAAAGTGACCACTTATCAGGCTTTCTTGGCACTTGCCTTGCTAGGATCAAATTCTGCGTCACGGTAGGGGGGCCGCCGGGAACTGTCGCGACAGCAGCATCGGGCGGCGCATCTGCGAGCAAACTCTCTGGATTATCCGCATGCGGACTCAAGAAGACGAAGCGACAGTCTGCATTGGTTCGAGCCACTCTCTCGATCGCATCTTGAAGGATAACTCCTCTCAACCCATCGCTCAGCTTCTGAACCTCATCAACTATCGCTACATCGACCTTTGTTTGTTCGCTGACGGCGTTCATAAAGAGGTGCAGCCGCTCCTGGGTGAATACCAGCAGAGTCGGTGCCTGCCCGTCTGCGAATTCTCCAATTGGCAATGATGCAACACGTAGCCCAGGAATGTGGAACCGAGTTCGAAGATTCAGAATCTGCTGCTCAATTTCGCTCACCAGCGCACGTGTTGGGGCTAAAAATATTCCTAGCTTGCATCGCTTAGCCTCAGCTTCACGCAATAACCAATTCAAGATTAGGTATGTTTTTCCTGCGGCAGTTGGCGCTGTAGCGGACGTCCAGCGTGCACGCTTCAGCTCTGACCACAGTTGAACTTGGAATGGATTACCGGCGATGGCATTGTCGTTGTTGAGTATAATCGACGACTCTATTAGTCGCCGCGTAGCCAACACTCTCTCGGTCAATCCGAGCCTTTCAGGCAAATGACCTTCAACCAATTTTCGACTCTCGGCGAGGTCCACTGCCCGGCTATTCGACAATTGCGAGAGAACGATTGAACCGGCATCCCTTATGAGGGCCGACTGACCGTAAACCATCGCAGCCTGACCGATCATTAAGGCTGCCTCGCTTTCAGCGATCAAATTGCTTTCAGCAAGTAAACTGCCGGCCAATATCAATTTCTGCCAATTGATATTCTTGTCGGAAATATCGTCAGACGGCATCAAAACCGACTCACCTATGCTCTTGGAAGCGCTCCAACGTCGCAAATGTTGAATGTCAGCAGCTAGGCCGCTTTCGGATATCAGCCAAGAGTTTAGCTCGTCTCTATCCATTTCAGGCTTCCAGTAACTTCAAAAACGCTTTCCTAAATTCGTCTGCAGAACGCATCGGCACGCAAATGAAATGGATATCAAAAGTCTCTAATTTCTCCGTCGTCACACGTTTCCCAACATGTCCATTCCAGCTCGGGAATTGAGCCTTCAGATTGCTCTCGATCTGCGCCCACTCACCACTTTCGCCGTCCGCTGGAAAGCCATCACAATCAAAACCGACTAGTGCAATTCCACA
Source organism: Hyphomonas sp. (assembly GCF_017792385.1). NCBI lineage: Bacteria > Pseudomonadati > Pseudomonadota > Alphaproteobacteria > Hyphomonadales > Hyphomonadaceae > Hyphomonas > Hyphomonas sp. The sequence goes on along the minus strand of NZ_CP051230.1, from coordinate 2,618,916 downwards.
CAATCTGAGCTTTTGAGACATTGGGTCATCTGGGTCAAAAAAGCGCTTGAACGCCGCCAACAAGTTGGGGTCGGTAAAGTCTGCGTACTCATTCGCAAGAAATAGATCCTGTGCTGAAGCGGAATTTGCTCCCAGTTCGTCACGCAGGTATGGAGCTAACGAGCCCAAGCAATCGGTAATTGCGTTGGTGACATTCCCGTAAAGCTTGGATTCTCCCCAATAGAGATTCAAAACGCCGCCGTCGTCGCACGACGCATACACACCATCCGCTCCGTGATAATGCATTGAGGTTGATGTCTTCAGGCTCATTTTGCATATGACCTGTGCGAGTTCGAAAACAGCTTCAGCCAACGCAAACAGAAGCAATTCTCCGCCCTCTCCTGTGTTCTTCAGGTCAGTGAATAAGCCCTTGGCGTGCTCATGCAGCTTCACGATTTCGGCAAACGATCCAGTTTCTTCCAAATTTTTTTGCGCTTGCTCCAAGCGTTTACGTGGAATCGCATATTCAATAACGCGATTGCGTAGGAACTCTGCAAGAAGCTGAGTTCTTAGTCTTCCGTTTCCGTCGAGCGTTGGAGCGTAGCAATGAATCCGGGTTTTCGTGCTGCCGACAACAACGTCCTTTTCAACGACCATAAGGTGCGCATCGGTTATCTTCGAACCACCTCGCACCGCCTGCAGAAGCATAGCCTGAAGGTCCTGATCGAATTTAACCGCATCGCCCTCATCGAGCAGAGCATCTGAACTGCTGTCGGCCATGATTTCCCTAGTTAGAATCAATCCGTAGGATACATGACTGACCTTAATAATCAGACATCTACTCCTAGTTTATTTGGCCCCCACGCAATAAACGGAACATTGCAAGAACAACAAGTTATACCTAATTATCCGGATAATGTAATCTGGAGTTCGTTTGCATGTCGCTTCAAGTTATTGGTCTCGGTTTCGATCTAGTTGGCGTAATGCTGCTTGGCGCGGATCTCATTCGCATCCAATTCGAACTTCGACGAAGCGCGGAAGTCAGAATTTCAAATCTTCAAGAGCTGACGGACAAATACGAAGGACTGGAGGGCTGGGCGCAGGAGATTGGAAAGAAGGCGAATTGGGCAGAGCACGCTGACATAGGCGAAGGACTGTATGAGCGAATTCCTGGAGCATTTAATCCAGATGCTGCAGAACAAAGCTTCAGCGACGCAATGCAAACTGTAGGCGACTTAGCCTCCAAAACCGCAGGCATCACTAATTTGGTGCTGTTATCAGTCCAAGAAGATAAGAAAACCGCAAGCTCTTCTCTCGTGTTCAGTTATGCTGGACTAGCCCTAATTCTGACTGGTTTCGTTTTGCAGATAGCGGCTAACGTCTAGAACAACGTTGGTTCCGTGAGCACGTAACAACTTAGTACTCATCCCTCAAAATCACTCTTCATCCTATTACAATATACCATTGTTCAGGACTACATTTTGCGTTCGCAACAGCAGGCCTGAACGTGACTCCTACCAAATTTCTTCTCGGTCAGTTCCTGCTGACGCTTTTTCTGATCACCTGTTCGGTGTGGATCGCGACACAGTGGGTGGCGGGCGTTCTGGACCATCAGCCTCGATTGGGCGGCCCTTGGTTCGAGCTTGCGGGTCAGCCTGTCTACAAGCCGTGGCGGCTGTTCCAGTGGTGGTATGCCTATGATGCTTACGCTCCGAGCGTGTTTGCGCGGGCGGGCGTAATTGCCTCACTCGGTGGGATCGCCGGGATTGTGATGGCGATCATCGCGTCGCTCTGGCGGGCAAGACGTGAGAAGAATGCGACGACCTATGGCTCTGCGCGCTGGTCTTCGGTGCGGGACGTTCGGCGATCTGGTCTGCTTGGTACGTCTGGCGCAGTGCTCGGACGCTTCAAAGGTCACTACCTCCGGCACGCAGGAGCCGAGCATGTCATGGCCTTTGCGCCGACACGGTCCGGTAAGGGTGTCGGGTTGGTGATCCCGACTCTTCTATCCTGGACAGGCAATGCGATCATTCATGACATCAAGGGAGAGAACTGGGCGCTCACGTCGAAATGGCGGTCGAGCTTCTCTCGCTGTGTCCGTTTCGATCCGACGGATTTGTCGAGTTCTCGGTTCAACCCCTTGCTGGAAGTGCGGCTCGGCGCGCACGAGGTCCGGGATGCACAGAATGTGGCGGACATACTCGTCGATCCGGAGGGCTCCCTGGAGCGGAGGAGTCACTGGGACAAGACGGCGCATTCACTGCTCGTTGGTGCCATACTGCATGTCCTTTACGCCGAAGATGACAAATCGCTCGCGGGTGTGGCGACGCTGCTGTCTGATCCAGCCCGGCCGATCGATGACACGCTGGAGCGCATGCTTGAGGCCAACCATTTGGGAAGCCGCGACCGGCCATTGACACATCCGGTTGTGGCGGAAGCGGCGCGTGAACTCCTGAACAAGTCAGAGAACGAGAAGTCGTCGGTCGTCTCGACGGCGATTTCGTTTTTGGGGCTCTATCGCGACCCGGTTGTCCAGCGGGCGACCTCCGGTTCGGATTGGAGGATCGAAGATCTGTTTGGGGGAGAGATGCCAGCAACCCTCTATCTGGTTGTTCCGCCGTCCGATTTGTCACGGACGAAACCCTTGATGCGATTGATCCTCAACCAGATTGCACGGCGGCTTTGCGAAGAGCTGCCCGATGGGCACGACCGCCGGCAGACCCTGTTGATGCTAGACGAATTCCCTGCGCTTGGACGTCTGGACTTCTTCGAGAGTTCACTCGCTTTCATGGCCGGTTATGGGATCCGTGCCTTCCTCATTGCTCAGTCTCTGAACCAGGTCGAGAAGGCCTATGGGCAGAACAATTCCATCCTCGACAATTGCCATGTCCGGATCGCTTTCGCGACGAATGACGAGCGCACGGCCAAGCGTATTTCCGACATGCTCGGCACCACGACGGAGCAGCGAAACCAGAAGAATTATACCGGGCACCGGCTCGCGCCGTGGCTTAGCCATGTCATGGTCTCGCAACAGGAAACACAGCGTCCGCTCCTGACACCCGGCGAGGTGATGCAGATGCCGGCCGATGACGCACTGATCTTTCTGGCCAGCCATCCGCCGATACGGGCGAAGAAGCTCCGTTACTACGAAGATCGAAACTTTACCGAGCGAGTTGGCGCGCTGCCGATTGCCGCTACCTGCGCGGACGCATCGCGATTTGGCGGTTATCATCGATCTGGACCATCCCCCTCGGACGGGAATGCAGGCGGGCTGGCGCGAGCCGTGGGTCCAGACATCGGCGATGAGGATGAGATCTCGCAGGATATTGCGACGGAGGAAGAGCGCGCGCCGCAACAGCGTGGCGGCATCCAGGACCAGATCGCGCGCTACTACCTTCAAGTTCAGGAAAATGGCGGACGGGAGCTCTAGGACATGGCGCGCAATCCAAGGCTTCATATCCGCGTCTCCGAGACAAACCATCGTAAGGTGAAGCAGTTCTCTGCCGAACATGGTGTCCACGTCGGCACGCTGGTTGACGAAGCTCTGACCCTGTTGTTCACACCGCCTGAAGACCGGCCCGATGCCGCGATCATCCAGCGGCTGGAACGGGTCGAAGACCAGATCGAGAAGCTGGAGACCGGAACAGCGTTCCAGACGGACCTCTTGCTCGAATTCATCTTCGAATGGCTGAGGCAGCGGCCGGGCAAGAACCCGCTTGAAACGCCGGCGGATGCGGCGCGCGCCCGTGAGGACCTAGAAGCGTTGACCCGGCGAGTGGTTGACCGTTCGAACCCGCATATCTGGAACTAGCCACAAACGGAGGTCCACTACTCGCGTGTGAACTGTGCGGACTTCATCCGTTTTCAGCGCTTTGAGGGTCGTTTGTCAGCCCCGCAACAAGTTCAAGAGCAATTTTATCTGCCTCGACTTGTTCATCCTTTTTGGCGAGTTCGACCATTCTCTCGACTGATTTGGCCTGCAGCTGATCGAGGTCACCCACTTCAGAAAGTAGCTTCGCGAACGTCACGACATCTCGAATTTTGAGAAACCGATCGATGTTTTTCTGCTTTTTGAGGGACGCCTCCTCAAATGGGGGCGCCGCCAAGTTTCGTAGAGTTCTCTGTAGAACGTCAAACTCAGCGATCTCGATTTCAATATCTCCTATCCAGGGAGACCAACTTGTTCGCAACTTGGGCAATGAAAACTGTTCGCTCAGGATGTTGGCTCTGATGGTCTCATACTTTCGACGAGCTGCTTCCCTTCGTTCATTCTTGATTGTTCCAGAATTGATCAGAAGTTCCTTCTTTGCCTCGAATGTCTGCCACCATTGAAACGCTGAAAATCCAGCCAACGCCAAAACAGTCCCTGCGAATGATACGGCGCCAATGTTCGAATTCAGAAACGACCAACAATCAGTCCGCACATCTTTCGCAAACGCCCCCGCCCCTGCCGCCTCACCCACTTCCGGGAAAGCGAGAAAGAGAAGGCCCACAGCGGCGAATACAGAAACAAATGCTCCCCAAAAGCCATAGCAGCTGAGCCACTTTTCGTTCCTGTTCTTCAACCAGAATATCTTGAACCGCTTATTGTCTGGAATGCGCTTGAGTTTGCCCCCCACATTCTCATGAGACGTGTAGATAATTGCGAGGTCCGATGGGGTTTTCTCATCAAGCGTGACCAACTGGTCGCGAAGGTCTTTGCTCCGTTCACCGGACTGTAGGCAGAACAACGTCGCCGCTCCGGCAGCCAAGGTCAGAATGAGAATCCAGCTTAATCGCGCGACCCAATTTGCTTCCGGATTTGGGTCACCAGGCAAAATTGAGACTGGCAAAGGAAGCTGATCCGCCAGAACAGCCTGCGTTATCGCTTCCGATTCTGGACGTACCTCCAGGAGACGAAGCGCAGCATTTGGATTCGCCCCCACCTGATAAACTTCGATGCGGGCTTTCGGATATTCGCGCCTTATCGCCAAGAAATCTGAATTGCATTCTTCTGAGCCATCAGTGATCAGAACGACAATTCCGTTCGGTCCGGCAAGTTCAAGCACGGCGGCCAATCCTTGCCCAATCGAGGTTTTGTCGTCGCTTCCGCCCAACGCCGGAAACTGTGGCGTGGTTTCCGTAGAAGGAAAAGGTCCTTGGACCTCGACTGGGTCATCACACCGAACCGCCCGATCTAGTTCATCTGGTTTGCCGCCAAAAAACGTGATCGATTTTTGGCTTCGCGCATCTAACAGTGCCGATCGGGCGTTGAGTATTCTGACAGCGTCGGGAATTTCGTCTTTCATCGACCCCGAGGCATCGACGAGAAAATAAACGACAGGCTGGGAATCTTTTAGCTCCGCGTAAACGTGGCCACCGAAGGTTACGGCTGAGATGAAGCCAACAGTTAAGAGAATGAAGGAGCGCATTTCTGCCGCCTAGTTCGATTCTATGTTCTTTTTGTGTTCTCCCTCTTCTAAGGTAACTTGTTCGGATCGTCATCCACGAGCGTCCGCTTTTCGGCCACTCGTCCACAAGTCGATTCAAGAGCGTAGAAGTCTGGTGCGAGCCGTAGATTGTAGGGACTACGATTGTGCTAGCTCCCGGTCATTGTTGAGCGCAGATCGGAACCGCTCAGCATCCTGCTCTGATCTGAACATGTAGCGCGCCGCATGTTCACCCTTCTCCAAGTGGCTGTGTGAGCGCCATTCGGGGCAGATATTGGTGTTGAGCCAGGCGGCGATGATGTCCAGGCGCTTGCCGAGACCGAAGTGTGGGATGGGCAATTCGACATGATGCGGGAAGTCCCGCGCATCCTTTTCGGCCATGAGAACGGATTTGTAGCGACCCATAGGCTTCTCCTTTTAGTTCGCTTTTTGTTCTTTTCTCGCTTTCCGGTCTGATATCAATCTGTGCTGCGCGATTTCCTGTGAATTGCCCCTCTGCGTCCTCGGAGGTCCCGCAGGCGCCTTTCGTGTCCCCCGGCCCCAACTGTGCGGCGGCATTTGATGCCCTGATGCTGGTCCCATCACTGATGAGGACCACGACCTGCCATGTCTGCCCTGCCCCAGCCCAGCGAGACCGAGACCCGCCGCACGGCGATGCTCCGCACGGCGTTCGACGGCCCGGTTGGCGCAGCGCTAGCGGCGCCCGACACGATCGAGATACTCGCTAATCCCGACGGATCGGTCTGGGTCGAGAAAGCTGGCTTTGGTTTGCGCCGTGCATCCGAGACGCTCGGCCGCGCCGAGCGCGAGCGGATCATCCGGCTGGTGGCGTCCTCTGTCGGGGAAGCGTGTGACCGCGCGTCTCCCATTGTCTCCGCTGAACTGCCGGGCTCTGGCGAACGGTTCGAAGGCATCCTGCCGCCGGTTTCCGAAGCGCCCTGCTTTGCGATCCGCAAACCGGCTGGCCAACCCATTGCGCTCGATACCTATGTTGAGACAGGCGCGCTGACGCCGGCGCTGTGTGTCGGCCTGCGGCAGGCGTTGGAAGACCGGCTCAATATTGTGGTCGCGGGCGGGACATCGTCGGGCAAGACGACCTTTGCAAATGCCTTGCTGTCCGAACCGGCTCTTGCTGAGGACCGGATCGTCATCCTGGAAGACACAAGGGAGCTGCGCTGCACCGCCGAGGATGTGACGCAGCTCAGGACGCACCGGTGCGGCATCACACTCCGTGATCTCGTGCGCTCGACCATGCGGCTCCGGCCTGACCGGATCATTGTCGGCGAAGTCCGCGGCGGCGAAGCGCTCGACCTACTCAAGGCCTGGAATACAGGCCATCCGGGCGGGATCACAACGCTACATGCGAATTCAGCCTCAGGCGCACTTACCCGGCTTGAACAGCTGGTTGAGGAAGCGACGACCGCCCTTCCCCACGCTCTGATCGGCGAAGCGGTTGACGTGATCGTCTTCATGTCCCGCGCGAGCGGCGCGCGCCGCGTCGAGCAGGCGCTCCGGATCACCGGCTTTGACGGCACCGAATACCGGACCGAACCGCTCGCTGCCCCTTTTCTCAACATCGTCAACTAAGGAGACCGACAGATGTTCTATGACCAGATCAAGGCCCTCAACCGATCGATTCAGACCGGCGTGCTGCTGGCCTCGGTAAGTGTGCTGACACTGCCGGCTCATGCCGCCGGCACGGGCATGCCCTGGGAAGGCCCGCTCGACCAGATCCTGCAATCGATCGAGGGCCCGGTCGCCCGGATCGTCGCGGTGATCATCATCACACTGACCGGCCTGACGCTCGCTTTCGGGGAGACATCCGGCGGGTTCCGGAAGCTGATCCAGATCGTGTTCGGCCTGTCTATCGCGTTCGCAGCGACCAGCTTCTTCCTCACCTTCTTCTCCTTCGGCGGCGGCGCGGTGCTCTGATGCTCGACGGCTACGAGATTCCCCTCCACCGCTCGCTCGCCGAACCAATCCTGATGGCAGGCGCGCCGCGCTCGGCAGCCATTGCCATCGGGACGATCGCGGCGGCTTTGGCCCTCGGCCTCCGGCTCTGGTTACCGGGGCTCGTGGTCTGGGTGGCGGGACACTCGCTCGCCGTCCTCATGGCCCGGTCTGATCCCGACTTCCTCGCGGTCGCGATCCGGTCTGCCCGCTACAAGGAACATCTCTCATGCTGAACCTTTCCGAATACGCGGCGAAACCGGCTGGGCTCTCAGACTACCTCCCCTGGGCGTGCCTCGTCGCGCCGGGCGTCGTCCTCAACAAGGACGGCGCCTTCCAGACAAGCTTCCGCTATCGCGGCCCCGACCTTGAAAGCTCGACGGAAGCCGAACTCGTTGCGGTGACCGCACGGGTCAACAATGTGCTCCGCCGGTTCGGGTCCGGCTGGGCGCTGTTCTTCGAAGCGGTGCGGGCGGAAGCCGTTGCCCTTGAAGAGAGCTCATTTGAGTGTGCGGCGGCCTGGCTGATCGAGCAGGAGCGGCGCGCCGCCGCCGAAGAGACCGGCGCCCGGTTCGAGAGTGCCTATTACCTGACGCTGCTCTGGCTGCCGCCCGCAGATGCGACGGGCCGGGCCGAGAAGGCGCTGATCGAGCGGCCGGAGAAGCGCGATGGTCAGGACTGGCGCCAGCGGCTGGAACATTTCCAGACGCGCGCGGCGCAGACGCTGGACCTGCTCTCTACGGCCCTGGATGAAATAAATCCGCTGTCGGATGAAGAGACACTCACCTACCTTCATGCCTGCATCTCGTCGAAACGGCATGCCGTGTCGGTTCCGGAACTTCCGGTCTTTCTCGATGCAGTGCTCGCGGATGAGAGTTTCGCAGGTGGGCTGGAGCCGCGCATCGGGGAGGCACATCTTGCAACGCTGACTCTGCTTGGCTTTCCGGCCTCGACCCTGCCCGGCATGCTGGATGAACTCAACCGGCTTGGCTTCTCCTATCGCTGGACGACGCGTTACATCGCGATGGACAAGGCCGAGGCCGAAAAGCTCCTTGCGAAGAAGCGCCGGCACTGGTTTGCGAAGCGAAAATCCGTCGGCGCGGTCCTCCGCGAGACGCTTTTCAATGAGCAGGCCGCGCTTCTTGATAATGATGCCGACAACAAGGCCGCCGATGCCGATGCGGCACTGCAGGAGCTGGGCTCTGATCTTGTCTCGTATGGCTATGTCACGACGACGCTGACACTGATGGGTGCCTCCCGCGAGGAGGTTGAGGAGCGCATGCGCGCCGTTGAGCGGGTGATCAATGGGCGTGGCTTCACCACGATCCGCGAAACCCTCAACGCGGTTGAAGCCTGGCTCGGCTCCCTGCCGGGACATGTCTATGCCAATGTCCGCCAGCCAATCCTGCATACGCTGAACCTTGCCCATCTGGTCCCGATCTCTTCGGTCTGGGCAGGCGATTCCTGGAACAACCATCTGTCCGATCGTGCGCTGATCGAGGCACAGACAGAAGGCACGACGCCGTTCCGGCTGAACCTGCATGTCGGCGATGTCGGCCACACGTTGATCATCGGGCCGACAGGGTCCGGCAAGTCGGTGCTCCTGTCGCTACTCGCCGTGCAATGGCAGCGCTATGAGGACGCGCAGGTATTCCTCTTCGACAAGGGACGGTCGGCGCGGGCGGTGACGCTCTCCATGGACGGCACCTGGCTGCCGCTGGCCGGCGATGAACGTCCGGCGCTGCAGCCGCTTCGGGACATCGATACAGACCGCGGCGCGAGCTTTGCGGCCGACTGGCTACTCGGCCTGATCGAAGCCGAGGGCGTGACAGTTACGCCGGACCTGAAGTCCGTCCTGTGGGACGCGGTGCGGTCTCTGGCTTCGGCGCCTGAAGCGGAACGCACGCTCACGGGTCTCAGCCTCATCCTGCAATCCGATACGCTCAAGGCGGCACTGCACCCCTACACGCTGGAAGGCGCTTACGGGCATCTGCTCGACAGCGATGCCGAAGCGCTCGACCTCTCGTCGATTGCCTGTTTCGAAATGGACGAGCTGATGCAGACGCCGTCTGCGGTCGGGCCCGTCATCACTTATCTCTTCCACCGGCTGGAGGACCGGTTCGATGGCCGTCCGACCCTGCTCATCCTCGATGAGGCCTGGCTGTTCCTGGACCATCCCGTCTTTGCCGCGCGCCTCCGCGACTGGCTGAAGACGCTCCGCAAGAAGAATGTGGCGGTCGTGTTTGCGACCCAGTCGCTTGCTGACATTGAAGGGGCGTCGATTGCGCCGGCCCTGATCGAATCCTGCCCGACGCGGATCTTCCTGCCGAATGAGCGGGCGCTCGAACCGACTGCTCAGGCCATCTATCGGCGGTTCGGACTTAATGACCGACAGATCGACATCCTCGCCAAGGCCATTCCGAAGCGGGACTATTACTATACCTCGCCCCTTGGCTGCCGGCTCTTCGAACTCGGCCTTGGCGAGGTCGCGCTCGCCTTCTGTGGCGCCGCCTCCCCTGCCGACCAGAAGCGGATGGATGGGCTTCTGGAAGCCGATGCGGAAGCGGGCTTCGCCCGAGGCTGGCTGGAGCTGAAACAGCTCGGCTGGGCGGCGGACCTGCTGGCCGGGCAACCCGATGCAACCCTCCCCCAAATCGCCGCTGAATAGGAGCCCCACACATGAAAGCCTTTCTCTCTTCCGTTGCCCTTGCCGCCATTCCGCTATCCGGACTGATGGCGCCGCCGGCTTCAGCGCAGCTGTTCGGTGGCGGCATTGTTTACGACCCAACCAATCATGCCGAGAACATCCTCCAGGCGGTGCGCGCGCTCCAGCAGATCGACAACCAGATCCGTCAGCTCACGCATGAAATCGACATGATCGAGAAGATGGCGCGGGATCTCGAGACGCTCCCCGTCGAGGTCGCCCGCGCCATCATTGCCGACCGCATCCGCCGGATCGGCGAACTGATGGAGGAAGCCGACGGCATCGGCTACGGCGTCGAGGAGGTCGAGCGAGAATATGAAGACCTCTATCCTGAAACCTATGGCGAGACGCCGCCTGCCAATGCGGTCCTCGTCGAGGATGCGCGTATCCGCTGGCAGCAATCGCGCTCTGCCCACAAGCATACGCTACTGATGGTTGCCGAGACCGTGCGCGACAATGAACGCGACGCCGAGGCGCTGACAGGCCTTGTCGAGGAGAGCCAGACCGCGGTCGGCAATCTCCAGGTCCTGCAGGCCGGTAACCAGATCGAGGCCATGTCGGCCCAGCAGCTCATGCAGATGGAAGCCATGATGGCGGCGCATTACCGCGCCGAAGCCCTCGACCGGGCGCGCGAGCTCGAAGAAGCCGAACGCGGCCGCGCGCGGCTCCAGTCGTTCTTCGGGAACTGACCACCATGGAAGAAATGGGCGTCATCGACCGGTTCCTCGAAACCTTCATTGCCTATATCGATTCAGGCTTCGGCCTGCTCGCGGGCGATGTCGCTTATCTGACGACCACGCTGATCGTGATTGACATCACGCTGGCCGGGCTGTTCTGGGCGCTGTCGCAGAATGCCGATGTCATCTCGGGGCTGCTCAAGAAGGTGCTCTATGTCGGCTTCTTCGCCTTCATCCTCGGCAATTTCTCCATCCTGGCGAACATCCTCTTTGCGAGTTTCGCCGATCTTGGCGTGAAGGCGGGATCCTCGACGCTGACGGCCGAGGATCTCATGCGGCCCGGCTATATCGCGGGGGTCGGCTTCGAGGCGGCGCAGCCGCTTCTCGAAGAGATCGGCGACATGCTGGGGCCGATCCGCTTCTTCCATAATTTTATCCTGATCGCGGTCATGCTGATTGCCTGGGCGATCATTCTCGTCGCCTTTTTCGTGCTGGCGGTTCAGCTCTTCGTTGCCATCCTTGAGTTCAAGCTGACGACGCTGGCAGGTTTCGTGCTCGTGCCCTTCGCGCTCTGGAACAAGACCTCGTTCCTGGCTGAACGCGTACTCGGCAATGTCGTCACTTCTGGCATCAAGCTGATGGTGCTCGCCATCGTGATCGGCATCGGCTCGACGCTCTTCACGTCGATCACCGAGGCCTTTGGCGGGCCGGGCGATGTGACACTCGCTGAAGTGATGGGCACGGTGCTCGCCTCGATTGTCTTTCTCTGGATGGGCGTGTTCGCGCCCGGCATTGCCTCCGGCCTCGTGACCGGTGCGCCGCAGCTTGGCGCAGGCTCCGTGGTCGGCACGACAGCGGCAGTCGGTGCAGGCGCTGTGCTGGCGACGACAGGCACGGTTGCGGCAGGACGCGCAGCGCTTGGCGGTGTGTCCGGCGCGGTGAAGGCTGGGGCATCCATGACCGGCGGCGCCCGCACATCCTATGACCTTGGCCGCCTGGCGTCCGGTCATTCTGGATGGCGCGGGGCAGCAGCAGGTATGGCAGGCGTTGCACAGGCTGGCGGCGATACGCTCCGGCGGATGGCAGGACGGCCTTTCGCCTCTGTTGGAAATGCTTATCGGCGCGGCAGCGAAGCCGCTTTTGCCGCGACGGGCGGCACGATGTCGGCCGCGTCCGGCGACGCGCCGTCTACCGGCTCGGCAAGTCCCGCCTGGGCGCGGCGCCTTCGCACAGAACAACGCCTGCAGCATGCCGGCGCGATCACGGTTCATGCCCTCAAGGACGGTGATCGCGGCATGGCGGGCGACAATCCGAAACTACGAAACGAAGAGGACTGATGAGCATGGCCTTCCGGCGCACATCCACCCATTACGGGCAAAGCCCGCATCCCGAAACGCCCTACCAGAAGGCGGGCCAGGTCTGGGACGAGCGGATCGGTTCGGCCCGTGTCCAGGCGAAGAACTGGCGGCTCATGGCGCTGGGCCTGCTGGGGCTCCTCGCGGCGGCGTCTGCAGCCCTTGTCTGGCGCAGCCTGCAATCGACGGTCACCCCCTATGTGGTCGAGGTTGACGATACGGGTGCGGTCAAAGCGGTCGGGCCAGCGCTTGCGCGCTATGAGCCGACCGACGCTCAGATCGCGCATCACCTTGCGAACTTCATTTCCGATGTCCGCAGCCTGTCGATCGATCCGGTGATCGTCCGGCAGAACTGGCTCGCCGCCTATGACTATGTGACGGACAAGGCGGCGATCACACTGAGTGACTATGCGCGCGACAATGATCCCTTCGCCGAGATCGGGCGGCGCTCGCGCAGTGTCGATGTGGTGAGCGTTGTGCGGGTGTCGGACGAGTCCTTCCAGGCCCGCTGGCTCGAGAAGACTTATGAGAATGGCGCGCTGACCGGCGTCAAACGCTTCACGGGTCTCTTCACCATTGTGAACTCCCCGCCGCGCGATGCCGAAACGCTCCGCGCTAATCCTCTCGGCCTCTACATCCACAGCCTCAACTGGGGCGAAGACCTTGTCACAGGAGACAACAAATGATCCGTACAATGAGCCTTGTATCCGTTCTTGCCTTGGCTACGGCCTGCGCGAGCGTTCCGCCGGAACCTGTCCTCGAAGATACCGCCTTTGTCGAAGCGGCGTTCGTCGAAGACGTGCCAGAGCGGCCTGTCGAGATTGTCGAGACGCCGACCGTACTGCCGCTTCCCGGCCAGATGAAACCCATAGATGGCACGAAGCGGACAGTGACACGGGTCTACACCTCGCCGACCGAGACAATCCGCAAGGGCACAACCGAGGCCAGGATCGAACCTTCCGTCGATGGCTATGTGAACGCGATCCAAGTCTATCCTTATACTGAAGGGGCCCTCTACCGGCTTTATGCCGCCCCGGGCCAGGTCTCCGACATTGCGCTCCAACCCGGCGAAACACTGGTCTCGGTGTCGGCGGGCGATACGGTCCGCTGGATTGTCGGGGATACATCTTCCGGCTCCGGCGGCGCGGCCCGCGCGCATGTGCTGGTCAAACCGATCGCCGCGGGCCTCTCGACCAATCTCATGATCGCGACCGATCGGCGGACCTATCATCTCGAACTCGAAAGCGTCGATGGCACCTATATGGCGGCCCTCTCCTGGCGCTATCCCGCGGATGAGCTGGCAGAGCTGGTGTCGCGCAACAAGCTGGCTGCCGTGCGTGAGGATGCGTCCATTGCACCCGGCATTGCGGTTGACCGGCTCGACTTCGATTATGTCATCGAGGGCGACAAGCCGGCCTGGCGGCCTGTGCGTGTGTTCGATGATGGCCGGCAGGTCTTCATCCAGATGCCGGCGGGTCTTGCGACAATGGACGCCCCGCCGCTCTTCATCCTTGGGGCATCGGGCGACGCAGAACTCGTCAACTACCGGCTCCGCGGCAATTACTACATCGTCGATCATCTCTTCCGGGCCGCAGAACTCCGGATCGGCGAAAGGGACCAGACCGTGGTCCGGATACGGAAGCGGGTGCAACGCTCCGGTCTTGCGAGCCTGTTCGGAGGCGAGGGATGAGCGAGCCGGCCCCCTTCCCGAAACAGGCCGACGAGCTGAAGCTGCGCGCGCGGCCCCGGCCTGTCACGCGGATCAACCGGAAGGTCCTTATGGCAGGTGCCTGTCTCGGCATACTGGGCTTGTTCGCTGCCGCATCCATTGCGCTCGATCCTCCAAAGGCCGTCGATCCGGCAGACAGCCAGGAGCTCTACAATACGTCGACCAAGCGCGCGCCGGATGGTCTCGCAGACCTGCCAAACTCCTACCTCAATTGGCAACCGGCTGGTGACACGCCAAGACTCGGCGCGCCCATGGCGGGCGACCTTGGCGGCACTGTCGTGGCGGAAGAGGAAGAATGGGGCCTCGAGCCCGACTGGAATGTCGCCCCCTCAGACGACTTCCGGCCATCGGCCGAAGATGAAGCGATCCGTGCGCAGAGACTGGCGGATGCAAAACTGGCCGATGCAGCCGGCAAGGCGAGCGTCTTCTTCGACGTCGGCAACCGGCAGTCACTGGCTGGATCAATCTCTTCACAGGGCGGACTTCCGAACAGCCTGGGCTCGGAATTGCTGGCACTTGCAGCCCAAGGCGCAGGCGCGCCGGGTTTTGCAGGCCCTCCCGGCCAGAACCTTCAGGCAGAGAAGATCGCTTTTGCAGCGGAGAAGCGGGACGGCGACATCTATAACCCGCATGATGTCGAGACCCCGGTCTCGCCCTATCAGGTGATGGCGGGCACGCTGATACCGGCTTCGCTGGTCACGGGGCTGAATTCTGACTTACCGGGCAATGTCATCGCGCAGGTGACCCAGCCGGTCTACGACACGGTGAGCGGTGTACATCTACTGATCCCGCAGGGCGCGCGGCTGATCGGGCGCTACCAGTCGGAAGTCTCGTTCGGTCAGGAGCGCGCGCTCCTGATCTGGGACCGGATCATCCTGCCGGATGGCAGCTCGCTGCAGATATCTGAACCTGCATCGGATTCGCAGGGCTATGCAGGTGTTTCCGACCGAACCGATCATCACTGGGATCGCGTCTTTGCCGCCGCAGGACTCGCGACGCTGCTTGGCATCGGCTCCGAACTTGGCTCTGACGAGGATGATGTTGAGCGCGCAATCCGGCGGGGCTTCGGAGACAGTGTCTCCGAAGCCGGTCAGCGCGTCGTTGACCGCAATCTTGGCATCCAGCCGACGATCCGTATTCGGCCGGGCTGGCCAGTCCGGGTGATCGTGACACGCGATCTTGTGCTGCGGCCCTATTCTGAGGGAGGCCGGTGATGAGCCTCCGCATCGGACAACTCCCGGACCGGACACCAGTGAAGCTCACCGTGTCGGTCGATCCTGATCTTGCTTCCGCGCTTGCCGACTATGCGGCGATCTATGCCGAAACCTATGGCGCGGAAGAGAAACCCGAAACCCTGGTGCCTGCCATGCTGGACATGTTCCTCAGCTCGGATGCCGGGTTCAAGCGGGCCCGCAAGGCCCTTCACGCCAGAGCCAGCAAAGGAGAATAGCAATGGCAACAATCGGCACCTTCAGCCAGAAGGATGGCAAATGGACCGGCACGATCCGGACCATGACAATCAATGTGAAAGCCCAGATGGTCTCGGTGACCGAGAAGGCCGAGGGCGGCCCCGACTACCGGATCTTTGCCGGCGGCGCAGAACTTGGCGCAGCCTGGCGCGAAGAAAGCAAGGATGGCGAGACGCCATACCTGGCAGTGAAGCTCGATGATCCGGGGTTCGAGAAACCGCTACGGGCTGCTTTCTTCGAGAAGGAAGAGGATGGCAGCGGCGTGCTAGTCTGGAACCGGCAGAAGCTGAACTAGATCAGCTTCTGCCTATCGGACCGTGAACCGCAAATACCCCAAACTCGTGCCTCGCGGTCGCCTTCCAAAGGCGATCGCGACACAAACTGAGCCTCCCGAGGACGAATTTTCTGGGGAAATAGCCCCATCCTGGGCGATTGAGCTCGCCGAAGCGCTTGCGCGATATCATGCGAGGTTGGCATATCGGAAAGGGTCATGACCCTAAAAGCCGCCATCTACGCCCGCTACTCGTCGGACCTTCAGTCTATTCGTTCAATCGAAGACCAGATTGCTCTTTGCCGACAACACCTTGAGCAGAAATCCTGGACCGAAACTATTGTCTATTCAGACCGCGCAATTTCGGGCGGCGCGATGGTTACGCGCCCCGGCATACAGGAACTGATAAGGGGCGCTGCGAACGGTCAATTCAATGTGGTTGTCGCCGAGGCCCTCGACCGCATCTCCCGCGACCAGGCTGACACAGCAACAATCTACAAGATCCTCGCCTTTCACGGCGTGTCGATCGTCACGCTTTCCGAAGGCGAAGTCGACTCCATGCACGTCGGCTTCAAGGGCGTGATGAATGAGATGTTCCTGCGCGATCTCGCGAAGAAGACGCGCCGAGGTCAGACGGGAGTTGTGAATTCAGGCAGATCGGCCGGAGGACATTGCTACGGTTACGACATCGTACCGGGTGAGCAGAATGGCATCCTGACCATCAACGAAGATGAAGCTGAGACCGTCAGACGGATCATGCGGCTGTTCGTCGAAGGAAAGTCTCCGAGAAGCATCGCGGCCATGTTGAACCAGGAAGGTGTCGCAGCGCCGCGCGGTTCCGACTGGCGCGCCTCAACGATCAATGGACAGGTCCATGCCGGCAATGGCATCCTGAACAACGAACTCTATATCGGCCGACGCATATGGAACCGCAGGCACAAGGTCACGGATCCCTTCTCCGGCAAGAAGCGCATGCGGGCAAACCCCGAAAGCGAATGGGTTATCAATGAGGTTCCGGACCTTCGGATTGTTGATGATGAACTTTGGCAGGCTGTAAAGCTTCGCCAGCAAAGGCACTCCCGTAAACGTGGTGGAGCAAAGCGACCCACGCGGCTCCTGTCAGGGCTCCTGGAATGCAGTGTCTGCGGCGGTCCGATGTCGATTGTTTCCCAGAACCGGTACGGGTGCTCGACAAGACGCGAGAAGGGCACCTGTTCGAACAATCGAACCATAGCGGCCAAAGAGCTCGAAGAGCGCGTCCTCGCAGGACTGAACAATGCCTTGCTTCATCCTGATGCGCAGAAAGCGGCCGCACGCGAGTTTCATGCAGAACTCGTTCGCCAACAGAAGGCTACTTGTAGCGAACGGTTTCAGCTTGAGAAGGCTATCGCTGAAGCCGGCAGGCGCATAGACCGGATTGTTGATGCAATTGCTGAAGGGATCGCGACCACTGCTCTCAAGCAAAAGCTGGTCGCCCTGGAAGCAGAAAAAACTGAGAACGAGGCCAAACTTGCGGCAATGGGCAGCGAGCCCGTTGTGAGCGTTCATCCGAACGCGGGCGAGCTGTATGCCGAACTAATTGGCTCACTTGTGGAAGTGGTTTCGGACCCGTCTCCTGATGCTGACGAGGTCCGATCAATCTTGAGGAAGACAATCCAACGGATTTGCCTTGAGCCGCGCAAAAATGAGAGCGGATACAACCTTGTTATAAAAGGCGATTTGGCCGCCCTGATTTCTCAGGACGGCCAAACTACTCTTATGATGGGTGCGGGAGTAGGATTTGAACCTACGACCTTCAGGTTATGAGGGCGCGCATTTTGATTTCCCACCCGCTCCCCACAATTCCCAGAGTCTCTCGCAGCGATTTGTTATCATTGACTTTTTTGCCTGCTGATAACGAATGCTCTCTGAGCAGTTCTCGGCGAGGTGTAACCCATGTGTAACCCAGAGCGACCTTCAGGTTGTGACATGGCTTTTGTAACCCTGGACCTTCAGGTTATCGCTTCCCCGCCCCCGGAACTGCAGCATTCATTGACCCGCCGACCTTCAGGTTTGCCTGAAGGCCGGCTCAAATCTGCATAACGCGGGAGCCCAGCCATGAAACTTACCAAACGCTCCGTGGACATCCTGTATCCGGAAGATCGTGATCGTGACTACTATGATGACGCGCTGAAAAGCTTTGGCGTGCGCGTGCGAAAGTCAGGCCGGAAAACCTATTTTGTCATGTCACGGGAGCGTGGTCGCATGCGCCGGATCACCATCGGCAAGCATGGCGTTCTCACGACCGAAGAAGCCCGCAAGCAGGCGATGAAAATTCTGCACGACCTGTCCGTCGGGATCGATCCGACCGCGGAGAAAAAGAAGGTGAAGGAAACCGGCACAGTCAAATCCCTGTCGACGCGCTTCCTGAAAGAATATGTCCCCACCCATTTGAAGCCAAGCACGCAGCGTGAATACCGGCGCTCGATTGAACTCTTCATCAATCCGAAGCTGGGCTCCTATCTGATCTCAGACATAACCCGAACAGACGTTGCGTCTCTCCATCATGGTCTTCGGAAGAAGCCCTATCAGGCCAATCGCACGCTCGGAGTGCTCTCTGTTATGTTCAACCAGGCAGAACTTTGGGGCATGCGCGCAGAACTCTCGAATCCGTGCCGGGGTGTGAAGAAATACAAGGAGACCAAGCGCGAGCGGTTTCTCTCGGTCGAGGAACTCGGCCGGCTCGGCGAGGCCCTGAAGGATGAGGAGAGTTTCGCGCCATCTGCTGTCGCATGTGTGAGGCTTCTTGTCCTCACCGGCTGCCGTCTGAGTGAGATTCAGAAGCTTAAGTGGGAGCATGTAGACTTCACACGAAATATGTTGCGGCTTCCCGACTCCAAGACCGGCCGAAAGACCGTCTATCTTGGCGATGCTGCAATTACGGTTCTCAAGGCTATCCCTCGCCTTGCCAGAAACCCCTATGTGATCACGGGGCAGATCGAAGGACAGTATCTCACCGACATGCAGAAGCCCTGGCGACGCATCAGGGTAGCCGCCAAACTGGACGATGTACGCCTGCATGATCTCAGACACACATTCGCATCAAGCGCGGTCTCACTCGGAGAGAACCTTCCAATGGTCGGAAAACTGCTTGGCCATTCTCAACCGCAAACGACAGCACGCTACGCACATCTTGCTGATTTCCAAGCTATAAGCGCCGCCGACAAAATTGCGTCGGAATTGGCCCATGCGATAGGTGTCACAAATCCCGAGTGACGCGCGTGGGACGTTATAAAATGTGGCGGCTCCAACGCCCTCCGCGCTCGCCAACGCTAAAGCAATGAACTATCAATCCTAAGGCCTCACATAATGGGTGCGGGCGCTTCGAGCCGCAAACCCATAAACCTCTTCTAAAAAAAGCGGGGAAGGCTCAGCCTTCCCCGGCAAGTTATGTTGGACTCACCTGAGCGGACACAGGCAGTCCTGGGAGGAAACGAGAGGGCGCTTAACAGCCTTCAACTGGCTGAACCGAACAGCAGGTCAACCAGCTTCAGGTTTTGTGAATTATGCCGCGCAGTTGATTACCTTGATGTTTGTATATGCTTTCAGGCCGTCTATCCCGAACTCCACACCCAAGCCCGAAGACTTCACGCCCCCGAAGGGAACATGAGGTGCGATATCGGCATGCTTGTTCACATAGACCGTGCCTGCAACGAGTTTGTCAGCCACGGCAGCAAGAGCGTCCTTATCAGATCCCCATACGGACGCACACAAGCCGAAGGGCAGATGATTTGCGCTCTCAATTGCTTCTGAAATTTCATCGTAGCAAATGATGGGAAGCACCGGCCCAAATTGTTCCTGATCAACAACCCGCATTCCGTCCTTGGCATCTGCCAACAAGGTCACAGGGTAGAAGTAGCCGCTTCCTAGGGGAGACCCGCCTGTAAGGACGCGCGCGCCGCTACGTTTGGCGTCCTCCACAAGGTCTTTCACTTTTTCAAATTGATTTTGGTTCTGCAAAGGACCGAGAGCGTTAGTCTCAATCAAGCCGTTCCCCATGGGGACCTGACTTGCATAAGCAACTAGCGCATCACAGACGTCGTCGTAGATTGAGCTATGGACATAAAGACGCTTCAGTGCGGCGCATGTTTGCCCAGCATTGATGAAGGCACCCCAAAATATCCCCTCCGCAACAACGCTTGGATCTGCATCCGGAAGGACGATCCCGGCATCATTGCCTCCAAGTTCCAGGGTTAGTCGCTTCATCCCCGGTGCTGCAGCCTGCATGATCTTCTCGCCTGTCGCTGTAGATCCGGTGAAGACAATCTTGTCGATATCTGAATGCGATGAAATCAGGGCACCGAGCTCGTTGCCTCCACTGACCACATTTACGACTCCGGCCGGCAGGACCTCATTCATTAACTCGACAAGCCGAAGGGTACCTAATGGGGAATAGGGAGATGGTTTAATAACGACCGTGTTTCCGGTTCGTATCGCCGGCAGGATATGCCAGACGGCGATAAGAAGCGGCCAGTTCCATGGCGTGATCGAGCCAACCACACCGACGGGTACATGCCGCAGTTCAATGCGTGCATTTTCGTCGTCCTGCAGGATTGTCGGCGGTAGCGAAAACTCAGCTGTGGCCTGTGACCACCCTATGCACCCACCAATCTCAAACTCAGCTCCCAGACCCTTGAGTGGTTTGCCAGTCTCCAGTGTCACAAGTCTCGCGAGTTCAGCCTGGTTTTCAGCGATGATATTGGCAATCGCCCGACAGGCTTCCTGCCGTTCGGCCTCAGGACGACCCGACCAGTCCGCAAACGCCGCGCGAGCAGCGGCTACCGCCTCATCAAGCGCCTCGGCATCTCCGCGTGGCGCGAAACCGATCGTGGAAAGATCTGCGGGGTTGCGCACACTATCGTAGTGCCCGGCCTTCTTTTGCTTTCCATTGATCATCATTTCGAAGACTTCAGCGTCAGCTACGGTATCCATTTCATCCTCCTATTCGGCTGCAGTCAGCCTATCTATTCCTCGATTTTCAGCGCCGCTTCCGGGAAGCATTTCTGCGCGATGGCAGCAAGATCAGGCGTGGCCTTGGCAAGCCGCTCGGCCATAGGCAGCGGGGACAACTCAATGATCTCTGATTGCAACGCGTCGTTGTCTTCGGTTTCCTTAGCCAAGCATTCGCACGCTCCGGCGAGTTCATCCGCGGAGACACCCTCGAATGACTCGGTGGCCACGCCCGCTTTGCACGTTTCCGCTGGATCTGCAGAGGCCGTCTCAGCCGCGCACAAAGCAAGACTCAAACTGGCGAATACTCCAATTACGTGGTGTTTTGTCATTTTATCCTCCTCCATTTTTTGCAAGATTGTCCGACCGCGTTCGCCTGCCATCGGCTAGAAAGCGGAGGGGCGAGCGGTTTGTCTCACCCCTCCGGCCTGGTTCACCTACGGTCGCGCAGTTGGTCGACATCAAACAGGGAGTTATTCATCCCCTGGGCGCCGGCCCAGTCCGGCGACATGCTAAGATAGGTATGCCGTTTGGAAACGAGATTCGGGATGATGACGGAGCGCCACATCGCACGACCTGTCTCCGGCTGCCACCATCTGGAATCATCCCAAATCCGCCAGAGATTATCGCGGCGATCATACATTTCCATCCACTGCGTATAGTAGAGTTCTTTATCTACAAAGACGCGCTTTCTGGAATACTGGTAGCTGTTGGTTTTATCCACGATATCGTAGACCCAAACCGGACGAAGCTCGAGATCCACTGTGCCCGACAGCGAGCAAAGATCTTCATTGGGACGGTAAGGATCGTAAGCTGCCCCGACCTCGGGCGCAGCCAGTACGAAGCGTTCGCCGACCATTTCATAGCTGAACTTGCGCCTGTCGGTTTTGGTCCACTGACTACGCCACTCGTCCCAAGTGAGCTCAAGGGATGGCGCGATGGGATCCTGTCCGTTTGTCCCGGTCAAAGTTCGTGTGCGCCGTAATGTCGGGATATAGAGCTTGAAATTATCATCCCTGTCGGCATCACCGTAGCGGATGCGAACACCAGCAAGTCCACGAACGTCACGTGGAGAGGTGATCAACAGAGCGCCGGCCTCTTTCACACCCTCAAATCCAGGAACGTTGCCAAGCGGCGGGGCAGCAACCCGTCCGGCCATCTTTCGCCACCAGATATTGCCTGAATAAGACCGTTCGACTCTGTTGCTTGAACTACACCCTGTCATCTGCACGGGATTGAACCAAAGGTCTTCCGTCCCGACACCATGTGCATTGAAAAGCCAGTTGAGCTCGTCACCGTTCGCTGGATTGATGAACGGAAGTCCGGCTTGCGTGAGACTGCCATTATTGCCGTCCCTGTCGACCAATTCCCCCTTTTCATTGATCGTAAACGGATCTTCACCAAGAGCCATTGTGGCATCCAGCATCGCTTCCTGCATATAATAATGCGTTGTCGGAACGATTCGAATCTGCTGGATTCCCATCCATTCGCTATTCAGTCGGTCCATCCAGAATTGAGGCAAATATTCCTCAAGCCACGGCATGGAACCCATATTGTCCTTGGTTATGATCAAGCCAGGCTTGAGCGCCTCGGGAATGTCAGCTTCTTCGATCAGGCTCGAGGCGGTGTAGCCGCGAAAGTCCGCCCACTTCTGTTCGAGGGCACGCGTTTCATCGGTGTCCAGCATATCTGCCCATGCTTTGTGCTCAGGCAGGCCTGTTTCTTCCGCGAACGCTTTCCAGGTCGCGATATAATCCTCTTCGGCGAGCGCTGGTGACGACAGTACCAGTGCGCTTACGGCTCCCAGAAGGGCTCGTATGAGTCTCGATCGTTTCATGTATTCCTCCTAATGTTATGTGTTGACTGCCTTCTTGCCCAGTTTCTTAGAATTGGTAGGTCAGCGAGAATTCGACATAATCGGACGCCCGATAGAGACCGAGCAGACCTTGTTCGTCTTTTCCGTTAAACAGGCCGAATTCGATGCGGGGCTTCAGCTTTCCGGCAGCTGCCGTGAAGTCAATCCGCTGGCGGTAAGCTACGCCTCCTTTGTCCATGTCCCAGATAGCAAGGCCATCAAGAAGGACTTGATCGTTGAACAGGCCCACCGAATAGGTCTGGGTCATGAATTCTTGCGTATCTTCGACATTCGTCAGCGCATAAGGCGCCTGGTAGAGCAACCCGTCGGCATCCTCTGTATGGATTGCGAAAAACTGCGTCGTCGTGAAGATGGAGCTGCGCTGCGTGTCCCAGCCGGGTACCCAGACATTGAAGTCAAATCCGGCCATCACCGATATCTGGTCACGATACGCCACGGAATCGGCACGTGTCGAAATCAAGGCTGGCGTTCCGACCGCCTGTTGGCCGGGTATGAACGGGTCGTCTATAACGCCGCGATTGAATGGCTTGTCGACCTCATAGGATGCCTCAAGCCGTAAAACCGGCGAGACATCCTTAGGACCGAGTCGCAGCTCGGTCATATCGCGGGTAAACGAAAAGCCGAAAGTCTTCTGACGGAATGTATAGTCGAGATCGAAATCAGTCGTCGCCGAACACGGCACCCCGCCGCCGGCCGGGTTCAGGATGTCGAGGCATCCAAATGGGATCAGCGGAAAATCTCCAGGCGCTGCAGTGCCAGCTGCAAGAGATTGTATGAAATCCACATACTGCCCAGGCGCATGGATCGCTCCGATCGTAGACGGCAGGTCCAGCGGCACATTGACAACGCCGGCTGCAGTTGTGTCACCGAGAAAGGTTCCGATGTGAAGTGTGCCGCCCGTGTTCACGATGATCGGCAGGTCTTGGAAGCCGTAGAAGGCATTCAGTGTCGCCTGGCCGCCAAGCGCGTTAAATTTCAAGCGTGCGGCAATCTCATTATCTTCCCATTCTTCCGGTTCGACCTCGTTGAGACGGGCAAGCAGGAGCGGCATCCCAAAGCCAGACTGACCTTCGATGAGTGCGGGAAAGGGAAATCCGAACGGGCCGCCTGAAGACGCCGAACTCGGCGTCGGATTATTGATCACAAACTCGGAATGACGCACCACTGGTGTAAAGAACAGCTCAAGGCTCGCATCGTCCATGCCGATCGCCTGGAAAGGTGCGCTCACACCGAGCGGCTCCATGTCGAGTGTGAGTGAAGCGCTCCATTGGGATATTCTGAGTTCTTCGGTATCGGTGAACACACCGCGAAGCCGTAGATCCTGCGGATTAAGAATATCGAGAAGGCGCAGGCCGTCAGCCTGCCCCCAACCGCGCTGGAACTTGCCGAGCTTCAACGACGCACGACCCTCGGTGTCAGTGAGGAGAATAGACAATTCCCGAATGACGTCTTCCTCGAAATCATCGAGGAACTCGCTCTCAGATCCATCATCTCCGTAGGGCTCTGGAAGCGCCAAGGAACCGTTCTCAGTGAGAAGGAAATCAAACTGATCCCGAAACGGCGGCGCCTTGGTAAAGTCCTGGATGCCCGATCCCATGTCGCTGTCATCGAGCTGGTAGTACCAGTCACCGCGTAGCCAGAAATCAGAAATCACCGTGACATTCTGGTTCGGTGTCCACTCCGCCTGCAATTCGGCCGTGAACTGTGCGGGGCCCCAGACCGTATCGTCACCGTCCCGATCGAGATAGACCCCGACGCCCTGCTTTAACCGCCCGCCGATCCAGAGTTCATCCGGCAGGTCCAGTGCTTCAGCCAGCCCCTGAGCTCCAGCCGGCTGGATGAAGGCCACTGTGGAAAGCATTGATGTGCTGACAAAGGCTGACTTCCAGCCCCAGGTACCTAACTTGCTGATTTTTCTGTTGTCCATAATTTATACTCCTCCCTGTATTCTTGTTTTTCCGCCGCAAGCGGCTCTGCGTTAACCGCACCTTGCGGCTCCGTTTCAGTTGCAGGATTGGCGTTGGCCATCCCCCGCCTCTCGAAGGCAAACCCTCGGGGTTTCAGCCAGCCGATCGCGGCCGGCACGATCGTCAGTGCCCCAATCATGTTGAACAGTAGGATGATCGCAAGCAGCACACCCATTTCCGCCTGGAACCGGATCGGAGACAGAAAATACCAGGGGAGAAGTGGAATGATCATCGTCAGCGCTGTGACAATGACCGCCGTTCCTGACGTATTGAACGAGCGTTTCGCTGCAGCCTCAAAGCCAAGACCGTTTCGCATCTCGTCCCGGATCCGGTCGGCCATGTAGATGCTGTAATCGACACCCCGCCCCAGACCCAGTGCGGCAAGCGGAAGTGTGTTCAAGTTCATCCCGACATCCATGCCAGCCATCACGCTCATCGTGATGTAATGCGATGTCGTCAGGACTGCGATTACCACCATTGCAAGAACAGGCGAGCGGTAGAGCCAGAGCAAATTTATTAAGATGACAACAATAATAGCAACGAGCAGCACATTTTCCTTGTGTTCGATCTCATCATTCGTGGCCTTGATCAGACCAATTTGTCCGCCCGCAAATTGTGCATGAGGCTCGTCAGGTTCAAATGGGTAACTATCGAGAAACTGATTGCCGGCGGACATGAGTGCATTAACGGTCTCTGCGCTGTGCTCACTTGCAAAGATTGAGAGCTTGCCGATGCTCCACTCCGGGTTGGTATAGGCAGCAAAATCGCCCGGCTCACCGCCCGAGCGGAACATGTAGATATTCAGTCCGATTTCTTCTTCCGTACCCGGAATGAATTGGTATGACGGGTCGCCCTCCCAGAGAACCATGTTGATATTCTTTACGATCGGCACCAAGCTCTGGGCGCGCGTGGCAACTGGAACGCGGCTGTAAATATAACGGTCGAATGCTTCGATCTGCTCATAAGTGCGTGGATCGAGCATGATCTCTCCCTCACCGGAGAAATATGCCTGCATGACATCGGTGCCGACGCGGCTGAAACTCGAATTTATCGATTCAACATCTTCGTTGTAACGTGAATCCTGCCACAGGATGGGACTCCCGACAGCGTCACCGATCTTGAGATGTTGCGAGGTAAAGAAGCCGAAGACGAGCGCAAGCGCGAAAGCTGGGACGAAGAGGTAGCGCGAAGCATTCAGCCCAAACACGGAACCAAGCAAGTTCTGTCCCGGCAAGGAGGTCCGAAAGCGTGAAGGTTTCGGAAGCAACGCCATAACGGCGGCCGCCACGATAATTCCCGGTGTTAGCGACAACAGCCAGAGCGTGCAAATGAGAGCCAGCGACTGAATGCTTGGAATGGTGACAAGGGCCAGCACCGTAAATCCGGCAGCATCCGTGATCACCGCAGCGGTACTTGGAAAGAGCAGACGTTCCAGTCCGACCCGCACGGCTTCCTTCAGCGTACCGCCTTCGGCAAGTTCATCGAAGACCCGAGACACGAATTGAACCGAGTGCGAGAGCACTGTTGCGAATACAAAGAATGGCAACAGGAGCAAGAGCGGATCCAGATTGTAACCGACAAGCCCTATGACGCCGAACCCCCAGATCGTAACCGTTGACGCAACGACCATCGGGATGGCAACGCCAATCCAGTTTCTGAAGAAACCATAGAGGACAGCAGCGCTTACAAGCACAGACGCTGCAAAGATCAGCAACATGTGGGGCAGGTATTTCTTAACCGTTCCCAAGAGAACCGGGCGACCAACAACGGACAGCTCGACCCCCTGAGACGCGTATTTCGCGCGAACCTCATCGACAAAGCGGAGCGCGCCCAATGTGTCGGTGTCCGACGCAAACTCTGCCGAAATCAGCATTGAATGCTCATCCAGAGACACGAGGGATCCAAGGAACTGGCTACGCACCAACGTCCTGAATTTTTCCATTTCCTCATTGGTTTGGGGCACTTCTGGCCACATCAGCGGACTGACGACAATTTGCCCCTCCGTACCAGAAACGGCTCTGGTTTTTCTAAGATTGGCCGCTTCGAACAAAGGCCGAATGCTAGAAGGGTGGAAGAAAAACTCGTCTGAAATGGATTGATAGGTCTTCAGGAAGTCCGGGTCGTATATGTCACCCTCGAGATTCTCGACTTTTACGAGGACTGTATTCACGCCTCCAAACTGGTCGCTGAATTCTTTGTAGAGAGCAACATTCGGATGGTCGGCCGGCAACATCTCTTCCAGGCTGACCCGGAGTGTAAGCCCGGTCGTAGCGAAGTAACCGAGCGCCGCTGTCGCGGTCATGGCAAGAGCCACGACCAGACGCGGAAACCTCGTGACGAAATTTGCGATAAAGCGGATCATCGAGTTCGGCCCTGCGTGTGTGATGAGGTGTCTGCTAGAGTCATCGCGTCACCAGCGAACCAGGCGAGCACAGGTACCCGCTGGGCTTTCGAAATCGATGACAGCGCCGGCACCGCCAACAGCCACGAAGCTGCTGGTTTCCGGACGCCTTGCAATTCCGCCATACCAAGTATTGGGGCCCTCACTCTCGGCGCATTCCAGAGGTTTAATGTCCCCGCTCCAGTCGATCTGAAAAATATCGCCAACACCTGCGACCAGAGCATCATCGTGAGTTACGGCCTCGACAGAAAAAAGGTGGCCTGCCTGTTCAAGCTTAACGACCTCGACTTCGACCAATGGGCCGGAAGCATGTGCATCGTTCGCTGGATCGACATCTGCCGCAGGAGCGGAGAACTCTATGCGGGCAATGATACCACCGAGCGCGGTCGCAATAGCGCGATCGTCGTCAATAAACGCTATATCGGTGAATGTAGCTGTCAGATTCTCAGGGGAAACGATCTGCCAAAGCTCCCCCGCATCTTTCGAAATAGCGATCGTTCCAAACTCGCCAACAAGAACCAGAGCTCCGGAACGAGATCCCGCAATACCGCTGAGGCGCGGTAGATCACGCCCCTGATAATTCTCTAGCTCTTGCTCTGCCCAGGTTAGGCCACCATCGGTTGTATGCAGGATCGTGGCCTCGTGCCCCACAACCCACCCCTCCTGCACATTGATAAAGAAAATGTCCCGGAGATTGATACCGGGCATTTCGAACTGAATTTCCCAAGTGCCGCCCCCATCAGTCGATTTCAAAATCTTACCTGAATGCGTGATCGCCCAGCCGGTTGCGTAGTCCACAAATTCCACCCGGCGGACCAACTCATTGTAAGGCAGCGGCAAATAAGACCAGGTTAGTCCTGCATCTTCTGTTTTGAGCAAGGTTCCATAATAGCCTGCAACCCACCCAAGCTGCGCTGTCACGAAATCTACGGCGAACAGATTGTCCGGAACGAACCGCACAATATCATCAGGACTGTTTGTGATGTTGCTCCCCAGCGGAGCCTCCACACCCACCCCGTCCGAGTCGCCATAAGCCTTGACCTGCGAACCGGCGAAAATCGCTAGCACTGTAAGGCATCCTGCCGCAGGAAGCAGAATCTTCGGATTAAATTTCTGACCTTTGGTGGCCTGTGTCATGAAGGCAATTCCGTTTGTCATGCTCTCCAGCCGGACAAACCGGCCTGATGGACCCACTTTAGTAGACCGACTGATCGGTCTTTTAATGTGTCCAAATTGGATACTGTGGATGGGAACTATCTCTTTAGTTTAACTTTATTCGGCCGAGACCAAAGACGAGCCGGATTCATCAGACAACTGTCCGGGAAAAATCGCCTTCCAGCCAAGTATGGCGAGCGCAATCATCAGCAACACACCGAAGAGATAGGCGGGCCCCAGGGCTAGAATGCTGAATATGTTGGAGGGACCGATATCGGAATTCCCGAAAGCCAAGCCTCGATTGGGCGAGAAGTTGCTAAAAAAGTAAAATCCGACATTTGCCCAACCGTCCAGCATCACGATCCATCCAATGCGCCTGGCAAGCTTGAAGGACATTTGAACCATCGGCAATGCGAATGCGACAGCCATGACCATGACACCATTCATCGCCGGCCCGGTATGAGCCCGCTGCCAGCCTCCTTCCGTTCCTGGCAATTGGAAATGCACCATGTATCCGGGGACGATCTCGAAGCCGCCCAGGATGTACATCCACAACCCGACGCCCCCCACAGCCGTCATGAATATCATCAAGACGCCGTTGCCAATCATTATCCGACGCAGACTGGTGAGATCACCCGAACCGCTGGCGGCGCTTATTGTTGAACTTTCCATTTATTCCTCCCTATTTTTGTCGCAGCTATGTTTGCTGCTGATTTTCTTGGCTGGCCAGGTCAGCCAGACATGGTTCGCACCCCAACGGTTTCTCTATTTTTGTCGACAAATGGTGCGTGAGGCAGGTAGTTGCCGCCATGATAGATCAGCGGTTCGCCAGGACTGACTTTTACAGACCGTACATGACCAAAATAAACGTCATGCGTACCTGATTTGACCATTTTCTCGACTTCACATTCCAGTTGCGCGAGCGCGCCGGTCAACAACGGGAGTCGGTTGGGTCCTGACGTTTCCCAATCACCAAAGCCAAAACGGTCGTCGCCCTGGAGTCCACCCATGCCAGCAAACACATCCGATACAGATCGTTGACCCGCGGCAAGGAAATTAACGGCAAACCAACCCGCATCGGCAATCATTTTCGAAGTGCCTGTAGAAGAATTCGTACAGACGAGAACAGTTGGCGGGTCTGCCGTTACTGAATTCACAGCAGTCGCAGTGATACCGCGCATCTGACCGTGAAGTGCTGTCGTAATAATGCTCACACCGGAAGCCAGTTGCGCCAGTGCACTACAGAACTCTGGTTTAGTAACTTCGTTTTGCATCCAACAACCTCCGCAGACCTCTCACTTACGATGGCCCGTCTACAACAGCCTCAAGCAACGACCTTTTCTCGGACGCCGGTATGCTTCTCCATTCTTGAGGCAATCCATGCACTCGTGCGATTTGGACTTGCAAAACAGTCCCACTGCCGTTCGGGGAAATTGAAATTCTCAGTAAAATCGTCGGCACAAGCCTTGCTCGCCGAGATCGCTTCAACGAACTGCATCAGGCTAGGAGACGCCTCTTCCAAATTCTTGAGCATGAAATTGGTCCACCTCGATGCGCAAAGCACACGATCCATTCGCCGCGCGTCAACAGCCTCCATAAAGCGCGCATCAAGCGCGTCATGACGGAGGATCTCTTCACCGAGAATGATCGCAGCATAAGAAGCCATATTGGCGCCCTGGCCCAGGACCGGATCGACGACGCCATGCACATCGCCAAGCGCAACGGCCAGCTTGCCACTTTCCAGCACTTTGTGAGAATCCCTTACGGTTGGCGTAACACCGCCCTGCAGCAAGTCTCTTTCATTGTTGGCAAGATCGAACTCGGAACTATTGATACGTTCTGCGCACTTTGGATAATACTTTTTAAGCCGGTCAGTCAGAAGCGAGAGGAAAGCCTCCGGATCTTCCTCATACTTTGTTTTGGCCAAAATTTCCATGTCGCCACCAATGTGGTTCTCAATGACCAAAGCTGTCGACATGCCGCTATAGGTCAACGTCGGGATCTCAATCATTTCACCCACATTCGGCGAAAAGTGCATGTTTACGGCGCGGATCGGGCGCTCCTCTATGCCCTTGAACAAGCCGACGCACAGCATGCGCTGAGGGCGGTCGAAAGGGGAATGTTCCGGCTGGTGGCCGAAAATTCGCCCAAAAGGGCCCTTGCCTGTGCAAACAATGACGAGGTCGAATTCTGCCTCAATCTCGGCCACATCTTCAGGCTCGACACGCTGAAACCGCACATCACCGCCTCTTTCAATAAAATCGTCCTGGAGCTGAGGCAAATAGATCCGGTAATCAACCGCGCGGCTCGGCGCGGTGTAAGAGCCGTAGAAATCAAGTGTTTCTTGTCCGTATACTGAGTAATAGTGTCCGAAGTAACCATACTTGTCGGCGGGCCAGTGATTGCATCCCAACATGTCTTCGCGAGAAATTGTCACATGATGATGAGCGACCGTGTTGAGGAGCCGGCAGGACTTGTATTCTTCGGATTTTCGGTCGGTGAAGATTGTCGCCGTTACCCCATGCTTTTGAAGATACAGCGCCAGATGCAATCCTGCACAGCCAGCCCCAATGATTGCGATCTTCTTTGACATGAATTAATCCTCCGTCCGTTCGTTCGGCTAATTTCGCCTTTATCGTTGAGTAACGTTTGCACAGCTTTACATATTCATAAAGCGCCTTTATGGATTAACTCCTATTCTTTGCGGGAATATAATGGATAATATCGCGGTTTATCAGACATTTGCACGATTACTTGAACGGCAAAGCTTCTCTGCAGTTGCTGCGGAATTGGGAGTAACCCAATCCACTATCAGTAAACAGATATCGGCATTGGAAGATCATCTCGGCGTGCAACTGTTTGTGCGAACAACACGATCGATCACCCCGACAATGGAGGCTCAGGAGCTTGCCGGTCTTGTCCAAGAGCTGTTGGAAAAGCACGCGGAAGTCCGATCTTTCGCCAGAGGAGGTCAACCGGAACCTGCGGGCCTACTGCGGATAAGCGCGCCCGTGTCGTATGGCCATATGGTTCTGTATCCGCAACTATCGGATTTCAGAAAGAAATTCCACTCGGTCGAGATAGACCTGCTGTTGAGCGACACGCCGGAGAGCGCGCTGCCAGAACATGTAGAAATTGCAGTATTGATGGGCCAACCTAGCGCACTGTCAATTCGAATTAGAGCTATCGGGACATATGAGCGCGTGGTCGTATGCAGCAATGAGTACGCTAATAGCTTTGGGACTCCAACCGAACCCATTGATCTTGAGAATCATACAATAATACTTGCAAAGGGCGCATCGGAAGAACGCTTCGATTTTGAGTCCGAAACCGGCAGACAGTCAGTAACCCTCAAGCCTGTCTTCGCAACAAACGATGAATTGCTTGCCTACAAAGCAGCCAGGGCGGGCGAAGGCATTACGATTGTTCCCAGTTGGATAGTCAAAGAAGACATCGATCGAGGAAAAATCGTTCACCTTCTTTCAAATTTCTATCTTCCGGAAATATCGATGTATCTAGCTTATCCACAGGCCAAATACATCTCTCTCAGAGCGCGGGCTCTGATTGACTATCTAACCTCCAATCTCAGGAAATCGTGAGGCAGTAAGCATCTGAGTTTCATATGTTTCGCATCCATGGAATGGCTGCACAGGTATTGTCCCGCGCTCATTCGCCGGGATCCGTCCATTGCTTTGCGAAAGAGGTCTGAACCCGGATTTGTCTTTGCGCGCCTGACATTTGGCGAAACTTATTCTATCAAGAACGGGTAATCGGGCCCAGTGAAAATTGATTGTCAGGGAATAAAAATGGCTAGAACTCAAGCTCTTGACTATGCGGACAAGCGTAGCGCGATCAAGGAAACGTCCGCCGCGCTATTTGCGAAAAATGGATTCCATTCCGCGTCCATCCTCGACCTCGCAAAAGCCTGCAATATGTCGAAGTCGAGCCTGTATCACTACTTTGCGTCCAAGGACCAGGTTCTCTACGAACTTCTCCATGATCATGCGCAAACCCTGATTGAAGTCGCTGAGGGCATTGCCAACAATGATGCCCTGCCGGCCCGGGAAAAACTTCTAGAATTCGCGTCACAGCTTCTGGAGATCAACGTCAAGGAACGCGACAAACACACACTTATCCTCAACGAACTGGAAGCATTGCCGGCAGTGCAGCGGCGGAAAATTTCAAAAATGCTGAGGAAGCCAATCGAAGTCTGGTTCGATGTCCTCACAGAAATTAATCCCAGCCTCGGGCACAATGTCGACATGCAGTTTCCATCAGCGATGATGTTCATCGGGATGATAAACTGGACACATACTTGGTTTTCAGACCGCGGACCCGTCTCAACGAAACAGTTCGCTCACATCATGTGCGAGACGTTTCTGAATGGCTTCCCGGCAGTGAAATTGTAGCGACAGCGCAGCAGGGCGCTGTCAATGATCATAGTCGATAACAACTCTGTCGCTTACAGCATAGGACTGACAAGAAAGGACGAAGCCCCGCTCCACTTCATAGTCTTCCAGTCCGTGATTGGCGATCATTTCAACCTCACCTTCAAGCACCTTGCATCTGCAAGTCGAGCAGACCCCAGCCTTGCAGGAATACGGCGCATCCAGTGCGTTCTCCAGCAAACCGTCCAAAATGGACAGCCCCTTTGAAGATGTGGTTGTTCTTGTCGTTCCGTCCAGCGTCACAATGACTTCGATGTCCTTCTCTAGCTGGGCCTGCGGGGATGCAACCGCATCCGGATCGAACGACGCTCGTGGACTGGACAGGAAGAATTCATATTTGATCTGATCCGGCGAAAGGCCACGCCCTGCCAGTAGTTCCTTCGCCATGGCAGTCATGCTCTGCGGGCCGCAAATGAACACATAGTCCATGAGGCTGACATCCACCCACCGGTCAAAGAGCGCCTCACATTTTTCCCGATCGAGGCGCCCATTGAATAGTTCGATATCCCCGCCATCATTTTTCAGGACATGAACCAGTCTTAGCCGGTGCATGTATCGGTTTTTGAGATCCTCGAGCTCTTCCCTGAACATAATCGAATTGATCGACCGATTCCCATATATCAGGGTGAAGCGGGAAGAGGGTTCCTGGGCCAGAATCGTAGATACAAGACTGAGAATGGGCGTAATGCCGCTGCCCACAGCTAGGCCCAGATAGTGCCGGCTCGCTTGTGAATCCAGCGGCACGGTAAACCGGCCGGCGGGGGGCATGGCTTCGATAGTGTCTCCTAGCTTGATACTCTCGTTTGCCCAGGTGGAAAACCAACCGTCATCAACCCTTTTGATGCCGATACGCAGTAATCCTTCACCGGCACGGGAACATATCGAGTAGGAGCGCCGGAGTTCTTCGCCATTTATTTCACGCCGAAAAGTCAGATGCTGACCTGCTAGAAATTTGAAAGCCTCGCCGCAATCGGGATTCGGTTTCAGGCTGACGACAACCGCGTCACGTGTCGTATGCTCCACACCAACAACGGTGAGATTATAGAATTTGGACATGCGATAACCTTAAAACGGTTTGAAGTAGTCGAAAGGCTCCAGACAGGACAAGCAACGATAGCTCGCTTTGCACGGCGTTGAGCCAAATTCACTGACTATTTCTGTCTGCAATGAGCCGCATTGCGGGCACCTGATTTCCGCCTGCGCGAGCATCCCGGCGCATTTGGCTGTCTGCGCCGGAGGGGCAATTCCGTAGGCGCGCAGTTTTTCTTTGCCTTCAGGCGTGATCCAGTCCGTCGTCCATGCGGGAGCCCGGCAAATTTCAATGGCCACATCGTCTAGGCCGCGGGCTTCGAGGGCTCGCCTGATGTCAAGGGTAATGACACTCGTTGCAGGGCACCCCGAATATGTCGGCGTAACGGCGACACGAAGGCGATCTCCGTCCCAGACGACATCCCTAATCATTCCGAGGTCCACAACCGACACTACCGGAATTTCCGGGTCCGGAACCTCTTTCAGCCACGCCCAGATCAGGTCTGGATCAGGCCTGGTCCGGCTACCGTCAGTGAAGCGGATCACCATTTCGCCCCCGGCATTGAACGCGCCAGACACTGCATCTCGGCAAGGACATAACCGAGACCTTCGCTGTGGAGTCCCGATTTGCCACCTACACGCATATGGACATCGTCCGGAACGATGAGCCCTGCCTGCAGAAGCGTCTTGCTCCAATTCCCGCACGCCTCTTCAGCAGTCGTCACAGTGTCAGCGCCATAACCTTCGGCTTGCGCGATACCATCGACGTCATCGGCCTCAATCAGCTCTCCTGTAAAAGGCCACAAAGCCAAAAGAGCTTCCTGCATACGCTGATGACTATCATCCGTGCCGAGACCTAATCTTTCGACCAGGCTGGCACTTCGCCGCAAATGATAGCGAGCCTCTTTTTCAGCCTTTCCGGCAATAGCGGAAATCTCAGGATCGGTTGACGACAGCAGTTGTTCCAGAAGAGGCAGATGCCAAGCATCAAACAGAAATTGCCGCATCAGTGTCGCGCCAAAATCTCCATTTGGCTGCTCTACAAGCAAAACATTTCGAAAGGCTCGGCTGTCGCGGAAATATGCGAGGTCGTCTGCCGTGCGCCCTTTGCCCTCAACCCTTCCGGCATAGTCCAGCCACATTGTTGCCTGGCCGATGAGATCAAGCGCCGTATTTGCCACAGCTATGTCCTCCTCAAGGATCGGCGCGTGACCACACCATTTTCCAAGCTGCTGACCTATGATGAGCGTGCTGTCCCCCAACCTGCAAAGATATTCGAACTTCTCGGCCGACATTACATTTTTCCGATCTCGTCGGGGATCTCGAAGAAAGTCGGATGGCGGTATGTCTTGCTCTGCGCAGGATCAAAAAGAGGTCCTTTTTGGTCCGGTGAACTGGCAACGATATCCGACGACTTCATAACCCAGATGCTGACGCCTTCATTGCGGCGCGTATAGACGTCGCGCGCATTGTTGATTGCTATCTCCGCATCGGGGGCGTGGAGGCTACCGACGTGCCGGTGACTCATGCCATGCTGACCGCGGATGAAAATTTCCCACAATGGCCACTCTGTCATTGGACTTTCCTATTCGGCCGCAATCGCCTGGACGGCCTGGCGCTCGGAAAAGGCTTGCAGCCCATCTCGAAACCATGCTCCGTCGTCCCAGGCCTTCGTCCTTGCCGCCATGCGCTCCTTGTTGCAGGGACCGTTCCCCGAAATGACCTGGAAAAACTCATCCCAGTCAATTTCACCGAAATTGTAACTTCCCCGAGATTCATCCCATTCCAGATCGCCATCTGGGATAGTTAGCCCCAAGTACTCAGCCTGCGGAACAGTCTGGTCGACGAACTTTTGCCGCAGCTCATCATTCGATGAAAGTTTGATACCCCACGCCATCGATTGCGCTGAATGCACAGACTGTTCATCGCTGGGCCCGAACATCATAATTGAAGGCCACCACCAGCGATTCAACGCATCCTGAGCCATACTTTTCTGCTCCGGCGCCCCCTCACAAAGCACACGCATGATATCGAAGCCTTGGCGCTGATGAAAACTTTCTTCCTTGCAAACCCGC
Organism: Hyphomonas sp.; assembly: GCF_017792385.1. NCBI lineage: Bacteria > Pseudomonadati > Pseudomonadota > Alphaproteobacteria > Hyphomonadales > Hyphomonadaceae > Hyphomonas > Hyphomonas sp. The sequence goes on along the minus strand of NZ_CP051230.1, from coordinate 2,583,413 downwards.
ACCATGGCGCGACCATAAGGCCCGTATGAGCAACGCTGCAAAGGAACCTGATTCATGATTGCCGCACCGTCGACAAGCCAACCAATAGCCCCGACATCGGCCCAGGTGAGTGTTGGGTAATTGAAAATGGAACTGTACTTCGCTTTTCCGGAAAGCAATTGAGCTGTCATTTCATCGCGGCTGACCCCCAATGTTTCCGCAGCGCAGTACAGGTAAAGGCCATGCCCGGCTTCATCCTGAACCTTTGCAAGCAGAATTGCCTTTCGCTGCAAAGTCGGCGCACGTGAAATCCAGTTGGCTTCAGGCAGCTGACCGACAATTTCGGAATGTGCATGTTGCGAGATTTGACGAATGAGGGTCTTCCGATAGCCTTCAGGCATCCAGTCCTTCGGCTCAATTCTTACACCAGTATTGATCTTTTCCTGAAACGCACGCTCCTGCCCGTCCATGTCTTCGAGCGAGCGGACGCCCTTCCCTGTCGATTCGACCATTTGAGCGTACATTTCCAAACCTCCGATCAAGTTGGGATTACGGTATAATAGAACGGTCGGTCGGTCAATCAATTTCTCAGGTTTAACTTCATTTGCCATTCCAGACGGGGGCTCTCTTCTCAAGAAATGCGGAAATCCCCTCAACCTTGTCTTCTGTGTTGAGCAGGTTGCAAAACGCCTGACGCTCGAAATCCATACTTTGCTCTACAGGCATAACCGAAGCAGATAGAATCGCCGCCTTGGCCTGTCTGATCGCCAAAGGGGCCCGGGACGCAAGGATTGCCGCGAGGTCCACGGCATGTTGTCCGGCTTCGCCTTTCTCGACGACCTGCGAGATCAATCCAAGCCGGAGGGCTTCTTCCGCATCGATCACCCGCCCCGTCAGCACGAGCTGCATGGCTGCCATTCGACCAATTCGGCGCGCGAGTTCGACACATCCCCCGGCTCCTGGCATGATGCCGAGATTGGTCTCAGGCTGACCGAACTTTGCGCCTTTTCCGGCAACCGCGATGTCCATACAGAGCAGCAATTCGTTCCCTGCACCAAGGCACCAGCCCTCCACGGCGCCAATCACTGGTTTCGAAACATGCCGTATATCTCTCCAGACGGCTGGACGTTCTTCCAGAAGTGCATCCGCCGCCGACTTTTCTAGAAGCTCATTCAAATCTGCCCCGGCGGCAAAGATATCCGCACCACCCGTTACGACAATCGCTCCGATATCGGGGTCAGAATCTGCGTCACGGATTAGGTCTCTCAGTCGGCGAAGTACCGGTGTCGCCAATGCGTTCCGCCGTTCCGGACGGTTCAATTGCAAGAGGCGCACACCCTCCACCGGCTCACTATCACGGACATATTCCAAACCTTGATCCGTCATACCTTTTGCTCCCGCGCCAGTTTCCGTAACACTTCGCTCGGCCGATATAGGCCCTCTCCTGTTTCGTCGGCGATCGCATCTAAAGCTGTGCACACTCGACCGAACCCTGCCTGCCTTGCCCACGATATCGGTCCGACAGGATAATTCACACCGAGCAACATTGCCTCGTCGATCTCATCGGCGCTCGCCACAAAGTCCCGAATGGCATCTGCTGCACTATTGGCGAGTTGACACTGCGTTCTGAAGACCAGCCCGCCGGCCCTGTCTGCTAAATGCACGATCGGTCGGTCTGCCAGTGCCTCAATCTTTTTACGCGCCGCAGCATCGCTGCTCATTGCCGCCAGGCATCCCGCACCGGCTGAATTGCCACTATGGTCAAGCAGGACAACTGGAGACTTCTGTCGTTCGGCAAGGGCTGAGGCAGAAGGACCAAATGACCAACCCACAGCCACTCCGTCATAAGAAACGAGCTTTCCCGGTGGGCTCTCCAGTATCTTTGCAAGTTGTTCGGGGGCCTGGTTTGCACCGTTCCGAAAAGAAGGCTGAGCCTGCGTCTCCCCTTTACCATACCGATAGACGCCAGCGCCGGACTTCTGGCCCAGCATGCCGGCCCCGACTAGGAGAGCCTGGGACACCGACGGATGAAAACGGGTTCGGCCAAAATAGGCATTGTAGATTTTCTCGGCAGACGAGAAATTTATGTCGTGACCAATCAGGTCACCAAGCTCCAGCGGACCCATGCGGTAGTGGCCGATCGCCCTGAACGCATGGTCGATCTCCGCAGCGGTTGCCACACCCTCCTCATATGCCCGCCAACCTTCGGCATAAAATGGCCTTGCGACACGGTTGACGATGAAGCCGGGAACATCTTTTGCCGGTACCGGCGACTTACCCCATTGCCTCATCATGTCTGAGGCTCCTTGGGACAGCGCAGGATCTGTCAACAGGCCGCAAACCACTTCAACCAACTTCATCCTTGTCGCAGGATTAAAAAAATGCAGCCCCATGAACCGACCGGGGTGGATCAGCTTGGCCGCCAAAGCAGATACAGACAGCGACGATGTATTGGTCGCCAGGATCGCGCTCTCAGACACAATGCTTTCCAGCGACTGGAACAGCTCGGTTTTCACATCTTCCCGTTCGATAATAGCTTCGATCACGAGTTCGACTTCAGCCAGATCTTTCAGTCTGTTTGTCCAGCTCACCAGCGAAAGCACAGAATCTGCCTGTTCAGGTGACATCCTGCCTGCAGCGACCTGCTGTTCGAGGGATCCTGAAAGTCGTTCTGCCGCCTGCGCTGTGGCAGCAGGAGAGTTATCATAAACAATAGTGGAAGCGCCTGCTTTCGCGGCCACCTGAGCAATGCCCAGCCCCATATTTCCTGCCCCGCAAATGCCAATGACAACCCGATCCGTTGTGTGTTTCGAAATGGGGGCAATCAAGAGACGCGCTCCAGTACACAAGCGATGCCTTGCCCCACGCCAATGCACATCGCGCACAGCGCGAGCTTCGCATCGCGAATGGCAAGCTCTTCAACCGCCGTCATTACGAGACGCGTTCCCGACATCCCGAGCGGATGGCCAAGCGCTATGGCTCCACCATTCGGATTGATATGATCTGCGCAGTCTGGAAGGCCTAACTGACGCAGCGAGGCAAGCGACTGCGAGGCAAAGGCCTCATTCAACTCCACGACGTCGATGGAGCTTATCTTCAGCTCAAGTCGTTCAAGCACTGCTTTCGATGCGGGTGCTGGTCCTATTCCCATAATGCGTGGCGGCACCCCCTTTGTTGCGCCGGCCAGTAGCCGCGCCCGTGGCGACAAACCAAACCGGTTGACCGCCGCTTCAGAGGCGACAATGATTGCGGCCGCTCCATCGTTCACTCCGGAAGAATTGCCGGCGGTGACTGTGCCATCTTTCTTCACAATTGGCCGCAGAGACGCGAGTTTCTCAAGCGTCGTTTGCCTGGGATGCTCATCGGCCTCCACGAGGAGCGGATCACCCCGCCTCTGCGGCACGGATACCGGAACAATCTCGCGCGAGAAACGGCCGTTCACGATTGCTGCAGCAGCCCGCCTTTGACTCTCGAGAGCAAATGCATCCTGGTCTTCGCGGCTGATGGCGAAGTCCTCAGCTACGTTCTCGGCAGTTTCCGGCATGGAGTCGATGCCGTACTCGCTCTTGAGGCGCGTGTTGACAAATCGCCAGCCGATCGTCGTATCGTACATTTCCGCATTGCGGGAAAATGCCGCATCCGGCTTTGCAACTACAAATGGCGCGCGGGACATGGACTCTGCGCCGGCCGCGATAATCACCTCGGCCTCACCCGCCTTGATCGCTCGGGCAGCCATCACCACCGCATCCATGCCAGACCCACACAGACGATTTACTGTCACACCTGGAACAGTCATCGGCAGCCCAGCCAGCAATGCAGCCATCCGAGCGACGTTACGATTATCTTCTCCTGCCTGATTGGCTCCGCCCATGATCACATCATCGACGCGCTCCCAGTCCACAGACGGGTTCCTTTGCATCAGTGATTTCAACGGCAGTGCTGCGAGATCATCGGCTCGAATGGCAGACAAGCCCCCGCCATATCGGCCAATCGGTGTACGAACAGCATCGCATATAAATGCTTCTGGCATGATAATCAGTCCTCGTTGTTGAATTTGATAACGGGTTCACCGCGGGTTCGCGAAATGCCCTGAAATGCGGCAACAGCTTCCCCGCGCTGGTTTATGACCGTGACTGCATAGACACTGCTTCGTCCCTGCCCGGCGGTTTCTTCCGCATGCGCTTCAAGCACATCCCCCTCCATTACCGGCGCCAGGAAAACGACCGACGCCTGGAAAGCGACAGAGGCGAGATTTCGTGAATTGCATGCATAGGCAAAAGCGGTATCGGCAACCGCAAAAATAAGCGCCCCGTGCAGCATTCCGTGACCATTAAGCATGTCGTGCTTGGCTGGCATACGAACGGTCGCCCAGCCAGGTCCGGCATCGACGAGTTTCAGATCCCAAACCCTGGACGTCGTCTCCCTTTCGTTAAGATATCGTGCAATTTCGAGCGGGGAGGCGTCCATGATATCCAAATCCAGAAGATAATAGTTGACCGACTGGTCGTTCTTTTATATTGCCACAAGAAGAAATCAACTGCGCTCTGATCGCGGTGAATTGATGGCTACGGGAGAAGCCGACCGATGACCTACACCACAATTTTGTTCGACAGGGAAAATGGCGTCGGGCGGATTACGCTTAATCGGCCAGATCGTCTGAACAGCTTTACAGCTGAAATGCATGAAGAGGTCGCCGATGCTCTGACGATCGTGGAAGCCGATGATGAAATCAGGTGCCTGCTGCTGACCGGAGCGGGGCGTGGATTTTGTGCAGGTCAGGACCTGTCCGACCGTGCTGTTGCGCCAGGCTCAGAATCTGTCGATCTCGGCGAATCTGTGGAGAAGCGTTACAATCCACTCGTGCGCAGGCTTTCCGGTTTGCAACAACCGGTCGTCTGTGCAGTGAACGGCGTTGCCGCAGGGGCCGGGGCGAATATTGCGCTGGCCTGCGACATCGTGCTGGCGGCAAGAGGCGCCAAATTCATCGAGTCCTTTTCGAACATTGGCCTGATTCCTGATAGCGGCGGTAGCTGGATTTTGCCTCGCCTAATCGGCCAGGCCCGCGCTCTCGGATTGGCTCTGACAGGTGACCCAATTAATAGCGAGACGGCGGAACAATGGGGTCTGATTTGGCGCGCCGTCGATGATGCAGAACTGATGCCGGCAGCAATAGCGCTGGCGGAAAGGTTTGCCACAGGTCCGACACGCGGACTTGCGCGCACTAAGCAAGCTATTCGTCAGGCGTTAAATAACTCGCTCGACGTACAGCTCGATCTCGAACGCGACTTCATGCGTGAGCTTGGCTCATCGGCCGACTATAGCGAGGGCGTAAAGGCCTTCATGGAGAAGCGCAAGCCTGCCTTCACCGGAAAATAATCATTATACGGATCTAACTATGCCCCCCAGGACGTTGAGCAACTATTATAAGGATGACTGGAAAAGCGGCGAAGCGGACTTCGTCGACATCATCTCCGCCGTGAATGGCAAGCCTGTCGCAAGGACCTCGTCTGCCGGAATCGATTTTGCCGACATGGTACGCCATGGGCGTAATGTCGGCGGCCCGGCCCTGCGCGCAATGACCTTCCATGAACGCGCGGCAATGCTGAAAGGCTTGGCCCAGGCACTGATGGACAGGAAGGACGACCTCTACGCTGTATCGCGCGATACGGGTGCCACTGATCGGGACGCCTGGCCCGATATCGAAGGCGGTGCGGGGACACTGTTTTCGCTGGCCTCAAAAGCGAAACGGGAACTTCCAAACAGCACAATCATCCTCGACGGGCCGATTGAGGGTCTCTCCAAAGGTGGGACCTTTGTCGGACAGCATATCCACACCTCCAAGCTGGGGGTAGCCGTCCAGATCAATGCTTACAACTTTCCCATCTGGGGCATGCTCGAAAAGCTTGGTCCGGCCCTGATGGCGGGAATGCCAGTCATTATCAAGCCGGCAACACCTACGGCTCAACTGGCCGAATCTGCCGTTCAGATCATGGTTGCAACGGGCTTGCTCCCTAAAGGCGCGGTTCAACTCGTCGTAGGATCGGCGGGCGATCTCCTCTCGCACCTCACTGGCCAGGACGTTGTTTCCTTCACCGGCTCGGCTGCGACTGCCGCAAAACTCAAGACGCATCCTACAATTATTGAACACAGCGTGCCGTTTATTGCTGAACAGGACTCGCTGAATGCAAGCATGCTTGGTCCGGAAGTCGCACCTGATGACGAAGAGTTTCAGCTCTTCGTGAAAGAGGTTTCACGGGAGATGACCGTAAAGGCTGGGCAAAAATGTACCGCTATCCGGCGTATACTCGTCCCTTCTTCCCTGGTGGATGCTGTTCAGGACGCTCTCGTACAGCAACTTTCCGGTATCTCCATCGGCGACCCGGCCGACAAGGCGACAAAAATGGGCGCTCTGGTCAGCGCCGCGCAGCGCGCTGATGTTGTGTCCAGGGTTGGCGAACTCGAAGACGAGGCGGAAATTGTGCATGGCTCTCTCGACGAACCCACACTGGTGGGGGACGGTGCGCAAACGGGCGCATTCATGTCTCCAGTCCTCCTGCGTTGCTCATCTCCACTCTCGGCAGAGAAAGTCCACTCCGTGGAAGCTTTCGGTCCAGTGGCAACCCTGATGCCCTATGATTCAGTTGCCGACGCCATCGAACTCTGCAGACTAGGCGGCGGATCGCTGGTGATGTCCCTCTTCACCCATAACAAGAGTGTCGCCCGCGAAGTCGTCCTCGGTACGGCGCCCTTCCACGGACGGATCGCGATTATCAACCGCGACTGCGCGAGGGAGTCGACCGGGCATGGCTCACCGCTTCCGGTTCTTGTTCATGGCGGTCCTGGGCGCGCCGGCGGTGGCGAAGAGATGGGCGGGGTGCGTGGTATCAAGCACTATATGCAACGCACCGCTATCCAAGGCTCCCCCGATATACTGACCGCCATCACGGAGTCGTGGGTGACCGGCGCGAAAACCGATACATCCACCCCCCATCCCTTCCGGTACAAGTTTGGCGATCTGGAGATCGGTAAGACAATTGAAACCGGGTCACGAACGGTATCACTTGAAGACATCGAACATTTCGCCGAGTTCACCGGTGATAATTTCTACGCCCACATGGATGAGGAAGCGGCGGCCGCCAACCCCTTCTTCCCGGGCCGGGTCGCACACGGTTATCTCATTCTTTCATTCGCTGCCGGATTGTTCGTTGATCCGGAGCCAGGCCCTGTGTTGGCAAACTATGGACTCGACGATCTGCGCTTCCTGGCACCCGTAACGCCCGGCGAGACTCTGACTGTTAGGTTGACCGCGAAGTCCAAGAAGAAACGAAATGATGAGTATGGTGAGGTGAATTGGGATGTCGAAGTCACACGTGCCGACGGGAAAGCCGTGGCAACTTATACACTCCTCACGATGAACGCGATCTAGGTTAAGTAGATGACGAAGACCCTCACTTATAAGCCTGTGCTCGACAGTGGCGAAGTCCTGAGCATTCCCGATCTCCGAGCGCTTCAGTTTGAACGGCTTAAATCATCCATTACTCACGCCTTCCAGAATTGTCTGCCTTACCGAGCGAAATGCGAGGCGGCTAAAGTCGGCCCGTCCGACCTGAGAGCTCTTGAGGATCTTGCCAGATTTCCGTTCACGGCAAAGGCCGACTTGAGGGCGAGTTATCCCTTCGGGATGTTTGCTGTGCCGCAGGACAAGATTGTTCGGGTCCATGCATCGTCGGGAACGACTGGCCAGCCAACTGTCGTGGGTTATACGAAGGAAGACATAAGAATGTGGGCGGGCGTCGTCGCCCGTTCGATCCGGGCCGCGGGGGGACGCTCCGGGATGAAGGTCCACATCGCCTATGGCTATGGCTTGTTCACCGGTGGGCTTGGCGCCCACTATGGCGCGGAGGAATTGGGCTGTACTGTTATACCCATGTCAGGGGGACAAACGGAAAAGCAGGTCCAGCTGATCTGCGATTTCAAGCCTGACATCATAATGGTCACCCCCAGCTACATGCTGGCAATCCTCGACGAATTCCATAGGCAGGGCATCGATCCTAGGTCCTCCTCATTGAAGATCGGCATATTCGGCGCAGAGCCCTGGACAGACGCTATGCGCCGGGAAATCGAAGAGGCATTTGCGATCGATGCCGTCGACATTTACGGATTGTCTGAAGTTATCGGACCGGGTGTGGCAAATGAATGCGTTGAAACCAAGGACGGCCCCACGATCTGGGAGGATCACTTCTACCCGGAGATAATCGATCCAAATACGGGGGAAGTTCTGCCAGACGGGGAAACTGGCGAACTCGTATTCACTTCGTTGACCAAACAAGCCCTCCCGATAATCCGTTACCGCACCCGCGATCTGACCACCTTACTTCCTGGAACCGCTCGCAATATGCGCAGAATGGCGCGAATAACGGGGCGCAGTGATGACATGATGATTATCCGAGGCGTAAATGTGTTCCCAAGCCAGATCGAGGAACTCATTCTTGGCACTGACGGACTCGCTCCACACTATCGCATCGAAATTACTCGTCCTGACCGCCTGGATCAGGTCAACATCAAAGTTGAAGCAAAGCCGGATACACATTCAGATGTTTACACCCCGGCAGGCATTGCTCTGGCTTCGGCCATCAAGACCAGCATCGGCGTGACGACTAAGGTCACCGTAACGCCGCCCGGACAGCTTGAACGTTCCACAGGCAAGGCAGTACGGGTCATTGACCACCGTGAGGAGAAATAGATGTATAAGCTCATAGTGCTTTACAAGAAACCGCAAGACACTGAAGCATTCTTCAAATACTACCACGATGTGCACCTGCCACTCGTCAGAAAGATTCCTGGCCTCGAGAGGATTGATGTCAATCAGGTGACCGGATCGCCCATGGGAGGGGATCCCGAGTATTTTCTGATTGTGGAGATGTGCTACCCTGATAAGGACACCTTCGTTCAGGCAATGAAGTCTCCAGAAAACTTGGAAACCGGCAAAGATGTAGCAAATTTCGCTGCCGGTCTCGTTACTGTTGTGACCGCTGTTCAGCAATAAGATCGCCCCCAACAGACCGCTACCAGACAGACAAGAGAAGCGCTTACACCGTTGCCAGGAATCTAAGAGGTTAGATTACAGCAGAACACTGCAGCGCGCTAGAAAACGAACTGCCTTCCCGCTCGCATACGATTGATCCCACATACGGGCGAGTTGTGCCATGTCTCCGGAGCACCAGAATGTGATGCACAGGATCACCAAACAGGGTTTAGCAGGCTGCCAGCGATTGAATGTTTAACTACTCCGGATTCCCTCATATCAGAGCGGTCACATATCCAGTCCGTGCCTCTCACCTTATCGTCGGCCTTCTCCTGTGCGGTGGTAGACGCTGGGACTGTCTGCATCGCTATTCGGACAATATGGGCTGGCGGCATCCTCGCAGATTAGCGGTGTAGTCCCTTGGCCAATTCGCTTCTCATCCAGGCTGATGATATCTGTCTCATCCGGCTCTCTACCGGGAATGAAGTCCGACCCTTGCCTTGTCCTGAGATCCAGGAGCTCTCGCGTATAACATCTTCCCCGCTTATCAGATTTGAAGAGACCATCGGCGACTTCCAATCCTCCGCTGCGCGGCTTGCATCCGAGGTCACACAGACGCAGCGCCAGACTGTTCTATTGACCGGGGATGTGCTTGAGGGAGGCATCACCCGCGCCGCCTTCTGTCTGCTCGTTGACGGGTTCAGGGTCTTCATTGTTTCGGACTGGTGCTCAACGGCAGAACCGCAATTTCGGGCTGACTTTGAAACACGGTTGCGTAATTGCGGCGCGATCATTGTCTCAAGTCGGCAGGTCATCAATGAAATGGCGGCTCAATGCCAGGATTCAGACCTTCGTTTCTCGCTCAGCCAACTGATTTGAGCGCCTCCGGCTGACGCCGGACCGGGCTGTCGTGAACCGAACCCGTCCTGCGTCCGGTTTCGGCCATGCGGCCTCCATCCCTGGCGCGGCAAGTAAACCCTCTCATGGGAGATTCGGTCGGCGCTGAAGCGCCGGCTTTTTTGTTTCTTTTTTCCCTGCGAGACGGGGGCGGAGGCGCGCATGCCAGATGGCGGCGCTCCCGGAAGGGGGGCGGCTCCATAAGATCGATCTCATGTTCTGGGCCTCATACCTGACCCCTTCCGCTCGCACCTGACGCCATCTGGCCAGCGGCCTCTCACCGCCCCCGCCTCTGCGGGAAGAAACGCGGGGATGAGGAGGCAAGGATGGCGCAGCGCCACAAACAGGAGAGCCAGCGGAGAGACCTTTATCAGGAGGTCACAAGCCGTATCATTGACGAACTGGAGCAAGGGCGCGCGCCGTGGGTGCAGCCTTGGGGCGGCGCCGACACGTCGACGCCGCTTGGCCTACCGGAGAACGGGGCGACCGGGCGGCGCTATTCCGGCATCAATATCCTGCTCTTATGGGGCGCGGCGATTGAGCATCAGCGCACCTGCCAGACCTGGCTCACCTTCAAACAGGCGCTGACGCTCGGCGGATGCGTGCGCAAAGGCGAGCGCGGAACGATGGTGGTCTATGCCAACCGCTTCACGCCCAAGAACGAGCGCGAGCGCGAGAGAGAGGCCGGAGAAGACGCCCGGCAGATCGCTTTCCTCAAACGCTATACCGTGTTCAACGCCGATCAGTGCGATGGCTTGCCGGACGGTTTCACCGCGGACGCGCCGGACCTGCCCGAACGCGACATCATCCCCTGCGCCGAAGCGTTGATCGCGGCGACCGGCGCTGATTTTCGCATCGGCGGCGACCGCGCCTATTACGTCCCCTCGCAGGACTTCATACAGGTGCCGCCGCAGCCCGCTTTCTTCGACCAGATCAATTATTACCGCACCTGCTTTCACGAGCTTGGCCACTGGACGGGACACAAGACCCGGCTTGCACGCGACCTGAAAGGCGCCTTCGGAACCAAGGATTACGCTCGCGAGGAACTGGTCGCGGAAATGACCAGCGCCTTTGTCTGCGCCGATCAGGCCATCGCCCCGACCGTGCGGCATACGGACTATATCGGCTCATGGCTGGACGTGCTGCGCGAAGACAAGCGGGCGATCTTCCGCGCCGCCTCGCTCGCCTCCAAGGCCGCTGATTTTATCCTCGCCTGCGCCGCGCCGGAACCGGACGGCGCCGCCGACGCAATAGAGGCGGCGGCGTGAAGATTTATCCCCCCTTCCGCATCAGCCAACTGGACGCCGCGCTCGCCGCACTTGACCCCGCCGACATCGGCGCGTGGGCGATCCTTGTCTGCGGCTGTTTCCACATTTTCGAGAGCGAGGGGGCGGCGCAGCGCGCCTACCGTCTCTGGCTCGAAAACCGCCCCGTGCGCTGAGACGCGCACGGAAAACCCCACTGCACATTCATAGGAGGCCATGCCATGCAGTTGAAACATATCCCCATCACCGAGCTTAAAGTGTCCCGGCTCAATATGCGCCACGGACGCAAGACGCCGGACATTTCCGACATCTATCCCTCGATCAGGACGCGAGGCGTCTTGCAGACCATGCTAGTCCGCAAGGAAGGCGATGCTTTCGGCGTCGTCGCCGGACGGCGGCGCTTTTTCGCCCTCAAACGCCTCGCCAAGGAGACAGGCAAACCGCAAAAAGCGCCTTGCCTCGTCATGCAATCTGGCGACGATATCGCCGCGCTGGAAGCGACCCTTGTTGAGAATACCACCCATCTGCCTGCCGATGAGTTTGAACAATACGAAGTGTTCGCCAAGCTCGCCGCCAAAGGCGAAACGACCTCCGCCATCGCCGAGCGGTTCGGCGTGACCGAACTCATGGTGCGCCGGGTGCTGGCGCTGACCGCCCTGACGGATGAGGTAAAGAAGTTGTATCAAGCCGAAGCCATCGACAAGCGGACGCTTTATGCCCTGACCCTCGCCACCAAGGGCCAGCAGACCGACTGGCTGACGCTCTACCATTCCGAAGACGCTTACGCCCCACGCGGCGAGCGTTTGAAAGACTGGCTGACAGGCGGCGGACGCATCACCACCGACAAGGCGCTGTTCGACATGGAGGCGTATGATGGCGTTGTTCTGACCGATCTCTTCGGTGAGAACGCCATTTTCGCGGACACGGATTTGTTCTGGGCCCGCCAGAATGACGCCATCGCGGATATGGCGGCGAGCTACCGCAGCGAGGGTTGGAATGATGTGGTTGTTCTGGATCGCGGCCAGCATTTTCCCACTTGGGAGCATGGCAAACGCAGCCGGAAACAGGGCGGCAGAGTCTATGTCGAGACCCGCCATGACGGGACCGTCACCGCCCATGAAGGCTATCTGCCGCACAAGGATATCCAGAAGATCGAACGCATCCTGAAAGGCGAAACGGCCAAGACACCGGGCGGCGCGACGAAATCCGACAGGCCGGAAATGTCCGGCCCGATGGCGGAGTATATCGCGCTCCACCGTCACGCCGCCGTGCGCGCGACGCTGTGCGATCATCCGGGCGTCGCGCTGCGCCTCGCCGTGGCGCATCTGGTGACGCGCTCCGGCCATTGGCGGGTCGATGTCGAGGAACAGAACACCCGCAAGGAGGCCACGGCGGAAAGCCTTGCGAACTCAGAAAGTGAAAAACAGTTCTTCGCCCATCGCGCTCATGCGCTCGCCGCGCTCGGGCACGATGATGAAACCACACTGGTTGCGACCATACAATTCGGCGGCGATCCCTGCGAGGTTTTCGCGCGGCTGCTCAGTCTGAGCGATGCGGATGTCCTGCACATCCTTGCCGTGGCGATGGGTGAAACCCTGATGTCAGGTTCGCCCGCCGTGGAAGCCGCCGCCCATGTCACCGGGACGGACTTCGCCGCGCTCTGGTCGCCGGACGATGCGTTCTTCGATCTGCTGCGCGACAAGCGCGTCATCAATCAGATGGTCGCAGACATCGCCTCGCCATCGACGGCCCGCGCGGTTTTCACAGACACGGCCAAGGCGCAGAAAACGGTTGTCCGCAACCGGATCGCAGGCAATGGCTGTGAGCGTCACCCCGACTGGCGGCCTCGCTGGATGACAGTCGCGCCGACCCGCTATGTCGTTGGCGCTGCCTGTCCACCCGCCGATGCGTGGGGCAATATCAAGAACCTGTTCGAGACTGAGCAGGACAGAACCGATACGCCCGAAGCGCTGAGCGAAGCGGAGATTGCCGCCTGATCCGCCTCCTGATCAGCCCGGCGATGCGGGGGCCGTCCGGCATGAGCCGGGCGGCCTTTTTCTCTGGCTGGAAGGCAGGATACAGGCGAGGCTCAACAGGGAAGGATCGTTTTTGCCCGGTCTTTCCGGCGCGGTCGCACATCGCTGCGATTGCCCCTCAATCTCCCGGCGAGCGGCGTTGAACCCCGCCCCCGATGCGCTTCGTTTCCTGCCCCTGACCTGGACGACAGACGGCGGGCCTGAAACCGGCGCGGTGAAGAATTTTCCTCTGCGCGTCCCACGCATTCACCGCCAGACAAAATTCTCCGCCGCGCCGGTGCTCCGCTGCGCTGCGCCCCATTCCGGGTTCAGACCCGCCGCCCGCCGTCCCCCCGGTCGGGCGTCAACGGAGCCCATCGGGGGCTCGCAGTGACAAACGCCAAAGGAGATTTGAAAATGGCAAACGCACTTGGATATGTGTCCGAAACCGAAACCGGCTTTGAAGGCGCCCTCGCCATGATGAGCCTCAACGCGCCCATCCGCATCATCCGCAACAACGAAAAGACCTCCGATACCCAGCCGGATTTTCGCGTCCTCGCCGGACAAAAAGGCTCCGATATCGGCGGCGGCTGGTATCGCACCGCGAAGTCTTCAGGCCGCGAATATGTCTCGCTCACCCTTGCAGACCCAATGATCGGCCCGCGCAAGATCTATGCGAACCTTGCGCCCGTCAAAGGCCAGGATGGCCGCCATGTCATCCTCTGGAATCCGCAAGGTTAATCGGCACCAGATGCCAAGCCGACACGCCCGGATCAGTCCCGATCCGGGCGCTTTTCTTCTATCTGAGTGAGCATTGGCCCACGATTTGCATCTTATGGTTGATTGTATGTTCGGGCGCATCCGGTGGAGCGCCTGCTTCGGTCTTCCGCCGGTTTGCCGCCCTCTCAGGTGGGACGGCAATGACGCACAGGGGACAGTGGCGTTATCATACCGGGCTATATGACCGGCTCCTGACCCTGCCCTATTCGGGCTGGGCCTGGGAATTCAAACGCCGTGACCCCGCCCTTCTCAAAGCATACAGATCTCTTACGGCATTTGCGCCAGCCGTCCTTCAACGCAGCGACGGCAGCACACTCATTCGTCAGCCCATCCGTTGTCCGGTAGCCGAACATTTCGGACTTCACTTTCTGCCGGACCCGAGGAAGTCCGCCTATGAGACGACGCCTTTCTGGCTGCCTGACATCATGTCGGCGAATATGGATGCGGCTGCGGCCATCGCTGAAAAACTGCGTGAAGGCGACAGGCCGCTCAATTGGCGCAACATTCCCGGCAGAAAGACGTTTCTCATGGTTCCGGGGCGGCGCACCAAGCTGAATATCGCTTCCGACACCTATACCGCGCAGCTCGCGATTGATCCGTCGGAGGCACCCGTCCCACTTGCGATCTATCTGACTTTGCAGATCGGCGCACGGCACCTGATCCGTGACAATCTCCGCCTGCTACAGGACTTCGCCGACCATTGTTGCGGGCTCAAATTCGATTGCCGCCCACGCCGGGGCTATGCGCCTGACAAGCTCAAACGGACGCTCATCGCCCTTGACGGCTCCCTTGCAGGCGCCTCGCAGCGCGAGATCGGCGCGGCGATATTCGGTGAGGATCAGATCAAATCGGACTGGGACACGGGCGTTCATGCCTTCAAATCGCGCACGCGTCGCCTGATCAGAAAAGGCCGTGATTTGATGGAAAAGGACTATCGGGACCTGCTCTGACCCAGCCGGTTCGAGGGAGTCGTTTTCATCCTCGGTGAAAACGACTCTCCAGGGCCCAGACAGTATCCCGTAAGATTTCAGTCCATCAGAAAGGAGACAAAAGATGGACGCACAAACACAGGACAAAGACTATACCAGTCCGTTTCTGAGTGTTGTTCAGGCAGCGGATTACCTCGGCCTGAAACGCCAGACACTCGACAATTTCCGCTGGGCGGGTGGCGGCCCGCGCTACCGGAAACATGGCGGGCGTGTCCTCTATGCCCGCGAAGAACTAGACCGCTGGTCGTCGGAACGCGAATGGAAGAACACAGGCGAACCCCACCGGCCGGAGCGCCGGAACTGATGGTCAGTTTTCGGTATCTCGCGTTCGCAGGTACAGGCATAGGGCTCATCCTTCTTGCCTGTCTGCCCCTTCAGGCCAGGTTGATCTGGAACCGGACGCCGAGCGCGCCAACAGGGCTCTACTGGCTGAGCGAGCGCCCTCCCCGCATCGGCGATTGGGCACTCGTGTCAGCCGGAGCGCCAGAAGCGGTCTGGGCACATGATCGAGGTTATACCGGACCGTACTGGCCTCTTATCAAGCATGTTGCAGCCAGTGAAGGCGATGAAATTTGCCGATATGAGGGATCGATTTCGATCAATGGGAATGTGGCCGCAATCGCCCTGGAACATGACTCTACAGGCATGGAATTGCCCGTATGGGAAGGATGTTTCAAGCTCGGCCAAGGGCAAATTTTCCTCCTGAATGACCATCCAAGGTCTCTTGATGGACGTTATTTCGGCGTGACTGATACGAGCGACATCGCTGGTACAGTCAGTGAAGTTTGGACAGATCAGCGATGATCATTCATCCGGCGTCTGAGGAAGTGTCAGGAAGGCGGGAGAGAAGCAGGGAAAGGACTCTTCAGCGTACCGTCAGGGCAAGATTGAGAGGCAGGCGCCTCCGGCTCCTCAAAGCCTTGTCTGCACATCTTATTTTTGGCGCCTGTGATGCAAATGAACGCCAGCCCCTGGCGCCTCTTCCGATGGTATTGCCTGTAAATGCCTGGGCAAAGGCAGGCGCCTGCAGGAATTCGCGCCAATGAGCGGCGACACGCCTTTCGAGCCAAGGCTTGGCCGGATTCGGGATCGTGGTCAGCGTGGTGCGGGACGGTTCGGAAAAGCCATCCGCAAACGCGTGGCCCGGCTGTCACGAAAAGCAAGCAACCGACGGATCAGAAAGTCACGCAGTGTGAGGGGCGCGCAGGCAGCCTCCGTCTCGCGCATGCGAGGCACGCCCTATCCGGCGTTCCGAATGCGGCGCGTCGTTGTGAAGGTGCACATCGCCCGAGCTGGACGTTTGGGCGGAGCCAAAGCCTTCGCCGAACATGTCGGCTATATTGAGCGGGATGGGGCCGGTCGGGACGGCGAGCGCGGACAGGCCTATGACCGCGACGCGGAAGACCTGGACACACGGGCGTTCCGTGAGCGCAGCGCCGGGGATGAACGCCAGTTCCGCCTCATCGTATCGGCCGAGGATGCGGACCGGCTCGAAGACCTCAAGCCTGAGATCCGCGCCTTCATGGCCGGTGTGGAAGAAGACCTTGGTACAAAGCTGGACTGGATTGCCGTCGATCACCACGATACCGGCCAGCCACATACGCATATTGTTATTCGCGGGCGGGATGCCACCGGCGACCATCTTGTCATCGACCGCAATTATCTGATGCGTGGGTTGCGCGAGCGCGCCTCACGCCAGCTGACAGAGCGCCTCGGACCCCGGCGCGATCTTGAAATCCTGAGACAGGATGCGCGGGACGTCACAGCCGACCGGATGACCGGTCTCGACCGCGCCATCGAAAAGGACATGCAGAATGATAGGATTTCTCTTGGAGAGCCTGCCTCGGAACGTGGCCACTTCGATCACTCGCTCCGCATCAAGCGGCTTCGCCATCTGGAACGGCTCGGTCTGGCGACCCGTGATGGGAACAGCTGGCACTTGAAACCCGGTTGGACCGAAACGCTTAAGCAGCTTGGCCGCAAAGGTGACATCATCCGGTCGATGACGGCCCGATATCGGAGCCTCGACGTCGCCAATCGACTTGAAATGCTGGATGAAACCAGACTGGCTGGAACAACATTGACCGGTCGTATCGCCGGCACTGTTATACTCGATGAAATGGAAGACCGTCATGCCCTCATCCTTGAGCGGACGGATGGAAAGGTTTCGCTCGTCCCGCTTGCATCTGGCCAGAGCCCGGCTGACATCCCCGAGGGTGCGATTGCCGACATCCGGTTCACACAGGCGAAAGCCCGACGCTCAGACCACACGATTGCTCGTATCGCTTCCTTGTCTGACGGCATCTGGACGGAAGATCGCCATGCCAGCCTAGAACCGGAATCTTCCCCTGCCTACCGGCTGGCGCACAAGCGACGACTCGAAGCCTTACGCCGTGCCGGCATTGTCCAACGTCTTGCCAGCGGGGATTGGACGATCGGGGAGGACTATCTCGCCCGTGCAGCCGTCTACGAACAGACGCGCGGCGGCGCGAGAGATAATCTTCTGAGAAGCCGTGCAGGTCCGGGCGCTCTGGTTGAGGCCGACGCGCTGACATGGCTCGACGAGGTCGATCCTGAACGTCTGGCAGAGACAGGCTTTGGTGGAGAAGTACGCCGCGCGCGCCTTGAACGTATGACCGTGCTGCGCAGCCGTGGACTTCTCGCAGAACAGGAAACAACACTCTCTGGGCAGGCACGCGAGCAGCTGAAGGCCAACGAACTCGCCCGCTTCGCGGCCGCGGAGGCGCGTGCCTCAGGGCGGACATTCCAGGCACTGGAGCATGGCGGAACTTTCTCCGGCCGGTTCGAGAAGATCATCGATATGCATCAGGGTCGCATGGCGATGGTTGGCCAGGAAGGGGTTTTTACGCTCGTCCGGATGCGTGCCGGCATGGGTGCCGGGCTCGGCCGCGATATCTCCCTGACGCGGAAGACCACCGGTATAGACTGGATGATGGGGCGCGAACGCGGTCCGTCGCGCTAATGGCGCGTCTACCGCCTTCTCCCGGTTTTCCGACTACCGGATCGGCAGTGCAATCAGGACAATGGCGCGCCTTCTGCCGCATTCGAGACCGCGCACATGACCCATACCAAGATCCTCTTTGGCCAGATCCTGATCTGCTTTCTGATCGTGCTTGCAGCTGTCTGGGGCGCAACCCAGTGGATTGCAGGGGAACTCGGGTATCAGGCCGCTCTCGGACACGCATGGTTCCGGTTTGGCGATCAGCCAGTCTACAAGCCCTGGCGACTTTTCCAGTGGTGGTATGCCTATGAGGCCTATGCACCCGGCCTCTTCATGAAAGCCGGCTTTATCGCGGCATCCGGCGGCCTGCTCGCCGCCATGGCCGCCGTCGCCGGCTCCGTCCTGAGAGCCCGCCACCAGAAACATGTCACAACCTATGGCTCGGCCCGATGGGCGGAAGGCCGGGACGTCCGGCGTGCGGGTCTCCTTGCAAAATCCGGCGTTTTCCTCGGCACATGGAACAATCGCTACATCCGGCACGACGGGCCGGAGCATGTACTCACCTTTGCCCCGACACGTTCCGGCAAAGGCATCGGTCTCGTCGTGCCGACGCTACTCTCCTGGACCTCCAGCGCCGTCATCCATGACATCAAGGGCGAGAACTGGACCCTGACCTCGAAATGGCGGTCGGGGTTTTCACGCTGCCTGCGCTTAGATCCCACAAACCCGGCATCCGTCCGATTTAACCCCCTGCTCGAAGTCCGGCGTGGTGACCAAGAAGTGCGTGATGTCCAGAACATCGCCGACATTCTGGTCGACCCGGAAGGTTCGCTCGAACGGCGCAACCATTGGGAGCGCACCGCACATGCCTTTCTGACAGGCGCCCTGCTTCACGTGCTCTACGCCGAAAAGGACAAGACGCTCGCAGGCGCCGCGCAGTTCCTCTCCGATCCCTCGCGCACGATCATCCGGACCTTGCGAATCATGATGACAACCAATCACCTCGGGACCGATGCCGCCCCGCGCGTGCATCCAGTCGTCGCCCAAGCGGCCAGGGAGTTGCTCAACAAATCGGAGAATGAACGATCAGGTGTTGTCTCAACCGCCATTACCTGCCTGACGCTCTATCGCGATCCCGTGGTTTCCAAGGTGACATCCGGGAGCGATTTCCGGATCGCGGATCTGGTGGACGGAGACTATCCCGCCTCACTCTACCTCGTCGTCCCACCGTCAGACATCTCGCGAACGCGCCCGCTGATCCGCCTGTTGCTGAACCAGATCGGCAGGCGCCTCACTGAAGTCCACCCGGAACAGGGCAGCCGGCGACGAGAGCTTCTGATGATGCTGGATGAATTTCCGGCACTCGGACGGCTCGACTTCTTCGAAACGACTCTCGCCTTTTTCGCCGGCTACCGCATTCGCGCCTTCCTGATCGCTCAATCCCTGAACCAGATCGAAAAAGCCTATGGCCCGATGAACTCCATCCTCGACAACTGTCATGTGAAGGTGGCTTTCGCGACCAATGACGAACGCACAGCAAAGCGGGTCTCCGACGCTCTCGGAACAGCGACGGAGCAACGCGCCCAGCGCAACTACACTGGCCACCGCCTCGCGCCCTGGCTCGCGCATGTCATGGTGTCACGACAGGAAACCTCACGCCCGCTCCTCACACCCGGCGAAGTCATGCAACTGCCGGCCCATGAGGAGCTGGTGCTCGTCTCCGGCAGCCCACCGGTGCGTGCCCATAAACTCCGCTACTTCGAGGACGGAAACTTTACGGGACGTGTTGGGGAGGCAGACATTGTTGCGCTGGAGCCGAACACAGCTGGCAATGATGACTGGTGCACACACATACGGACTTCCCATCCTTTGCTTGAGGACGCAGTGAATGGTGAGCCTCAACCAGGTGCTTTATCGCAGGGCGATGGTGGCCTCGCACTGGAGATCCCCCTAACTGACGACACACTGGAACCAGAGACTGAAGCGCCAGAGCCGGACCACACTCTGTCGGATGACAGTGATTCCCAGGAGATCTCTGCGCAGAAAATGCAGGAGACAATTCGCAAGGCACACGGGCTCGACAAGGGCGATGACGATCTGCTTCCGGATTTTTGACCGCCATGCCAAAGCCACGCATCAATCTCCGTCTCACACCCGACATGCACCGCCGCCTCAAGGAAGTTGCCGCTCCTACGGGCGTGACGATCAATCAGGTCGTCGAACAGGCGCTGGAAGGTTTTTTTGATCCGCTCGGAGCTTCCGCTCATGCCGCCGGAGTAACAGCCAGACTTGTCCGCCTGGAGTCGCAGCTGTCGTCACTGGAGCGGGACTTGGTTCAAGCGAATGAAACCCTCGCACTTTTTGTCCAGTACTGGCTGACGGCGACGCCGCCCCTTCCCGACATCGACCGCAACACGGCGCATGCCTTGGGTCAGAAGCGGTTTAACCGGTTCATGGATCAGGTGGCGGACGCGATTGCGACAACAGGGTAATCATCGCTACCGCATGGATTCAACTTGTTGTTCTGGGAGAGGACTCTGCCCATCTTCGTTTACTCGGTAGACTTCTAACTACCGAAGACTCGGATAGTGTTCTGGAGAAAATATGAGTGCGATCAGGTAAAGATAAACAGTCAAAGGTTCTAGTTGGGGCCAGTCCACGCGCGACAGGACCGGCAGGTCCTCAATTTGAGGTCAAAGTCGCAACCCACTATGCGTTGTCTATTCTCGCCGAGACTGAAGCGTTTGGCCTTCCGGGTGCCATCATTCGACGTCTTGAGTTTCAGCGTGCTGATCAAGGCAATCCACTGGACGACATCATCCTCCACGGGGAGTGCCCAGACGGCTCGCAGCGATGCCTTGAAGTTCAAGCCAAAAGACAAATGTCCTTCACTGATAGCGACGTGAATTTCGACGCTGTCGCAAGAATGCTAGCTGACGCTTGGCGGATCGATCCCCAGCGCCGCTTCGCAGTTGCGATCGAACGAACTAGCTCTTCGATTGATCGCGGTGTCCAGGAAGTGCTTGAGCTCTCACGTCACACGATTGATGACCAGTCCTTCGAGGCCCAGCTCGCCGCACCGGGCCGCAATCGGCAGATGCGCGATTTCTACGCGGCCTTCAAAGCCAAATTGGGCGCTAATGGCATTACCGACACTGCTGATGTCTTCGCTGTTCTCAGAAACTTCTCCGTTCTGGTGTTCGACTATGCACGCCCCAATTCCATTGCCGAGCACACTGATCGAATGCGCGCATCCAGAATCGCTGGAGGTGATGAGGGCCTTTACGATGCGCTAGTCTCGGAGCTTCTCGCCGCAGACGCCATCGGAGGAGAAGGAGATCGCAGGCATTGGGCCGAAAAGCTTAGGGAGCGAGGAATTCTGCTAAGCGAAGTGAGTACTCTTGCGCCGGCGCGTAAGCGTATAGCAGAGATGGCATCCTTCGCTCTGCAAGATATCGATATCCGGATTGCGGGCGTTCAGATCGCGCGAAGCGAGATGAGGTTTCAACTGGAAGGCCTCATCGACGATGCAATGCTAAGCTCCGGCATAGTCGAAATTGTTGGCGAGGGCGGAACCGGCAAGTCCGCACTTCTAAGAGCGGCCGCTGATGCCCGAAGCACTCTGGTTCGCACAATTGTTCTTTCGCCGGACCGCACTCCACCTGGAGGCTGGGCCGCACTTCGAGCGCAGTATGATATCGATGTGTCCGCAGAAGATTTTCTTCTGGATCTCGCTTGCGATGGGGGCGGGGTCATTTTTATCGACGGCCTTGATAAATTCCGTGATCAGGGCGAACGAAACACCATCATGGATCTTGTGATCGCCGCCTCAAGTGTTAGCGGCGTTTGTGTGGTCTTTACGGCCCGTACCGGGTGGGCAGATGCAAACGCATTCAATTTCAGCGATACTTTCACGGACGCGTTGGGTGAACGTAAAACGCTTACCATTGAGACTCTGAACGACCAGGAGGCTGAGGCACTTGCTGAAGCCTGCCCGGCACTTTCAGAACTTCTGAAGCCAGACCACCCAGCCAAGCATCTTGCGCGAAATCCGTTTATCCTGCGTAGGATCGCCGAGGCTCGACTGCAGGCTGAAGCGATTATCAGCGAAGCTTCTTTAGCCGCTAATTGGTGGGAAACCGGGGGACATGGATTTTCGCAGTCACAGGGACAACAGCGCGCACGCAAACGCACAATCATCGCTACAGTAGAAGCTCAGTTGTCGGGACTATCTCTTGCCGATGTGAAGAAAGAAGATCACGACGCGGTATCCTCGCTCATTGAGGATGGCGTCTTGGTGGAAATCGCAGCCGACCGGGTGAAGTTCAGGCACGATATCTTCACCGACTGGGCTATTGGCATGTACCTGTCTGAGTTGTCGGAGCATTGGGGCCGCCTAAACCTATCTGCTGCGCCGGCATACTGGCTTGGCCGCGGCGTCGAGCTCTGTTTCCGCCGCTTGGCCGAAAACCCGCAATCTGGATGGCATGATGCTATTACCCGCCTCGAGCGAGGCGGCGCGCATGAGGGTTGGGTGGGCTTAGGTCTTCTTGCGCTTGTGCGCAGCGAACTGGCCAGTGAGCTGCTCCAAAGTCACAGCGACTACCTTATCGACGGCGATGGAGTTCTCGCCGAACGCTTGTTACGCAGGGTAATTGCTACGCATAGTCAGCCTGCTGATAAAGTGTTGGCAGAGCTTACACCGCAAGCCGTTTCGGTGCCCGTTGGCCTGATTATACCGAAGGGACCGGTCTGGATCCCGGTTATAGTCTGGACGGCCCAGACATTCGGGCGCCTTCCGGCGCGCGCGCTCGCCGCGGCAGTCGATGTTTTTGAAGCTTGGCTTATTTTGGCTGCCTTTGGCGAAAGGGCTTTTTCTCCGGCCCTGATCGACAGGCTAACCGATCTACTAGTGGCGGATATCGAACAAGCCGACATACCAATGCCGAGACCTGGGGACACACGGCCCGAAATTCTCTACCCTGCGAACCGTGATACGCGGGAAAGTGCACGACTGTCGGTCGCACTACATGCAGATAAGAATGCCGCTGCTGCTGCGCGATATCTCGACGCCGTTGCAAACTCAAATCGCAGTTCCAATTATTTTTCGGAGATCCTGCGCTTCCCCGGCACCTTGCCCTCGGCGGCGCCAAATGAATTCTGTCATGCATTCCGGCGCGCCGTCGACAACGAAATGCAATCTCAGTCGCGCTCTGGCTCACGGAGGGATTATCCACCATCCCTCATGCAAATTGAGCACCCGTTTTCTTTAGGCAAGACTGGCATTGGTCTCTTTCAAAGCCTGTTCAAAGCGAACCCGGACGAAGCTCTCTCTCTCCTTCGCCACCTCATACGATCGCTCGAACAACCCGGCCCGCAGTCTTATTCAATAGACCTTATGCTTGCCGGCGCGGCCAGAGAGATATCGCCAGTTTCCAGTTACGCCTGGTCCAGGGGTCATGGACCGTCTCTGCTTGTCTCGAAGGCGCTATGCGCGCTGGAAGATTGGGCTCATGGTCTGCTAGACAAAGGTGGGAACCTTGGTGAACTGATCGAAAAAATTGCCGATGATCAACCGATAAATGGGGCGTTCCTTCTCCCTATTGTAGATCTCGTACTCTGCCACGCAAAACTTGACGCACCGCTGCTACACGACCTTCTCGCATCTCCGGAGCTACTTGCGCTCGATAGCCAGCGTTTGCAGCACGACCAACTCGACCAAATGCAGGGAGGCGGAAACTTCCGATGGGATCGCGGTCCCGCCACTGACCGCCTCGTCACGGAATCTCTCGCTGGCAAACCGTCCCGCTCGATCAGTCTGCACAACGTGATCCCGCAGATTGTTGTTCGCCAACCCGAATTTGCAATCGAGGGTCTTCGGCGGCGTATCGAAGAGGCGGTCGACAGACTCGGTACATGGACTAAGCCAGAAGTCGATTGGGCTGCCCCAGAATACATGGCGTCGCACGCTCTGAGAATGACGCATCGAGAAAATTATCGAAAAGTATCCGAGGCTGGCGACGATGGAGAGCTTGTCGAGGGCTACATCTATGAGTTCCCGCCAGAGCAGCAGTCCTGGTTGGATCAACAATCAGAGGCGACATCCGCACAACACAAGGCATTTACAGCGTCACTCGCAATGCGAATGAGCATGGACAAAGAGGATACCGATCTCCGTGTGCCGGTGGGAGATGCCTTACAACTCCTGTTGGATGGCGGCGACACAACCGCTCCCAAAGAAGCCGTTGACTTCGAACCAGATGATCCATGGATTGCCAGGGTCGGCGCGGCAGCCTTTCTTGCGCGTTACCTGTCCGATGGTCAACTGCCGCAGCACGCTCCCATTCTATCCAGAGTATTTGATCAAGCGCTGGCGGCGGCGGCGAAGTCACGGACCAATCTGCGGTTTGACATTATGTATGATCCCACAGCCTTGGCGCTGTGCGGTCGGCTCTACTTGGTTAATCGTGGCGCGCCAGGAGAGAATGTGTCCGAGCTTCTGAAGTTGACGGCGCGACATCCCTCCGCAGCAGCAAGCGTATTTTCTCGACATCCAGAAGCAACCAAAGCTTTGGGAGTGAATACAGTGTGCGCCCTCGCGAGGGTCGGCATCGATGCGTGCATCTTCGCCCGTAAAGCCAACTTGGATGAACAGGCTGGCGCATACGAGGCGCGGTGTTCCGCTCGCAAACAAGCGATCGCGGCTCGTCTGGACTCAGAAAATGGCTGGTTGGGCGGCGAAGGCGATTTGCCAGCCTGGCCGAGCCCGCCTGTGGAAGCACCGCGACCCAAGCGGCAGGGAATCGTGATTGGCGCCAAGAATCAGACGCGAGAGCCCCACCGGGTGACGCCGTCATGGCCAGACTTCTATTTCGATCATCATACCGCCGAAGTCTGGTTGCGCGTCTTTGCCACCGTCGCAACCATGGATACGACCGCTGACTTTTTGACCTCTAATCTGGCTTGGATGACCCAAAGTCTTGCCGGGGCCGGTGCCGATGACGAGACCGAGCTTCGTGATACGGCAAACGCTTGGGCGAAGGCCTTGTTTGAATCTGCAGCGCCCGTGGCGAAGGGCTGGTCGGAACAGGACCTTGAGAGACTGGTTTTTGCCCCGCTCAGCAGCCTACCGGACGAAACTTTCCTGTGTACCGCTGCGGCTTTCCTTGCCGCGAGCGATTTGAGACTTGTAGAGGGTGGCGCCTCTGATACGGCCTACCTCGCGAACATTCGCAAGCGCTTGTGGCAAAGACTGCAGACCACCCGTCACTGGAAGCAGCATCAATGGTCTAGCCGCGGCGGCCTTGAGATTCACCTCAATGATCTGATCTCGCCATTCTTTTTGAAAGCCGTCCAGGGTTTCGGCGACCGAGTGTCATATACAAAAGGCCTGTCTGAAGATCAGGTCCTGCCTTTCTTGCCTGTGCTTTCCGACATTTCTGTTTCAGCAGGTGCGTGTCCGATCATCGCCAGCATGCTGCTAGACCTTTTGGAGCTGGTGCAGCCGGGCAACGCCGCTCCGCATTTGTATGCGGCATCAATGCGTTGGCGCGAGAGCGGCCGCGAAGAGTTTTGGCGCACAGCGAATATCGGTCACAGAACTAGCGAGATAGCCATGAAGTCTGATACCGCGTGCCTGGCAACCAAGGGATGGAGCGATATCGCCGATTCGATTGTCGCGGCCGGTGTTCCGGCAGGCGAAGAGCTCAAGCAGGCAGTGGTCGAGATTGAGAAGCGCGCTGCATCAGGTGGTTAAGTTGCGAGAAACAGAAACTGACCTTGCCGCCTCGTGGAGATCGTCGCGCGCCGGAGCGCGAGCGGGACACGGATTTCGATTTCAGGACAGTGTTGGCGCTCTCCTGGCACTCCGGTGTTGGGATGGAATGATTGCGGCTGGCTCGGTTACCCCGGAATCGCTTGATGATTTCGCGCTGGAAGGTGGATCGCCGACGACATGGGTCCAAGTGAAGTCGAAGATTGGCCCTTATGCCAGCTTTCGACCGAAAGAGATTGCCGATGTCATTGTTGGAGGCCCCGGTGCCGACTCCGATTCTCGGTGGATTGTTCTGGATCGTCCTTTTTCAGGACATGACAGCAGTTCAACCCAACCTAGGGCACTTAGCACGAAATTGCAGCAAGAACTCGCCGAGACCGCCAGCACCGAAATGCGGCCCGCACTTGTCGAACGGCTCGGTCGGACGCGCCTGTTGATACTTCCGAACCCGATTGATGTCGCGATTGACGAGCTTTGCGCTGCGAAGGACATCAATAGACTATCTGCCTCAGTCTGCATAACCGAGTTGGTCAGCCGAGTCGGGCAAGCAGCGTCAGCAAACGCGAGATTGGCGTTTGAGACAAGATCGTCTCTAACATTGGCGAGTGTACAAAACTGCTTGGACGCCCTCCTTGCGATCATGGGTGCGGATACGGTTGATGCGGCCGTACTATCTGGCGTGGTCAGTTTCATAGATTTCGGCGTCGCTGATCCCGATCCTGAATTTTATCTCGGCACGTCCGCAAAGCCAGGACACGTTTCCGCTGGCCTTGCACTGCCGCGAGAGGATGATGTTGACGCCGTAGTCGTCGCATTGCTGAGACATGACAACGCGATGATTTGCGGTCCCTCAGGTTCCGGCAAAAGCGCACTAGCATATCTCGCCGCGTTCGAGTTGCGTCATGCAGCGCGTCTCGTCGAGATCTCAAACATTGAGGGAATCGAGCAATCAAGCTTGACGACCTTCTTCCTGAAACTGGCCCCTAGTCCAGAAAGACCGGTGATTGTCTACATTGACGATGTTGGAAAGCGCGGAAGCAAGACTTGGGATTGGTTACGTGAGCAAGCACGCCTGACGCCCGGCGTCAAATGTCTTGGCACGGTTCGAGAAGAGGACCTTTATCTCATTGATGACCGGCATCAGCTGTTCGTATTCCGGCCGGTGCTGACGGAGGGTCTTGCAAAGGCTCTTTGGCAAAAACTGCATGAACAAGGCCATTCCAAGACTGCGCACTGGCGCGAAGCATTTGAGAAGTCTGGAGGTCTTCTTCTCGAATATGTGCACATTGTTACGCAAGGCCAGCACCTTAAGGAAATGATCACTGATCAGATTGATCGCCGCCTCAAAGAGCATCGCGACGACGAATTGCAGCTATTGTCGCTGATATCAGCGGCTGGACGGTGTGGCGCTGGCATGTCCATCGACCGATTGCTTCTCGAATTGAAGATGGACCGCTTTTCGTTTGCGCGGGCGAACCAGAGACTCAGAAATGAACACCTTGTCGGACCAAGCAGTGATCAGATCATCCGTGGACTTCATGAATTGCGCTCAGAGGCAATTCTTGAAATTTGCCTAGATCGCCTCTCACTCGCCCAAGATCAGTTAGTCTTCCGCGCATCAGGAACGATTGTACCAGAAGATATCAGACGCTACCTGACCGTGATGGGGCGAGCGGGCGTTCTTTCTGACGAGGCGGCTCTGCAAGCCGTTGTTCAAAGGGTGTCTGACGAGCCGAGACTGGATATCATCATTGAAGGCCTCGAAGCTTTACGACTGCGCACCATTCTTAAAGACGCAGACACATTCCATGAGGTTGCAGAAGATCTGAACTTCAGCCACCGCGAATTTATCCTCTGCCTTCTTGTTATGAAAGACAACCTCGCGGAGGCGCTCGGGACCTCTGCGGTCTTCAAGCCATTACGGAATTTCCATGCCCGCTTCAAAAAGCGGCGTGAGGAAGACCACAGACTTAAGCTGTTTGATGCCCTGGCGGCGGATACCGCTGAGAATATTTTCTGCAAATGCGCGAGCGCTGGAGACGCAATACGTCTAGCTACTGCTTTGCATGGAGCCCCTCTGAAGCGCCTTTCAGAACCCGCACTTGACGCACTGATTGAGGCGATGCGAGACGCGCCCATCAAGGAAATCGCGGAACTGATAGCCATTTTGAGCGAAGCGGAAATGTCCTTGGGAGAACGCGCCGCCGATCAGTTGGGAGGTTCCGACGGACTTCTGATCAGGCTTGCCTGTGAAACGCCTTGGGCGCTTCTCCCGGTACTAGAGATGACGGACGCTGGCGCAATAGAAGTTACTGCAAACATGCTTTCGGTAGAGACATATGCCGATGAAAACTTGGAAGAACGTGTCAGCGCCTATGCGAGCATCGCTTTGCAACTTTGTCCAAAAGCAGAGCGGGTAAACGCTGTCGCCGTGCAGGCCTCAGGCGAAGGCCTGACGATCAACAACTATACGCCAACTGAAAAGGCGCTACCTAGGTCGGCTGTTCATAGTAGAGCCGAGACCGCTTGGAACCGCATGATGATCCATGCTGTAGGACAAGGCCGTGGCGCTAAAACGTATACGGAAGTTCTTGAACGTTACGCCTTCTCCATTGAAAAGGCCGCTGGAATGCTTGCCAATGCCGTCGACCATGTTTGTCGGCGGCGAACATTCAAGCAGGAACAATTGCGGGAAGTTCGGGCCTTGTCGATGTTGGATCGTCTTCTCCCATCACTTCCTCTCGCTGCACCGGAAGATCAGCTTGGAGATCCTATCGGCGCGGACATTTCCGATGCGATAGGCACTTATGTTTCAAGTCTTTCTCAGTTCATTACCGAACTGATGGAGGGAAATAAGACGGGGTTCCAACTTGCGCTTCTGGCCGCCGACATTCTCAAGGCCGGTGAAACTGTGAAGGCCGATCCAAAATGGCGCT
This sequence comes from Hyphomonas sp., assembly GCF_017792385.1. NCBI lineage: Bacteria > Pseudomonadati > Pseudomonadota > Alphaproteobacteria > Hyphomonadales > Hyphomonadaceae > Hyphomonas > Hyphomonas sp. The sequence goes on along the minus strand of NZ_CP051230.1, from coordinate 2,554,791 downwards.
TCCTAAACAGCGCACCAGTTGCAATTGAGCAAATCGCGTCAACGATCGAAGCCTTTCGCCCCGCCCTTCTTGCAGCCGGACGACATACGCTTGCGGAAACAAGCGGCATTATCGAACCAAGGGTCTCGCTCACAAAAGGTGTTGGGTTGAAACGCCTTGAACATCGGCTGCGCAAGAAGGAGGCGCTTGATATTGCGAACCTGAAACGCAAGGCGAAAGAGACTTTAGACGCAGAGCTGTTTTACAAACCTGCTGCCAATTCAGACTTACTATTATGGCCGCTCGGCGATGTGTGCATCGTTCGTCCTTTGGACTCTCTGATTGACTTCTTCCATTGGATTGACCGGTCATTGGAGACAATCGAGGAATTCGCCGATAGTGTCTGCGTCGTAGCGCCCTCAATCAATGGGCGCATTCTTCCTCAGTTGGCGATACGTATTGTTCGAAACTTCCCTCCTCTTCCCGATGAGGAATTCCAGACGACTTGGCATCCTTACATTACAGACGAGACATTCGCTCGATCACAATCCCTGGATGATTTCAGATTGGCGAACCATGCCATGGTTCAGCTGTACGCGACTCAGAATCTACTTGATGGGAAGAACCTCCTTGAGATCGAGCTAAATCAATTAAATTCTTGGCTCAACGAGGCCCAATCAGCCCTTACCCGCTTAGAAGATCGAGCCGATAAAGGAAGCGAAGGAGCTGAACTTGCTTACGCTGAGTTGGTGAAACTTCACAAGAAGCTGACGGACGAAGACGGAAATGCGGTTTCGCACGCGCGTGAGCTACTTGGCGGACTGACGGGCGACCTTACTGATGCCGCGGAGCACAACCTAGTCATAACGCTGACTCTTCTAGCCGATGACCTCCACGTAGGCATAGATGCCAATGATACGATCTGAACGAATTCTTATGTTGCACTCGAAGCTTTGCTGACACCGTCGGCACCGAATCGATCCCATCGCAAACATGAATGAACGAAACCAATTTCCCAACTAACTCTTTCCATCTCTGAAGTTCTCTCCGCTTTCTGACTCCCAAATTCAACATGGAAATCTGAGACTTGCCCCTGTTCCGCAAGGCAGTTGGGGTAGGGCATGGCTCTCAAAACAAATCAGTACACTGAATCTGAAGAACGTCGCAACGCCATGCTGCGCACAGCCTTTTGTCCAGTTGTCCGCGAGGCACTCGAAGCGCCCGGCACGATCGAAATCATGGCCAATCCCGACGGGTCGGTCTGGATCGAGACCGCCGGCATCGGACTGAGTGTTTCCGACCATCGTCTTGAAGTTTCCGATCGCGAACGGGTCATAAGACTCGTCGCCTCCAGTGCGGGAGAAGCTCTCAGCCGCACCTCCCCCATCGTCTCCGCCGAACTGCCAGGCGGCGGCGAGCGGTTCGAGGGACTTCTCCCGCCTGTTTCAACCGCGCCCTGTTTCTCTATCCGGAAACCCACCTCAACGCCTTTCAGTCTCGGCGATTATGTCACGCAGCAGGCGCTCGCGCCTACCCTTTGCGCCGCCTTGCGTGAGGCGATTGGCGCACACGCCAACATCCTAATCGCCGGCGGCACTTCCTCCGGCAAAACCACATTCACCAACGCCCTGCTCGCTGAGCCGGCATTCGAAGCCGACCGCATCCTCATTCTGGAAGATACGCGCGAACTCCGCTGCGCAGCCCCCAACGTTGTTCAATTGCGAACGCATCGGGACAGTGTGTCACTTCAACAACTTGTCCGATCAACACTCCGCCTGCGCCCTGACCGCATCATTGTCGGCGAAGTCCGCGGGGCCGAAGCGCTGGATCTCCTCAAGGCCTGGAACACGGGCCATCCGGGCGGGATCACGACCCTGCATGCCAATTCCGCGCGCGGCGCGCTCAAACGCCTGGAACAGCTTACGCTTGAAGCCACAAACCGCGCGCCGTTCGATCTGATCGCCGAAGCCATTGATGTCGTCATCTATATGAGCCGATCCGGCGGCCAGCGCCGCGTCGAGGAAGCCCTCCGCGTCACCGGCTTCGATGGCGAAGCTTACATGACCGACCCCCTTACCTGCCCCCAGCTTTCCCTCATCGCGCAAGGAGACACGCAATGACACTCTATACAAATATCAAGGCCG